>CAVXBV010000007.1:0-669816 GCA_963760125.1 uncultured Actinomycetota bacterium | reverse complement strand
CCTACCGTCTGCCGGACGGGTAACCGGCCCTACCGTCTGCCGGACGGGTAACCGGCCCTACCGTCTGCCGGACGGGTAACCGGCCCTACCGTCTGCCGGACGGGTAACCGGCCCTACCGTCTGCCGGACGGGTAACCGGCCCTACCGTCTGCCGGACGGGTAACCGGCCCTACCGTCTGCCGGACGGGTAACCGGCCCTACTCTCTCCGACGCATGCGAGTAGGGAGCAGGACTTCGAGGGAGGCTGTCGAACTCGTCTGAAGCGGTCTGGGCGAAGGGAGAGGTCATGCGAAGGCGCGCGGCACTTGCGTTAGTAGCCCTGGGCGTCCTGTTACCGCTGGCGCCACCTGCATCGGCCTCGTTCAAGGAGGTTAAGGCGAGCACTGTGGTGTTCGAGCGGACGACTCGTGGCCCTGCATCCCTGAAGGTTGCAGCGTTCGCGGACAGCGGTGGTAGGCCCTCCGACCTCCCTGGCAAGGTTTCCTTCACCGGGATCGTGGGGCAGCGATCTGGGCGTGGTGGTCGGATCGTGCCTTTCGTGCTGGCCGCGGGCGCGGCCGACCCAGCCCCCGCCGTCTACGCCGGAGGCAGCCGCTACGGCTGCTCCCAGTACGGCTGCGGCGCAATCGGGAGCGTCGGCGCCACCGTTAGCACCGCGGAGCTGTCAGATCGCGGCATGGACGACCCGGAGGCACTCGACCGCGTCTTCGTGGTGATTTCCAGCGCACACCCGAGCCTGCAGTTTGAGGCGAACGGATGGAAGGCCGTCGTCAGAGGACTCGCTTTTCGATTCAAGACCCATACCGACTCGCAGGCCGCCGTGACGTTCGGCTTGATGAACGGCGCGGCTGACTCGGACGTCTTCGCATCAGCCGATCTCGCTGGCGGCGCCTTGGGGAGCATCTCGGTGGGCCAACTACCGTGCGGGACTGCGTCGGCCGGACGAGGCAGCCTCCACAACGCGGCGGGTGTCTCCGCCGAAGCGACTTGCTTGGCGGGGACGCAGAGGTCGACCGTGGGCTTGTTCTCGCCGGCCCGAACGACTTGGACGTTCAGCGCGGAGGGTGCCGCTGCTGGTCTGTCCGGGACCCAGAGCGGCCGCTTCCTCGTGATTGACGTTCCAGGAGCCGCCTCCCCCAGGCGCTGAGGCAAGCGTGCGGGCCGTGTGCGGCCATACCGGCTGGCGCCGTTCACAGACGAAACTCTGATGGAGCCGTTCTCGGTCCTGGACCCGGCATTGTCTTGGGATGTATACCGGCGGAGCACGAACCCTTCAGCATGGTAGGCCAAGCGTCGTCCCGACGCCGGGCCTAGTCGACGTGCTCCGCTAACGTCGAGACGCTCAGACCGCAGACGCTGCCCGGACGGAACCTGTATGTCGAATGCCCGCGATGCCCTCGCCTCCCTCGCCGCGCTCCTCGCCCCCGGCGAACCCGCCGTAGCCCTGCAGGTGCTGGCCGCGCACGACGACCCGGTGGGGTACGTCCGGGCGCACGCGGACCGGCTGATGGACCGGGGCATAGACGATCCAACTTCTGACCTGGCATGGATTGCCCTGCTGGACGCGCTCACGGACGTCGGCCGGCTGGCAGAGGTCGACTGGAAGGAGCAGGGAGAGGACGTCGCAAGGCAGCTTCGGGCTCTGCGATCGAGTCCCGGCGACGCGGCTTGGACCTGGCTGGGCTCTGCGGACATGGAGGCGTCAACGGAGACGTTCCTCCACATCGTCGCGGCAGGCCTGCGTGCGGGTGGCACCGAGTTGGTCATCCTGGACATGGGATCAGACTCCTATCCGCTCGCTCTCGTCCCAGCCGGGCAGCTCGCGCAGGTGCTTGGCCTGTCATCCGTCGCCGGGTTCCCAGCGTCAGTCCCCGGCTGAACCCGCCTCGTCAGCGCGCCGCGGGAGCGACCCCCGCCCTGATGGAAAGGTGCCGCTACATGCGCAAGCTGCGGTCGACCGCAACTGATGATGTAGCGGCACCTAGCGTTCAGCGGTGCCGGTACCCGAACGCTGCCGCCAGGAGGCCAATCCCAGCGGGGACGCGAAGCCCAGGATCATCGTCCGCGACTGAAGCAATGAGCAGACCGAGACCTACGACTCCATACAGCCACCACTGTCGGTACACCCAGGTCTGAGCGGGATGGAGCGCGTTGAGCCTGTCCCGTTCGACCTCCCAGCGCGGCTTCTCATCTGGCATGTCCGGAAGCGTAAGCCGCACCTCGGCAACGGCACTTCTTCTCGATCCGGCGTCAGGGCAGGTGTGCCGCGCGCGCAGCGTTGATGCCTGTGGCAATCCGCTCCGCGTCGTCCAGCGCCATCGCTCCGTTCTCGCGGCCGAACCACTGGATGAAGACTTCGGCTACGCGCTCAGCGGTTACCGGCTGCCGCCACTTGATCAGGTCTTCAACCTCGGCGTCGTACTCGTCTTCAGGGCAATCCATGCGGATCAGCCCGATGGGATCGACCTCGTTCACGACGGCGCGGGCTGCGAGGAAGTACGCGGAGGGCACGGCTTCATCTTGCCACCGGCTGCGCGGATAGCGGCCTGTCCACAGAAGGGGGCAGCGGCACCTACTCGCGCTTGCGCCAACCGAACGGGGGGACCAGGAGCCAAGGCAGGCCGAACATCTGCCAGGCCGTGAAGACGAGGGTCGAGAGAAGGATGCCGAGCGCCGTGAAAGCGATGTCCGAGTCAGGGTCGATCGCGACGAGAACCACGCACGTTAGGGCTGCACCAAGCGCACAGACCGCACCAAGCAGCCGCCTTCGTCGGTCTGGTATCAGCACGCTCCGAGGGTAAGGGCAGCCGCTTGCGAGCGGTTGTTCTCTCTACTGGCGTACCGTCGTCATGTGCACGAGATTCCGGGAACGCGCGTGCGCGGTCAGAAGGAACGCGGTCCGTTACGACGCTTCAACCGCTGGTTCTGGGATGACTTTGTCCTAGAGGTCGTCGGGGAGACCCTCCTCGCGATCACTGCCTGCCTGATGTTCGCGGGCGCGGTGGCAGCCGCAGTCTGGGGCTACGGCCGCGCCCCGAAGTCGACCATCGCGTTCGGTCTCGCTCTCACGCTGCTGCTCGTCTACGGGGTCTTCGTCCTTATCGGGAGGCCCACAAGGCCGAAAGGCATCCTGGCAACGCTTGCACTGGCATTTTCCGTATTCGTGGGCGTCTGGGCGCTCTACGTCCTCCAGTACTGCGAGTGCTCATAGCAACGTCAGTCTCCACCGCGAAGAGGGCCGGTTACCCGACCGGCAAACGGTAGGGCCGGTTACCCGACCGGCAAACGGTAGGGCCGGTTACCCGACCGGCAAACGGTAGGGCCGGTTACCCGACCGGCAAACGGTAGGGCCGGTTACCCGACCGGCAAACGGTAGGGCCGGTTACCCGACCGGCAAACGGTAGGGCCGGATACCTGTCCGGCAGACGGTAGGGCCGGATACCTGTCCGGCAGACGGTAGGGCCGGATACCTGTCCGGCAGACGGTAGGGCCGGATACCTGTCCGGCAGACGGTAGGGCCGGATACCTGTCCGGCAGACGGTAGGGCCGGATACCTGTCCGGCAGACGGTAGGGCCGGATACCTGTCCGGCAGACGGTAAGGCCGGATACCTGTCCGGCAGACGGTAAGGCCGGATACCTGTCCGGCAGACGGTAAGGCCGGATACCTGTCCGGCAGACGGTAAGGCCGGATACCTGTCCGGCAGACGGTAAGGCCGGATACCTGTCCGGCAGACGGTAAGGCCGGATACCTGTCCGGCAGACGGTAAGGCCGGATACCTGTCCGGCAGACGGTAAGGCCGGCTGTCCATCGGCGACCGGTCCGTCTCGTACCGCGATATTTCGTTGCTACATGCCCTCCCACCATGGCGGGCTTGGACGCGAGGCGAGTGCTGTCAGGGACCAAGTAGGCCGAGCGGGATGACCGCGATTCCGTCCGGCCGGCAGTAGGCATCGGTGCCGGTGGTGAGAACCACTCCCCCGAGGAAGTCCTCGCCGAGCTGCTGCTTGAGCCAAAGCAGGTGCCGGACGTCGCCGTCGTTGACCTCGGGGCTGAGCTTGACCTCGACGCCCAATACGCGATGGTCGTCGCGCTCGACGATGAGGTCGATCTCGCGTTCACCGCTCCAGGAACGGAAGTGCAGCACCCGCGCCTCTGCGGCCTGGGCGCAGACCCGAACGACGAGCGTCGCCAGCGACTCGAACAACGCGCCGAGGAACGTGCCGTCGCGCTGGACGACTTGGGTGCCTTCGCCGCGAAGAAGGGCGGCGGCGTTCACGCCGAGCAGACGAGCTGCCAGTGCCGGGTCGGCGAGGTGGTGCTTGGGTGCGGCCGACAGCCGGCTCAAGTGGTTGAACGTCGGTGCCCAGGCATGAAGCGGCTCCAGGACGAACAGCCTCTCCAGCGCGTCGCGATAGGGACCGGTCGTGGACTTGGCGGGCTTGTCGCCCTCTCCGGCAGTCGCCGCGTCGCGGATCTTGTCGTACGACGCGGCGGTCGAGGTCGCGGCGGCGTAGGCACTGAGCCAGCGCCGCAGCGTCTCGGGGCGCCGCACGGCGGCCCCGTTCTCGGGGAGCTCGACGTCGATGATGCGCTGCAGGTACCCGTCGAGGGCCGCCCGGACAGCACGGTCAGTCCCAGCCCGCAGCGCTGGGAAGCCCCCGCTGATGATCTCTGCCGTGTAGTCCGGCACCGTCAGCTCACAGCGGCCGGACACGAGGTCCGCAGAGATCCCGTCGGTGACCAGTCGCGCCAGCGAGACCGTCGGGGTGCTGACACCCCGCTCAGCCAGCGTCAGCGGGCGCATGCGGAGGGACACGATGCGACCGGCCCCCGAATGAACCGGTGCCTGCTTGGGCGCTGCGGAACCGGTCAACAGGTACCGGCCAGCGGACGGGTCGTCGTCGACCGCACGTCGCACCAGGTCCCAGGCTGCCGGGAGCCGTTGCCACTCGTCGATGAGCAGCGGGTACGGGCCCCGGGTCAGACGGGAGGGGTCGGCGGTGAGCAACTGAGCCTGTGCGGGTTCGTCCAGGCGCAAGATCTGCGCAGCGCGCTGCGTCGCGGTCGCCGTCTTGCCCACGCCCTTGGGGCCCTCGAGGGAAATTGCAGGCAAACTGGGCAGGAGTGCGTCCAATTCGCCGTCCAGCACCCGCGGGCGGTACGTGATCATGAACGGGACTGCTCCGAATGCATCCCCCGACGCTACCATTTCGCGCAGGGTTGCGCTACCGTTCCGCGCCGAACTTCGCTACCGATCCGCGCCATGCGAGTACGAGCGCTGGCCAGCGATTGACGGTCCTTACCCGCAGCGGACGCGACCTTTCTCGGGGAGCGGCACCGGCTCAGGACCTCCGCCCGCGAACCGGCGAACAGTGTCAGCGGGGATCCGGGAAGCCCAGGCTGACGTAGCCGAGCGCCCGCTTGGACAGCGAGGACGCGAGAACACCTTCCTGCACGTCGTGGTAGTCGTGAACCTCAGCGGTCAGCTTGCCGGGGTAGGGCCGCAGGATCCGCCCGACGTACTGCACCAGCCTGCCCTTGAACGCGATCGGTGCGGCAAGGAAGAGCGCGTCCAGCACGGGACAATCGAAGCCCTCGCCTACGAACGGCCCGGTGGCGACGACCAAGAGAGGCTCGTCCGCCGTCGGATGCTCCAGTTGAGCCAGCGCGGCGGCTCGTTGCTTCACGCCCATGCCTCCACGGAGAACCACCGGCGGGCGTCCTCGTTGGGTGAGTTCCGCGGTGAGCCGTTCCAGATGGCTGGTCCACTGGGTGAGGACCAAGCAGTGGCGCCCGCGCCCGGTGGCGTCGAGGACGTCCTGCACGACTTGCTGAAGGCGGTCGTCGTCAGCGACGAGGTCGCGGTAGATCACCGCCATGCCCCCGGGCGACTGCGGGGTCGCGTCACCGGAGTAGGTGTACCGGGTGGGATGGACATGCAGAACGGGGTCCGGAACGGGGGCTTCGACGGACGTAAGGGTGTCTCGCGTCGCCCTGGCCACCGTGTGCCGGATCGGCCCGATCTGCAGCGCGATGAGGTCATCGAGCTGGTCGCGGCGGTAAGGCGTCGCGGTGAGTCCGAGCCAGCGACGCGCAGGGATCTGGGAGACCGCGTGCGTGAACGCCGCTGCGGGTACGTGATGGCACTCGTCGACAACGACCAGGCCGTAGTCCTTGGTCCACGAGGCGACGTCTTCGTCGCGGGCCAGGGTCTGGAGGGTCGCGATGTCGAGGACGCCGGTGGTCTTGGTCCTTCCGCCGCCGCGCTGCCCGACCTTGACGCCGAGCAGCTCATGTAGGCGCTTCCGCCATTGGTCGGCCAGCGCCTTGCGGTCAACGAGGACCAGGGTCGAGACGCCCAGGGAAGCGATAACCACGCTCGCCATCACGGTCTTGCCCGCGCCGGGTGGCGCCACCAGCAACCCGAGATCGTGACCGAGCGCCGCCTGGTGTGCTGCCTGCTGCTCCGGCGTCAGCGTCGCCGAGCAGGAGAAGTCCTGCGGGCTTCCGTCGCTACGCAGATCCGCCGTCACAGCCATCTTGCTCCCCGCGCGCTCGAGCAGCGCCACGAGCCGGTCGTGCATGCCACGGGGCAGCAGGAGGTCACCCTCCACCGTCTCGTCGTACAGGCGGAGGAAGCGGGGCGTGTCCCACGTCGACTGCCGACGCCGCTCCCGGTCGTAAAAGGCGGGGTTGGGCATCGACGCGGCGTGGCGCAGAGTCGCGAGCATTGCCGGCGGTAGGGACGCCGCCTTGACCCGCAGCGTGCCGCCGAGCTCGACCTCAACCCTGTTTGGCACAGGTACGTCGATTTTCGTCGCACTCGACGTGACGACCTTGTCCACGCCGCTGCCGGTGCGCAGGGTCCCGAGCCTTGTCACGACACGCGCCAGCTCCGCAGGGGTGAGCCGCGGGAGTGAGGAGAGGTAGCCCCACGGGTCTTCGTGCGGTTCGAGAGTCGCCAGGTCCAGGAACACCGTCGTACCCGTACGGCGACGGCGACCTTGAAGAGGGGCAGCGATCAGGTTGCCGATACCGCCAGCCGGAAGTAGGTCCTGCGACGGGAAGAGCCGGTCGTAGCTCGCCAGGTTCAGCCGTCCCGCCATGGTCATGGCCTCCCGCAAGAATCCCGTGCCCAGCTGCCTTGCTTGAGCCGCGGGCACCCCCGAGGTGAAGAAGACCCAGACGTGCGCGCCCGCTCCCGAGCGTGACACCTCCAGCGCCGCGGTCACGCCGTACGCACGAGCGGCCTTGAAGTACGCCAGGGCATCGAGCAGAGCCGTAGCGCCGTCGAAGTCGGCGGCGACCCAGTGGCACCGGTCGTTGTCGAGCAGCGGGTACAGCCCGATCTCCAGGTCACCGGACAGGTGCCGGGTGACCACCTCCTCCGTCAAAGGCAGGTAGTGCCGATCGGCTGGGCGAACGCCCTTGCGGAACCCGCCAAGTACGGCGGGCATCCAGCCGCCGCGTCCGGTGCGGTCGCTGTCCCACCGGACCGCGTACACGTCGCTGCGAGCCCGGAACAGGGTCGCGTAGAAGGCGACCTTCTCCCTCGCGGACGACGCCGCAGTGACCGTCCCCGGAGCGGCGTCGAACATCACCGTCGGCGCGGCCCCGGGGCGCTTGCTCTCCTGCTCCGAGATCTTCAGCATCCCGCGTAGGTGCTCGTTGTCGGCTTCGAGTTCCGCGATCCGGGACCGCATCGTCCAGGTCGCCCATGAGACTCAGCTGCGCCCCGTCACCCGACGAACGAGGCTCGTGCCGGTCGACAGGACTCTCCGCTCCTATAGGTGCATCACGCAGGCGCAAGCACGATGGCCTCGGCCTTTGACGACCATAACGGCGCTCGCTGCCGCGGGGCAGCCAAGGCCTCCCCGCGTGTCACCATCGCGCTGTGCGCCCGATCACACTGCCTCAGCCTCCTCCGGGATAGGGGCACGAATAGGGGCACGGGCAACAAAAAACCCGCCGGTCATATGCTCTGACCTGCGGGTTTACTGGTGGGCGATACTGGACTCGAACCAGTGACCTCTCGCGTGTGAGGCGAGCGCTCTAACCAACTGAGCTAATCGCCCGAAGGCGCGCGCACGACCCTAGCGCACAGCGAGGTCCGGCCGGAGTGTCACAGGACCATCCCGGTCACACGATCCACGAGGTCGTACTTGCTCGCGAGGACGAGGGCCGCGACGAGCGCCGTGAGGCTGAGGGCGAGGCTGCCCACCGCCCGCCACGGACGGGCCTTGGCGCCTGCCCAGGCGTCCTCGGCCTGCCCTCGGATGCGCATCAGCCACCGCTCGGCGAAGGCGAACTCCAGCGACCAGATCAGCAGCCCCAGGAGCACGGGCGGGATGGTGAACGGGCCGGGTAGGACCGACAGAACCAGACCGAGCAGGATGAAGGCGAGCCCGAGCAGGAACACGCCAACCCGTACGGAGGTCGCTCCGCCGGGGACCCGCCGGACGTGACGGTGCTCGGTGAGCCGACCCACCGGTCAGACGTCCCCGGACACGACCGACGCGCCTGCGGCGGCTTGGGGGGCGACGCGGCCCGCCTCGCGGGTGACGATCAGTCGCGTCACCTCGGAAGGCTCACCGTTGAGCTGCAGACCCTTGACGACGGACACCCCGTCGCCGGTCACGTCGAAGGTCCCCACGGCCAGGACGACGCCGGAGCGGCTGCGCTGCCACAGGACGTAGGTGCTGTTCTCGCGGTCGTTCACGGGCAAGCCGTCGACGACCAGGCTCATGCGTGCGCCGTCCATGACCGCGACCGCCTTCTGGCCCTTGTCGCCGCTGAGGTCGACCGCCGCCGACCCCGTGTGCACAAGACTTCCGACTGCGGTCTGCAGTGCCGCGTCGCTGGCCTGGATGGTGCGGTTCTCGGACTGCAGACCCCGGTTCACGAACACCAGGGCGACCACGAGCACGAGGGACGCCGCCGCACCCAGCAAAGCCGTGGTGGCGCGGACGGTGCGCGCCCGGCGGCGCTCCCGGGCCTGGTCCAACGAGGCCACAGCAGGCTCGGCGACAGCCGGCGCGGGGAACTCCCCGGCGCGACCCGACGCATGGACACCGGCGAGGATGCCGGACAGCACGCTCTCCGGCGGGGAGGCCTGCTCCACGCCGTACGCGAGGTGACCGAGGGTCTGGGTGTGCTCGACCAGGGCCTGCTCGCAGGCGGCGCAGGACGGCAGGTGGGCGAGGAAGGACTGCTCGTCCTCGGGCTCGAGGGCACTCAGGGCATGACCCACAGCGAGCTCCTCGTAGAGCTCGTGCGAACGGTCGGCGGTGGTCACGGTGCGTTCCTCACGTTGTCGTCGGCGTCAAAGGGATCGGTATCGGGGGCGGTGTCGTTGAGTCCCTCGAGCGAAGACTTCAGGCGCTTCATCCCCGCGAGCATTCGCGTCTTCACGGTGCCGAGCGGGGTGTCAGTGAGGCCGGCGATCTCGCGCTGCGTGTAGCCGCCGAAGTAGGCCAGGACCAGCGCCTCCTTCTGCACCTCAGGCAGGGTCTGCATCGCCTCGCGGACCCGCTCGCGGCGCAACGTCGACCACACCTCGTCGTGGACGCGGGGCCCATCGGGTTCGCGCTCCTCAAGGATCTCGGCCGTCGTGCGCCGCTTGCGGAGGTTCTCCTCGCGGCGTACGGCGTCGACGGCCTTGTGGTGCGTCATGGACAGCAGCCAGGTGGAGAAGCCGCCGCGCGAGGCGTCGAAGCGGGCTGCGTCACGCCAGACGGTGAGGAACACCTCTTGCACGACGTCCTGGGCGAACTGCTCATCGGTGAGGATGCGCCGAGCCAGGCCGTAGCACGCGCGGCCGTAGCGGCCATAGAGCGCCTCGAGCGCGCCAGCATCACCCTCAGTGACCCGCGCCATGAGCGCACGGTCATCGAGACCGTCGTACGCCGTCGGGCGGCCTGAACTGTCCAGGGCACGGCGAGCCTCGGCACGCGTCCTGGGGGTCGTCACGGCGGTGAGCACACCTGTCGTTCGCGGAAGCGGCCTCTACGGATGGGTAGGAGCCGACATTTCCCCGTCACGCTACCCCGGGGAGCGGCTCGTCACTGCCTCGAGACTGCCGTGAGGATCACCCGCTGCGGCGGTTCAGGAGCGCGTACAGCGGGGATGCACGAATTGAACCGCTCCCCCCGCGGCGGTCCTTGGAGGTACAGCGATGGCGCATCCCACGACGGTCCGGTCCGAGCTGGTCCTCACCCTTGTCGTCCCCGAGGCGACCACGGTCCCCGTCCGCTCCTCCTTGTCCTACGACGTCAACGACCCGTACGCGGTCACGGTGGCTTTCCACACGGGGACGGCGTCGCCCGGGGGCGTGCCGGATGTGGTCGAGTGGACGTTCGCCCGACAACTGCTCACCGAGGGCGTCGACGCCCCCGTGGGCCAGGGTGACGTGCAGGTGTGGCCTTCCCCGTCAGCGAGCGGCGGCGCGGCCGTGTCGCTGTCCCTGAGCTCGCCGTCCGGTCGCGCCCGCTTCGAGATCCCGCTGTCCGAGCTGGTGGAGTTCCTGACCCTCACCTACGAGGCGGTCCCCACCGGCAGCGAGGGCGACCATGTGGACGTCGACGCCGAGCTGGCGCTGCTGCTGTGGGCCCAGCCCGAGACCTGAGCCGACGCCGCGGTTCTGCTAGTGTTCCCACTCGTCGTCAGCGGTGCGGACAGCACTTCCTGATCGATGTGGACGTAGCTCAGTTGGTAGAGCACAACCTTGCCAAGGTTGGGGTCGCGGGTTCGAATCCCGTCGTCCGCTCGGTGTGATTGCGCCTCCCGGCCGGGTGGCCGAGTGGCTTAGGCAAGGGACTGCAAATCCCTGTACGCGGGTTCGATTCCCGCCCCGGCCTCTCCTGCACGGCACCGGTACGGCCCACAACTGAACAGCACGGGCGATTGGCGCAGTCTGGTAGCGCGCTTCCCTGACACGGAAGAGGTCACAGGTTCAAGTCCTGTATCGCCCACACAAAAGGCCAGGTCAGAGGGCATAGAGCAACCTTGACAGGGCTGGGAGCGTCGGTCATGACCGCAAAATGACCGCAAGCCTGCGGTCATTGTCGACCGGCGAGCAGGAGCCGCTCCCATGGCCAGTGCTTGGCAGAAGAACCGCACGAACTCCCGCGGACAGGTCCGCAGCACGGTGTACTTCCGCGAACGCGACACCGGCGCGACCGCCACGGACGGGACCTACCCGAAGATCGCCACAGAGCGGGTACGAGCGCTGCTGACCCGGCTCGACGACCCAGGCTTCACAAACCCGAAGCTGGGCCGTGAGCCGCCGAGACGATCCATTCCTGGTACTCGACGCTGTCGACGATCATGAAGTACGCCGCGCTCGACCGGCACATCCCCGTCAGCCTCATTGGCAAATGGACTGTCAACCTCCCTGACAAGGGGTTGGACGCTCGCGTCTTCCTCACCCTCGACCAACGAGAAGACTTCCTGGCGATCGTGGCAAGCCAGATGCCGTACTGGTACCCGATGATCAAGCTCGTCTCCGAGACCGGCCTGCGCTGGGGCGAGGCGGCTGGCTGGCCCGTTGGCAATCTCGACCTGGCACGCGGCTCGGTGCTGGTGGAGCAGAGCCTGAAGCTCGACGGGCGTGGCAACTGGACAATCGGGCTGCCGAAGGGCTGCCGAAGGGCGGCCGCAAGCGCCGGCTCGGGCTCGACGCAGAGACCGTCGAGATCCTCCGGACCCACCTGACCGCGCACCCATCGACGCGAACGCTGATGAGGACGGGCACGCCATGCCGCATGCCGATGAGCGGGCCCTGGACCGGCTCGCGGCGGCAAAGGCAGCCCGGCGCGGCCTGCGGGTGGTGTGTTAGATACGCACGGCGGTGATGGGTCGTGGGGTCGAGACGCGGACCATGTCGTCCGGGTCGCTGGTGAGCACGACGACCTCATCGCCGGTGAGGCTTCGGATGACCGCGCCGACGTGGGCGTCGGCGACGCTGACGCCGGTTTGGTTGACGAGGGCGGCGGCCACGTTGGCGCTTGCGGCGTCGAGCGCGGCGTCCTGCACCCGGAAGCGGTTGATCGCTGCCGAGCCGGGCTGAGAGCGGTCCCAGCCGGCCTCGACCCGGACGGCCGTCGCGACCATGGCTCTGGACAGCGTTCCCTTGCGCCTGCGCGACGTCACGGCCTGCAGGTGGGCGACCACGGTTCGGTGCTCGGGGTGGCTCGCATCGGCAAGGGCCTTCACGGCCTCGTTGTCGAGCAGCACAGTCCTCACGCGGTGTGTCGGACGGCCGCCTGCTGCGCCTCGGCCCACAGCAGCACGTCGTCGGCGTCGGCCTCCGGGTGGCGCGCGAGGACCTCGGCAGCCGCCTGCTCGAGGAGCTGGCGCTGATCCGCGAGCGGGGATCCGTCCTGGGCGGCGAGTGCCAGGGCGACCTCGGCCAACGTGGGGCGAGCGCCGGGGTGCTGGGCGAAGTGCGCCTCGAGGGCCGCTTCCATCACTGCTGTCTCGAGCGCGGCGCGGAGTGCGGTCGCGGTCAAGGTCGTGGTCGAGGCCGCCACCTGGAGCTGGTCGACGGCAAGTGCGGCGGCATCGCGCAGGGCAACGGGCAGCCGCATGGAGGTGTTCACGGTCGACTCGTCCTCCGCGTCGAGCAGCGCGTTGATCCGGTCGAGCACGCCGAGGTCATCCATGCTCAAGAACGTACCACGCAAGCGTGGTACGGGATGGTGCTGTGTCCTATCGCGAGAGATCATGGTGCGGTGCAACCTGCAGCCGTTCGCCTCACGCAGCTCGACCTCAACCAGGTCCACCTCGATCTGCAGGCCGTCGCTCGGAAGCGCCTGAAGCCGAGGCAGGCGACCAGCGCGCCGTCCAGGCTTCATGCCAGGGTGACTGCGTGTACGTCGTCCACGCCACCAAGACGCTCTTGGACAAGGTGGGCCTCACCGACCCGGCAGCCGAGGTCCAGTCCACCACGCTGCTCGGCTCCTGGTACGCCACCATCGCTAAGGGACGACCGCAGCTCGCGCTCTTCGTGAACGAAGCGACGCTCCTCCCCGTACTGATGCCGCTGGCCCCGTCGCGCTCCCTGTTCCGGCGCTTCCCGGAGGCGTTGGCAAGGGTCTTGGCAACCCATGGCGTCGACCAGGCGGTCATCGACGCCGAGCTCGAAGCCTGGGCGATACTGGAGTGATGCGCCGGTGGCACACTGGATGGGCCCTGCTTCGCGGATGCTTCGCGGTCATCCGGGCCGTCCCGGTGCTTCTGTGGCCCGGGTTTGTGCACGCTGTCCTGACCTTCGGGATCGGAGCGCTTCTCTTCGTCTCCGTGAGGGACGCTGTCGGGTATGGGCCAGAGAAGCTGTTCCTGTTGTTCGGCGCGCTCGTGGCGACGTCCGTCGTGGGCTCGCTAACTGCTGCCGTGGTGGTCGCGGTCACGACCGAGCACATGAACGGACACCCGATCGGGCTGCACGAGGGCGTTCGGCTTGTCACGCCGCACCTGCCAGGGTTGTTGGTGTGGTCGCTGCTGAACGCGACAGTCGGGGCGGCGCTCCGCGCCCTGGAAGAGCGCCTCGGGGCACTCGGTCGGCTTGCCACGTGGGGCGCGGGGGCGCTGTTCGCCATGGCGACGCTGCTCGTGGTGCCGGTGGTGCTGTTCGAAGGTGGCTCAGTGCGTCAGGCCCTACGACGGTCGGCGACGCTGTTTCGCGAGCGGTGGGGCGAAGCCGCCGTCAGCCGTGGCGGGATCGAAACGGTGCTGGCGTTCTGGTGGATCGCCGCGGTGGTGCTCATCGTGGGCCCGCTTGCGGTCGTGGGGACGGTGCCGGCCATCGTGGCGGCTTTCCTGGTCACCGCGGCGTACCTCGCCCTGAACGCAACGGCGACCGCCGTCCTGTCTGCCGCGCTGTACCGATATGCCACGGATGGCGACGGGGGGCCCTTCGGCGATCTCTCCTGCCTGTTCGCGGAGCGCGGGCGTCAGTACCAGCCTGCCTACGCCGGAGCCCATGGGGAGTGGGACGCGAGCTGAGGTCACCGTCGGCGTCCTCTCCGATGCCGCCGCCGCACGGGGCGGAGCAGTCCACGTTGCGCCGTACGGCGGAGCCGGCACCACCCGCCGCGGCGCGATCAACGGCCCGAGCGGGCCATGGTGGGGATGTCCCGATTCGGTCACTCTGAGTACTCAGAAGAACGCGCTTGGTGACAACGCGTCGCCCGCCAGAGATCAGGAGCGAACCGATGGAGTGCTGCGGCAGCGAGGTCCTCGTCTTCCCGATCCCCGTCGGCGACCAGTGCGTCGCCCTCGAGCGGTGCTGCCGCTGCGACGCCCAGCGTTGGGTGCGCGGAACCCGCGAGGTCCCCCGCGAGGAGGCCTTCGTGCTGCTGGCCCGCGCTTTCCGCGAGGTCCCGCTCCGTGCGCATGCCGCCCGCGACCGCGCCCACGCGGCCTCTGCCGCTCGCCGAGCGTCCCGGCTGGCCTTGCACACGCCCCCCGCACGCATCGTGGACGTGACATCCCCCCTGGCCGACGAGCTCCAGCGCCTGCTCAGCGGCTGGCAGGTGCTCGGCGCCGCCAGCTAACCGGCGCCCGGGCCGGGCCGAGCCATTCGAGCAGGGGTCCCACAGGAGACACACCCGGGTGCCGTGGGTCACAATGATCACCGCCATGGACGGCAGGAGAACCTGCTGCCGTGGCGAATCCCCCCAGCACCCCTGTTCTGCTCCGCCTTGTCCTGCGCACACCTCGCTTCCGAGACGTGACGGGCACCCCTGACTGCCGGTGACCCCGGCGAGGAGGTTCTTCCGTGGCCACCCCCCCGAGCGGCTCCCCCAGCACCACGGAGCCCAGCGGCCTCGTCGACCGGTTCACGGCGCGGCGCGCGGCGCGCCAGCGCGTTCGCGCGGCCACCGGAAAGCAGGGCCCGCCGCGCACGATGATCGCGCTCGCCGCGACCCTCCTGCTCCTGGTTGTCGCCTTCATCACGTCGCTGACCGTGATCCTCCCGGCGCAGGAGGGCACCCAGGTCTCCGTCGACAAGGCCGACGCCCTTGCCGCGGGCTCCCGCGTCGTGAGCGCCACCTACCTCGACCAGGACAACCAGCTGCAGCTCAAGCTGCGCTCGGTGTCCGACGCGGTCGCGTTGCAGGGCGGCTCGAAGCAGGCGCCCCCCGCGGTCGTGGAGGGCGTGACCGACGAGCGTCAGACGGTCAGCGCCGAGCTGCCGAGCAACGGCACGGCGTACACCCGCGAGGCCGAGATCCTCAAGAACGGCGGCGCCACGTTCACGATCGACAAGCAGCACACCAAGGCGCGCGTCCGCCTGTTCACCCTGTTCCTCATGCCGGTCCTGATCCTGGCCAACATCTTCGCGCTGCTCTTCCTGGGCAAGGGGTCAGGTGGCGGCGCGATCGGTGAGGTCACGAACTTCGGCCGCGTCGACGACGGCAGCCGCACCGGGGGCTCGAGCATCACGTTCAAGGACGTGGGTGGCGCCGAGGAGGCCGTCATCGAGCTCGCGGAGATCCGCGACTACCTCAAGGACCCCAGCAAGTACGTCGCTCTCGGCGCCGTACCCCCGAAGGGGGTCCTGCTGTTCGGCCCGCCCGGGACCGGCAAGACGCTGCTCGCCAAGGCCGTCGCCGGTGAGGCCGGCGTCCCGTTCTTCAGCGTGGCCGGTGCCGAGTTCGTCGAGTCCCTCGTGGGCGTCGGCGCGGCGCGCATCCGCGACCTGTTCCGCCGCGTCAACGCGGTCGCGCCGGCCATCGTGTTCATCGACGAGCTCGACGCGGCCGGCCGCAAGCGCGGTTCCGGCGGCGGCGGTGGCGGTTCGGACGAGCGCGAGCAGACCCTCAACCAGCTGCTGGTCGAGATGGACGGCTTCGAGGCCTCCACCGGCGTCGTGGTCATCGCCGCGACCAACCGCCCCGACATCCTCGACCCGGCGCTCATGCGCCCGGGCCGCTTCGACCGGCACATCACCGTCGAGCGCCCCGACCTCGAGGGGCGCGTGCGCATCCTCAACATCCACGCGGCCAAGAAGCCCCTCGGGCCGGACGTCAGCCTCGAGAGGCTCGCGGAGCGCTGCCCCGGGTTCACCGGTGCCGACCTCGCCTCCGTCGTCAACGAGGCCGCGCTCCTCACCATCCGCCGCAAGGGCAGCCAGATCGCGCAGAAGGACCTCGAGGAGGCGGTCGTCCGCGTGCTCGAGGGTCCGCAGCGCCGTGGGCGCGTGCTCACCACCGAGGAGCGGCTCCGCGCGGCGTACCACGAGATCGGGCACATCGTCGTCGCGGCGACGCTCGGTCGCATCGAGGACATCCACCGGGTCACCGTGCTCGGCCGTGGCCGCGTCGTGGCTGCTGCCTCGTTCGGGGACACCGAGGCGACGCTGCTCACCCGCAGCAGCCTGCACAGCCAGCTGGTGGCCACTCTCGGTGGCATCGCCTCCGAGGAGCTCGTGCTGGGCGAGGGCTCGACCGGTGCCGAGCAGGACCTCGAGCACGCCACCGAGCTCGCCCGCGACATGGTCACCAAGTACGGCATGAGCGACGTCGTCGGGCCGCTGCGCCTGCAGGTCAAGGCCGGCGAGGGCTTCCTGGGCAACGACAGCCAGCTGATCGAGCTGTCCGACCAGACGCAGCGCGAGGTCGAGAAGGCCATCCGTGACCTGGTCGAGCAGGCCCGCGACGAGGCGAAGGCGATCCTGCGCGCACACCGGCGCGAGCTCGACAGCCTGGCCGCGCGCCTCGACGCCGAGGAGACCCTGGAGGGTGAGGTCCTCACCGACGCGCTCGCCCCGCTCCTCACGGCCATCGGCGGTCCGGGCAGTGCCACCACCACGGTGGCTCCTGTCCGCCGTACGCGCACGGCCGCGGCCAAGCCGGCGCCCAGGTCGGTCACCGCCCCCGCCGCCGCGAAGCCGGCCAACAAGGCCACCGCTGCGGGCCGCAGCACCACCCCTGCGGCCGGCAAGAAGCGCACCACCACCAAGAAGTGACCGGGCGCGTGACACGACCGAGGTTCCGGGCGGCGCTGGTCTCCGGCGCCCTGCTCGTCGCCGCGGTGCCCGCGGTCGCGCTGGCGACGGCCCCGCACCTGAGCTGCGCGCCCAAGCCCGTGGGCCGGTGGGAGGCGATCAAGGTCGCGCCCTTCGCCCCGGTCTCCGGGTTGAACGGCTCGGACCACGACGTCGTCGAGACGTACACGGTCAACGAACAGAAGCCGCAGAACGTCGCCACCACCAACGGCTACGCGATCCAGGTCTCGAAGAGCCACGGTTGCGCGTGGAGCCGCGTCTTCGAGCTCTCCCCCACCGTCACGGGCAGCCAGCCCTTCCTCGGGACCGGCGCACAGATCGTCTCAGTCGCCCTGCTCGGGGGGCGCGCGCTCGCCGCCGTCCAGGAGGGCTCCGGCGCCGCCAGCCGCCCGCACGTCCTCGTCAGCGCCGACGGGGGCGCCGCTGGCTCCTGGGCCACCAGCGACAACGGCCTGCCGACCCAGGGTGCGCCGCGCCTGCTGCGCGCGGCGTCCGACGGACGGACCGCCTACCTCACCATCAGCCCCACTGCCACCGGTGGGAGCGACAACGGCGGTGGCACCACCGGCCTGCCCGGCGGCCTCACCGGAGGCGTCCCCGGAACCGGGGGCACGCCCACCGGCTTCCTCTACCGCACCACCGACGGCGGCGGGTCCTGGACGCTCCAGACCGGAGCGGGCGACCTCCCCGGGGGCGGCACCGGCTTCAGCCAGCTCGACATCGACCCCTCGAACTCCAACACCCTCTACGGCATCGTCGGCGGCCGGCTGCTCACCTCGCGAGACGGCGGCGCGACGTTCACGGCCGTCGGAGGCAGCAGCTACACCGCGGTCACCGCGGGCAGTGGTGGGCAGGTCTTCGCGTTCGGCCCGAACGGCGGCGTGCAGAGCTTCGACGGGGGGCGCCAGTTCACCGGCTTCCGGGCGCCGGCCGGTGTGACCTCTGCGGCGTCGCGCTTGGGCAGCAGCCGCCTCGTCGTCGAGGTCAGCGGCAACCTCCTGGAGCTCGAGCCGGGCACAGGACAAGGCGTGTCCATCCCGGCGGGTCTCCGGCCTCGACCCGGCACGCTGCTCGGCGACCGGGGCGACCAGTCGAGCGCTCACGCGATCGCCGGCCACTCCCTGCTGCGGTACGTCGACCCGACCCCGCCCGGACAGGTCTTCACCCCGCTCCCGGTCGGTGACCTCAGCGTCGCGCCCCCGCTCCCCGGCGTCGTGACGCCCCGCGCCCGCAACGTCTCGCTGCCCGTGGGGCAGTCGAGCATCGAGGACTTCACGCTCGATCTGCCCAAGAACCCCACGCCGCTCGACCTCTTCTTCCTCAACGACGTCTCGGCGTCGATGAGCGACTACCTCATCGACCTCCAGAAGAACATCCGGTCCATTACCCGCAGCCTCGTCCAGCAGCGCGTCGACCTCAACGTCGGGATCGGCACGATCGGCACCGGCCCCGGCAAGGGTCAAGCCGCGTTCCCCCCGGAGTACGTCGACCCGCTGAACCCGACCCGGCGCTACGTCAAGCCGACGATCTACAAGCGCCTGCGGGCCATCGGACCGCCGAACGCCCAGTTCGACGAGGCCGTGCAACTGCTCGCCGTCGAGACGCCCCCGCCGGTCGCCACCGACAACCTCGAGGGCCAGCTCATCGCGCTGAAGAACCTCGCCAACGGAGCGGGCACCCGCACCGAGGAGGAACAGTCGCTCAAGGACCGGCAGCTGCCCTCCACGATCACGGGCGTCGCACCCAACCAGGGCGCCAACTGGCGAGGCAGCCCGGACGTGCGCCGGATCGTCATCTTGGCGACGAACGAGTACATGCAGGCGCCCTTCGGCGGCCAGCCCGACACCGGCGACAACGGGCCCGGCAGCAACCGCAACGACCCACAGCTCGAGTTCGGACCCACCCTCAAGCTCCTCCAGGACAACCGCATCAAGGTCATCGGCCTGACGGCAGGCGAGATCGTCGCGGCCCCTGACCTCAAGAGGGTCGCGCAGGGGACCGGCATGCTCGCCCCACCCGGTGGTGTCCGGTGCGACGAGGAGCAGATCATCCCCGCCGGTCAGCCGATCGTCTGCAACAACGGCGACGAGTTCTCCGCCGTCATCAGCCGGCTGCTCGCCAGCCTGTCGGACCGCCAGGACGTGGTGGCGGTCCCGCACAACCGCACCCCGGTCCTCGGGACCCTGGACGCCGGCGCCCTGAAGGGCCTGGACGTCAAGAAGCCCAGCAGCGGCGCGTTCCGGGTCCGGGTGAGCTGCGTGGACGTCAAGCCGGGCAGCTACGTCCAGGACGTCGACCTGGTGCTGCGCAACACGATCGTCGGCCGAGCGCGGGTGAACGTCACCTGCCTCAAGGAGCAGGCGATCGTCAAGCCGCGCCCGGTGGCTGCGGTCCCGGACCCGCCGGCGCCGCCCGCGCAGCCCGCGCCCAACCCCCCGCCCCCGCCGCCGGCGCCCGCTCCCCCGGCGGCGCAGCCCCAGGCCCAGCCCCAGCCGCAGGTGCAGACCCAGGTCCAGCTCCAGCCGCTGACCGCCGGCGCGATCCAGGAGCAGCAGGAGCTGCAGCTGGCCCTCGCCATGGCCGGCACGCTCAAGGACGACGACCCCGCCTTCAACGCCGGCCAGCAGATGGCCATGGTGGACCGTCGCCAGCGCGAACAGGTGCAGGCCCTCGGCCTGTTGGCCTTCGCCATCACCGCCTCGGCGGGCCTGGGGCTGGCGCGCCTGCGGGCTCGGCCCGAGGTCCGAGCCCGCCGCGCCGACTGAGCGCCCTAACCTGATCCCATGGCCATCCAGGGGCGGGTGTACGGCGGGCTCTCCGAGTCCGAGCGACGGGCTGACCGTCGCGAACGGCTGGTCGACGCCGGGCTCGAGCTGTTCGGCACCGACGGCTGGGCCGGCACGACGGTCGAGCGCCTGTGCTCGGTCGCCGGGGTGGCCACCCGGTCGTTCTACGAGGAGTTCCCCGCACGGGAGGCCCTCCTGCTCGCGGTGTACCGCCACGTCATGTCAGAGGTGCTGGCCTCGCTCATGCCGATCGCGGCGCGCACCGACCTCGCCCCGCAGGAGCGCATCCGAGAGGGCGTGCGCCAGTACGTCGACCTCCTCACGGCCGACCCTCGCCGGGCGCGCGTCACCCACCGCGAGGTGCGCCTGGCCGGAGGGCTCGAGGCCGACCGACAGGCGACGGCCCTGCTGTTCGCCGAGGTCATCGCGGCCCACACCCTGCAGCACGCCGATCCGGTGTCGGCGCGGCTGCTGGGCCTCGCCCTGACCGGCGCGGCGACCGAGGTGCTCGCCGACTGGGTCAACCAGCCGGAGCCGCGCCCGGCCACCGGTCCGATGGTGGAGACGCTCGTCACCCTCTACGTCGCGGCTCTCGTCCACGAGGCCGCGTAGCCACCCCGCGATCGGGTACGCCGCCCACGTCTCCACCGCGTCGCCTTCACGCCCGCCCCCCTGACTCACTGGAGCCCCCGCAGTGTCCGAACCCCTTCGCCCCTGGCCGGGTACGCCGTACCCGCTCGGCGCCACCTTCGACGGCTCCGGCACCAACTTCGCCCTGTTCAGCGAGGTCGCCGACCGGGTGGACCTGTGCCTGTTCGACGAGGCAGGCAACGAGACCGTCATCCCCCTGCGCGAGCGGGACGCGTTCGTCTGGCACGGCTATCTCCCCGGCACCAGCCCCGGCCAGCGCTACGGCTACCGCGTGCACGGCCCGTTCGAGCCCGAGAACGGGCACCGCTGCAACCCGGCGAAGCTGCTGCTCGACCCCTACGCCAAGGCCATGGACGGGGAGGTCGACTGGGACCAGGCCTGCTTCTCCTACCACTGGTCCGACGACAGCTTCAACGACACCGACTCGGCGCCGCACATGCCTAAGAGCGTGGTCATCAGCCCGTACTTCGACTGGGACAACGACCGGCACCCGCGCACGCCGTACAACGAGACCGTGATCTACGAGGCGCACGTCAAGGGCCTCACCCAGACGCACCCCGACATCCCCGAGGCGATCCGTGGCACGTACTCCGCGGTCTCCCACCCGGTGATGATCGAGCACTACAAGCGCATCGGCGTCACCGCCGTCGAGCTCATGCCCGTGCACCAGTTCGTGCACGACAGCCACCTCGCCGAGCAGGGGCTGCGCAACTACTGGGGCTACAACACCATCGGCTTCCTCGCGCCGCACAACGGATACTCCGCGACCGGTCAGCCGGTGCAGGAGTTCAAGGCGATGGTGAAGGAGCTGCACGCCGCCGGCCTCGAGGTCATCCTGGACGTCGTCTACAACCACACCGCCGAGGGCAACCAGCTCGGGCCGACGCTCAGCTTCCGCGGCATCGACAACAACGCCTACTACCGCCTGGTCGACGAGGACCGCGCGCACTACTACGACACCACCGGCACCGGCAACACGCTGCTCATGAAGCACCCACACGTGCTCCAGCTGATCATGGACTCGCTGCGGTACTGGGTCACCGAGATGCACGTCGACGGCTTCCGCTTCGACCTCGCCTCTTCCCTGGCCCGCCAGTTCCACGAGGTCGACCGCCTGAGCGCCTTCTTCGACCTCGTCCAGCAGGACCCGGTCGTCAGTCAGGTCAAGCTGATCGCCGAGCCGTGGGACATCGGCGAGAACGGCTACAACGTCGGGGGCTTCCCCCCGCTGTGGACCGAGTGGAACGGCAAGTACCGCGACACGGTTCGCGACTTCTGGCGCGGCGACGAGGCGACGCTGGCCGAGTTCGCCTCCCGGCTCACCGGTTCAGCCGACCTCTATGAGCAGGACGGCCGGCGGCCGTTCGCCTCCATCAACTTCGTCACCGCCCATGACGGGTTCACCCTGCACGACCTGGTGAGCTACAACGACAAGCACAACGACGCCAACGGTGAGGACAACAACGACGGGGAGAGCCACAACCGGTCGTGGAACTGCGGCGTGGAGGGCGAGAGCGACGACCTCGACGTCATCGCCCTGCGCGAGCAGCAGAAGCGCAACTTCCTCACGACGTTGTTGCTCAGCCAGGGTGTGCCGATGCTGCTGCACGGCGACGAGCTCGGTCGGACCCAGCACGGCAACAACAACGTCTACGCCCAGGACAGCGAGATCGCCTGGGTCGACTGGGAGCGGTCCAAGGACTTCGAGGTCCTCACCGACTTCCTGGCCTCGCTCACCAAGCTCCGCCGCGAGCACCCCGTCTTTCGCCGACGCAGGTTCTTCCAGGGCCGCCCGGTGAAGGGCAGCCCCCTCGAGGACATCGGCTGGTACACCCTTGCCGGTGAGGAGATGTCTGACGAGGACTGGGAGACCGGCTTCGCGCGGTCGGTGACCGTCTTCCTCAACGGCGAGGCCATCCGCGAGCCGGACGCGCGCGGCGAGCACGTGAAGGACGACCAGTTCTGGATGGTGTTCAACGGGCACCACGAGACGATGGACGTGCTCTTGCCCGACGTCGGCGCAGGCGACCGGTGGGAGGTCGTCGTCGACACGCACGCCCCGCTGCTGGACACCGCTGATCAGCGGGCCCTGAAGACCGGCGAAGCGTTCCCCGTCGAGGGTCGCTCGATCCTGCTTCTCCGCAAGGTCTACTGAGTGGCCCCGCTCAGCACCTACCGCCTCCAACTCACCCCGGAGTTCACCCTCCACCAGGCGGCAGCGGTCGTCCCCTACCTCGCCGACCTCGGCATCACCCACGTCTACTGCTCACCGTGGCTGGCGTCGGCGCCGGGCAGCCAGCACGGGTACGACGTCGTGGACCACAGCAGGGTCGACGACGAGCTCGGGGGTCAGGCCGGCCTCGACGCGCTGGCATCCGCGTGTCGCGCGGCGGGGCTCGGGATCGTGCTCGACATCGTGCCGAACCACATGGCGATCAGCGCCCCGGTCTCCCGCAACGCTGCGTGGTGGTCGGTGCTGCGCGAGGGCCAGTCCTCGCCGTACGCCTCGTGGTTCGACGTGGACTGGACCCGCGGGCGGCTGCTCGTCCCGGTCCTCGGTGGCCCGCTGGCCGAGGTGGTCGGTGACGTTCTGCTCGAGGGCGACACGGTGCGCTACTTCGAGCACGTCCTGCCGCTCGCCGAAGGCAGCCTCGTGCCGGGGGACACGATGGCGACGCTCGACAACCAGCACTACCGCCTGGCGGACTGGCACACCGGGTCGGAGGAGAGCACCCATCGTCGGTTCTTCGACGTGACCACCCTGGCCGGTCTGCGCGTCGAGGACCCCGACGTCTTCGACGCCACCCACGAACTGGTGCTCCAGCAGGTCGCTGACGGCGTCATCGACGGCTTGCGCATCGACCATCCCGACGGGCTCGCCGATCCGCAGGGCTACCTGGCCCGCCTGGCCGACCGGACGGGTGGGTTGTGGGTCGTGGCCGAGAAGATCCTCGAGCCGGGCGAGGAGCTGCCGACGACCTGGCCGTGCGCGGGAACCTCGGGGTACGACGCGTTGAACCTCGTGCTCGGACTGTTCGTGGACCCCGCCGGCCAGCAGCCCCTGACATCGCTCTGGGAGTCGGTCACCGGCGACAGCGCGACGTACTCCGAGGTCGTCACGGCAGCGAAGCGCCAGGTCCTCGACGAGGTGCTCGCGGCCGAGGTCGACCGACTGACCGACCTGGCCAAGCCGGCCTGCGACGCAGCGCACCTGGACGTGACCCGACGGGGGCTGCGGGAGGCGCTGGTCGAGGTACTGGTCGCGTTCGACGTCTACCGCGCCTACGTCCAGCCTGGCCGACCTGCTGACGCCACCGCGCGCGCCCACGTGGAGGCAGCGGTCGCGACCGCGCAAGAAGCGCTCCCCCGCCGCGCCCGGGAGGCCCGCCTGCTCGGCGACCTGGCGCTGGGGGACCTACCCGGCGCGGACGAGTTCGTCACCCGGTTCCAGCAGACCTGTGGACCGGTGATGGCCAAGGGCGTCGAGGACACCACCTTCTACCGCTACCTGCCACTGATCGCCCTCAACGAGGTCGGCGGCGATCCCTCCTCGTGGGGGACCACCGTCCAGCAGTGGCACCAGGCGTGCGAGCGGCAGCAGCGGGACTGGCCGCTGACGATGACCTGCCTGTCCACCCACGACACCAAGCGGTCCGTGGACGTCCGCGCCCGGTTGGCGCTGCTGTCGCAGCGACCCCGGGAGTGGGGGGAGGCGGTCACGCAGTGGACCGCCTGGCTCCCCCAGCGCATCGACCCGCCGACCGAGCAGCTGCTGTGGCAGACCGTGGTGGGTGCCTGGCCGCTGGATGCCGACCGCGCGGTGGCGTACGCCGAGAAGGCGACGCGCGAGGCGAAGGCCCGTACGTCGTGGATCGATCCGGACAGCGACTACGACCAGGCCGTGGCGAGCTACGTCAGGGCGCTGCTCGCCGACCCGAAGCTTTCGGCAGCGATCAGCGATTTCGTCGACGGTCTCTCCGACGCCTGGCGCAGCACCGTCCTGGCCCAGCAGCTCGTGCAGCTCACGATGCCGGGGGTCGCCGACACCTACCAGGGCTGCGAGCTGGTCGACCTGTCCCTGGTCGACCCGGACAACCGGCGGCCGGTCGACTACGACCGGCGCCGGGCCCTGCTGGCCGGCCCGGACGACTCGCTGGACAGCGACAAGCTCCGGGTCGTGAGCACGACCTTGCGCCTTCGGCGGGAGAACCCGGAGTGGTTCGGCACCGAGGCCACCTACGCCCCGGTGGATGCTCCGGAGGGCACGCTCGCATTCTGCCGCGCCGACCGGGTGATCACCGTCGTTCCCCTGCGGGGCGGCACGGCGGACCACGTGACCCTCCCGCCGGGCGAATGGACCGACCTGCTCGCCGGCCTGCCCGTCCGGCTGCTGGTGCGGACGTGAGGACCTTCGAGGTCTGGGCGCCGACGGCGAAACACGTCGACCTGCTCCTGGACGGGTCCACCCTCCCCATGGCACCCGCCGGTGAGCACTGGCGCGTCGAGGCTGACGGCACCGACTACGCCTTCAGCCTGGACGGCGGGCCGCCCCGGCCGGACCCTCGGAGCCGGTGGCAGCCCGACGGCGTCCACGGCGCGTCCCGCACCTACGACGACGACGCGTTCCCGTGGACCGATGCAGCCTGGAAGGGTCGCCCGCTCTCCGACACCGTGCTCTACGAGCTGCACGTGGGCACCTTCACCGAGGGGGGCACCTTCGACAGCGCTGTCGAGAAGCTGCCCCACCTCGCCGCGCTGGGCATCACGACCATCGAGCTGCTGCCCTGCAACGGCTTCGACGGCCGCTGGGGCTGGGGCTACGACGGGGTCGCCTGGTACGCCGTCCACGCCCCGTACGGCGGCCCCGACGGCCTCAAGCGCTTCGTCGACGCCGCGCACGCCCTTGGCCTCGGGGTGGCGATGGACGTCGTCTACAACCACCTCGGGCCGAGCGGCAACTACCTGCCGGAGTTCGGTCCTTACCTGACCGACGATCACCAGACCCCCTGGGGCTCGGCGGTGAACCTGGATCGGCCCGGGTCGTCGGAGGTCCGGCGGTACCTCATCGACAACGCGCTGATGTGGCTGCAGTCGTTCCACCTCGACGGCCTGCGGCTGGACGCCGTGCACGCCCTCGTCGACGACTCCCCCGTGCACGTGCTCGCCGAGCTCGCCGCAGAGGTCACCGCCCTCGGCGCGGACCAGGGATGGACGCCCTGGCTGGTCGCGGAGAGCGACCTCAACGACCCGGTCACGGTGCTCCCCCGTCCCGACGGCTGGGGCCTGGACGGCCAGTGGTGCGACGACGTGCACCACGCCCTCCTGGCGCTGCTGACGGGCGAGCGCGACGGGTACTACGTCGACTTCGGGTCCCTGGCGACCATGGGCAAGGCCCTCGACGACGCGTTCGTCCACGACGGCACGTGGTCGACCTTCCGCGAGCGTCCGCACGGTCGTTCGGTTCCGGACGGCGTGCCCGGGAGCGCCTTCGTCGTCTACCTGCAGGACCACGACCAGGTCGGCAACCGCGCCCTCGGCGACCGCCCGGCGCTGACCCCCGGCCTGGCGCGGATCGGCGCAGCGCTGGTCCTGCTCTCGCCGTACACGCCCATGCTGTTCATGGGGCAGGAGTACGGCGCCCGCACTCCGTGGCAGTTCTTCTCCGACCACAGCGGCGACCTGGGCGAGGCCGTACGCCGCGGCCGACGCGCCGAGTTCGCCACCCACGGCTGGGCCACCGATGACGTCCCGGACCCGCAGGACCCGGCCACCGTGTCGGCCTCCACGCTCGACTGGGTGCTCGATGACGACCTGCTCGCCTGGCACCGCGACCTGCTGCGCCTGCGGCGCAGCCACCCCGACCTCGTGTCAGGGATGTGGGACAGGCACGGCACGACCTACGACGAGGGGGCCCGCTGGCTCGTGCTCCGAAGGGGCCACGTTGCCGTCGCGTGCAACCTCTCGACGGCGCCTCAGTCCGTGCCGCTCCCCCTGGCAGCCACCGCTGTGCTGCTGGGCCGGGCCGATCTGCGAGGGAGCGACGTCCTCCTCGCTCCGGAGACCGTCGCCGTGGTGGAGCTGCAACGCACCGACCCCGCCTGACCGGAGGGTCGGACGGGGTCGCGTGGTGCTGGGCCTGACGGCCCAGTCAGTCAGGTCAGCGCAGCAGCCGGGTCGCCAGCAGCCTGCGGCGGCTGCGCGCCCGACGGGCGACGACAGCGGTGAGCGGCGTAAGTGCCGTGGGCGTGGCGAGGTCGCAGCGGCCGTGCAACCGCTCGTTGCTGGTCACAGCCCGCTCGCCACCCGGTCAGTGGCCTCGATCTCGCCCTCGCCCTCGATCTCGAAGACGTTGAGCACGCCGGCCAGGGCCAGCAGGCGGGTCGTGGCGGAGCTGCAGTGCCGCAGCACGAGGCGGCCCTCGCGGCGCCACATCGCGCGGTGCGCCTCGAGGAGGACCAGGATGGCTTGGGCGTCGAGGTAGCGGCAGGCGGCGAAGTCGACCACCAGCCGACGCGGGCCGAGGCTCAGGGCCTCCTCGAGCCGCTCACGCAGGACGGGGAGGGTGGAGATGTCCAGGTCGCCCTCGAGTCGGAGCTCGAGCACCGGCAGGACGCTGGGGACCTCGCGGAGGGGGGTGGTGGTCATCTCGGGCTCCTCGTTCGGACGTACGACCCGGAGGCCGACTCGACAGGACGCTCTCGGGCAGGAACGCCGTTGAACATGAGGACCACACTCGCCTCGTGGCGTGACGGCCCCTCTGCGCTCGCGTGTCAGTTGCGTGACAAGGCCCCCACGCCGACCGGCCCAACCAGGCCTGAGCGATGATGAACGCGTGACCACACTGCTCGTCGTCGAGGACGACGACCGCATCCGCGCAGCGCTCACGATGGCGCTCGAGGACGAGGGCTACGCGGTGACGGCCGTCGGCACCGCCGAGGAGGGCCTCGCCCATCACGCCGTCAGCCCGGCGGACGCCGTCATCGTCGATCTCATGCTCCCAGGGATGGACGGCTACGAGTGCGTCCGCCAGCTGCGCCGCACCAGCGACGTGCCCGTGGTGGTGGTCAGCGCGCGCGAGGACACCCACGACATCGTGGCCGCCCTCGAGGCAGGCGCGGACGACTACGTCGTGAAGCCGGTGGCGGTGAAGGAGCTCTCGGCCCGACTGCGGGCGCTGCGCCGTCGGGTCCTGACCCCCCCGGACAACCCCACTGCCGGTCAGGAGCTGCGCTTCGACGAGCTCGTGCTGCGCGCGGACGCCGGCGAGGTCCACGTCGACGGGGTCGAGGTGTCGCTCACACGCACGGAGTTCCGCCTGCTCTGCGAGCTCGCTGCGCACGCCGGGCAGGTGCTGTCGCGCACCCAGCTGCTCAAGCTGGTCTGGGAGTACGACTACGGCGACGAGCGCCTGGTCGACGTGCACGTCGGCCGGCTGCGCCGCAAGGTGGAGAAGAACCCCGCCGATCCCCAGCACGTCGTGACGGTGCGAGGCCTGGGCTACAAGCTCAGATGAGGTTCCGGGGGCTGCGGGCCAGGGTCACCACGCTGTTCGCCGCGGGGGCCCTGCTCCTGTCGCTCGGGCTCGCGGTCGCCAGCTACCAGCTCACGACGTACAACCTGGTGCGCGAGCGGGAGCGCACGGCGGTCCGTGCGGCGTACTTCGACGCGGCAGCCGTCCGCACCAGCGCGTCGGCCGACGACGCCGACATCGTGGCCGCCCTCCGGGCCCTGGACACCGGACAGGGCCGCCAGCCGCTCGTTCGCAAAGAGGGCGAGTGGTACGCCCGGACGGCGGACGACGGGCTCACGCGCGCCGTGCCGGCCGCCCTCATCGACCTCGTCGACCTCGGCAGCCCGGCCGTCCAGCGCATCAAGGTGGGCGGGCGGCCGGCGATCGTCGTCGGCGTCCCCTACCCGGACACCGAGACCGCCTTCTACGAGGTGCAGAGCCTGTCCGAGGTGCAGTCGACCCTGCGCACGGTGGCCGGTGGTCTCGGTGCGGCAGCGGTGCTGGCGACCGGGCTGGCCATCGCCCTGAGCCTGTGGATCGGCCGCCGGGTGCTCTCGCCGCTCCGGGCGGCCAGCGCCGCGGCCCGCCAGGTCATGGACGGCGACCTCTCGGTGCGCATGGAGCCCCACGACGACCCTGACCTCGTCGACCTGTCGGACTCCTTCAACGGGATGGTGCAGGAGGTGAGTGACCGGATGGAGCGGGAGCGCCGCTTCGCCTCAGACGTGAGCCACGAGCTCCGCTCACCGCTGCAGACGCTCGCGTCGGCGTCCCAGGTGCTGCAGAACCGCAGCGCCGACCTGGATCCGCGCAGCAGGGCGGCGGCCGAGCTCGTCGTGGACGAGGTCACGCGGTTCAACGAGCTCGTGCAGGGCCTGCTCGAGCTCGCACGAGCCGAGCGCCCCACGCAGCTCACCGAGCAAGACGTCGCCGGCGTCCTCACCTACGCGGTCCAGCGCCGGCAGCTGCCGGCGTCCTTGGTGACCGTCGACGAGACACCACTGACCTGGCCGATGGATGCCCCCCGCATCGCCCAGGTGCTCGACAACCTGATCGCCAACGCCGAGAACCACGGCGGCGGCCTGCACTCCCTGCACGCCTGGCGCTCGGAGACCGCGTTGCTCGTCGACGTCGACGACACCGGCCCCGGCGTCCCGCCCGACGAGAGGACGCTGGTGTTCGACCGCTTCGGACGAGGCCGGGCGGCGCACGCCCGCGGCGGCAGCGACGGTGTCGGGTTGGGACTGGCGCTGGTGTCCGAGCACGTGATCGCGCACGGCGGCAAGGTCACCGTGCTGGACCGGCCCGGTGGCGGTGGCCGGTTCCGCGTCGAGCTGCCCTGGCGCGACCTGTGAGGCGACTCGCGACGCTCGCCGTACTGACGGCGCTCACGGCCGGCTGCGGCCTGGGCGCCGAGACCACGCCTCGCGCCCTGGACCGCAACGCCGGGCCGTTCCAGGCGATCGTGACGACCGCGAGCCCGGCCCCCACCGGGACCGGCCGCGCCGTCATCTACCTCGCCCGCAACCAGCACCTCGTCGCCGTCGTGCGTCGGGTCCCCGTCCCACCGACTCCCGCCGACGTCCTCGCGACGCTCGAGGCCGGCCCCAACGCCCGCGAGCAGGACGCCGGTATCACCTCGGCGGTGCCGCTGAAGGCCAAGATCGACGAGCGGACGCGCATTCCCGGGACCGTCGTCGTGGAGGTTCCCGCTCCCGACAACGTGGCCAACCGCACGGACGAGGTCCTCGGCTATGCGCAGCTTGTGGTCACGCTCGGTGCGCTCGCCGACGTGTCCGGCGTGCGCTTCGTCCGCAACGGCCGCGCGATCGCCGTGCCCCGCGGGGACGGGTCTCTGTCCGACGCCGCCCTCAACCGACGTGACTACGCCGACGTCTTCTGACACAGCCTCCTGAGGACGCTCACAGGTCCCTCCCAGGTTCGCGGGTGACGTTGGTCCGAACCCACTGCCACAGGAGGACCCATCGTGAGCCCCGTCCGCCGATCCACCCAGGAACCCGGAGCCCTGCTCGAGCGGGCGCTCTTCGAGGTCAAGCGCGTCGTCGTCGGCCAGGACCAGATGCTCGAGCGGATGCTTGTCGCCCTGCTCGCCCGCGGCCACTGCCTGCTCGAGGGGGTGCCCGGTGTGGCCAAGAGCCTCGCGGTCGACACCCTCGCCACCGTCATCGGCGGCTCCAGCGTCCGCCTCCAGTTCACGCCGGACCTGGTGCCGAGCGACATCCTCGGCACGCGCGTCTACCGGCCGTCCAAGGAGGACTTCGCGGTGGAGCTCGGCCCGGTGTTCGCCAACCTGGTCCTCGCCGACGAGATCAACCGCGCGCCGGCCAAGGTGCAGTCAGCGCTGCTGGAGGTGATGGCCGAACGCCAGGTCTCGCTCGCGGGAACGACGTACCCACTCCCCACCCCCTTCGTGGTCATGGCGACACAGAACCCGTTGGAGAGCGAGGGCGTGTACCCGCTGCCCGAGGCCCAGCTGGACCGCTTCCTGCTGAAGGTCAACGTCCCGACGCCGTCGATGCCCGATGAGCTCGAGATCGTGCGGCGCATGTCGGTCGACCGGCCGACCGCCGCCCAGGTCCTGTCGCTGGACGAGCTCACCGGACTGCAGGCGGCAGCCGACGCGGTCTTCGTGCACCACGCGGTCGCCGACTACGCCGTGCGTCTGGTGATGGCCACCAGGCTGCCGGTCGACTTCCACCTTCCGGAGCTCGGGCCGCTCATCGTCCACGGCGCCTCGCCGCGTGGCAGCCTCGGCATCGTCGCCGCCGCCCGCGCCACGGCGCTGCTGCGGGGCCGTGGCTACGCGCTGCCAGCTGACGTCGCCGACGTCGCGACTGACGTGCTGTCGCACCGGCTGGTCCTCACCTACGACGCCATAGCCGACGGAGTCCCCCCGCGCCGGCTGGTCGAGCGCGTGCTCGAGGTCGTCCCGCAGCCCTCGGTCGCGCCGTCCCAGCTGGCGGACGGTGCCGCATGACCGTCGGTGCTCTCCTGACCCGCGGCGCCCCCGCCCGACGCCTGCTGCTCGAGGTGGCGCACAAGGTCGACGGGGTGATGCACGGTGAGCACCTGGGCATCCACCAGGGCACCGGTGGAGATCTCGCGGAGGCGCGCTCCTACCAGCCTGGCGACGACGTCCGCCGGATGGACTGGGCCGTCCTCGCCCGCACCGGCGATCCCCACGTGCGCACCACGACGCCCCAGCGGGAGCTCGAGACCACCCTGGTCGTCGACCTCACCCCGTCCATGTCGTTCGGCACGCGGGTGCAGGACAAGCGGACCCTGGCCCTGACGGCGACTGCCGCGTTCGCCCACCTGTCGTCCGGTCCTGGCGACCGGCTCGGTGCCGTGCTGCTCACCTGCGATGGTGTCCGCCGGTTGCCCCCTCGCGGCTCGCGCCTCGCCGCCCCGCACCTGCTGTCCGTCCTCGACGGCGTCGACGTGGGCGAGGGCTCGGCACCGCCGCTCGCGGAGGCCCTCGCGGCGGTCCCGCTCCCTCGTCGTGGTCTGGTGGTGGTGGTGTCCGACCTGCTCGGTGAGCGGTCGTGGGAGCAGCCGCTCACGCGCCTGGCCCGTCGTCACGACGTCGTCGTCGTCCAGGTGCACGACCCCGGAGAGCTGTCCCTCCCGCACGTCGGGATGCTGCGGGTCGTCGACCCCGAGAGCGGACGGACCCTCGACGTCCCGACCGGGAGTCGTCGGCTGCGCGAGCGCTACGCGGAGGCTGCGGCAGTGCGGCACCGTGACCTCGCTGCGGCCGTACGTCGGGCCGGCGCCGGCCACCTCCCGCTCTCGACCGACGGCGACTGGCTGCGCGACCTGACGGCGTTCCTGGCACTTCGTCGTCGTGCGCGCGCAGCCCGCCGCGTGGCGGGTGCCTGATGCCCAGCAACCTCTCCTTTGCCGCCCCCTGGCGCCTGCTGCTCCTGCTCGCCGTGCTTGCCCTTGGCGTCACCTACCTGCTCCTGCAACGCCGCCGCTCGACGTACGAGACGCGGTTCTCGGACGTGGACCTGCTGGCCTCCGTCATGCCCCGGCGACCCGGCTGGCGCCGTCACCTGCCCGCCGCGCTGCTGCTGCTGACCATGGTGGCGCTGACGACGGGGTTCGCGCGACCGTCCGCCGACGTCCGTGTCCCCCGCGCCCAGGCCACCCTGATCGTGGCGCTGGACGTCTCCGGCTCGATGGAGGCCTCCGACGTCTCGCCGTCCCGCATCGAGGCGGCCAAGGTCGCTGCTGCCGCCTTCGTCCGCGGGCTGCCCGCCACGTTCGCGGTGGGGCTGGTGTCGTTCTCCAGCTCGGCGGGGGTGGCAGCCACGCCCACGCAGGACCACGAGGCGGTGGTGACGGCGATCCAGAACCTGCAGATAGGTGGCGGCACGGCCATCGGCGACGCCGTGGCTGCCAGCGTCCAGGCCGCCGAGGGCGTCAGCGCCCAAGGCTCCACCGCCCCGGCTCGCGTCGTCCTGCTGTCCGACGGGTCCAACACCACAGGGCAGAGCGTCGAGACCGGCGCTGAGCTCGCCGCCAACGCCCAGATCCCGGTCAGCACGATCGCCTATGGCACACAGGAGGGGGTGGTCAGCCTGCGCGGTCAGCAGATCGCGGTCCCGGTGGACACGGCCGCCTTGGCCGCTCTCGCTGAGGCCACCGGCGGGACCAGCTACACCGCTCTGAGCAAGGACCAGCTCGGAGACGTCTACCAGGACATCGCCACGGACGTCGGCACCACCACCCAGCGGCGGGAGCTCACCTCTGCGCTCACCGGGCTGGGTCTGGTTCTCGCCCTGGCGGCTGCCGGGGCCTCCCTGATCTGGTTCCGCGTCCTACCCTGACCCTGAGCAGGGCACGATGGAGGCATGCGACGGGCAGCGGTACGACGGGAGGTCCTCCCGCTGCTGCTGACCTGCCTCGGCGTGGTCCTCCTGGTCCTCACCTCCACGACCCGGCTCACCCTGCTGGACCGCGACTTCGACAACCGTGTCGTGGCCAAGACAGACGCCTACGAGCGCCTCTACACCGAGGTGCTCCCGGCTCCCGGGACGCAGAAGCTCATCCGCGAGGCCCTGCGGGACGTCCCCGTGGACGCGACCTACGTGACGGCCAACCTGCGGCTCCTCGTGCCACCGGAGGTTGTGGAGCAGGTTGTCAACCGAGCCCTCGACGGCTACGTCGACTACGTGCTCGGCGACCGCGAGGCGCTGGCCGTCCTGCAGGTCCTCCAGCCGATCATCGAGCACGTCGTCGCCCTCGTGCACGACCTTGCTCCCGGGCTGGTGGCCGCAGGGCGCCCCGTCACTCAGCAGACCCTGGCCGGTTTCGGCGCGGCGGTCGACCGGATGCTCGGCGAGGTCCAGGCCGGCGCGCTCCCACTGAGCCTGCCCGACCTGCCCCTCCCCGCCCGCCTCGCGCCTGGCGTCACCGCCCTGCTCACGGCCGCCCTCCCCCCGGACTCCGACGTCCGGCCGCTGGTCGTCGCCGCCCTGGCCGCGGGTGACCTCAACTCGGCCCTCGCCCTCGTCGTCCCGTCGTACCTGCAGGACGACCCGGGGCTGCTCGAGCGGGTGAACCGCAACATCACCGGCCTGGTCGACGCAGCGCGGCAGCCATTGCGCACCGACACCTCGACCGGCACGTCGCTGTCCCTGAGCCGGTCGTTCGTCCCGCTGGGGCTGCGCTGGCTCACCGTGCTGGGCATCCTGAGCCTGGGCCTCGCCCTCGCCCTACTCCTGCTTCGGCGCGGCGGCGTCTGGCGGTCACTGGCCCTGAGTCTGGGCGCCGGCGGCGTCGCGGCCCTCGTGACCGGTCGCCTCGTCGAGGGGACCGTCACCGACCCGCTGGCGCGCCTGACCCGCGGCTCGGGACTGCCTCCTACGGCGGTCGGTCTGGTGCGCGACGTGGACACCGAGCTGCGAGGCGCCGTGGTGGGCACCTACCTGCGGCTGGTGGCCGTCGTGCTCCTCGCCGCGCTGGCCTGCGCCGTCGTCGCCTGGGCCCGACGCAGTGCCCGTCGGCACAGCGCCACCCAGGCGGCCCCGTCGCTCGCCTTCGCGGCGCTGGCCACCGTGCTCGTGTTCGGGCTCGCCCAGGCGCCCGTTCTGCCTCCCCCGACCTGCAACAGCGCGCACGAGCTGTGCCAGCGGACGTACGGCGAGGTCACGTACCTGACGAGCCACAACGCCATGGCCTCCAGCGACGAGGGGTTCTTCAGCGCCGGACAGGACGTCGATCTCGTACGTCAGCTCGACGGTGGCGTGCGCGGACTGATGCTCGACCTGCACTACTGGACGACGCCGTCAGAGGTGGAGGCGTACCTGTCCCGGCTGTCTCCCGCCGCACGCACCAGCCTGGCGCCGCTCGCGGACTCCTTCGCGCCGAGGGAAGGTGTGTGGCTGTGCCACGTCGTGTGCCAGCTCGGCGCCCGGGACGCCGTGACCGAGCTCAAGCGGGTACGGGACTGGCTGCGCAGCCACCGGGATGCTGTGGTCACGTTGATCCTCGAGGACCACGTCACGGTGGAGGACGTCCGACGCGTCCTGGACGCCGCCGGGCTGGACGCGTTCGCGGCGACCCCGCCGACAGGCGGTGCGCCCTGGCCGACTCTCGGGTCCATGGTGCGGACCGGGAAGCGACTGGTCGCGTTCACGGAGCGCGGCGACTTGGACGAGGGCTGGCTGCGCAATTTCTACGACTACGCCGCCGAGACGCCCTACCAAGCCGACTCAGCAGCCGCCCTGAGCTGCCGGCCAGCACGAGGACTCGTGACGGGATCGCTGTTCCTGCTCAACAACTGGGTGTCGACGCCCGCACCCAGCCGCGCGGAGGCCTACGCCATCAACCGCAAGGCGGCGCTCCTGTCCCGGTCGCTGCGGTGCACGGAGGAGCGCGGCATGCACCCGACCTTCGTGGCCGTCGACTTCGCGCAGATCGGTCAACCGTTGGACACCGTGAACCGGCTCAACCGCTGAGCGGCGTCGCCGGCAAGGTGGCGTCCAGCACGACGCGACCCCGGGTGTCGACGACGAGGAACTCCGTGGCGTCCCGGCGCAGCAGCGCCGACTGCAGGTTGCACGTCAGGGTCTTGGGCCCCACCCCCACGAAGGTCCCCGCCTGCGTCCGGCCACCGGTGCGGTCGACGACCCAGGCTGAGTAGTCGGCGCCCTGCAGGAAGCCGGTGCCCACGAACCGGACCTCGATGCCCCAGGTGTGCGGGATGAGGACCGCCTTGTCGACGGTGACTCCGGGGACATCGCTGCGCAGGGAGATCGGCTCCATGGGGATGACGGCCGTGGCCGTGGGCTGGGGAAGGGCTGCTGGGGCGTCGATGCTCTGCCGTCCGACGCCGATACCGAGAGCGAGAACCAGCGCCACCGCGGCCGCGGCACCCATCGTCGTGGTCAACGCTCGGCGGCGAGAGACGAGCCGCACCCTGCGGTCCCGCAGCTGCCGCTCCGCGGTCACCGCCGCCACGATGCGTGCGCCCAGGTCGGCGGCAGGCGCCACGACGGGGTCGCCGAGACGCGCCGGGTCGACCGCCCGCAGCGCCGGGACCAGGTCAGCCAGCTCGGTGAGCTCGGCGCGACAGGCGGTGCACCCGTCGAGGTGAGCCTGCACGGACACGCGTTCGTCCCGGTCGAGTCCACCGAGCAGGAACGCACCGAGCAACTCGCGCAGCTCACGGTGCTGGGCGGCCTGCGACTCGTCCGGTGTCACGGGGTCACCCCCATCTCGTCCATGGCGATGCGCAGCGCCTTGAGTCCGTAGAAAACCCGGGTGCGCAAGGTACCGACGGCCACGCCCTGATCGGCGGCCACCTCCGCGTAGGGGCGTCCCCGCAGGTGCGTCTCGACGATCGCTGACCGGTGCTCGACCGACAGCCGCTGGAGCGCCTCCTCGACGACCCAGGAACGGAGAAGGGCCTCGGTGCCGTCGTCGACCGCGCTGCCGACGGCCTCGGCCGTCACCGGGTCGACCAGGTTGCGCTGCCACGGCCGCGCGCCTGACGTGCGGACCTGGTCGATCATCGCGTTGCGCGCGATGGCGAACAGCCACACCCGCAGGCTGGCCAACTCGGGGTCGAACCGGTCCGCGGCGCGCCACGCCCGCAGGAAGGTCTCCTGCACGACGTCCTGGGCCGTCATCGGGTCCGCCAGCCCCCGGAGCACGAACCGGTAGAGCTCGGCCCCGTGGGCGTCGTACGCCGCGCGCAGGCCTTCCTCGTCAGCGAGGGACGGCGCGCGTGGGCTCGTCAAGGAGACCGACCCGCGACCGAGCACCGCCATCCGGACTCCCTTTCCTCAGGAGTGCCTACGCAGCCCAAGGCTCAGCGGTTCACTGCCGAGCGAGAGCGGTGAGACGGCTCGTCGCCCTCAGGTACTTCTTGCGGTAGCCGCTCTCGAGGAGCTCGCGGGTGAACACCTGGTCCAGCGGCACGCCGGACGAGGCCACCCTGAGGTCCCGGTCGTACAGGCGGTCCACGAGCACCACGAGGCGCAGCGCCGCGGCGTGGTCGCTGACCGGCACGACCCGGTCGAGCAGCACGAGGTCGAGACCGGCCAGCAGCGCGCCGTACCGGCTGGGGTGCAGCCGGGCCAGGTGCTCGAGGAGGGCCTCGAAGCCGTCGCACGAGGCACCCTCGCGCTGCAGGTCGGTGAGGGCCTCGCGGGCCAGTGGCTGGGGGGCCGGCGGGAGCCCACGGTGGCGGTAGTCCTCGCCTGTCACGCGGTACGGCGTGAAGTGGGCCGCGAGTCCCTGGATCTCGCGCAGGAAGTCGGCCGCGGCAAACCGACCCTCGCCCAGCGACCCGGGCAGTGTGTTCGACGTGCAGGCCAGCCGAACGCCGGCGTCGACCAGTCGACCGAGCAGGGAGCTGATCAGGACGGTGTCGCCAGGGTCGTCGAGCTCGAACTCGTCGATGCACAGCAGCCGGTGCCCGCGCAGCGCCACGACGGTCTCCGCGAAGCCGAGCGCACCGACCAGGTGGGTGAGCTCCACGAAGGTGGCGTAGGCCTTGGGTCCGTCAGCGGCGTGCCAGAGCGAGGCCAGCAGGTGGGTCTTGCCGACCCCGAAGCCGCCGTCGAGGTACACCCCCGGCGGGGCGGCGGCCACCCGTCGACCGAACCGTGGGCGCGTCGGCGGTGCGGCGAAGGCCGCCAGGGCAGCCGCGGCGGCCGCCTGGCTCGGCTGCGTCGGATCAGGGCGGTACGTCGCGAACCGCGCCCCCTCGAAGGCCGGTGGGGGTACCAGCGCGTCGACGAGGCTGCCGGGGAGCACGATCGGCTCACGGTCCACGAGGCGGGTAGCCCCTCGCAGGTCAGGCACCCGGGAGCGCCCGCAGGAAGCTGGCGGCGAGCGGAGCCGCGACCCGCCCCCCGGAGGCTCCGTCCTGCACGTAGACGCAGAACGCCAGATCGCCCTGGTACCCGGTGAACCAGGCGTGCGTGGGCAGCGGGAGGGTCGTGCCGTACTGCGCTGTCCCTGTCTTGCCCGCGGTCCCGGGGGGAAGGCCGGCTCCCGCCGCCGTGCCGCTCGTCACGACGGCGCGCATCAGCCGACGCAGGTCCGGCAGGATCCGTGACGTCACGACGTTGGACGGCGCCGCGCCGGCCACGAGGTGCGGTTGCCGCCACACCCCGGAGGCGACGGCGGCCGACATGCTCGCGAGCAGCAGCGGCGAGGCTTCCACCCGTCCCTGTCCGAGGATGTCGGCGTACGCCTCGGACGTCGTGGCCGGAGGGGGGACCTCACCGCCCTCCCCTCCGATGGGGAGCAGATCGCCACGTCCGAAGCCGAACAGCGCCGCGGTCTTCGTCGCCGTCCCCTTGGCGAAGCCGTCGGCGAGGGTGAGGAACGCGGTGTTGCACGACCGGGCAAAGGCCTGCTCGAACGTCATCTTGAACGGCATCGGCTCGTCGTTGCGGAACGCCTTCCCTCCGAACACGACCTGCTCGGGGCAGTCGATCACCGTCTCCGGCTTCAGGCCGTTCGTGAGGGCTGCGGCAGCGATGACGACCTTGAAGGTCGACCCCGGCGCCTCGCTGCGCAGGGCGGTGGGGACGCCCACGACGGGGTGGTTGACGATCGCCCGCACCTCACCGGTCTTGGTGTCGATCGCGACGAGGGCTGCCGGTCCCGTCACCTCAGCGAGTGCCCGCTCGCCGGCCTGCTGGACGTCGAGGTCGAGCGTCGTCCGCACCGGAGCCGCGGGCTTGGGCGGGAACTCCTTGACCACCCGCACGACCCGGTCGCTCCCCCGCTCCACGACCTGGACGCGCCCCCCGCTGGTCCCGGTGAGCCGGTCGGCGTAGAGGCGTTCGAGACCCGTCGGGTCCTTTCCCTGTCGGCCAAGGACGTTCGCCGCCAGGTCAGGACTCGCCGCGCGGATCGGTCGTCCCGTCCGGTCGGTCAGCTCACCTTGAGAGACCAGCGGCTCGGAGCGGTCGAGCACCTGCCCGTTGAGCAGTCCTGGGTAGACGGTGGCTGACCGGAAGGCGACTCGCCTGCCCTTGCTGGTCTTGGTGGTCAGGACGTCCGAGGACCAGGTCAGCTCACCCAGGCCGCGCAACGTGGCCGTCGCGGTGTACGGCACCACGTCGCCGTTGAGCCGGCCGGGAGTCACGGCGATCGCCGTGATCCCCAGCCGCTCCCGCAGGTTGCCGAAGGAGTCGCCGGCGTCGGGGTCGCGCGCTGTGAGGGCACCCATGGCGGCGTACTCGCCGCTCTGCCAGGCGGCCAGGAAGCGCGTCGCGACACCCAGCGCCTCGGCGCGGTCCCGTTCGCGCGCCTGCTCCATCCGGTGCCGGACCACGAGGGTGCCCGCCGCCCCGAGCACCACCAGCGCCGTCACGAGCGCGACCCACTTCTTCACCTGCCCCATCCTGCCCGGTGGCCGCGCGGTTAGGTTGCAGCGCATGACTGTCGCTGGAGCCGACCCCGCTGTCGTCGGGCCCTACCTGGTGGGTGCCCTCGGCGACCCCGCCTGGCAGAGCCCCGAGATCACCCTCATCGCCGGGGGCAAGAGCAACCTGACCTACCGGGTCGACTCCCCTGCCGGATCGCTCGTCCTGCGACGGCCACCGTTGGGTCAGATCCTGCCCACGGCGCACGACATGCGCCGGGAGTACACCGTCATGGCCGGTCTCGGCTCGACGGAGGTCCCCGTCCCGCGGATGCTGCACTTCTGCGACGACCCCGAGGTGTTGGGCCAGCGGTTCTACGTCATGGAGCGGGTCGAGGGTCACATCGTGACGGACGCCCTCCCCGCGGGGTACGCCGAGTCCCCTGCCGAACGGGAGCGGCTCAGCAACGGCCTCGTCGACGTCCTCGCCCGGCTGCACACCGTGGACTACCTCGCCGCCGGCCTCGGGGAGTTCGGCCGCCCCGAGGGCTACCTCTCGCGCCAGGTGACGCGCTGGGGCAAGCAGTGGGATGCCACCCGCATCGAGGGCCTGGACCAGGTGGACCGGCTCGCGGCCGACCTGGCGGCATCGATGCCGGCCACCCAGCGCCATGCCGTGGTGCACGGTGACTACCGGCTCGACAACACCATGCTTCACCCGACCGAGGTGGGCCGGATCAACGCCGTCCTCGACTGGGAGATGTCGACGCTCGGGGACCCGCTGGCCGACCTCGGGATCCTGCTCGTCTACTGGGCGCAGGAGTCGGACTCCGACATGCGCAAGGGCGGCGCCCCGGTCGGTGCCGTGACGTCCCTTCCGGGGTTCCTGACCCGCGAGCAGGTCGCGGTCGGGTACGCCGACCGCAGCGGCCTCGACGTCACCGACCTGCCCTGGTACGTCGCCTTCGGCTTCTTCAAGCTCGCCGTCGTCTGCGCCGGCATCGCCATGCGGGTGAAGTTCGGCGCCATGGTGGGCGAGGGCTTCGACGGCTACGACGAGCGCGTGCCACCGCTCATCGAGATCGGTCGGGCGACCCTGTCCGACGGGCGCCTCTACTGACCTTCCACGCCCAGACGAACAGCGGGAACTGGAGCGGCAGCCGGGCGTAGGAGAAGGCCTTCTGGCTCGTGCCCTGTGCCTCGACGGCCATCTGCACGTTGGCCGGGTAGACGGCGACGAACAGCAGCAGGGCCGCCAGGGCCCCTTTGCGCCGCGTGGCGGGTCGCGCGACGAGCCCGGCGACGGCCAGCTCCGCGACCCCACTGGCGTAGGTCCAGGCCCGTGCCGGGCCGGGCAGCGCATGCGGGACGATCGGGTCGTAGAACCCGGGCTTCACGAAGTGGGTCACCCCCGCCCCGGCGAGCAGACCGGCAAGCAGGTACGGGGACGCTCGTCGCCACTTCACCCGCTCACCCTAGGCTGCGCCGCATGACGATCGAACCGGGGACCTACGCCCACTGGAAGGGGCCGGAGTACCTGGTGCTCGGCCTCGGCCACGACGCCAACGACGACGCGCGCACGGCGGTCGTCTACCTCCCGCTCTACCCGGTCGATGGGCCCCCCTTCGCCGTACGCACGCTGGAAGACTTCGCGGGCTGGGTCGACCCGGCCACCGGGGCGACCGTGCCCGAGGGCGAAGGCGTACGCCGCTTCGCGCGGGTCAGGTAGCGAGCGGGCGAGACGTGCTCGCCCACTGCGACCACGAGCCGGGGTAGAGCCTGCCCGGCGGCAGACCGAGGTGCTCGGCGACGAGCAGGGTGTGGCAGGCCGTGACGCCGCTGCCGCACATGGAGACCCAGCCGTCAGCGACCGCGGCAAGACGCGCCCTGAGCTCGTCGTCGGCCAGCAGCCGGCCCCTGCTGTCGAGGTTCTCGCGGCAGGGGACACTGACGGCACCCGGGACGTGACCGGCGCGCGGGTCCAGGGTCTCGTCCTGCCCGTGGAAGCGCGTCCTCGGCCGGGCATCGAGCAGAGGGGCGCCGGCCAGGTCGTCGATCGTGGCGAGGGAGCCGGGCGGCCAGGGACGAGCGGCGAACGTGCCCGCCGGCCACGACGCCACCGTGGTGTCCGTGCCGGGGACTCCCCCGTCGAGCAGCGCCGCGGCGTGACCGGTGACGCGCAGCATCCAGACCAGACGGGCCGCCATGACCCCGCCATCCCCGTCGTACGCCACGACGACGTCGGTGTTGCCGAGACCGATCTGCCGCATTCCTCTGGCGAACGTCTCGGGGTCGGGTAGCGGGTGCCTGCCCCCTTCCGGCGTCGGGGGTGCGGCGAGCCAGCGGTCGAGGTCAAGGTGCCGAGCTCCCTCGAGATGGCCTGCTGCGTAAGCGGTCTCGCTCCGGACGTCGACGAGCACGGCGTCTGGGTGTTGTGAAAGCCATCCTGCGTCGACGAAGGGACCACGTACGACGGGGCGGGAAGGCGACATGCCCGGCACCTTGGCACAGGACGACGCAACAGGACGAAGCGTCCGGACAGCAGCCTCGTCGATGGGCAGACTACGGGCGGTGACCCTTCCCCTGCGCCCGTTCCGCCCTGACGAGCTCGTGGCCGCGCACACCGCGGTGGATGTGGCGTTCCTGTCCGACCCGGACCCGACGGCGCGTGATCACGAGCTGCGCCTGCTCGACCCCGAATGCACTCTCGGTGCGCATGACGGCGACCAGGTCGTCGCGACAGCCGCGTGGCACACCCTGGCCCTGTCGCTTCCCGGAACGACCGCCACCGTCGCCGGGGTGACGTGGGTGAGCGTGGCGTCGACGCACCGACGTCAGGGCCTCCTGCGCGCGCTCATGACCCAGCAGCTTGCCGACGTCCGAGGCAGGGGCGTCGCGGTCGCCGCCCTGTGGGCCAGCGAGCCGGGGATCTACGGCAGGTTCGGCTACGGCCCGGCGAGCTGGCAGGTCGGAGCGGCCATCGCACGGGGCACGACGTTCACGCGGCCGGTCGACACCACCGGCCTCCGGGTGATGGTGAGTCCCACTGCCGACGATCTGCGACCGGCGTACGACACGGCGCTGAGCCACCGGCCGGGCTGGTTCGCGCGGTCGCCGGAGTGGTGGGCCTACCGCTTGATGGACCACGAGGGCGTCCGCGGTGGCCAGACCAGCCTACGTGCGGTTCTCGACGGTGAACGTGGCTACGCGCTCTACCGCACCAAGGCCGAGTGGGGCCCGGGTGGCGCGGGCGGCTCCGTCACCGTCGGCGAGGTGGTGGCCACCGATCCGCAGACAGAGGCCCGGCTGTGGCGGTTCCTGCTCGACCTCGACCTCGTGGTCACCGTCAAGGCATGGGCCCTACCGGTGGACTCGCCGCTGCTGCACCTGGTGACCGACGTCCGCCGGCTGCAGGCCCGCCTGGGCGACGGGCTGTGGGTGCGCTTGGTGTCGGTGGCCGAGGCCCTGCCGCTCCGCCGCTACGCCACCGACCTCGACGTCGTGCTCGACGTCACCGACGAGGTCTGTCCCTGGAACGCCGGGCGCTGGCGCCTGACGTCCGTCGGCGACGACGTGCGTTGTACGTCGACCTCGGACGACGCCGACGTGGCCCTCGACGTGCGCGAGCTCGGCGCGGCCTTCCTGGGAGGGACGTCGCTGGCTGATCGCGCGACCGCCGGCTTCGTGCGCGAGGTCACGCCCGGAGCGCTCGCCCGAACGTCGGTGGCGTTCGGCTGGTCAGGTCGCGCCCCCCACTGCCCTCTGGTCTTCTGAGCACGATCGCCGTCGCTGCAGCGAGAAGCCGCACGCCCCGCCGTGGGGAGGCCGACCCGTGGGCATGATGGGCGCATGCAGCTTCCCGTGATGCCACCGGTCAAGCCGATGCTGGCCAAGAGCGTCCCCGACGTCCCCGAGGGCGAGTACCTCTACGAGCCGAAGTGGGACGGGTTCCGTTGCGTGGTGTTCCGCGACGGGGACGAGGTCGAGCTCGGCAGCCGCAACGAGAAGCCGCTGACCCGTTACTTCCCCGAGGTGGTCCAGGCGCTCAAGGACAACCTCCCGGACCGCTGCGTGGTCGATGGCGAGATCATCATCCAGGCCGGTGGGCACCTGGACTTCGTCGCGCTGCTCCAACGCGTTCACCCTGCCGACAGCCGGGTGCAGAAGCTCGCGGCAGAGACGCCGGCGAGCTTCGTGGCCTTCGACCTGCTGGCCCTCGGAGACGACGACCTCACCGGCCGCCCCCAGGCCGAGCGCAGGGTGCTGCTCGAGAGCGCCCTGGAGCATGCGGAGGCGCCGGTCCACCTCACGCCCGTCACGGCGGACCCGGAAGTGGCGCGGGAGTGGTTCGCCCTGTTCGAGGGGGCCGGCCTCGACGGGGTCATCGCCAAGCCCGCACACCAGGGCTACGCCCAGGACAAGCGGGTCCTGTGCAAGATCAAGCACAAGCGGACCGCCGACGTCGTGGTCGCCGGGTACCGCCTGCACAAGTCCGGCCCGATCGTGGGCTCCCTGGTCCTCGGGCTGTACGACGACACCGGTGCGCTGCAGCACGTCGGTGTCGCCGCGTCGTTCACGGCGGCGCGCCGTCAGGAGCTCATCGACGAGCTGGCGCCGTACGTGCTGGAGGAGGGCCCGCACCCCTGGACTGGTGACGCGGTCCCGGAGCGCAACCCCAACCAGGCGGCAGGGAGCCGGTGGAACAACGGCAAGGACCTGTCGTTCGTCCCGCTGCGCCCCGAGCTGGTGGCCGAGGTCGGGTACGACGCGATGGAGGGCACCCGGTTCCGGCACACCGCGCAGTTCAAGAACTGGCGGCCCGACCGGGACGCGTCGTCGTGCGGGTACGACCAGCTCGACGTCCCGGTCCGCTTCGACCTGGCGAAAGTCCTGAGCGGCAACCCCTGAACGACAGCTAGCGTCTCGCCACGTGTCCGCCACCCTGGTCGCGAGCGACCTGACCGTCGTCCGTGGCCCGCTGCTCGTCCTGTCCGGCGTCAGCCTGACCGTCGCGCCCGGCAGCCGGGTCGGCGTCGTCGGTCCCAACGGCGTCGGCAAGTCGACCCTGCTGTCCTGCCTGGTGGGCGAGCTCGAGCCCGACAGCGGGAGCGTTCACCTCGCACCGTCGAGCGCGAACGTGGGGCTGCTTCCCCAGGAGCCCGACCGGCGCACGGGCGAGACCGCGCTCGATTTCCTGCTCCGCCGCACCGGGGTCACCGCCGCCCAGACGGCTCTGGACGTGGCCACCGAGGCGCTCGCGGACGGCGACGGCGACGACTACGACGGCGCACTGCAGCGCTGGCTCGACCTCGGTGGCGCGGATCTGGAGCAGCGCGCCGAGGAGGTCTGCGCCGACATCGGGCTGTCGCCGGCCCTGCTCGCCAGCCCCATGACCGCGCTGTCCGGTGGCCAGGCCGCACGCGCCTCGCTGGCGAGCGTCCTGCTGAGCCGCTACGACGTGTTCCTGCTCGACGAGCCCACCAACGACCTGGACTTCGCCGGTCTCGAGCGGCTCGAGCAGTTCGTCGCCGGGCTGCAGTCGGGGCTGGTGCTGGTCAGTCACGACCGCGAGTTCCTCGCGCGCACCATCACGAGCGTTCTCGACATCGACGGGCCGCTGCGGACCGCGACGCTCTACAACGGCGGCTGGGACACCTACCTCGAGGCCCGCACGCTGGCGCGCCGCCAGGCCCGGGACGCCTACGAGGAGTACGACGACAAGCGCTCCGGCCTCGTCGGCCAGGCCCAGCGCCAGCGGGAGCAGTCGGTGCGCGGCGCCCTGCGTGCGAAGCGCAAGATGCCGGACAACGACCGCGCGGCGAAGGGCGCTCGGATCGAGGCGGCCACCCACGCCGCTGGGCGGGTGCGGACGATCGAAGCGCAGCTCAACCGCCTCGACGAGGTCGCGGAGCCGCGCAAGGAGTGGGTGCTGCAGCTCGAGATCGCCGCTGCACCGCGGTCCGGAGACGTCGTGGCGGTCCTGACGGGCGCCGTCGTCGAACGCGGTTCCTTCGTCCTCGGGCCGATCGACGTGCAGGTGGCCTACGGCGACCGCCTGGCCATCGTGGGACCTAACGGCTCCGGCAAGACGACCCTGCTCCAGGCGCTGCTCGGTCGCCTGCCCCTCACCGAGGGCCGACACTCGATCGGCGCCAACGTGCGCCTCGGCGAGATCGACCAGGCTCGGTCCCTGTTCTCCGGGGACGCCTCCGTCACCCAGGTGCTCGAGGAGCGGACCGAGTGGCCTCCTGGCGACGTACGCACCCTGTTGGCGAAGTTCGGACTTCGTGGGGACAGCGCGCTGCGTCCAGGGACGTCCCTGTCGCCTGGCGAGCGGACCCGAGCCGGAATGGCACTGCTGCAGGCGATCGGCGTCAACCTGCTGGTGCTGGACGAGCCGACCAACCACCTCGACCTCCCCGCGATCGAGCAGCTCGAGCAGGCCCTCGAGGCCTATGAGGGCACCCTGCTGCTTGTGACTCATGACCGACGACTCCTGGCAGCCGTCCACGTGACCGGGACGATCGACCTGACTGGCAGGATGCCCGCGTGACTCCTCTGGACTCCCTCGTGGACCTGCTGGACCTCGAGCAGATCGAGGTGGACATCTTCCGCGGCAAGCAGCCCGGCGAAGCACTGCTCCGCGTCTTCGGCGGCCAGGTCGCGGGCCAGGCGCTGGTCGCCGCGGGACGGACCGTCGACCCCGACCGGCCTGTCCACTCGCTGCACGCGTACTTCCTGCGACCGGGTGACCCGAGCGTGCCGATCGTCTACGAGGTGGACCGGATCCGCGACGGCAAGTCGTTCACCACCCGTCGGGTCGTGGCCATCCAGCACGGCAGGGCGATCTTCAACATGAGTGCTTCGTTCCAGGTCGTCGAGGAGGGCCTGACGCACCAGAAGTCGATGCCGGACGTCCCGGCCCCTGAGGGACTGCCGACCATGCAGGAGCGGATGGCGGCGTTCTCCGACGAGCTCGGCGGGTGGTATGCCCGGCCCCGGCCCATCGACATCCGCTACGTGAACGACCCGCCACGGATCCAGCGAGAGCGGGGCGGCGAGAAGGAGCCGGTGAGCAAGGTCTGGATGCGCGCGGACGGCACCCTGCCCGACGACCCGCTGCTGCACGTCTGCCTCGTGGCGTTCGCCTCGGACATGACGCTGCTCGACTCCACGCTGGTCACCCACGGGATGAGCTTCGGCAAGGACCCGGTGATGCTGGCCAGCCTCGATCACGCCATGTGGTTCCACCAGCCGTTCCGTGCGGACGACTGGTGGCTCTACAGCCAGGACAGCCCGCGGACCGGTGGCAACCGCGGGCTGGCGCACGGGGAGATCTTCACCCGTGACGGTCGGCTCGCCGTCTCGGTGATGCAGGAGGGGCTGATCCGCGTGGTGGGTTCACCTTGACGCGGAGTGGGCAGGTGGTCGCGAGGACCGGGGACGACGCCAGCAGGACGGGACCTCGAACAGGGTGAGCGCAGAACGGGTGGAGCACGTGGCAGCGGCGTGGCACGAGCTGATCCCTGAGGCCCTGCCGCGCGGCAGCCGCGTGCTGCTCGTCGCGCAGGTGCACCTCGCCCCGGAGCCCAGGCACGTCGGCGTGGCCCGGCGCTGGGTCGCCGAGCGGCTGCCGGACTTCACCGAGGACGTGCGTGACGTGGTGACGCTGCTGACGAGCGAACTCGTGACCAACGTCGTGGTGCACGCACGCACGGAGCTCGACCTGCGCCTGACGCTGACGGAGCGCGACGTGCTCGTCGGGGTGCACGACCTGGACCTCGGCCGCACCGAGCTGCCCGGGCCCGAGCGCGACGGGGGCCGTGGGCTGTCCCTCGTGCAGGGCCTCGCCTCCGCCTGGGGCCACCTGCAGCACGCCGAGGGCGGCAAGACCTTCTGGTTCAGGGTCTCCTCGTGACGCCGGACGCCGGTTCGGAGGCCGTGCGGTCGGCCCGCGCGGCGGACGACGCGGCCGTGCGCCTTGGCCGGAGCGACGGCGGCGTCGAGAAGCTCCCGACCGGTATCCCCGGCTTCGACCACATCGCCCTGGGCGGACTGCCGCGCCGGCGCGCGACGGTCCTCGCCGGACAGGCTGGCAGTGCCAAGACGGTGTTCGCCGGGCAGTTCCTCGCCGAGGGCGTCCGTCTCGGGCAACCCGCGGTCTTCGTCACTCTCGAGGAGCCGTCGTCAGACCTGCGCGCCAACTTCACCACCTTGGGTTGGGACATCGCCGGGTGGGAGGCGGCTGACGACTGGCGCTTCGTCGACGCCTCACCTCTCGTCCGCGACGACGGCAGTCCCGCGCCGTACAGCTTCGCCGCCCTCGCCGCCCAGATCGCGCACGCCGTGGACGCCACCGGTGCCGAGCGCATCGTGCTCGACAGCCTGAACAGCGTCTTCGCGCTCGACCCGGATCCCGGGGCCGCGCGCCAGCGACTTCGTGCGCTGGTGGCCACCATGCGCGCGGCCGGCTTGACCATGGTCATGACGGTCGAGACCCCCACGGACCCGACCGAGTCGCTCTCCCGCTTCGGGATCGAGGAGTTCGTGGCGGACAACGTCGTCCTGCTGCGCAACACCAGGGAGGGAAAGGGCCGGCGTCGCACGCTGGAGATCTTGAAGATGCGCGGCTCGGGGCACCTGAAGGGAGACTTCGGGTTCACGGTGCTCCCGCACGACGGCGTCGTCGTCCTGCCGGCGACCAGCAACCTCATGTCCGCCGGCCGCCCCGCCGAGCGCGTCCCGAGCGGGGTCCCGGATCTCGACGCCCTCGTCGGCGGAGGTCTGATCCGGGACTCGATCATCCTGGTCGCGGGACCGACCGGTATCGGCAAGACCCTGCTCACGGTGGAGTTCCTCGCCGGCGCGGCCGCCGCCGGTCGCCGCTGCCTGCTCCTCGGGTACGAGGAGTCACCGGAGCAGATCGTGCGCAACGCCGTGGGCACGGGACGGCGCCTGGCCGACCTGCGCGCCGACGGTCGGCTGGAGATGCGTTCGGGCTACCCCGAGGAGTCCTCGCTGGAGGACCACCTGCTCGCCATCAAGCAGCTCGTCGACACCGTGCGACCTGAGCGACTCGCCATCGACAGCCTCACGGCCCTCGAGCGCGCCGGCAGCCCGCAGGCCTACCGCGAGTTCCTCGTGGGCCTCACTGCCTACCTCAAGGACCGGGAGGTCACCACGATCCTCACGGCCTCCACCAGCACGGCCGCGGGGCCCTCCGTGACCGAGGGACACGTCTCGACGCTGGCCGACATGGTCGTCCTGCTCCGCTACTCCGAGCGACCCGGGGCGATCGACCGCGCGCTCACCGTGCTGAAGATGCGGGGCAGCCACCACGACACCGGGGTGCGTGCCCTCACCATCGACGACGACGGCCTGCACATCGGCGAGCCGCTGGGACACCACCTCGGCGTCCTGCCCTGACCCGGTTGTCCGTCAGCCGCGAGGACGCTCGCGGTCTCGGCTCGGCTGGACCCGCTTGGGCTCACCCGGCTGCAGTGGGAACGACGGAGGGAAAGGCGCCTCGCCGTCGCCCTGACGGTCGTACAGCTCGAGCAGCGGCGCCAGGTCGTGCGCCACGTCGTCGATCGCCGCATGCACGTCGCCGAGGGCAGCGAACCGGTCACGCATGGTCCAGATGTCGAAGTCAGCGATCTCGCAGTCCGGCAACTCCTCCCACGTCACCGGTGCGCTGACCGTCGCCTGCGGGCGGGCCCGCACGGAGTACGCCGACGCGATGGTCTGGTCACGGGCCATCCGGTTGTAGTCGAGGAACACCCGCTCGCCGCGCTCCTCCTTCCACCACTTGGCCGTGGCGATCTCCGGTCGCCGCCGCTCGATCTCCCGCGCGACCGCCACCGCGCAGTGCCGAACCTCGGTGAAGGTGTACGCCGGGAGGCAGCGCACGTAGACGTGCACCCCCTTGCTGCCGCTGGTCTTGGGGAAGCTGACCAGGCCGACCTCGTCGAACAGCGCCTTCACCTCCAGAGCCACCTCGACCACGTCGTCCCAGTCGGTGCCCGGCATCGGGTCGAGGTCGATGCGCAGCTCGTCGGGGCGCTCGACGTGGGAGCGCCGGGACGGCCAGGGGTGGAAGTCGAGCGTGGACATCTGCACGGCCCAGGCGACGTGGGCGACGTCCACCGGGCAGAGCTCGGTCGCAGAGCGGCCGCTCGGGAACTCCACCGTGCACGACTCGATCCACGCCGGCGCGCCCTTCGGCACGCGCTTGGTGTAGATCGCGTCGCTGTCCGCACCCTCCGGGTGCCGCTTCAGGACGGTGGGCCGCTCGCGCAGCGCGCGGACGATGCCGTCACCGACGGCGAGGTAGTACTCGACGAGGTCGATCTTGCGACCCCGACCCGCCGGCAGCCCGGTGAAGTAGGTCCGCTCGGGGTTGGTGACCTTCACGACGTGCTCACCGGTGGGGGTGTCGATCGGGACCTCGACGAAGGGGGACGCCACGACGCGGACGCTACCGCCGCCGCCGTCACCAGGTCGTCACCACCGGGTGCGGAACACCAGGGGCCGCTGGCACGCTGTGCTGGGCGTGAGATTCCGACGACGTTCAGGAGCTGTGGTGGAGAGCACTCGCGAGTACGCCGTGAGCAAGACCGAGGAGCAGTGGCGTGCCCAGCTGAGCCCGGCGGAGTACCAGGTGCTGCGTCAGGCAGGGACCGAGCGACCCGGCACCGGGGAGTACGACAAGACCACCACCGAAGGCGTCTACAGCTGCCGGGCGTGCGACGCCGAGCTGTTCTCGTCGGACACCAAGTTCGACGCCCACTGCGGCTGGCCGAGCTTCTACGCGCCGACCGACAAGGACAACGTCGAGCTGATCGAGGACCGCACCCTGGGCATGCGCCGGGTCGAGGTCCGGTGCGCGACCTGCGGCAGCCACCTCGGACACGTCTTCGACGACGCACCCCAGACCCCCACCGGGGACCGGTTCTGCATGAACTCGGTGTCCCTGACGCTGCGCCCCACCGTCTGACCGGACGAAGCGCGTTTCTCGAAGCGAGATCACCGTGTCGGGTGACGACGCAGCGCGACCATGCGCCAGAATGTCCCGGTGACACTCGGGGAGGCAGTGCGCCTGGACTTGGACGGGACGCCCTCCAGCGTCTCCGCCGCGCGCCGGTTCGTGCGCCAGGTCCTCACGGCCTGGCACCTCGATGCTGCCGTCGACACCGCCCAGCTGCTCACCTCGGAGCTGGCGACGAACGCTGTGCTGCACGCCCGCACCGCGTTCGCTGTGCTCGTCAGCCAGCAGGGGGACGAGGTGCGGGTCGACGTCCTGGACGGCTCGCCCGTCCCTCCTCGCCAGCGGCGCACCACGTCCACCGCCGCGACCGGCCGGGGCGTGGCCATGGTCGCCCGGCTGTCCACCGGCTGGGGAGCCACGCCCAGCGAGCGGCTCGACGGCTTCACCAAGGGCGTGTGGTTCACCGTCCCCGTGGCCGGGGTGGCCGAGCAGGTCTGGGACGTCGACCTGATCGACGGGATCTAGGGAAGCGTCGCGACGATCTCCGAGAGCGGCTTGCGGACGCCGGTCCAGAAGGGCGTCTCGAGCTTGGTGAACAGCCGCGCGCGTGAGGTGCGCAGGTGCCGCAGGCAGTCGACGATGCGGTGCAGCTCGTCCGCCTCGAAGGCCAGCAGCCACTCGTAGTCACCGAGACCGAACGCGGCAACGGTGTTGGCGCGCACGTCCTCGAACTCCCGGCCCTGCTGGCCGTGCTCGGCGAGCATCCCGCGCCGCTCGTAGTCGGGCAGGAGGTACCAGTCGAGGCTGCGGTTGAACGGGTAGACACAGACGTACTTCCTCGGGTCCTCACGACGGACGTACGCCGGGATGTGGCTGCGGTTGAACTCCGCCGGCCGGTGCAGCCCCACGCTCGTCCAGACCACCGAGAGGTGACGGCCCAGTCCGGTGGTGCGGAAGCGCGAGTACGCGTCCTGCAGCACGTCAGGGTCCGGGCAGGTCCACCAGACCAGCAGGTCGGCCTCGGCCTTGTAGCCCTGCAGGTCGTAGGTCCCGCGCGTGTAGACGTCCTTGTCCAGGACGGCGTCGAGCAGGCCCTGCGCCTCCTCCGCCAGAGCGCTGCGGTCCTCGGGCAGCGGCGACGTCGCTTTGAAGACGGCGTAGGTGGTGTAGAGGAGCTGGTCGTTCAGCTCGCTCGCAGATGCAGTCGACTCGGCCATGTGCCCATTCTGCCTGGTGGCTCAGGGCAGCAGCACCTCGGCCGCCTCGAGACCGCTGCGGGCGCACGCGGGGACACCCACTCCGTCGTACGCCGCTCCGGCGACCGCCAGTCCCGGTGGGAGCGCAGCCCGGAGGCGCGCGACGCGATCGACGTGGCCGGGGGCGTACTGCGGCAGCCCACCTCCCCAGCGGGTGACGCGGGTCCCCAGGACCGGCGGCAGCGGCCCGACGGCCTCGACCAGCTCAGCGAGCACCGCGCCCACCAGGTCCTCGTCGTCGCGCTGCAGGTCGTGCACGTCGCCCGCCCGGCCCACCGACGCCCGGATGATCGCAGGCCCCGGACGGTCCCACTTGCGGCTGGTGAAGGTGACCGCCTTGGTGAGGCGCTTGTCGACCGCCGGGACGAGGTACCCCGACCCCGTCCCCGGCGTCGGACCGTCGAGCACGAGGGTCACGAGAGCCACCGAGGCGTAGTCGAGCTCGACCGCAGGCGCGAGGCCCGCGAGCAGCCGCGCGGCCGGCGCCGCGGGGACCGCGAGGACGACGGCGTCCACGTCGACGGCCGAGGGGTCGGCCGCCGACCCGGTCTCGAGTCGCCAGCCTTCGGGAGTGCGGGACAGGCCGCGCACCGTGGTCCCGAGGCGGACGTCCAGGTCGCGGGCGAGCGCGGCGGGGAGCAACCCGAGACCGCCTGGCACACCCGCGAAGACGGGTCCCGGCGTCGGTGTGCCGCGGGCGACGCGCGCCGCGTCGACCAGGCTGTCGCCTGACAGGTGCGGCCACAACTGCGGCAAGGTCATCTGCACCGACAGCTGGTCGGCGCGTCCGGCGTACACGCCGCCCAGGAGGGGATCGACCAGGCGCTCGACCACGAGGTGGCCGAGGTGGGCGCGGACCAGCGCACCGACGGACACGTCCTCGCGCGGCAGGGGTGCGCGCCGCTCCTTCACGTCTCCGAGCAGCGGGGCGACCAGGGCGAGATCGGTCGGGATCCCCATGACCGTGCCCGCCGGCAGCGGCTGGAAGGCTCCCCCCAGCCAGAGCGAGGCGTGACCGGTCGCCGGAGTGGCCAGCGCGAGCCCCGCCGTCGCCACGAGGTCCACGCCCCACGGGACGCGTCGCAGCAGCGAGTCGGCGCCTTCGTCGACGACCACCCCACCGACCTCGGACGCCCTGAGCTTGCCCCCTACGGCACCCGTGGCCTCGAAGAGGATCGGGCTCCCCCCGCGGCGGAGGACCTCGTGCGCCGCGGACAGCCCCGCGACACCACCACCGACGATGGCGACGGTCACGGGAGCAGGCACCTGCGCAGCGTAGGTTCTGCCGCGTGTCGCGCGCCCCCATGGTCCTCGTCGCGACCTCCCTCGCGGCCTTCACCGCCACCCTCGACAACACCGTGGTGGCGGTCGCCCTGCGCGACGTCCAGCAGGACCTCGGCTCCGGCGTCACCGGCCTGCAGGGCATCGTCACGGCGTACACGGTGGCCCTCGCTGCCCTCCTGCTGGCCGGCGGCGCCCTGGTCGACCGGTTCGGCGCGCGCCGGGTCCTGGTGTCCGGGCTGCTCGGGTTCACCGTCACCTCGGTCGCCTGCGCGACCGCGGGGTCGGTGCCCGCGCTCGTGACCTGGCGGGCTCTTCAGGGCGCGGCGGCGGCGCTGCTGCTGCCGGGCGGGCTCGCCGTGCTGAGCGCCGCCTACCCGGACCCGGAGCGGCGTCGGCGGGCCGTCGGGATCTGGGCCGCGACCGGAGGGGCGGCGCTGGTCGCGGGTCCCGTCGTCGGAGGTGACCTCGTCGCGCGGTACGGCTGGCCCGCGGTGTTCTGGCTCAACGTCCCGCTGTGCCTGCTCGTGCTGGTGGTGGTCCTGCGCACCCCGGTTGTTCCGGCGCCGCACCGTCGACGGCTGGACGCTGCGGGTGCCCTGCTCACGTGCGTGGTGCTGGGACTCGCGACGTACGGCGTGGTCCTGGCCGGCCGGCAGGGCCTGTCCCTTGCCGTGACCGCCTGCGGAGCAGGCGCTCTCGTCGCGGCCGTGGTGCTGTCGCGGGTCGAGCGGCGGCCCGATCCGCTGCTGCCCATCGACCTGGTCGTCGACCGGCGGTTCCGCGGGGCGCTGCTCGGAGCGTTCGCCGCGTCTCTCGCGGTGTTCGTCCTCCTGGTGTTCGTCAGCCTGTTCCTCCAGCTCGTCCAGGCGAAGGACGCGCAGGCGACCGGCCGCCTCCTGCTGCCACTCCCGGTAGCCCTGGTGGTGACCGCTGCGCTCGCGGGACGGTGGCGGGCCGTCGCGCGGCCGGTCACCTTCGGACTGCTGCTCGCGGCCGCCGCGCTCCTGGTGCTGGGCGTCCGCCTCCGCGAGGGCCTCGCCGGTGCCGAGCTGGCGGTCCTGCTCGCCGTCGTGGGGGCCGGCGTCGGCCTCACGACGGCGCCGGTCGTGACGGCAGCGCTCGGCGTGGCCGGCGACACCCGGGCCGGACTGGCGGCGGCGGGGATCAACGTCGCGCGCGAGCTCGGCGGCGTCGTCGCCGTCGCCGGGCTCGGCGCCCTCGCGGTCGCGCGACTGTCGAGCCAGCTGTCGGCTGCCCTGACCGCGGGTGGCGTGCCGGGCACGGAGCAACCGGCGATCCTCGACGCCCTGCTCGGCGCCCGCACCGACGAGGTCCGCGCCCTGCTCCTGGAACGGGTCGGGGTGGCGAAGACGCTCCAGCTCCGTGGGGCGCTGAACGACGCGGCCACGGCCAGCTTCGTGAGCTCGACGTCCGTGGTGCTCCTCGCGGCCGGGGCCGTCCTGGCCCTGGCCGCGATCGTCTGCGGCCTGCAGCTCAGGCCAGGCGTCAGACCGCCGTCGCCTCGTGGACGTGGGCGACGATCCGCGTGAGCACGTCGGGGTCGGTCTCCGGCAGGACGCCGTGCCCGAGGTTGAAGACGTGGCCCTCGGCCGCGCGGGCCTGCTCCAGCACCCGCTCGGTCATCGTCCGCACGACGCTCTCGGGGGCGAACACCAGGGTCGGGTCGAGGTTGCCCTGCAGCGCCTTGCCCGGTCCGACCCGCCGCACCGCCTCGTCCAGCGGCACCCGGAAGTCGACGCCCACGACGTCGGCGCCCGCCTGGCCCATGTCGTGCAGCAGCTCGCCCGTCCCGACGCCGAAGTGGATCCGCGGCACGTCCGCCACCCCGGCGAGGATCCGGGCCGAGTGCGGCTGAACCAGGGTGCGGTAGTCCTCCGCCGGCAGGGCCCCGACCCAGGAGTCGAACAGCTGGACCGCGGAGGCGCCGGCGTCGATCTGCACGCGCAGGAACGCCAGGGTGATGTCGGCCAGGCGGGACATCAGCTGCGACCAGAGCTCCGGGTCGCCGTACATCAGGGCCTTGGTCCTGCGCTGGTCCTTCGACGGCCCGCCCTCCACGAGGTACGACGCGAGCGTGAACGGTGCCCCCGCGAAGCCGATCAGCGGGATCGGACCGAGCTCCTGCACCAGCAGCTGCACGGCCTCGGTGATCTGGGGCGCGCCCTCCAGCGGCACCAGCCGGTCAAGGTCGGCGGCGCTCCGGAACGGCTCGGCCACGACCGGACCGACCCCGGGGACGATGTCGAGATCGAGGCCGATCGCCTTGAGCGGGACGACGATGTCGCTGAAGAAGATGGCCGCGTCGACGCCGAACCGGCGCACCGGCTGCAGGGTGATCTCGGTGACCATCTCGGGCCGGAAGCAGCTCTCGAGCATCCCGGTCCCCTCGCGCAGCGCGCGGTACTCCGGGAGCGCCCGCCCGGCCTGGCGCATGAACCAGACCGGCGTGTGGGGCACGGGTTCGCGCCGGCAGGCGCGCAGGAAGGCGGAGTCGTGGGCGGGGCCGTGGGTGCTCATCCCGGTCCACGCTAGTGCGCCCCGCGGCGGCGCCTCCCCCGTTCTGTCGGACCCTGGTGGCACCGTGCACCGCACCTGACCAGGAGGTGTCTGTGGACGAGACCGTCGAGCTGCTGTGCAAGGAGTGCGACCGGCTGCTGCCGTTCGCCGTGCCCCGGTGCGATGACGGGCAGGACGACGGCGACCTCATGTGCGTGGTCTGCGGCACGGCCGTGACGTTCGCCTCGGGCCTGCTCCTCACCCTCCGCCCTTCGCGGGTGGCCTGACCCCGGTCAGCCCGCCGCGAGCAGCCCCACGCCCGCGAGGGTCGCGACCGCGCCAAAGGCCTGCACCGGCATGAGCCGCTCGCTCAGGACCTGTCGAGCCAGCAGCACCGTGACCACGGGGTAAAGCGACGCCAGGACCGACACCACGCTGAGCAGCCCACCCCGGGAGGCGAAGGCGTACGCCGCGTTAGCCGCAACGTCACCCAACCCGATGGCCACGAGCAGCGGCAGGTTGCCGCGCCCAGGGCGCACGGCGGTCCGCGCGGCGAGCAGGACGACCACCAGCAGCCCGACGCTCGTCACGCGCATCACCAGCAGTGTCACCAGCACCGCGCCGGGGGCCGCCGCCGAGCCGTCGGCCAGCAGGACGGCGACAGCACCGAACCCGAAGGCGGCGGTCACCGCCAGCAGCAGCGGTCGCAGCGGCGCCCGGCCGGTGAGCTCCGGCCCGCTCGCCAGCACCACACCACCGACAGCGACCACGATCCCCGCCAGCTGCAGGACCGACGGCGACTCCCCACGGCTCAGGCCAACCGCCACGGGCAGGAGGGCACCCAGTGAGGCGATGGGGGCGACCACACCCATCGTCCCCGTCGCCAGCGCGGCATAGAAGGCGCCCAGCCCGATCACCCCGGCAACACCGGCCGCGACCCCCTGGACCAGCGAGCCCGGCGCCGCCCCGAGCAGCACGGCCACGGGAACCAGAGCCACCAGCGCCACCGCCTGCGAGACGCCGACGACCACCAGCACGGGCAGGCGCTTGGCCGCCGTACCTCCCAGGAAGTCCGAGGTGCCCCAGAGCAGGCTGGAGAGCAGGGCGAGCAGCACGGTCACGATCGGGACACTAGGTGGGCGACCAGTCGGCGCGTCTGCTCCCACAGCGGCGACTCCCGACCTACCGTGGTCAGGTGACCCCCTCCCGCGTCGAGCCGGCCGCGCCGTCGGCCAAGCTCGCGGCGCCCCCCGCTCCGACGACCTTCTCGCGCGCCGTGGTGGGGTTGCACGAGGCGATGCTGTCCGTCGAGCGCCCCGGGGTCCTGACCTTGCACGAGGTCCCCGCGCCGCGGCGGCTGGCCCCGCACGCCGTCGCCTACAGCGCCGAGGTGCTGCGCGACGGCGAGGAGATCGCGACCGGGCGGTTCGTCGTCCTGCACGACCCGGCTGGCCAGGACGGCTGGCGCGGCGACACGCGCGTGGTGGCGTTCGTCAGCGCGGACATCGACCCGGAGATGGCCGGCGACCCCGCGCTCGCCGAGGTGGGCTGGAGCTGGCTGTCGGACGCCCTGCGCGAGCGCGACGCGGCCCACACCGCAGCCGGCGGCACCGTCACGCGCACCGCCTCGCTCACCTTCGGGCTCGTGGAGGACCCGACCGAGACCAACGAGGTCGAGGTCCGTGCCTCCTGGAGCCCGCTGCCGGACGCCGACGGCTCGCTCGACCTCGCCTGCCACCTGCGTGCCTGGTGCGACCTGCTGTGCATGACCGCCGGCCTGCCGCCGCAAGGCATCGCGACGCTTCGCCCTCGCAGCTAGCGCGACGCCCGGTCGGACATCCGCCGCAAGGGCGCCGGGTCACCCGGCTGCGGACTGACGATCCCCAGCAGGTCGACGGCGGGGGCGACAGCCGACGACGGGCGTGGGAGCCGGAGCAGGAGCGTCGTGCCCTGGCCGCGATCGCTGGTCACCTCCAGGGCGCCACCGGACAGCCGGGCGCGTTCGCGCAGCAGCCCGAGACCGACGTGTCGGCCGCGATCTGGCCGTACCGCTGACGGGTCGAAGCCGGGGCCCTCGTCGCGGACGGTCGCGAGGACCGAGGTCTCGTCGATGGTCAAGGTCACGTGGGCGTCGTCCACGTCGGCGTGCTTCACGACGTTCAGCAGCGCTTCCTGGAAGAACCGGTAGACGGTGACCGCTGACGCCAACGGCAGCGGGTACGGCGACTGCGGCCAGTCGATGACCAGCGCCAGGCCGTACCTCGCGTGCATGTCCATCCGCAGGTTGTTGACCGCTGACGCGAGGTCGCCCTCGCGCAGTGCAGGCGGACGGGTACGCGCCATCACAGCCCTGACCTGCTCTTCCGCATCCTCGACGTAGTCGGCGAGCTTGGCGATCTCGGCCGGCTCGGTCGGCGACGCGGCGAGCAGGCTCCGCGCGATCATGAGCGACTGGGCGACCGTGTCGTGCAGCTCGGCGGCGAGCTGTCCACGTGCACCCTCCTCCGCAGCGACCAGGCCTGACAGCAGCTCGAAGACGCCCGCCCCGGCGGTCTCCGCCTCGTGCCGGTGCCGCTCGCCGAGCTCATCGGCCAGACGGACCCGGCGGTGCAGGGCGTCGAGCGTCCGGCCGAGCTCGGCGACCTCGAGCGAAGCGCGGGACACCACGCCGCTCGACGCCGACAGCGGCAGGTTCGGCGCGGCCAGCCGGCGCACGGCCTCCTCGTGCAGCCCCCGCAGAGCCTTGGCGAGGCGACTCGCAGCGACGACCGCTCCGAGCACCCCGATGAGTCCTGCCGTCGTCCCCGCCACCAAGGCGGTGATCACCTCGACCCCGAGGTCCGCGGACAGCAGGACGAGGACGAGGGACGTGACCCCGACGGTGGCGAGGACGGCGAGCGACCCCAGCGCCGCGGCCCAGAAGGCGAGGGGCAACGCGGACCGCGGCTTCACCTGAGCACGCCGGTGGTCGTCCAGTCGGCGACCGCCCGTCGGACGGGTGGTTGGCCCTGCTGCGTGGGCACGAGGAGCTCGGGGTCGGCCGCGAGAGCGACCGCGCCGAGCAGCGAGGCCACGGCCCGCTCCACCAGGTGCAGCTCCTCCACGATGTCGTCGACGCCGCCCGCGGACTCGGCCAGCCGCGCCAGCCGGTCGGCCGACTCCCGCAGGACGCGCAGAGCCGGTGCGGTCGCGGCGCCGATGTCCCCGAGAGCCCGAGCGGCCTGACCCGCCACCTCCACGCGTGCGGAGGCCGTGCGGGCCTGTGCGGAGAGGTCGGCGACCGACAGCCATCCCTCGGCCTGGCCCACGAGGACCTGGGCGAGCTGCGTCTCGCGACGACCGAAGGGCGCTGCGCCGACCGGCCGTCGAGCCAGCAGGACGGCCTGCGGGTGCTCCGCCTCGCCGAGCACCGCGGAGCACCAGGGTCGCCCCTCGAGCAGACCGGTGGCCACGCCCTGCGCCCCCAGGGCCCGCATGACCCACGGTTCGTCGAACACGTCCGTGTCCACCCTGACGCGCTGCGGAACGCTGCTCTCGTCGCCGGCGTAGCGCACGGGTCCGTCGGCAGCGAGCAGGACCAGCTCGACGTCCGCTCCGCCGAACAGGCGAGCGGCCGCCGTCACCACGACCCGGGCGGAGGAGTCCGCGGACCGGCCGGTCGCCTGCTCCTGCCCGGCGGCGAGCTCAGCGAACAGGCGCACCTCCTGGCTGCGGCGCGCGCTCTGGTCGTACGACGACCAGAGCAGGGCCAGGGGCACGACCAGCCCGAACAGGCCCAGCGGCTGGTGCACCGCCAACCACGCTGCCAGCAGCCCGATGGAGCTGTTGCCGGCCATGTGCAACGCCGACAGGGGTGCGGAGGACAGCAGGACGGGTAGGGGACTTCGCTCGCTCGTCACGGCGACCGCGACCGCCACGAGGGTGAAGTTGACGACGAACCACACGGAGAGGCCAGCGATGGTCGCCGGGATGCCGCCGCCGAGCGAGCCGACGGCGAGCGACCCCGCGGCCGCCGCGGCGCCGAACACGCTCAGGTTGAACAGCTTCTTGAGCAGTGCTCGCCGCAGGACCGTCTGGGCGACCAGGACCCCGACCACCGTGGCCACGACGGTCCACTGGCCAGGCGCGATCACCCAGGCTGCACCCAGGGCGCTCTCGGTCAGCGAAAAGGTCCAGGTCTGCCGCCCGAACTGCAGGCTGACCACGGCGATCTCGGACGCGGCGATGGCCAGTGCCAGTAGCGGGATCGCCCACCAGGCCGGCCGGCCCCAGGTGTCCAGCAAGGTCAGGGCGAGGCCCGCAACTCCCGTCAGGGCAGCGGTGGTGCGCACCGTGCCGACGGGGGTCATGTGGGGCACCGGGACTCCTCAGGTGGCAGCGGACAGCAATCTGTCCCTCGTGGCCTCGGCAGCCCGGCCGTTGGACTACAGCACTGGGCCCGCTTGTCAGCCGAATGGCCTAACGCCGGCCGTTGGGCCACTCGGCGCAACGACCCGGTCCATGCGCTACAGCCGACGGCTCCCCTGGCCGAAGCAGAGTGCGAGGGGCGACTGCCGCCTCCGCGCACGGAGGTGACATGACGGTGACTGCCGGACTCGAGCACGCCCTGGACGGCATTCCTGTCCAGGAGGCGCCGGGCTTCTCCGCCATGGTCGTCGACGACCACCCTCTGGTGCGGGAGTCGATGGTCAACCGGCTGCGTTCCATGGGCGCGCGTGAGGTCGTGGAGGCCGCGACGATCGGTGAGGCCCGCGCGCGTGCGAACGCCTCCGGCCCGCGCGAGCTGTGCGTCCTGGACCTCGGCCTGCCCGACGGCTCCGGGCTCGACCTGCTGGCCGACCTACGCGCGGCCGGCTGGCAGCGCCTGGTGGTGCTGTCCGCCGCCGATGACCCGTACAGCGTGCGCGCCGCCTTCGTTGCCGGCGCCCAGGGCTACCTGCTCAAGTCCGCCTCCCCCGTCATCGTCGCCGACGGCGTACGTCGCGTCCTGGACGGCGGGGTGTACGCCGACCCGTCCGTCGCGTCCCTGCTGGCCGCGGGCCTGCGAGGGGGGCCGGTGGACACCGGGGTGTCAGAGCTCTCCGCCCGTGAGGTCGAGGTGCTGCGGCTGGTCGCGGACGGCCAGTCCAACAAGCAGATCGGCGAGGACCTCGGACTGTCGGCTCTCACGGTCAAGTCCCACCTGGCGCGCATCGCCCGCAAGCTCGGCACCGGCGACCGGGCGGAGATGGTGGCCCTGGCGATGCGGGCCGGCGTCATCCGCTGAGCCCCCGCACCGCTGGTGGCGGCGCGACACGGCGAGGCAGCCGTCGCGACGGCGCGTCGCGCCGTAAGGTGAGCGCGTGACCGCGACCCTGCCGGGTCCTGACGGAGAGGTGGCCGGCGACCAGAGCGACGCTCCGGTCGTGCCCGAGCCCACTCCCCTGCTCGTGCCCCGCGAAGGCGTGCCCCCGGTCGTCGAGACGGCCGCCGACCTGGCCGACGTCGTCGCGCGGTTCGCCGCAGGAACCGGTCCGGTCGCGTTCGATGCCGAGCGAGCCTCGGGCTACCGCTACTCCCAGCGCGCCTACCTCGTCCAGCTGCGTCGCGCCGGCGCGGGATCGGCCCTCATCGACCCGATCGCCTGCCCGGACCTCTCCCTGCTGGGCAAGGTCCTGCAGGGCTGCGAGTGGGTCCTGCACGCGGCGAGCCAAGACATCCCCTGCCTGGCCGAGGTCGGCCTCGAGGCGCCGAGGGTGTTCGACACCGAGCTCGCCGGACGCCTCGCCGGGTTCGACCGCGTCGGCCTGGGCGCCATGGTGGAGAACGTCCTCGGCTACCGGCTGGAGAAGGGCCACAGCGCCGCCGACTGGTCCACGCGACCCCTGCCGCGTGACTGGCTCGTCTACGCAGCCCTGGACGTTGAGGTGCTGCTCGAGCTGCGGGACGCGCTCGAGGCCGAGCTCGACGCCCAGGGCAAGCTGGCCTGGGCGCACGAGGAGTTCGAGGCGGTCCGCATCGCGCCGCCTCCCCCGCCGCGCGTCGACCCGTGGCGCCGCACCAGCGGCATCCACCGGCTCCGCACGCGACGACAGCTGGCCGGCGTTCGTGCCCTCTGGGAGCTGCGGGACCAGATGGCCCGTCGTCGGGACACCGCTCCGGGGCGGATCCTGCCCGACGCGGCGATCGTCAACGCTGTGACGACGGCTCCCGAGTCACCGCAGGCCCTGACGGCGCTGCCCGTCTTCGGCGGCCGGAGCACCCGCCGGCACGCCGACACCTGGTTCGGTGCCCTGGCCCGCGCTGCGGCCCTGCCCGAGGACGACCTCCCTCAGCCGACGGCCGTGGGCGACGGACCTCCCGCACCGAACCGCTGGGCGGAGCGCGACCCGGTCGCCGCCAAGCGACTCGCCCGGGTCCGCGCGGCCGTGACTGCACTGGCCGAGGCCAACACCATGCCGGCCGAGAACCTGTGCCCTCCGGACGCCGTGCGTCGGCTCGCCTGGGCGCCTCCGCCCGAAGTGGACGCCGACTCCGTTGCCGCCGCTCTCGCGTCGTACGGCGCCCGCTCCTGGCAGATCGCGCTGCTGTCCTGCTCGTTGGCCGAGGCCCTTCCCGAGCCGGCCCGTGGTAGCGACCTCGCGACCACGTCCGAGGCGCCGGAGCCCGCAGAGCCGTGACCGTCGCGCTGCTGCCGGCGACCCACGCCGTCGCCGTCGCGGCGGTGCAGCACCTCCTCCTCCCGATGCCGCACGTCGACGACTGGCCGCACGCCGACACGGCGGACGCGTTGCGCCCGCTCGCGGACCACCCCGAGCACACCGGTCCGGGCACGTTCCTCGTCGCGGTGGGTGGTGTGGTCGTCGGCGAGTGCGGGTGGTTCGGTCCGCCCGATGCCGAGGGCGTCGTCGATCTCGGCTACGGCCTCGCTCCGTCAGCCCGGGGGCGTGGCATCGCGACCGAGGCCGTGGCGCTGCTGCTGGCGTGGGCCCGCCAGCAGGGCGCGCTCCAGGCGCGCGCGGAGGTCCTGCCCGGGAACGAAGGGTCGCTGCGCCTGCTGTCCCGCCTCGCGTTCCGCGACGTAGGCGGGCGCGCCGGCCACCGGGTGCTGCTCCGTGATCTCGGTCACGTCACGCCCAACTGAGGTTGCCCTTACCCGGTCACTGTGGTGAGGTTGCCCTTAGTCGAAAGAAGGGCCTTGTCCGTGTTCTCCTTCCCCACCTTCCTCATCGGTCTGCGCGAGGGCCTCGAGGCGTCCCTCGTCGTCGGGATCCTCGTCGCCTACCTGGTCAAGAGCGGACGGCGCGACGCGCTGAAGCCGCTCTGGGGCGGGGTGGGTCTGGCCATCGTCATCAGCCTGGCGTTCGGCGCCCTCCTGCAGTTCACCAGCGCGAACATGAGCTTCAAGGCCCAGGAGACCTTCGGTGGGGTGGCGTCGCTCGTCGCCGTGGGCTTCGTCACCTGGATGGTGTTCTGGATGCGACGCACAGCCCGCTTCCTCAAGACCGAGCTGCACGGTCGTCTCGAGACCGCCCTGGCCCTCGGGCCCGTCGCGCTCCTGCTCACCGGCCTGGTGGCGGTGGGGCGCGAGGGTCTCGAAACCGCTCTGTTCCTGTGGTCGGCGATCCAGTCCACCCAGCAGCCGGTCGTGTCCACGACGAGCGCCTTCGGCGGCCTGCTCGCCTCGGTCGTCCTCGGCTGGGCGTTCTACCGCGGCGCCCTCAACCTCAACCTCAAGGCCTTCTTCACCTGGACCGGCGCCGCCCTCGTCATCGTCGCTGCCGGGGTCTGCAGCTACGGCGTCCACGACCTCCAAGAGGCCGGCATCCTGCCCGGCCTGAACACCCTTGCCTTCGACGTGAGCAGCACCATCCCGCCGTCCTCCTGGTACGGCACGCTGCTCAAGGGCATCTTCAACTTCCAGCCCGCGACCACCGTCCTGCAGGCCGTGGCCTACCTGGCCTACCTCGTGCCGGTCATGGTCTTGTTCCTGCGTCCGGGGCGTACGCCGTCCGCTACCGCACCCACCCGCCAGTCCGTCTCGGCCTGAGCACCCACCCCACCCCTGAGGAGCCTGTCCGCCATGCCCGCACGCCACCTGTCCCCTCTCCTCGCTCTCGGCGCCACCTCTGCGCTCCTGCTGTCGGCCTGCGGCAGCAGCGACGCCGGTAACGGCACGGGCAGCGCCACGGCCGTCACCGCCGGCGACACCACCTGCGAGGTGGCCACGACCCAGTTCGGGTCCGGCTCGATCAACTTCAAGGTGACCAATGCGGGCAAGGACACCACGGAGGTCTACGTCTACGGCAAGGGGTCGAAGGGGTCCTTCGACAAGGTGGTGGGCGAGGTCGAGAACATCGCCCCCGGCGCGAGCCGCGACTTCACGGTGTCCGTGGCTCCTGGCGAGTACGAGGTCGCGTGCAAGCCCGGCCAGACCGGCGACGGGATCCGGACCGCCATCACGGTGGCCGGCACGGCCCCGACCACCACCTCGGAGGCCGCCTACGACCGCGAGGTCGAGGTCACCGCCGAGGACTTCTCCTTCACCGGGCTCGACGGACTCAGCGTGACGGTGGGCGAGAAGATCGAGTTCAAGCTGACCAACGCCTCCGAGACGAACGAGCACGAGCTCGAGATCATCCGTCCGGACGGCACCGTTCTCGGGGAGGTCGGCCCGACCGCTCCGGGCAAGGAGGGTGAGGTCATCGTGGAGTTCACCGAGGCCGGCACCTACACCTACGCCTCCGGCGTGGGCGACGACGAGTCCAAGGGCATGCGCGGCACCTTCGTCGTCGCCTAGCTGCGGCGGCACAGGCGTCGTCAGTCGCGGAGGGCGAACGCGTCCTTCCACACCGGTTCGTACCCCGCGGCGGCGAGCATCTGGGCGACCTCGGCCGGTGTCCGCTCGTCGCTGATGGCGAACTGCTCCTGGGCCTGACCAGGGGTGAGGTAGCCGCCTGGCTCCGTGGAGCTCCCGGCGCTCATCGTCGTGACGGCAATGCGCACCAGGCCGTCGCGCAGGACCGCAGGCTCGCGGGTGGACAGCACGATGCCGACCTCGGGAGCGACCAGGCGCAGGGCGCACATCGCCTGGACGTACTCCGCATCCGTCACCGGCTGGAGCGGCTGGAACCCCGAGGCGCTGGGCTTGATGCGAGGAAGCGAGACGGTCACCTCGGTGCGCCAGTAGTGCTTCTGCAGCCACACGGCGTGCTCCGCCACCGCCCGGACGTCCGCTCGCCAGTCGTTGCTCAGTCCGAGAAGAGCGCCGATGCCCAGGCGCCGGACGCCTGCCTCGGCGGCCCGTTCGGTCGAGGCGAGGCGACGGTCGTAGTCCCGCTTCCACCCAGCCGTGTGGACCTCGGCGTAGCGCTCGCGGTCGTAGGTCTCCTGGTAGTGGACGACCCCCTCCAACCCTGCGTCGACCAGGCGGGCGTAGGTGTCGTCGGACCAGGTCTGCGTCTCGATGGACAACGACGGGACCAGCGGGCGCAGCGCCTCGACGCAGGCGACCAGGTAGTCCTTGCTCACCTCGAGGCGGTGCTCGCCGCTGACCAGCAGGAGGTGCCGGAACCCCTGCTCCACCAGCGTTCTCGCCTCGGCGACGACCTCGTCGACCGTGAGCGTCTTCCGGGCGACGTCCAGGCCCTTGCTGAAGCCGCAGTAGGTGCAGGAGCTCAAGCAGGCGTTGCTGACGTACAGCGGCGCGAAGAGCCGGACCGCGCGACCGAAGCGCTGCAGGGTCACCTCGCGCGCCTGCTGCGCCAGCGCCTCGAGGTCCGCTCCCGGTGCCAGCAGCGCCTCCATGTCGGGGACCAGCGAGGGCCCGGAGACGAGGTGCTGGGCGAACCGGCCGGGAGCGGTGCTCACGGGAACCTCACGACAGGAACCCGGTGAGCGGGCTGCTGGCCTCGGCGCCCTCGAGGACCGCCCCCCGGCCCGCGAGGAAGCCCATCCGCCCCGCCTGGGTGGCGAGGGCGAAGGCGCGTGCCATCAGCACCGGGTCCTGCGCGACGGCGATGGCCGTGTTGACCAGGACGGCGTCGGCGCCGATCTCCATCGCCTCCGCGGCGTCGCTCGGGACGCCGAGCCCGGCGTCCACGACGACCGGGACGCCTGCCTGCGCGACGATGACCTCGATGGCATCGCGGGTCCGCAGCCCGCGGTTGCTGCCGATCCACGCGCCGAGCGGCATCACCGTCGCGCAGCCGGCCTCCTCGAGGTGGCGGCACAGCACGGGGTCGGCCGAGCAGTAGGGCAGCACGACGAAGCCCTCGGCGACCAGCCGCTCGGCGGCCCGCAGCGTCTCGATCGGGTCCGGCGCCAGGGTGCGCGGGTCAGGGGTGACCTCGAGCTTGACGAGGTCGGCGCCGGTCGCGGCGCGACCGAGCCGGGCCAGCCGGACCGCCTCGTCGGCGTCGACCGCGCCGCTCGTGTTGGGGAGCAGCGTCATGGTCGGCGGAACGAAGTCCAGGACATCACCCTGACCCGCCTGGGTGAGGTCCACCCGCCGCAGGGCGACGGTCACGACGTCCGCGCCGGAGGCCAGCAGGGCCTCGCGCATCATCTCGTGCGAGCGGAACTTGCCGGTGCCCACGAGCAAACGGCTGGTGAACGTGCGCCCGGCGACGACCAGCGGGCTGTCAGGTGCACTCATGTCGCGCTCGACTCTACTGCGCACAGAGGTGTGCAGACCCACGTGGCCGCCACGTCCCACCCGTCACACTTGCCACACCAGTCCCACCCGCCCTAGGGTGCTCGGCGGGGATCCATCGAACGAAGGCTCGTCATGCTCCACGACCACCTCCGCCAGCTCCGGCACCTCCGCGTCAGCGTGCCCGCACGTTCCCGCCGCGGCCTCCGGGCCGGTGCCCTCGTGCTCGCCACCGCCGCCGTCGTCACCGCCGCCGCACCGGGCGGCGCCACCGGGCACCTGGTGAAGATCGTCCGCGGCGACACCCTGAGCCACCTGGCGCTGCGCCACCAGACCAGCGTCGCCGAGCTCAAGCGCCTCAACGCCTTGCGCAGCGACCTCATCGTCGAGGGTGCGCTGCTGCGGCTGCCCGGCACGAAGGCCACGTCCGGGCCGCGCCCTGCCGCCGCTGCCACCCGCGTGGTCTCCAAGGTGCACGTCGTCCGGCCGGGCGACAACCTGACGGTGCTCGCGCGCCGCTGGCAGACCACCGTCGCTGCCCTCGTCACGCGCAACCACCTGCGTCGTACGACCATCGTCATCGGGCAGCGCCTCAGCTACCCAGCGACGGTGAGGGCCGCGTCGGTGGTCGCGGCCGCGACACCGACGGTCGGGGGGTCGGTCGGGGGGTCGGTCGCCGCGTCCGCTGCGCACCACCGCGCGGTCCTGCGTGCGCGCTCGCTGCCCAGCAAGGCCGCCGTGCGGGTGCTGATCCGCCGGACCGCCCAGCGGTACGGCGTCCCCGCCCACCTGGCTCTCGCGCTCGCCTACCAGGAGAGCGGGTTCCAGCAGCGGGTCGTCTCGCCTGTCGACGCGATCGGGGTGATGCAGGTGCTGCCGAGCACGGGTCGGTCCCTGGGGCGCCTGCACGGCAGGACCTTCGACCTGCTCAAGACGTCCGACAACGTCGAGGCAGGAGTCGTGCTGCTGCGTGACCTGCTGCGCGCGACCGGGAGCACCGACAAGGCCCTCGCCGGCTACTACCAGGGGCTCGGCTCGATCCGGGCCAAGGGCCTGCTGCCACAGACGCACCAGTACATCAAGAACGTCCACCTGCTGCAGGCGCGGTTCCGCTGAGCGCGCGCCTGACCCGGTGAGCCCCCCCGTGCGACCTAGACTCGGTGGCGTCATGGATGCCACGGAGCAGGAGACCGCTGCGCCCCTCCTCGGGCTGCTGCTGGACGGGCGCTACCGCGTGGACGCGTTCATCGCCCGCGGCGGGATGGCCACGGTCTACCAGGGCACCGACACCCGCCTCGACCGCGTCGTCGCGGTGAAGGTGATGAGCCGCGCCCTCGCCGAGGACCCCGACTTCGTGGCCCGCTTCACCCGCGAAGCGCAAGCCTCCGCCCGCGTGCAGGCCGCTGAGGTGGTCGCCGTCTACGACCAGGGCACGGACCCGGCCACCGGCCTCGCCTACCTGGTGATGGAGCACGTGCGCGGGATCACGCTGCGCCAGTTCCTGCAGGAGCGCGGCCCCCAACCGCCGGCGCGTGCTGTGGCGCTCATGGAGCCGGTCCTCCGCGCGCTGAGCGCCGCCCACGCCGCGGGGCTCGTCCATCGCGACATCAAGCCTGAGAACGTCCTCGTCGCCGACGACGGCCGCATCAAGGTGGCCGACTTCGGCCTGGCGCGGGCGGTCGAGAGCAGCACCGTCACCCAGACCACCGGCATGCTCATCGGGACCGTCGCCTACCTCGCCCCGGAGCAGGTGCAGTCGGGCGACGCCGATGCGCGGACCGACGTCTACGCCGCGGGTGTGGTGCTCTGGGAGCTGCTCACCGGCACCCCGCCGTACGGCGGCCAGACGCCGCTGTCCGTGGCCTACCAGCACGTGCACCAGGACGTTCCCCCGCCGTCGTCCGCGGTCGAAGGAGTGCCCGCGGCGCTGGACGAGCTGGTCGTCCGGGCCACGCGACGCGACCCCGAGGCGCGTCCCCTCGACGGCAGTGCCTTCCACGCCGCGCTGCTCGCGGTCCAGCGCCACCTGCCGGACCCGACCGAGCCGGTGCCGGCGGCCGAGCACCGCACCCTCATGGTGCCGCGGCCGTCGACCGTCACCGCTCCCCCGCTGCGCACCGATCAGGTCCCGGTGACCCCGCCCCGTCCGCGTCGCCGGCGGCGCGGACTGATCGCGCTGCTCGTCGTCCTGGTGCTCGCCCTCGGCGCCCTGGGCACCGGCTACTACCTCGGCAGCTTCCGCTACACCCAGGCCCCCTCGGTCGTCACGCTCACCCTGGCGGAGGCGGAGGCGAAGCTGAAGCAGGCCGGGCTGACCGACCGGCAGGGCCCGTCGGAGTTCAGCGAGACGGTCGGTGCGGGCCTGGTCCTGGAGCAGGACCCTGAGCCCGGCGGGCGCGTCCGCAAGGACGGCAGCGTCACCCTGGTCCTGTCCAAGGGCCCTGATCGCCGCGTCGTGCCCGACGTCGCCGGCAAGGACGTCGCCGCCGCCACGAAGGCCCTGGACGACCTGGGGCTGAAGGTGTCGCCGCAGACGACCAGCCAGTACAGCCAGACGGTGGCCACGGGTCTGGTCCTGAGCACCGCCCCCGGCTCGGGGACCAAGCTCCGTCAGGGCACCGTGGTGCGCCTAGTGCTGTCCAAGGGCAAGGAGCCGGTCGAGGTCCCTGACTTCACCGGACGGCCACAAGCCGATGCCCAGCGCAGCCTCACGGCCCTAGGCTTCCAGGTGGGCCTGAACCAGGAGTTCAGCGACAAGGTCGGCAAGGGCATCGTCCTGCGTCAGGACCCCAAGGACGGCACGGCAGACCGGGGCTCGACCATCACCCTGACCGTGAGCAAGGGTCCCGACGTCGTCACGGTGCCCGACGTGACGGGCAAGAAGGAGGCCGACGCCCGCACCGCCCTGGAGGCCCTGGGCCTGCAGGTCAAGGTGAGCCGGTTCCCCCGCGGTCCCGGAAAGGTCGTCTCGCAGGACCCGGAGGGCGGCAAGGTGGTCAAGCGCGGTGCCTCCGTTCGGCTCTACGTCTTCTGACCCACCCTGCGTGCCCCAACGACCTGTGCCGTCTGGCACCCTGTCGTGGTGCCTCCCCGCAAGCCCTCTGCCGTGGGCGCCCACGTCCCTGTTTCCGGAGGACTGGTCAAGGGACTCGCCTACGCCGAGGAGATCGGCGCCTACGCCGTCCAGGTCTTCGTGTCCAACCCGCGCGGGTGGGCCCCCTCCCCGGGCGACCCGGCGAAGGACGCTGAGTTCCGTTCGCTGTGCGCCGAGCGGTCCGTGCCGGCGTACGTCCACGCCCCCTACCTGGTGAACTTCGGCTCACCCACGGAGGCGACGCTCCGCAAGTCCGTCGACGCGGTCGCGCACGCCATGCACCGCGGCTCCGAGATCGGTGCGCTCGGCGTGGTCGTGCACGCTGGGAGCGCGGTCGCCGGGGCACATCGCGACGAGGCCATGGCTCAGCTGCGCGAGCACCTGCTCCCGGTGCTCGAAGCCTGTCCCGAGGACGGCCCCCGGCTGCTCATCGAGCCCACGGCAGGTGGCGGCCAGGCCCTCGCCGCCACGGTGCAGGACCTCGCGCCGTACTTCGCCCAGCTCGACGATCACCCACTGCTCGGCGTCTGCCTCGACACCTGCCACGCCTTCGCGGCCGGTCACGACCTGGCCGCTCCCGGCGGCATGAAGAAGACCCTCGACGCTCTCGTACGCGCGGTAGGGCGGGGTCGGCTGGGGTTGGTCCACGCCAACGACTCCAAGGACCCGCTCGGATCCTTGCGCGACCGTCACGAAACGATCGGCGAGGGCCAGATCGGCAAGGACCCCTTCAGCGAGCTCTTCCGCCACCCGGCCACCCGGGGCGTCCCGGTCGTCGTCGAGACCCCCGGCGACGCGACGGCGCACCGTCGCGACATCGAGCTGCTCTGCACCCTGCGCGACGCGTGATCCTGCGGAGCCCGACCCTGGCGCTGGTCGGGGTCACCGCGATCTGGGGATCGACCTTCGTCGTCGTCAAGGACGCTGTCGAGCGCATGCCGGTCACGGACTTCCTCACCTGGCGCTTCGGCCTGGCCACCCTCGCGATGCTGGTCCTGCGCCCGCGCTCGGTCGCTTCCCTGGGAGCCTCCGGACGCCGCGTCGGCCTGCTGCTCGGACTCGCTCTGGGTGCCGGCTACCTCCTGCAGACCCTGGGGCTGCAGCACACGAGCGCGGCGGTCAGCGGCTTCATCACCGGCATGTTCGTCGTGCTGACCCCCCTCGGGGCTGCTCTGCTGCTGCGACAGGCCCCCGACCGGCTCGCCTGGGCTGCGGTCGCTATCGCCACGCTCGGCCTCGGTCTGCTGTCGCTCAAGGGGTTCTCGATCGGTGGCGGTGAGCTGCTGACGCTCGGGTGCGCCGCCGCCTTCGCGCTGCACATCGTCGGCCTCGGACGGTGGTCCCCGTCGTACGACGCCTTCGGGCTCGCCGTGGTGCAGCTGCTGACCACCACGGTGCTGTGCGGCCTCGTCGCCCTGCCCGGCGGTCTGGTCGTCCCGCCGGACGCCACGACGTGGGGAGCCATCGCGCTCACCGCCCTGGCGGCCACCGCCCTGGCCTTCGTCGTGCAGACGTGGGCGCAGGCCCACCTCGCACCGACCCGGGCGGCGGTCATCATGACGATGGAGCCGGTCTTCGGTGGGCTGTTCGCGGTGCTGCTGGCCGGAGAGGTGCTCGGGCCACGCGCCCTGCTCGGAGCCGCGTTCGTGCTCGCGGCCATGGTGCTGACAGAGGTGGGACCGCGCCACGGAGCCGAGGGCGCCGTGGAGCGGCTCGAGGCCTAGCTCCCGGTCGCCGTGATCGCCTCCAGCAGCGCCGGCGGGTCGAAGGCGTAGGCCACCATCCAGGTGGGTCGCAACCACGCGTAGACGATGTCGTCGCCCCAGCTCGTCGGTGAGGAGCCGTAGTGCGCGACCAGGTGGCTCTCGACCCAGTCGGGGACCTCCGACGGCGTCATGAGCACGGCCCGGCCGTGGGTGAAGACGCCCAGCGCGTCACCCCGCAGGTGCGCTGCTGAGCACGCAGGGCGCGCCCTCAGGTGCACCGCCTTGGCAGACGTCCCGCTGGTGGTGAACAGCCAGCGCCCTCGCAAGAAGTGCCCGTCGACCGCGGACACCCGCGGTTCGCCGTCGGCCGTGACCGTGGACAGCGCCAGCGTCGACATCCCGTGGACGACCTGGACGAGCTGGAGGGCGGTGAGGCGACGCTCCGGCGTGACGATCGAGGTGAGGTGCTCGGTGGCGCGCGCGGCGGAGCGGTCCAGCAGGTCCTGGAGGCGGGTGAGGTCTTCGTCGCTCTCGAGCACTAGAGCTCCGGCCCGTCGCCGGCGTCCTCCTGGTAGGAGTAACGCTGCTCCCGCCACGGGTCGCCGAGGTTGTGGTAGCCGCGCTCCTCCCAGAAGCCACGACGGTCCTCGGTGAGGTACTCCAGGCCCCGCACCCACTTCGGGCCCTTCCAGGCGTACAGGTGCGGCACGACCAGTCGTAACGGGAACCCGTGCTCCGCGGTCAGCGGTTCACCGTTGCGATGCGTCACGAGCAGGCCCTGCCGAACGTCGTCGAGCCGCAGGTTCGAGGAGTAGCCGTACTCCGCCCAGACCATGACGTGCGTGGCCGTGGGTCCGGGGGGCGCCAGGTCGAGCAGCGTCTGGACGGCGATGCCGGTCCAGGTGCTGTCGAGCAGGGAGAACTTGGTGACGCAGTGGAAGTCGGCGGTGATCTCCTCGCGGGGCAGCGCCTCGACATCCGACCAGGACAGCCGCCGCTCCTGCCCTGCCACCGCGCCGAAGACGTGGAGGTCCCAGGTCACCGGGTCAAAGGCGGGCACCCTGCCGTAGTGCAGGACCGGCCAGCCGCGCGGGATGTACTGGCCCGGTGGGAGCCGGTCCGTGGGCAACCCCGCTGCCCGCTTCTTCGCGCCGATCCGGCTGAAGGGGGTGGTCACGCGACCCATCCTCTCCCCACCGGTGGAGCGATCTTCACGTGGGGTACCGTCGTCCTCGTGCGCACCCGCTGGTATGGCTTTCCCGACCGGGACTCCCGGCCGGGTGCCTGCTGACCGCACCTGACCACACGAGCCCCGGGCCCCTGCCCGGGGCTCTTCCCTTTTCCAGGAGCACCAGATGGTTGTCGTGATGCGCCCCGGCGCGACCCCCGAGGAGATCGACGCCGTCGTCTTCCGTGTGGAGCAGGCCGGCGGCAGCGCCTTCATCAGCCGAGGAGTCCAGCGGACCATCGTCGGGCTGGTCGGTGACGTCGTCGCCTTCCAGGGCCTGAACCTGCGCGCGATGCCCGGCGTGGGCGAGGTCGTCCGGGTCTCCAAGCCGTACAAGCTGGTCAGCCGGGAGCACCACCCCGAGGCGACGACGGTCCAGGTCGCCGGCGTACCGATCGGCCCGGACACGTTCACCCTGATCGCCGGACCCTGCGCGGTCGAGACGCCCGAGCAGACGCTCGCTGCGGCGCAGATGGCCAAGGCCGCCGGGGCGACCCTGCTGCGCGGGGGGGCGTACAAGCCGCGCACCTCGCCCTACGCCTTCCAGGGGCTCGGGGAGAAGGGCCTGCGCATCCTGGCTGAGGTGCGCGAGGAGACCGGCCTGCCGGTCGTCACCGAGGTGGTCGACGCCGCCGACGTGGCCCTCGTCGCGGAGTGGGCCGACATGCTGCAGGTCGGCACCCGCAACATGCAGAACTTCGCGCTGCTGCAAGCTGTCGGCTCCGCGGGCAAGCCGGTGATGCTCAAGCGGGGCATGACCGCGACCTACGAGGAGTGGCTGATGGCCGCGGAGTACGTCGCGCAGCGCGGCAACCTCGACATCGTCCTGTGCGAGCGCGGCGTCCGGACCTTCGAGACCGGCACGCGCAACACCCTCGACATCTCCGCCGTGCCGATGGTGCACAGCCTCTCGCACCTGCCGGTCGTCGTGGACCCGTCGCACTCGGGCGGCCGCCGCGACCTGGTCGTCCCGCTGTCGCGCGCGGCGATCGCCATCGGCGCCGACGGGATCATCGTGGACGTGCACCCCGACCCGACGACGGCGCTCTGCGACGGTCCGCAGGCCCTGCTCGGCGACGACCTCGACCAGCTCGCCGCTGCGTGCAGGGACCTGCCGCCGATGGTCGGACGTCGCCTCACCTGAGCCAGCAGGAAACGGCTCCCGGGTGGCGAAGGGAACAGGACCGCCGACCACCAGGAGTCCCTTCGTGCGCACCCGCACCCTGCTCGCCCTCGCCGCCGCCACGCTGCTCGCCCTCCCCCAGTTGTCCTCCGCCGCGCCCACTCTCCCGGCCGAGGCCGGCAAGCAGGGCACGCCGGCCAAGGGCGTCGGTGTCGACCTGACGCCCGTCTCGAACTGGTCGTACACGGGCGGGACCGACCTCGAGTTCGCGACGATCAAGGGCCGCGACTACGCCGTGGCCCCGTCGGAGAACGCGCACGGCGGCACCGGAGCCCTTCGGTTGTTCGACCTGACGGCCAACCCGGCGAAGCCGCCGCTGGTCGGGTTCCTGCCGTGCAACGTCACGCAGAACGACGTGCAGATCCGCGGCACCATCGTGTTCATGGGGGTCGACGGCGGCGTGAAGTCGGCTCCCTGCTTCCCCGCGGGCGTGACGCCAGCGCTCGGGGTCATCGCCGTGGACATCTCCGACGTCCGCAACCCGAGGCCCGTCGGGTTCGTGAAGATCGCGTACGGGGCGCACAACTCCACGCTGCACCCGAGTGGCAAATTCCTCTATGTCAGCGACTCCGAGCTCACCCCGAAGACGTCCGGCTCCCGGACAGGCATGCTCGGTCGCATCAACGTCGTCGACGTCAGCAACGTCAAGAAGATGAAGGAGGTGTACCAGCTCGACCTGCCGACGGGCCTGTCGAGCCACGACATCTCCTTCAACAAGAAGGGCACCCGCGGGTACAGCGCGGCGCTGACCGAGACGTTGATCCTCGACACGACCAAGCCCGCCCTCCCGACGGTCATCACCCGGATCGTGGACCCGGCCGTCAACATCAGCCACGGGGCGGACCTGACGGCGGACGAGAAGACCCTCTACGTCACGGACGAGCAGGCCGGTGCCGCGGCCAACGGCGTGTGCAACGTCGGAGGCGTCACGGTCTACGACATCACCAACGAGCTCGTCCCGGTCAAGACGGGTTTCTACGCCTTCAACCCGCAGAACAGCCTGACCGCGACGACCAACAGCGGGACCCTCACCTGCACCGCGCACGTGCTCGACTTCGGTCCGTCGAACACGACGTTCTCGAACGCGGGCTACGCCGCGGGGGTGCGCATCGTCGACACCGTCGGCCGCATCGGCGTCCCGAAGGAGCTCGCGTCCTTCACCGCTCTCGATGCCGACACCTGGAGCGCGAAGCAGTACAAGAACCCGAAGTACCTCTACGCCAACGACCTCACCCGCGGCTTCGACGTCTTCGCCTACACGCCGGGCAAGGGCGCCGTCGACACCCGGACCGCCGTGCAGCAGCAGTACGACGTCCGCCGGGTCGGCGTGACCACGTTCATGAACGGCGCATGGTGCGGCAACCCCTCGGGTGACCGGGCGCTGACGACGATCCACGCGCACTAGGCGAGCAGGGGTCCGAGCACCTCGATCGTGTGCTGCACCCCGGCGTCGTCGACGTCGAGGTGCAGCACCAGCCGCACCCTCGTCGGCCCGACGACTCCGAGCAGCACGCCCTGCTCGCGGGCCTGCGCTGCGAAGGCCCGGGCGTCCGGCACGGTCAGCGGCACGATGTTGGTCTCGGTGGCGACCCCGAACGCCTCGCCCAATCGGGCCGCGCGAGCGTGGTCCTCGGCCAGCCGCTCGACGTGGTGGTCCAGGGCGTGCAGGCCGGCCGCCGCGAGGACGCCCGCCTGCCGCATTCCGCCCCCGAGTCGCTTGCGCAGCACCCGCGCGTCCGCGGCTCGTACCGTGTCCGTCACCACGACCGAGCCGACCGGTGCGCCGAGGCCCTTGGACAGGCAGACCGAGAGGGAGTCGAACAGCGCGCCGTACGTCGGGAGCGGGACCCCCGAGGCGACGTGGGCGTTCCAGATGCGCGCGCCGTCGCAGTGCAGGGCCATGCCGTGCTCCGCGGTGAGGGCTCGCAGGTCCTGCAGCACGGCGAGGTCGTGCACGGTCCCGCCGCCCCGGTTGTGGGTCTGCTCGACGCTGACCGCCGAGGTCGGCACCGTGCCCCAGCCCTCCGGGCGCAGCTCCCGACGTACGGCTTCGAGGGTCAGCAGCCCACCCGGGACGGTGCGCGAGGAGATGCCGCCGTGCTGCGCCGCGCCGCCGTGCTCGTAGGTGACGACGTGCGCGTCGGCATCGCACAGCAGCTCACCGGCCGGCGGCACGACGAGCCGCAGGCAGATCTGGTTGCCCATCGTCCCGCTCGGGACGAAGACCGCTGCGGCGTGACCGAACAGGTCCGCGACGCGCTCCTCGAGGGCGTTGACCGTCGGGTCCTCGCCGTAGACGTCGTCGCCGACCTCTGCGGCAGCCATGGCAGCCCGCATCGCGGCGGTCGGTCGGGTCAGGGTGTCGCTACGCAGGTCGACCAGCACGCTGCCTAAGGTAGACGGATGCTGGTGGTGGACGAGCTCATGGCGACGGTGCGGGTCCACGCCGACCGCGTCCACGACGCCGTGCGTCGGCTCGGCTGCCCTCAGGAGCAGGCGATCGAGGTGGTCCTCGCGCAGCGCCCTCGACCTCGTGGACGCCGTGGCCTCGGAGCCGGACGGGGTCGGCGAGCCAGTGGGCTGGTGGTTCGCGAGGGCCCGCGTGCGCGGGCGCGCCGTGACCGGGGCCAGCGAGGACTCGCTGCCCGTCGGTGGAGGCGTGCTGAGCGGGGACTCCAACCAGGTCCGGCTGGCGGAGGCCCTCGAGGCCCGGCCGGAGCGCGAACGCGCTGCCCTGCTGCTGCGGGACTCCTACGACCTGCCCGCGACGGCGGTCGGCACCGTCCTCGGGATCGAGGCCGACGCAGCGATCGAGGTCGTCGGCGCAGCCCGCCTGCAGTTCCTGCCGACGTTGCTCGGCGGGACGCCGCTGTCGCTCGTCGGTCACGCCGTCGACCTCGGCGCCCTGGCCCGGCTCGCCGAGGGTGGTCCCCTGGCCGCCCGCGATGCCACGACCTGGCGTCACGTGCAGTCCTGCGGCCGCTGCGCGGACGTCCTGGACGCGCAGGAGCGCGCCCGACGCCTGCTCACCGGGCTCACGGTGGTCGCCCTGCCGGATGCCGCGCGCGAGCAGATCCTCGCCACGGTCCAGGCGCAGGCCGCCGCGTCCCTGCCGACGGACGACGCGGTGCCGTACGACGACGACCTCGACGACGAGCCCCGACGGCGCTACTCCCTGTCCCTCATCGCGCTCGGGCTGGTGCTGGCTGTGGGCGCCGGCGTGGGCCTCGGGATCATGCTCAGTCGCGGTGACGCGATCTCCCCCGCAGGCGCCGTCCGCGGCGTCCCCGTCGTCACCCAGGCACCCGTCCTCGCCGCGGCGCCTCGGCCCACGGCCTCGCCGACCCCCGCCCCGTCCGTGCGCCCGACGCCCCGCACCTACGTCATCACCCCGTCGCCCACGCCCACTCCGACCGAGATGACGCCGACCGCGACGCCCGAGCCGACCGTGACCCCGGAGCCGCTGACGCTCGAGCTGTCCCCCACCAGCGGGCCGAACAACACCGACATCACGGTCAGCGGCGCGGGCTGGACGCCGGGGCAACCGGTGCAGGTCGACTACCTCGCCCGGTTCGGCGGCGCCGGGGTCGACCTCGACCGTCGTCGCGGACGAGCGCGGCCGCTTCACCACGCAGATCGCGGCGCGCGACCCGCAGAACATCCCCGGTGACCACCAGGTGCGGGCGGACGACGGCACGAACCAGGCCTCGGCGACGTTCACCGCGACGTGACTCAGCGCGTGGTGACCCGCGCCTGCTGCAGCATCTCGGCGACGAGGAACGCCAGCTCGAGGCACTGACCGTTGTTCAGCCGCGGGTCGCAGGCCGTCTCGTACCGACCCGCGAGGTCGGCGTCGGTGAGCTGGTAGGCACCACCCGTGCACTCCGTCACGTCGTCGCCGGTCAGCTCGACGTGGACCCCGCCGGGGTGGGTCCCGAGCTGCTGCGTGCACCTCGAAGAAGCCGCGGACCTCGTCCATGACGTCGTCGAAGTGCCGCGTCTTGTAGCCGCTGGCGGTCTCGGTGGTGTTGCCGTGCATCGGGTCGCAGCACCAGATCACGCTGCCCGGCCCGCGGGCGTCCTCGACCGCCCGGACGATCGCCGGGAGCACGTCGCGGACCTTGCCGGCGCCCATGCGGCTGATCATCGTGAGGCGCCCCGGAACCCTGACCGGGTCGAGCTTCTCAGCCAGGGCGACGGCCGTCTCGGGCGTGGTCGTCGGGCCGATCTTCACGCCGATCGGGTTGGCCACGCGACTGAGCAGGTCGACGTGGGCGCCGTCCAGGTCCCGGGTGCGCTCCCCGACCCAGACCAGGTGGCCGGACAGGGCATAAGCCCGCTCGCCGCTCTCGTCGTGCCGGGTGAGCGCCCGCTCGTACTCCAGCAGCAGCGCCTCGTGGGACGCGTACAGCTCGACCCCGTGCGTGGCCGGCATGGACGAGATGTCCAAGCCGCAGGCACGCATGAACGCCAGCGCGCGCTCGATCTGCGTGGCCAGCTGCTCGTAGCGGTGGCCCAGCGGGCTGCTGGCGACGAACGCGGTGTTCCAGTCGTGGACCTTCTCGAGGTCAGCGCTGCCGTCGGTCGCCATGGCGCGCATGAAGTTCAGTGCCGCGGCGCTGTTGGCGTAGGCGCGCACCAGCCGCCGCGGGTCCGGGGTGCGGTCGCCGTGCAGGTCGTTGACCGCATCGCCGCGGTACGACGGCAGTCCGGTCGCGACCTCGACGTCGGTGCTGCGCGGCTTGGCGTACTGCCCGGCCATCCGGCCGACCTTGACGACCGGCATCTACGCGCCGTACGTCAGGACGATGGCCATCTGCAGCAGGGTGCGGACCTTGCCGCGGATGCCCTCGGCGGTGTTGGCGTCGAAGGTCTCCGCGCAGTCCCCGCCCTGGAGCAGGAAGGCCTCGCCCCGCGCCACCGCAGCGAGGCGGGTCATGAGCACGTCGCACTCGTGCGGCTGCACGATCGGCGGCACCGTGGTCAGGGTCGCGATGACCTCGTCGAGGACGGCACGGTCGGGCCAGTTCGGCTGCTGGGCGGCGGGCAGGTCGCGCCAGGCGTCCAGCCCGTCGCGGGAGGATCCGGCGCCGGCGGTGGGATCGAGCAGGTGGGTCACCCCGTTAGTCTCCCAGAAGTGGATGTCCTCGCTGCCGAACGGGCGCACCTCGCCCGAGCGCGAGCAGATCTGCATCGGATGCGGGAGAGCACCACGTGGCTGCTCGACAACCAGAGCCAATGGGGCAATGACGAGCTGACGACCCGCGCGCTGGCCGCGACGCTGGCCCGTCGCTACGACCAGCTGCTCGACGACGGCGTGACGCCGCTGTTCTTCGGCCGGCTCAACTACGCGCCCGACGTGCAGGAGGGCGAGGTCTTCCACGTCGGTCGCCGGCACGTCACCGGGCGGGACGGCGAAGCGGTGGTCGTGGACTGGCGCGCGCCGGTGTCCCAGCCGTTCTACCGCGCGACCTCGGCCGACCGGCTGGGCGTGGACCTACGACGCCGGTTCGGCTTCCGCGAGGGCGCCCTGACGGCGTACGAGGACGAGGAGCTCGACCAGGCCGTCGGCGTCTCTGCGCTGCTCGTCGAGGACATCGAGCGGCCGCGCACCGGACCGATGCGCGACATCGTGGCGACCATCCAGCCCGAGCAGGACGTGCTGGTGCGGGCGCCGCTCAGCGACACGATCGCGGTCCAAGGCGCCCCGGGGACCGGCAAGACGGCCGTGGGGCTGCACCGGGCGGCCTACCTGCTCTACGCGCACCGCCAGCGGCTCGCGACGGGTGTCCTGATCGTGGGCCCCAACCGGGCGTTCCTGTCCTACGTGCAGGAGGTCCTGCCCGCGCTGGGCGAGGTGCGGGTCACCCAGTCAACCGTCAGCGAGCTCTGTCCGGTCGTGCGGGTGACCGGGACGGACACCGACCAGGTCGCGGCTCTCAAGGGGGACGCCCGGATGGCCGGGGTCCTCGAACGCGCGCTCTGGTCTCGGGTTGTCCGGCCGACGGAGCCGCTGGTGCACGCCTACGGCACGCGCCGTTGGCGGGTCTGGCCGGAGGAGGTCCGCGAGGCCGAACGGGCTGTGCGCGGTCGCGGTCTGGCCTGGGACGCCGGACGTACGGCGCTCGCCGCTGCTCTGGCCTCGCTGATCGTGCGGCAGATGGACGAGGAGGGCATCGCGCAGTCCGGCGACGCGGTCCGTCGGCTCGCCGGGAGCAAGCACGTCCGCTCCTACGTGGACGCCGCCTGGCCACCGGTCAAGGCCACCGTCCTGGTGCAGTCGGTGCTGTCCGATCCGGCGCTGCTGGCCACCGCGGCGCGGGGGACCTTCTCCGACGACGAGCAGGCGCTGCTGCTGCGCACAGCTCGCCGGTGGACCCCGGCCGACCTACCCCTGCTGGACGAGGCGTCCTCCCTGCTGGAACGCGCCACCGGGTTCGCGCACGTCGTGCTCGACGAGGCACAGGACCTGTCGGCGATGCAGCTGCGCGTCGTCGGCCGCCGCTGCGTCGCCGGATCAGCCACCGTCCTGGGCGACCTCGCGCAGGGCACGACCCCCTGGGCGTCGCGCGACTGGCGCACGGTTCTCGAGCACCTGGGAAAGCCCGACGGGACGGTTCAGGCCCTGACGATCGGCTACCGCGTGCCACGTGACGTGCTGGACCTCGCCAACCGGTTGCTGCCCGTCATCGCCCCGGAGCTGCCCCCGGCCACGTCGCTGAGGCACGTCGTCGGCGCCCTCACGACCAGGCGCACCACGGACCTCGACACCGCCCTGGTCGAGCGGGTCCGCGCGCTGCAGGACACCGGCCTGATCGCCGTGGTCGCCGCCCACCCGAGCGCGTACGGCGCCGCCTTGACCGGGGCGGACCTGCCGTGGCACCACTTGGGTGACGAGGGCCTCACCTCCGGCGTCACCCTCGCGCCCGCCACCGCGGTCAAGGGCCTGGAGTTCGACCACGTCGTCCTGCTCGAGCCGGCCGACCTCCCGCTGCGGACGCTCTACGTCGCGCTGACCCGCGCGGTCACGTCCCTGACCATCCTCCACACCCGCGACCTGCCCGAGCCGCTGACCTGAGCGCCCACCCGCGACCGCCTGCTCCCCACCCCGTGATCCCCCCACCCCGTGATCATCGGAGTCGGCGTACACGGATCTGGCGCCGATTCTGTGGACGCCGACTCCGATGATCATGGAAAGCAGTCAGGGGTGCGACCGGTCAGCCGAAGAAGACCTCAGCCTCCAGGTAGCGCTCCAGCGGCACCGTCTTGAGCTCGGTCGTCGCCTCCGCGAGAGGGACCCGGACGATGTCGGTCCCTCGCAGCGCCACCATGATCCCGCTGACGCCCTCGTGCACCGCGTCGATGGCGTGCAGGCCGAAGCGGGTGGCGAGGATCCGGTCGTATGCGGTGGGCGTGCCACCGCGCTGCACGTGGCCGAGCACGGTCTGCCGGGACTCGAAGCCGGTGCGCGCCTCGATCTCCCGCTCCAGCACCTGCCCGATCCCCCCGAGGCGTACGTGCCCGAACGCGTCGACGTCACCGGTCTGCAGCTCCATCGTCCCCTCGAGGGGCTGGGCCCCTTCAGCCACGACCAGGATCGGCGCGTAGTCCCGCTCGAACCGAGCGGTGACGTACGCGCAGACCTTGTCGATGTCGAAGCGACGTTCGGGGATGAGGATCACGTTGGCCCCGCCGGCCAGGCCGGAGTGCAGCGCGATCCAGCCGGCGTGCCGGCCCATGACCTCGACGATCAGGGCCCGGTGGTGCGACTCGGCGGTGGTGTGCAGGCGGTCGATCGCGTCGACGGCGATCTGCACGGCGGTGTCGAAGCCGAAGGTGTAGTCGGTGGCGTTGAGGTCGTTGTCGATGGTCTTCGGGACACCCACCACAGGCAGCCCCTCCGCCGCGAGGGCGGTCGCGACGCCGAGGGTGTCCTCTCCTCCGATGGCGATGAGCGCGTCGACACCGAGGTCGCCCAGGTTGCCTCTGATGGTGTCGATGCCGCCGTCGACCTTGAGCGGGTTGGTCCGCGACGAGCCCAAGATGGTCCCCCCGCGCGGAAGGATCCCCCGGACCGCCGGGACGTCCAGGGTCATGGTCACGCCCTCGAGCGGTCCGCGCCAGCCGTCCCGGAACCCGACGAACTCGTGGCCGTAGACCTCCGTCCCCTTGCGCACCACGGCCCTGATCACCGCGTTCAGCCCGGGGCAGTCCCCGCCTCCAGTCAGCACACCGATTCGCATGTGGTGGACGCTAACGGGTCAAGCCGGGGTCAGCCCCGGTCGACAGGCTGTCGTGACCCTCCTTCGGCGCACGGCGATCGCGGCTGCCCTCGTGGCCCTCGCCTTCCCCAGTGCGCCGGCGGCCACCGCGGAACCCCTCACCGCCCGCGACCTGCCTCGGCTGACCGCCGAGCTGACTGCCGCGACCGACCGTGCTGCGGCGCTCGGCGCTGAGCTGGACCGCGCCGCACAGCAGGACGGCGGACTTCGCGTCGCCTACGCGCGGGTCGAGGACCAGCGGCGCGACGCCCAGCAGGCGCTCGACGTCCGCGCCCGCCAGGTGTTCATGGCCGCGGCCGCCGCGCCCGTGGGCAACTGGCAGGTCGACCTCGCCGCACCTGCGTTGCAGGAGCTGGCCCGGCGAGGCGAGCGTGCGGCCCTTGACGTCGGTCGCGATCTTGTGGAGGCGGTGACCGGTCAGGCGGGCGCGCTGGCCGCACTGCAGCGCCAGGCCGATGCCTTCCACGCGCGCCTGCTGAGCCAGGCGACCGGGGTGCTGGATGAGCAGGACCGGGCGCGCCGGCTCTACGCGCAGGCGAAGGTCCTCGCCGAGGTCGAGCACGACCTCACTGTTCGGGCCGCGCTCGAGGCTGCACGGAGCCGGCTGGACGAGGTCAGCACGCAGGTGACCCTCAGCCTCACTCCGGCGCAGACCCGACGCTCCCGCAAGGCCCTCGAGGACCAGGCGCCCGTCATCGCGCTGCTCGAGCGGACCGGCGCCGGCATCCCGATCGGCTACGCCCGCAACGGCGACTCCTTCGGCGGGACGGCCTCCTGGTACGGGCCAGGTTTCGTCGGCCGGCCAACGGCCAGCGGAGCGCCGTACGACCCGGAGCGGCTGACCTGCGCCAACAAGGAGGTGCCCCTCGGGACCGTCTTGCACGTCAGCGGAAACGGCTTCAGCATCAACTGCCTGGTCAACGACCGAGGGCCGTACGTCGGCGACCGCGTGCTGGACCTGTCACGTGCCGGCTCTCGAGCCCTGGGGTACGACGGGCTCGCCCAGGTCGTGGTCGAGGTACTCGTCCCGGTTTGACCCGTTCTCCTGCGGTTGCCGGGCACGGCTGGGACCCTAGGGGCGTTGGACGAGGACCCAGACGACTGACGAGGGACGCCCCCCATGCCCCGCACCCCCGTGCGCCGCCCCACCGTGCACAGCGCTGGCGCCGCGGTCGTGCTGGCGCTGGTCACCGTGGCGGACGTGCTCTTCGGATCGGTGATCCTGCTGGAGTTCGCCGTCGTGCCGCCGCTCCTGAGCGCCGCCCTGGGCAGCCGTCGCCAGACGATCATGATCGCCGGGGCAAGCATCGTCACGGCTGTGCTGCTGGGCTTCCCGGACAACGAGTTCGCGACCGCGGCGCACGCGATCCAGGTGGCGGCCGTCACCATCGGTTCCGGCTTCGCGGTCTACGCCTCCGGGGTCCGCAACGATCGCGACGCACGGCTCACTGCCCTGGCCCTCACTGATCCCTTGACCGGCTTGGTGAACCGCACCGTGCTGCTTGACCGGCTCACGCAGCTGCTGGCGCGGAGGGACAGCAGCGGCGTGCTGGCGGTGATGTTCCTGGACCTCGACGGCTTCAAGCAGGTCAACGACCGGCTCGGCCACGCGACCGGTGATGCGCTCCTCCAGCACGTCGCTGCGCGGCTGGGGGCGGCCGTACGCGACGGCGACACGGTCTGCCGGTTCGGCGGCGACGAGTTCGTCGTCCTCTGCCCTGGCCTCCCCGGAGCCGACGAGGCCGAGAGAATGGCCGAGCGGCTGCTCGAGGCGGTCGCGACGCCGCTCGCGCGTACCGGTGACGCCGTTGCTGTCACCGCCAGTATCGGGCTGACGCTGGCTCCGGACGCGCCCCTCGAGGCTGCCGCGCTGCTCAAGCGCGCAGACCAGGCGATGTACGCCGCCAAGGCCGGCGGTCCCGGTCGCCAAGGCCCTCGCGGCGACGACGCCCTCCGGCACTGACCTCAGACCAGCAGGCCCAGCTGGTAGGCGCGCTCCGCCAGCGCGTCGTACTTCACGCGGACGTGACGGGCGTCCGCCAGTGCGTCGTGCAGGCCCGACTCCTGCTGCGGCAGGCGCGGCTTGCCCAGGTGCTCCCAGAGCTGCCGCACGTCCAGGGTGAAGCGGGGGAACTGGCGGGGCAGCGACGGCATCGCGCCCCAGAGCTGGCACAGCGTGACGTGGTCGTAGGCCCCGAACCAGGCCCACCACACCGGCGCCTCCCCGAAGAACTCCACCAGCTCGGAGGCGATGACGGCCCGCGGCTTCCAGGTCGAGGTCGGCGGCAGCTGGGGCAGCACGTGGTCGGCCACCCACGGGTGGACCGCGAGCGGGTCGAACTCTGAGCTCACGGCGTAGTACTCGCGTCCGTCCTCCGCGACGACACCGATGGACACCAGGGACACGACCGAGGTCGTGTCACCGAACTCGAGGTCGTAGAAGAAGCGCACGGCCCTACCCTGCCATCCCATGACCTTCTCCCTCGTGGCCCGGCAGGACGACCAGTGGGGCGTGGCGGTGGCCAGCAAGTTCTTGGCCGTCGGTGCCGCCGTGCCCGCAGCCCGCTGGGGGGTCGGGGCGATCGCCACCCAGTCGTTCGCCAACCTGGCCTACCGACCGGACGGCCTGGCGCTCCTGGACGCGGGCCACAGCGCCGAGGAGGCCCTCTCGATCCTCACCGACGCTGATGCGTGGCGCGCGCAGCGGCAGGCCGGCGCCGTCGACCGCGACGGCGGGGCAGCGACCTTCACCGGCGCGGAGTGCAACCCCTGGGCCGGCGGGCGCACCGGTGACGGCTGGGCCGCCCAGGGCAACATCCTCACCGGCCCGGAGGTCGTCGACGCCCTGGCCGAGGCCTTCGCGGCGGCCACGGGCACGCTGGCACAGCGCCTGACCGCGGCGCTGCTGGCCGGAGACCGCGCCGGCGGGGACAAGCGGGGTCGGCAGAGCGCTGCGCTGCTCGTCGTCTCCGAGGCGGGCGGGTACGGCGGCGGCTCCGACGTGCTGGTCGACCTGCGCGTCGACGACCACACCGACCCTGTCGTCGAGCTCGGTCGACTCCTCGACCTGCACACGCTCTACTTCGGCTCCCCCGAGCGGACCCTCACGCTGCGGGGCGACCTCGAGATCGAGGTGTCCGAGCGCCTGGCCCGGCTGGGCTACCCGGACCTCGAGGCGTGGGCGGGGGTGGAGAACTACGAGATGCGCCTGGTTCCCGGTGCCATTGACGTCGTGGTGCTGGCCAAGCTCCGCGAGGCCACCGCGTGAGCGTGCTCGCCATCGACTGCGGGACCACGGGCGTGGCCGCGCTGGTCGTGAGCGAGGACGGGCGGGTGCTCAACCGGGGGTACCAGGAGTTCGCCCAGCACTTCCCCGAGCCCGGCTGGGTCGAGCACGAGCCCGAGGAGATCTGGGTCGCCGTCGTCTCGGCCTGCCGTGCGGCGCTCGCCGGCCACACGGTCACCGCCGTCGGCCTCACCAACCAGCGCGAGACCGCAGTGCTGTGGGACCGGCAGACGCTGCAGCCCCCGCGGCGGGCGATCGTCTGGCAGGACCGGCGCACCAGCCAGCTGTGTGAGCACCTCCGAGAGGGGGGCCACGAGCCCCGGGTTGCCGAGCTCACCGGGCTGCGCCTGGACCCCTATTTCACCGCCACGAAGCTCGCCTGGATCAGCCGCCACGAGCGCGCCGTCTGGGAAGGCGTCACCGAGGGACGTACGGCAGTCGGCACCGTCGACTCCTACGTCATCGCGCGCCTGACCGGCGGGGCCCTGCACGTCACCGATGCCAGCAACGCGAGCCGGACCCTGCTGTTCGACCTGCGGACCGGGGACTGGTCCGACGAGCTCTGCGAGCTGTTCGGCGTCCCGCGGGCTGCGCTCCCCCGCATCGTCCCGTCGTACGGCGAAGCGGGACGCACGGACCCCACGGCCTTCCTCGGGCTGGACCTGCCCATCGCCGGCATCGCCGGGGACCAGCAGGCTGCGCTGTTCGGTCAGGGCTGCTACGACGAGGGCCGCAGCAAGTGCACCTACGGGACCGGCTCGTTCGTCCTGGTCAACACCGGCAGCACCCCGGTGCTGTCGGAGCGGCTGCTCACCACGGTCGCGTGGATGGCGCCGGACGGCACCCTCACCTACGCCCTCGAGGGGGCGGTGTTCGTGACCGGCGCGGCGGTGCAGTGGCTGCGCGACGGGCTGCAGATCATCCAGAGCGCCACCGAGGTGGAGAGCCTCGCCCGCGAGGTGCCCGACAGCGGCGGGGTGGTGTTCGTCCCGGCCCTGACCGGGTTGGGCGCGCCGCACTGGGACCCGGAGGCGCGCGGGACGGTCCTCGGCATCACCCGCGGGACGACCCGCGCCCACCTGGCCCGGGCGACCCTCGACGCGATCGCCTTCGAGGTGCGGGACGTCGTCGACGCGATCACGAGCGAGGCAGGCTGCGAGGTGCCCTGCTTGCAGGTCGACGGCGGGGCGAGCGCCAACGACCTGCTCTGCCAGTTGCAGGCCGACCAGCTCGGCGTGCCGGTCCAGCGACCCGAGGTGCTCGAGACGACAGCGCTGGGCGCCGCGTTCCTCGCCGGTCTCGGGACGGGCGTCTGGTCCAGTCCGCAGGAGCTGGTGGCCACCTGGCGGCTCGACCGCCGGTTCGAGCCGGTCGCCGGCGTCCGGGAGGACGGGACGCACGCCCGCTGGCTCGTGGCCGTGGACCGCAGCCGCGGCTGGGGCTGAGTCACGCCTTCCGGCTGCACTCCAGGGCCTTGTCGGCCGCTGCGTCCGAGGTCGCGGTGAAGAAGCCGGACGAGGGACTGAGCCGGTGCGCGAGGGCGTTCCCGGCGTCGACCGACGGCGTGGGCAGGTCGAACGTCGCGCCCGCCGCGATGACCCGCCACATGGCGGGGCCGAGGTCCTGACCGTCGGCTGACCGCACCTGCGCCGCGACATAGGTGATGCCGGGGAAGGTGGTGTGGACCTCACGCAGGTCCCGCAACGTCGCGCCGACCCCGAGGTCGTCGGTCGGGCGCGGGTCGTTGGGGATCGGCCTGCCGAGCGTCACCCGAACGGTCTGCGCGGTCTCTGCAGGCACGCTCCGGCAGCGGTCGGACGCGGCGTAGTGGTCGAAGACGACCGCAGCCCCCGAGCCCACCAACAACAGTTGCGCGACGAACAACACCAGACCCACCGTGCCCAGCGGATTGCCACCGCCCGCGCGCACCATCGTCTGGCGCCAGGTGAGGGGAGTCACCAGCCGGCCGTGGGCGGTGACCCCCTGGTAGGCGAGCAGCAGGTCGCGCTGCGAGGGGCGCAGCGGTCGCCGGGCCTGCAGCAGGGCACCCAGCACCACCCCGACCGGTCCGGCGAGAAGGAACACGGACCCGTCGCCGGCTGTCAGCAGCGCCAGGGCTGGCACCCAGAACACGAGCAGCCCGAGCATCCCGACGCTGCGGCGGCGCAGGTACTGCGGGTCGGTGATCTGCTGGGCCGCCCACGGGCGGTACGGCTCGGGCAGGCGCAGGCCCAGCACCCAGAAGCGCAGCCTGAGCGCTCGGGGCGGCACGATCACCGGCGGAGCGGCCGGCCGCACGAGCATCTGGGTCACCTCGAGGTCTTCGCCACGGTCAGTCCAACCCCTGCTCGAGGGCGTAGCGGACCAGCTGGGAGCGGTTGTGCAGTGCCAGCTTGGTCAACGTGTTCTGCACGTGGTTCTCGACGGTCCGGTGCGACAGGGTCAGCCGCTCCGCGACCTGCTTGGCCGTGAGCCCCTTGGCCACCAGTCGCAGCACGTCGGTCTCCCGCGCGGTCAGCTTGGGCGCGGCGGCGTCCTCCGACGTACGGCGGTACTCCCCCAGCACCAGCCCGGCCAGCCCCGCGGTGAAGACCGCCTCCCCCGCGGCGGTCTTACGCACCGCGTCGACGAGCTCCGGTGCCTGCGCGGACTTCAGCAGGTAGCCGGTCGCGCCGGCCTTGACGGCTTCGAGGACGTCCTCCTGCTCCCCGCTCGCCGACAGCACGAGCACCTTCACCCCGAGGGGTACGACGGCAGCGGTGACCTGTACCCCGGACAGCCCCGGCATCTGCAGGTCGCAGACGAGCACGTCCGGCGCGACCGCGGTGCACACCCGCACGGCCTTCTCCCCGTCACCCGCGGTGCCGACGACCGACAGCCCCGCCGCGGCGAGATCGCGCTCCACGGCATCGCGCCAGATCGGGTGGTCGTCGGCGACGACCACCCGCAGGTCAGCGTGGGACATGCAGCTCGACCTCCGTCCCCTGTCCGGGTGCGCTCACGACAGACACGCTCCCACCCAGGTCCTCCATCCGTCCGACGACCGATCGGGCGTGTCCCATTCGGCCCTGCGTGACGGCCTCCTGCAGGCGCCCCGAGGCGATACCGGGTCCGTCGTCCCGCACGGACACGACGACCTCGTCCCCGAGGTCCTCGATCAGCACCCAGGCAGCGCCACCGCCGTGGACCAGCGCGTTGTCGACGGCTGCGGCAACCGCAGCGGCAAGTTCCCGCGCGACGGCCGCGGGCAGCGTCACGGGCCCGGCGGGTGCGGCCACCTCGACTCCCGGCCGCGCGGGCAGCAGTCCCCGCACATCGGACGCGCCCGACGCCACGGGAGCCGGACCAGCCACCAGCCTGCGCAAGGCCTGCTCCTGCCCCGTGGCGAGGCTCACCAGGTCCGGGTCGGTCGACCGCCGCGCGACCAGCGCCAGCGTCTGCAGGACGCCGTCGTGGACCTCGCGCGCCAGGCGTTCCCGCTCTGCGGTCTCCGCCCCACGACGCACCGCCTCGGCATACGCCGCCTCGGCCCGGCGTGCGACCTGCACGAGGTAGCCCACGACGCCTCCCAGCAGCACCAGGAGCACGCACGAGTTGACCGTCGCCTGCGACGCCCCCTGCCGCTCCACGACGGCACCAGCCGCCACGACCAGGCCCGCCACCCCACCGCCCCGCCAGCCCCACCGGACTGCCCACGCCGCGACCGGGACAGCCGCCCAGGACACCGTCAGGGTCGGCTCCCCTGCGCGCACCTGGGCCTCGGACAGGACCAGCACGGTTGCCTGCTGGCACGCCAGGGCAACCGCGAGGTCGCTCAGCAACCACCCGCGGGCCAGCTCACGTCGTACGACGAGAAGGACGGTCCAGGCAGCCATGCCCGCCAGGACGAGCGCTGCCAGGCGAGGAGAGGTGAAGCGGTCCTGCCGGGCGAGCGCGCTGCCGACGGCGTAGGCGAGCGCCGCGAGCCGGAACACCGCGACCGCGCGCCACAGCGCGCTGTCGAGCCGCTCGCGAGTTGGAGCGGAGCGGGACGGGCGCAGGCTCAGCTGGCCCGGCGCTGCGGCGGGGAGGCCTCGGACACGAGCGCCTCGTTGGCGGCGGCCTTGGCCTGCTCGATGTCGGCCTTGGCCTTGGTGGCGTAGGTGTCGACGTACTCCTGGCCCGACAGCAGCATGAGCTCATACATGATCTCGTCGGTGATCGACCGGAGCACGAACCGGTCGCCCTCCATCCCGGCGTACCTGCTGAAGTCGAGCGGCGCACCGATGCGGATGCCGACGCGGCCGAGGCGCGGGATCTTCTTGCCGGTCGGCTGGACGACGTCGGTGTTGATCATGGCGACCGGGATGACGGGCACGCCGGCCTCGAGGGCCATGCGCGCCACACCGGTCTTGCCGCGGTAGAGGCGGCCGTCGGGGCTGCGGGTGCCCTCCGGGTAGAGGCCGAGCAGCTTGCCCTCGGCGAGGATGCGCTTGGCGGTGCTCAACGCAGCCTCGGACGCGGCGCCGCCGGAGCGGTCGATCGGCACCTGACCGACGCCCGCGAAGAAGCCCTTGGTGAGCTTGCCCTTGAGTCCCCGGCCGGTGAAGTAGTCGGCCTTGGCGAGGAAGGTCACGCGCCGCGTGACCTTGAGCGGGAGGAAGATGGAGTCGCTGAACGACAGGTGGTTGCTCGCCAGGATGGCGCCACCCTCGAGGGGCAGGTGCTCCTCGCCCTCCACCCACGGCCTGAACAGGGTCCTGAGGATGGGCGTCAAGATCGCCTTGACGACCCAGTAGAACACGCGTCACCCCTGCCCGGCTGTTGTGGAGACCCGACAGTAGGCCGCGCGGGGGTGCGGCGGCAACGATCCTCCAGGGTGACACCTCCCACCCCCGGGCCCGGCGTGCGACGATCTAGCCGCACCCCCCGCGAGAGGACCCTCCACGTGCCCACCCCTGACGTGCTGCCCGGCGCTGAGCCCATCGACCTCCCCGGGAGCCGGGTCGGTGTCCTGCTCAGCCACGGCTTCACCGGCACCACGCAGTCGATGCGCCCCTGGGCCGAGCACCTGCACGCCGCCGGCCTCACGGTCGTGGCCCCTCGCCTGCCCGGGCACGGCACCACCATCAAGGACCAGAACACGACGCGTTGGGCCGATTGGTACGCCGAGGTCGAGCGCTCCCTCGAGGACCTGCGCGGACGCTGCGACACGGTGTTCGCGATGGGCCTGTCGATGGGCGGCACGCTCGTGCTGCGCCTCGCCGAGCAGCACCCGGACCTTGCCGGCATCGTCGTCGTCAACGCCAGCCTCGCGACGGAGCGCTTCGACGCCAAGCTGCTGCCGCTGCTGGCACGCGTCCTCCCGTCCTACCCCGGCGTCGGCAACGACATCAAGAAGCCCGGCGTGACCGAGCTGGCCTACCCGAAGCTCGGCCTGAAGGCCGCGCTGTCGCTCCAGCAGGCCTGGCCGGACGTACGCCGCGACCTGCCCAAGATCACCTGCCCCGTCCTCGTCTACCGGTCCGCCGAGGACCACGTCGTGGAGCCGGTGTCGGGTCGTGAGCTGCTCAAGGGCTGTGTGCAGGCTGAGGAGCGGGTGCTGCTCAACAGCTACCACGTCGCCACGCTGGACAACGACGCCCCCGAGATCTTCGCGGGTTCGCTGGACTTCGTACGCGCGCACGCCCCCGCGGCCGCCGGCTGACGTCGTGACCAGCGCACACCCTCCCCACGGCCGGCGGGACAACGGGCTGCCCTCTGCCGAGTGGGGAGCGCTGGTCGACATCGACCCCCGCCTGTCCGAGGCTCTGCTGGACTCCCTGGCCGCCGAGGGCGTCCCGGCGTACGTCGAGCCGGCCCAGGACGTGGACAGCTACACCCGCGCGTCCACGCTGCCACAGCGTCCGCTCGACCGGCTCTGGGTGTCCCCGTCGCGCGCCGATCTCGCGCGCGGCGTCGTGAGCAGCGAGGTGGCGGACCTGACGGCGCTCCTCTCGGAGGTCGAGCCCGGGGCGACGGCGCACGACCTCGTGCGGCCGGTACCCCGGACCGCCGCCGTGCGTGTCCTCCAACCGCCGGTCCTGCCCGGTCGACCCGCCCCGCCAGCCGCGGCGAGCCCCGACCTCCCCCCTCGGGCCGGGGACGCCACGCCGAGCGACGACGACCTGTTCCAGCAGATCGTGGCCGGGTTCTCCTTGTCCGTCGACGAACCGGTGGCGCGCTGGCCCGTTGCCGAGGACGTGCCCGACACGCGCGCCACGCCTCCTGCCGAGGCGACCCGCCGGCGGTCCGACCGCACGGCCGACGAGGAGGCCCTGCCGTCTTGGGTGGAGCCCGACGCGCTCGAGGACGAGGGACACTTCCAGCCGCCCCCCGCCCCCAAGGTCCCGCGGCCACGGCTGCGCACCGCCTTCGCGGTCGGCGTGCTGCTGTTCGGACTCGCGCTGACGTTCGCCCCGTTCCAGATCGGGTTCGACGACTCCCCCCTGTGGCTGATGCTCGGGATGCTGCTGACGGGAGGGGGCGGCGCCCTGCTGGTCGCGTCGATGCGCGATGCTCGAGGCGACGACGGTCCCGAGGACGGGGCCGTCGTCTGACCCGTCGGACCGACCCTTGGAGCGCCTGCGTGACCGTCAGCGAGACCCTCGAGACCCGCGGCCACCTGATGGACTCCGGGGTGCTCGCCTCCGTCCTGGACGACGTGCTCGCCTACGGCGGTGACTACCGGATCGACCGCCTCGACGTGGGCAAGCGCCACGAGGACGAGTCGTACGCCCGGATCGTGGTCTCGGCCGACGACAACGACAGCCTCCAGCGCCTGCTGATGCGCCTGCAGATCCACGGCGTGAACCAGATCGACCCGGGTGAGGCCGTCACGAAGCCGTGCGACCGGGACGGGGTGTTCCCCGAGGACTTCTACTCGACGACCAACCTCGAGACCGTGGTGCGCCTGGACGGTCAGTGGATCCCGGTCGAGCAACCCGAGATGGACTGCGGCCTGCTCGTGACCGGTGACCGGATCCGCACGGTGCCGGTCTCCGACGTCCGTGCCGGCGACGAGGTCGTCTGCGGGGCCTCGGGCGTCAAGGTGGTGCTGCCGATCCGCGAGCACAGCACCAGCGAGGACAGCTTCGAGTTCATGAGCTCGTCGGTCTCCTCGGAGAAGCCGCAGGCGATGATGGTCCGGCAGATCGCGACGTCGATGCGCGAGGTCAAGGCCGAAGGCCAGAAGGTGCTGTGGGTCGGAGGCCCCGGCATCGTGCACACCGGTGCTGCGCCTGCCTTCACGGCGCTCGTCGAGGCCGGGTACGTCGACGTGCTGTTTGCCGGCAACGCCCTGGCTACCCACGACATCGAGAGCGCCCTCTACGGCACCTCGCTGGGAGTCGACCTGTCGCACGGCAAGGGCGTCGAGCACGGCCATGAGCACCACATCAGGGCGATCAACACGATCCGGCGCTGCGGCTCGATCGCTGCCGCGGTCGAACAGGGCGTCCTGAGGAGCGGCATCATGCACGCGCTCGTCAAGGGCGGGAAGTCCTACGTGCTGGTCGGTTCGGTCCGGGACGACGGTCCCCTCCCCGACGTGTACACCGACGTCATCGTCGGTCAGCGGGCCATGCGCGCCGAGCTGCCCGGTGTCGGGTTCGCCATCATGGTCGCGACGATGCTCCACTCGATCGCGACCGGGAACATCCTGCCAGCCTCGATCCCGCTGGTCTCGGTCGACATCAACCCGGCAACCGTGACCAAGCTGGCCGACCGTGGCTCCGCGCAGGCCGTCGGGATCGTCACCGACATCGGGCTGTTCCTCGAGCAGCTGGCCCGGGAGCTCGTCCCGGGATGGGACGCCTAGCCGCGACACGACGGCCACCCTCATGCCGTTGCGGAGACGGCGCGAGGGCGCCATGCAGACCCTTCTGCGGTTCGTCGTCGGGCCGACGCAAAGCGGGTGCTGCGCCTGCCCCGACCCGTTCGGCAACAACGACAGCGTCCCTACTCCCGGCCCGAGTAGGGACGCCGCATGGTTGCCCGCATGGTTGCAGCGTCGTCATGCCCGCAAAACCCTATGCACAGCAAGCGAAAGCGCTTGACATTAGTATCGAACACAGATACGGTCATGAGTAAGGAGGTGGACCCTGATGAACGCGTACGACGCCCTGCTGGTCACCCCTGATGCCCCGCAGTCGCTCGACGGGCTGGAGTGCCAGGCACCGTCGGTCATCCCCTCCTGGCTCCTGGAGCTCGAGCAGCAGCGAGCACTTCGGCTGCGCCTGCTGCGACCCGACCGACCCGCAAGACCTCCTGGCGGCTGAGGCTTCGGTGCCGTGGTCGGCTCCTGGCGTGACGGGGCTGGGTCCGGTCGAGGCCGGGCCCCTGCCCCCTCCGAGCCCGGTGGTCGCGGACCTGCTGCGCGCGGTCCAGCGGGTCGTCGCGGTGCGGCCGGCGCAGGTCGACGCGGCCCAGGCCCTGTCCGATGCGCAAGCGCTGCTGCAGGCCGAGCAGCAGCTGCGGGTGCACGACCTGACCCGCCTGGCCGACGTGCACGCCCGCGGCCTGACCGAGCTCGTCGGCGCACGGAGTGTGAAGGCCTGGGTGCGGGAGCACCGCCCCGACGGCGACCCCGGTGATGCGCTGCTCGCCCACCGGCTGCGCACCTTCCCGGTCCTGAACGCGGCCGTGCAGGACGGGCGCGTCAGCCTGACCGCGGCCCGCAAGACCGCGGGGGCGCTGCGGCAATGCGGTCCGCACCTGGACCGGGCCGACGGGCTCATCGACGGCCTGCCAGGCGACCTGGTGCTGAACGCCGTCGTGGGGAACGTCGCCGCGCTGGTCTGCCGCGAGCTGCAGGGCCTGCACGACACCGACCCGCGCCTGCAGCTCATCATCGACCGAGCACAGTCGCTCCTGGCGCTGGAGGGCTCGCAGGCCGACCGGCTCGAACAGGCGCTGCTGTGGCTCGCCGAGACCATCGCGCCCCGCGCCCTCACGGGGGCGTTGGACGAGATCGTCGTCGCGGTCCTCCCGAGCCTGCTGGAAGACCGCGCCGCGAAGGGCCACGAACGCCGCGGACTCTCCCTCTCCGAGCTGCCTGACGGGCAGGGCTGGCACCTGTGCGGCGACCTGGACCTCGAGTGCGGCGAACGCCTCTGGACCATCCTGCGCGCCGCCGCCGCCCACGACACCCGCAACCCCGACGACACCGCAGCGTGGGCCGACGCCCGCCAGCACGGGGCGACCGAGCCCGAGGACGTGTGGGGGCCCCTGGGGGCTCGGCTCGACACCGACGGGGTCCTGCCCCACGGACTCCCGCGCGGCCGCAGGAAGCGCCTGCACGACGCGTTCTCGAACGCCCTCGAGCGCTACCTCGCCGCCGGCCTCGGCGGGCTGGTCAGCAAGACCCCCGTCCAGATCCACGTCACCGACTCCCCGAAGCCACGCCTCACCGGAACGCGAGCCAGACCGCACACCGCAGACCCGGCGCCCCACCGCCCCGCGGCGACAGCGGACAGCTCCTGCCCCGCAGCCTGGTCCGGCGCTGGTGGTGCGACAGCACGTCACCACCACCGTCCTGAGCCTCGGCGGGAAAGCCCTCCGCACCGTCCACTCCCAACGCACCCTCACCGCCGACGAACGCCGCGCCCTCGACCTCGAAGGCGGCAACCGGTGCGCCGGCGACGGCTGCTGCCCCGGCACCCCCAACCCCCTGACCGTCCTCCGCCCCCACCACATCCTGGGCTACGCCGAAGACCAGATCACCAGCCTCGAGCAGACCCTCAACGTCTGCGACACCCTCCACCACGACCTCCACACCGGCAAACGCACCGTGAAGCTCCGCGACGGCAGGTGGCTCAACGAGAACGGCCTCGTCACCCACCCCACCTGGCACGACCAGAACCCCCCGTTCTGAGTGAGCGAAGCTCACCGCCTTTGCGGTGACGGACGCTCAGGCGAACAGGTCGGCGGGGGGCGTCGGAGAGCGAAGGGTGGCTGCTCCAGCAATCAGGCCCTGGGAGCGTCCGGTACGACCCGGGTTCCCGAGTCGCCGGCGAGCACCGCGGCGGCGCGGTCCAGCGCACCGATCGCTGCGTGTCCGCCACCCTCGGCGAAGGCCACGCACGCCTCCACCTTCGGCCCCATCGATCCCTCCGGGAACTCCCCGGCAGCGAGCATCGCACGGGCCTCGGAGACGGTGAGCTGCTCCAGCGCCCGAGCCCGCGGCGTACCGAACGCCATCTGCACGCGCTCCACCTCGGTCAGCACGAGCAGCCGATCGGCCCCGACGGCCTGCGCCAGCAGGGCAGCCGAGCGGTCCTTGTCCACGACGGCCTCGACGCCCCGCAGCTGCCCGCGGTGCTCGACGACGGGGACGCCACCGCCGCCGGCCGCCACCACGACATGACCCGCGTCCGCCAGTGCCCGCAGCGCGTTCTGCTCGACGAACCGCACAGGTGCGGGAGAAGCGACCACCCGGCGCCACTGCCCGTTCGGCAGCACGGTGAACACGTGCCCGGACGCGTGCGCGATGGCCTGTGCCTCGGGGCGGTTGTAGGAGGGGCCGACCGGCTTGGACGGTCGCCGGAACGCCGGGTCGCGTCCGTCCACGACGACCTGCGTGACCAACGTAAGGACCCGCGCCGGGTGCTTGCGTCGCCGCAGCGCGTTGTCGAGGGCCTGCGCGAGCAGGTAGCCCAACTGACCTTGGGACAAGGCTCCGCACACGTCCATGGGCATCGGCGGCACGGTCTCGGCGGCCAGTTCCTGCTGCAGGAGCAGCCGCCCCACCTGCGGCCCGTTGCCGTGCGTCAGCACCAACGAGGTCCCGTCCGCAACCAGGTCCGCGAGGCTCGCGGCGGTCCGAGCGAGGGCCCGGCGCATCTCCTCCACCGAGCCGTCACCGCCCGAGGGAGACAGCGCGTTGCCTCCCAGCGCCACGACGACTCGCATGGGCCGAGACTAGGTGGCGCCGCGTCCTAGCGGGGCTTGCCCTGGATGGTGAACCCGGCGAGCATCTCGCGGATCTCCTGCGTGCGACTGACCGCACCGACATCCGCCACCGGCGGGTCGAGCTCGACCCGCAGCGGCAGCGTCACCCGACGGGAGCGCGGAGCGGGCACCTTACGCGGGACGCCCTCTGAGATCCGCTCGCGCACGATGCCGAGCACCGCCGCCCGGTCGAGCACCACGCCCTCCTGCTCCCAGACGTGGTCACCGCAGGCGCTGCAGGTGCGCAACGTCAGCTGGGAGGCGTCGGCGTGCGTCACGACGATCGTCGTCATCGCGCGGGTGCAGCAGGTGGGCAGGACGGTCGGCTCAGGGGATCCGCTCATGATCCAAGTCTCCCGGGGCCCGCGCACGGCTTCCATGGTCATCCAGGACCAGATCCGCGGCGCACGTGCGGGCATCCGCACCGCTATGCGCCGGTTGCTCCCTCGCGAGCGAGATCTGCAGCACCCACGAGCCCCGCGTCGTTGCCGAGCTGAGCCAGGACGATCTCGGGGACGGGGCGGTGGGCACCCCCGGTGACCTGGGCGGCAAACGCGATCCGGGCGGGGGCGAGAAGGAGCTCCCCCGCGTCGGCGACGCCGCCGCCGACGACCAGCCTTCCGGGATCGAGCACGGCCAGCAGGTCGGCGAGCCCCTCCCCGAGCGCACGACCCACCTCCGCAAAGCACGCAAGCGCGGCGGGGTCGCCCTCCTGGGCGGCCTGGGTGACGTGCTCGGCCTCGATGCCCTCAGGGCGGCCGCCCCCAAGATCGAGCAGTCGTGCGCCGTACTGCTTCTGGACGTCCGCGATCTCGCGCGCCTCGTGCAGCAGAGCCCTGCCGGAGCAGTACTGCTCCCAACAGCCGCGCTGGCCGCAGCCGCAACGCCGGCCGTTCGGGACCCGCTGGGTGTGGCCGACCTCGCCGGCGATGCCGAAGCGGCCGCGGTACAGCCTGCCGTCGAGCACGATGCCGCCGCCGATGCCGGTGCCGACGGTCACGCACACCAGGTCGCTCTCCCCTTGACCCGCCCCGAAGCGGTACTCCCCCCAGGCCATGGCGTTCGCGTCGTTCTCCACCACCACCGGAAGGTCCACGAGCCGGGCGACCTCCTCCCGCAGGGGCTCGTGGCGCCAGGCGAGGTTGGGCGCGAACAGCACCGTGGAGCGCGCCGCATCGATGAACCCCGCTGCCCCGATGCCCACGGCGACGACGTCGTGGTCGACGCGGAGCTCGGCCACGACCTCGGCGATGGTGCGTTCGACGTCGGCAGGAGACGTGCCGGGGGTGGGTCGGCGGGTCCGCGCAAGGATCGTCCCCCTGTCGTCGACGACGCCCGCCGCGACCTTCGTCCCTCCCACGTCAACCCCGATGGAGAGCGGCATCAGCCCTCCCGGACGTCGATGTGCTGGACCCTGCCGGCAGGCGGCTGCGGGGCCGGTGGCTGCGGCGTGAGGCTCGACTTCAGCGCCGCGACGACGGAGGCCGCGGCATCGAGCAGGTGCTCGATGGTGTCCGGGCGGACGTGTCTCAACGCAGCGACTCCTTGGCACAGCGGGCACACCTGGCACTCCGCAGAGCCCGTCGCGAGGTGCTCGTCGTCGAACCGGCCACGGGCCCACTCCTGAGCGGCCGCGAGCAGCTTGGCCGCCTCCTCGGTCGGCGACCCCACGTGGTCAGTCACCGGCGGGCCACAAGGAGGGGTCGGGGTGGAAGCGGATGACGAGCCGCCCTTCGACGAGGCGCGCACCGACGACCTCGCAGCGCCGCAGCGCGCTGGGCAGGGCGAGGTGGCGGCGGTGACCGGCAAGCGTCAGGACGAGCTCGTCACCGCTGCGGGCGACGCCGAGGTCCTCGAGACGGGCCAGCGGAAGGGCCAGGGACAGCAGGAAGCCGTCGCTGTCGCGCGTGACCTGCAGCAGGTCTGCGGTGTCGACGGTGTCGAGCGGGTCCGTCTCGCCGTACAGGTCCTGAGCCAGCGCGAGCAGGGCATCGATCCCGACGGGCTCGTTCGCGGCGTACGGCGAGACGCGGACCTCGAGCGGCGCCGCGTCGGCCCTGACCGCCTCGAGGTGCCGGTCCTGCGCCTCGACCCAGCCACGCACCCAGGGGTCGTCGGACACGGGCAGCACGCGGTTCGCCACCACGCCGTCGACCCGGTAGCCGTAGAGCGCGAGGGAGGTGAGCGTCCGGCGCGCCTCGGCGACGACGACCGCCTCAGGGGTCAGCACGAGCCGCACCGAGGTCTGGTCGCTGGTGAGCAACTCGCGGACGTCGGCCAGGTCGGCGTGCAGCCGCAGCGCGGCCTCGAAGACCCCGTCCTCCGGGACGGTGGCGACACGGGCGAGCAACGGCCGGACCGCTTTGAGCACCCGCCGCTGAGCGGGGAACACCTTCTCGACGTACCAGCGCAGCGCCTCGGGCAGCGCGAGCAGACGCAGCGTCTCGCCGGTGGGTGCGCAGTCGACCACGACCAGGTCGTAGCGGCCGGAGGAGGCGTGCCGCTTGAGCTCGAGCAGCGCGAGGACCTCCTCCGCGCCGGGCAGGACGGTGAGCTCGTCGGCCTGGAGGCTGTCGACCCCCGCGCGCTCGAGGACGCCCCGCAGGTAGTCCTGGACCTCACGCCACGAGCGCTCGAAGGCGCCCTGCGCGTCGACCTGCAGCGCCACCAGGCCGTCGGCGACCTCGGTCGGGTCAGCCCCCAGCGGGACCCCCAGCGCGTCCGCCAGAGAGTGCGCCGGGTCCGTGGACAGCACCAGGGTCTTGACCCCGCGCGAGGCAGCCAGCACCGCGGTGGCAGCCGCCGTCGTGGTCTTCCCGACGCCGCCCTTCCCGGTGAACAGCAGGACCCGCATCCTGGCAGGCTATCCGAGCGACTCCACCCGCTTCTTCAGGCCTTTCAGGGCGGTGTCGATGATTTTGCCCTCGATCCGCCGCTTCATCATGCCGATCATCGGGATGACCATCCCGACGCTGAGGGTGTAGAGCACCTTGGTGCCCGGCCCGTCGGCAGACAGGACGTAGGAGCCGGCCTGCGACTTCTGCACCTTGGTGGGCGCGTCCAAGGTCCACGCCACGCCATCCGGCCGCCAGTCGTAGACCAGCGTGTACTCGTCGCTGAACCCGCTCTGGTTCGCGGTGAAGGTGACCTTCTGCGGGCCGTCGGGGCCGTCCTCGTGCACGACGACCTTGGTGATGCCGCTGGCCCACGTGGGGTAGGACGCGACATCGCGGATGACGGCCAGGACGGCGTCGACCGACGCGTTGATCGTGGTGCTGGAGCTCGCCTGGTCGGCCATGGTCACCTCGTGCTCGGGGGTCTCCGGACGCGCGTGACGCTAGTACGACAGAGCGTACGGCGTTCCCGTGCCCCTGAAGTGCCCGACGTTGACGCACTCGGTGCGGCCGATCCGGACCCGTCCCTGCAGCGGCTGGTGCACGTGCCCGAACAGCGCCAGTCGCGGTTGGGTGTCGCGGATCGCCTGCAGCGTCGCGCTGCTCCCCCGCTCGAACCGCCGGGCCTCGACGTCGTACAGCAGCTCGGGGATGTCGGGCGGGATGTGGCAGGCCAGGACGTCGACGGCACCGAGCGCCGCCACCTTCTCGGCGTACGCCTCGTCGGAGATCTCGTACGGCGTGCGCATCGGCGTGGTCAGGCCCCCGCCGACGAAGCCCCAGGTGAGGCCGCCGATGTCAGCGGTCTGCCCGTCCAGGACCGTGTGACCCGGGCGCAGGAACTCTGGCCACAGCGCGGGGACGTCGACGTTGCCGTAGGTGAGGTAGGTCCGGTCGGGCAGCACGGCGAACAACGCGGCGTACTGCTCGCGCACCTTGCGCTGCAGCACCGTCGCCCGGTCCTCGCCGAGCCCGGCCCAGAGATCGGCGGACCAGGCGCGCGCCTCGTCGAAGCGCTTCTCGCCGCGCAGGGCGATGAGCTGCTGGGCCGCCTGCGCACCGAACAGGTCGGCGAAGATGCCCCCGCCGGGGTCCTGGTAGTCGAGGAACAGCACCAGATCGCCCAGGCAGACCAGGACGTCGGCGCCCTCCGCGGCGCGGGAGAGGGCCTCGACCGAGCCGTGGACGTCGCTCACCACGTGGACCCGCACGACCGCGAGCCTAGTCAGCGCGCGTCAGGGCGTGCTGGTGACGGTCGTGACTTCCGGCGGCGACCCTGACCCGTCCGGCGGCGACTGCGTGAGCAGGAGCGTCAGCAGGGCGAGCGGGACCAGGAGCGCGGCGACCAGCCCACCGGCGAGCGCCAGCCGCTTGCCGCGGGACATCGCGCCGAGGTCGCCCACCAACGGCAGGACGAGCGTCGTCCGCGACTCCTGGGCCACCGCGGCCAGGAAGGCACTGCCGCAGTTGCTGCAGCTGCTCGCCGAGAGCGGGTTGGCTGCGGTGCAGGTCAGACACGGCCAGGTCGGTTCGGCTGTGCTCGGTGCGGTGCTCGGTGCGGTGCTCGGTGCGGTGCTCGGTGCGGTGCCCGGTGCGGTGGTGCGGGCGACGTGCGGTGCCGGGGTCGAGGACGTCGCGTCCAGCGGCACCGCCGGCGAGTACGGCGTCGAGGGGATGAGGTCGTGCAGCGGGCCCTGCAGAGCGTCCACCGCCGGTCCGCCGTCGGTGGTGGCCGGCTGCGGCGTCACCAGCTGAGGTGCGGGCGGTCGGAGGTCGGCGTAGCACTGGCCGCACCAGTCGGCGTCTGTGCGCCCTGAAGCGCCGCACGACGGACAGGTCCGCGTGCGGGGGCTCGTCGTCAGCTCCGGTCCCACACCGGTCTCGTCGGCAGGAGCGGGCTCGGGCTTGAAGCTCAGGCGTGAAGGTTGCCGGTTCTGTGAAGTCGATCACCTCGTTGCGGCGCGCGGAGTAGGTTGGGCAGGAGAGTCCGACAGCAACGCAGGGAGCCCCAGGTGCAGGAGTACGCGACCCCCCAGGTCATCGAGATCGCCGACGACGCCGCGCTCGTCGACGCGGTGTTCGCGCACGCCGAGCGAGGACCGGACGACGTGGTGTTCACCCGCAAGGTGGACGGTCGGTGGGCCCCTGTCACGGCCAAGGAGTTCGCGGCGGAGGTCCGCGCGCTCGCCGCGGGTTTCGTGGCTGCCGGGATCAACGCCGGGGACCGCATCGGGCTGATGAGCAAGACGCGGTACGAGTGGACGCTCGTCGACTACGCGATCTGGACCGCCGGCTGCGTCACCGTCCCGATCTACGAGACCAGTTCCGCCGAGCAGGTCCAGTGGAACCTCGGTGACTCCGGAGCGGTCGCCGTCGTCGTCGAGAGCAGCGCGCACCAGGCCACCCTCGACGGCGTCCGCGACCAGCTCCCCGACCTGACCTCGACGTGGCAGATCGACGCCGGCGGGCTCGAGGAGCTCGCCGCGGCCGGCCGGGACGTCGCCGAGGACGAGCTCACCGCCCGTCGCACGTCGCTGACGACCACCTCGATCGCGACCGTCATCTACACCTCCGGCACCACCGGTCGCCCGAAGGGCGTCGAGCTCACGCACGGCAACCTGCTCGGGACCGGACGCTCCGCCGGAGCTGTGCTGCCCGAGCTGTTCAACCCGGAGGGGTCGACGCTGCTGTTCCTGCCGCTGGCTCACGTCTTCGCGCGCCTCATCCAGGTGGCCTGCGTCGAGACGGGCGCGCGGATGGGCCACACCGCCGACATCAAGAACCTGCTGCCTGACTTCGCCACGTTCCAGCCGACGTTCATCCTGTCGGTGCCGCGCGTGTTCGAGAAGGTCTACAACAGCGCCAAGCAGAAGGCGCACGCCGACGGCAAGGGCAAGATCTTCGACCAGGCGGAGAAGGTCGCGATCCAGTACTCCGAGGCCGTGGAGCGCGGCCGCGTCGGTCTGCCCCTGAAGCTGCAGCACGGCCTGTTCGACAAGCTCGTCTACGTCAAGCTGCGGGCGGCCCTGGGCGGGAAGGTCGCGTGGGCCGTCTCGGGCGGCGCCCCCCTCGGCGCGCGGTTGGGCCACTTCTTCCGTGGCATCGGCATCACCATCCTCGAGGGGTACGGCCTCACCGAGACCACCGCTGCGGGGACCGTGAACACGCCCTCCAACATCAAGATCGGCACCGTCGGCCGCCCTTCCCCCGGCGTCACGGTCCGCATCGCCGAGGACGGCGAGATCCTCATGAAGGGCGAGCACGTCCTCAAGGGGTACTGGCACAACGAGGCCGCCACCGCCGAGGCCGTGATCGACGGGTGGTTCCACTCCGGGGACATCGGCGAGATCGACGACGCCGGTTTCGTCAAGATCACCGGCCGCAAGAAGGAGCTCATCGTGACGGCAGGCGGCAAGAACGTCGCGCCGGCCGTGCTCGAGGACCGGCTTCGCGCCCACCCGCTCGTCAGCCAGTGCCTGGTGGTCGGCGACCAGCAGCCCTACATCGCCTGCCTGGTCACCATCGACGCCGAGGCGATCGTTCCGTGGGCCACGGCCAAGAGCAAGTCGGGAGCCGTCGCGGACCTCGTGGACGACGCGGACCTGCTCGCGGAGATCCAGGGTGCGGTCGATGAGGCCAACAAGGCCGTGTCCAAGGCCGAAGCCATCCGCAAGTTCACGATCCTGCCCGTCGACTGGACCGAGGAGGGTGGACAGCTCACGCCGTCCCTCAAGCTCAAGCGCTCCGTCGTGATGAAGGAGTTCTCCGGCTCGGTCGACGCGCTCTACGCCGACAGCGGCTCGGACTAGCGCTTCAGCCCACCGGGTCCACCTGCCGAAGGAGACCCGTGGAACCCGTCCTCCTGGCCCAGGACCTGATCGTCGACTTCGGCGAGGTGCGCGCGGTCTCCGGCTTCGACCTCTCGGTCGGAGCGGGGACCTCGGTCGCCCTCGTCGGGCGCAACGGTGCCGGGAAGTCGACCACCATGCGCGTGCTGTCGGGGGTGCTGCCCGCGAGCAGCGGCTCGGTGTTCGTCGCCGGCATCGACGCCTCGCGAGACCCCGCCGGCGTCCGCGCGGCCGTCGGCTACTGCCCCGATGTCGGGGGCCTGATCCCCCGCGCCACGCCCTGGGAGCACCTTCAGCTCGCGGCCCGGCTGCGGGGCATGCGCGACTGGGAACCGCGCGCTCGCGACCTGCTCGAGCGCTTCGACCTCGCGGCAGCCGCCGACCGCGTCACCTCCGGCTTCTCTCACGGCATGGGGCGTCGACTGTCGGTCGTCCTGGCCGTCTTCCACTCCCCCCGGCTGCTGCTGCTCGACGAGCCGTTCGACGGGGTCGACCCGCTCGGCGTCGACGCCACCCTCGAGCTCGTCCACGAGGTCCGGGCGACCGGGGCTGCGGTCCTCGTGTCCACCCACCTGCTCCACCTTGCCGTCGAGGCGTGCGAGGAGGCCGTGGTGCTGCGCGGTGGCCGCGTGGTCGGAGCGGCCCCGGCGTCGGAGCTGACCGGCGAGGCCGGACGCGACCGGTACCGCAGCCTCATCACGTGACCACCGGCTCGCTCGTGCAGGCCCGCGCCCTGTTCGTCCTGCGCTGGCACATGATCCGCAGCGACGGCGCGCGCATCGCCATGCTGCTCGTGCTCCTCGCCCTCGGTTGGTTGCTCCAGTCGGTCGCCCGCGGCGTCGGGGCGCTCGACCCGATCCAGATCGCCACCGCTGTCGAGGTGGCCCCCGAGACGTTCCTGGGCTTCGGGGTGCTCGCCCTTATCGCGCCGCTCACTGCGGGTGGCGGTAACGAGGTCGTTCCGTCGAGCCAGCTCGTCGCCTACCCGGTCCGGCCGCGGACGTTGTTCGTCGGCGGCCTGGTCCTGGCGCCGGTCAACCTCGTGTGGGTGCTGCAGATCCTGGCGCTCGTGGCCGAGACCTCCCTGCTCGCCCAGGGCGGGAACGCGTTGCTGCCGGCCCTCACCACGCTGGCCTTCGTCTGCGCCCTGACGGCTGTCGGCCAGGCGTTGGCGTGGTTGGTCGTGGGCCTGCGGCAGTCGCGACGTGGCCGGCAGGTGGTCGGAGCGGTTGCCACTGGCCTCGTCCTGGCCGCCGTCCTCGTCGTCCGTGCTGGTGCCGGTCGCGCCGTCCTCGACGGCTCGCCGACGGGGCAGGTCGTCGCCGCAGTGTCGGCAGGAGCGCTCGGAGACGTCGGGCGCTGGCTGCCCGCCACCCTGGTCCTCGTGGGACTGGTCTTCCTCGCCCTCGTCCTCGGCGAGCGGACCTGCGCCTGGGCGTTGCGTCGCCCCGGCGACAGCGGCTCCCAGCGGTCCTCGCGCGACGTCCGGCGCCGCCCGTCGAGCCACGGTCCGCTCCGCACCCTGGTGGCCATGGACCGTGCGAGCGTCTGGCGCGCCCCGGCCCTGCGCCGCGGCGGGCTCGTCCTTGCGGTGCTCCCCGCTCTGGGTGCGGCGGGTGCTCAGGTCCCGTGGGAGTCGATGGTCGTGCTGCCCGGTCTGATCGCCGCGGGCGCGGGCCTGTTGTTCGGCGTCAACGCCTTCTGCCTCGACGGATCCGGCGCGATCTTCCTGGCGAGCCTGCCGCACGACCCTCGCCTGCTGCTCCGCGCCAAGCTCATCGTCCTGACCGAGACGGTCCTCGCTGCCGTCGTCATCGCCGCGGTGGCCGGGTCTCTCCGCAGTCCCGGCACCCCCACGACCGCCGAGGTCGTCGGCATCATCGTCAGCGGTCTGGCCTGTACGGCGGTGGTCGTGTCCCGCTGCCTGGCCTCCTCCGTCCGTCATCCGCACCGCGCCGACCTGACAGGACCCCGTGACGCCGTCGCCCCACCCGGCGCCCTGGCGCTCGCCTCGCTGCGCCTGGTCATGCCCAGCGCGCTCGTCGGCTTCGTCCTCGAGCAGGCCACCCGCTTCGACTGGTGGCTGCCTCTGCTCGTCTCGCTTCCCGTCTTCCTGCTGTGCGGGCTCTCCTTGGCACGCTCCCTGCAGCTGTGGTCCCGGCCGATGGTGCGGGCGCGCGTCGTCCAGGTGGTCTCCGCCGGCTGAGCGCTGTCGTTCCGCAGCTCCCCGCTCGGCCGAGCCCTCAGCCGGTGAGGACCCTGCGCAGCCGCGTGGCCAGGTCGTCCCAGCCCCAGTCGCGCTGCATCCACGCTCGGCCCGTGCGCCCCATGTGCGCCGCTCGCTCGGGGTCGTCGAGAAGCTCGACCAACCGGGCCGCCACCTCGGTCACCGACCCGCCATCGACGAGGTACCCCGTCTCCCCCTCGCGCACCGTGTCCGGCGATCCGCCGGATCGGCCGGCCACGACGGGCAGGCCGCAGGCTGCGGCCTCGAGGAACACGATGCCGAGCCCCTCCACCTCGAGGCCTGCATAGCGAGAACGGCACGGCATCGCGAAGACGTCACCGGCGTCGTAGTGCGCGGGCAGCTCCTCCCACGGCACCGACCCGGTCACGACCACCGATCCCTCGAGGCCCGACGAGGCGACCAGCTTCTCGAGCGACGCTCGCTGCGGCCCACCCCCCACGAGCAGCAGCGCGGCGTCGGGAATCTCTCGACGTACCAAGGGAAGGGCGCGGACCAGCAGCTCCTGCCCCTTGCGCGGCACGAGGCGGGACACGCACACGATCACCGGTCGATCCCCCAGCCCGTAGCGCGCGCGCACGACATCGCCACCGCAGTCGGGGCGGAACACCTCGGTGTCGACCCCGCTGGGCAACGCCGTCATCGGCGTGCGCAGCACGGGCGCCAGCCGAGCGCGGGTGTACGCGGCGAGGTAGGTCACCTCGTCCAACCCTCGACCGATCCGTCGCAGCACCTGCCTCGACCCCGGGACACCGGCCCACAGGACCTCGTGGCCGTACGTCGACGCCACCGCGCGGTCCATCCGCAGGTACGGCGCCAGCATCCCGAGCGGCGCGGCGGCCCCGAACCACACCCGGTCGCACCCCTCGGACCGCGCGACCGAGTGCGCGAGCCGCAAGGTCGACCGGGTCGGCAGCAGCGTCGACGTCGGAGCCCGCACGACCAGGTGGTCCTGCACGGCGTCGAAGCCCGCGGAGTCCCGCCACGACGAGGCGAGCACGACGACCTCGTCGGCCGGCTGACGGGACACCAAGGCGTGCAGGTACGCCTGGATCCCGCCCGGGCGAGGTGGGTAGTCGTTGGTGAGGACCAGCGTCCTCACGGGTGCAGCCGCTCCCACTCGCGCGCCAGGGCGATCCGCTGCGGGCCACTGGGATGGGTGAAGAACAGTCCGTACACAAGCGGACCGGGCCGCAGGTCGGACAGGTTGGTGACGGTGAGGCGCTGCTCGCTGCGGATGAAGGTGTCGACGTCCCCCGTGAGGTCGAGCGAGTGGACGTCCGCGCGTGCCTCCACGTGACGGGAGAGCAGGTTCGTGACCGGGGAGGCGAGCAGCGGCGTCGCGGTCGCCAGGAACAGGACCAGCGGCAGGACACGAGGGTCCCCCGGGCCGGAGGCGCCGACCCGGCGCAGCACCGGCGTCCACGACAGCACGATCGACAGCCCCACGATGCCCGCCGCCGAGGCGAGGGCGCCGATGAGCGTGCCGTGCAGCACGTCCTGCTCGGTGGCGTGCCCGAGCTCGTGGGCGACGACCAGCTCGACCTCCTTCGGGCTGGAGTCACGCAGCAGCGTGTCGTACAGCACGATCCTTCGGGTGCTGCCGAAGCCGCTGACGTAGGCGTTCAGCGCCGTCGTACGACGGGAGGCATCGGCGACCAGGACGTCCTGCACCGGCTCGCCGTCTCGCTCCGCCAGGGCCAGCAGGTCGGTGCGCAGAGCTCCGGCCGGCAGCGAGGTGAAGCTGTTGAACGCCGGCTCGACGACGACGGGGTAGACGAAGGAGCCCAGCACCACCAGCATCGCGGACGCCGCCGAGGCTGCCGCCCACCAGGTGCGGGGCAGCCGACGGGCCAGGACGAGCACGACGAGGACAGCGATCGAGGTCAGGACCCAACCCACCCCGAGGCCGCGGAGCCGGTCGTCGGCCCAGCCGGTCCAGTCCTGGGTCGACAGGCCGTACGCCCGAAGGGCCTGCTCGCTGCGCACGTCCAGCGGCAGGGTGACCAGCTGGCCGAGCAAGAGCAGTCCCGCCAGACCACCGGCTGCCTTGACGGGCCACGGCCCGGGGACCCGGGACACCAGCCGGGAACCCCACCGGGTGAGGCCGAGCACCCCCGCCACGACCAGGGACACCGCGAGCGAGAGATAGGCCGGCGGGCGAAGGGCCCGGTGGAACGCCTCCTCGCGGGCGAGCTCGGCGGGAGTGAAGTCCCGCAGCACGTCGGTCGTCGGGTGTGCGCCCGGCAGGGCCGGGAACGGCACCGTGAGGAGCACGACGACGAGCGCGGCGCCGAGGAGCAGGACCAGCAGGGCCAGTCGCGCCCTCATCCGAGCTCCGAGCGCAGGTGGCGGCGCCACTGCGCCGTCAGCTCAGCGGTCGTGGTCCCGACCGCCGTACGCAGCGCCGTCTCGAACGGCGCCCCGGCAGGAGCCTGTCCAGCGGCTCGGTACAGCCGAAGCAGACCCGGGACGCCGAACTCCTGGACGAGCAGGCGCACCGCAAGCCAGCTCTGCTCGTAGATCTGGGGCAAGGCGACGTTGCCCGCGTCGAAGTCGGCGTCGGAGGGGAGCGCGGTCGGGAGGTGGCCGGCGCGCACGGCCTCGCCGAGCTCCTGCGCCGCGGTCCGCACCGGCACGCCGGCCCCGAGGTAGCCGAGGTAGTCCGCAAACCCTTCGACCAGCCAGGTCGGCACCGCCGGTCCGGTCAGACCGCGACTCGCGACGTGCGCGACCTCGTGCGTCAGCACGACGCGGCGACCGACAACCCCCAACCGGGCGAACCCGGCCGGGTTGATGAGCACCCGATCACCGACCGGGTGGTAGCCGGTGGACGGCGACGCGAGCTCCGCCGTGGCGAGCGCCGCGATCTGGCTCAGGTCGCCGAGCTGGGGGACGAGCCGGCCGAGCTCGACCACCGAGGACGGCACGATGAGGACGACGCGCTGGGACCAGGCCGTCCCCCACACGGCGGTGACCCGGGGTACGGCGTCCTCGCACGCCGCGGCCACCTGCGCCACGAGGGCGTCCGGATCGGGATGGCTGAGGACCAGGCAGCGCGCCCCTCGGATCACCGTCACCGGTCCCTCGTCCCAGATCTGGTGGGCTGTCCGGCGGTCGGGGAAGTCGCTGTCCTCGGCGACGTACCACCGGTCCTCGCGCTCGACGAACGTGAAGCCCTGAGTCAGCAGCGTCGGTGCTGCGGCGTACCCGTCGAAGGAGTAGCGCAGGGCGACCTCGGGGGCCCACCACGTGCCGTAACGGGCGTCCAACGCGGCGCTGCCGGGCTGCTCCCGTCTCGCCTCCAGGCGGTACTCCCAGCGCGCGAGCGGAACTTCTGCCAGCGCGTCGAACATGGCCGCCTGGCGTGCCCGGAAGGGTTCCCCCTGCGGGTCCAGTGTGGCCAGAAACCCCGCCCGGTCGCGGCGGAGCACCGCCTGCGCCCTGCCCGCGAGCAGCGTCCGGACCGCTGCCGTGCGGTCGGCAGCGGCCGGCTGCGGACGCGCGTTGACGACCTGCGCCGTCTTGACGCCCCCCGCGTCCGGCTGGGACAGCAGCGCAGCGGAGGCCGTCGCCGCGACGAGCTGGGCGGCGATGAGCACACCGAGCACCCGCTCTCGACGACGGAGGCGAGGCGTCGTCGGCACCGCCTCACCCTAGGCCCGGAAGGCCCGCGGCGGTCACCTGCGCAGGGGCAGGAGCGCCTTGTTCGCCGCCGCGAGCGTCGCGGTCTGCGCCGTCGACGGACCACGGACGGTGTCCACGGCCGTGCCCAGCGAGGCGCGCGCTCGCTCGAGGGCCGGTCGGGTCGGCTCGACGAGGACGGCGTACGCGGACGACCCTTCCTGCGCGTCGCGGTACCAGGGCGTCACCGCCCGGGTGATCCAGGTGTCCTGGACACGGGTGAGCTCCTCGTACGCGGGCCACAGCCCGCTCGCTGCCGCCCGGAACTCGCTCAGCGCCGCCGCCTCCGCCAGTCCGTCCCTGACGACCTGGGCCAAGGCCGCTGTCTGCGGGGCATCCAGGCTCGACCGTCCCTGGACCTGCCCCAGGATTCGAAGGGCTTCGGTGTACGCCGCGACGTCGCCGCCGAGGCTGGCGACGGCGATGCGTGCGGGCGACAGCAGTGGCAGGGCGTCGCGGTGGGCGGACCGTGCCGGCACGCCCTCGCCCCGCGCACAGGCCGCGTCCACGTCGTCCAACGCGGTCGCCGCGCGCTGCACCGCATCGACCTTCGCGAGCACCCGGCCGCGCACGGCCGTGATGTCGGCCACCGAACGGTCCAGCGCACGAAGTCCCGCGAGTTGCCCCGAAGGCTGCGCCGCCGACTGCCTCGAGGGAGTCGTGGACGGCGAGCCGCCGCACGCCCCCGCCACGGCCAGCAGGACCAGCCCGAGCAACCCGATGACGAGGCCTCGACGGACGGTCAGCGGTCCGCCCCTGGGGTGGTCCCCAACAGCACGTCCGCCCAGGCCGGAACGGACGCGCGCGTACGCACCCCGTCCCGCTCAGCGGTACTCGGGGTCTGAGCAGCGGTCCGCGAGCGCGGCGTGGGGTCCGGGACGACCCGCAGGCCCCTCCGCGAGGCCGACGCGCGCTTGGCCGGAGCCTTCGCGTCGACGGACGTGCCTGCCGGGGCCTTTGGGCTCAGGGCCTTCGACGCTGGGCCCTTCTTGGCCGGGCCCTTCGCCGCCGGAGTCTTCTTGGCAGGGCTCTTCGTCGCCGGGGCCTTCTTCGCCGGAGTCTTCTTGGTCGAGGTCTTCGTCGCCGGGGCCTTCTTCGCCGGAGTCTTCTTGGTCGAGGTCTTCGTCGCCGGGGCCTTCTTGGCCGGAGCCTTCGCCGTCTGCTTGGCCGGAGCCTTCGCGGACGCGACCTTCTTGGCAGCAGGCGTGGTCGGCTTGGCGTCGCCTCGCCGGCGCGGCGCCTCCTCCTCGACGGCGTGGGCCAGCGCTGCGGCGGCGGAGTCCACGCCCGTCACCTCGCGGGTCACCGGGTCGTAGCGCCACGAGGCGCTCCGCAGCCGGGCGCGGGAGAACCACTGCACGGTGACCAGCCAGTGGCCCTCAGGTGCGCGACGGGTCTGCCAGTCGACGGAGTCCGGACGCAACCCCGCAGCCTCGTCGAGGGCGCGGTCCACAGCCCGACCGAGCGGCAGGAGCGAGCGGCCCAGGCGCCCGCGGACGAGGTACGCCGACCGGGCGGCGTCGATGACGCGCGCCATCTCGCCCTGGACCGGCCCGGAGAACCGCTCGACGCGGGTTACGGGCACGCCAGCCGAGCGAGCGATGTCGGCGGCCGACTCCCCCGCTCGCAGCCGGGCCTGGATCTCCTTGGGCGACAACGCCGACGCCGCGGTCGGGTCCTCACCGGGGCGGGGCAGATCACCCCGAACCGCAGCCATCAGGTGGTCGTCGAGCGCCACCCGGTAGGACACGGCCGTGGTTCCTCGGCGGCTGGCCAGCAGGACGTGACGACCGTCCTCGCTCACCGCGACGACGTGCAGCTCCCGCACCGTGCCTCCGTCCTCGGGCCCGCGGGACGCGGGCGCCTGTGCAGTCTCCCTAGCCGTCCGCCCACGCACAAGCGCCCCCGCCGAGGGCAGGGGCGCTGGTGGGCGATCGTTACGGGCGGGTGGCCCCGACGTAGTCGCTGCGGAAGGCGTTCTGGACCTTGACGACATCACCGGTCTGCGGCGCGCTGATCATCTTGCCGCCCCCGACGTAGATGCCGACGTGGTGAATGGGTGAGCCGTAGTAGGTCAGGTCACCGGGCTGCAGCTCGCTCTTGCTCACCTTGCGGCCGCTGGAGTACTGCGCGCGGCTGGAGTGCGGCAACGAGACGCCGGCCTTGCCCCAGACCCACATCGTGAGGCCGGAGCAGTCGAAGCGGTCCGGGCCCGAGGCGGCCCACTTGTACGGGCTTCCGAGCTTGTTGTAGGCCTCCTGGACGGCGACCCCCGCCCGGCCGCTGGCCGGTCCGTTGTACGTCGGGGTGTCGGGGGTGTCGGGGGTGTCGGCGACGCGGACGCGACTCGCTCTGGCCGCCGCGGCGGCGCGGTTGGCGGCAGCGACGCGGGAGGCGAGGTAGCGGCGGCGCTCGTCAGCCTTGAGCGAGCTCAGCAGCCGCGTCTGCTCGGCCAGGGCTCCCTCGATGGTCGCCTTCTGCCCGGCCATGGTCCGCGAGACAGCCCGCGCCGCCGTGGCGGCGGCCTTGGCGTCGCGATTCGCGTTCTGCAGCCGGTGGCGCGCGGTCGCCGCGTCTGCCATCTGGGCGCTCTGCCCGGCAGCGATCCGGTCCAGTGAGGACGCGCGGTCCAGGAAAGTCTGGGGGGTGCTGGTGGAGACCAGCTGCACGAACGCGTCCGTGCCGCCCGTCCGGTACGCCGCGGCAGCGACCGCCGACATCTGGCGCTTCACCGCGTCGAGCTTCTTCTGCGCTGCCCGCACCCGGTTCTGGGCGACCGCGGCGCGCTGGCTTGCGGTCGCGAGGGCGAGCTTGCTCTCCGCGTACTGCTCGACGACGACATCGACCTTGGCGTTGAGAGCGTTCACGCGCTGCTCGACCTCGCGCAGGCTCGGACGCGGCTCGGCCTGGCTGACACCGGCCGGCAGGACCGACAGGGCAGCGACGGCGCTGACGCCGAGCGCAAGCAGCGCACGGCGGGGGGAACGGTGGGACACCGAAGTGCGGCGGCTCGCCAAGAGAGGCGGGTCTCCTTCTTCCTTGGACCGCCTACCAGGTGAGCTGACGGGTTCGGGCGGGAAGAAGCCCTACGGCGCCTCCGCCCGGTCCTGCTGGGCCTGAGCGCCGATTCACCCCAGGGAAACGTTGGTTCCCCGGCTCCGCGTGAGGGGCAGGTGCCCCCGTAGCAGACTCGGCGGTGGCCCTGGGACCGTGCCCCCGTGTGGGGCACCGTCGTCCCGGTGGGCCGCGTGTCAGTCTACGGACCCCTCCTGTCACGGGACAACCCTCCTTGCACGCTCGATGAGCGTGTCGTGAGTCTCAACCGGTGGTCGAACGCCTCGCCGGGCCGGTCACGAGGCCCGCACGTCCCCCGGGGCCCTACGAGGAGGGCCGAGCGGGACCAGGCGCAGCCGGGGCACCAGTCCCCCCTCGGCGAGCGCGTCGAGGGCGCGCGCCTCGACGTCGTCCACGTCGTAGACCCCCGACGCGGGCCCCTGGTCGGCCCCGTGGGGCCGCAGAAGGACCGTCATGACGCAGTCCCCGCACTGCAGGTCGCGCACCGCGCACGTGTCGCAGTCGATGAGCACTGCCCTCTCCCGTCTCCGGCGGCACCTTCGGCCGCCCCCAGGACGCTAGGACGGCCCGCCGACAGAACTGCCGGTGAGCGCTCCCCCACCGCCGCGTTCGAGCAGCCGGACCAGAGCCACGGCGGCCAGCGGGCGGGCCCCGGAGCGTCGTACGCCGTCAGCGACCTCCCGGTCGGAGGAGACCACCACCACCACGCGCCCGCGGGGCTCGTGGGCCGCCAACCGGCGCAGCACCTCGTCCGCCGTCTCGCCCGACCGGCTGAACAGGACGCGAACGCCGCGCGGGACCGGTCCGGTGACGCCCACCCCGTCCTTGCCGTCAAAGACGACCGTGACCTCCGCGCCCGTGCGCGCCACCACACCCACGAGGCCGCTGACGAGTCGGGCCCGCTGCTGCTCGAGCGTGCTGCCCCCGAAACCGGTCTTCGTCACGTTGTAGCCGTCCACCAGCAGGTGGGCCAGCGGCAGGGTCAGCAGCGACTCCAGCAGCCGCGGGTCGTCGTCGCCCCGTCCCTGCGCCCCGCCCTGCTCCCCCGGCGCGCGCGCGTAATCGGCCTGCAGTGCATCCGCCGGACGGCTCTCCCCCGGGGGCAGCGCCAACTCGCGGCGGAGCCCTGCGGCCGCCTGGACCACGGTGTCCAGCAGCAGCCGGAGCCGAAGCTCGTCGTCCCGGTCCTGTGCCCTGCCCGCCTGCCGTGCCCGGGCCAGTGCCTGCTCCGCCGCCTGCGCGCGGTCGAGCGCCTCCTCCACCCGTCGGTCGCGCACCGCGTCCTCCGCCATCGCCACCGCGAGCGCCTGCTCACGCGCCCGCTCCGCCGCGCGCTGCGCCTGCTCCGCCCGTCCCGCTCGGCTGCCCTGCTCGCGCACCTGCCGACGGGTGAGCGCAAGATCGGCCTCCAGCGCCGCCACCTGAGCACGCAGCGCTGCCAGCTCCTGCCGTCCCTCTGTCCGAGACACCGCCAGCTGCTCGGTCAAGCGCTGAACGGTCTCGTCCTGGCCCGCCGTGACGTCCTGCTGCTCGCGGTCCCGGAGGTGCGTCGTCACCGCAGCGAGCCGCTCCTCCCAGCCCTCAGGCCGGAGCAGGTAGACGATCGCTGCCACGTCGACCGGGTCGGCGGCGGGCACTGCGGCACCTTCCGCGACGGCCGCGCACAGCTCAGCGTGCTCGCCGCGGGCCACCTCGACGACGCCCTGCCGGAACACAGGGTCGCGCTCCACCGCAGCCGCCAGCGCCGAGGCGCCCCGTTGGGCGCGGCGCGCGGGCGTGAACCTCGCTACGGCTCGGAGGGCAGGGGGAACCCGATCGGCGGGAAGGCCTGACAGGTGCAGCACCGCGAGGGCGGCGATCGTCGTCCGGACCGGCTCCGGGAGCGGTGCCGTCGTCACCGGGCTAGGACGCGGCCTGCGCGCCCGGCCGGGGTACGACGTCGACGGCGTCCACGGCGGAGCACCACCGGCAGGTCACGTGCTCGACGACGTCCTCGTGCACCTCGCGCTCCTCGACGACCTGGTCGCCGGCAAGGTCGACGTGGACGTACTCCCGTGCTCGTGTCGCCCGGGCGACGTCGAACCGGGTCAGGTTGCCGCACTGACGGCAGCGCCAGCGCGTGTCGGGACCAGGCAGCGGAACGGGCACGTGCGCACCCTACGACGCCTGCACTGCGACCAGGGCAGGTCCGACCCGGCTCGTCCCCCAGGGGTCAGGACGTGCAGGCGCGGACGGCGTCCTCGTAGGCCGAGGACAGCTGGGTGCCGAGATCGGGGGTGTAGGTGTTGCCGTCGGCCCGCAGGCGCACCAGGCCGATCGAGACGACGAGCGCCTGGACGGCGGAGCGCTCCTGGGGCTCCAGTGCCGCAGCGGCGGCATCGATGTCGTCCTGTGCCTGCGCCAGGCGCCCCTGCACCTCGGCGTCGGGGGTGGGGCCGTCCCCGAGCAGCAGGGCGTCACGTCCCACCTGTAGGACGCTCGGGGCCGCGGTCCGGCACCCCCCGGGGTGAAAGGCCGCCTCGTCCGGCTGGGACAGGGTCGGGGTCGGCGACGTGCCCGGACCCGCGTCGAAGGTCGCGTTGGAGCAGCCGGCGAGCGCCACCACGACGAGCAGGCCGGTAGCGGCGAGGGCGGGACGGGCCACGGGGGGTCTCCTGAGGAAGGCGGGGTGCAGAGCGTAGGTCCCCACGACGTGCTCGGGGCGGTCCCGAAGGACCGCCCCGAGCCGAGCCGTGCGGTGCTCCTCCCGGAGCGGGTCGTGCGGTGGAGCGGTCCTGCCTAGCGGATGGTGACCGCCGTCGGCACGCCCTCGCTGCTGGTGACCGAGCTGCCGTCGTTGGCGTAGACCTTGAAGAACAGGGTCACCGTGGACGTCTGGCGGACGAACAGCTTCAGCGGGTCGATGCTCGTGCCGTCACCGGTGAGCGGACGGCTGACGAGCGCCTGCTCCGTGCCGTTGGCGTTCTTGCGGAACAGCACCACCTTGCCGCCCGGCTGCGCCGGGAAGACGTTGGTGACGCTGGCCAGCAGCTGGCCCTTCTCGACGCTGCGCAGGTTCTGCGTGAACCGCACCGGCTGGGCGCCGGCGTGCACGTTCGAGCCCGACCACGGGTCGGCGATGTACGGGAACGACGACAGGAACTTCTTGTCGTTCGCGTTCACGCCGTCACCGAGCCCGGACACGGCCTTCTTGACGGCCGGGTCCTGGTCCGGAACGAGCACGCCCTCAACGACCTGCAGGGCGATGTCGATGACGTCGTCGGCGAGGCGACGGCCGTTCGGGAAGCCCTGGACGTCACCGCCGACCGCGCCGAGGCGGTTCGGCTTGGCCGTGACGGCCGTGCCGAGGTTGAGGCGCAGGTACTCCGCCGGCGCCGGGTTGGCGTTGTTCTTGTTCATCGACGTGGCGTTGATACCGTCGATCCCCGTGAGGAAAGCCGCGACCAGGTCGGGGCGGTCCTTGCCCTTGGGCGTGCCGTTCGGGTTCGGGATCTTGTAGATGTTCTGGATCAGGTACGGGAGCTCCGGGTCGGTGACCTTCCCGAGGAACTGACCGTCCTTGTCCGGCGTGGACCGGTTGAAGTAGTCCTTCAGCTGGGCCGGGACGACAACCTCGTTGACCAGCGGGGCGCCGAGACGCGAGACCTGCGCGAGCTCACCGCTGTTGGTGACCTGCGCGCCGGAGGCGTTCGTCTTGGCCAGCGTGCGGACCGTGAACCGGCTGGTCGTGGACCAGATGCCGACGACGGGGTTGTCCGCGACGCTGGCTCCGCCGGCGATGGCCGCCTTCGGGATCTGGAACGCGATGCTGTTGACGTTGAAGTTCTTCAGCGTGTCGAAGCCGGCCTCGGAGAGGTCGGCGCCGTACAGCAGGTCGAAGACCCGCAGGTCGAGGAAGAACGAGTCATCCGCCTGCCCGACGTAGCTCTTGCCGCCACCGGCGGTCAGGAAGGTACCGGCCTTGACGGCCTCGGCGCGCAGCGCGGCGTAGTCCGGGATGGACGCCTTGCCGACGTTGGACGGCGCCACCGGGATGTCCTTGAGGATCGGGGTCGTCGCGTTGACCGTGCCGTCGGCGGCGTAGCCGAGCAGGTTGAGGTCGTAGGTCTGACGGAACAGCAGGTTCTCGTCCGTCAACGACGTCACGGGGCCGTCGTTGTAGAGGAACGTCCCGCCGACCTTGTCGCCGTGGTTGGTCGTCCCGCGCTTGTCGACGTCCTTGAACGTCCAGCGGTAGGTCAGGTCGGGCTTGGCGTCACCGTTGTTGTCGATGTGGATGTCGTACGCCGCGTCGTTGGCCCAGGGGAAGAAGTTGGGGCCTCCGCCGGGCTCGGAGAAGGGCGCCCAGTTGGCGATGATGGTCGCCGTGTCCGGCTTGTCCGGGCTGGTGAAGGCGTAGACGTCGGTGTTGTCGATGGCGGGGTCGTTCGCCACGAACGGTGCTTCGCGGTGGCTGGACGCGCTGGAGATGCCGGGGGCAAGAAGGGCCCCCGTGCCGGCCAGCGTGGCGCCGACGGTCAGGATGGCTGCAGCGCGGCGTCGCGCTCCAGACTTGGAGGAACCGGTCATGTGTCTCCTCGTGCGGGTGTCGGCCCCCTCCGGGTCAGTGCAGGGGGGCTCACAGGTCCTTCGCCGCTCGAGCCCGATCGGTTCGACTTCTTGTCGAAGCAAGCCGGATCGCCCCTCCCAGCGAACACCGACCGTGATGAGGATCCGGACCACGCTCGCCCTGGTGACCTGCGTCGGAGCCGTGTCGCTGCTCGGCGCGGCCCCCGCACAGGCGCACCCCTTGGGCAATGCCACCGTCAACCACTACGACGGGCTGGAGCTGCTGCCGGACCGGGTGCTGGACCACGCGGTCGAGGACATCGCCGAGATCCCGACCTTCCAGCGCAAGGGATCGGTGGACACCGACGGCGACGGGACGCCCTCGGCGACGGAGCGTACGGCGTACGCCACGAACCGCTGTGCGGACATGGCGGCCACCGTGAGCGTGAAGGTCAACGGAGACCGCGTCGCCTTCACCGTCCTGTCGAGCGCCTACGCCGAGAGCACCGGCCAGGGTGGCCTGCCCACCGGTCGGCTCGAGTGCGAGCTGTCCGGACCGGCGCAGCTCGACCGACCGGCCACCGTGGAGGTCGAGAGCACCTGGGACGACGACGGGATCGGCTGGCACGAGATCACCGCCATCGGCAACGGTGTCCGGCTCGACAACTCGCCGTTCCCCGCGGCCACGATCAGCGACGAGCTGAGGAACTACCCCGGCGACCTGCTCGCCTCGCCGCTCGACGTCCGGCGCGGCACCGTGCAGACCGCACCGGGCGAGGGCTCGACGTACAGCGCCGTCCGCGACCTGCCCGTCGCGGGCCCGGTGGCCCGCGTCCTCGACCGGGCGAGCCGCGAGTTCACCTCCGTCGTGGGCACCGAACGGCTGACCTTCGGTGTCGGCCTGCTGGCCCTGCTGCTGTCGGTCGCCTTGGGCGCAGGCCACGCCTTCCTCCCCGGCCACGGCAAGACGATCATGGCCGCCTACCTGGTGGGTAAGCGCGGGTCGCTCAAGGACGTCGTCACCGTCGGCGCCACCGTCACCTTGACCCACACTGCCGGGGTCCTGGTGCTGGGCCTGCTCCTCACCACCACCACGGCCTTCGCCCCGGCCTCCGCCGAGCGCTGGCTGGGGGTGAGCTCCGGGCTGCTCATCGCCGGAGTCGGTGTGTTCCTGCTCGTGGGCGCGCTGCGCCGTCGTCGGTCCCCGGTGCTGCAGACCGCCGTCGCCCAGGTGCCGGTGTCCGTGGGCGCCGTCGCGTCCGCCGGTGCTCTGGCCGCACCGGCGCATGACCACCCGCACCCGCACGACCATGATCAACACAGCGATCACGGGCATGACCACGGGCATGGACCACGGGCAGGAACACGGTGGCGTGCACGACCACCCGCACCCGCACGCCCATGAGAAGCCGCACAGCCACGACAAGGGTGGGCACTCCCACGGTCTGTTCGGCGGAAAGGGCCACAGTCACGGTCCCGGCGGCCACTCGCACGGGGACGGTGACGGGTTCGGTCGAGGCGGGCTGATCGGGCTCGGCGTCGCCGGCGGCTTGGTCCCCAGCCCGTCAGCGCTGCTGGTGCTCCTGTCCGCCGTCGCGCTGGGCCGCACGTGGTTCGGTGTCGGTCTGGTCTTCGGGTACGGCATCGGGATGGCCCTGGCCCTGTCGGTCGCGGGCGTCCTGCTCGTCAAGCTGCGCGGCCGCATCGACGGGTGGACAGCCCGCCGCGGATTCGTGCGGGCCGAGCGGCTGGCCCGGGTCCTGCCCGTCCTCACCGCGCTGCTGGTCCTCGCGGTCGGCACCGGCTTGGCCCTGCGCGCCGCGGGCGGTGCGGTGTGAGAACGGTGACCAAGGCCCTCGCCACCGGTGGCGTCGTCCTCGCCCTGTCTGGCGGGATGCTCGCCGCCGGCGCCCTCACCGGAGCGCCGACGGGCGGCCCTGGCCCGTCGCCGAGCGCGAGCGCTCCCGCCGTACCCGCCGATGCCCTGCTTGCGGCCATCAGCAAGGCGCAGGACCGGTTGCGCGCGCGTCCGAACGATGCGAGCGGCTGGGCCGGGCTCGGCGTCGCGTACGTCTCGCAAGCCCGCATCAGCGGTGACCCGTCCTGGTACGCCAAGGCCGAAGGCGCCATCGCGCGATCGCTGGAGATCGACACCGCGACCAACTTCTTCGCCTACGCCGGACAGGCAGCGCTCCAGAACGCGCGCCACGACTTCCGTGGTGCCGAGGCGTCGGCGCGCAAGGGCATCGCCATCAACGGCTTCAACAGCACGCTGTACGGAGCGCTGGGGGACGCCCTGACCCAGACCGGGCGCTACGACGAGGCGGCGGCAGCGATCGACAAGATGAACCAGCTGCTCCCGGGGGTCCCGGCGTTCACCCGGGCCTCGTACGTCTTCGAGCTCCGCGGCGATGTCGCGGGGGCCCGCTCTGCGCTCGAGCGCGCCTTGCGCGACGCGACCATCCCGGCCGACATCGCCTTCGTGCAGTTCTACCTCGGCGAGCTCTCCCTCCGCTACGGCGGTGGCGCGACGGCGGCTCTGGCGCACTACGACGCGGGATTGGCCGCGTCCCCCACCGACGCTGTCCTGCTCGCCGGGAGGGCACGCGCGGAAGCAGCCCTCGGCAACACCACCCAAGCGGTGGCCGACCTCCGCAAGGCGGTCCTGGCCCGGCCGGAGCCGTCCGCAGTGCTCGAGCTCGCCGAGCTCCTCGAGTCGCTCGGCGACCCCACCGCCAAGGACCAGTACGCGCTGTTCCAGGTGCAGGAGAAGCTCTACAAGGACGCCGGGGTGGCCCTCGACACCGAGTCGACCCTCTACGAGGCCGACCACGGATCCGCTGCTGCGGCGGTCGAGGCGGCCCAGGCCGGCTGGGCTGCCCGGCCGTTCGTCGAGATGGCCGACGCCTACGGCTGGGCACTGCACGCCGCCGGACGCGACCGCGAGGCGCTCGGCTGGGCCGACAAGGCGTTCGTGAGCGGGTGGAAGACCGCACCGGCCCTGTACCACCGAGGGATGATCAAGCTGGCGCTCGGCGACAAGCCCGGCGCGCGCGCCGATCTCAGCGAGGCCCTCGAGCTGGACCCGGCGTTCAACCCGCTCGGGGCTCCGAAGGCCCGCGCTGCTCTCGCCACCCTCCAGAGCCCTTGATCATCGGAGTCGGCGTACGCAGAATCAGGGCAGAAACTGTGTACGGCGACCGCGTTGATCATGGTGGGCAGGACGTGCCGATCAGCTGAGGATGTCCTTGTGGCCGAACCGCCAGAACGCCAGCGTCACGGGAGCCACCACCCACGGCAGCATCTGCAGCAACCCGGTCGTCATGCTCGACGCGTCCACCGGGTCGACGAGCAGGTCCAGCCAGGCCAGCCAGTAGTGCGTCGGAAGCCCGTTGCGCAGCGAGCCCAGGGCGGTGACCTGGTCGAGGATCTGGCTGATGACGAGCAGGACGACGGACCCACCGACCGCCGACAGCGGGGCGTCGGTCATCGTCGAGAACAGGAACGCCAGGGCCACGACGACCGTCATGGTCGCTCCGACGTACGCCGTGGCGAGGGCCAGCCGGGACAGGCCGGTGTTCACCCCGAGCGCCCCGGCCAACGGGGTCTGCACCGCCGACCAGCCGAAGGCCACGGTCCCCATGGCGACGGAGGCGACCGGGACCGTGAGCACGGCGGCGTAGGAGTAGAGCGCCGCCACGACGAGCTTGGTGCGCAGCAGCCTGGCGCGGGCGAGCGGACGCGTCAGCAGGTAGCGCAGCGAGCCCCACTGCGCCTCCGATGCCACCGCGTCACCGGCGAACAGCGACACCACCACGACGAGCAGGAACTGCGAGGTGGCCAGCAGCAGGAACAGCGCGAAGTTCAGCGCGCTGGACGAGGCCACGTCGACGAGCTCGGGCTGGCGACCTCGGTCGGCGGGTCCCCCGTTGACGAGCAGCGCCGTCATCACGACCACCGGGATCGCGATCAGCGCCAGGAACGAGTACAGGGTGCGACGTCGCTTGGCCTGCCGCCTGATCTCGACGCCGATCACGACGTACCTCCCAGCAGCTCGAGGAAGACGTCCTCCAGGCGACGGCGGCTCGCGACGCCGAGGACGCCCACGTCGGCACCCACCAGTGCCGTGACGACAGCAGCGCGCGTCACGCCGGCGAGGCCGACGTCGAGCACGCCGCCCAGCACATCGACCGACGCCACACCGGGGAGGGTCCGCAGCACCTGCGCCGCCCGGTCCAGATCCGCCGGCTCGACCTCGACGCGGGCGGTGCCGTCGTCGGCGAGCAGCTCGTCAACGGTCCCTTGCGCAACGACCTTGCCGCGGCTCATCACCACGACGTGCGAGCAGGTCTGCTCGACCTCCGCCAGCAGGTGCGAGCTCACGAGGACCGTGCGTCCGGTGGCAGCGATCCGCTGGAGCACCTCGCGGACCTCCTTGATCTGCGGCGGGTCCAGGCCGTTGGTGGGCTCGTCGAGGACAAGCAGGTCGGGTCGGCCGAGCATCGCCTGCGCGATCGCCAACCGCTGGCGCATGCCCTGGCTGTAGGTCCGGACCGGCCGGTGCACGGCGTCGCCGAGCCCCGAGATCTCCAGGGCCTCCTCGACGTAGGAGCCGTCCATCGAGTCGGCGACGGACGTCCAGTACAGCCGGAGGTTCTCGGTACCGGACAGGTGCGGGAGCAGTCCCGGCCCTTCGATGAACAAGCCGACCCGCTCAAGGACGGCCGCACCGCGGGTGACCGGTCGGCCGAACAGCAGGACCTCTCCCTCCGAGGGCGTGATGAGGCCGGCCAGCATCCTCAGGGTCGTGGTCTTCCCTGCACCGTTCGGCCCCAGCAGACCGAGGACCTGTCCGCGCTCGACCACGAGGTCCACGCCGTCGACGGCGCGGAAGCCGTCCGCGTAGGACTTGGCCAGTCCGGTGATGACCACGGGCGTGGCGTCCTCGTCTCCGAGGTCCGGGGCGTGCGTCCGGCGCCGGATCGCGATGAGCAAGCCGATGCCCAGCAGCAGCAAGGCGATGAGCGCCGACACCAGCGCGAGGCCGCCGTACCCCGTGCTGCCCGCGAGCGGGATGAGCGGCAGCGTCACCGCCGTCGCGGGATCCAGCGCGAGCGTGTAGGTCGCAGCGGTGAGCGGTCCGGCGTACGCCAGGTCGGTCGTGGCGACGGCGATACGGATCGTGTTGCCTGCGGGGAAGACGTGCGCCAGGGTCGGCAGCGCGAGGGTGACGTCGCGTCCCGTCCCGCCAACGCCCGTGAGCCGGATCGGTGCGATCTGCCCGTTGGGCAGGTCGGCACTGCCGCCCGGCGCCACGTCGTAGACCTTGACGAACAGCACGGCCTCGCCGGTGCTGGAGGTCACCCGGACCCTCATGGAGCCTGCACCGAGCAGCTCCCGGGTCTGCACGAGGGTCTCGCTCTCCCACCGGGCCGTCTGACCGGGCACGTCGATGCCGAGCCCGGAGGCGAGGCCCCCGAGGTTGCCCGCACCCGGCACGCTGCTGATCGAGGCAGGCCGCCCACCCGGCGGGTTGCTGAGGCTGGTCGTGTCCGGCCCGGTGACAGGGAGGGTCGAGAGGGCCTGCAGGGGCGGCAGGCTCGAGGCCGACCCCGGTCCGCCGCTGTCGCGGTCCCAGCGGAACTCCGGTCCGGTCGTGACGGATGCGGCCCGCTTCAGCCAGCGGTCGAACCAGGTGGCGGTCAGCGCCCGGATCTGCGCCTCGCCCTTGGCCCCGAACGGCGCGTCGTGCCCGCCCTTCAGCCACGCCAACGACACCGGGACGCCCCGGTCCTTGAGCGCGGTGGTGGTCGCGAGCGATTCGCTCAGCGGGAACAACGTGTCGTCCTTGCCCTGCACGAACAGCGTGGGAGCGGTGATCTTGTCGAGGACCGAAGCGGGGCTCGAGGCTGCGAGGAGCGCACGGTCGGCGGGGCCCGCCTGGCCGGTCTCGGCGAGGTGCCGGTACGCCGTGCAGACCCGCTCGGCGAAGGCCAGGCACCCGCCCTGCGCGGCGCCGGCGAAGAACACCGAGGCGTACGTCGCCTTGAACACCCCACCCGGGACCAGCGCCGACTCCAGGCTGTTCCAGGTGATCACCGGGACGATCGCGTCGACCCGCTTGTCGTAGCCCGCGCCCAGGAGCGAGACGCCGCCGCCGTACGACTGACCGGTCACGCCGACGCGCGGGTCACCGGGGGCGTCCTGCAGGACGTCGTCCCGTTCGCTCAGCAGGTCGATGAGCGCCGACAGGTCCTTGACTTCGGTGTCCGGCGCATCGAGGGCGATCTTGCCCGCCCGGGCCCCGTCGCCCGAGAGCAGCCCGAAGCCGCGCATCGTCCACGCCAGGGTGACATAGCCCTTGCGGGCCAGGGCTTCTGCGTCAGCGCGCACGCCGTCCTTGGTCTGCCCGAAGCCCGGTGACACGATGACGGCCGGAGCCGGGGCAGAGGCCGTCGCGGAGGTGGGCAGGTACAGCGTCGTGCGCAGCCGCACCTCGCCGGGGAAGGTCGGGCCCCCGGCGACCGTCACGCCCACGTCGACGGTGGTGAACGACGTCTTCCCCGCACCGCTCGACGTCGTCAGCCCGACAGCGACCAGCAGGGCGGTCACGAGAGCCGCTACGAGGGCCGCCACGACGCCGCGACGAGGGGAAGGACGGCGCATGCCTTGACCCTAGGGCGCCGGCCTGGGAGGCGCCTGTCAGGTGCGGGACAAGGCGGGCGTCGCCAGCACGACCAGGTTGTCCCGGTAGTGCCCGGTCTTGCGGTCGAACGTGCCGCCGCAGGTGATCAGGCGCAGGCTCGACCGGCCGTCGCCGCGGTAGACCAGCGAGGTCGGGAAGGCTCGCTTGGCGACCTTCAGGACCTGCTGCACGGTGAACGGAGCCGTGCTGCCGTCGGCCCGGCGGACGAGGATCCGGTCTCCCTTCCGCAGCTCGGCCAGCCGGAAGAACACCCCAGGGCCCCGGTAGTCGTCCACGTGCCCGGCGATGACCGTCGGGCCCTTGTCGCCGGGGTGCGCGCTGTTGACGTACCAGCCAGCCTTGGCGACGTCCGCGGGGACCTCGAGGGTGCCCTTCGGCGTGCGGTGCAGATCGACCAGCCGGGAGGAGATGCCCAGCCGCGGCACGGAGACGGCCAGCGGGGCGGCGTTCCGGGGAGCGGCAGCCGGGCCGAGGGCGACGACCGGGCCGGCGCCGTTCTCCGCGGCGAGGTCGGCCGCGGCCTGGCCGCGCAGCACGTCGGCCTGCGCGGCGGCAGTGATGGAGATGGACGCGAGCAGGACGAGCTGCAGGACGGGGTTCCACCAGGTCGCCCACCAGCTGCGGGACGGGGCGTGCTTCGGGGCGGGCTCCGGGTGAGGCATAGCCGGCTCCTTACTCCGCAGCGCGGTTCGTGGCGGGCGGCGTGGGACGGGCGGCGGGGCGGGGGCGCCCCGACGCACGTCCGCCCGACCGGAGGGGGCCGGTCGGGCGGACGTGTCACTCATGTGTCGGTCAGCTGGTGACGCGACGGCGGCGCAGGACCAGGCCGGAACCGGCGAGGGCCAGACCCACCAGGGCGAGCGTCACCGGGAGGACAGCCGCGCCGTCCGCGGTACCGCCGAAGCCGGTGCTGACGCCACCCGTGGGGGCGGTGCTGCCGGTCGCGTCGGCCTTGACGCCCGTGCTGGTGCCGCGGGCGGCGGTCGACGAGCCGGAGTGCGGCAGGGCGACGTACGGGAAGGTGCTGCCGAAGGCGACGTCGTTCTCGTTCACGCCGTCACCGGCGGCGAGCGCCTCGACGATCTTGCCGGTGCGGACAGCACCCTCGAGCGCCTGCAGTTCGATGTCGACGACGTCATCGGTGAGACGACGGCCGTTCGGGAAGCCAGCGGTGTCCTTGGCGAGGACGGCGAGCCGGTTCGGGTTGCTGCTCGGGGCGATCTTGGTGTTGAGGCGCAGCATCTCCGAGGGGGTCACCTTGGGCGGCTGGTTGAGGCCCTTGATGCCAGTGAGGAACGCGGCGAACAGGTCGTCACGCGGGGCGGCCGGGGCCGGCAGCTTGTAGATGGCCTCGATGAGCTTGGGGACCTCGGGGTCGTTGACGCGGTCGACCGCGGCCTGGACGGTGGCGTCCTGGTCCGGGGTCAGGGAGTTGAACGCGTCCTTGAGCTCGGCCGGAAGGACGACCTCGTTGACCAGGGGCGCGCCGAGGCGGCTGACCTGCACGAAGTCACCACCGGGGGTGGCCTTACCGGGGCTGAGAGTCAGCGTCTGCTGGTCCGTGGTGCTCCAGACGCCGATGATGCCGGAGTCGTCGCCACCGGCGGTCAGGCTGCTGGTCGGGACCTGCAGCGCGATCGAGTTGGTGTTGTAGCCGGTGAGGGTGTCGTTGCCGGCCTCGGACAGGTCCGCGCCGTACAGCAGGTCGAAGACGCGCAGGTCGAGGAAGAACGGGTCGTCGGCCTGGCCCACGAAGCTCGTGCCGCCGTCGGACGTCGGGCTCAGCGCCTGGTCACGCAGCGAGGCGTAGTCGGGCATGGACGCCTTGCCGATGTTGGAGGGGGCGACCTTGCCGGCGTCGACGAGGGTGGTCTCCTTGCCGTCCTTGTCGATGGCCACCAGCGTGTAGGTCTGCTTGAACAGCAGGGTCGCGTCGTCGAGGCTGTTCACGGGACCGTTGTTGTAGAGGAACGTGCCCGTGCGCTTGTCATCGTTGGTGAAGGTCCACCGGTAGGTGATGTCGGGCTTCGCGTCACCGTTGTTGTCGACCTTGATGTTGTACCGGTAGCCGTCCGCGCCGAACGGGTAGAAGTTCGGGCCACCCGACGGGTCCTCGAACGGGATCCAGTTGGCGATCAGCGTCGTGGTGTCCGGCTTGTCGGGGCTCACGAACGCGTACGTGTCGGTGTTGTCGATCAGCGGGTTGGCTGCGGTCAGCGGCGCCTCGCGGTGGCTGGAGGCGGAGCTCAAGCCGGGGGCGAAGGCCCCTGACGTCGCGATGAGCGCTCCGGCGGCCATCAGGGCCGCTCCGGTCGTCTTCGTCCGTGTAGTCATGGGGCTCCTCAGAGGGGCGCCCCGTGGACGGGACGCCCACGGGTCAGGGTGGGTCGTCGAGGTGTTCGTGCGGCACGGCTCACCGGTTCATCCCGGTTCACCGTCGCGCCTCCCTGGTGCTGTCGGAGCTCGCCCCTACGGTCGGTCGCGTGCAGATGACGCTCGACCAGCTCGGGACCCCGTTGCGTGACACGGTGTTCGTGGTCGTCGACCTCGAGACCACCGGCGGCTCGCACCTCGACTGCGCGATCACCGAGATCGGGGCCGTCAAGGTCTGCGGCGGCGAGGTGCTCGGGGAGTTCCAGACGCTCGTCAACCCGGCGCAGGCGATCCCGCCGTTCATCGCCGTGCTGACCGGCATCACCGACTCCATGGTGGCGGGCGCCCCGCGGCTCGCCGAGGCGCTTCCCGCCTTCCTCGAGTTCGCCCGGGGTGCGGTGCTCGTCGCCCACAACGCGCCGTTCGACCTGGGCTTCCTGCGTTCCGGCTGCGCGCAGCTCGGCCTGACCTGGCCGTCCCCCGACTCGCTGGACACTGCGCGGCTGGCCCGCCGGGTCCTCACCCGCGACGAGGCACCGGACTGCAAGCTCTCCTCGCTGGCCCGGCTCTTCCGCACCGAGACCACTCCCGATCACCGGGCGCTGCACGACGCCCGCGCCACCGTCGACGTCCTGCACGGCCTCGTCGGTCGGCTCGGCAACCTGGGGGTCCACTCGCTGGAGGAGCTGCGCACCTTCTCCGCGCAGGTGTCTCCCGCCGTACGCCGCAAGCGGCACCTGGCCGACTCCCTGCCGCACGCACCCGGCGTCTACCTGTTCCGCGACGTCCAGGGCCGGGTGCTGTACGTCGGGAAGTCGCGCGACCTGCGCTCGCGCGTGCGGACCTACTTCACCGCCAGCGAGATGCGGACCCGGATGGCCGAGATGGTCGGCATCGCCGAGCGGGTCGACCCCGTCGTCTGCGCCACCGATCTCGAGGCCGAGGTCCGTGAGCTGCGCCTGATCGCGGAGCACCGTCCGCGCTACAACCGGCGCTCGAAGTTCCCCGAGAAGGCGTCCTGGGTGAAGCTCACCCAGGAGCCGTTCCCGCGGTTGTCCCTGGTGCGCAAGGTGAGCGACGACCAGGCGACCTACCTCGGACCGTTCGGGTCCTCCGCGACGGCCGAGCTGGTGATGGCCGCCGTGCACGAGGCGATCCCGCTGCGCCAGTGCACGAAGCGGCTCTCCGCCACCAGGCCCTCGGCTGCCTGCGTGCTGCTGGAGATGGGCCGGTGCGGCGCGCCCTGCCTCACCGGTGCAGGCGAGAGCGTCGCGTCCTACGCCCGCCACGTGGAGCTGTACCGCAACGCCGTCCTCGCCGACCCATCCGCCGTCGTGGAGCACCTGCGCGCTCGGCTCGACACCCTGTCGGTCGCGGAGCGGTTCGAGGACGCCGGGCTGCAACGGGACCGCCTCGTGGCCCTTGTCCGCGCCCTGATCCGGACCCAGCGCATGACCGCGCTGACCTCGCTGGCCGAGCTCGTCGCCGCGCGGCCCACCGCCGACCTCGGGTGGGAGCTCGTGGTCATCCGGCACGGCCGGCTCGCGGCAGCCGGTGTCCTCGAACGGGGTCGACCTGCGGCGCCGTACGTCGAGGCCCTCGTCGCCACCGCCGAGACAGTCCTGCCCGGGGCCGGGCCGCTGCCCGCGTCGACCGCCGAGGAGGTCGGCTGCCTGCTGCGCTGGCTCGACGCCGACGGCGTCCGGCTGGTGCGGCTGGAGGGCACGCTCGCCTCACCCGCGTTCGGCGCGGGCCGGTGGCAGGACTGGCTGGACGACCTGCGCGCGGCGCGGGGCGACGTCCGGCCCTTCGACGACCGGCGGCGGCTGCGCCCGCTGGAGCGCCCTGCCCGAGCCAGCGCCTGATCCGACCCGGGCTAACCTGCGAGTCGACGTCCACGCGGACGAACCGCAGAGAACGAGGTGCCCGTGCCGCTCGACCCCCAGATCGCCGGTGTCCTGTCCCTGATGACCGACGCACCGCGCCTGAGCGCCGGCACGCCCGAGTCGGCCCGCGCCGGCTTCCGGCTGTTTGCCGTGGACCTGCGCGACCCGGCCACCAAGGCGGACGTCCGCTCGGTCGAGGACGTGACCGTCCCCGGCGCCGAGGGCGACCGGCCGGCTCGGGTCTACCGCCCGGACGTTGCAGGCCTCGTCCCGACGGTGCTGTTCGTGCACGGCGGCGGCTTCGTGATCGGCGACCTGGACACCCACGACGACCACGCCCGCCTGATCTGCGCCGAGGCCGGCGTCGTGGTGGTGTCCCTCGACTACCGGCTCGCCCCCGAGAGCCCTTTCCCGGCCGGCTACCTCGACACGGTCGCGGCGCTCGAGCACGTCTTCGCCACGGCCGACGAGCTCGGTGGGGTCGCGACCCGCATCGCGGTGGCCGGCGACAGCGCCGGCGGCAACCTGGCCGCGGCGGCGGCCATCGCCGCCCGCGACAAGGGCCTGCCGCTGAAGGCCCAGCTGCTCCTCTATCCAGTGACGGACTTCGTGGAGGGCGACGTGCACGGCAGCCGCGTGGACAACGCGGAGGGGTACTTCCTCACCACGGACGACATGTCCTGGTTCGGTCAGCACTACCAAGGCGACGCCGACGTCGATCCGCACGACCCCCGCGGGTCGGTGCTGCACCACCCGGACCTCAGCGGACTCGCGCCGGCGATCGTCGCGACGGCGGAGTACGACCCGCTGCGCGACGAGGGCGAGGCCTACGCCGACGCCCTCGAGAAGGCCGGCGTGCCGGTGGTCCGCCGCCGCCTCGACGGGCTGATCCACGGGTTCTTCGGCATGACACACGTCTCCACGGCCTCGGACGCCGCGGCCCGTCTGCTGTGCGCCGACCTCAAGGACCTGCTCGCGTGATCACCGCCATCGTCAACGTCCACTGCGCCGTCGACCGGATCCCGGAGGTCGCGCAGGCGATCGCGGACCTCGAGGGCGTCAGCGAGGTCTACTCCGTCGCGGGCGACGTGGACCTCGTCGCGATGGTGCGCGTCCGGCGCCACGAGGACCTGGCCGACACCATCGCCGGACGGCTGAACAAGGTGGACGGCATCACCGCCACGCAGACGCTCATCGCCTTCCAGAGCTACAGCAAGCACGACCTCGAGGCGACCTTCTCCCTCGGCGTCGAGGGCTAGACCCGCACCAGCTCGGGCAGCCCGTCCTGGACGTCGGTGAGCAGCGGCCGCAACCGCACCACCACGACCGCGGTCAACAGGGAGCCCAGGACCAGCCCGGTGATCCAGACCGTGCCGAGCCCGTGCCCGATGAGCAGCCCCGACACGGCGGGTGAGACGACGAAGGCGACGCTGAACATCGCGCCGCTCAGGGCGTTGTACCGGCCGCGCAGCCGGTCGGTGGCCAGGCCGTTGACCAGCGGGATCAGCGCCGGTGACTGGAACACCTCGCCCAGGCCGAACAGCGCGCCGAACAGCAGCACCGACCACGTCGACTGCACGAGGCCGAGCAGCGCCCAGGAGAAGGCCCAGATGACGGCGGCGACGGCCAGGGCGCGGGTCCGGCGCCACGGGGCGATGACCCGGATCACGGGCAGCTGCAGGCCGACGATGAGCGCGGTGTTGACCGTGAACGACAGGGCGATCGTCGAGGTGGGCACGTCGCCGACGACCCGCGCGAACGCCGGGAGCCCGGAGTCCAGGGCGGCGTACCCGGTCAGGGCGAACAGCAAGGTGACCAGGCAGGTCCGCACGAAGACCCGGTCGGCGAGCACTTCGCGGTACGACGCCGGTACGGCCTCGGCGTCGCGCACCGGCCGGGCCGCCCGTGGGAGCAGGGCGCCCTGCCCCAGGACGGCTACGGCGGCCACGAGGTAGAGCGCCGTGAAGGTCGCGGGCCGCGACGCGTCCGCCAGCAGCGCCCCGACGAGGCTGCCGACGCCGATGGCGGCGTTGAGCAGCGTGAACTGCATGCCGAAGGCACGCCGCACCTGCGCCGGGTCGGCGACCAGACCCGTCAGCAGGGCGTTGCCCGCGGGGAAGGACGGCCCCAGCCCGAGGCCGTTGACGACCAGGGCGAGCGCGATGACCGGCAGCGAGTGCGCGACCGCCAGCAGGGCGGTGCCCGCGGACATCAGCGACAGGCAGGTGAGCAGCACCGCGCGCGGGCCGAAGCGGTCGACCAGCGCCCCACCCAGCGGCACCACCGCGAGGCCCAGGACCCCCGGCAGGGTCAGCAGCAGGCCGACGGTGGGCAGCGGGACGTCCCGGACCTCGTGCAGCAGGATCACCGTGAACGGCAGCGTCAGGCCCGTGCCGAAGCGGCCGACCGCGATGCCCGCGAGGTAGCGCCGAACGACCGGGTCCAGGCGCTCGCTCATCCCGGAAACGCTGCCGGTCCAGGCCTGCCGCGCGGGGTCGTGGTGCCGCTCACACGCTGCGAAGGTCGTGGGAGACGTCGACCCACCGGGCGAGCGAGGTCGCGGCCGACCCGCTGTCCAGGGCCTCGGTGGCCCGCCCGAGTCCCTGCAGGAGGCGCTGCTCCAGGGGGTCGTCGAGCGCCTCGTAGGCCGCGATGGCCGCGGCGGCGTTCAGCAGGACCGCGTCGCGGACCGCGCCGGGCCGGCCGGCGAGCACGTCGCGCACTACCTGGGCGTTGACCGAGGCGTCGCCGCCGCGCAGGTCCTCGAGGCTGGCCCGCGCGATGCCGAGCTCGAGCGGGTCGAACGACGACTCGGTCACGGTCCCGTGGGCGACCGTCCACACGGTCGAGGGGGCAGTGGTGGTCAGCTCGTCGAGGCCGTCGGCGCCCCGGAAGACGAGGGCGTCCGCGCCGCGGCCCGCGAGCACGCCGGCCATCACCGGGGCGAGCCGCGGGTCCGACACGCCGACCGCCTGGGCCGTCGGGCGGGTGGGGTTGGTGAGCGGCCCCAGGACGTTGAACACCGTGCCGACCCCGAGGTCACGACGCGCCACAGCGGCGTGCCGCATGCCGGCGTGAAACACGGGAGCGAAGCAGAACGCGATGCCGGCCTGCTCCAGGCAGGGTCCGATGGCGGCTGCGGGGAGGTCCACGACGACGCCGAGGGCCTCGAGCACGTCGGCCGAACCGCAGGCCGAGGAGGCCGCGCGGTTGCCGTGCTTGGAGACCGGGATGCCGGCGCCCGCGACGACGAGCGCAGCCATGGTCGACAGGTTGACGGTGTGCGACCGGTCCCCACCGGTGCCGCAGGTGTCCACGACCCGGCCGCTGACCGCCACCGGTGCGGCGAACTCCAGCATCACCTCCACCAGCCCCGCGACCTCGTCGGGCGTCTCGCCCTTGGCGCGCAGCGCGATGACGAAGCCCGCCGTCTGCGCGGGTGAGGCGTCGCCGTTCATGATCTCGCGCATCGCCCAGGCGGTGTCGACCCTGCCCAGCGAGCCGCCGGACAGCAGTGTGGTCAGCAGCGCCGACCAGGAGCGCTCGGCGGGCGCGGTCACCTCGGCGTCACATGGCCGCCGCGCGGCGCACCGGCAGCGCGGCGTGGCGCGCGCGGAGCAGGCCGGCGACGGCCTCGCGCAGCGCGGGGGGGTCGACGGGCAGCGCGAGCACGGCGTCGGCGAGCGACCAGGTCGCGAGCCAGATGTCGGCCTGCCGGGCGACGAGCACGAGCGTGGGCGGGCAGTCCGCCAGCTCGTCCTTGAGCTGCTTGGCGATCCCCATGCCCCCGGTGGGACGAGCCTCGCCGTCCAGGACGATGACGTCGATGCCGCCGGCGTCGACCGCGGTGAGCAGCTCGAGGTTGCTGGCTGCGTCGATCCACTCCACGCGGCCGGTGTCCGGCGCCGGCCGACGTCCGACGGCGTTGCGGATGGTGTCGCGCAGGCCGGCGTCGTCGCTGTACACGAGCACCCGGGACGACGTCGTCGAGGTCGCGGGGACAGCAGGACCGGAGGGCAGGGCGCTCGACATGCGCGCGAGCCTACCGGGGTGCTTCCCGTGCGCGCGTCGGGTCGGGGCCGAGGGCGTCCCACCCCTGGGTGTCGCCCCCGTGCCGCTGCGCCAGCCCTGCCATGCGGGACCGCTCCTGGGCGGCGGAGAGCGCGGTGAGCACCTGCACCCGCCAGGCTCGCAACTGGACAGGAGGACCGGGATCGACCAGCGTCACGGCGTACCCCTCCTGCGCGAGGAGCGCTGTGGCGGACGTCAGCGCCTCCTCGTCGCGCACGGTGAGGTGATGGCGCAGCAGCACCGGACCCGGCAGGTCCACAGCAGCGAGCACCGCCGAGTCGGCGACCGCCGGGTCAGCGGCCGTGACGAGCACGCCCCACGTGCCGTCGTCGACGTACGCCGGGAGCGAGGTCTCGCGACCGCGTCGGCGCAGCCTCACGGCGCCGTCACGGCGACGTCGGGCGAGGTGGCCTCGAGGCGGTCCAAGCGGCGGTCCTCGCGGGCAGCCTCCCGGTCGCTGGCCCGCATCCACTGGACAGCAGCGACGAAGATGAACAGCAGGCCCACCAGGTCACCGCTCGCCCAGAGGAAGGCTCCGCCGAGCTGCTGCTGGTAGACGGCATCGCTGCGCCCGATCAGCGGGAGGTAGTGCGTGGCGGCGATGAGGCCCTGGCCGCTGTCGCTCACGCTCATGATCGCCACGCCCAGGAACGCGTGGAAGGGCATCGTCGCGAACAAGAGGAGCATGCGGAACGGGTGGGAGACCCGCCCCGGCACCGGGTCCACCCCGATGATCGGCCAGAAGAACAGGCTCCCGGCGACCAGGAAGTGCACGTGCAGCAGGTCGTGCAGCACCGGGTGGGCCAGCGTGGCGGGGTACCACCCGCTGAAGTAGAGCGCGAACGGCGAGCCGATGAACAGCACCCACGGGATCGCCGGGAAGGTGAGGACCTTCGCCACCCGCGAGTGCAGCACCCCCAGGAGCACCGACCGGGGCCGGCGCGGCAGCGTGCGCAGGCCGAGGGTCACCGGCGCGCCGAGCGCGAGGAACACCGGCGCCACCATCGCCAGGATCATGTGCTGGACCATGTGCGCACCGAACAGCACGGTGTCGTACGCCGCGAGGCCGCTGAGCAGCGCCACGGCTACCGAGCCCAGTCCGCCCACGACGAACGAGAGCGTCCGGAGCACCGGCCAGGCGTCACCGCGCGCCGTGAGGCGACGAACGCCGTACAGGTAGAGGGCGCCGACGAGCACGATCCCGACCGTCGGGAGGGGGGTTGCGGACGCCTCGGTGACGATCGTCAGGGGCCCGAAACCAGGCAGACCGGTGTCGGCAGCAAGGGCAAACGTCACCCCCGGAGCGTACGGCGTGAGCGACGCCACTTCGAATTGGCGGCGCGCCGGGGGCCCCCGCGTGGAAGCCCGCGGCGAACCCTGCCAGAATGCTCGCGTGGCTACTGCTTCTGTGCCCGTGAAGACCTCTGGCTCCTCACACGGTGGCACCCTCACCCGTCCCAACATGGTCGCCGTCGGGACCATCGTGTGGCTGTCGTCGGAGCTGATGTTCTTCGCGGCGCTCTTCGCGATGTACTTCACGATTCGGTCCACGACCGGCACCGACAACTGGCCGCCGGACGACGTCCATCTGGCCGTCGGTTACTCCGCCGTCTTCACGACGATCCTCATCCTGAGCTCGTTCACGTGTCAGATCGGCGTGTTCCGGGCTGAGGCGGGCGACGTCTACGGGATGCGGCGCTGGTTCTTCCTCACGCTCGTCATGGGCTTGATCTTCGTCCTCGGCCAGGCCAACGAGTATCGCGTGCAGTACGGCGAGGAGGTCCCGAACCGGCTCGACAGCAGCGGGTACGGCTCGGTGTTCTACCTGACGACGGGCTTCCACGGCCTGCACGTGATCGGCGGCTTGTTCGCCTTCGTCTTCGTGCTGCTGCGCTCGACCGTGGGCCGCTACACCCCGGAGAAGGCCACCAGCGCGATCGTCGTGTCCTACTACTGGCACTTCGTCGATGTCGTCTGGGTGGGCCTGTACGCCACCATCTACCTGATCCAGTGAGGGACCGGACTGTGAGCACCACCCGAAGGACCCGCCTGTCCGGCTACGCCGTTGTGCTGCTCGCGCTGACGATGATCGGTGGCCTGTACACCGCTTTCGCCGCGCCGAAGCCGTCCGCCGCTCCCGCGGCCGACTCCTCCATCGCCATCGAGGAGGGCCGACAGCTCTACCTGCAGGGCTGTTCCACCTGCCACGGCCTCAACAACGCCGGCGGCGCGGGCGGGCCCTCGCTCATCGGCGTCGGTGCCTCCTCCGTCATCTTCCAGGTCGGCTCCGGTCGGATGCCGCTCGCCCGAGGCGCCGCCCAGGCGGTGCGTAAGCCCGTGAAGTACGACAGGACGCAGATCGAGCAGCTGGCGGCCTACGTCCAGTCGCTGGGCGGCGGGCCCACCTTGCCTGCCGGTCCCCTGTCCGACGGTGACCTCGCCCTCGGTGGCGACCTGTTCCGCACCAACTGCTCGAGCTGCCACAACTTCGCCGGTTCGGGGGGCGCGCTGACCCGCAGCAAGTACGCCCCGGCGCTGAACGAGTCCGACGCCGAGGTGATCTACTCCGCGATGCAGAGCGGCCCGGAGAGCATGCCGCGCTTCAGCGACAACCAGCTGACCCCGGACGAGAAGAAGGCCATCACCAAGTACGTCCGCTACATCACCCAGGACGTCAAGGACCCGGGCGGGGCTCCGCTCGGCCGCTACGGGCCGGTGCCCGAGGGCCTGGTGGCCTTCCTGGTCGGCATGGGCCTGCTCATCGTCATCACCCTCTGGATCGGAGCCCGGGCATGAGCGACTCCATCCGCGACCGGCTGTCCTCCCCCGCCGGCCACGGGGACCAGAACGCGGGCGGCGACCCGAGCCATAACGACCTCAGCACCGCTGACTTCGTGCAGTCGGACAGCCGCTCGACGCACGGGCAGTCACAGACGATCGCCGCGCCCGCCACCGCCCCCGCCCCCCCACACGAGGGCGGCCACCTGCGGGACGACCCCGCCGCCGCCAAGCGCGCGGAGCAGAAGGTCGCCGCGCTGTTCTTGCTGGCCGTCGTCGGCGCCGTCGGGTTCATCGCGACGTACGCCTTCTTCCCGTTCGAGTTCGACGAGCCGCACGCCGAGTACAACACCCCGCTGCTCGGCATCTTCATGACGCTGGCCCTCGTGGGCATCGGCGCGGGCGCAGTGCTCTGGGCGAAGACCCTCATGGTCGACGAGGAGACGGTGCAGATGCGCCACCACCTCGCGTCCTCCGACGAGGAGCGCGCCGAGACGGCGGACCTGCTGAAGGCGGGCTTCGAGGAGTCCGGCCTGCCGCGCCGCAAGCTGCTCCTGTCGAGCATGGCGCTCGGCGGCGGGGCGCTCGCCCTCCTGCCGGTCCCCCTGCTGTTCAGCCTCGGCAAGACGAAGAACAAGGAGATCACGCTCGCGACGACGGGCTGGGAGAAAGGTTCCCGGCTGCTCGATGAGCTCGGTCGCCCGGTGAAGCTCGGCGACCTCGAGATCGGCGGGACGAAGACCGTCTTCCCGGACGTCGAGCGCGGCCGGCGGTTGGCCGACTCCGCGGCCTTCATCATCCGCATGCGCCCGGAGGACATGAAGGTCAGCGACAGCCGCAAGAACTGGGTCGTCGGCGGGCACGTCGTCTACTCGGTCATCTGCACGCACCTGGGCTGCCCGGTGAAGCTGTACGAGGCTCAGACCCACCACTTGTTCTGCCCCTGCCACCAGTCGACGTTCGACGCAGCGGACGCGGCGAAGGTGCTCTTCGGCCCGGCGGCCCGCAACCTGCCTCAACTGGCGATCACGGTGGACGAGGAGGGATACTTCGTGGCGCGCGACGACTTCAACGAGCCGGTCGGTCCCAGCTACTGGGAGCGGCATCCCTCGTATCCCGAGCCGACCTATGAGGGAGAGAGCTGATGACGACCTCGGTCGCGGAGAAGGGTGCCGCCGGCACCGCCAAGTGGGTCGACGACCGCCTGGGCTCGTCCAACTTCGTCAAGCGCAGCCTGTCCAAGGTCTTCCCGGACCACTGGTCGTTCATGCTGGGCGAGGTCGCGCTCTACTCGTTCATCATCTTGCTGCTGTCCGGCACCTACCTCACCCTGTTCTTCGAGGGCAGCAGCCGCGAGGTCATCTACAACGGCGCGTACACGCCGCTCAAGGGCATCCCGATGTCGGCGGCGTACGAGTCCACCCTGCGGATCTCGTTCGAGGTGCGCGGCGGCCTGATCATGCGGCAGATCCACCACTGGGGGGCCCTGCTGTTCATGGCCTCCATCGTGGTGCACCTCGCGCGGGTGTTCTTCACCGGAGCCTTCCGCAAGCCCCGGGAGCTCAACTGGATCATCGGCGTCGGACTGCTCGTGCTGGGCCTCGTCGAGGGCTTCGCGGGCTACTCCCTGCCTGACGACCTGCTGTCCGGCACGGGTCTGCGCATCGCCTACTCGATCGCCTTGTCCGTCCCCGTGATCGGCACCTGGGCGGCGTTCCTCGTCTTCGGTGGCGAGTACCCCGGAGGCGCGATCATCGAGCGCCTCTACCCGATCCACATCCTGCTGGTCCCCGGCATCATCTTGGGGCTCATCACCTTCCACATGATGCTGATCTGGTACCAGAAGCACACCCAGTTCGCGGGCCCGGGTCGCACCGAGGACAACGTCGTCGGCTCGAAGATCTACCCGGCGTACGCCGCCAAGGCCGGCGGGTTCTTCTTCCTGGTCTTCGGTGTCCTGTCGGCACTCGGTGGTCTCGCGCAGATCAACCCGATCTGGCTCTACGGGCCCTACGACCCCTCGCAGGTGTCGGCCGGATCGCAGCCGGACTGGTACATCGGCTTCCTGGACGGCTCGACGCGGCTGATGCCCAACTGGGAGCTGAGGTTCTGGGACTACACGTTCAGCCCGAACGTGCTGATCCCGACCCAGGTCCTGCCCGGCGTGCTGTTCCTCCTCCTGGCGATCTACCCGTTCGTGGAGGCCAAGCTCACGGGCGACAAGGGCTACCACAACCTGCTGGACCGGCCGCGCGACAAGCCCGTGCGCACGGCCCTTGGTGCCATGTCGATCACGTTCTACGTCGTCCTGCTGATCGCCGGCGGCAACGACATCGTGGCCACGATCTTCCACCTGTCGATCAACGAGATCACCTACTTCCTGCGGGCGGGGTTGTTCCTGCTCCCCCCGCTCGCGTACGTGATCACCAAGCGGTTCTGCCTGTCGCTGCAGCGTGCTGACGACGACCTCCTGCACCACGGGATCGAGTCGGGCACCATCCGGCGCCTGCCGTCCGGTGAGTTCGTCGAGGAGACGGTGCCGCTGCCGTCGCAGTACGCCGTGCTGCTGGCCACGACGCCCGAGCGCAAGGCGCTCATCGCCCACCACGGTGACGAGCACGCACACGCCCCGGCGCTTCCGGCGGGTCGGCAGAAGGGCTTCTTCCGGGCCCGCGGTGGGATCATCGAGTCCGCCCCGGAGTCGGACACCCCGCAGCTCGAGGGCACGGTCGACTAGACCGCCCCCCGGCGCGTACGACGGCCGCTCGTCCCTCGGGACGGGCGGCCGTCGGCCTTCACGCTGGCGCCGTGAGGAGCGGGCGGGAACGGACCACCTCCCGCCGACCTCCGGTGCACGCCCCACGCCCGTAGCGGTCCAGCCGGAGCACGTCGATGCCGAGCTCGTCGATGCCGAGCTCGTCGAGCGTGACGTACCCCCGGTCGGGCCGCCTCGCGACGAAACGGGCGTTCATGCTCCGCCCCGCGGAAGTCCCCCAGGTTGTTGTCGTTGCGACCAGGGTGGGACACCGGTCCGACGCTCGCCTCTGCCCGCCGAGTCCACGGGGCTGGCCACCCCGCCGAGTCCACGGGGCTGGCCACCTGGTGTCACGGACACGCGCGCGACACGACACCATCCCGCCAGCGACGGCGGCGAAGGAGGCGTCGAGCGCCGGATCGCACGTCCGCGGTCCCCGTCGGTGCGCCAACGGCCGCATCCTCCCACAGGTGGTCCCTGAGAGGACTGGCCGTACGTGGTGCAGGTCCTGCCTGGGCTAGTGCTGCTCTCCCAGGAACTTCGTGGTCGCGGTCGGGGCGTTCCCGGTGGCAGCGACGGTGGACAGCGTCTCGGCCTGCGTCCGGTTGATCCCGACGTAGTACTCGAACAGCAGCCCCGACACCGTGATCAGCAGCGCGATGCCGCCGATCAGGAAGATGAACGGTCCGAAGACCAGCCCCAGGCTCGTCACGGCGAACGCGGCCGCCATGAGCATCGGCCACCAGGAGTGCGGCGAGAAGAAACCGACCTCACCGGCGCCCTCGGCGATCTCCGCGTCCTCGCGGTCCTCGGGACGCATCTCCATCCGGCGGGCGGTGAACAGCACGTAGTAGCCGATGATGAAGGCCATCCCGCCCGACAGCAGCAGGCAGGTGAAGCCGGTGGGGTCGTGCGAGACGAGCCAGTAGACGACGCTCGTCGCCACCAGGAAGACGAAGAGGAACGCGAACAGGAAGCCTTCGACGATCATCTGACTACCTCAGCTCCGGGGTGGCGTGCATGTCGGTCCGTCCCGCGACCGCGGGGTAGTGCAGGTCGAACGCGGGACGCTCGGACCGGATCCGCGGCATGGTCACGAAGTTGTGCCGCGGCGGCGGGCAGGACGTCGCCCACTCCAGGGAGTTGCCGAAGCCCCACGGGTCGTCGCCCACAGCCTTCTCGCCGCGGGTGTAGCTGACGTAGACGTTGTAGAGGAACGGCAGGGTCGACAGGGCGAGGACGAGAGCTCCGATGGAGGACACCGTGTTGAGGGTCGTGAACCCGTCGCTGGCCTTGTAGTCCGCCACGCGTCGCGGCATCCCCTCGTCGCCGAGCCAGTGCTGCACGAGGAAGGTCGTGTGGAAGCCGATGAACAGCGTCCAGAAGTGCACCTTGCCGAGGCGGTCGTTCATCATCCGACCGGTCATCTTCGGGAACCAGAAGTAGACGCCGGCGAAGAAGCCGAAGATCGCGGTGCCGAACACGACGTAGTGGAAGTGCGCCACGACGAAGTACGTGTCCGAGACGTGGAAGTCGATGGGTGGGCTGGCGAGCAGCACGCCGGTCAGGCCACCGAGCAGGAAGGTCAGCAGGAAGCCGATGCAGAACAGCATGGGCGTCTCGAACGTCAGCTGGCCGCGCCACATGGTGCCGATCCAGTTGAAGAACTTCACGCCGGTCGGGACCGCGATGAGGAAGCTCAAGAAGCTGAAGAACGGCAGGAGCACCGCGCCCGTGGCGAACATGTGGTGCGCCCACACGGTCATCGACAGGGCGGCGATGCCCAGCGTCGCGAAGACCAGGCCCTTGTAGCCGAACAGCGGCTTGCGGCTGAACACCGGGATCACCTCGGACACGACGCCGAAGAACGGCAGCGCCACGATGTAGACCTCGGGGTGACCGAAGAACCAGAACAGGTGCTGCCACAGGATCGCGCCGCCGGTCTCGACGTCGTAGATATGAGCCCCGAAGTGCCGGTCCGCCTCGAGGGCGAGGAACGCGGCGGTGATGACCGGGAAGGCCATGAGCACGAGGATCGACGTGACCAGCATGTTCCAGGTGAAGATCGGCATCCGGAACATCGTCATGCCGGGCGCGCGCAACGTGATGATCGTGGTGATGAAGTTGACCGAACCCAGGATCGTGCCCAGTCCAGACGTGACGAGCCCGATGATCCACAGGTCCGAACCGAGGTTCGGCGAGTGGATGATGTCGTTGAGCGGCGCGTAGGCGAACCAGCCGAAGGACGCCGCCCCGTCGGGGGTGAGGAAGCCGGCCACGACCGTGAGCCCGCCGAACAGGTAGAGCCAGTAGGAGAAGGCGTTCAGGCGCGGGAAGCTCATGTCCGGCGCGCCGATTTGCAGCGGCATGATGAAGTTCGTGAAGCCGAACGCCAGGGGCGGGGCCACGAGGAACATCATGATCGAGCCGTGCATGGTGAACAGCGAGTTGTACTGCTCCTGCGACACGAAGTCGAGGCCGGGGCGGGCCAGCTCCAGCCGCATGATCTCGGCGAGGATCCCGGAGAAGATGAAGAACCCGAAGGCCGTGCACAGGTAGAGCAGACCGATGACCTTGTGGTCGGTGGTCGTGACGACCTTGGCGATCTTCGAGCCGATCCCCGGGGAGGGGCGGCGGTTCGCGACCGGAGGGGACGCGCTCTCGAGCAGGGTCATGGCTAGTTGTCCTCCGTCGTGAGCGCAGCGCCCAGGGAGTTCGGCTTGGCGTTGGGGTCGGCCTGCAGTGCGGAGATGTAGGCGTCGTACTCCGCCCGCTCGACCACCTTGACGGTGAAGTTCATGCGGTCATGCTTCTCCCCGCACAGCTCGGCGCAGCGGCCGACGTACGTGCCCACCTGGGTGGGCTTGATCTCGAAGCTGTTCGTGCGACCCGGGATGACGTCGCGCTTGAACAAGAAGTCCGGCACCCAGAACGAGTGGATGACGTCCGGGCTGGTCTCGGTGAAGCGGATCCGCTGGTTGACCGGGATGACGAGGGTCGCGCCCTTGGGCAGCTCACCGGTGGTCTGCACCTTGGCGTCCAGGTAGTTGAACTGCCAGTTCCACTGGAAGCCCACGACCCCGATGCGCACGTCCGGGTCGGCCGTCAGCTTGTTGACCTTGTTCTCGCTCACGGCGGTGTAGAAGAAGAGCACCGCGATGATGACGAACGGCACGACCGTGTACAGCACCTCGATCGGGAGGTTGTAGCGCACCTGGCGCGGCAGCTCCTCGGTCTTCTTGCGGTCGCGGACGACGGTCCAGGCGATGAGGACGTACATCGCGAGGCCGACGGCGGCGGCGGCAGCCACCGAGCCCAGCCACGTCTCGTACATCGTTGAGGCCTGCTCGGTCTTGGGCTTCGGCCAGCCGAGCCCGAAGGCGTTCTCATACGCCTCACGGCCGGAGCAACCACTGGTCAGCAGCACCGTCGCGACGGCAGCCAACGACAGACGCACCGCTGACCTGGGGGAGGTTCGCACCCTCACGGACCCTTCTTCGGAACATGCCCCGGACCTGAGCGGATCGGGTACGTGCACGCTATCGCAGCGGTGCGCTTCCCTCCTGTCGAGGGGGGCCGTGTCTAACGTCTAGGAGGTGACCTCCACCACCGAGGACCGTTCGGGACCCGCCCCCGCCGCCCGGCGGGTCAACCTCGACGCCGCCTCCGGGCTCCCGCTGCACCCCGTGGCGCGCGAGGCCCTGCTCGCCGCGTGGGAGGACGGGTGGGCCGATCCCGGGCGCCTGTACAGCAGTGCCCGACGGGCCCGCCTGCTGCTCGACACCTCGCGGCAGGCGGTCGCCGACGCCCTCGGTGCCCGCCCCGACGAAGTGAGCTTCACCCCCAACGGCACCACCGCGGCGTACGCCGCGGTGCGGGGTCTGCGGGCAGCCCGTGCACGCCAGGGCGCCCATGTGGTGCACAGCGCCGTCGAGCACAGCGCGGTCCTGCACGCGTGCGGCGAAGGGCCCGGCACCGAGGTGGCCGTCGACCGCCTCGGCCGGGTCGCGGTGGACGAATTTGCCGGCGCTGTCCAATCGGACACGGTGCTGGCCTGCCTGCTCGCCGCCTCGCACGAGGTCGGGACGCGACAGCCGGTCTCCGACGTCGCCGCTGCGCTGGGGCCCGTTCCCCTGCTCGTCGACGCCTCCCACGTCGCGGGCCGAGCCGTGATCCCCGGGGGGTGGTCGCTCCTGACCGCGTCGGCTGAGCACTGGGGCGGCCCGACCATCGGCGTACTGGGCGTCCGCACCGGCGCCCGGTGGCGCTCCCCCTGGCCCGAGGACGAGCACGAGCGCGGTGCCGCCGGCCGGGTCCCCCTGCCCTCCGTCGTCGCCGCGGCGGCCGGCCTGCAGGCCGCCTGCGCGGAGCGCGACGTCGAGGACGTCCGCCTGCGGGCCCTGACGCAGCGGATCCGCGCCGCAGCCGCGGCGTTGCCCGACGTCGAGGTCGTGGGCGACCCGGTGGACCGCCTCCCCCACCTGGTCACCTTCTCCTGCCTGTACGTCGACGGCGAGGCCCTGGTCCACGCGCTCGACCGCCTCGGGTTCGAGATCAGCAGTGGGTCGTCCTGCACGTCGTCGACGCTGGAGCCCTCGCACGTGCTCGTCGCGATGGGCGTGCTGTCCCACGGCAACGCTCGGGTGTCGCTCTCGCGGACGACCACGGCCGCGGACGTCGAGCGGTTCCTCGCGGTGCTGCCTGGGGTCGTGGCCGACCTGCGCGCTCAGGCGGGGGCGAGCGATCTGTGAGGGAGCTCGACTGCCTCGGCATCCCCTGCCCGGTGCCCGTGATCGAGCTGGCCAAGGTGCTGCGCACCGTGGAGGTCGGCGACGCCGTCCTGCTGCTCGCCGACGACCCGGCTGCTGCCGGTGACGTCGCCGCGTGGTGCCGGATGCGCGCTCAGTCGCTGGAGCGCAGCGACCCGCCGTCGTTCGTGGTCCGTCGGGTCACCTGAGGTCAGGTGAGGTACGGCGCGACCTCGGCGGCAGCACTCTCGCCGTACGCCGAGGCGAAGCGGCGGGCGAAGCCGGCCCGGAAGTCCGGGACGACGTACTCCTGCGTACCGACGGTCTCCACGCAGTGCGTGGCGAGCAGCGAGCCGACCTGCGCCGCCCGCTCCAGGCCCAGGCCCCACGCAGTCGCGGTGAGGAAGCCGGCCCGGAAGGCGTCTCCGACGCCCGTCGGGTCGGCCACGGTGTCGGCAGGCGCGATGGCGACCTGCAGGTCCGGCTCACCCTTGCGCGCGATGACCGAGCCCTTGGCGCCGTGCGTCGTGATGCGGGTCTCGACGCGGTCGAGGATGTCCTCGTCCGATAGGCCGGTCTTCGCGGCGATCAGGCCGGCTTCGTACTCGTTGGTGAACAGGTAGGTCGCGCCGGTGATGAGCGAGGTGATCGCGTCGCCGTCGAGGAAGGTGAGCGTCTGCGAAGGGTCCGCGGCGAATGGCACTCCCCGGGCGACGCACTCGGCGGTGTGGCGCAGCATGGCGCCCGGGTCGTTGGGGCTGACCAGCACGAGGTCGACCTCGACGTCGTCGAGGGAGATGTCAGCGGCTTCGGCCATCGCGCCCGGGTAGAAGGACCCGATCTGGTTCTGCGCGTTGTCGGTGGTCACCGTGAAACGTGGGCTGTTGAGCGTGGCGCTGGTCCGCACTCCCGCGGTGTCGACGCCGGCGTCGGACAGCCAGGTGAGGTAGTCCGCCGCGTCCCTGCCCACGCAGCCGATGAGCAACGGGGTCTGTCCGAGCACGCCCATGCCGAACGCGATGTTGGCGCCGGTGCCGCCGCGTCGGACCTCGAGGCCGTTGGCGAGGAACACCACGCTGAGGTGGTGGAGCTGGTCGGGCAGCAGCTGCTCACCGAACAGACCGTCGAAGGTCATCAGGTGGTCGGTGGCGATGGATCCGGTGACAGCAACACGTGGCGTGATCGGCATCCGAGCAGCCTAGTGAGGAACGGGCGGTAGTTGGTCCGGGTGGCTGTGCGCCACGTCACCCCCGACACCGAACGCTACCCGCCGGTAACGATTGGATACCGATGGGTAACTGCTTACCGTCGACCACATGGCCCTTCACACGCCCGTTCCGTCCGACAGCGACGCCGCCTCCTTCGGCGACCTGGTGAACGACTGCCGCGAGGTCGCCGGCCTGCTCGCCCACTCCGTCATCGACCTGACCACGGCCGTCGTGCGGGTTCCGCTCGGTCGCCTGCCGCTGGACCGCCTGCCCGTGTCCTTCGGCACCATGCCGGTCGAGATCACCGACGACCTGCTCGTCACCATCCACGGCATGGACGACTACTAACCGGAACCCTCGCGCCGTGGGCCGCGTCACAGGTCCATGAACGCCCGCAGCAAGGTCCTCGCCCCAGTCGTCACCGTCGTCGCTGTGGTCGCCGTCGCGGTCACCGCCTCGCTCGTCAGCGGCGGCTCCCACGGCTCGGCGTCGCCGAAGGTGCTGCACCTCGCCGGTGGCGGCGCCGCGGAGGACCTGGCTGCGCCTGCCGCGGCGCGATCGATGAGCTCTGCCGGCGGGGACTACCAACTCGTCGGCAGCCTCCCCTCGGGCACCCCTGACGACGCCCCGGCCTGGAACCTCGCCGGTGGCGCCGGCGCCCGCGAGGTGGCCCGGCTCGCCGACGCCCTCGGCGAGCCGGCTCCGGTCGGCGCAAAGGGCGGCTGGACCGCCGGCGGGCTGCACGTCGGCGCCGAGACCGGCCAGGCCTGGTGGTGGAGCCCGTGCGCTGTCGCGTACGACGGTGGCGTCTCCCCCGACACCGCGGTGAGCTCCTCCCCGGTCGGGAGGGCGATGCCCTGCCCCGCGTACGTCGAGGGCAGCGGCAGTACCTCGAGCGGCACCGTCACCAGCGGGTCCGGGACCGCCGGGTCGACCGCCGAGGCGCCGCGGCCCGTGCAGAGCGCCCCGGCGAGCTCCCCCGGGAGCGGCGTCGAGCCCGCCGCTCCGCCGCAGCCCGTCCCGGCACCACCGGTGACCCTCTCGCCCCGCTGTCCGTCCGTGGACCCAGCCCCCGCTGGCAGCTGCGCTCCACCGGAGAGCCTCCCTGCGCCGCCGACCCCCACCTCGGCGGAGGTCTTCGCCGCGGCCGGTGAGGTCCTGAGCGCCGTGGGCCTCGGTGATCTCTCGGGTCACGTCGAGACCTACCCGGGGGGTGGGTCGGTCGTCGTCGATCCGCCCGTGAACGGCCTCCCCACGGTCGGGTGGTCCACCGTCGTCGACGTCGCCGTTCCGTCAGCGACCTCCGCCGCACGGATCACCAGCGCCCGCGGCTGGCTGGCCCCGGCGCAGCGCGCCGACAGCTACCCGCTGATCGGCGCCCCGGCCGCCTTTGATGCTCTGCCGCCGATGCCGCGGATGATGATGGCCTGCCCGATGCCGTCGCCCGGCCCCGGCGCCCCTGAGCCGTCCTGCCCTGAGCCGCAACCGCAGCAGATCACCGGGGCCCATCTCGGCCTAGCTCTGACCTGGCTCGAAGACCAGCAGCTAGCGCTGCTGCCGGCATGGCTGTTCGAGGTCAAGGGCAACTCCCAGCCGCTGGCCTCCCTCGCGATCGAGCGGACGTACCTCGACGACGGGAGCGCCCCCACCGACCCGGCGCTGACCGATCCCGGAGCGATCGAGCCCGCTCCGGACGGCTACGTCCCGCCGCCCGTCGAGCCCGCCGGTCCGGTCGAGGACCTCGCTCTCCAGGCGTGGCAGCCGAGCAAGGCCGACAACGCGGTCACCGTGCTCTACGAGAACGGCGGCTGCGGGCGCACCGGCGTCTACGCCGATGTGAAGGAGGACGACCGGCGGGTGTACGTCCTGCTGCACGCCGACGTCCCCCCGAAGGACCGCGCCTGCCCGCGCGTGAGTACGTCCGCGCCGTACGACGTCGCGCTTCAGCGCCCGCTCGGCGACCGGGAGATCGTGGACCTCACCACCGACCGGCCGGTCCCCCGCGCCTGACGGTCCCCGGACACGACGAAGGCGCCCACCGGTGCGGGTGGGCGCCTTCGTCGTACCGTGGAGGTCCTAGTGGAAGGACTCGCCGCAGGCGCACGAACCGCCGGCGTTGGGGTTGTCGATCGTGAAGCCCTGCTTCTCGATGGTGTCGACGAAGTCGATCGTCGCGCCCATGAGGTACGGCACGCTCATCCGGTCGGTCACGACCTTGACGCCGGCGCCGTACTCCTGCACGACGTCACCGTCGAGGTCGCGCTCGTCGAAGAACAGCTGGTAACGCAGCCCGCTGCAGCCACCCGGCTGCACCGCGACGCGGAGCGCGAGGTCGTCGCGGCCCTCCTGCGCGAGCAGGCTGGCGACCTTCTCCGCTGCCGGGTCGGTGAGGACGACGCCCGTCGACGTGCTCGTGGCGGTGTCGGTGGTCTCAGCGGTGGTCTCGGTCATCGGTGCGCCTCTCCAGGGGGTGCGGGGGTTCCTTCACGTCAACGCGCGAGCGCGTGACCGTTGTTCCATTGTCACACGCACGGGCTCGGTCAGCGGCCCCACTGCGCCGCGACCTGCGCCGTGACCTCCGCCACCACCGCAGCCGGATCCGTCAGGGCACGGTCCGGCGCGTGCTCCACCAAGGCGTACGTCGCGTCGATCCCCGCCGCCGCAGCCTGCCGCGCGCCGACCTCGACCCGACCGGCGACGACCGCGCAGGGGACCCCCTCGTCCTGCGCCGTAGCCGCGACGTGGGCGACGACCTTGCCACGCAGGGACGAGACGTCGAGGCAGCCCTCACCCGTGAGGACCAGGGCGGCTCCCCCGACCGCAGCGGAGAGGCCGATCGCCTCAGCGACCACCTGCGCGCCGCTCTGCCGCGCGGCCCCCAGAGCGAGCAGGGCGAACCCGAGCCCTCCGGCGGCGCCGGCTCCCGGCCGGTCGCGTGCGTGCACTCCCAGGTGGGCTTCGAGTAGATCGGCCCAGTGCGCGAGGGCTGCTTCCAGGGCGATCAGGTCGGCCGGGCCCTTCTGCGGCCCGAAGGCCCGGGTGGCTCCGTGCTCTCCGAGCAGCGGGTTGTCCACGTCCGTCGCGGCCACGATCATGGCCCCGTGCGTGCGCGGCCGCCCCACCAGGCGTGCCGCCCGCGCGAGCGCGGCCCCTCCCGGCGCGAGCCGGTGCCCCTGTGCGTCCTCTCGGCGGACGCTCAGGGCGGCCAGCAGCCCGGCGCCGCCGTCGTTGGTGGCCGAGCCGCCCAGCCCGACGACGACGCGCCTCGCCCCTCGGCCGAGAGCGTCCGCGACGAGCTCACCCACCCCGTAGGTCGTCGTCAGCGCGGGGTTTCGCTCGGACTCCGCCAACAGATGCAACCCCGCTGCCTGGGCACTCTCGACGTACGCCGTGGCGCCGTCCAGCCGGTAGGAAGCCCGCACCGCCCGGGCCACCGGGTCCTCGACCAGCAGGGAGATGTGCTTGCCGGGCAGCGCGTCCAAAAAACCCGGACCGCCGTCGGACATCGGGCGCAGAAGCAGCGTGTCGGTCGGCCGCACGGAGCGCCAGCCTGCAGCCATGGCCGCAGCAGCCTCCACCGCCGTGAGCGTTCCGGTGAAGCAGTCAGGGGCGAGGACGACGTGCATCTCGCGAGTCTTGCCGGGACCGGTCAGCTCGCCTCGGGCAGCCGACGCAAGATCTCGACCAGCGACGCGTCGATCCCATCGAACCGACCGTCGACCCTGTCGAACCGGGCGTCGACCCTGTCGAACCGGGCGTCCAGCCCGTCCAGCCGACCGTCGACCCTGTCGAACCGGTCGTCGACCCTGTCGAACCGGGCGTCCATTCCGTCCAGCCGACCGTCGATCCCGTCCAGCCGACCGTCGATCCCATCGAACCGGGCGTCGACCCTGTCGAACCGGGCGTCCATTCCGTCCAGCCGACCGTCGATCCCGTCCAGCCGACCGTCGATCCCATCGAACCGGGCGTCGACCCTGTCGAACCGGGCGTCCATTCCGTCCAGCCGACCGTCGATCCCGTCCAGCCGACCGTCGATCCCATCGAACCGGGCGTCCATCCCGTCCAGCCGACCGTCGATCCCGTCCAGCCGACCGTCGATCCCGTCCAGCCGACCGTCGATCCCGTCCAGCCGACCGTCGATCCCGTCGAACCGGAGCGTGTGCCCGGTCACGACGTCAGAGATACCGGCGAGCAAGCCGTAGACCGCCTGCATGTCGTTGTCGAGCTGCCGGACCTTGCGTTCGAGGTCGCCAGGACCTGCAGCCGGGGGCGTCGTCATGACCTGAGGGTAGGAGCCGGCGGGACGACCCGCCAGGGTTCTGTGCCTGACCTGTGGACACCCGGGCGGAAGCGAGCCAGGTCGCCGGTCGTTAGGGTCAGTGAGGGACCACACGGTCCCGGACGAGGGAGTCACCGATGACCGAGCTCATGCCGGGTGTGGAGCACAGCCCGCTCGCGCTGCTGCTGCTGGGCAAGGGCGCCGACCCGGACTCCGAGCGAGGCGTCGACTGCCCCGGTGACCTTCCGGCCACCTCCGACGCGACGCTGGTGGCCCGGGCTCGCGCGGCCAAGGAGGCCCTGGGAGACCAGGTGTTCGTCCTCGGCCACCACTACCAGCGCGACGAAGTGATCGCCTTCGCCGACGTCACCGGAGACTCCTTCAAGCTGGCGCAGCAGGCTGCCGCGCGTCCCGATGCGCCGTACATCGTCTTCTGCGGCGTTCACTTCATGGCGGAGTCCGCGGACATCCTCACCGGGCCGGAGCAGGCTGTCGTCCTGCCGGACCTCGCCGCCGGCTGCTCGATGGCCGACATGGCGACGTTCGACCAGGTCGAGGAGTGCTGGGAGCAGCTCGCCGAGCTCGGTCTCGGCGACGACGTGACGGTCCCGGTCAGCTACATGAACTCCAGCGCCGCCATCAAGGGCTTCACCGGGCGGCACGGCGGCACGATCTGCACCAGCTCCAATGCCAAGCGCGCTCTCGAGTGGGCGTTCGCGCAGGGCACCGCCGAGGGCAAGAAGGTGCTCTTCCTGCCCGATCAGCACCTCGGGCGCAACACCGCCGTGCGGGAGCTGGGCCTGTCCCTCGAGGACTGCGTCGTGTGGAACCCCCGCAAGCCGTACGGCGGCAACACCCCCGAGCAGCTGCGGGCCGCGACGATGATCCTGTGGAAGGGCCACTGCTCGGTGCACGGCCGCTTCACGCCGCAGTCCGTCGCCGACGTCCGCGAACGCGTGCCCGGCGTGACCGTGATGGTGCACCCCGAGTGCACCTACGAGGTCTGCGAGGCCGCCGACCTGATCGGCTCCACGGAGCAGATCATCAAGGCGGTCGAGGCCGCGCCGGCGGGGACGTCCTGGGCGGTCGGCACCGAGCTCAACCTGGTGAAGCGCCTCGCCACGTCGCACCCGGACAAGACGATCGTCTTCCTGGAGAAGACCGTCTGCTACTGCGCGACCATGAACCGCATCGACCTCCCGCACCTGGTCTGGGCGCTCGAGGAGCTGGTGGCCGGTCGGGTGCCGAACCAGATCACCGTCGAGCCGGAGACGTCCCGCTGGGCCAAGCAGGCGCTCGACCAGATGCTCGCGCTGCCATGATGGTGGCGTGACCGAACACGACGACCTCCCCCGCGGCAAGGGCCGACCCACTCCGAAGCGCAAGGACGCGCGGGCCAGCCGAGGTGGACCGGTGGCCCCGCCGCCGACCAACCGCCGCGAGGCCGCGCGCCAGCTGCGCGAGAAGCAGGCTGCCGGGCGCCAGCAGGTGCGCAAGGGCAATCTCACCGGCGACCAGACGCTGCTGCTGAAGCGGGACCGCGGACCCGAGCGACGCCTGGTGCGCGACGTCGTCGACTCCCGGCGGAGCCTGGGGTTCCTGCTGCTCCCCACGGCCGCGCTGGTCGTGGCGGCCGGCTTCAGCGGCAACCAGGACGTCGCGAACGCGGTGCTCGGGGTGTGGCTCGCGACGATCATGGGGGTCGCGCTCGACATGCTGCTCGCCGGCGTCCTCATCGGGGGCGCCCTGAAGAAGGCCTTCCCCGAGCAGAAGCGGCGCGGCCACATCGCCTACGGCCTGCTGCGCACGACCGTGATCCGTCGTTTCCGCATGCCGCGCCCGCAGGTCGTCCGCGGCCAGCGCCTCCCCTGAGCTGCTTCCCCGACCTACAGGGCGGGCTTGGCGTCCGGGCTGTACGCCTCGCCCTGGTAGCGGGCGACCGCCGACCACATGAGCCAGCCCTGGATGCCGTTCGCGCGCGTCCCCATGATCTGCTCGCGCACCTTGGCCGGCGTGTACGCGCCCCGGAAGTTCTCGTCCTGCAGCCACGGCACGACAACGCAGTTCGTCCCCTCGACCGCCTTCTTCCAGTCGACGAGCGACCGCTTCACGATCTCGAGGGCACCGATGTAGGGGTCCGGGACGCCGTACTCGCCCTTGTTCCAGTGCGACGGGTACTCCATGGGGATCACGACGTCGAGGTGCTTGGCCATCTTCGGGATGTTCTGGGCCGTGGACTTCGGCCGGGTCGCCGCCTGAGCGAAGGCTGCGGCACCGAGGGAGCCGCCGAGGGGCCGGACGACCGCCTGGGCCTCCGCCAGGAAGGACGCGATGGAGTCCTCGGCCGCACCGTGCAGGCCGGGGAAGCGCATGGACGCGATGGGACCGTCGGGGCGACGGATGTAGTCGTAGACGACGTCGTCGAAGCCGAGCTTCACGGACTCCGCGGCCAGGTCGATGTTGTACTGGCGGACCTCGGGGATCGCGAAGTTGGAGAAGCCCGCCTTGTTGTAGCCGTACTCGTACTTCGTGCCGTCCGGCTTCTGGATGACCCAGTCCTTGTGGCCGTTCGCGTAGGCCCAGGTCGAGAGCTTCGAGTCGTTGAACGCCACGATGCGGCCGATCACCCGGATGCCCAGGCCGTGCAGCTGGTCGGTGACCTTCTTGGCGTCATAGAGGTCGGTGCGGGCACCGATCGTGCGCGCGAGCGGGACGTTGGTCGCGAAGTTGACGATGCCGTCCTCGTCCTTGATGTCGAGCTGGACGGCGTTGATGCGCTTCTGCTTGATCAGGGCGAGTACGGGGTTACGGAGCTTGGAGTACGCCCACGCGCGGCCGGTCATGTGCACCGCGCGGATGTGGTCGGGGTAGACCGTGGCCACGGTGACCGGCTCGACGGCCCGGTTGCCGGCCGCGTCCGTCGCGACGACCTCGGCACCCGCCGGCGGCGTCGGGTAGGCCAGCGTGAAGGCCTCGCCGTCCTGCTTCACGGTCGCGCCCTCAGCGGTGACCGTCGCGCCCTTCTCGACCGTTCCGGAGAGCGTGACGGCGTCCTTGATCTTGACGCTCGTCGTCGGCATGACGACCGTGAGCACCGGCGGGGTGAGGTCGACGAGCAGCGTCTTCTTGGTGGTCGCGGTCCCGCGCGGGAAGCCGCGGTCCACCGACGCCTCCAGCACGTGCGTGCCCTCGCTCAGCCCGGCCAGCGGCGCCGACAGCGTCCCGCTGCTGCCCTCGGCCACCTGCGTGCCGTCGATGAGCACGCGCGTGGGGCGGCCCTGGGTCTGGACCCGCACGTCGGCTCCCTTCAGCGAGGTGGCGCTGTAGGTGTCGGAGAGGCCCTCGAGGGCGACCGACCCCGCTGCGGGGAGGGCGAACAACGTCCCTGCGACGAGGGCCACCGCCAGACCTGCCGGGACGAGGACAACGGGACGGAGCAGGCGAGGCACAAGCAGTCCTTCACGGGGGGCGATCAGCGGAGCGGGCCATGAGTGACACTGGGGGCCCGGACGTACAGGAGGACGAGAACGTGCTTGCAGGTTACCGGTGGAGGGCGGCCGCCACAGCAGCGTTTGCGGCCTTCGTCACAGGATGTTCAGGCGGTTCGGCGCCTGTGGCGGTGTCCCCGGCCCCCAGCAGCCCAGCGGCCAGCCCGTCCCCGAGCAGCGCGCCGACCGTGGACCCGGCGAGCGTCAAGGCCAACGAGCTCGGTCGCGTCCCCGTGCTGATGTACCACCAGGTCGTCGACGTGCCCAAGGGCGTGTACGACCAGACCCCGGCGCAGTTCCGCGGCGAGCTCGACCTGCTCTACCGCAGCGGCTACCGAACTGTCACCGCGGCGGACCTCGTGGCCGGGCGTGTCGACCTGCCGGCCGGCCGCTCCCCGATGGTCTTGACGTTCGACGACTCCACGACCTCGCAGTACCGCACGCTCGCCGACGGCACCCTCGACCCGACCTGCGCCGTCGGCATCCTGCTTGCCGTGGCGAAGCGGTACGGCGAGGACCGGCCGGTGGCGACGTTCTACGTCAACGCCGACCCCTTCGCCGGAGCCACCGGTGCGCTCCAGGCACTCCAGGACCTCGGCATGGAGCTGGGCGAGCACACGGCGACGCACGCCAACCTGCGCAAGCTCTCGGACGCCGGCGTCCAGAGCGAGCTGCGGGCCGGCCTGAAGGCCATCACCGATGAGGTGCCGGCCGCCGAGGTGACGACGATGGCGCTGCCGTTCGGTGCCCACCCGGCGACGGCGGGGCTCGAGCACCGGGGCAGCGGCTACTCCTTCGCCGGCGTGATGCTGGTGGGCAGCGGGCCGGCGCGCTCGCCGTACGACAAGGGCTTCGACCCGCTCGGCGTGCCACGGATCCGCAGTGGCCTGCGCACGGGCGATCAGTTGTTCACCTCGACGTACTGGCTGCCCAAGCTCCTGGCCACGCGATACGTCAGTGACGGTGACCCCGCGACGGTCTCCTTCCCGCGCGCGGCCGCGGGCGACCTCGACCCCCGGCTCGCGAGCAGGGCGCGGCCTTACTAGGTTCTGCGCATGGACTTCCGTCGCCTCGGGCGCACCGGCATGAAGGTCAGCGAGATCAGCTACGGCAACTGGCTGACGCACGGGTCACAGGTCGAGGCGGACGCCGCCCACGCCTGCGTCAAGGAGGCACTCGAGGTCGGGATCACGACCTTCGACACCGCCGACGTGTACGCCGGGACGAAGGCCGAGTCCGTCCTGGGCGACGCGCTCAAGGGCGTCAAGCGCTCGGAGTACGAGCTGTTCACGAAGGTCTACTGGCCGACCGGAACGGGGATCAACGAGCGCGGCCTGTCGCGCAAGCACATCCTCGAGTCCTGCGAGGCATCACTCCAGCGACTGCAGACCGACCACATCGACCTGTACCAGGCGCACCGGTACGACTACGAGACGCCGCTGGAGGAGACGCTCAAGGCCTTCGACGACCTGGTCCGTCAGGGCAAGGTGATGTACGTCGGGGTCAGCGAGTGGAAGGCGTCGGAGATCGCGGCGGCGCTGGCGCTCGCCAAGGACATGGGCCTGGACGCGCTGGTGAGCAACCAGCCGCAGTACTCCGCGCTCTGGCGGGTCATCGAGAGCGAGGTCGTCCCGGTCTGCGAGCCCGAGGGGGTCTCCCAGATCGTCTGGTCACCGCTGGCACAGGGCGTGCTCACGGGCAAGTACGAGCCGGGGGCGTCGCTGCCTCCGGGTACCCGTGCCACGGACGAGGCCGGCGGCGCCAACATGATCAAGCAGTGGCTTCGGGACGACGTCCTGACGGCGGTGCAGGGGCTGAAGCCGCTGGCCGCCGACGCGGGCCTGTCGATGGCCCAGCTCGCCGTCGGCTGGGTGCTGTGCAACAGCAACGTCGCCTCGGCGATCATCGGAGCCTCGCGCCCCGAGCAGGTGCGCGACAACGCCGCTGCCAAGGCACTGCCGGCCGACCTCAAGCAGGCGGTGGACGACGTGCTGTCGGGCGTGGCCGAGCTCGACCCGACCAAGGGCGGCTCCCCCGAGAAGCGGCCCTAGGTCAGGCGGGGTCGAGCGACATCGGGCCGTAGGCCTTGCGCTCGCCCTCGAGGAGCGTGACCGACGCGACGCCCGCAGCGCGCAGGTCCTGCCAGATCTCGCCGACCCACGACTCGGCGTCCGCCTGCGTGGGGAAGTCCGGCTGCGCCGGGGCGGCGGGGGCGTCGACGGGCGCGCCGTCCGGCCCCTCGTAGGTCCAGGTCCAGGTCATCCGCCGACCCTACGCGGAGGGCTCCGTGGAAGGCTGAGCCGGTGCGCATCGACATCCTGGGCAGCGGCGCCGCTGACGGCTGGCCCAACCCCTGGTGCGGCTGCGCCTCGTGCGAGACGGCCCAGTCCCAAGGCGTCGTGCGCGTGCAGGCCTCGGCCCTGCTGGACGGGCGGCTGCTGCTCGACCTCGGCCCGGCGGCGGCCCACGCCGCGGTGCGTCACGGCCTGACCCTGCGGGACGTGTCCGTCGCGCTGGTGACGCACCGGCACGCCGACCACCACTACCCACCGGCATGGATCTGGCGAGCCTGGGCCCAGGCCACCGGGCCGCTGACGGTGCTCGCTCCCCCGCTCGTGCTCGGGGACGCCTCCTTCGACCCGCAGGTCACCGCCGTCGCCGCCCTGCCGGGAGCCGAGCACCTGCTGGCCGGCTACCGCATCCGGGTCCTGCCGGCCGAGCACCCCGACGACGCGGTCCTCTACGACGTCACCGGTCCCGACGGCGGACGGCTGCTCTACGCCACGGACACCGGCGTCCTGCCCGACGCGATGGTCGAGGGGGTCCGCGACCGCGCGTTCGACGTGGTGCTGCTCGAGCTCGCCGGCACCCCGATCCCCTCCCACCTCACGCTGCAGACCTGGCCGGACCAGGTCGAGCGGCTGCGTGCGGTCGGCGCCGTTGTGGACGGTACCCAGGTCGTGGCCACCCACCTGGGGCACCACAACCCACCCCCCGACGAGCTCGACCGGCACCTCTCGGCGCTCGGCGCCACCGCTGCCCGGGACGGCGACGTGCTGGACACGGCGCGGCGGGGCCGGCGGGTGCTGGTCCTCGGCGGCCAGAGCTCCGGCAAGTCCGCACACGCCGAGACCCTGGTGCACGGCGCCGTGACCTACGTCGCGACGGCACCGCCCCGTCCCGGCGACGACGACTGGTCCCGCCGGCTGGCGGTCCACGCCGCTCGCCGCCCGTCGTCGTGGACCACGGTCGAGACCGGCGACGTCGCCGGGCTGCTGCGGACGGCGACCGGGCCGGTGCTCGTGGACGACCTCGGGCTGTGGCTGACCCAGGTGCTCGACGGGCACTGGGACTCCCCTGCCGCCCGGGAGGTCTTCGACCGGGCGCTGGCGGACCTCGTCGCCGCCTGGCGCCGCACGGCGGCCCGGGTGGTTCTGGTCGCCCCCGAGGTGGGGTCCGGGGTCGTCCCGGCCACTCCGAGCGGACGGCTGTTCGCCGATCTGCTGGGTCGAGCGACCGCGGCGCTCGCCACCGAGTCGGACGAGGTCGTGCACGTCCTTGCCGGCATTCCCCGGAGACTGCGATGAGAGGGCCACGATGAGCCGGTTGGACAACGAGCTGCGACGGGTCTTCGGTGATCCTCCCGTGTCGCCGAGGGCCGTGATGCGGGTGCAGGTGGCCAGCGGCCAGGGGCTCGAGGCAGGGCGTGAGGAGGCAGACCGCTTCGTCGACGCGGGCGCCGACCTCGTGGTGCTCGACGCCGAGCGTCCCTCGCCGTACGTCCAGGCGGTGGCGGCTGCGCTGCTCGGACTCGACGCCGTCGCCGTCGTGGGCACCGTCCCGACGGACGACTGGAGGGAGACGGTGGTGGCCGTCCGCGACGCGCTCCGCGACTGCCGGTCGCAGCTGCACGACCCCGCGGCGCTGGCCGACGACCCGGTGCTCGGCCGGCTGACCGGTCTGCTGGAGCGCCTGGCGGAGCGGCACACCCCTGTCCTGCTCGGAGGTTCCATGACCACAGCAGTGGCGGCCCTGCTGGCGTCGCGGCTGCGGCCGGGCGCGGAGCGGTGGTGGCTCGCGGGGTCGCAACCGGCAGAGGACGCGGCACGCCAGGCCATGGACCGGCTCGGCCTCACTCCCCTGCTCGACCTCGGGCTGACCTCGGGAAGCGCGGACATCGCCGTGGCCGTCGTCCGCACGGGGTTGGAGCAGCTGGGTGCCTGACGGGCTGCGCCTGGCCCTCACGACCCTGACCGTCGCGAGGGTCCGGGGGCCGCGCGCGCTGGACGCGACCACCGCACGCCAGGCGATGGAGATCGCTCCCCTGGTCGGCATCGGTCTGGGACTGGTCGCCGGCGGGATCGCCTTCCTCGTGCGCTGGGGTCAGGGCACCGACCTGCTCGCCGCGGCGGTGGCGGTCTCCGTGCTGGCCCTCCTCACCCGCGGCCTGCACCTGGACGGCTTGGCGGACCTCGCCGACGGGCTCGGGTCCTACCGCGACCCGGAGGGCACCCGCGCGGTGATGAAGGCCCCGGACACGGGCGCGCTCGGCGTCGCCACCCTCGTGCTGATCCTGATCACGCAGGTGACGGCCCTCTCCGCGTGCTACGACCACGGTCGAGGTACGGCGTCGCTCGTGCTCGCGGTCACCGCGGGCCGCATCGCTGTCACCGCTGCCTGCGTGGGGACCGCGGCGGCGACGACGTCCGGTCTCGGCGCGCTCGTCGCGGGAACGGTGCGGCGACGCGTGACGGCTGCGTGGATCGGTGTCGCTGCCGTCCTGTTCTCGGCGTACGCCATCGTCGATCCGGACGGGCAGGGCAGCGAGCACCGCGCGGCCGCCCGTGCGGTGCTCGCTCTCGCCGTGGCTCTGCTCGTCGCGCGGCTGCTCCGGCGGCATGCTGTACGACGCGTGGGCGGTCTCACCGGGGACGTCCTCGGGGCGCTGTCGGAGGTCACCGTCACGGTGGCGCTCGTCGTGCTGGCCCTCGGCCAGACCTGACCGTCAGGGCCCGAGGGCGTCCACGACCAGCTTGGCGACCGCGCCCGCCGGGAGGGCGTCCACGTCGACGACCTGGTCGGCGATCTGCTCGTAGTAAGCGTTGCGCTCCTGGGCCAGCACCCGGAGGGCCTCGTCCGGGTGTGCACCCAGGCGCGCTCTCCCTGCCCCAGCGCCGACCCGGCGGGCGAGCACTGCTACCGAGGCGCGCAGCCACACAACGTGCGCGGAGGACGCGAGGATCCGCGCCCGGTCGCTCTCCTCCAAGACCACCCCGCCGGGAACGCCTCCGACCAGCGGGCCGGGCATCCCGAGCATCAGGGTGAGCACCCGGGACTCTGCAGCACGCAGCGCCTCCGAGCCCTCCGCGGCGAACAGCTCAGGTGCAGTACTGCCGGCCGTCCGCTCCAGCAGCATGTCGTTGTCGAGGTACGGCCAGCCCAGGCGGGTGGCGAGGGCGGCGCCCACGGTCGTCTTCCCGGCACCCATCATCCCGACGAGCAGCACCTTGTCGATCTCGCTGTCCAACACGTCCGGCCTAGCGCACGTGGCTCGGGACGAACGGAGGCTTGACGACCTTCATCGCGCTGCTCCGACCCCTGACGTCGACGGTGACCTCGTCACCCTCAGCGATGCCCTTCTCGAGCAGCGCCAGTCCGATGCCGACGCGACGAGTCGGCGAGAACGTCCCGCTGGTGACCTCGCCCACGACACGCCCGTCCTTGAGGACCTGCATGTGCCCGCGCGGGATGCCGCGGTCCTGCGACTCCAGTCCCCACAGCGAGCGAACCGGGCCGGCTGCGCGCTCGGCCAGCAGGGCGTCGCGTCCCCAGAACGCCGGCTTGTCCCACCCGACGGCCCAGCCGGACTTGGCCTGCACCGGCGTGATGTCCAGCGACAGGTCCTGGCCGTGCAGGGGGTAGCCCATCTCCGTGCGCAGGGTGTCGCGCGCTCCGAGACCGCACGGCAGCACCCCTAGCTCGGCCCCCTTCTCGAGCAGCGCGTCCCAGACGCCACCGGCCTCGTCCCAGGCCGGCAGCAGCTCGTAGCCGCGCTCACCGGTGTAGCCCGTCCGGCAGACGGTCAGGTCCCCCGACCGCGTGAAGCTCATGTAGTCGTGGTCGGTGGGCAGCCCGAGGGCCGCCACGAGCTCGGCGCTGCGGGGTCCCTGGACCGCGATGACGGCGAAGCGGGTGTGCAGGTCCTCGACCTCGAGTCCGGCCGGGGCGTCCGCGGCGAGCAGGCCGACGACGGCGGAGGTGTTCGCCGCGTTGGGGATGAGGAACACCTCGTCGTCGCTGCGGACGTACGCGATGAGGTCGTCGACCACGCCGCCGGTGTCCGGGTCGCAGCAGAGCGTGTACTGCGCCTGCCCGGCGTCGATGCGGCGCAGGTCGTTGGTGAGCCGCGCGTTGACGAACTCGAGCGCCCCCGGCCCGCGGACCACGCCCTTGCCCAGGTGGCTCACGTCGAAGACCCCGACGGCCTCGCGCACCGCCGTGTGCTCCTTGAGCACCCCGCCGCCGGGGTACTCGATCGGCATCTCCCAGCCGCCGAAGTCGGCCAGCTTCGCCCCGAGGGCGACGTGGCGGCTGTGCAGCGGGCTGTGCAGGAGGCTGGTCACGGGCGCGACCCTACTGAGTCCAGCGCTGCGGCTAACGCAGCGAGGTCCTCCGGTGTCACCCAGGCCGCGGTCGACACCCGCAGCAGCGGCACGTCCATGTCGTCCGCCCGGGTCACGGGGACGGCGCTGACCACGAAGCCCCGGTCGAGCAGCGTGGCGCGCACGGCCACCGGGTCGGCGGTGCCGTGCCGCAACGTCGTGATCGCGGACGGTTCGTCGACCGACTCCACAACTCGCCAGCCGCCTGCGCCCTCGAGCAGGACGCGCGCCGCCGCTGCACCGGCCTGGACGACGGACAGCAGCGCCGGGGAGAAGGTCCGGGCGGCCAAGGCCAGGCCGACGCGGCCCGCGACGTGCGCCTCGGGGCTGTCGAACCTCCGCATCCCGGCCAGCTCCACCCCGAGCAGGGTGGGTGGCGCCGTGAGCCGCTCGGTCCAGGCTGGAGCCACCACGCCGAACCCCACTCCTCGCGGTCCGCACAGCCACTTGCGGCTCGTGCCGACGTAGGCCGCAGCGCCAGCGGGGACCTCCGTCTGCCCGAGCGACTGGGCGACGTCCAGCAGCAGCGGGACCCCGGAGCGCAGCGCTTCGGTCACCGGCTGGACGATCCCCCGCTGGCTCGGGACGTGCGGGAAGGTCAGCAGGTCCAGCCCCGCGGGCACCTCGGTGAGCCGACCTCGCCCGTCGACCGGAACCGGTACCAGCTCCCACCCGCGCAGCGCCGCGCGAGCTCGCAGCACGCGGGCGTTCCCGCCGTACTCACTGGGGAGGGTGCCGATCCGCGCCCCCGCGGGCAGCGGCCAGGCGTCGAGCAGGGACGCGAACGCCGAACCGCCGTTCTCGGTGAAGAACACACCCGTCCCGTCCAGGCCCACCATGGCGCCCAGCGCGTCCCGTCCGGGGTCGACGAGCGACGCCGCCGCTTCCTGGGCGACGTAGCCACCGACCTCGGCCTCGTGCCGCAGGTGCGTCACCTGCGCGTCCAGCACCGGCTGCGAGATCCGACCGCACGCCGCGGCGTCGAGGTGCACCCGATCGGTCGGGACACGGGCAGCGACCCACTCGTTCACGCTCATGGGAGCACCCAATCACGGGTAGCGTTCCCCCTCGTGACCTCCTCCCCTGCTCCGGCCAAGACCCCCGCCGTGACCGTGTCCACCGCCTCCGCGGCGACCGCCAAGACCGATGCCGTGATCATCGGGATCGCGCGCTCCAGCAAGGGACCGGTGCTCCTCGCCGGCTCCGAGGACGTGACCAAGGCGTTCGGCAAGGGCCTGCTCCCGGCGCTCGCTGCCCTGGGCGCCACCGGCGCCAAGGAAGAGGTCACCCGCGTCGCCACCCTCGGTGCGCTCAGGGCCGGAGTCCTCGTCGTCGTCGGGCTCGGCGACCAGGCCGCGTCGTACGACGGGGAGGTGCTGCGCCGCGCCGCGGGGGCCGCGGTGCGCAGCCTCGCCGGCTCCGCAGCGTCGGTCACCCTCTCGCTGCCCGCCGGCGACGCACCCAGCCTGCGCGCCGTCACCGAGGGCGCTCTCCTCGGCGCGTACTCCTTCACCGCCCACCGCCAGGCCAGCCTGCTCGAGCAGAAGGCGCCGGTGACCAAGGTCGCCGTGCTCAGCGATCTGAAGGGGGCCAAGGCCGTCGTGGCACGCGCCGAGATCGTCGCGCGCGCCGTCCACCTGGCCCGTGACCTGGTCAACTCCCCGCCGTCGCACCTCAACCCGGTCTCGTTCGCGGCCCTCGCGGTCGAGCGGGCCAAGGCGGTCGGCCTCGCCGCCGAGGTCCTGGACGAGAAGGCCCTCGCGAAGGGCGCGTACGGCGGGATCGTCGGCGTCGGCCAGGGGTCGACCAACCCGCCGCGCCTTGTCCACCTGTCCCACCGCGGGAAGGGCGCCACCACCAAGGTCGCCCTCGTCGGCAAGGGCATCACGTTCGACTCGGGCGGCATCAGCATCAAGCCGTCCGCCGGCATGGAGGACATGAAGTCCGACATGGGCGGCGCCGCCGCGGTCGTCAGCGCGATGCTCGCGATCGCCGAGCTCGGGATCGCGGTCGACGTCGACGCCTGGGTGCCGATGGCCGAGAACATGCCCAGCGGTACGGCGATCCGCCCCTCCGACGTCCTCACCCTGCGCGGGGGCAAGCGCGTCGAGGTCAACAACACCGACGCCGAGGGGCGGCTGATCCTGGCCGACGCCATCGTGCGGGCGTGCGAGGACGGGCCCGACCTCGTGCTCGACGTCGCCACCCTCACCGGTGCGCAGGTCGTCGCCCTCGGCAACCGGACCTCCGGCGTCATGGGCAACGACGACGCGCTGCGTGACCACGTCGTGGCCGCCGCCGGCACCGCCGGGGAGTCGATGTGGGCGATGCCGCTACCCGCCGACCTGCGCAAGGGCCTGGACTCCGACGTCGCCGACCTGGTCAACACCGGCCCGCGCGAGGGCGGGATGCTCACCGCTGGACTCTTCCTGCAGGAGTTCGTCGCCGAGGGCGTGCGCTGGTCCCACCTGGACATCGCGGGCCCCGCGTACAACACAGGTGCGCCGTACGGCTACACGCCCGTCGGCGGGACGGGCGCGGCCGTGCGCACGTTCGTGCAGCTGCTCGAGGAGCTCGCCACCACCTGACGGCGGGTCAGGTGGAGCGGGTCTCCCCCGCCCGCTTGCGCGCGGCCGTCCACTCCCGCATCCGCTGTGGGTAGCCAACGGCGGCGACGTCGTACACCGGCATCGCGAGGTCCTTGCCGAGGTCGAAGGCGGCCTTGACCGATGCGACCCTGCGGCGCGTCCACTCCCCGTCCGCGGCCACGAGCACCAGCGTGGTCGTCGTCGTGTTCGTCTCGGGCTCCACGAAGCCCTCGACCCCGGTCCGCGAGGCGGCGAACGCCTTGAGGTGGTCGGTGTCGCCGTCCTGCGTGCCCCGCAGGGTCCCCGGGCGAGGTCGTCGCCGCAGCCGGTCGAGCGCACCCACGTCGATCTCCTCCTCCGCCACGACGGCCCGCCGCGGGAATGCCGCGGGCCTGTTCGCGACCTGTATCCGGTAGGTGGAAGGATGCCATGCGACGGGGGACCCCCGTCGCGCAGACGAATGGAGCAGCACCTGTGAGCGAGCCTGTCGACCTGGTCGTCCTCGGCGGAGGCAGCGGTGGCTACGCAGCCGCGCTGCGCGCCTCGGAGCTCGGCCTGTCCGTCGTCATGGTGGAGAAGGACAAGGTCGGCGGGACCTGCCTGCACCGCGGCTGCATCCCCACCAAGGCCCTCCTGCACAGCGCCGAGACGGTCGAGGTCATCAAGGACGCCGCCCAGTTCGGCATCCAGGGCACCTTCCAGGGCGTGGACATGGCCGGCGTCAACGCCTACAAGGGCAAGGTCGTCGAGGGGCTCTACAAGGGCCTGTCCGGCCTGGTGAAGTCCCGCGGCATCGAGGTCGTGCAGGGCGCCGGCGTGCTCGTCTCCCCCACGGCCGTCGAGGTCGACGGCCGGACCATCGAGGCCAAGCACGTCCTGCTCGCGACCGGCTCGGTGCCGCGTTCGCTTCCCGGTCTCGAGATCGACGGCACGAAGGTGATCACGTCCGACCACGCGCTCGACCTCGACGGCATCCCGGAGAGCGTCATCGTCCTGGGCGCCGGCGCGATCGGCTGCGAGTTCGCCAGCGTCTGGAACGCCTTTGGCGCCGAGGTCACCATCGTCGAGGCGCTGCCGCACCTGGTGCCGCTGGAGGAGGAGTCCTCCTCCAAGCTGCTGGAGCGCGCTTTCCGCAAGAAGGGCATCAAGCAGGAGCTCGGCGCCCGCTTCCAGTCCGTCACCCCGACCGAGGGCGGCGTGCAGGTCACGCTCGAGGGTGGCAAGACGCTCGACGCCGAAATCCTGCTCGTCGCGATCGGCCGCGGGCCGGTCTCCGACGGCCTCGGCTATGAGAAGGTCGGCGTGGAGATGGACCGCGGGTTCGTCACGGTCGACGCCTACTGCCAGACGAGCGTCCCCACGATCAGCGCCGTGGGGGACCTCATCCCGACCCTGCAGCTCGCGCACGTCGGCTTCGCCGAGGGCATCCTCGTCGCGGAGCGGCTCGCCGGCCTCCCCGTCACCCCGGTGGACTACGACGGCGTCCCCCGCGTGACCTACTCGCACCCGGAGGTCGCGAGCGTCGGCATCACCAGCAAGCAGGCCACCGAGCGCGGGTACGACGTCATCGAGGTCACCTACGACCTCGCCGGCAACGGCAAGGCCAAGATCCTGGGTACGGCGGGAGCGGTCAAGGTCGTCGCGCAGAAGGACGGCCCCGTGCTCGGCGTCCACATGGTGGGTGAGCGCGTCGGTGAGCTCATCGCCGAGGCGCAGCTCATCACCAACTGGGAGGCCCTGCCGTCCGAGGTCGCCCAGCTGATCCACCCGCACCCGACGATGTCCGAGGCCGTCGGCGAGGCGCACATGGCGCTCGCCGGCAAGCCGCTCCACAGCCACTCCTGATCCCGCTCACCCTCCACTAGCTCCCCCACGAGAAAAGGGCAACCGCACCCCATGGCCGTCTCCGTCACCATGCCGCGCCTCGGCGAGAGCGTCACCGAGGGCACCGTCACCCGCTGGCTGAAGAAGGAGGGCGAGCGCGTCGAGGTCGACGAGCCGCTGCTCGAGGTCTCCACCGACAAGGTCGACACCGAGATCCCGTCCCCCGCTGCCGGCATCGTGACGTCCATCAAGGTGCAGGAGGACGAGACCGTCGAGGTCGGCGTCGAGCTCGCCGTCATCGGCGACGAGGGTGACGACGCGGGCGGGGCTGACGCTCCTGCCGAGGAGCCTGCTGCGGCTGCGGAGCCCGAACCGACCCCGGAGCCCGAGCCCACCCCCGAGCCCGAGCCGACCCCGGAGCCCGCCGCTCAGGTGGCCCCGACACCCGAACCCCAGTCGCCCCCCGCACCCGACCCCGCGCCCGTCGCGGCCAAGGACACCCCTCCCCCGGCCCCGCCCGCCCCGCCCGCGCAGCCCAGCGCGGCTCCGGCCAGCGGTTCCACCGGCGAGGGTGCCTACGTCACCCCGCTGGTCCGCAAGCTCGCTGCCGAGCACGGTGTCGACCTCGCGTCTCTGCAGGGCACGGGTGTCGGTGGCCGCATCCGCAAGCAGGACGTCCTGGACGCGGCCGCCCAGGGCCAGGGCTCCCCGGCACCGGCCGCCGCGGCACCTGCCAGCCAGGCCGCCGCGCAGACACCGGCCGCTGCCAGCCAGGCCGCCGCCCCGGCGCCTGCCGCTGCCAGCCAGCCCGCCGCCCAGGCGCCCGCTGCGGAACCTGCTGCCCCGGCACCCGCCGCCAGCCAGCCGGCCAAGGCCTCGCTACGCGGGCGGACGGAGCCGCTGTCGCGACTGCGCAAGGTGATCGCCACCCGCATGGTCGAGTCGCTGCAGGTCAGCGCCCAGCTGACGACGGTCGTCGAGGCCGACGTCACGAACATCGCGAAGCTGCGCCAGCAGGTGAAGGGCGAGTTCGAGGCCCGCGAGGGCACCAAGCTCACCTTCCTGCCGTTCTTCACGCTCGCGGCCATCGAGGCCCTCAAGGCCCACCCGATGGTCAACGCCAGCGTGGACGTCGAGGCCGGCACGGTCACCTACCACGACGAGGTCAACCTCGGCATCGCGGTGGACACCGAGAAGGGCCTGCTCGTCCCCGTCCTCCAGGGCGCCGGCGACCTCAACCTCTCGGGCGTGGCCCGCAAGATCGCCGACCTCGCCGAGCGGACCCGCACCAACAAGGTCGGTCCCGACGAGCTCGGTGGCGGCACCTTCACCGTGACCAACACCGGCAGCCGGGGCGCGCTGTTCGACACCCCGATCATCAACCAGCCGCAGGTCGGCATCCTGGGTACGGGCGCCGTCGTCAAGCGCCCGGTCGTCGTGCAGGACCCGGCGCTCGGGGAGGTCGTGGCCGTGCGGTCGATGGTCTACCTGGCGCTGACCTACGACCACCGAATCGTCGACGGAGCGGACGCTGCGCGCTTCCTCGTCACGATGAAGAACCGCCTCGAAGAGGGCGACTTCGCCGCCGAGCTCGGCCTCTAGAGCACCCCCGTGATGGATCTCCTCACCCTCTTGGAGGGCGAGGTGCTGGCGATGGCTGCGGCCGTCGGGAGCGCAGACCCCGACGCCGCGATCCCGTCCTGCCCGGGGTGGACGACGCGTGAGCTCGTCCGCCACCTGGTGGCCGTCCACGACTGGGCCCGCCTGGCCCTCGACGGCGACTCCCCTCCGCCGTACGACGAACGCGATCCTGGCGAGCACCTTGGTGAGACCTACTTCGACGCCAGCCAGCAGCTGCTCGGGCGCCTGCGCGAGGTGCCGACCGACCACCCCTGCTGGACGTTCGACAAGACCAACCGGACCGCGTCGTTCTGGCTGCGCCGGCAGCTGCACGAGATCAGCATCCACCGCTGGGACCTGGCGCCGTACTCCCTGGACGAGGACCTGGCGGGCGACGGGATCGACGAGGTGATCAGCTTCTTCGCTGCCCGCCGCACCCCGGTCGGCGCCACCGAGCGCGCCGGTCTGCGCCTCACGACGCCTGACCGGACCTGGACGCTCGGGAACCCGCCGTACACGACGGTCAGCGGCACTGCCTCAGAGCTGCTCCTGCGGCTGTGGGGACGAGGTGTTCCTCTGCCCGCAGGGTGGGTCGGGCTCACACCCTGACCCGACCCGAGGTGCGTGCGCGCACCAGGCAGGGAAGGATCGGCCCATGAAGATCGGGATCACCGGGGCGTCAGGCCTCATCGGTAGTGCCCTCCAGCCGGCACTGCGCGCCGCCGGCCACCAGGTGGTCCGGTTCGTGCGCCGACCCGCGTCCCTGCCGGACGAGCGCCGCTGGGACGCCCAGCACCTCGCCCCGGAGGCGGTGCAGGACCTCGATGCGGTGATCCACCTGGCGGGAGCCGGCGTCGGGGACCGTCGCTGGACCGACGGCTACCGACGGGAGATCCTCGACAGCCGCACCCAGGGAACCCACGCCGTCGCCCTGGCGGTCGCCCAGGCGGGCGTCCCCACCCTGCTCTCGGCCAGCGCGGTCGGCTACTACGGCGACACCGGCGATCGCCCCACCGACGAGGCAGCAGGACCCGGCGTTGGCTTCCTGGCCGATGTCTGCGTGCAGTGGGAGGCGGCCACCGCTGCGGCCAACGACGCTGCCCGGGTGGTCCACCTGCGCACGGGAGTCGTCCTGGCCAAGGAAGGCGGAGCGCTGGCCAAGCAGCTCCCGATCTTCAAGGCCTTCCTCGGCGCTCCCCTCGGTAGCGGCCGGCAGTGGCTGCCCTGGATCAGCCTGGACGACGAGGTCCGCGCCATCCTGCACCTGCTGACCGCGGACGTCGCCGGGCCCGTCAACTTGGTGGCACCCGAGCCCGTCACCAACCGGCAGTTCACCAAGGCGCTGGGCAGGGCCGTCCATCGGCCCACGTTGCCCGTTCCCGTACCCGGCTTCGTCCTGCACGCGATCCTCGGCCAGTTCGCTGACGAGGGCGTGCTGGCGGGTCAGCGACTGCAGCCCGCAGCGCTGGAGGCCGCCGGCTTCACCTTCACCCACCGCGAGATCGACGCAGCCCTGGCCGCGATCCTCAGCTGACGCCCGCGATCAGCGGACCTCGGCGATCCGCCACCCCGTGGTCGTCCTGGCCAGGACGACCACGCGGGACACCGGGGCCGTCGCGGCGATGCGCAGCGGTCCCGCGCGTTCGATGAGCACGTGTGAGGCGAGCGACGCAACGACCTCGAGGTCCACCCGGTCGGTCGTGGCACGCCGGGGGGTCACGACCTCGACCTCGTGACGCAAGCCGGTCACCGTCGCCCCGCGCTCGGTCAGTGCGCGCAGGACGGCCCGGTCGGCGAGCGCGACGGGTGAGCCCGCGACGTACACGGCGTCGAGCAGCGCGACGTCGCCGCTTGCGAAGGCCCTGGCGCGGCTGGTGTCCAGCCCGGCGAGCACCCCGCTCCAGCCCGAGGCGGTGGCCGCCGGAGCAGGTGATGTCACGGCCGCGAGCGGCACACCCCCGGGACCACCAGCGGTGGAGTGCCCCCAGACGACGCCGAGCAGGACCACCGCCGCCACGACCGCCAGCAGGGCGGCACTGCGCAGCACCATGCGCACTCGCGCACGACGGACCGTTGCCCGGTGCTGAGGGCCGGGAGACGGGGCAGGTACGGCGAGAGGGACGGCGGCGCACGAGGCGAGGAGCGCCTCGGCGAAGGCGCCGGCAGTGGGCCTGGCGGCGGGGTCGTCGTCCAGCGCCGCCGCCACGGCCGCCACCATCGGGACCGGGGCCGTCGGAGCCAGGTCGGCCACCGGTCGACCCGGCGCCTGTCCGGTGAGCAGGCGCAACGCCACGGCACCGAGCGCCCGAACGTCCGCGGCCGGCCCCGAGACGTGGGTGGGGTCGTGGCCGTCGAGCAGGGCGCCGAGGCCGAGACCGTCGAGGAGCGGCCGGCCGTCCGCGGTGAGGAGCACTGAGGTCATCTCGAGCCGACCGTGGACCAGGCCGTGTGCGTGCGCCTGGGCCAGCGCGGCCGCCAGGGGGGCGACGACCGTCACGACCTGCCCGGGGGTCAGCAACCGGTCGGTGGGAAGGGCACCGCCGGCCGCGTGGTCGAGGACCAGCAGGTCCTCTCCCTCGCTGCGCTGCGTCTCCCGCAGGCGTACCAGATGCTCGGTGTCCAGGGCTCGCACGACCGCTGCCGCAGCCCGTACCCGGACCAGCACCTCGCCGTCCACCTCCGCGAGGCGGCGGACGACCACCCAGTCACCCGTGCTCCGGTGCCGGGCCCGCCAGACCTCCCCGAGGCGACCGAAACCCAGCAGCACCAGGTCGTCGTACCCGAGAAGGACCAGGTTGCTCATGCGCCGCACGGTAGGCAGGAGCGCCGACCTGCCGCGCGCGTTGTCCACAGGTAGGTTGCGCGCGTGCCCGACGTGACCGTCCTGGGGGCCGGCTTGGCCGGCCTCGCCTGTGCTGTCCACCTGACCCGCGCCGGGGTGGACGTGGCGCTCCACGAGGCGGCCGAGGTCGTCGGTGGGCGGGTACGGACGGACGTCGTGGACGATCTGCTGCTCGACCGCGGCTTCCAGGTGCACAACACCGCCTACCCCGAGGCGGTGCGCCTGCTCGACCACGACGCCCTGCACCTCCAGGTGTTCAGCAAGGGCGCCCTCGTGCGGTACGGCGACCGGCTGCATGCCGTCGGCGACCCACGACGGCACCCCACCTGGGCGCTGTCCAGCGCGCTCGCCCCCCTCGGTTCGACGAAGGACAAGGCAGCTGTTCTCGCGCTCGCCGCCCGCGACACGGCCCTGCCCGTCTCCCGGTTGGTCGCCGCACCGGAGCGCACGACGCTCGAGCACCTGCGGGCGCACGGGATCAGCCAGCAGATGATCGACCGGTTCCTCCGGCCGTTCCTGGCCGGGGTGCTGCTCGACCGCGACCTCGGCAGCAGCAGCCGCTTCTTCGACGTCGTCTGGCGCTCCCTCGCCCGTGGCAGGCAGGCCGTCCCCGCGAAGGGCATGGGCGCGATCCCTGCCCAGCTCGCGCGCCACCTGCCCGACGGTGTGCTGCACCTCGGCTCCCGCATGGACCGCCTTCCGACCGGCCTCGTCGTCGTGGCGACCGATCCGGCGACGGCGTCCACGCTGCTCGACCGGCCGGTGCCGTCGTTCGGACGGGTCACCACGCACTACCACCTCGCCGACGAGCCGCCCGTGGACCAGCCCGCGATCGTGCTGGACGGGGAAGCGAGCGGCCCGGTGACCAACACCGTGGTGCTGACGAACGCCGCCCCGTCGTACGCCCCGGGGCGGGTGCTCGTGTCCAGCAGCGTCGTCGGTGAGGACGCCACCGAGCCCGAGGTCCGCGCCCACCTCACCCGCGTGTACGGCGTCAGCACCACTCGGTGGGAGCACGTCGCGACGTACGACCTGCCGCAGGCGCTCCCCTCGATGGCCCCGCCACGGGGCGACCTCCGGCAGCCCGTGCGGGTGCGCGAGCAGGTCTACGTCTGCGGAGACCACGTGGACACCGCCTCGCTCCAGGGGGCGCTCGTCTCCGGCCGGCGGGCTGCGACCGCCGTCCTGCAGGACCTCGGCCGATGACCGACCGCTGGATCGTGTCGGGCTCAGCGGGGTTCCGCCCCGGCGCCCACCGCGACCGGGTCGCCGGGCCGGTGTTCGACGTCATGGCTTCGCTGGCAGGCGATCCGGCGCGTCCGCGCGTGACGTTCGTGACCACGGCGGGGCCGGACGGCGACGCCTACACGGGCGTCGTCCACGAGGCGTTCGCCGGGACGCGGTTCGACGTTCAGGTCCTGCGACTCATGCCGATGCCGAACGTGCCCGACCCCCGTCGCGTGCTGCTGGACAGCGATCTGGTGTTCGTGGGCGGCGGCAGCGTCGCCGGGCTGCTCGCCCTCTGGCGCCTGCACGCCCTCGACGACGCGATGCGTGAGGCGTGGGAGGCCGGTGTCGTCCTGGGCGGCATCAGCGCCGGGGCGCTGTGCTGGCACGTCGGCGGGACCACGGACTCGTTCGGGCCTGCCCTCCGGCCGGTCACCAACGGCCTGGCGCTGCTGCCGTACGGCTGCGGGGTGCACTACGACAGCGAGGAGCAGCGACGGCCGCTGCTGCACCGGCTGGTCGCGGACGGCACGTTGCCGCTGTCGTACGCGACCGACGACGGGGTCGCCCTCGTGCACCGCGGCACCGCGCTGGTGGAGGCCGTCGCCGATCGTCCGGACGCGCGGGCGTACCGGATCGAGCAGGTGAGCGGCACGGTCGTCGAGACCGTGCTGGAGCCCCGTCGGATCTAGGTTCGCCGCGCGACGAGGTCACCGGGCTGAAGACCAGGGCCCTTGGCGAGCCGACTGGGCCACCAAACCCTCTCGCCGAGCATCAGGGTCAGTGCCGGCACGAGCAGCGACCGCACGAGCAGCGTGTCGAGCAGCACCCCGAAGGCCACGGCGAAGCCGATCTGGGCGAACGGGACGAGCGGCAGCACCCCGAGGGCGGTGAAGGTGGCGGCGAGCACCAAGCCGGCGCTGGTGATCACGCCGCCGGTGACCGTCAGCCCCTTGAGAGTGCCGATCCGGGTGCCGGCCAGCACGGTCTCCTCCCGCACGCGCGTCATGAGGAAGATGTTGTAGTCGATCCCCAGCGCCACGATGAACACGAAGGCGAACAGCGGGAACGCCGCGTCCGCTCCGGGGAAGTCGAAGACGTAGTTGAAGACAAGCGCGCACACGCCGAGCGTCGCCACGAAGCTCGCCACGACCGTGGCGACGAGCAGCAGCGGCGCGATCAGGCTGCGCAGCAGGAACATCAGCACGACCAGGATCACCAGCAGCACCAGGGGAATGATGAGCATCCGATCGCGCTTCGAGGCGCGTTCGATGTCGAGGGAGATGGCGGTGTTGCCGCCGACCAGGGCGTCCGTCGAGACGGCGTCGAGCGAGGCCCTGAGCCGCTCGACGGTGCGTTCGGCCGCCCGGGAGTCGCCCGCGTCGACGAGCGTGGCGCTCAGGAGCGACTGCCCCCCGGAGACCAGGGGCGCGCCAGGCGGTCCGACGGGGACCACCGCCGAGATGCCCTTGTCCCCCTGGACCAGGGCCACGGCAGCGGCCACCTGGTCGGCGGGGACGGCGATCTCGACCGGCGTTCCGAGCCCCGCGGGGTAGTGCCGCGCCAGGGCCTGCTGCCCCAGCCCCGACTCCACCTCGGTCCGGACGATCTGGCCCTGCGGGATGCCGTTCGCCTTCAGCAGCGGCGCGAACGAGGCCAGCACCACCAGGACGAGTCCCGACAGGACGGCGGTCCGCCGGGTCCGGCGGCCCACGACCTCGGCCACGCGTGCCCAGGGACCCGTGGAGACCGGGTCGAGCCCGTCGACGTGCGGCACGCGCGGCCAGAACACCCAGCGGCCCGCGAGCAGGAGCAGGGCAGGAAGCAGCACGATGGTCGAGATGGCTGCGCCGGCAACGCCCAGCGCCGCGACGGGACCGAGGCCTGCGGTCGACGACAGGTCGGAGGCGAGCAGGCAGAGCATCCCCAGCACCACGGTCGCCGCGGACGCGACGATCGCGGGGACGGCGCCTCGCAGCGCCGCGCGCATGGCGTCGATCGACCGGGGGCAGCGATGCAGCTCCTCGCGGTAGCGGGCGATGAGCAGGAGCGCGTAGTCCGTGCCCGCGCCGAACACCAGCACGGGAAGGATGCCCCGGCTCTGCCCGTCGACAGCGATCACTCCCGCCCGGGAGAGGTGGGAGACGACCCCCGCTGCCAGCACGTAGCCGAAGCCGACCGTGATGAGCGGGACGACCCATAGGATCGGGCTGCGGTAGACCACGAGCAAGATCACGATGACGATGCTCAGAGTCGTCAGCAGCAACGTGCCGTCGATGCTCGTGAAGATGTCGAACAGGTCCGCCTGCGCACCGCCGAGGCCGGTCACGTAGACCGTCAGTCCCTCGGGCTTCCCCGGCCTGGCGAGGGACTCCCGCAGGGCGCCCACGTCCGCGATGAACCGGTCCAGGTCCGTGCCGTCCATCGGCAGGACGACCTGCAGCGCTCTGCCGTCCTCGCTCGGGACCGGTGGCGTGGCGTCGCCCTTGAGCCAGTCGCTGGAGCGGATGAGGGTCAGGTCCGCGACCGATCGCGCCCGGTCAGCGGGGGTCAGCGCGCCGTCCCGCTCGTACAGCACGACCGTGGGCACCACACCGTCCGCGCCGAACGCCTTCTGCACGGCAAGGGTGCGCGTCGACTCGGCGGCCCTCGGCAGGAAGTCGGCGTTGCTCGCCTGCTGCTCGTCCTGCAGGTGCAGGAACGCCCCGAGGAAGCCGACGAGCACCACGGCCATGTAGGCGGCAGCAACGAGCAGGGCACCGAGCCTGACGGGGAGCCGGCGGGACGAGGACGGCGGCGTGATCATGAGTGCAGACCCTAGAGGTCCCGCGTACCGTGGGACGCATGCAGATCCACTGGCTGGGACTCCAGGCCTATGACGCTGCGTGGACGATGCAACAGGAGCTGCATGCCCAGGTCGTGGACAGCGCGCACGACGACGTCGTGCTGCTGCTCGAGCACGAGGGCGTCTACACCGCGGGCCGCCGGACCGAGGCGTGGGAGCGGCCGACCGACGGGTCGCGCGTCGTCGACGTCGACCGCGGGGGCAAGATCACCTGGCACGGACCGGGGCAGATCACCGGGTACCCGATCCTGCGGCTGGCCGAGCCCCTCGACGTCGTCGCGTACGTCCGTGCGCTCGAACAGGTCCTCATGGACGTCTGCGCCGACCTCGGCCTCCCGACGCGCCGGGTCGAGGGACGCAGCGGGGTGTGGACCAGCGACTCGGCCCGCAAGCTCGGGGCCATCGGCATCCGGGTGGCCCGTGGCGTGACCATGCACGGCTTCGCGCTCAACTGCGACAACAGCCTCGCGCCGTACGACGCGGTCGTGGCCTGCGGGATCACCGACGCGTCGGTGACGTCCCTGACGGTCGAGCTCGGTCGACCCGTGCGCGTGGCCGAGGTGTTGCCCCTGCTGCGCCGCCACCTGCCGAAACTGCCTGCTGAGCAGCGAGTTCTTGCCTAGCCTGGTCTCATGACCTGCCAGACCTGCGGCTTCGACGCCTCGCTGTGGACCGCCGGCGATCTGCGGACGACCCGTGGCGACGTCCCGGCGCTGGCCCGTCAGGTGCTCGCCGGTGCTCCGTTCGACGTCCAGCCGGACGTGGTCCGCTCCCTGGCTGTGCTCTCCGACCTGCCGTCCGACGCCGAGCCCGCCACGCTGCACCAGGCGATGCACGTCCTGCACGACGCGGGGCGGCTGGTCCATGCCGGCAGGACGACGGGCCGCGGCGTCGTCGGGCAGGTGAACCGCAGCGGCGGCGGCGTTCCGAAGACGCCCGTGGATCGCGTCCTGGTGGGACCGAAGGGCCTGGAGGAGGACCGGCAGCAGAACCGGCGCCACCACGGACGGCCCTGGCAGGCGCTCTGCCTGTGGTCCGTCGAGATCATCGCGGGCCTGCAGTCCGAGGGCCATCCGATCAGCGCTGGCAGCGCCGGGGAGAACCTGACGCTGTCCGGGCTGGCGTGGTCGACGCTGACCCCCGGGGTGCGGCTGAGGGTCGGGACGGCCGTCGTGCAGGTCACCAGCTACGCCGTCCCCTGTGTCAAGAACTCCCGGTGGTTCACCGACGGTGAGGTCGGCCGGATGGCGCAAGAAGTGCGTCCTGGGGCAAGCCGGCTCTACGCCTCGGTCGTCGTCCCCGGCGTGGTGGCCTGCGGCGACGAGGTCATGGTCGAACCGGTCGTCTCGCCGGTGGTCGTCCCGACCCAGCTCGCCCTCGACCCGACGGGCACCGTCGTCTCGTAGGCTCCGCTGCCATGAGCGTCACCGGGTGGGACCAGAGCAGCTACACCTCCGAGGGGCGGACCTTCCCGACGTACCGCAGGGGGGTCGGGCCGGGCGTCATCGTCATCCACGAGATCCCCGGGATCACTCCGAAGGTGCAGGCGTTCGCCGAGGAGGTCGTCGACGCCGGGTTCACCGTCGTGATGCCGTCGCTGCTCGGGACGCCCGGTGAGGCCCAGTCGTTCGCGAGCATCATGAAGGTGCTGCCGAAGGTGTGCGTCTCCAAGGAGTTCAACACCTGGGCGTCGAACCGCACCTCGCCCGTGACCGCCTGGCTGCGGGCCCTCGCCGCGGACCTGCACGCTGAGCTCGGCGGACCGGGCGTCGGGGCCCTCGGGATGTGCTTCTCCGGCGGGTTCGCCCTCGCCATGATGGTCGACGGGCACGTCGCGGCGCCGGTCCTGTCACAGCCCTCGATGCCCTTCCCGATCACCCCGAAGCTGCGGGGGGACCTCAACCTCTCCCCCGCCGACCTCGCCGCCGTGAAGGAGCAGGTCGCCGCCGGCTGCCAGGTCCTCGGTCTGCGCTTCACAGGAGACGCGGCCGTCGGCACCCGCTTCGACACGCTGCGCGCCGAGCTCGGGGACGGGTTCCTCGCGGTCGAGCTGCCGGGCAAGAAGCACTCGGTCGTCACGGAGGACCGCGACGAGGCATCCGTGCAGCGGGTGCTGGCCTTCTTCATCGAGAAGCTCACCACCTGAGACTGGGGCACCGCCCGCAGCACCGCACCGCCCGCCCGCCGTTCCGTCCGCAGCGCCCGCTCGCCGTTCCGTCCGCAGCGCGGCACAACTGCAACACCGGTGGGCCAGGTGGCCGCCGGCCACGCCTGTGGTCGACGTGGTGAGCAGACCCCGGTTGCTGTTGTGCCTCCCACCGGGGCGAACGGCCGGGCCACGAGGGCCCGCCGCCGAGCGGCTTCGGGCCACGACGCCCGGTCAGACCTGCGGCATGACCTCAGCGGCGATGAGCTCGAGGTGGTCGAGGTCGGCCAGGTCCATGACCTGCAGGTAGACCCGGGTCGCGCCCGCCTCAGCGAACCGACCCAGCTTGTCGACCACCTCCGCCGGCGACCCGGCGAGCCCGTCCCGACGCAGACCCTCGACGTCACGGCCCAGTCGCTCGGCGCGTCGCTCGAGGTCGGCCCCCGTGCCGACGCAGACCACCTGCGCCGCCGACTCGATGACCGTGCGACCAGTCACCGCGCACGCCGCCCGCACCCGGCCGAACGCCGCTGCCGTGTCCTCGACAGAGTGGAACGGCACGTTGTACTCGTCGGCGTAGGTCGCGGCGACCCGCGGCGTCCGCGTGGCACCGAAGCCGCCGACGAGCAGCGGGACGTGCGACTGCGTGGGCTTGGGCAGCGCCGGGCTGTCCACCAGCTGGTAGTGCTCGCCGGTGAACGAGAACGCACCGGGCGCCTCCCACAGCCCCTGGATGACCTGCAGCTGCTCCTCGAAGCGGTCGAACCGCTCGCCCAGCGGCGGGAACGGGATGCCGTAGGCGTTGTGCTCGGTGTCGAACCAGCCGGTCCCGAGTCCGAGCTCGACGCGACCGCCGGACATCTGGTCGACCTGCGCGACCGTGATGGCGAGGACGCCGGGCAGCCGGAACGTGCCCGCGGTGACCAGCGTGCCGAGCCGGATCCGTGAGGTCTCCCGGGCGAGGCCGGCCAGCGTGATCCAGGCGTCGGTGGGTCCGGGCAGACCGTCCCCGCCCATGGCGAGGTAGTGGTCGGAGCGGAAGAACGCGTCGAAGCCGAGGTCCTCGCTGGCCTTGGCGACGCGCAGCAGGTCGTCGTACGTCGCGCCCTGCTGGGGCTCGGTGAAGATGCGCAGGTCCATGTCAGCGCTCCAGGGTGATGAGGACGGCTTCGCCCTTGCCAGCGGCCCACGTGAAGAAGTCCTTCAACACGGTGTACGACGGGAGCAGGAACCCGGTGAGAGCGTCGGCCTTGTCCCAGGCGGCGTCCGGGTAGACCTCCGCCTGCTTCAGCGCCTTGTGCGTGAAGCGAGGGACCAGCTCGTCAGCCGACGGCAGGGCCTCGGCAACCGCTGAGACGGTCGCCGGGGACAGGTAGCGAATCGGCTCGTAGGTAGACGGGTCGCCCAGGGGGTCGCCCCCGAGGACAGCGTCGAACAGCGGGCCGCTGCCGCCCCACGCCGATCCGTTGAGCAGGAAGTGGATCCCGTGCCAGGCCAGCCCGAGGTCGACGGGCGTGCCGTCCGCGAACCACTGCGCCGCGACATCCGGGTCGCGTTCGAGGTCGTCGAGGTCGGAGGTGTCGGGATCCACACTGAGATAGAGCATGCGCACGGGAAGCGACGCTAGCCGCTCGCCGTTAGCCTGAGGGAGATGACGACCAATGCTGCGGCGGACCCAGGGGCCAGGAAGCTCCTGCGTCTGGAGGTCCGCAACGCCGAGACCCCCATCGAGAAGAAGCCGTCCTGGATCAAGACCAAGGCCGTGATGGGGCCGGAGTACACCTCGCTCAAGTCGCTGGTGAAGGCCGAGGGCCTGCACACGGTCTGCGAGGCCGCGGCCTGCCCCAACATCTACGAGTGCTGGGAGGACCGCGAGGCGACGTTCCTCATCGGCGGTGACCAGTGCACCCGGCGCTGCGACTTCTGCAACATCGACACCGGCAAGCCCGCGGCGTACGACACCGACGAGCCGCGCCGCGTCGCGGAGTCCGTCGAGAAGATGGGCCTGCGCTACGCCACGATCACCGGGGTCGCCCGCGACGACCTGCCCGACGGCGGTGCCTGGCTGTACGCCGAGACCGTCCGCCTGGTTCACGCGGCCGTCCCGGGGGTCAAGGTCGAGCTGCTCATCCCTGATTTCGACGCCAAGCCCGACCAGCTCGCGGAGGTCTTCGGCAGTGCGCCGGAGGTGCTCGCGCACAACGTCGAGACGGTCCCCCGGATCTTCCGCCGGATCCGCCCCGGCTTCCGCTACGAGCGGTCGCTCGACGTGATCACCCAGGCCCGCGCGGCCGGCATGGTCACCAAGTCGAACCTGATCCTGGGCATGGGCGAGACCCGCGCCGAGGTGTCGGAGGCCCTGCAGGACCTGCACGACGCGGGCTGCGACCTGGTGACGATCACGCAGTACCTCCGCCCCAGCAAGCGCCACCACCCGGTCGAGCGCTGGGTGAAGCCCGAGGAGTTCGTCGAACTGCGCGACGAGGCCGAGGAGATCGGCTTCGTCGGCGTCATGAGCGGTCCGCTGGTGCGCTCGTCGTACCGCGCGGGTCGCCTCTACGAGCAGGCACTGGCGGCTCGAGCCTGACCTGCTCGTGACGGGATGGACCCCCACGTTTCACCCTCGGGTCACACTGCCGTCACACGGCACGCGAAGTCTGGTGACTGACACCACCGGAGGCACCTCATGAACGTGCTCGCAGCACTCCCCTTGCAGCGCACGACGTTGAACGTCCAGTCCTTCGCCTTGGCCCTGGTCCCCCACGGCGGTCAGCGCAGTGCTCGCCGCAACGCGTGGGCCGCCATGTCGGCGGACGCCGTTCGCGCCCGCGCGCGCCGCGACGCCTCCACGGTCATGAGCGACGCGATCCAGCGCGCCGCGGCGATGGCGCAGCACCCGGCCGCCCGCGCCCGCTGAACGCGCTGTCCTGCCTGACCGGTAGGGCGTGACCGCGGGGCACTACGGTTCTCCTCATGGCTGAGCCCGTCTACCGTCCCGTCATCGGTGTGGCCCGCGCGGCCTTCTTCGCCCTCGGGCTCCGCTTCGACGTTACCGGCGCCGAGCACGTGCCCGCTGACGGTGGGGGCGTCGTCGCGATCAACCACACCGGCTACCTGGACTTCGCCCTCGCCGGCCTGGCCTTCCGGCCCAAGAAGCGCCTGGTGCGCTTCATGGCCAAGAAGGAGGTCTTCGACCACAAGATCAGCGGGCCGTTGATGCGCGGGATGAAGCACATCCCCGTGGACCGCGAAGCCGGTGCCGGCAGCTACCGCGAGGCCGTGGACAAGCTCCGGGGTGGCGAGCTCGTCGGAGTGTTCCCGGAGGCCACGATCTCCCAGAGCTTCGAGCTCAAGGAGTTCAAGACCGGAGCCGCGCGCATGGCCCACGAGGCCGGCGTACCCCTGATCCCGGTGATCGTGTGGGGCAGCCAGCGGGTCTGGACCAAGGGCCGCAAGCGCCAGTTCACCCGTGGGACCTCGATCCGGCTCGCGGTCGGTGAGCCGTTCACACCCGTCGCCGACCCCGTCGCGGCCACCGTCGAGCTCAAGGCGCGGATGCAGGTGCTGCTCGAGCAGGCCCGCTCCAGCTACCAGGGCGCGCCCGCAGACGACGACGACCGCTGGTGGCTCCCGGTGTCCCTGGGCGGTACGGCGCCCACGCTCGAGCAGGCCGAGGCGGACGACGCCGTCATCCGTGCAGACCGCGCGGCCCGCCGAGCCGAGCGCGGCGACTAGCCTGCAGGCATGGCTCTGGGACGTGGCAAGAAGAAGAAGGCTGCCGGCAAGCCGGCCCGCACCGGGCCGTCGCGCCGCGAGCGGCTGAGCCAGATCCGTGGCGCGTTCACCATGACGCGCAAGGCGGACAGCAAGATGCTGCCGATGGTCCTCGGGACCTTCCTCATCGTGCTCGCGGTGTTCGTGCTGCTCGGCCTGCTGATCAACCACCCGATCACGCTCGGGCTGTTCGGGGTCGTCTTCGCCCTGCTCGGCGCGGTGGCCGTCTTCGGTCGGCGGGTCCAGCGCACGGCGTACGGTCAGGTCGAGGGCCAGCTGGGCGCTGCGGCGGCCGTGCTGTCGAACGTTCGAGGCAACTGGCGGGTCTCCCCTGCCGTCGGGTTCAGCAAGGAGCAGGACCTCCTGCACCGCGTCATCGGCCGGCCCGGGATCATCCTGGTCGGGGAGGGCAACCCCAACCGGGTCCGTCACCTCGTCGGCAACGAGAAGCGCCGCCTGTCCCGCCTGGTCGGCGACACCCCGATCTACGACGTCGCGGTCGGTGACGGCGAGGGCCAGCTCGCGCTCAAGGACCTCGAGAAGCACCTGGCCAAGCTGCCCCGCAACATCAAGCCCGCCCGCGTGAACGAGCTCGAGGCCCGCCTGAAGGCGCTCGGCGCGGCCGGCGCGCTTCCGATCCCCAAGGGCCCGATGCCGACCCGCGTCCCCCGCGGTCGCGCCCGCTAGCCCGTACGGCGGTCAGGCACGGACGACGGCGCAGCCGGCCAGCAGGTCGTGGGCCCCGCGCCCGTCTCGGGTGAAGAAGCCCGACAGTCCGAACGTCGCCAGCAGCACGAAGGTGCGGACCACCGACGGGACGATCCCCGGAACCTTCTCGGGCACCTTCAGCCGAACCACGGTCAGGCTCAGGACCCGCATGCCGAACGTCTGCCCGGTGAGCGAGACCAGCAGCACGTGCTCCAGGCCGAGGACCACGAGGGCCGCAGCCTGCCGCTGCACCGGGGTGGGGGTGTCGAGGAAGGCCACGACCACGGCGGCGAACGCCGCCGACGCCACGATGTCGATCACGAACGCCGCCAGGCGACCGCTGAACGTGGCCATCGAGCCCCGCCCCTCGCGAGGCAGACCCAGGCGGCGGCCCTGCCAGCCGCCGGGGTTGCGCAACTCCCCGAGGGTCACGTCGGGGCCCTCGAGCCAGGTTCCTGTCCAGCGCGGCATGTCCCCAGGCTAACGTCGGGAGATCACCGGCGCTCGACGAGGCGCGCTGGGCCCGTAACGCCCGCGAAACAGACGGGACATGGCCGGGTCACACCGGCTCGGTAACGTCCCGGGAACGTTCGCACTGCCCGCTCCGGAGAGGACCCCCGTGTTCAAGACCGCCGATGAGGTGCTCAGCTACATCAAGAAGGAAGCCGTCGAGATGGTCGACGTGCGCTTCTGCGACCTGCCCGGGGTGATGCAGCACTTCACCGTGCCGGTCGGCTCCTTCACCGAGGACGTCTTCACCGACGGCCTGGGCTTCGACGGCTCCTCGATCCGAGGCTTCCAGGAGATCCACGAGTCGGACATGCTCCTGCTCCCGGACCCCACGACGGCGCGACTCGACCCGTTCCGCGTGCGCAAGACGCTGATCCTCAACTTCTTCATCCACGACCCGCTGACCGGTGAGGCCTACTCCCGCGACCCGCGCAACATCGCGAAGAAGGCGGAGGCGTACCTCAAGACGACCGGGTTCGCCGACACCGCGTTCTTCGGTGCCGAGGCGGAGTTCTACATCTTCGACTCGATCCGCTTCGACTCCACGCCCGAGTCGTCCTACTACTACATCGACGCCAAGGCGGCCGCCTGGAACACCGGCAAGGACGAGGTGGGCGGCAACCTCGGCTACAAGCCCCGTACCAAGGGCGGGTACTTCCCGGTCTCGCCGACCGACCACTACGCGGACCTGCGCGACGAGATGGCCGTGAAGCTCGAGGAGGCCGGCATGGTCGTCGAACGCGGCCACCACGAGGTCGGCTCCGCCGGTCAGGCCGAGATCAACTACAAGTTCGACTCGCTGCTGGCCAGCGCCGACAACATGATGCTGTTCAAGTACATCATCAAGAACACCGCCCACGCGGCCGGCAAGACGGTCACCTTCATGCCGAAGCCGATCGCCGGCGACAACGGCTCGGGCATGCACTGCCACATGTCGCTGTGGAACGACGGCGCCCCGCTGTTCTACGACGAGGTCGGGTACGCCGGGCTGTCGGACATGGCGCGCTACTACATCGGTGGGCTGCTCCACCACGCGCCGTCGCTGCTCGCGTTCACCAACCCCACGGTGAACTCCTACCACCGCCTGGTCCCCGGGTACGAAGCGCCGGTCAACCTGGTCTACAGCCAGCGCAACCGCTCGGCCTGCATCCGCATCCCGATCACCGGCTCGAACCCGAAGGCCAAGCGCCTCGAGTTCCGCTGCCCCGACCCGTCGGGCAACCCCTACCTCGCGTTCTCCGCGATGCTCATGGCCGGTCTCGACGGCATCAAGAACAAGATCGAGCCGCCCGTTCCCGTGGACAAGGACCTCTACGAGCTGCCCCCGGACGAGCTCGCCAACGTCGCCCAGGTGCCGGCGTCCCTCGACAAGGTGCTCGACGCCCTCGAGGCCGACCACGACTACCTGCTCGAGGGCGGCGTGTTCACCGAGGACCTCATCGAGACCTGGATCGAGTACAAGCGGACCACCGAGATCGACGCGCTTCGCCTCCGTCCGCACCCGTACGAGTTCGCCCTCTACTACGACATTTAGCGGGGTCGGTTCGCCCGCAGGGACGCCGAAGGCCCGTCACCCGCTCGTGGGTGGCGGGCCTTCGTCGTCCCCCCGCCCCACGCCACGACCATGATCATCGGAATGGGCGACCACAAGAAGCAGCAGTGAAACGTGTACGGCGGCTCCGATGATCACCGGTCTGGGGGAGGTCCACCGGGCAGCATCCGGGCGGCTCGAGCCGAAGTGAAGCGCTCGTGCTCTGCGAGCGACGTCAGGCCTGCGGAGCCAGCACGCGACGTACCACTCGCCGACGCAGGGTGGGCGAGGCAACCACCTCGTAGCCCGCCTCCAGGAAGACCTGGAGCAGTCCTACGGACGCCTCGTCCCAGATCACCGTCTTGCCGGGTGCCGGTTCGATCGGATAGCCCTCGAGGACGCGGGCGCCGACCAGCGCGCCGTACTCGACGGTGGCGTGGGCCAGCTCGTAGGTCAGTCCTGACTGACGGAACCCCTTGCGCACGACGAAGCAGGTGACTGACCAGACACCCTCGAGCTCGGGGTCCCTCCGCATCCACGCCTGCTTCCGGCTCCACAGCCTGGGGTAGTTCTCCCGAGGCTCGACGGCGACCCAGCCGGCCGCCTCGCCGTCGACGTAGCCGATCAGCCCGGACGTCGGTCCGGTCGTACCGCAGGCGGTTTGCTCGACCAGGGCGGCCTCTCGCTGCTCCTGGGTGGTGTCGCGCCAGATCCAGCCTGGCGCTTTGAGAGCCTGGCAGCGGCACCTGCGGGCACCGCCGGCAGCGAACACCGCCTCGACGGCCGTGAGCTCTGCGTGGTTGGCGGGCAGCCAGGTGAAGTCGGGCACGTCTCGCCTCTCTCGCGCCGCCCGGAGGCGTTCGCGTAGGTGCCGGTCGCGGACACCGAATGTTCCCCTGTGAGGGTCGCCTCGTGCAATCAGGCAAGCATCTCCCGGACCAGACGCGCGGGGGGCCGTTCCCTCGGACTCCGCTTCGTCCAGCGGAACGAACGGCCCTGGCGCACTTGTCGCACGAGGCCCACGCCAGCCGTCCCCCCCGCTGACACAGTGATCCCAGGTCTCTTCTCGTGGCCTCGCCCGAGCCGTGCAGGTTCGATGCCCGACACCACAACGCTTGACTCCAGGAGAACGATGATCCGGCGTACGACGCTCCTCCTCCCCCTGCTGGTCCTCCCGCTGGTCGCCTGCGGCTCGACCGTCCCCCAGGGTTCGTCGATGAGCCTCGGCGCAGGCGAGGGCCTCGGAGTGCCAGCGCTTCAGGGGCAGCCGTTCACCGACACCTCCCAGCCCGAGGTGAGCACGCGCGCAGGCTCCTCCGCCTCGCGGGAGGCGACGTCCAGGACAGGTCGGCCCAGCAGTCCTGGTAACGGGGCGAGCGGTGGCACTGCTTCCGGGCGCGGTGCTCCCACGTCCGGCAGCGCCGGTTCCGCGCCGGTCGCCAAGGACCGGAGTCCGGTGCGCGTGGGCCTGCTGTACATCGACGGTGCTGACGCGGCCGCGAGCAGCCTCGGGATCTCCGGGCTGAGCACCGGAGACGCCGTGGCACAGGCCAAGGCCGTGGTGGCACACCTGAACGCCACCGGAGGGCTGGACGGTCATCCGATCGATCTCCGCGAGGGGCGCATGGACGCCGCGAGCGCAGTGTCTGACCCAGAGGGCACGTACTCACAGGCCTGCGCCGCCCTCACGCAGGACGAGAAGGTCCGCTACGTCGTGAGCTACGTGAACCTGAACCCGAGCCGGCTCGCCTGCTACGCCCAGCGCGGAGTCACGGTCCTCGATGACCAGTCGGCGATCGTGGACAGCGCCGGCGCAAAGTACGCCAAGACCTTCGCCGGACCTGGGGAGCTCGCGCTCGGTCGCGCCGCTGACGAGCTGGTGGAGGCCCTGTGGCGCAGAGGTTGGCTCGCCGCCACCAGCAAGGTAGGCACGCTCGTGCCGGACAGCTCCGACGGCGCCGAGGTCGAGACCAGGTTCCTGCTCCCCGCGCTTGCGCGCCACGGCCTGAAGCCCGCGGCAACGTTCCGCGCGACGGGCGCGAACTCTGCCAACAGCACCGTCCTGAAGTACCGCGAGGCGGGGGTCGATCGGGTCATCCCCATGGGGCAGAGCCCGCTGTTCATCATGAACGCGGCTGAGGCACAGGGCTATCACCCGGCGTACGCGATGAACTCCGGCTTCGGACCCGGGGCCCTGCTCGAGTCAGCGGCGCCTCCGGGTCAGCTGGAGAACGCCGCAGGGATCGGCTGGTCGAAGTTCCTCGACATCGGCGCGGGCACCAAGCCTGGACCGGTCAGCACCAACGAGACCCTGTGCTTCGAGCTGATGCGCAAGGCCGGTCAGCAGAGCACGAGCGCCACGACTCAGGCGTTCCAGGTCTCCCTGTGCAACGTGCTCATGTTCCTCAAGGCGGCCGCGGACCGGTTCGCGCTCGCTCCGGACATGCTCGAGCAGGTGCGGGCTCAGGGCTTGTCCTTCTTGCCTGCGGACGCCTTCAGCATCCGGATGCGACCCGGACGGGCCGATGGCGTGGCGTCGTACCGGGACGTGGCCTACGAGAGCAGTTGCTCGTGCTTCCAGTACGTGAGCGGCGTCCGCCTCACCCGGTAGGCCGCGCGGGGGCCGACAGCGCCAAGAAGTCGCGGATGGCCACGGCCACCAGGTCTGGGTGGGTGCGGATCAACCCGTGATGGGCGTCTGGCAGGTCGAGCACCGTGACGTTCGGGTGGGAACGAGCCAGGACCGCCAGCTCGCGCCGAAGACCCTCCCTGTGGGCCTGGCCGACCTGGGTGAACGCTCTGCTCACCAGCAACGCGTTCACGCGCGGTGACCGGCCGCGCGCGTTGACCGTCAGCACCGGACAGCGCACAGCGCGGTGGGCAGCGAGGACGTCCAGACCCAGGGCGGCGTCTTGCGCCTGCGCCTGGGACGTTGCGTGCGCGCGGGCGCGGGGAAGATGGCGTGCCATCCAGATCACGGCGGTCCCCAGGGGCGTGAAGCCTCGGCCGGCTCGCACGAGCGCGTGGAAGGCCTCGACCTCGGACACCGCGATGCCGTCGTGCTCCTCGGGTCGACCCAGACCCCAGCCGTCGAGGTTGACCACGCCGGGGCACTCGGGGTGCGTGGCGCCGTACAGCAGGGCGAGCATCCCACCGAGGGAGTGCCCCGCCACCGCAGGCGCGGAGAGGTCGAAGGCCGCGATGACGGCATCGAGGTCCCGGAGCGCCGCCTCGAAGGTCCACTGCCCATCGGTGGAGTCGCCGTGCCCGCGCAGGTCGTACGTGACCACCCGGCACGCGTCACCGAGCAGCCCGGCGACAGCCTCCAGGGAGCGCTGAGTCATCCCGGCGCCGTGGAGGAGCACCAGGTCGGGACCGTCGCCCCCGAAGTCCCGGCAGGCCAGCGTCACCCCGTCGGACGCGACAGCGCGGGGGCTGGGCACTAGGTCGTCCGGTTCTTCGTGGAGGTGTACACCATGCACGTGCACTCGGCGTTGAACGCCTGATCACGCACGGCATCCGCGCTCGCGTGCTTGCTGGCGGAGAACCGGCTGATCCAGGTCTGGGCGGACTGCCAGCCGGATCCGAGGGCGTCTGCGCCGGAGCGCAGAACGGCGTTCGAGATCGCCCGCTTACCGGCGAGCGCGTCCCGCAGGAAGAACTCGACGTCGCAGATCCCGACCATCGAGGCGAGGGCCTCTCGCGCGGCGTAGCTCTGTCCCGAGGCGGCCATGATCTTCTTGCAGCGGGTCTCCGCTGGGCTGACGTCGCCCGGGTCCTCGGACTGGTTGACGTCGTGAGGCGGCTGCCACCCCACGGTCATGGAGCCGGCCATCTGCGCGGCCGGGGAGTTGGCGGCGTAGAGCTGACCGACGCCCGGGGCGATGACGTACCGCGGCCGGTACTGCTGCTGCTCGGCGCCCTGCAGGAAGAAGACGGACGCCCCGAACACGTGCGTGATGCCGTCGGCCTTGAACTTCAAGATGGCGTTCTGCGTCGCGGACAGGCCAGCGTTCAGGTTGGCCGGGTAGCTGATCTCGTCGTCGAACCTCATCCCGCGCGCGGCGAGCTCGCGCCGCTCCAAGGCGACCATGTACTTCGTGTCCGGAGTCTCCGGGTAGAGCAGACCGAGCTTGACGGGTGCCTTGCCCGGCCCGCCGGCCAGGGTGTCCCAGCCGGTGAAGAACGAGCGGGCGTCGAGGCTGCTGAACAGCAGGCTGATGAGGCGATCGGTGTTCATGCGCCCAGGGCCGAAGAGCAGGTTCGGGTACTTGTCGTACTCCGGCTGGCCGATGAGACTGGTGCCGGCCTCGATCATGGGCGTGTCCGCCTTGGCCAGGCAGTCCCGCTGCTGGGCTGTCGGAAGCGGTTGCAGGACGGCGAAGACCTTGTTGTCCTCGGTGAACGCGGCGCAGACCTGGGCGACGGCCTGATCGGGATTGTTCACGGCCGTGAGCAGGTCGACGGAGTGGTAGAGCAGCTTCAGCGTGCGGCCCGCAATGCCACCTGAGGCGTTGATGTGCGCCGTCACCGCGTCGTACTGCGCCTGCGGGTCTCCCGTGCTGCCGCCGGAGACCCCGAAGGCCTTGGCGGCGGAGTCGGTCCCGGTGATGATCACGACCCCGACCGTGAGGGTCTTGGCGTCGAACCCTCGTCCGGTCTCCCCCGGCTTGGGCTGCGCGGCCGTGCTGCCCGGCGAGCCCGCCGCTCCCGTCGTCCCGGCACTTCCCCGACCGCCGATGGTGCTGGAGGCGCCCCTGGAGACCACCGTGCCGGACGTGCCGCTGCCAGTGCTGCCGGCCGTGCCGCCAGCCAGTGGCTGACCGTCGGAGTCCGTGGGCACCGTGCCTGAGCTGGTGCTGGTCGAGCCCAGCGAGCTGCCCAGCCCGGCGTCGCTGCCGAGCGCTCCGCTGCCGACCCGAACCGTGCTGCCGCAGCCGGTGGCCAGCAAGGCGACGCAGGCCAGGCCTGCGAGAGAACGTCTCATACCCGGTCTCCCAGCAGCAGGTCGACAGCCAGCGTGAACTCTCGCTCCACCTGGGTCCCTGGGACCAGAGCGGCCCGCAGCAACAGCCCGTCGCGGAGTGCCAGGGCGAGCACGGCGAGCCGACGGGCCGAGAGCGGCGACTGGACGCCACGAAGAACGCACAGGCGCTCGAGCAGAAACGCGTACTCCCCTTCGACCTGGTCCAGCAGAGCGGCCGAGCGAGCCAGCAGGTCGTCGTCCTGCGTCGTTCGAAGACTGCTGAGGAGGGCGGCCTGGTTCAGCACGGAGGTGATCTGACCGTCCGGAGTCAGGCGCTCGGTGGCGAGCAGCAGGCGCATCAGCGCCTTGCTGCTTCGCGCCGCGGTGACCTGTGCCCGGAACGCCTCGATCGCGTCGGGGGCGTGGTGCTCCACCACCGCGACGAGCAGTCCCTCCTTGGTCCCGAAGTGGAGGTAGACCGTCCCGCGCGTGCAGCCGGCGAGCTCAGCGATCTCGTCCATGGTGGCCTTGGCGAAGCCGGACCGGCGGAACACACCGAGTGCCGCGTCCAGGATGAGCAGGCGCGTCTGCTCCTGCCGCTCGCTGCGCGTGAGTCGCGTGGCCATCTGGCCTCCCCTGAGTAGGTCACTGACGCTACGTCAGCACTGACAAACTGTCATTAGGTGCTCACGACGAACTCCACGCCGCGAGATGGGTCAGGCGGACCACTGCGGCGGATGGCGGTCGCCGAAGGGGGACGCCTCCTCGACCTCCGTGCAGAGGGCCAGCAGCAGAGCGTCGTCGCCGACCCGCGCGCCCGTCAGCTGGACGCCGATCGGCAACCCCTCAGGCGTGACGTGCAGGGGCAGAGAAACCGCGGGCAGCCCCGACTGGTTGGCCAAGGGGGTGTACGCCGACCAGCGGAGCATCCGTCGAGCGCACTCCTCCCCCACCCCGAACCCACCGACCAGCACGGGCGGACCTGCGGACGTCGGGGACAGGACGACGTCGTACGACGCGAAGGCCTCGAGGGCCGCCCCCGCCGCGGTGGCGAGGATGGCCTGGGCGTTGAGGAACTCCGGGACCCCGAACTGCTCGGCGAACTCCATCCCCCACCGGGTGTACGGCGCGAGCTCGTCCTCCGGGCAGCCGAGCGCCATCAGCGCCCGCGCGCCGGCAGCGATGGAGGCCGTGTGCACGACGAGCATCGCCTGCTCGCTGGCGGCGGTCCACGGGCTCGGGTGGCCCCCGTCGATGACCTGGTGGCCGAGCGCGGACAGCAGCCCGGCTGCGTCTTCGACGGCGCGCACGACCTCGGGGTGTGGATCGTCGAAACCGGAGTCGGTGAACCGGAGGACGCGCAACGGGCGCCGAGCCGGCGGGCTCCCGAGACCGACGCCGAGCCCGTACAGACCGTGGAAGCCAGCGGTGACCGCAAGGGCAAGCATGGTGTCCTCGACCGTCCGGGAGACCACACCCTCGGCAGCCATCGACAGGAACGACGCGCCCGGCCCCAGCGGCAGCAGGCCCCGGCTGGCCTTGAAGCCGACCAGTGCGCAGACGGCGGCGGGCGTCCGGATCGAGCCGGCGCCGTCGCTTGCGTGGGCGAAGGGGACCAGACCGGCCGCCACGGCCGCCGCGCCCCCGCCGCTGGACCCGCTGGCGTAGCGCGTGACGTCGTAGGGGGTGACGGCGGGCCGGTCCACGACGTCGCTCTCGGTGAAGCAGGTCGGGCCGAGCTCCGGAGCGTGCGTCGTACCGAGGGTGACGACACCGGCTTGGCGCAGTCGGCCCACGACGGGGCCGTCGGCCGTCGGGACCGTGGAGATGCCCTTGCAGCCCAGTCGGATGCGCACCCCGGCCACCGGATGCAGGTCCTTGAACGCGGTCGGGACGCCGAGCAGCGGGGCATCGTCACCGTCGCGCAGCCTGACGTCCGCGGCGAGGGCTTCGGTCTCGGCGAGCTCGCGGGTGACCTCGACGAAGGCTCCGAGGTCGGGACCCAGACGCTCCGCCCGGTCGAGGTAGTGCGCGGTGAGCTCGACGGAACTCACCGCGCCCTTGCGCAGAGCGTCCCGCTGCTCGCGGACCGTCAGGTCGTGCAGAACCGTCACGAGGACTGCGCTCGCAACGCGTCCACGGCCAGGCGTGCAGCGAGGCCGATCACCGCATCGGCGCGGGCGTTCTTCGCGGTGAGGGTGTCAGCGCGGACGAAGCACGCCACGGCGTAGCGACCGCCGTCCGGGTAGGTCACGACGCCGGCCTCGTTGCGCAGACCCGGCAACGTGCCGGTCTTGGCCGCGGTGGTGACCTCATCGAGGTCGGCAAAACCGCTTGCCAGACGGTGGGGCCAGACCTGCGTCGACAGGATGCGCCGTGCTTCGGAGCACGCCTCCGCCGGCGCCGCCTCGTCTGCCCAGATCAGCTGGAGAAGCCGGGTGATGTCGCGAGGAGTGGTGCGGGTCGCCGCGCGCGAGGGATCGAGCGAGGTGAGCTTCGCGTGCTGCTCCCAGGTGAGCTGCCCGGTGAGCTCGTCGAAGGACTGCAGCCCCAGGTCGCTCAGCATGACCGCGAACAGGTCGCGGCAGTCCTCGGCGATGACGGTGTCTGCCAGGCCCAGGTCCGCGAGGGTCGCGTTGACGTGCTTCAACCCCACGTGGGCGCAGACGACGTCCGTGGCGGCGTTGTCGCTGATGCCCATCATGAGCCAGGCCAAGTCGCGCAGCGACATCGTCACGGGGTCGACCATGACCGACAACCCGTTCGGTCCGGGGGCGCGATCGCTCACCGGCACCTGGACGGGGGCCGCGGCATCGAGCTCGCCGACGGCGTGCTGCCGGAACAGCTCGAGCAGGACGGGAAGCTTGAACACCGAGGCAGGGATGACGAAGCCCGCTTCCTGGTGTCCGAGCGCGTTGCCGTTGCTGAGATCGATGGCGTGCAGGAAGCCGTCGACGCCCGCCTCGGCGAAGGTGTTGGCAAAGTCGGTCATGTGTGGGGCTCCTTGCGTCGGGCCATGCGCAGGCCGCTGCGGAACCAGGTCACCGCACCTGCAGCGTCACGGACGAAGTCGGCGGTCGGTTCGACCGGGTTGGTGGCGGGGGCGAGCTGGTCTGGTCCTACCAGGACCAGCTCAGTAGGGGGCTTGTCGAACAGGGTGCGGAGCTCTGCCGAGGTGTCGGCCGGCAGCACCATCTGGGCGAAGAGCCGGCCGTCCGCGCTGGTCACGTCCAGCATCCACGGCCCCACGTCGTAGGAACCGACGTACTCGACGATCAGCTCCGGGGTCAGAGGCAGCAGGGGGAGCGGGCTGGGGACCGGGGTCCCGAGGTAGTGCTGCAGCGCCCAGGGGAGAAGGTCGGCGCCGACGGCCGCGCCGCCCCTGCTGTTGCCCATCACCACCACCGCCAGCCGGCGGTCCGGGGCGAGGTCGAACGACGAGGTCTGCAGGTTGGAGACGTTGCCGCCGTGGGAGACCAGCCGAACCCCTTGGTGCTCCCCCAGCAGCCAGCTCAGCCCGACGCCGCTCTTGGCACTGCGCATGTCCGCCGTCTGCTGCTGCATCAGCAGACGGGTCTCCTCGCGCAGCGGGGCGGACCCGCCCGTCGTCCCGTCGAGGTGGTAGGCGGCATAGCGGAGCTGATCGCACAGTGAGCTCGCGGCCCCGCCGGCGGGGGCCATCCCGCGCTTCATGGGCCACCCGGGGTGAGGTTCCGCGCGGTCGGGGTGCAGCACGTGGCCGACGGCCGCCCGCCGGTGAGCCGCCTCCCACGGCAGGAAGAAGGTGCTCGTCATCGCCAGCGGCGTGAGGACCAGGTCAGTCACCGCTTGCTCGTACGTCGAACCGGTGAGCACCTCCAGGACGCGTCCTGCGACGAGCAGCGCACCGTTGTTGTACGACGTGTGCTGGCCCGGCGGGAACTCCTGCGGCCCTGCAGCGACGACCGCCAGCGCACGCGCCAGGGCGTCGTCGCCGTACCCGGTCGCCGGCAGAGCATCGCCCTGCCAGCCGGCGGTGTGGTTGAGCAGCTGACCGACCGTGACGGTCTGCGTCGCGTCCCTGTCGGCGACGCGGAAGTCGGGCAGGTGGTCCACAACGCGATCCTGGAGCGTCAGCCGCCCCTGGTCGACGAGCACCATGAGCGCCGTCGCCGTCAGCGTTTTGCTCGTCGAGCCGATCATGAACAGCGTGTCCACGTCGACGGCGAGCGGATCGGCGGTGCTCGTCACCCCATGGGTGACGGCGTAGGTCCGGTCCCCGTGCAGCACACCGACCGCCAGACCAGGAACCCGGTGCTCTTCGGCCTTCTCGGCCACGAAGGCGGCCAGGTCCGCATCCTGCTCGAGCTCTGTCATCCCGACAGTCTCGCTGCCGGGGCGGCCGATCGCCTCGTCCCCAAGCACCACGCATCCGCGATCTCGTGTGGGTGCACGACGACGCGACGGGGCCGGTCGGTGCTCGAGACTGCCCTGTGTGACCACGACGGCGATTGCCACGCCGATGCTCCTGGCCCTCCGGGCGATGCTGGCGCCGGAGCAGGTCCTTGAGGACGTCCCTGCCGGCCTGCTCGATGACCCCACCGGTCTCTACACCGGCTCAGCCGCCCTCGCCGTACGCCCTCGGACGACGCGCGAGATCGCCGACGTGGTTGCCCTCGCGCGCCGGCACCACACGGCCCTCGTGCCGCGGGGCGGTGGGACCGGACTGGTAGGCGGTTCGGTCGCCGTTGCCGGGGAGGTCGTGCTCGACCTGTCTTCCCTGACGTCTCCCCTGGACGTCGACCCGGTCGAGCGCACGGTCACGGCAGGCGCCGGCGTGACGATCGCGGCGGTGCAGGAGGCTGCCGCACGACAGGGCCTGTGGCTCCCCCTCGACCTCGGTTCGTGGCAGTCCGCCACCGTCGGGGGCGTGGTCGCGACCAACGCCGGCGGGACCCGGGTGCTGCGGCACGGCCACGTCCGTGAGCTGCTTCTCGGCGTCGAGGCCATCCTGGGGACGGGCGAGATCGTGTCCCGGCTGCGGGGTGGGCGCAAGGACAACAACGGCTACAGCTTCGGTGCGCTCCTGTGCGGCAGTGAGGGGACCCTCGGGGTGATCACCGCCGCCACGCTGCGGCTCGTTCCTCGACCTTGCGACGCGCACCTGATCGCGGTGCACCTCCCCTCCTGGCCGGAGGTGAGCGCCGCGTGCCTGGTCGCTCGCGACCTCCCGGGGGTCCAGGCCGTGGAGCTCGTCGGCGCCGCGGCGCTGGACGCGGTGCTCGCGCTGCCCGGGGTGCGGCGGCCCTTCCCCCTACCTGGTCACGTCCTGCTGATCGAGCTCGACGACGTGACCCACGCAGCCGACGCGCTGGCCGCTTGGGACGTGGCGATCGCGACCAGCCGTGCCGAGAAGGCCCAGCTGTGGAGCCTGCGGCACGGCATCGCGGAGGCAGCCCGCCGCACCGGCCCGGTGCACAAGCTCGACCTGTGGCTCCCTGTTCGTTCGCTGGCGACGTTCCTGGACTCCCTGGACGCCCTCGTTCGCGCGCTACGGCCCGGGGCCTCGGCGCTGACCTTCGGGCACCTCGTGGACGGCAACGTGCACGTCAACCTCGTCCGCGCGGCCGCTGACGACCTCGCCCTGCTCGACGCGGTGGTGGGGCTCGCTCTGGAGCACGGCGGTCACGCGAGCGCCGAGCACGGCATCGGCGTGGCCAAGAACCGCTGGCTCACGCAGACCCGCAGCCCCGGCGACCTGGCGGCCATGCACGCGCTCCGACAGGCACTGGACCCCGACAGCGTCCTCAGCCCTCGGGTCCTCGTCCCGCAGCGCTCGGCCCACAAGCACCGGGGAAGGTAGCCCGCTTGTCCCTCGTCACCAGCACTGCGCCCAGCCGTTGTGCGACCGGACGACGACGTGACCCCCGTCACCGGGGCACGATGAAGCGCACTCCCCGCACTTCCCAGCCCGTCGAAGGAGATCTCCGCGTGCGTCGCCCCCGCTCCTCCCACGCGCTGGCCGCGCTGGCTGCCCTCGTCGCGCTGAGCGGCTGCGGCGCCGGCCAGCTGCAGTTCCGCAACGACGACCGCCTGTCGTTCGTGACGCCGGAGGACGACGCGAAGGTCACTGCGCCCGTCACGGTCTCCTGGACGATGACCGGCTTCGAAGCGACCGGGCTGGACGGGAGCACGGACAAGGCGAGGGGCACGTTCGCCGTCTTCGTGGACCGCGCTCCCCTGCCGGTGGGCAAGGACCTGCGCTGGCTGGCTCGCAACGACAGTGGTTGCCAGCGTGACCCTCGCTGCCCGGACGAGGAGTACCTCGCCTCTCGCGGGGTCTTCCTCACCACCGACCCGACCCTGACGATCGATGTCCTCCCGCGCGTCGGGGACGGCAAGGGCAAGGAGAAGCACTACGTGAACGTCGTCCTGCTCGACGGCACCGGCCACCGCATCGGTGAGTCCGCCTGGTACCGCTCCTTCACCAGCAACCGGAGATCCCTGTGACCTCGGTGCTGGACCCGCAGGCCGCTCTGGACGCCGACGTCGAGACGCGCGCCGAGCGCCGGACAGCGGCTCGCGCGACGCTCGGGGTCACCGGGGCGGACGGCCCCACGGAGACCGAGCCGCTGCGCCCCATCCTGCGCGAGTACGGCGTGACGAGCTATCCCCTCGTGGCGCTGGGCCTGCTCGCGATCGTCGACAACTTCCAGGCCACGGCGTTCACGGTCCTCACGCCCGAGATCAGCCGCTCTCTGGGGTTGTCGCTCGGGGCCATTGCCGGCGCCCGCACCCTGGCCTTCCTTGCCACGATCCTGGCGCCGCTGCCGATGGCGGCGCTGTCACAGAGCCGCGGGCGACGGGCGATGCTGTGCATCGTCACCGGCATCGCCTGGTCGCTCATCACCCTCTACACCGGGTTCGTGACCAGCCTGCTGGCCCTGATCGTGGTGCTCGTCGCCGACGGCCTGTCCACCGGCTCCGTGGCGGCGCTGCACGCCCCGCTGCTGGTCGACTCCTACCCGCCGCGGGCCCGCGTCCGGGTGCTGTCGGGCTATTCCGCGCTCAACACGGTCGGGCTGATCCTGGCCCCGCTGGTCGTGTCCTTCCTCGCCGGTCCGCTCGACCTCACCTGGCGCGGCATCTTCATCGGCCTGGGCCTGATCTCCACCGCCAGCGCCCTCGTGTCCATCGGCCTCAAGGACCCCGGCCCTGGCAAGTTCGACACCGAGGCCCTGCGGGCGGCCGAGCACGAGAAGGTCAGCGGCGAGCACGTCGAGGTCGACGAGCTGGCCAAGGAGGACGTCGAGCTCGGATTCTTCGAGATCCTGCGCCGCGTCCTGCTCATCCCGACGGTCAAGCGGCTGTGCGTCGGCTACCTGGTGCTCGGCATCCTCATCATCCCCTTCGGCACGTTCCTGTCGACCTTCCTCGACGACCGGTGGAACCTCGGACCCGCCGAACGTGGCTACTTCTTCGCCGGCATCTCCGCGGTCAGCGTCGTCGCCCTCGTGGTGTTCGGCACCCGCGCCGAGAAGGTGTTCCGCGAGGACCCCGCCAAGGTGCTGTCCTTCTCCGGCATCGCCCTCGCTTTGGCCGTCACCTTCATCGCCAGTGGCGCCCTCGCCCCGTTCTTCTGGCTCATGTGCCTGATGTTCGCCGTCGGGCAGAGCCTCATCGCGGTCCTCACGCCCGGCCTCACCGCATCCCTGCTGTCCATCATGGACGCGCGGTTCCGCCCGCACGCCGCCGCAGTGGTCGGGATGTTCCTGGCGGCCGGCTCGATCCTGGGCGTCCTGCTCCTCGCGGGGATCGACAAGCGCTTCGGGATCTCGGGCTCCATCGTCTCGCTCATCGTCCCGGGGGTGTTCGCCGGCCTCATCATCCGCAGTGCCGCCCCGATGATCGGCCAGGACCTCGACCGGATGATCGACGAGGTCCTCGAGTCCGAGGACCTGCGCGTCCTCACCGCAAGCGGCGGGCGCGTCCCGATGCTGACCTGCAAGAACATCGACTTCTCCTACGGCCAGCTGCAGGTGCTGTTCGACGTGAACTTCACCGTCGACGAGGGCGAGATGGTCGCGCTGCTCGGCACCAACGGCGCCGGCAAGTCCACCCTGCTGAAGGTCATCAGCGGGATCGGCCTGCCCAGCAAGGGCAGCGTCCGCTACCGCGGGCAAGACATCAGCTACCTCGACGCCGAGCGACGGGTGCCGCTCGGGATCACGCAGGTCCCCGGTGGCCGCGCGGTCTTCGGCTCTTGCGACGTGGTGGAGAACCTCCGGGCGTTCGGCTTCATCCTGGGACGGGACAAGAAGCGCATCGACGCCTCCATCGAGGAGTGCTTCGAGGCCTTCCCCCGCCTCTACGAACGACGCAACTCCCTGGCCGCGAACCTGTCAGGAGGTGAGCAACAGATGGTCGGCCTGTCCAAAGCGCTGATCCTCAAGCCCAAGCTGCTGCTCATCGACGAGCTGTCGCTGGGCCTGGCCCCGATCATCGTCGGCCAGCTGCTGGACATGGTCCGGCGGATCAACGCCACCGGCACCGCCGTGGTCCTGGTCGAGCAGAGCGTGAACATCGCCCTGTCGCTGGTGGACCACGCCTACTTCATGGAGAAGGGCGAGATGCGCTTCGACGGACCCGCTCAGGAGCTCCTGGGCCGCGAGGACCTGCTGCGCGCGGTGTTCCTCGAGGGCGCCAGCAAGGCGGACCAGTGATGCGCACCCTGCTCGCCGCCGACCGGCGCCCCACCGTGACCCGCAAGCAGGCCACCAGGGTCGGCGCCAGCCTGGCCTCGGTCATCGTGCTCTTCTTCGTCCTGCTGCCGAAGATCAGGACGTCGCACACCAGCAGCGGCTCCTGGGAGACCCCCGGGCCCGTGCTGCTGCTCGGAACGATCATCGGCATGACCTACGGCCTGCTCGCCGTCGGTCTGGTGCTGATCTACCGCACCAACCGCATCATCAACTTCGCCCACGGCCAGGTCGGAGCGTTCGGCGCCGCGTTCTTCGGCATCATGGTGGTCCGCTGGCACATCCCCTACTGGGTCGCCTTTCTCCCCGCGCTGCTGCTCGCCGCCGGGGTCGGTGCCCTCGCCGAGGCGGCGGTCGTCCGCCGACTGCGCAAGGCCCCCGCGATCATGAGCGTCGTCGCGACCCTGGGGGTCGGGCAGTTCCTCGTGCTGTTCGCCTTCGCCATCAACAGCCAGGCCGGCGCGGGTTCGGTCTACCCGAAGCCGAGCTTCCTGCCGGAGTTCCGCGTCGGCGCGCTGCTGGTCACCTCCGCCTACACCGGCATGCTGTTCCTGTCCCCGATTGTCGTCATCGCGATCGGGCTGTTCCTGAAGTACAGCCGCTACGGCCTGGGCATCCGCGTTTCGGCGGCCAACCCCGAGGCCGCGCGCATGTCCGGCATCTTCAGCAGCCGGATGAGCTCGCTGGCGTGGGGCTTGGCCGGGGCGCTCGCCGCGTTCTCCGCGATCCTCACCCAGCCGACCCAGGGCTTCACCACCGGCGACAGCTTCGGCCCGTCCCTGCTCCTGGTCGCCCTCACTGGCGCCGTCCTGGCGCGCATGCAGTCCCTGCCCCTCGCGATGGCCGCCGGGGTGGGGATCGGCGTCGTCGAGCAGCTGCTGCTGTGGAACTACGCCCAGGCCGGCCTGGTTCAACTGGCCCTGTTCTTCATCATCCTGGGCGCCCTCGTGCTGCAGAAGCAGCGCGTGGGGCGCGCCGAGGAGAAGGGCTCCTGGGCCGCCGTCCAGGCCGCCCGCCCACTCCCCCTCGCGATCCGCAAGGTCAGGTCCGTCCGGCTCATGGCGCCCACCGTCGGCCTGGCCTTCCTGCTGTTCTTCATCTGGCTGCCCCAGCACATCACCAACGCCAACTCGGTGAAGCTCACCGGCACCTTCGGCTTCATCATCATCGGCCTGTCCGTCGGGATCATCACCGGCCTCGGCGGCCAGCTGTCCCTCGGCCAGTTCGCTCTCGGTGCCGTGGGCGCCTACTGCAGCTACCAGGTGTCGCGGTACAGCGGCAACTACTTCCAGTCCTTTCTGTACGCCGGACTCGGCGCCGCCCTGGTCAGCGTGCTCATCGGGATACCGGCCCTGCGCATCAAGGGCTTGCTGCTGACGGTGACCACGCTGTCGTTCGCGCTCGTGGTCCCGTCGTACCTGCTGCAGCAGGACTGGCTGCTCGGCAGCGGCAAGGACCCCGGCCGGCCGATCCTCAACGGCCACGCGCTCGAAACCGGCCGGGAGTACTACTACGTCGGACTGTTCGTCCTCATGGTGGCGCTGCTGATCGCCCGCAACGTCCGCTCCGGTGGCCTCGGGCGACGCCTGGTCGCCGTCCGGGACAACGAGGACGCTGCCCGCGCCTTCACCGTCCCTGCGTCGATGGTCAAGCTTCAGGGCTTCGCCCTGGCTGGGTTCATCGCGGGCCTGGGTGGGGCGATGTACGGCCACTCGCTGTCGCTCATCGGCGCCACGAGCTTCCCGACCCGCGCGAGCATCGACGTCGTCGTCATCGCCGTCATCGGCGGGATCGGCCTGCTGTTCGGCCCGTTCCTCGGAGCTGCCCTGGTCCAGGGCGCGACCTTCCTCCCCTTGGACAGCGCGGGCCTCGCTGCCACGGCCCTCGGCCAGCTGCTCATCATCATGTACCTGCCCGGTGGGCTCGGCTCGCTCGTCGCCCCTGTGCGGGACCGGTTGGCCAACGGCCTGGCCAGGCGCGCCGGCGTGGACATCGACGCGGCGTACAACGACGAACGCGGGTTCAACGCCAGCGGGACCGGGGGCGGCGAGCGACCCGCCCTGGCCGTCCCCCGCCACCGGCAGCACAGCCGCCCCGGACCGCTGCTGGAAGCCACCGGCCTGCGCAAGTCCTTCGGAGGGGTCCGCGCCGTCCGCGGCGTGAGCTTCCAGGTCCAGCAGGGCGAGACCCTGGGTCTCATCGGCCCGAACGGCGCCGGCAAGACCACGACCTTCGAGCTGCTCGCCGGGTTCACCAAGGTCGACCAGGGCCAGGTCCGCTACCAGGGGCAGGACATCACCAGCTTCGGCCCGGAGGCCCGCGGCCGCCTCGGACTCATCCGCTCCTTCCAGGACGCCGCCCTCTTCCCGACCCTGACGGTCCTGGAGTGCGTGCAGCTGTCCCTGGAGCGGGTCCACCCGACCAAGCTGCTCCCGAGCCTGCTCGGCTTGCGCGGCGCCGAGAAGAAGAAGCTCGCGCGCGCCGAGGAGCTCGTCGCGTGGATGGGCCTCGAGCGCTACCGCAGCAGTCAGATCCAGGAGCTGTCCACCGGCACGCGGCGCATCACCGAGATCGCCTGCCTCGTTGCCCTGGAGCCCGCTCTGCTGCTGCTCGACGAGCCCTCCAGCGGCGTCGCGCAGAAGGAGACCGAGGCCCTCGGCGCGCTGCTGGTCCGCCTCAAGGCCGAGCTCGGCCTGACGCTCATCATCATCGAGCACGACATCCCGCTGATCATGGGTCTGAGCGACCGGATCATCTGCATGGCCGACGGTGAGGTCATCGCGGCGGGGACGCCAGCCCACGTCCGCAACGACCCGGCCGTGGTCGAGGCCTACCTCGGCGGCAGCATCACCGCGATCGAGCGCTCCGCGGGGGCGAACGACGCCCCGCAGGCGATCGTCGCGCGACGACACCCCCACCGATCGACGAGCGCCTCGACGTGCCCGGGCTGGGAGCGTCACGCGAGGCGGCCCTGCTCGCGCACTTCGGCTCCGTGGCAGGAGTTCGCGCCGCCGCTCCCGAAGACCTCACCATGGTGCGTGGCATCGGCCCCGGGCTCGCCACCCGCATCCATGCCAGCCTGCACACCAGCACCCCCGAGCGGAGCTTCCGATGACCGACGCCACGTTCAGCGCGTTTGCCGCGCAGCCCGACAGCGAGGTGATCGTCGACGGCTCCGAGCACGACCCCACCCGGCTCGACCGCCTCACCGCACGCGCCCGTGCCCTCGCTGCCACACCTGGGCTCGCGACCTGGATCGGCGTGGCTCTCATCGCCGTCGGCGCGATCGTCGTGGCCGTGGGCTGGGCCAAGAGCGCCAGCCTCCTCGAGGTCGGCCGGCAGGTGCCCTACCTGATCTCCGCCGGCTTCACCGGCCTTGGGCTGCTCGTGGTCGGTGTGACCATCGTGAACCTCAGCGCCAAGGTGCAGGAGTCGGCACGCCGGCAAGCGCAAGCGGACGAGCTGGCCGCGGTCCTGACCAGCATCCGCCGCCGGGTCGAAGGGAACGAGCAGTGATCCGCGCGCTGCGGCAGGACCCCGCCGCCCCCAGCATCGCCGTCTTCCTGGCCCTCGTCCTCGGCGGGTTCCTCGCCATCGGCCTGGCCTGGAACATCTCCCGCCAGACCCTAGTGGTGGCCTTCCAGGTGCCCGCCATCCTGAGCGGCGCCATCGGCGGTCTGGCCCTGGTCGTGCTGGGGGCCGGCCTCATCAACGCGCAGGTCGGACGCCGCCTCGGCGCTCTCGAGCGCGCCCGCACCGACGCGGTCCTCGACGAGGCGACGGCCCTGCTGGCTGCCCTCGACCGCGCCGAGCTGCCCGGGCGGACCGCATGAGCCGCCGGGCGCTGCGGGCCGTCACCGCGGCACTGGTGCTGGGCACCACCGGCCTGGGCTTCCTCCCCATCGCGCGAGCCGAGACCCAGACCGAGACGCTCACCCCGTCCGCCGAGGCGTGGTACCAGCCCAACCCCACCTGCGCCCAAGCATCCGGCTGCCTCACCCCCGGCGCGATCCCCGCGCCTGTTCCGACCAACCCCTACCCCGCAGGCACCCTCCACGTCGGCTACACCGGTGGTGCCGAGACCGCGCGGAGCTTTCTGGCGCTGTCCCTGAGCGGTCTCACGGGGACGCTCACCGCCGCGACGCTCAACGTTCCCCTGGACGTGAGCCAGAGCAGCGGCAGCACCTCCCCGGCGACGGCGCACCTGCAAGCCTGCCTGGTCAGCGACGCCATCAAGGCCGTCGAGGGCTCCGTCGACGAGCCCCCCAAGGTCACCTGCGACGTCCACGCGGTCGTGACGTACGTCGACGCCCCCAGCCCGCACCTCACCGCGGACCTCACCGCCCTGCTGCCTGACCTGCCCACCAGCACGGGCATCGCCCTGCTGCCCGACGGCGACACCGTGACACCCAGCGACGCCTGGCGGGTGGTGTTCAGCGCCAAGAACCGCAGCGACGCTGGCAAGACGGCGCCCGCGACCGTCACCCTCACCCTCGACACGGGGTCGGCCGAGGTCCCGACCACCGCACCTGTTCAGGCCCCGCCCGTCGCCGCCCCACCGCAGGACGGCGGCTTCCCCGCGATCAGCCCAGCCACCGGGACGGGCTTCGCCAGCGGACCGGACACCTCCACCGTGGTTCCGCCAGCGGTCGAGGCGCCCGTCGAGGCACCGCAGACCGTGACGGAGGCACCCGCGGCCAACCCGGTCGCGCAGATCGTCCGTACGCCGATCGGCGTGGCGTACCCAGGCGTGTTCCTGTTCCCGTTGGCCCTGCTGGTCCTGGTGCCGTACCTCGGTCGGGCCCTGCTCGCCGATCTGGAGCAGCCCACCCTCTGACGCTGTGCAGCGCCACGACGAGGGTGCCCCCAGTTGTGCCGGAGCGACGACGCGAGGACCCCTGCGCAGACCGGATGCTGAGGTCACCAGCCCCCGCAGCGAAGGACCTCCCGTGGACGTGACCGCCCTGCAGCACTCCCTCTCGACCCGCCTGGCGGAACTGTGCGCCGAGGCCGGCGTTCCGGGAGCCGCGGTGGCCCTGACCGACGGCACGGACGTGATCGAGGCCGCCTACGGCGTGACGTCCCTGCGGACCGACGCGCCGGTCACGCCCCAGACCCTGTTCCAGATCGGGTCGATCAGCAAGGTCTACACCGCCACCATCGTGATGTCGCTGGTGGACGCCGGGAAGATCGATCTCGAGGCGACGGTGCAGACGTACCTGCCGTGGTTCGCCCTCAGCGACGGTGACGTGGCCGGCGCGGTGACCGTGCGACACCTGCTCACCCACACCAGCGGCTTCGAGGGCGACGACTTCACCGACACCGGCCGCAGCGACGAAGCCTTGCGCCGGTACGTCGAGGGGCTGGCCAAAGCCGCCCAGATCCACCCGCTGGGCGACCGGTTCTCCTACTGCAACAGCGGCTACTCCGTGCTCGGGATGGTCATCGAGGCGGTGACCGGCGACACCTGGGACCAGGCGGTCCAGGACGTGCTCGCCGGTCCGCTCAAGGTCACCCTCGGAACGCTCGCGGAGCAGGTCATCCTGCACCCGCACGCCGTCGGACACCTCTCGCTGCCCGGCCCGGACGGCGTCCCGGTCCTGCAGGTCGCGCCTGTCTGGGCGCCCCCGCGGTCGGTCGGCCCCGCCGGCACGATCTGCTCCAGCGCCGCGGACCTGCTGGCCTTCGGCCGGATGCACGTCGCGGGCGGCGACCCGGTGCTGTCTGAGGACGCGGTCGCGCAGATGCAGACCCCGCAGGTGGCCCTCGACGACCCGCTGACCCTCGGCACCCACTGGGGCCTGGGCTGGATCCTCCCGCAGCCCGGCGTCATCGGCCATGACGGCGCCACCTTCGGGCAGTACGCGTTCTACCGCCTGCACCCGGAGTCCGGGACCGCGATGGCGCTGCTCACCAACGGGCCGGGGGCGCGAGCGGTGTACGAGAAGCTCTTCACCGAGTTCTTCGCGACCACCGCCGGCGTCACGCTGACCACGTCACCCGTCCCGGCCGAGGTCCCGCCGCCCCTCGCCGACGTGACGCGCTACGTCGGCGACTACGCCCGCCAGGCGGTGCGCATCGAGGTCCGCGAGTCCGAGGGTGGCCTCGACCTGACGATGGTGCCGCTCGGTCCGACCGCCGCGCTCGCCGCACCCCCGAAGCCCTTGCGCTTCGTGCCGTACGCCGACGACGTTCTCATCACCGCGGAGCCGATGGAGGGCGCGGGCGTGCACATGACCGCGACGTTCCTCGGCGCCGACGGCCCGGCCGGCTGGGTCCACCTCGGCGCTCGCGCCACCGCCCGCGTCCCCGTCTGAGCGCCGGAGTCCGGCCGCGAGCTAGAGGAGCTGCTCGCGGCCGGTGACCAGCTCAGCGAGCACGTCGGGGAGCGGCGCGACGCCGATGCCCGGGCCGGTCGGAACGGTCAGGTGCCCATCCTCCAGCACGAACGGCTCGGTCACGTCCTGGGCGTAGTAGCGCGAGGAGGCCGAGACGTCTCCGGGCAGGGTGAACCCGGGCAGCGAGGCGAGCGCCGCGTTGGCCGCGCGTCCGATGCCGGTCTCGAGCATCCCGCCGCACCAGACCGGTACGCCGTTGGCCGCGCACACGTCGTGGATCCGACGTGACTCGAGGTAGCCGCCGACCCGGCCGGGCTTGACGTTCACGACGGTGCAGGCCCCCATGCGGATCGCGTCCGCCGCTGACCGCGCGGAGACGATCGACTCGTCCAGGCAGATCGGCGTGCGCACGAGCTTGGCGAGCTCGGCGTGCCCGTGCAGGTCCTCCTCGTCCAGCGGCTGCTCGTGGAACAGCAGGTCGAAGGCGTCGAGCCGCTCGAGCAGCTTCCAGTCGGCGAGGGTGTAGGCGGTGTTGGCGTCGGTCTGCAGCAGGATGTCGCCGAACCGCTCGCGGACGGCCTTGAGGGGCTCGTAGTCCCAGCCGGGCTCGATCTTGAGCTTGATGCGGACGTAGCCCTCGGACAGGTAGCCGTCGACCGCGTCGAGAAGCGCCGGCACGGAGTCCATGATCCCCACGCTCACCCCGGCGGGCACGCGGTCGCGCACCCCCCCGAGGTGCGTGGCGAACGACGTCCCCGCTGCGCGCAGTTCCGCGTCCAGCACGGCGGTCTCCAGGGCGGCCTTGGCCATCCGGTGCCCCTTGACCGGGTGCAGGACACTCGCCACGCGGGCGGCGGTCAGGTTCTCCGTGGCGGCCAGGCGAGGGACCAGGTGGTGCCGCAGGACGTGGGCGGCGCCATCGACGTACTCACTGCTGTAGAGCGGGCCGTCCATGGCGACGCACTCCGCCCAGCCCTCGGCGTCCGGGGTCGTCACGTGGAGCAGCAGCAGCTCTCGTGAGGTGGCTGTGCCGAAGGACGTGCGGAACGGTGAGACGAGGGGCAGCGACAGGCGCAGTACCTCGACGGAGCTGAGCTTCACGGGGAGACCTCCAGCAGCAGGGCGCCGTCGTCGGTGAGGCCGCGGACGGCGGCCCCCTCGGCGAGAGCAGGGACGAGGGCATCGCGTACGGCGCGGCGCCAGCCGGCGGCCGCTCGAGGGTCGGTGCGCCGCAGCGCCTCGATGTCGTGCGGGAGCTGGACGAGCCGACTGCCGGCGCTGACGGCCGACGCCACGGCGGCGCCGGTGTCGGCCGCGCTCAGCGCCACCGGGATGCCGCGCCCCTCGACGCTCGGCAAGCGTCGTTCACCGGCGAGCAGGGCCCGCGGGCTCTCCAACTGCCAGACGAACTCCAGCCGGTCGGACTCGTCACCGGCGTTGACACCGTCGCGCATGGTGCCGTAGTGGTCCGGCAGGTACGCCGCGACGTCCGCCCCGAGCGCATGCAGGTTGAAGCCGACGTTCCGGCGCACCAAGGGGTCACAGGTCCAGGTGATCTCGTGCAGCCCGTGCGCGAGGGCCCACCACCGTTGGTGCTGCTTCACGGCGTACCCGAGGCCGCGGCGCTGACCGCCGGGGAGGACCCCGGTGATGTGGCTGTGCAGCGTGGGACGTCCGGCGTGGGTCGCCAGCAGGCCCATGCTCGCCGCGACCATGACCCCCGCGGCGTCGTAGGCCCCGAAGACGTAGCCGCCGGTGTGTTGGACGGTGCGCAGCAGGTTGGCCGGGACCGGCGCCTCCCCGGCGCGCCAGATGTCACGGAGCAGCCCGTCGGCGCGCTCGGTCTCGGCGGGCGTGCGCAGCTCGAGCACGATCACCCCGGCGTGGCGGGCGGAACGGTCGGCGGTGCCCGCAGCGGAGTCCAGCGCACTGGTGGCCAAGGTCATGCCCTCACTCTGGCGAGACGGTCCGTGGGGATCATCGTGCTGACTGAAGAAGCCCGGACGCTTTCGTGGTGCTGCTGGACGAGGCCACGTGTTCCCGGCTCAGGCAGACTGCCCTGCATGCCCACCCTGCGCGCGCTGCTCGACGTGCTGAGCCCTGCCGTGCGGGCGGTCGGGGACCTCGAGCGGCTCGACACGGTGGTCGACGAGGTGGTGCTGGTCGGCCCCGGCGACCCGTTGCCCACCTCGCCGACGGCGCTGGCGCTGTGCGTCGATGCCTCGACGGCGCTGGAGCTCGCGCCGCCCGTGCCCGGCGTGGTCGTCAAGCTCGGCGCGACGGACGAGAGCCGTTACCTCCGCGCGCCCGTGCCGGTCATCGCCGCCGACGACGACCTGCCCTGGAACCACCTGCTGCAGCTGCTCACCAGCGCCCTCGGGCCGCAGGAGGGCAGCGGAGACCTGTTCGCCCTGGCGAACTCCCTGGCCGCAGCGGTGGGTGGGGCGGTCACGATCGAGGACCCCCAGCGCCGGGTGTTGGCGTACTCGTCCCTGCCGGACCAGCCGATCGATGAGGCCCGTCGTCAGGGGATCCTCGGGCGCAAGGTCCCGGAGTTCGACCGGAACGACCGGATCTACCGTGAGGTCCAGCGCTCCCACGGGGTCGTGCGCATCCCGACCGAGGGCGACATCCTGCCGCGCCTGGCTATCGCCGTCCGGTCCGGAGCGGAGATGCTGGGGTCCCTGTGGGTTGTCGAGCACCAGCCGCTGCCCGACGGGGCGGAGCGCGCCCTGCTCGACGCCTCCCGCCTGGCCACCCTCCACCTCCTGCGGGCCCGGGTCAGCACCGGGACCGACCGGCGGGCGCGCGGCGAGCTGCTGCGCTCGCTGCTCGACGGCCGGTCCTCCCCCGACCTCGCCGGCGCCCGGCTCGGCATCGACCCGGTCCGTCCGGTCACGTTGGTGGCCTTTGCCCTGCCCGACGACTCCGCCCTGGACGAGCTCGACGCAGACGCCGTGGCCGACCTGGTGCAGCTCCAGTGCGCCGCCGTCAGCGCCCGGAGCAGCGTCCTGCTGCAGCTCGGGACGGTGTACGCCCTGCTGCCCGGCGCCGACCTGAGCCGCGCGCGTGTGGTGCAGCTCGCCGAGTCCGTCGTCGAGCGAGCCCAGGCCGCCCTGCGGGTGGAGCTGCGCGCCGGGATCGGTTGCACCGCAGCGTCTTTGCCGTCTCTGGGCCGGTCCCGCTCCGACGCCGACGCCGTGCTCCGCCTGGTGGAGCCGGGGCGGGTGGCCACCGTGGAGGACGTCCTCCCACAGGTGGCGCTGCTCGACCTGCAAGGCCACCTCTCGGCTTCTCCGCACCTGCGACTGCCTGCCGTGGACCTGCTGCTGCGGCACGACTCTGAGCACGGCACGCCGTACGTCGAGAGCGTGCTCGCCTACCTCTCGGCCAACGCCGACATGCCCGCCGCAGCCGAGGCCGTGCAGGTCCACCCCAACACCTTCCGCTACCGGATGCGCCGCGTCCGGGAGCTCTTCGACCTGGACCTGGAGGACGCCGACGTGCGCCTTGTCGTATGGCTGCAGCTGAGGACCCTGACGTGACTCCCTGGATGCTCAACGCGCTGGAGCAGCTGGTGTCGTGCGAGTCGCCCTCGACCGACGACGAGGCGACCCGCGCCTGTGGGCACGTGCTCACCGAGCTGACGGTCGACCTGCTGGACAGTCGGCCGACCCTGCTGGAGTCCGGCGGACGGACGCACCTGCAGTTCGACTGGGGCAACCCCACGGTGCTCGTGCTGGGCCACCTGGACACGGTCTGGCCCACGGGCACCCTTGCCCGCTGGCCGTTCTCGGTCGACGGCGACATCGCCACCGGTCCTGGCACCTTCGACATGAAGGCCGGCGTCGTCCAAGCCCTCGCGGCCCTGTCCACGCTGGGGTCGCTCGACGGCATCCGTCTGCTGCTCACCTCCGATGAGGAGCTCGGCTCCCCCACCTCGCGGCAGATCGTCCTCGATGCCGCCAAGGGGTGCCGAGCGACGCTGGTGTGCGAGCCCTCTGCAGCTGGCGCCCTGAAGACCGCCCGCAAGGGCATCGCGCTGTACGACGTGAGCATCACCGGCCGCGCTGCCCATGCCGGCCTCGAGCCGGAGAAGGGCGCGAACGCGGGCATCGCCTTGGCCCACGCCGTCCTCGCGCTCTCTGGCCTCGGGCGACCGGACCTCGGCACCACCGTGACCCCGACCCTGATGTCCGCCGGGACGACGAGCAACACCGTTCCCGCCCGCGGGTCGGTTGCGCTCGACGTGCGGGCCTCGGTCCCGGCCGAGCTCGACCGCGTCGACGCCGAGGTCCGCGCCCTCACCGCTCAGGTGGCCGGGACCACCGTGAGCGTCACGGGCGGCGTCAACCGCCCGCCGCTGGACGCGACCTCGTCGTCGGATCTCTTCGCGCGCGCCACGCGGCTCGCGGACGAGCTCGGACTGCCTGCCCTGAAAGGGGTCTCCGTCGGCGGCGGGTCGGACGGCAACTTCACCGCTGGAGCGGGTGTGGCTACCCTCGACGGGCTCGGGGCGGTCGGCGACGGCGCGCATGCCGAGGGCGAGCACGTCCTGGTCTCCCAGCTGGAACCGCGGGCCCGCCTGCTCGCCGCGCTCCTGGACGACCTCCGATGACCTCGCTCGTGCTCTCGGGAGGTCGGGTCATCGACCCGGGAACCGGGCTCGACGAGGTCACTGACATCAAGGTCGAGGACGGCAAGGTCACCGCGGTAGGTCCAGGGCTCACCGGGGACACCACTCTCGACGTGACCGGCCTGGTCGTCGGCCCAGGCTTCGTGGACCTGCACAGCCACGTGCACACGATCGCCGGCCAGCGCCTGCAAGCGATGGACGGCGTCACCACCGCGCTCGACCTCGAGGCCGGCCTCATGCCCGTCGCCAAGGCGTACGACGATGCTGCCGCCGAGGGCCGCCCCCTGCACTACGGCTTCTCCGCGAGCTGGGGCGGGGCCCGCGCCCAGGTCCTGCTCGGCATCCCTCGAGCCGCGAACCTCGTGGACGACCTCACGATGCTCGGCGAGCCGGGTTGGCAGCGCTCCTCCACGCCCGCCGAACTCGCCCGCTGGGTGGACCTCATCCGCGGGGAGATCGCCGACGGGGCCCTGGGCATCGGGGTCCTGATGGGCTACGCCCCTCGCACCGACCCGGCCGAGTTCCTGGCCGTCGCGCGCCTGGCTGCCGAGGCCGGCGTCCCGACGTACACCCATGTGCGGGAGCTGGTGGAGGCCGACCCGACGACACCGATCGACGGATCGCTGGAGATCGCCCAGCTCGCCGCGGAGACCGGTGCCCACATGCACCACTGTCACGTGAACAGCACCTCACGCCGGCACGTGGACAGGGTGCTCCAGACGCTCGACGCCTCCCGTCGCGAGGGGTCCCGCGTGACGGTCGAGGCCTACCCGTACGGCGCGGGCAGCACGGCGATCGGGGCGTTCTTCCTCGCGCCCGAGCGACTGCCGGCGTGGGACCTCACCCCGGCCTCGATCCTCATGGTCGAGACCGGCGAACGGATCGTCGACGAACGCCGCCTCCGGCAGCTGCGGACAACGACCCCCGGCGCGCCGTGCATCGTGGAGTTCCTGGACGAGACGCGCTCCGAGGACCTGGCTCTCCTGCGGCAGTCGCTCGCGTTCGAGGACTCCATCGTCGCGAGCGACGCCATGCCGGTGTTCTTCCCCGACGGGAGCCACGAGAGCTCCGAGTGGCCGCTGCCCCCCGGAGGGACGACGCACCCACGCACCGCCGGAACCTTCACCCGATCGCTGCGGATGATGGTGCGCGAGGCCGGCGACTGGACCTGGCTGGAGGCCTTCCGCCGCTGCTCCTACCTTCCGGCGCGGGTCCTCGACTTCGCACCGGCCGCCCACGGCAAGGGTCACCTGGGGGTGGGCGCCGACGCGGACATCGTGGTGCTCGACGCGGCCGCCGTGACCGACGTGGCGACCTACCTCGACCCGGCTCAACCCTCGCGAGGGGTACGCCACCTCCTGGTCAGCGGAACGGCCGTGGTGCGGGACGGCGAGATCGTCACAGACGCGTTCCCCGGTCGTGCGCTGCGGGCAACCCCGGCCTGACGTAGTGCCCGGCGACCAACCGGACCCGTGCGCTTGTTCGTCGGGAGACAACCCACGCTCGGGCCACAAGCAGCACAATCGGGGCATGGCCCTCCCAGCCCGCGCCCTCGCTGTTGCCGCCCTGCTGACCGTGAGCCTGACCGCCTGCGGGAGCACCGTCCGCGTCACGGGGACAGGACCAGGGACCGAGCAGGACCTGGAAGGCACCTCTGGCGGCAGCGGGCTGTCCGTCGATCCCGCCACCGGCGAGGTCGTGCCAGACGGCAGCACCTCCACCGGCGGGTCCTCCGGCGGAGGCGGCGCCAGCGGCGGGTTCTCCGGCTCGACCTCTGGCTCCGGCGGCACGACCACCGGCGCAGGGACGTCTGGCTCCCCGGGACGCTCGGGCGCCTCAGGGACGACCGGTACGTCCGGCAGCGCTGGCGGAGCCGGGTCGACCAGCGGGGGTTCGGGAGCCACGCCCACCGGCCTCGGGGTCACCGACAAGACCATCACGATCGGCGCGACGGTCACCAGCAACGGGGACGCCGCCAACTCCGCGATCGGCGCGAGCGGGATCACCCAGGGCGATGCGCGCGCCAACATCAAGGCCCTGCAGGACGAGATCAACGAGGCAGGTGGCATCGCCGGCCGCAAGCTGGAGGTGGTCGTCCACGCCTACGACGCGCAGTCCACGCAGTCCGGCGCCACCCAGGACGGCGCCGCCTGCTCGGACTTCACCGAGGACCACGAGGTGATGGCCGTCTTCTCGACCGGCATCACCGACGTCTTCCCCAAGTGCTTGAAGGACGCGGGGGTGACGCAGTTCGCTGCCGGTGGGCTCGTGGGCCGCGATCGGGCTTTCTCCCAGACCTACCCCAGCGCCTTCACCCTTGGCACGATGAGCATGGAACGCCTGCTCAAGGACGCGGTGGGGTCCCTCACCCGGCAGAAGTACTTCACCGGCTGGAACACCCTCAGCGGCCAGCCGGCCTCGACGTCCGCCAAGGTCGCCGTCCTCAGCTACGAACCGCAGTACTTCAAGAACGGGGTCACCAACAGCCTGCTCCCGGCGCTGCGCGCGGCCGGGCACCCCGTGGACAGCGCCCACGTGTTCTTCGTCCCTCTCGCCGAGAGCCAGTCCGACCTGAGCCGGACCGTGGCGGGGATCAAGAGCGCGACTCTGCGCATGCAGCAGGACGGCGTCACGCACCTGGTCTTCAATGACGGCAACGGCCTGCTGCTGGGACTCTTTGGCAGCAACGCCCAGAGCCAGCAGTACTTCCCGCGCTTCGGGGTCACCAGCGGCGCAGGGCCGCAGGCGATCCACGACGCCGGCCTGGTCAAGGCTGAGCAGCTCAACGGCATGGCCGGCAACGGCTGGCTGCCCACGATCGACCTGCCGGCAGCTGACGGCTCCAAGCTGGCGACGCCGGCGACCGCCCGTTGCCTGGACATCATGAAGCGGCGCACCGGCCAGACCTACACGAGCACGAACGCCGCCAGCATCGCCCTCATCGAGTGCGACTCGTTCTTCTTGTTCGTCGCGGCCCTGTCCCGAGCGCCGTCGCTGAGTCCGGCTGGTCTGGTCGCCGGGATGGAGTCGCTCGGCAGCTCGTACACGTCCGCCCTGCTCCCCGCCTCGTTCCTGTCAGGGAAGCAGCACGACAACGCCGTCCGCGCCTACGACCAGAACTGGGTGGCGAGCTGCACCTGCGTGCAGTACAGCTCGCCACGGTCCGTGCCGTCGTAGCTACGCCTTCGTCATGTGACGGCCGCTGAGGTTGACGCCGTTCACCTTCCCGGACTCGTCGCGGGTGAAGAAGCCGCGCATCCCCTTGCCCTCGCCCGTGGGGACGACGTACCGGTCGTCGTCACCGGCCAGCAGCGCCAGGTCGATCGGCGGCTGCACCGGGTCGTCGCCCTCAGCCATGAGGGTGAGGTCGGTGATGGTGATGGTGGCGGTCAGCAGACCCTCGCCCGACGTCAGCTGCAGATCGGCGACGGCGCTGGTGTACAAGCCCTCGTACGGCGTGAGGTCGGGGTCCACAGCCAGCTCGGGCTCGGCCTTGGTGAGACCGAGGTAGGACTCGAGGGACCACGTGCGCAGGGCGCCGTAGAGCTGCGCGCCGGTCGGTCCGCAGTTGGTCATGCAGATGAAGGCAAAGCCCTGCTCCGGGACCATGGCGAAGTCCGAGTGCTGGCCGATGGTCGTCCCACCGTGGCTCACGAGGGTCGCACCGCCGTACTCACTGAGCAGCCAGGAGATCCCGACCGCGTCGCCGAGCGCGCTGCCGGGCATCTCGGCGGTGGGCAGCTGCATGCGCTGGCGCGCCTGCGCGGACAGCACGTCGTCACCGGTCTGGCCCAGGTGGAACTGCGCCCAGCGCACCTGGTCACCGATGGTGGCCGTCCAGCCACCGGCGGGAGTACCCGATCGCGGGAGCGACCAGGGACGGACGACCTCGACGACCCCCTCCGGGGTGCGCTGGTGCCCGGAGGCGAACCGGAAGGTCATGATCTCCTTGGCGAAGGCGTACGTGTGTGCGAGCCCCAGCGGTGTGAGGACCAGGTCGCGGACCGCCTGCTCGTACGTCGTCCCGGTGACGTTCGCGATCACGTGCCCAGCCAGCGACAGCGAGGCGTTGTTGTAGGAGACGCTGGCGCCCAGCGGCGACACCTGATCGAGGTCGACCATCTTGGCCACCGCCTTGGCCACGGCGTCGTCGCCGTCGCCGGTCTCGGGGATCACGTCGCCCGACCAGCCGGCAGTGTGGTTGAGCAGCTGCAGGACCGTCACCTTCTCGGCGACGCTCTCGTCCTTGAGCCGCAGCTCAGGGACATAGGTCTGCACCGGGGCATCGAGATCAAGCCTTCCCTGCTCGGCCAGCACCATCAGGGCGGTGGCCGTGAGGGTCTTGCCCGTGGACCCGAACTGGAACAGCGTCTGCTCGTCGACCTCGAGCGGGTGGTCGACGTTCGTCACACCGTGCACGCCGATGTGGACCTGGTCGCCGTGCACGATCGCCACGACCGCTCCTGGTACGGCGAGCTCGGTCGCCAGCTCTGTCAGCTTCTCCTGCAAGGACATGCCACACCTCCACGTCGGTTCTCTTACGCTGTAAGATAGCCTTACGTTGTATGGCGGGTCAAGCCCTTCACCAGCGCGTCCGTGAGGGTTTGCCAGAAACCGCTCAGACCGGGGTCGATCGCGTGGACCTGAGCGAGCAACGGGAACTCCTGCGCCGACAGCGCCTCGAGCGCGGTCGCGTTGTCCTCAGGCGGCTCCGCCTGAGCGATCGCCTCGAGCTGCGCGAGGGCGAGGACCGAGATCAGGACCGACTGGACCGCCGCAAAGCCCTCCGCCACATCGCAGCCCTCCCGGACGAACGCCGCCAGACCCGCCTCGAACGGGCGCGCGGAGACAGGGTCGTCCAGCGGCACCGGACGACGCGTGAACAGCGGCACCACGCGCGGGTGCTGCTGGGCGAGGCCGCGCATCCCCGCGGCCGTGCGGCGGATCCACTGCTCGGCCGTCAGCTCGCCGGTGGGCAGCTCGGCGACCTGCACGAGCAGGTCGACCAAACCGTCCAGCATGGCCCTCTTGTTCGGCACGTGGTGGTAGAGCGACATCGCCTCGACCCCCAGCCGGGCCGCGACACTGCGCATCGTGACGCTCTCGAGGCCCTCGCTGTCGGCCTGCTCGAAGGCGGCCCGCAGGACCCGCTCGCGCGACAGCGGCGTCGCGACGGCGCGCGGACTCACTCGGGTGCCCCTCTCGACGTACGGCCCTCCCGACCCTAGTGGTGCGTGCCGGGCATCGGCTCTCGTGGACGGCGACGGCTCGGCCTGCAAGGCTCCGTGCATGACCACCATCGGAGACCGTTACCGGACCGTCGCGGCGGGTTTCACCACCCGGGTGGACAACGTGACCGACGGCAGGTGGACCGATCCGGCTCCGTGCGAGGGCTGGCTGGCTCGTGACGTCGTCGGTCACCTGGCCGAGTGGGTCCCCGGCATGTTCCTCGCCAAGGCCGGAGTCGAGGTCGCCCTGCCGGACGTCACAGAGGATCCGGCGGGCACGTGGCACGCGCTCGATGACGCGCTCCAGTCCCTGCTCGATGACGACGAGCAGATCGGCAAGGAGGTCGAGTTCGGCATGGGACCCATGACGCTCGGTCAGGCGTTCGCGATGTTCGGCCTCGGTGACGTCCTCGTCCACACGTGGGACCTGGCACGGGCCACCGGACAGGACGACACCCTCGATCCTGCCGAGGTCGACGTGCTGTACGCGCAGATGGCGAGCTTTCCCGAGGAGCAGATGCGCAGCGGCGGCATGTTCGGCCCGCGGGTCGAGGTGCCCGACGACGCGGATGCCCAGACCAAGCTGATCGCCTACAGCGGCCGTCGCCCCTGACGGCGCCGTTGAGCCTGACGCGAGGGCGCGCGTCCCGGTCAGCAGGACGCAGCCCCCTTGCGGCTCCCACATCGCGCGGTCACGATGCCGGTATGGCTCATGACCTCGTCATCACCGGTGGAAACGTCGTCGACGGAACGGGGGCACCGGCTCGGCTGGCTGATCTCGTCATCGACGACGGCCGCGTCACTGCCGTCGTCGAGCCAGGCAGCGTCACCGACGCGAGCAGCACCATCGACGCGACCGGCCTGCTGGTCACCCCCGGCTTCGTCGACATCCACACGCACTTCGACGGTCAGGCCACCTGGGACTCCGAGCTCGCCCCGTCCTCCTGGCACGGCGTCACGACCGTGGTCACCGGTAACTGCGGCGTCGGCTTCGCCCCCGTCGCGCCGGACAAGCACGACTGGCTGATCGGTCTGATGGAGGGCGTCGAGGACATCCCCGGCTCGGCCCTCGCCGAGGGGCTGACCTGGGGCTGGGAGTCCTTCCCGGAGTACCTCGACGTGCTGGCCACCAAGGAGTGGACGGTCGACCTCGGGACGCAGATCGCGCACGGACCCGTCCGGGCGTACGTCATGGGCGAGCGCGGCGCGCAGAACGAAGCGGCCACTCCCGACGAGATCCAGCAGATGAAGGCCATCGTCCGCGAGGCGATCGACGCGGGAGCGCTCGGCTTCTCGATGTCCCGGACCATCGCCCACGTCGCCATCGACGGCCAGCCGGTCCCCGGGACGTTCGCTGCGGAGGACGAGGTCTTCGGCATCTGCCGCGCGCTCGGGGAGGCCGGCAAGGGCATCGTCGAGCTCGCGCCCATGGGGGCTGCGGGCGAGGACATCGTCAACCCCGCCAAGGAGGTCGACTGGATGCGGCGGCTGTCGGCCGAGACGGGTCGCCCGGTGACTTTCGCCCTGATCCAGGTCGACCCGGCGCCGGACCTCTGGCGGGAGCTGATGGACGCCTCGCTCGCCGCGGCGGAGGAGGGCGCCGAGCTGTGGCCGCAGGTCGCCGGTCGCGCGACCGGACTGCTGTCGGGCCTGCGTACGACGTACTGCCTGTTCGACGTCATCCCGGCCTTCGCGGCCTTGAAGTACCCCCGCGTGCCGGACCTCTACGCGCGGCTGCAGGACCCGGCGCTCCGCGCCGAGATCCTCGCCTGGGAGCCGGACGAGGAGACGGCCAAGCGCCTCAACGACGCGTACGCCAAGACCTACGTCCTGGGCGACCCGCCGAACTACGAGCCCGAGTACGCCGACTCGCTCGCCGGGATGGCCGATGCCACGGGCAGGAACCCGCTCGAGATCGCCTACGACCACATGATGACCGGCGGCGGCGAGGGACTGCTCTACATCCCGATCCTCAACTACAGCTACGGCAACCTCGACCAGGCGCGCGAGATGCTGCTGCACCCGCGCGCCGCGGTGGGCCTGTCCGACGGCGGCGCGCACTGCGGCGTGATCTGCGACGCCTCGATCCCGACGTTCATGCTCACCCACTGGACGCGGGACCGCCGTCGCGGCGAGACCCTCCCCCTGGAGTACGTCGTCCGCAAGCAGACCCTCGACACCGCACGGCTGTACGGCCTCACCGACCGCGGGACCCTGGAGCCCGGGATGCTCGCGGACGTCAACCTCATCGACTACGACGCCCTGCAGCTGCTGCCACCGGAGGTCGCCACCGACCTGCCCGCCGGTGGCTCCCGGATCGTGCAGCGCGCCACCGGGTACGTCGCGACCATCAAGAGCGGGGTCGTCACCTATCGGCACGGCGAGCAGACCGGCGCGCGTCCAGGCAGGCTCGTCCGTGGCTGACCACGCGGCGCTGGTCCAGCAGTTCTGGAAGGCGCTGTACGCGCGCGACTGGGACGCGATGGCCAACTTCTTCGGCCCCGACTCCGTCTACTGGGACGTCCCCGCGGGGCCGACGTCCGCGGCCAAGGGACCGGCGGGCATCGTCGCCCGACTGCAGCTCGGCTTGCAGGGACTGGCCGGTTACGAGCACTTCGAGGGACCGATCGTCGCCGAGGGCCGCAACGTCGTCACCGAGCACCGCGAGGTGTGGCACTGGCCGACCGGCGAGACCGTCTCCCTGCCGTTCGTCAGCGTCATGGAGGTCGACGGTGACGTCATCACCTTGTGGAAGGACTACTGGGACTACGGCACCCTCATGAACGCCGCGCCGGCCTCGTGGCACGAGCGGTTGGCCACGGCCGACGTCTCCTGGTTGTACGACGCCACCGGGGACGGCCTCATCCCCTGAGTCGCCTAGCGTGAGGCGGTGGCCACCACCCCCGCCCTCGTCGTCAAGGACCTCCGCAAGGACTACGACGGCCGGCGGGTGCTCGGCCCGATCAGCTTCACGCTGATGCCGGGCAAGGTCGTGGCGCTGCTCGGCCACAACGGCTCCGGGAAGTCCACGACCCTGGCGATCATCGCCGGCGTCGTCGACCCGACGGAGGGCTCCGTCGTCGTCGGGACACGCAGCCTCGAACCCACCCGTGACGACCCGGCTTACCGGCGTGAGATCGCCTACGTACCAGATGAACCCCTGCTGTTTCCGGATCTGACGCTGCGCCAGCACGCCGCTTTCGTCGCCGGTGCGTGGGAGGTCCCCACCGAGCCGTTCGCGGGCCTGCTCGACCGCCTCGGCATCGGGCACGTCCTCGACGAGGTGCCGGCCACCTTCAGCCGCGGCATGCGCCAGAAGGCAGGCCTGGCCCTGGCCTTCCTGCGCCCCGCCGCGCTGATGCTCATCGACGAGCCGTTCAGCGGACTCGACGATGCGGGGCGGGAGGCCTTCCTGGCGCTGCTGCGCGAGCGCTGCGCCGAGGGCTCTGCCGCCGTCGTCGCGACGCACGCGCGGGCCCGCGTCGAGGGCTTTGCGACCCGGGCCATGCGGCTCGAGGACGGCGTCGTCGTCGCCTCCGGCCAGCCCCGCGACGTGGTGACCACGCCGGACGACGACGCGTGAGCGTTGCCCGCGACGTCCGTACCGTGCGTCGTCGCGCCGCGCGGGAGCGGCAGTCGCTCGGCGACGCCCTCTACGGCATCTACCTGGTCGTCCTGTTCTGTGCCTACCCGTTGTTCGCCCTCGGCCAGGCGACTGCTCCCTCGCCGGGCCCGCTGCGCTCGGCCTTCGCCGCCGCCGAGCCGCGGGTGCTCGCCGCGGTGGCGGTGATCGTGCTGGTGGCTCGCTCCGCCGCCGCGGCGCGGGGCGGCCCCGTGGTGCTGCCCCCGGAAGACGCCCGGCTGCTGCTGACGTGGCCGGTCCCTCGCCGCGCCCTGGTGCTTCCGGCGCTGCTCGCTGCGGTCGTGCGCGCTCTGGCCGTCGCCGCGTTCGTGTCCGCTGCCCTGCTGTACGTCGACCTGCGGGACCTGGAGCGGCGCGGAACGGTGGTGCGCGACGACCTGCTGCTGCCCGCCCTGGTCGCCGTCGTGACCGTGCTCGTCGCCTGGCAGGTGCAGGGCTCGCGCCAGCTGGCCCGCGTCGCCAGGCTGCTCGGCTCCCTGACCGGCCTTGCCGCGCTGGGCGCCGGCTGCTGGTTCGGCCGGTCCCTGGTGCGTGACGGCTACGTCGGGGCGCTCCGGGACATCGGCGACCTGGGTCCGGGCAGGTCCTTCAGTGGCCTCGCCATTCTCGTGCTCGTCGGTCTGCTGGGGCCGCTGGTGGCGCTGGCCTGGTGGACGGCAGGGCGGGTGAGCCCGGAGCAGCTGCTGGCCCGCTCGCGTCGGGCTGACGTCACGCGGACCGGGCTGCGCCTCGGCTTCACCTCGTCGGTCTACCTGAGCCGTACCGAGCCGCTGCGCCGCGCCCGCCGACGGCGCGTCGCGCTGCCACGTCGCCCCGGGTCGACGTACGCCTTGGCGGGCAAGGCGTTCGTGCAGGAGCAGGGGACGCCGGTGCTGCCCCGGGTGCTCGCCTGTGCGGCGGTCAGCGGCTTCACCCTCGCTGCCGCGCAGCGCGTGACGCCGGGGGCGACGCGCAACGACCTGCAGGTGCCGATGGTGTGGGCGGCGCTCGCAGGCGCTGCTCTCGCCGCTGTGGCCACGCGCCTCGCCGACCCGGTGCGCCTCGACGTCGACCGCGCGCCGCTGGTCGCCGCAGTCCCGCTGCGCCACCTCGAGGTCATCCGGGTGGACCTCGCCGTGTCGGCGGGGCTGGCCCTGCTCGGGACCGTGCTGGGCGCCGTGACGATCGTGCTGCTCGGCCTCGCTCCGGCAACGAGCCTGCCCGGTCTGCTGTTCGCCTGCATCGGGCTCAGCGTCCTGCTCGCGGGTGCCGGTGCCCTCGGAGCGCTGTCGGACGACCCCTCGCCCTTTCTGCCGCCGGCGCTGTCGATCGGCTACCGGACGAGTGGCGTGATCGCCGTCCTGGTGGCGGTCCTGGGTTCCGCCGCGCTGCTGCGCGCCCCTGGAGCAGCGACCGACCGGCTGCCGACCGCCGGCTTCGTGCTGCTGCTCGTCGGTGCGATCGCCGCCGCTCTGGCCGTGTGGCGCGGGTCCCAAGCACTGACGCGCGGGCGCTGAGCGACGTCCTGCAGGATGGACAGGTGAAGCACGCGTCCGTCACCACCGTCCTGCTGTGCCGCAGCTGCTGCTGCGGCACCGACAAGCACCCAGGGACCGACCACGACCAGCAGCGCGTTGCGCTCGAGCGCGCAGCCGCGGAGCACCCAGGTGTCGAGGTCCGCGTCGTGGAGTGCCTGGACGAGTGCGACCGCAGCAACGTCGTCGTCGTACGGCGCCCTGGGTCGAAGCCGCGCGCTGCCGACCGGGACACCTGGCTCGGCGGCGTCCTGAGCGAGCGGGCGACAGCAGCGCTCACCGCGTGGGTCACCGAGGGCGCCCCGGAACCCGTGCCGCTTCGGCTCGCCGGACACCGGTTCCGTCACCTGCCGCCCCGCCGCCGCAAGGGGGGATGAGTCCGGCCGCCCGAGACAAGTAGCGTCGGACCATGCTGACGATCATGGCGGTGCACGCCCACCCGGACGACGAGGCCTCGACGACGGGAGGGATCCTCGCGAAGTACAGCGCCGAGGGCGTCCGCACGGTCCTCGTCACCTGCACCGACGGTGCGCTCGGTGACAGCCCGGACACCAAGGCGGGCGAGTCGGGTCACGACGACTCGCACGACCACGACGCGCTCGTCGCGATGCGGCTCGCCGAGCTCGAGGACAGCTGCCGGGTCCTGGGGATCTCCCACCTCGAGACCTTGGGGTACCGCGACTCCGGAATGATGGGCTGGCCCACCAACGACGCCCCCGGATCGTTCTGGTCGACGCCGGTGGAGGCGGCGGCGGCGCCGCTCATCGCCCTGATCGAGAAGTACCAGCCCGACGTCGTCATCACCTATGACGACTTCGGCTTCTACGGCCACCCCGACCACATCCAGGCCCACCGGATCACGCTCGCGGCACTGGACGCCACCGCCTCTCCGGCTCGGCTGTTCTTCCCGGCGTTCAAACGGAGCAGCCTCGGCCAGTTCGCCGCCAGGCTGCGGGAGATGGGGATCGAGCCTCCGCCCCTGGACGAGAACGAGTTCGGGTCGCCCGATGAGGACATCGCGGCGGAGATCGACTGCCGGGACCACGCCGAGACCAAGCGCGCCTCGCTGGCCGCCCATGTGAGCCAAGCCGAGAACATCTTCTTCCTGAAGTTCCCCCTGGAGGTCTTCCGCGACGCGTTCGGCACGGAGGCCTTCACCCGCGAGCGGCCGGCGTGGACCGGCGGGGCACCCCTGTCCGACCTGCTCGACGGACTGCGCTGACCCTGCCACCGGCACGAAAAGCCCTGAATGCCAAGGGAAGTGCGAAATGTCCCTGGCCTGGAGGTGTCAACTCCGTCACGACGCCGCCCGAAGCAGACACGAGCCGTATCCACCCCGAAGGGGCGTCGTTGCCCCCCGTGGAACCCCTGCTCGTCCCCCCGCCTCAGGAGCCTTGATGACCCGCACCACCCGCACCGTCACGACCGCCGCTCTGGCCCTGGCCGTCAGTGCCGTCGCCGTCGTCCCGGCGCACGCCGCCACGAACGACCGGCCGCTCAGCACCCGCGCGACCGCCAGCGCCTCCGTCGTGTCGCTGGCCCTCAACCTCCCGGCCGCCCTTCCGGCAGTTCCCGGTGTGCCCCGGCCCCTCACGCTGGACCTGCTCGCCGTCGAGGGTGGTGGCCTGCACGACGCGACGGGCAAGACCGCTGACCTCGCTCGCGCCCTGAGCAGCCTCGCCGGCGGCACGGTCGTGACGCAGACCCCGCTCAAGGCCGTCCTGGACCGCAGCCTCACGGCCACCCAGGCCAAGCCGGGGACCCAGACCGCCAACCTGCTCGCGGTTCCCGCCAACCCCCTTGGGCTGAGGCTCGCTGCGGCCCCGCAGTCGGCGACCGCCGCGGTCGGTACGGCGCTCGGCAGCACCAGCCGCGCGCAGGTCGTCACCAGCGGTCTCGGCAGCCTGGCCGACCTCGGCGCCGGCGCGGCGGTCGACGCGCTGCTCGGCACCCTCACCACCGCGACCCAGGCCATCGGCGCCGGCGCGACCCCGCTGACCGACGCCCTCGGCGGCGTCACCTCCCAGATCCCGAGCGTCGAGGTCCCCAACCCGCTCGGTGGCGTCCTCGGTGGCCCCGCGACCATCACCACCCCCGCCACGACGCCCTCCACCTTCACCGACCTGCTGGCCAAGGACCTGCCGGCGCAGCTCGCGGCGATCCAGGCCAAGCTGCGGGACGGCGCGATCCTGTCGCTGAACGGCCTCGACGCGCAGCAGGCGGTCAAGGGCCTGCGGGGCAGCAAGGTCACCACGGCCTCGGCCAGCTCGAACCTGACCGACCTCGCCCTGTTCGGCGGCCTGGTCACCGTCACCGCCTCGAAGTCCTCGGCCACGGCTACCGCGGGCGGCACGCCCGGCACCGGCCTCGCCGACGGGTCCGCGACGCTGATCAAGGTCACGGTCGGCAACGAGCTGGGTGACCTGCTCAACGCGCTGGTCAGCGACAAGGGCATCACCGTCGGCCTGCTCGACGGCACCACGCTCGGCAAGCAGCTGGACGAGACCACCAAGGGCCTGGTCTCCACCGTGGACGCCGCGCTCAACACCGCGCTCGCCCAGGTCGTGGGCCTGCTCGAGACGCTGAACAGCGGCGCCAAGCTGATCCAGCAGGGCACGTTCACCAAGAAGGTCAGCAAGGACGGCACGTCGGCCGAGGCGCACGCCACCCCGGCCCAGGTCACGATCGGTCTGCCTGGCCTGCCCAACCTGGTCCAGCTCAGCATCGGCAAGAGCGACGCCGCCGCGAGCGCCCAGGTCGTCGCGGCGCCGGTCCTGCTGCCCCGCACCCCGACCAGCACGCCGGTGGCCCTGCCCCGTACCGGTGGCAGCACCGCGCTGGCGATCGTCGGCCTCATGACGCTGTTGGGTGCGGCGGCCATCCGTCGCCGCCAGACCGCGCTCTAGTCGCCGGCTCGCACTTCCCACCAGTCCCGGACGGCCCGCACTTCCCTGATCTGGTCGCAGGTCGACAGCCCCGTCACGCGCTCATTTGAGCGTGTGGCGGGGCTTTCGTCTGCGCAGGACCGTCGACCAGATCAGGGAAGTCGACGAGGGGAGCGGAGGGTTGGAGGGGGCCCGGGCGTGCGTAGGCTGGCGGCGTGCGCACTGCGATCGGCCTGGTGGCCGCCTCCCTGACGACCGGGGCCTGGCTCCCCCAGCTGTGGCGGACCTGGCGCAGCCGTTCCTGTGCCGACATCTCGTGGGCCTACCTCGCCGCGATGCTGGCCGGCTTCGGCTGCTGGCTGGTCTACGGCGTGCTGCTGGGCGAGCCGGCGATCATCGCTGCCAACGTGGTGTCCGTCGTGTTCGTCGGCGGCCTGGTCGGGCTCAAGGCGCGTTCCCGACGCGCGTCCGCGACGACCTCAGGCAGCGCGCTCGAGGATGTGCACGCCACAGGCGGAGCCCAGACCGATGACGTGGGCCAGACCCACCCGCGCGCCCTCGATCTGGCGGTCGCCGGCCTCCCCCCGCAGGTGGTGGCAGATCTCCCACACGTTGGCGATGCCGGTCGCGGCGATGGGGTGGCCCTTGCTCTGCAGCCCGCCGGAGACGTTGACCGGCAGGCTGCCGTCGCGGAACGGCGCGCCTGACTCGAAGAAGTCCACGGCCCCACCCTCGGGACAGAGCATCAGGTTGTCGTAGTGGACCAGCTCGGCGGTGGCGAAGCAGTCGTGCAGTTCGACCAGGTCGAGGTCGGTCGGGGACACGCCGGCCTGCTCGTACGCCTGCGCCGCGGCCCGGCGGGTCAGCGTGTTGATGTTCGGCAGCACCTGGCAGCCCTCGTCGTACGGGTCGCTGGTCAGCACCGACGCGCTGATCTTCACCGCGCGACGCCGCTGGTCCGGGTCCAGCGTGCGCAGCTTGGCGTCGCTCACGAGGACCGCCGCGGCCGCCCCGTCGCAGTTGGCCGAGCACATCGGTCGGGTGTTGGGATAGGCGATCATGATGTCGTTCATGATCGTCTCGAGTGACATCGCCTTGCTGTACGCCGCCAGCGGGTTCAGCGTGGAGTGGGCGTGGTTCTTCTCGCTGATGCGCGCGAACAGCTCGAAGTCCGCTCCCCCGTAGGCGTGGGCGTACTGCATGCCCACCTGCGCGAACGTCCCGGGCATGCCCTGGGTCCCGACGCGGCCGTCGAGCGGCATGATCGCCCCGTCGGTGCCGCGCGGGGTCCAGGTCTCCTTGTCGTAGCGCGACCCACCCCCGCCGAGCAGCCCCGCACCGCTGAGCTTCTCGACGCCGACGGCTAGCCCGAAGTCAGCCTCACCGGCCTTGATCGCCATCATCACGGTGCGCAGCGCCGTGGCGCCGGTCGCGCAGGCGTTGGAGACGTTGTAGACCGGGATGCCGGTCTGCCCGATCTGCTTCTGCAGTTGCTGGCCGATCCCCAGGGCGCCACCCATGAGGTTGCCGGCGGCCAGCACCTGGATGTCGGCCATGGTGACGCCGGCGTCCTTGAGCGCCCCGAGGGCCGCCTCCGCCGCGAGCTCATCGGTCTCGACGTCGGGCCGCTTGCCGAACTTCGTCATCGTGATCCCGAGGACCCACACGTCACCGCTGCTCATGCGCTCTCTCCGATCGGCGCGAAGCCGAAGCCGACGGCCTCGGTCCCGTGACTGTCCTGACCCAGGCTGTACGTCGTGAGCCGCACCTTCATCCCGAGGTGCACGTGCTCCGCCGACGGCTCCACGTCGACGAGGTTGGCCTGCACCGTCGTCCCGCCGCAGTCGATCGTGGCCGCGACGTAGGGGGTCGGCACGCCCGGCATGGCGAACGCGACGATGGTGAACGCGACGACCTCGCCGTCGGTGGCCACGTCGACTGCGCGGAACTCCTGCGCGAAGCAGGCCGCGCAGGCGACCCGCCGGCCAAAGAAGCGGGCGCCGCAGGCGGTGCACTCCTGGGCCACCAGGTGCGGCGACGGCTCCAGGGCCAGCGCGCTGATGATCGGGACGCTCACGCGGTTCCTCCTTGGTCAGGAGGACATAGAACCACGTCCTACTAGAACGTGTTCCACCTGGGTCACGCCGGTCGGAGCGCCGTCAGCCCGAGCTCGCGGCTGTCCACGACCAGACCGTCGACCAGCGAGACGATCTCGAGCACCCGCCGGGCGGGCGACCCGAGCGGCGCCACGACGAGCAGGCCCGCCTGCTCGCTCACGGCACGTCGACGCAGCCGATCGAGCAGGCGCACGCCTGCGCTGTCGAAGAAGGTCGCCTCGCTCAGGTCCACCAGCAGCGGCGCGGCGGCGGAGACGAGCGCCAGAAGGCTCTGCTCGAGGAGCGGAGCGCTGACCAGGTCCAGCTCACCGTCGAGCGCCACGAGGTGAACGCCGTCCACCAGCACGGGCGCGGGGTGGTCCGTCACGGAATTGCCACCCGCCGCCGCAAGGTGACGTCGGTCCCCTGCTCCCGGGTGATCACGACGTCGTCGACGAGGGCGCCCACGATCCGCAACCCACGACCCCGCTCCTCGGAGGACCGCTCCGGCTCGTGCCAGGCGCCGTCGTCGACGACCCGGATCACCACCTCGAGTCCGCTGGGTGTGGCGGCGAGCTCCGCGTCAAGGGCGACGTGGATGGAGGGCCGGTCACGCCCCCCGTGCTCGAGCGCGTTGGCGAGCACCTCCGAGCAGGCGAGCACCAGGTCGTCCACCACCGGCTCGGGCACCTGCTCGGTCTCGAGCCAGGTGCGCAGGTCGTGGCGTACCGCTCGGAGATCAGCGAGCTCGGCGACGTGGCGTACGAGGTGGTCACCGGCCCACAGCACGAGCAGCACGCACACGTCGTCGCGCATCTGCTCGTCCGCCAGGAGCCGGTCGACCAGGTCGGCGACCGCCACGTCCGGCCGCCGGCCGGCGAGGTCCTGCGCCGCCTCCACCAGCAAGTCGAGCCCGACGTCCAGGCCGCGGCTGCGCCGCTCGACCAGCCCGTCGGTGTAGAGCACGATCCGGTCACCCGGCGCGAGCTGCACCTTCGCTTCGTCGCGGTGCACCGGCCGCCCGAAGGCTCCCAGCGGCGCCGAGCGCCCCTCCCAGATCAGCTGCGCACCCGTCAGGCCGCCGACGTGCACGGGCGGCGGATGACCGGCGCACGCGTAGCGCACCAGCCCGGAGTCGAGGTCGAGCTCGACGTACGCCAGGGTGGCCATGCTCGCCCCGTCGACCTGCTCGACGAACCGGTCCAGGCCCTCGAGGACAGCGGCCGGGCCCGCCCCCGGGGCGGCAAGGGCACGGACCGCGCTGCGCAGCTGCCCCATGGCGCTGGCCGCATGCAGCCCTCGTCCCACCACGTCACCCACCGAGACCGCCAGGGTCTGCTCGTCGACGAGGAAGGCGTCGAACCAGTCGCCGCCGACCTCGAGCTGCTCGACGCCTGGGCGGTAGGCGGTCGCCAAGGCGATGCGGGGGTGATCCGGCACGGCACCGCCGAGCAGGGCCTGCTGCAGCGTGGCCGCGACACCCGCCTGCTGCTCGTAGAGCTGCGCGCGCTCCAGGGCGAGCCCCGCCTGCTGGGCGATCACCTGCACCAGGTCCAGGTCGGGTACGGCGTCGAGCCGGTCCTGGGGCAGGCGGAGGGACAGCAGCCCCTGCGCGCCCTTCTGCCCGGGGAGCGAGACCACGAGGCGGCCGTCGACCACGAGAGCCGCGGTGTCCAGCAGCTGACGCGGGACCGGCGGGGCGTCCTCACCGCGGGCTCCGTGCAGGGCCAGGGGGGAGCCGACCCACAGCGTCGCCGCGACTCCGCCAAGGACGCCACAGGCAGCGTCCAGCACGACCTCGGCGACGGCCGGGCGGCCGAGGGCGCCGGACAGCCGCGCCGTGACCGTCTGCAGGGCCTGCAGCGCCCCGGCCGAGCGCTCCGCCGCGCTGCGGGCGGCGACGAGCTCGCGCTCGTAGCGGGCACGTTCCTGGACCCCGGACAGGGCCACCTGGATCACCCGCGCCTTGGCCTCGCCGTCGACGACCGCCGTGAGCAGCACCTGCCGGCGCGCGGAGGCCCCGCGCAGCTCGACCGCCACCTCGTCGAGGCGCCCATCGACCTCGAGGAGCAGCGCGACGTGGGTCTCCCAGTAGATCCGCCCCCCGACCGTCAGCAGGTCGCTCAGCCGCCGCCGGCCGATGACGTCCTCAGGCGTGTGTCCCACCCAGTCGAGGAACGTGCGGTTCGCCGCCAGGACGAGCCCGTCGGACGCAAGGGTGAGCAGGCCGCACGGGGCGCTCTCCCAGTCGCCCGTCACGCTGGTTGCAGCTCCGACGACAGGTAGTCCTGGATCGCGTCGATCACCAGCAACGGGGCGCTGAGCTGCGGGCAGTGGCCGATGGCGTCGAGCACGACCAGCTCGCTGCCCGCGAGGTGCTCGTGGACGTACTGCCCCACCACCAGCGGCGCGATGACGTCTTCCCGGCACTGGAGGACCAGCGACGGCGTCACCACGCGCTCGAGGTCGGCGCGGTTGTCGGCCAGGAAGGTCGCGCGGGCGAACCGCCGGGCGATCACCGGGTCCGTCCGGCAGAAGCTGCTCGTCAGCTCCTCCCCCAGCTCCGGTCGCTCCGGCACGCCCATGATCACCGGCGCGAGGTGCTGCGCCCAGCCGAGGTAGTTGGCGTCCATCGTGGCGAGCAGCTCGTCGATGTCCTCGCTGCTGAAGCCGCCGCGGTAGTCGTCGTCGTCGATGTACCGCGGGCTCGGACCGACCAGGACCAAGCGCGAGAACAGCTCAGGTCGCGACGCAGCGGCCAGCAGGCCGATCATGGCGCTCACCGAGTGCCCGACGAACACCACCGGCGGCAGCTCGAGCTCCACGATCAGGGCGAGCACGTCGTCGGCGTAGCCCCGCAGCGAGGCGTGACGGACCGGGTCGTAGGCGCTCAGGTCTGAGCCCCCGGCACCGAGGTGGTCGAAGAGCACCACCCGGTGCGTGGCCTCGAAGGTCGGCGCGACGTGCCGCCACATCGTCTGGTCGCACCCGAAGCCGTGGGCGAACACCATCGGCTCGCCGTCAGGCATGCCGGAGACACGGACGTGGTGACGTTCGACGACCCCCATGGGTCGAAAGCCTAGCCCGAGGCTTGTCGGACGGCACAGACGTCAGGTCGGCGGGGCGTGCGCGGCGAGGCTCGCGCTGAGGTACTCCAGAGCAACACCCCCCGGCGGGGCCACGAACAGGCCCTCCGCCTCCGTCAGCAGGGTCTCCCCCAGATGACAGGTTCCGCGGATCCAGCGCTTGCGCCCCTCGACCCGCTCCACCCACGCCCGCAAGGTGAGCTCCCGGAACAACGGGGTGGGCTTGCGAAAGGTCGTCGTGAGGTACGCCGTGAAGCCGGCCGAGCCCTGCGACCGGCCGAGCAGCTCGTCGAACATCGCCGCCACGAACCCGCCGTGCACGTGCCCCGGAGGCCCTTCGTACGCGGCGCCGAACCGGACCGACCCCTGCGTGTGCACCACCCCGTCGACGTCCACCCGCTCCATCTGCAGTGGCGGCGCGATGGCGTTGTTGGTGCCGGCCAGCGGGCTGTAGCGCAGGTGGTCCTGCGGAGCGAGGCCGGCCTCGCTGATGACGGCGTCGTCGAGCCGGGCGGGCAGCGCGTCCAGCCGGTCCGCGAAGTCGCGGGCGGAGTCGGCGGCCTGGCGCAGGGCGTCGGCGTCCGCCCGGACGATGACCAGCCGGTTGATGATGCGCCGGAGCTCATCGGCGAGCCGCTGCTCCTCGGCTTGCGTCTGCGGATCGGGGGGCGGCGGCTGGCGCCACCCGCCGTCGGTGCGGTCGTCCTGGCTCATGACCGCGACCGTACCGGCAGCCGTCAGGCAGCCATCCGGAGCAGCCCCGGTCGTGTGGCCAGCAGTCGGGCGCCCTGGGCGTAGGCCAACGGGTACACGTCCAGAGCCCGGGCCTTGTCGAACAGGTGCCTCGGCGACGCGACCAGTGCCGCGATCGCCGTGTCAGGGCGCACCAGGTGCGCCCGACCGCCCGTCCGGCGTTCCCAGGTGCGCATCTCGTCGGCGAGCAGGACCTGCATCGTCCGGCCGCCAGGACCGAGGACCGGGCCGGCGATGGGCGCCACGACCAGCAGGTGCTGGGCCGCCGGAGCCCGCTCGGCAGAGGCCAGGGACCGCACGCCCCCGTCGACGTAGAGGGCCCTGCCCACCCGTGCGGGCGCGAAGAGGCCGGGCACCGACGCGGACGCGGCGACGAGATCCGCCAGCGGGTGGTCGCGGCCGCTCAGCAGGGTCCGCTTCCCGAGAGGGAGCTGGAGGGCGCTCGCGCGCACGCGGGCGTCGTACCGGTCTCCCAGCAGGTCGTGCGCCACCCCGCGCAGCCAGCCCGGTCGCAGGTTGGGAAGGCGCACAGGCGCCTGCGCCGCTAGATCGTCGTACTCCACCCCCGCGACCAGACAGGCCGCCACCCAGGCACCGGCCGACGTCCCGAGCGACGCGCAGCGGTCGAGCGGCACCCCGCCGTCGACGAGCGCATGAGCGATGCCCAGTCCGTACGCGATGCCGAAGACTCCCCCACCGCCGTACACCGCGGTCACCGGTGCCAGGTCGGACGCAGCGCGGGGCAAGGGCACGGGAACAGGCGCGCGGCTCATGGTGACCTCATCGTCCCGACCCTCGGGGAACGTGAGAAACGCGCGGGACGAACCCCTCAGGGGCGGGCGAACAGGGCCTCGACGGCACGCCTGACCCGGGGGCAGGTGAGGTCGAGGTCCTCGATGTCGGTGTCCCACCACTGCGCGAGCACCGCCGGACCGCCGGAGAAGGTCGGCGCGTCGCACTTCGCGAGAGCAGCCGCGCGACCCCGCGGACCCACCGTGACCCACACCGGGTCGTCTGACCGCAGACCGCCGGTGATCTCCCGCCAGGGGTTGTCGGAGGAGTAGAAGCCCGTCAGGTAACCGGCGTCGCGATAGGCCTTGCGCACCGCGAGGATCGCCGCCCGGTTGGCCGTCACGTCGCTCCCCCACGGGCTGAGGTAGGGCTGCGGCTCCACGTCCATCCAGATGATCGGGGTCCGCAGCCCGACGCGCGTGAGGCTGTCCAGGTTGATCTGCGCCTGCTTCCACGCGGCATTCCGCAGCCGCCCGAGGGACGTTCCGGTCGAGTAGGGGCCGCGGCCGCCGTACGTGCGCACCTGGTCGGCGTTCGGAAGGGTCGTGAAGGCGTACGCCGCCACCGCCAGCCGGGGCTGGAGCTGGGCGACCTCCCAGGCCAGGCAGGGGTTCGGGTAGAAGCCGGGACCGTTGGTGAGCCCGATGACCACGAACTGCGCGTCCGGTCCAGGGAGCGGCAGTCCCTTGCCCTGCTTCTTGGGGAGCGCCCCCCGGGTGCCCACGGGGCAGCTCGGCCAGGACACGTCGCCGCCCAGGACCAGCGGCTCCGGCGCGGGGATGGGGGCCGGGGCGGCCGGCGCCGGCTCGACCGTCGCGGTGGGGGCCGCGGTGGCCACGACCGTGGGGAGCGGCGCCGGCGTGCTGATCACCGGCGTCGCGCTGCAGCCGACCGTCGCGACGAGGGATCCGAACAGTGCCGCGCACCAGGCGCGCCGCAGCGAGAGAGAACCCACGGCGCGAGGCTACGTTGGAGCGGGACGACGCGGCGCGGGCGAGGGAGATGCAGGTGCTCGGACAGGTGGTGGGAACGGTGGTCCGCCTGCCGGTCTCCCTGGTGCACGGCGTCGAGCAGGTGCTGCACGACCTGGCCTCGGTGGCCGAGCGGGCCGGTGCCGTGCTCGACGCCATCGAAGGCATGCCCGCCCGGATGGACGCCGTCCTGGCTGCTGCGGAGCCGGCCGCCGCCCAGGCGACCACGGTCGTGGCCGACGCCGCGCAGTCCCTCGCCGCGGTGCAGCCTGCCGTCGCCGCCCTGGGCCGGCTCGACCCCGCGCTCATCACGACCCTCATCGAGGACTCCGCGCAAGGCGTCCCGCGCTTGCTCGCTGCCGTCGAGGACCGTCTGCTCCCCGCGCTGGCTCAGCTCGAGCAATTGGTCCCGGTCATCGAGCACCTCAGGGCGCAGGTCGATCACCTCGACGCGACGGTGGCCGACGTGGGCGCGATGCTCGGCGGGATCCCGGGAGCAGCGCGCCTGCTCAAGCGGGGAGCGACTGCCGCTCGGGCGTGACCGGCGGGGGGACGCGGAAGCGCCGCGCGTAGGCGAGGGCCGGCTGCTCGACGTACCTCCACGACAGCACCGTGCACGCGAGCGCCCCCGCGATGCCCAGCGGCATGCCGACCAGCAGTCCGAGCGGGTGGGTCCAGGTGGCCCACAGGTAGTGCCACAGGTAGAGCGCGTAGGACCGCTTGCCGGCCCAGACGAGCACCGGCGACGACAGCACCCGGCACAGCGGGCCACGGCCTTCGGCGACGTGCGGCAGCACCTGGGTGATCAGCAGCATGACGGCGACCGGGAACAGCACGAGCTGCGCCTCGGTCAGGCCGGTCCATGCGACGTAGGCAAGGACCCCGGTCGCCAGCAGCGCCCGCTCGAGGCCCCACCGTGCCGTCCGCGCCGTCCGAACCTCGGCGTGCCGGTGGTGCCACAGCAGCGCGGCGAAGGCACCGCCCAGCAGCCCCACGGCGCGGGTGTCGGTCCCGAAGTAGATCCGGTCGCGGCCCGCACCGCCGTCCCAGTAGAGCAGCGGGAGCAGCGCGGACACCACGATCAGCGCGCCCACGGACAGCATGCGCGCCCGGTGGCTCAAGGTCAGCAGGAGCAGCAGCGTGCCGGGCCAGATCAGGTAGAACTGCTCCTCGACCGCGAGCGACCACAGGTGCGACAAGGGAGCCTCCATACCCCCGTCGAGAACGTTCCAGTTCGCGACGTAGAGCAGGGCGACGCCGACGTCGCGGAGTGCAGGCAGCACGTCGACCGTGCGACCGGTGCCGTCAGTGCTCGGGGTGGCGGCGAACCAGAGCTGGTTGTGCAGGACCAGCAGGAGAAGGCTCCACACCAGCAGGAGCGCACCAAGTGCGGGCAGCAGTCGCAGGGCCCGCCGGGCGTAGAACCGGCCGAGCGCGACGCGTCCGTGCAGCCGCTGCTCGTCGAGCACCAGAACGGTGATGAGGAAGCCGGACAACCCGAAGAAGATGTCGACCCCGACCCAGCCGCCGCGCAGCGCGTCGTGACCGATGAAGTGGAACAGGACCACGAGGACCACCGCGACGCCCCGCAACCCGTCCAGCGCGGGGACGTGTCCCAGCAGGGGACGCGGGGCGCGGACAGCCATGGCCCGAGGGCGCACAGCGAGCGCGGTCTCGGGGCTCACGGGGGCTCTCGTTCCCTCGCCGGAGGGGTCCGCAACCGGAAGGTGACGCTCCTCACGCCGCGGGGCAAGGTCCTTCGGTCACCACTTCGCGTCCAGGACGAGCGCCAGCAGGGCGCCCGTGGCGATCTGCACCGCGAGCCACCGGCGGGGATGCGGCAGGCGCGCCGTCGCCACCAGCAGGTACGGCGCAAAGGGCAGCCAGATGCGCTCCACCTCCCCGCGCGAGGCCCCCGTCAGGTCCGACACGACCACCGCGAACAGGCAGGCGCCGACCAGGCGCCACAGCGCGTCCCGCCGGGGCAGGCGCGCGATCGCCTGGACGGTCGGCAGCCCGACGATCACGACCAGGCAGGCGAGGTCGGCCAGTAGGAAGTACTCGTAGGGACGCGTCGCCCCGACGCCCTGCCGGACCCGTACCAGCGTCTCGGTGAGGGCCGTGACCCACCAGAACCCCTGCGAGAGGAACGCGAGCACCACGGTGAGCACCCCGGCGGTCGCCGCAACGAGGCGCCGCCAGTCGGTGAGCAGGACGATCGCGACAGCGCCGAGGGGCGCGACCCCGTACGACAGGAACAGCGCCAGGCCCAGGACCAACCCCCCGACGTACGACCACCGGAGGCTGCCCCGCTGGCGTCCGAGCGCGAGCGCGGCGATCCCCCAGGCAGCCACGGCCGCGTAGAGGGCGTCCGCGCTGACGGCCAGCCAGATCGCCCCTGGCGCCAGCGCGACGAAGGGCGCGCAGGCCCGGGCGGTGGCCTCGTCCGCGACGGCACGGACGGCGACGAGCGTGGCGGCCACCACCGTGCAGCCGATCACCAGGCACAGCACGACGAACGGCCATGGGCCGCCCAGACCGATGCGGTCCATCCCGGCGAGCACCAGCAGCAGCAGCGGAGGGTGCCCCGAGACCTGGGTCGGCCACGCCATCGGACCGTCGGCGATGAAGTCGGTGAACGTGGACAGCAGGCTGTGCACGCCGTCGACGCGCGGGACGCCGTCGAGGTACTCCCCGCGCGCCGTGACGCGGTCCCGCAGGCCGTGCCGCGTCCCGTCGACCAGCGCGAGCGCCAGGCTCCAGGCGAGGGCGGCGAGCGACCCGACGACCAGCAGGCTCGGCCACCTCAGGCGCTGGGCCACCGGGGCGGCCGTCCACAGGCCCACACCGGTCAGCACGACGACAGCGGTCCAGGACCCGAGGCGAACGTCGTAGTGACCGGCGAACGGAGGCGCGGCCAGGTCGATCTGCCGCAGCCCGAACACCGGTCCGAGCAGGCCGGCCGCCGTGACGAGCAGGACTGCCGCGCCGGCGGGCCAGAGGGACCAGATCCCGCTGCGTCGTCCGGTGGCGGTCATCGCGGTCAGCCTAGGACGACACGGCTGGACCTCAGGCGGTCCGCTGGGCAGGCTGCTGGTCATGACCTGGCACGAGACCTCCGACGTCGAGCGGTGGCTCACGGCCACCAGCGATCTGCTCTGCCACGAGCCGGGACGCCACACGATCGCCCTGACCCTTGCCCAGCACGTTCGCGACGGGGCCGCGGCGGGGACGAGGTTCCTGTGGTGGGAGGCGTCCGGCCGGGTCACGGGCGCAGCGGTGTGGCAGGCGCCCTACCCGGCGCTCGTGTGCGTGGCGGACGACCCAGCCCTCGCGGCGCTCCCCGAGCGGTGGTCTCCCACGGCGGTGAGTGGCGAGACCGAGAGGGCGGCCCAGGCCGCACTGTTGATGGCCGGCGGCAGGGCCGTGCGCCTGGTCCGCGCCGAGCGCCTGTTCCGCCTGTCGGAGCTGCGAGCGCCCGTGGTGCCAGGCGGGGCGCGACCGGCGCACGCTGCCGACCTCGACCTGGTGCGCGCGTGGTTCCGCGCGTTCCTCCTCGAGGCCGGCCTGCCCGAGGGTGGCGACCTGGACGCCGAGGTCGCGAACCGAGTAGCCGCGGGCCGGGTCCTGCTGTGGGAAGCCGACGGGGCGGTCGTGTCGCTCGCCGGCCACCAGCCCGTGGCCTTCGGCGGCGTGCGCGTCGGTCCGGTCTACACCCCACCCGCCCAGCGTGGCCGTGGCTACGGCGCGGGTGTCACGGCGGCGGTCACGCAACGGGCGCTCGACCTCGGCGCGAAGGAGGTCGTCCTGATGACCGACCTGACCAACCCGACGGCGAACGCGCTCTACCCCCGCCTGGGCTACGTCCCCGTCGTGGATCGGGCGGTCCTCGAGATCTCCTCCGGTTGAGCCATGTCGCCCAGCCCCGGGCTGCTCTACGCTCCCGGGATGGAGACCCTCCCAGCACTCCTGCAGGCCCTCCCCGCGTCGTTCTGGGACGTCCCGTACGACGGCACCCGCTACCCCGGTGCGGTCGCCGCCGGGGACCTCAGCGGCGGGGCCAGCTGCCACCTGTTCGCCTACGCCGTGCTGGCCGAGTTCGGCATCGTCATGCCGGCACTGCGCGCTGCCGAGCTCTGGCGCGACACCGACGCGACGCGCCTGGTCCTGGAGCCGCAGCCGCTGGACCTGGTGCTCCTGCACGACCGTCAGCAGGCCTTCGGCGCGCACGTCGGCGTCGTGTGCAGCGCCACCGAGGTGGTGCACCTGTCGCAGGAGGTCGGTCGACCCGCGGTGTGGACGTTCGCGCAGTTCGCTGCCACACCCAGGTTCGCCCAGCTGATCGGCTTCAAGCGCCCGCTCGTCTGAGGCTGCTCAGCAGTGGTTGCTCGGGAGCAGGCTGCTCCCGAGCGTGACCGTCCCCGGTGCCGAGAACCGCACGACGACGCCCTCGATCCCGTCGCCCTTGCGCTCCAGGCACGCCGGTCCGTCCAGGGTCAGCCAGCGCGACCAGCGGATCCGGACGGTCGACGTCTCCTGCGGTGTCGGAGCGCAGCACGATCTGCGTCCGGCTGGACGAGACACGAGCGTCGCGCTCACCAGCGGCTCCGGGTCCCGCACGGCGAACACCGTCCAGTCGTCGTCCTGCCACACCGGGCTGAGGCCGGCGACCGGCTCGCGCAGCAGCCGGTTCTCACGGAAACCGCCGTAGTCGAGCAGCGAGCGCCGGGGCAGGGCGACGTGGTCGACGGCGTGCTCGCGCAACCACGCGAGGTACGTCGGGGCGAGCAGCCGACCGTCGTAGAACAGCGGGTTGTCGCGCACGTCGGTCTGGCGCAGCCAGCCCCGGGCCAGCGGGACCTGCTCCGCGACGCGGTAGGCCTCGCTGTGGTCACGGACGGGGACGACCTCGACGCGGTGGGCGTCCCGCGCCTCGAGGGCGCCGATCAGCGCACTCATCGGGGGCGAGGGTCGGGCCGAGAGGTCCGCCTTCGTCGGGTTGAGCTGCCAGGTGAGGCAGTAGGCCACGACGATGACGAGCGGGACGGTCAACCGGCGCGCGTAGGCGACGAGCATCGCGGCGCCGACGAGGGCCCCGAGCCGGGTGATGTTGGAGCCGAACGGGTCGTGGCTGACCGAGAAGAAGGCCACGGCTCCGGCGTACAGCAGGGCGCCCGTCCGCACGAGCGGGTGCGTGACGAACAGCGCGGTCACCAGGGCGAGCAGCAGCAGCGGCAGGGCACTGCCGAAGGAGTACGGCTGGCGCCCACCACCGGGGAACAGCAGCGCCACGACCGTCACCGGGATCGAGCAGGCCAGCCCCAGGGTCCAGCCACCCGGGCGCCGCTGCAGGACCAGGACCGCGGCCACCAGCCCGAGGAAGGCGGCCGCCACCGGGCTGAGCAGCCCGGTGAGGACGGCGGCCACTGCTGCCGGTCGGCGGCGCGGGAGCAGCAGCAGCGCGGACAGCGCGGCGACGCCACCGAGGGCGAAAGCCGTGCGGCCGCTGACGTCGTTGGCCACGGCGAACACCGCTCCGAGCAGCGCACCGGACAAGGGCCGGACGCTGTCGGCGAGCAGTCGAGCGAACAGCACCGCGAGCGCGACGGTGGCGAGCAGACCGGTGAGGGCGACGCCGAGCACCGCCATGATCCCGGGGGCCAGGACGGAGTAGCCGAACGGGTGCAGGCCGCCGAACCAGGACAGGTCGACAGGGGTCAGCGGCGCCGCGCGGGCGAAGGAGGCCCGGGCGAGCTGGGCGGCGGCGTCCGTTCCGGCTGCGGGTTGCAGGAGCAGCCGCAGAAGATCGAGGACGAGCGCCGTCAGCCCCGCCGCGACCTCGGGGCGCCGCAGGACCGTCCGGCCCTCGGCGAGCTCAGGACGCCTCAGAGCCGCCCTCCGCGTCAGGGGTGCGGTCCGGAGCGGCCAGCTTGGGAGCGGCCTTCTTCGCGGCTGCCTTCTTGGGAGCGGCCGCCTTCTTCACAGGCGTGGCCGCCTTCTTCACAGGCCTGGCAGCCGCCGGCTGGTCGTCGGCGAGGAACTCTGTGAGCACCTCGCGCACGAGGTCCGGCGCCTCCTCGATGACGAAGTGCCCCGCATCCGGGATCGTCACGAGCTGGCACGACGGGCCTAGGTCCTTCACGACCGACTCGGCGATCGCGACGGTGAGCACCGGGTCCGCGGCACCCCACAGGACCAGCATCTTCTCGGCGTTGACCCGGGGAGCTCCCGCGAGCGGCGTGCGTCGCAGGGCAGCGGCCAGCTTGGGTCGCGTCGCGGCGCGGTAGTAGCCGAGCATGGCGGTGACGCGCGCCGGGTCGGTGTACGCCGCGACGTACTCCGCCTTCGCCTCCGGGTCGAGCGTGACGTCCTTGGCCTTCCAGGCGAGGCCGAGCATCGCGTCGATGATCCGGGCGCCACCGAGGCGGAACAGCAGCTCCGGCGCGACCGGCAGCGTGAACAGCGGGATGTGCGCCGCGCGCAGCAGGTTCACCTTGCGGTACGGCGCGTTGGCGATCGCGAGGCGGCGGACCTTCTCGGGGGCGATGCCGGCCAGACCGAGGGCGACCGAACCGCCCCAGTCGTGGCCGACCACGTCGACGCGCTGACCGGGCAGCAGGTGATCGAGCAGGGCGACGAGCTGAGCCACGACGCTCGCGACGTCGTAGGGGCCGCTGTACGCGGAACCGCCGAGGCCCGGGAGGTCGGGGGCGAGGACGCGCCGGCCCTCCGCGAGCGCCGGGGCGAGGTCGCGCCAGACCGACGAGGTCTCCGGGACGCCGTGCAGCAGCAGCACGGCAGTCCCCGGGCCTTCGCCCCGGTCGCGGACGAGAAAGCGGGTGTCGGCGACGGTCACGTTGTGCACGGTCACTGGTAGAAGATCCTCTCGACCACGAGCCTGGCCCGTCGGGTGGCCCGCCGGTAGTCGTCCAGGAACTCGCCCTGGTCCCCTGCAGCGTAACCAAGCGCGCGGGCGACCCCCGCCAGCTCGCGGCCGCTCGACGGCAGGCTCGTCGCCGCCTTCCCGCGTACCAGCACCAGGGCGTCGCGGACCTGGGAGGTGAGCGTCCAGGCGTGCTCGAGCACGTGGGCGTCCTCGCGGTCCAGCAGCTCCGCCTCGAGCGCTGCCCGGAGGGCAGGAAGGGTGCGGGGCGTCCGGAGCCCGCAGACCTCGTGGGCGTGCTGCAGCTGGAGCAGCTGCACCGTCCACTCGACATCGGCGATGCCGCCCTGGCCGAGCTTCATGGCCAGCGACTTGTCGGCGCCGCGCGGCAGGCGTTCGGTCTCGACCCGCGCCTTGATGCGGCGCACCTCGGTGAGCTGCTCCTGGGTGAGACCCCCGTGGGGGTAGCGAACGGGATCCACGAGCTCGAGGAACCTCGCCGCCAGCTCCGCGTCGCCCGCGAGCGGCGCAGCGCGCAGGAGGGCCTGCGCCTCCCAGACGTGGGACCAGCGGGCGTAGTAGGCGGCGTACGAGGACAGGCTGCGGCTCAGTGGGCCCTGGCGGCCCTCGGGACGCAGATCAGCGTCGACGAGCAGCGGCGGGTCCGGCGCCGGCAGGGCCAGCAACCGCCGCAGCTCGTTGGCGACAGCGGACGCGGCCGACGCCGCCTCGGACTCGGACGCCCCCGGCAGTGCCTGATGGACGAACAGCACATCGGCGTCGGACCCGTAGCTCTGCTCACCACCTCCGAGCCGCCCCATCGCGATGACCGCCATCGTCATCGGCAGATCGGTGCGCCGCTCGACGGCGACCTTGCGCAGCGCGACGTCCAAGGCCGCGTCGATCGTGGCGCGGGTGACGTCGGAGAGGGACTGGCCGACCCGGGGTGAGACGTTGAGCAGCTCGGAGCAGGCGATGCGCAGCAGCTCCTGGCGACGCAGGCTCCGTACCGTCCGGACCGACAGCTCCCAGTCGTCGCGTCGCCGGGCGACGGCGCGGAACGACGCGAGCAGAGCCTCGAGCGGGCGAGGGACGAGCTCGGCGTCGTCGGCCAGCAGCCGGACCGCCTCAGGGGTCCGCACGAACAGGTCGGCGACGTAGCGGGAGGACGCCAGGAGCCGGGCGAGCCGTTGTGCCGCCTCGCTCTCGTCACGCAGCAGCCGGAGGTACCAGGGCGAGGTCCCCAAGGCGTCCGAAACCTGCCGGAACGACAGCAGCCCGGCGTCCGGGTCGGCGGCGTCGGCGAACCAGCCGAGCATCACCGGGAGCAGCGTCTGCTGGATCGACGCCCGTCGAGACACCCCGCTGGTCAAGGCCTCCAGGTGTCGCAGGGCCGGACCGGGGTCGAAGCCCAGCGCCTCGAGCCGCGCCTTGGCCTGCTCGGGGGTGAGCCGGATCTCCTCCGCGGGCAGCCGGGCCACGGCGCCGAGAAGCGGCCGGTAGAAGAGCTTCTCGTGCAGCCGCCGGACCTCCCGGAAGTGGCCGTACCGCTCGCGCCGGAACAGCGGCAGGACGTCCCCGCGATAGCCCATCGAGCGGGCCAGCCGCCGGTTCGCGTCGTCGTCGTCGTCCGCAGGCAGCAGGTGTGTACGGCGCAGGCGGTGCAGCTGCAGCCGGTGCTCCACGCCCCTCAGCCACCGGTACGCCTCGGCGAGGTGACGCGCGTCCTCTCGCCCGACGTACCCGCCGTCGGCGAGCTGCTGCAGGGCCGTGAGCGTCGTGCCGGAACGCAGCGTGTCATCGGCCCGGCCGTGGACGAGCTGGAGCAGCTGGACGCTGAACTCCACGTCGCGCAACCCGCCCGGGGCGAGCTTGACCTCCCGCTGGGACTCGTCGCCGCGCAACGTCGCCTCGACCCGTCGGCGCATCGCCTGCACGTCCTCGACGAACCCAGGCCGCTCGCCGGCCCGCCAGACCATGGGCGCGAGCGCCTCGACGTACTCCCGTCCCAGCCTGAGGTCGCCGGCGACGGGCCGGGCCTTGAGGAGCGCCTGGAACTCCCACGTCTTGGCCCAGCGCTCGTAGTACGCGACATGGCTGGCGAGCGTCCGCACGAGCGGCCCGGCCTTGCCCTCGGGACGGAGCGCCGCGTCGACCGGCCAGGCCACCTCGCCGCAGATGCGCATCACCGCCGAGGCGAGCTGGGTGGCGGTCTGGAGCGCCGCCTGCTCGTCGGCGCCGCGCACCGGTTCCGCGACGAACACGACGTCGACGTCGCTGACGTAGTTGAGCTCGTGGCCTCCGCACTTGCCCATCCCGATGATCGCCAGGCGGACCTCGGCCGAGCCCTCGGGGAGCCCGGCGATCGCCATCGCCAGCGCAGCCGACAGCGTCGCGCTGGCAAGGTCCGACATCTCGGCGGCGACGTTCTCGACCGCCATGCCCCCGGCCAGGTCGCGCGCCGCCAGGCCGAGCAGGCAGCGGCGGTAGGAGTGCTGCAGCGAGGCTCGGACGTGCGGCCCGGTGCTCGCCGCGACGGCACCACCGCTCCCCCACGGCAGCGGGCTGGCCGGTGGTGCCCCGACCGCTTGCAGCAGCTGCCACTGCAGGCCGTAGAGGCTGGGTCGCACCGTCGTGACCTCGTCGTCGAGCAGCACCACGTGGTCCTCGGGGTGCAGCGCGAGGTGATCCCCCAAGGCCGCGCTGGCCCCCAGCACCGACAGCAACCGGTGCCGGAAGCCCTCGCGCTCGCAGAGGTCCACCCGCAGCTGCTCGCGTCGCCGCGTCGCCGCGAGCAGTCGCGCCAGCCCGCGCAGGGCCAGGTCGGGGTCGGCGGCGTCGGCGAGGGCCTGGACGACCACGGCGGCGCCGGCGTCCGCAGGAGCCCCGTCGGTCCACAGCCCGGTAGTTGCGAGGTCGGCCGCGGCGGCGTCGACGTCGGAGAAGCCCAGGCGGACGAGCCGGCCCGCCTCGGTGGCGGCCCGTGTGCTCACACCGGCCTGCGGTAGCAGCGCGACAGCGGCTGGTCCTTGAAGTAGCCGTACGGCGGGATGGGCGTGAACCCCTCGCTCTCGTACAGCGCCATGGCCTCGGGCTGCAGGCTCCCCGTCTCCAGCCAGGCCTCGGTCAGCCCGACGGCGCGGGCGTGCTCGAGCAGGCCACGCAGCACCGTCCTGGCGTGCCCCTTACCGCGGTGGTCAGGAGCGACGTACATCCGCTTGATCTCACCGACGCCGTCCTGCAGCAGCCGCAGGCCCCCGCACGCCACGTGCTCGCCCTCGTCCTCCACGACCAGGAAGACGCCGTACGGCGGGAGGAACTCGCGGCCGTCCGCGGGTGAGGCGCCGCGCCCGCCGTACCTGGCCGCCAGGTCCGCGGTCATGGCGTCCAGCAGGTCGCGCGCGTCGTCGAAGGGAACGGCCGTGAGCTGCACCCCCTGAGCCTGTCAGACGCACGAGGCGCGCGGTGACCGCCGGGCGCGCATACTGACGAAGGTGAAGGCACTTGGGCGACCCATGGAGATCCAGCTGCTCTACTTCGACGACTGCCCCAACTGGCAGCAGATGGACGGTCGGCTCCGGGAAGCCCTTGCGGTCGCCAGGCTGAACATCGTCCCCGAGCACGTCGAGGTGACGACGCCTGAGGATGCCGAGCGGCTGAACTTCCGGGGTTCCCCCACGGTCCTCGTGGACGGGCGCGACCCATTCGCGGATCACGCCGCGCCAGTCGGCTTGTCCTGTCGCGTCTACGCCACACCGGACGGCCTTCGCGGGGCTCCCACAGTCGCCCAGTTGATCAAGGTACTCCGCTGATCGGCCGAGTCGCCGCTGTTGAGAGGGATACGGGAGGACTTCCTACCCGGTCATATTTTCGCCATGAAGAATGCGCTCTCGGTGCCAGTCCAGCGGGTGGACAAGCGGGCCGCTCAGTTCGGCGTGAGGAGTTCCCGATTCTCTGCCACCGCAACCACGAGGTGCCTCGAGGAACTGGACCAATCTTCCCTTACGGCGCGCATCAACGAGGCACTCGACCTGGCCGGCGAGGACGACGACACCGCGGTGGCAGTGGCGCACAGCCGCGGACGAGCCGCCACTATCGGGCAGGTCATCCCCTTCACGGAACGGCCCGTAGCTGTAGTGGCGTGTCACGGTAAGGACCAGACCTGAGAGAGCGACGAATTTCATCGCTGACTCCAGCCCAGGCCGCGGATCAAGCCGCGGCGCTCTCCGACATGGCCGAGGGCAGACGCCACGGCGGGGTGCAGGCGCCAACACGAAGTGCCTGACATCGAGAGGGCTGACGGCGCGTCAGCCCGCCATGGAGTCGACCGGGGCAGCCGCGGCCATCGCCTTCACGGAAGCGATGGCCTCAAGCGCAGCGGACTTGCTCGAGTAACGGGGGCTGGTCGCCACGATGACGCCGTTCGCGGCCCTCAATCTGAAGCAAAACTCTCCGTCCGTCGTCATGAACAGCTCGAAGCGGCCAGGCTCCTGGCTCTCCGCTCCTATCTGACGGGACGAGACGGGCCGACGTGTCACAACGCGCCGACCAGCGCCGAAGGCGGCCTCGATCGACTCACGTGGTTCGTCCTCGACGAAGAATTCGTCAGCGGTCATGACTCCATCATGCGCCTTCGTTCCGAAAGGAGACACTGCCGAGATTCCAAACGTCACCGAGAGGGTGCGCGGCGTCGAAAAGGGCGGCCATGGCCGCTTCTCGCGGCTCTAGCGACGGCGACCTCCTCGCCACCCACGCTCCGATGCCCGGGTCAGCCGGTGTCGTGCCAGAGGTGGGGTGGGCCCAGGGGGTCGGGCCGGTGGGTGAGCCAGGGCAGGTGGAGGTCGTGGAGGGTGAGTCGGCCGTGGTGCCACAGGACGTGGTGTCTTCGGCACAGCAGGGTCAGGTTGTCCATGGAGGTCGCGCCGCCGTTCTGACGGCTCACGAGGTGGTGGGCGTCGCAGAACGCGGGGGGCCGGTGGCAGCCTTTCGCTGTGCAGTGCCGGTCGCGGGCAGCGAGGGCTTTGCGTTGAGCGGTGGTGATCTGGTTGGTCAGGCTCTGGAGGCTGGTCACCTGCCCCAGGGGGTCTTTGAACACGCGGGACAGGGCGCTGTCGCACAGCAGCGCGTCGACGCGGTGGCGGGGCTGCGGGCCGGTCCAGGGGCTGGTCGCGCAGTGCTCCTCCAGCTGGTGCGGGTGCACGCCGGTCGGGTGCTCTGCGGGGTCGGTCGTGGTGTCGGGGGTGAGCAGGCCGTGGGTGAGCAGGTCGTGCAGGCTCGGGCCGGTCTCACCGATGAGCCAGCCGCCGGGCAGGACGCACACGAGCTGGGGGCGTTGTCCACCTGCCTGGGGCAGGTCCATCCATTGCAGCGCGGCGGTGAAGACCTCCACGAGGGCGTCGGCGCGGCGTTGCCCGGCCGACCGCTTATCAGTCAGGCCGGCCCGGCGGGCGAGGGGCTCCAGGACGGTGAACAGCGCCTCCGCGTCGGCGTCGGGCAGCACGAACCGGCCACTGACCGTCCCGTCGGGATGGCGGGTGGTCTGCAGGTACCGCCGGGTCAGGGCCTTGTCGTGCTCGGCGTCCAGGGCGGGTTCGCAGTGGGTGGCGATGAGGTGCCGGACCCACTGGGCCAGGACCTCAGGGTTCATCGACGCGGCCAGCACCACCAGGGCCTCCTGGGAGGCCTCCAGGTCGGCGGCGGGGATCTTCCCGTCCAGGCGGTAGAGGACCGCGGACTGCTCGGGGCTGAGCCGACCCTCGGTGACCGCGCCGCTGATCACGGTCAGGCGCGACGCGATCTCGCACCGCCGCAGGTCCCGCCCGGCCTGACCCCCCGAGACCGTCACCGACTCGCGCCACCACACCCGCACCGGCGCGTACAGCGGAGGCGTCACCTCAGCAGGTTCGTCCAAGGGCGGTCCATCTGGGGCCGGCGGGTGCGCGTTGACCTGGACCATCCCGTCACCCCGCACCTCCACCGCCGCCAGGGTCTGGTCGAGCTTTCCCTCGAGCCGACCCGACGCCGACCGCAGCGCCACGGCCAACGCCTGCAGCTGCGCGGCGGGCAGATCCCCCAGCGGCGCCCCGCAGACGGCGTCCACGACCCGGGTGAGGTCCCGCACCGCCTGCTCCGCTGACATGCACAGATTCTAGCAGAATGCACGTTCGAAAAACACCCTGTGGAGAGCGAGATCGCCTGCAGTGCAGGGATTCTCAGTACCAACACCCGTCGTCCTGGCACGGTCCAAAACTGATCAGGGCGAGGAAGCGCCCAGTGCGAACCGGGCAAAGCGGCGGAGGACCTCGCCCCAGACCTCCTGGACCTCGTCGAGCTCTGGCAGCGTCCGCGCGAGGACGACGGCGGGGTCGAGACCGAGTTCAGCGAGGTCCGAAGCGTTCCCGGCAGCCCAACGCCCGACCATGTCCGCGTCGGCCTCGACGTGGAACTGGATCCCCCACGCGGCCGCCCCCACGCGGAACGCCTGGTGCGGATAGCGCGTGGACGACATGAGCAGCGTGGCGGCGGGTGGGAGGTCAACGATCGCGTCCCAGTGCCACTGCACGACGATCGGCGACAAGGGCAGGTCCCAGAACAGCTTGTCGTTGCCTGCCAGGTCCCGCCGCGCCACGAGCCGCGCTCCGAGCTCAGGCCCGTCGGCCCCCGGCTCGACCCGACCGCCGGTGGCCTCAGCCAGGAGCTGGGCACCGAGGCAGACCCCGAACGTCGGCAACTCGTCCCGGACCGCCCGGCGCAGCAGGTCCTTGGTCTCACGCAGCCACGCGGCGCTGGCGTCGTCGTACGCCTGCTGGGGTCCACCCATGACGACGAGGGCCGCGTAGCCCTCCAGGGAGGGCAGCGCGTCCCCGGCGTACGGCGCGACGACGTCGAGCTCGAGGCCCTCCTGCTCGAGCCAGGTCCCCAGGAACCCGGGGTGCTCGGAGGCGGTGTGGGTGATGCAGAGCGCGCGTCGCCACTAGAGGACGGGGAGGTAGCGGGAGAGCTCGAACGGCGTGACCTGTTGGCGGTAGGCCTTCCACTCCTCGCGCTTGTTGCGCAGGAAGAAGTCGAAGACGTGCTCACCGAGCGTCTCGGCCACCAGCTCGCTGCTCTCCATGACGGAGATCGCATCCGCCAGCGAGCCCGGCAGCGGGAGGATGCCGAGCGCGCGGCGCTCCTGGTCGGTGAGGGTCCAGACGTCCTCCTCGGCTCCCGGCGGGAGCTCGTACTCGCCCTCCACGCCCTTGAGACCAGCGGCGAGGAGCAGCGCGAAGCAGAGGTAGGGGTTGGTCGCGCTGTCCGGGCTGCGGACCTCGATGCGCGTGCTGTTGCCCTTGGTCGGCTTGTACATCGGCACGCGCACCATGGCGCTGCTGTTGTTGTGACCCCAGCAGATGTAGTTGGGCGCCTCACCACCCCAGGTCAGCCTCTTGTAGGAGTTGACGTACTGGTTGGTGACCGCCGTGATCTCCGCGGCGTGCTTGAGCAGACCGGCGATGAAGTGGCGGGCCACCTTGCTCAGGTGCAGCGGGTCGTCCCCGTCGTAGAAGGCGTTCTGATCGCCCTCGAACAGCGACAGGTGGGTGTGCATGCCCGACCCCGGCTGGTCCGGGAACGGCTTGGGCATGAACGTGCCGTAGACCCCCTGCGACAGCGCGACCTCCTTGATCACGTGGCGCGTCGTGAGGATGTTGTCGGCCGTCGACAGCGCGTCGGCGTACCGCAGGTCGATCTCCTGCTGGCCCGGCGCGACCTCGTGGTGGCTGAACTCCACGGAGATCCCGAGCCGCTCGAGCATCGTGATCGTCGTCCGGCGGAAGTCGTGACTGACGTCGTGGGGGGTGAGGTCGAAGTACCCGCCGCGGTCGACCGGCTGCGGGGGGGCCTCGTCGTTCTTGAGCAGGAAGAACTCGAGCTCGGGGTGGGTGTAGAAGGTGAAGCCCGCCTCAGCAGCTTTCGCCAGCGCGCGGCGCAGCACGTGGCGCGGATCGGCCCAGGACGGGGACCCGTCAGGCATCTGGATGTCGCAGAACATCCGGGCCGTGCCGGGATTCTCCCCGCGCCAGGGCAGCACCTGGAACGTCGCCGGGTCGGGCTTCGCGAGCATGTCGCTCTCCTGGACCCGGGCGAAGCCCTGGATCGCTGACCCGTCGAACCCGATGCCCTCGGAGAACGCCCCCTCGAGCTCGGCGGGCGCGATGGCCACCGACTTCAGCGTCCCGAGCACGTCGGTGAACCAGAGGCGCACGAAGCGGATGTCCCGCTCCTCCATCGTCCGGAGCACGAACTCCTGCTGCTTGTCCATGACCCCATCGTTGCAGGCTGCTGCGGCTGGTGCGCGCGTCGGCGGCCGCGCGGCGACTCCTGCTGCGCGCGGCAAGGGAACAAACCCCCTCCGCTCGGGGTCAGGACTTAAGACGCACCAGCCACCTCTGAGGAGAACCCTGACCCGTGAGCACCTCGAGCACCACCTTCACCTTCCCCGGCACCGACCTGACCGTGAACCGCCTCGGCTTCGGGGCGATGCGGATCACCGGCAAGGGCATCTGGGGCCCGCCGGCGGACCCCGAGGTCGCGAAGCAGGTGCTGCGACGTGCGGTCGAGCTCGGCGTCGACTTCATCGACACCGCGGACAGCTACGGCCCGTTCGTGTCCGAGGACCTCATCCGCGAGGCCCTGCACCCGTACGCCGCCGTCACCGTCGCGACGAAGGGCGGCCTGACCCGCTTCGCCCCCGACCAGTGGGAGCAGGTCGGCCGGCCGGAGTACCTCCGCCAGTGCGTCCACATGAGCCTGCGCCGCCTCGGCCTCGAGCAGCTCCCCCTCTGGCAGCTGCACCGCATCGACGGCAAGGTGCCCGCGGAGGAGTCGCTCGGCGCCATCAAGGAACTGCAGGACCAGGGCCTCATCAAGCACGTGGGCCTGTCCCAGGTGTCCGTCGAGGAGATCGAGCAGTGCCGCAAGGTCGTCGACGTCGTCAGCGTCCAGAACCTGTACAACCTCGCGGACCGATCCTCCGAGGACGTGCTGGACTACTGCGAGCGCGAGGGCATCGGGTTCATCCCGTGGTTCCCGGTCGCTGCGGGGTCCTTGGCCAAGGAGGGCGGCCTGCTCGACGAGATCGCGCGGGAGCACCACGCCACGCACGCCCAGCTCGCGCTCGCCTGGCTGCTCAAGCGCTCGCCGGTGATGCTGCCCATCCCCGGTACCGGCAGCGTGGCGCACCTCGAGGAGAACTGCGCCGCCACCGAGGTGACGCTGTCGGACGACGAGTACGACGCCCTGCTGAAGGCGGCGTCCTAGCCACCCTTCCTAGACTCTGGCCATGCCACAGCTGAGGGTCGGGCTCGCCCAGGTCAACACCACCGTCGGTGACCTGCGCGGCAACAGCGCGATCGTGCGCAACTACGCCGCGCACGCCCGCGAGGCCGGCTGCCACGTGGTGGTCTTCCCGGAGATGACCCTCACCGGCTACATGCCGGAGGACCTGGTCCTGCGGGCGTCCTTCGTCGACGCCAGCCTCGCAGCCGTCGAGTCGCTGGCGCGCGACCTCGCCGACGAGGGTGCGGGCGGCGTGGCGGTGGTGGTCGGCTACTGCGACCGCAGCCACCGCCCCGCCCCCGCCGTCGGTCGTCCCGCTGGGGAGCCGCAGAACGCCGCTGCCCTCCTGTACGGCGGAAGGGTCGTCGCGTCGTACGCCAAGCACCACCTGCCCAACTACGGCGTCTTCGACGAGTACCGCTACTTCGTGCGCGGTGACCGGTTCCCGGTGGTGCGGCTGCACGGCATCGACCTCGGCCTGGTGATCTGCGAGGACCTGTGGCAGGAGGGCGGTCCGGTCGCGGTCGCCCGCGAGGCCGGTGTGCAGTTGCTGCTGTGCCCCAACGCGAGCCCCTACGAGCGCTTCAAGGACGACGTGCGCGGCAGACTCGTCAGCCGACGGGCACAGGAGGCGGGGGCGGCGATTGCCTACGTGAACATGATCGGCGGCCAGGACGAGCTGGTGTACGACGGGGACTCCCTGCTGGTCACGGCCGACGGCACGATCGTGGCCCGCGCGCCCGAGTGGGAGCAGGGTCTGATGGTCGTGGACCTCGAGCTCCCGGGCACCCTCGGCACGCTGACCGGTGACGTCGACGCGGGTGACGGCACGGTCATGCACGTCGATCGCCACGTGCTGTCGGACCAACCCGTCCCGCCGTACACCCCCTCCCCGTCGCGCATCGCTGCGGAGCTGGGCGATGAGGAGGAGCTCTGGGGCGCGCTCGTCACGGCGACCCGGGACTACGTCGAGAAGAACGGCTTCCGCTCCGTCGTCCTCGGCCTGTCCGGTGGCATCGACTCGGCGGTGGTCGCCACGATCGCCTGTGACGCCCTCGGGGCGGAGCGGGTCCACGTCGTCGGGATGCCGAGCGCGTGGAGCAGCCGCGGCAGCATCGACGACGCCAAGGAGCTCGCCGACCTGCAGCACCTGCAGTGGCAGCAGATCGCGATCGCCCCGATGGTCGAGGCCTACTGCACCTCCACCCACCTCGACGGCCTGGCGCTGGAGAACCTGCAGGCACGCGTCCGCGGCACCCTGCTGATGGCGCTGTCCAACCAGCACGGCCACCTGGTCCTGACCACCGGCAACAAGAGCGAGCTCGCGACGGGCTTCTCGACGCTCTACGGCGACAGCGCCGGCGGGTTCGCGCCCATCAAGGACGTGCCCAAGACCCTGGTGTGGGCGCTCGCCCGCTGGCGCAACAGCCAGGGCCTGGTCATCCCGTGGGCGTCGATCGAGAAGCCACCGTCCGCCGAGCTCGCCCCCGGGCAGCTCGACAGCGACCGGCTCCCGCCGTACGACATCCTCGATCCCCTGCTGGACGCCTACGTGGAGCACGACCTGGGCCGGGCCGAGCTGATCGAGAAGGGCTTCGACCCCGCGGTCGTGGACCGGGTGCTGCGGCTGGTGGACCTCGCGGAGTACAAACGCCGGCAGAACCCGCCCGGGCCGAAGGTCACCTCACGCGCGTTCGGACGGGACCGGCGACTGCCGATCACCAGCCGCTGGCGCGAATCGGCCCCGGTTCCTCCGGCCCCCTGAGCTCAGCGGCGGACGGCCGTCCGACGACGGCGCCACTGCGTGAGCGCCAACGCCAGGACGGCGACGGCCATCAGCGGCACGTCCAGGGGCAGACCGGTCGCGGCCAGGCTCCCGCCCCCGGAAGGACGCGGCGCCTGCGGCGGCGCCGCCGGCGGAACGGGCGGAGCGGCGGGCGGCTGCACGACGGGCGGGGCGGCGGTCTTCGCCGGCAGCGTCACCTCGTAGACCTCGATGCCGCGGACGGCGTCGGCCGTGTAGACGAGGTTGGTCTTCTGCCCAGGGATGGCCACCCCTGCCGCGTCACGCTGCGGAACCCAGTAGGCGTCCCAGACCTGGGTCGCGAGGCCCGTGACGTAGCCGTACTGCTTGATGCTGCGCGGGTCGTTCACGTCCAGGATGCGCAGACCGGCGCCGTAGTGGCCGAGCGCGACGAACCCGTCCTGGTGGACGTCGAACCAGTGGGCGGAGCAGAAGCCCGTGACCGGGGCTGACAGGCCACCGCCGAAGTCCGAGGGAGCGTTGACCTGGTCGAGCGGCTCGACCGTGCCGACGTCCTGCACCTTCCCGGTGGCGTTCCGGGTGCGGTAGGCCGCCCCGTCGAGGTCGGGGACATACCACGTCTGGAAGCTGCCGGCCTCGCTGCAGACGAGCTCGTCACCCTCGTCGGCGTAGTCCTCCTCGGTCACCAGCAGCACGTTCCCGTTGGCGATCGACGGGGCCGCGCCGGGGCGGAAGCTCGTCGCGTTGGGCCGCATGGAGTTGTGCAGGATGAAGTCGTTGATCGGCTTGCCACGACCCTTGGCGTTGGTCGCGGTGACCAGCACGGGCTCGGTCTGGTCGCTCACGTCGAACGCTGCGGCTCCCCCGGAGCCGGTGTGCCAACCGAGGACGCCGTCGAAGTCCCAGTAGTGCCCCGCACCGCGGGCGAACCCGTCCTTGCCGGGACCGGACGCCGGAGACGGCACGGTCTTCAGCTCCCTGGGGGCGTCGAGGTCGGTGAGGTCGATGATCGAGAACTGGCTCCCGGTGCCTGCGGAGTAGGCATAGCGGCAGTCGGCCTGGTCGACGCACTGGACCGTGTGCGTGCTCGTGGTGACAGCGCCGGCGCCGCTCTGGGGGGTGCGGCTGCGGATGAACGGCGCGTCCGGGTCGGTGACGTCGACGATCACCATCTCCGGCCCGTCGTCCAGGTTGACGTGCTGGGGGTCCCCCGGTGAGGCCTGGACGAGGTCGACGGCGGCGACGACGAACCGGGTGAGCTTCCCCCCGATGACGCGCTCGCCGTACGTCATGGACTCGTTCTCGAACAAGACGTTGATCAACGTGCCGCGAAGGGCGGGGTTGCGCGGGTCGGTGAGGTCGAGGACGGAGATGGTGTCCGTGCTGCTGACGTACGCGAACGGGCCGGTGCGGGCGAACTCCATGGAGATCGCGGCCGTCTCGGGCAGGCCGGCGAGCTGCTTGATGTTGCTGCTGGTCACGGTGGGGAGCCCCGGCGCGTCTGCGCGCAGGTGGGCCAGCGTCTGCTCCTGTCCCGGCGTCACGTCATGGGCGGCGGCGGAACCGGTGCCGGCGGCGAGGACCAGCAGACTCGAGCAGAGCACGAGCGGGACGCGGGGTTTCACGGAGAGGCTCCTCGAGGAAGGGGGGAGAGGGTTCTTCCCTTGCTTCGCGGCGCCGAGGGGAACTCCTGCCGTCAGCGGGCGGACAGAACCGCGACGCCCGGTCCCGTGAGGTCGCCCAGGTGCGACGCACGGCCGGTCCCGACCATGAGCAGCGAGATCGCCGGACCCTCGACGAGGGGTCCCGTGCCGTGGCTCCAGTCCGTGTCGGTCGCCTTCAGGGTCACTCCGGCGATCCGCTTCTTGGTGCCGATGAGGGCGTTGCTGCCCTTGTAGAAGTCGAGCACCCGCACCACCGAGGCAGCGGGGTAGTCGCGCGCGAGTCCGAGCGGGCGCCGGATGTCCTCGCCGTGCACGATCTCCTCGCCGAGCCAGGAGTCCTTCGGCCCGGGCGGGGAGGTCGTCGCCCGCTCCAGGTCGCGGTAGGCCTGCAGCGTGGCCTCGGGGCCGCCCAGCTTGCCGGCGGCGACGCCCTTCGCCGCGAACTTCGTGAAGCTGAACCCGGAGCCGATCAGCGCGCCGAAGAAGCCCAGCGCCGTGAGCCGCGCCGTGGCGACCTGGTGGGCCAGCAGGTCGTGGACCGTCCAGCCCTCGCAGAGCGACGGGGTCTGCCACTGCTCGGCGGTCAGCCCGGACAGGTCGGAGGCGAGCGCTGCGCGCTCGGCGTGGACGAGGGGCCAGACGCCGGCTGCCATGGGGACTCCTGTTCGCGGGTGAGTGATCATCGCACGGGGCCGGGGGCGCCGAGGCCCCTCGAGCGCCCGAGTGGGACGCTGAGCGCATGTCCGATCAGCTCCCCAGCCTGTACGGCGGCGTCACCACCCGCCGCGTCACCACCCGCGACCTGCAGTCGGCCAAGGACCGCGGCGAGCGGTGGGCGATGCTCACCAGCTACGACATGCTCACGGCGCAGCTGTTCGACGAGGCAGGCATCCCCGTCCTGCTTGTCGGCGACAGCGCCGGCAACAATGTGCTCGGTTACGACAGCACCGTCCCGGTGACCATGGAGGACCTCCTCCCCCTCGTCCGCGGGGTCGCGCGCGGGACCACCCGGAGCCTCGTGGTCGCCGACATGCCGTTCGGCAGCTACCAGGAGTCGCCGGCGCAGGCGCTGCGCAACGCGGTGCGCTTCCTGCAGATCGGCGCCCACGCCGTCAAGGTCGAGGGCGGCCACCGGGTGGCTCCGCAGGTGGAGCTCCTCGTCACCTCCGGCATCCCCGTCATGGGGCACCTGGGCCTGACCCCACAGAGCGTGAACACCCTCGGCGGTTACCGCGTCCAGGGCCGCGGCGAGGCGGGTGACCGGCTGATCGACGAGGCGATCGAGCTGCAGGAGGCCGGCGCCTTCGCGCTCGTGCTCGAGGTGGTGCCTGCCGACCTGGCCGCGCGCGTCACCAAGGAGCTGACGATCCCGACCATCGGCATCGGCGCCGGCGTCAGCTGCGACGCCCAGGTGCTGGTCTGGACCGACATGGCCGGCCTCACCCCGAAAGGCCTGAAGCTCGCCAAGCAGTACGCCGACCTCCGCACCGTGCTGGGCGACGCCGCCAAGGCGTACGCCGACGAGGTTCGTGACGGCACCTTCCCCGGCCCCGAGCACAGCTTCACCTGATGACCGACCCCTTCCACACCGTCCGGGCGCACTGCCTGGCGATCGAGGGTGTCACCGAGCGGGTCAGCCACGGCTCGGCCTGCTTCTTCGCCCCTGGCACTCGCGGCAAGCAGTTCGTCGCCTGCGTCGACGACCACCACGGCGACGGGATCCTGGGCCTGTGGATCGCCGCCCCACCCGGCTCGCAGGAGGCTCGAGTCGCCGCGGACCCCGACACGTTCTTCCGTCCGCCGTACGTCGGCGGCCGGGGGTGGCTCGGGGTCCGGCTTGACCGTCACCTCCCCGCCGACGAGCTCGCCGGCCTGCTGGACGACGCCTTCGAGACGGTCACCTGAGCCCGCCGTACGTCCAAAGCGGGCCCAGTCGTCCGCGCACCGTCCTCCTCAGGTGCTGAGCTGAGCGTGCAGCAGCTCACGCGCCTCGGCCAGCGACGGGCCGTACCACGTGAGATGACGGCCGCTCACGCACGCGCTCGGGGCGGCGAAGCACTCGGGGCCGTCGGTCGGTGAGAACGCGTAGGGCTCGTCCGGCAGCACCACCACGTCGTACGTCGGAAGCTCGGCCAGGTCGATCTTCGGATAGCGCTCCGCGTGGTCGCCGAGCACGTTGTCGACGCCCAAGCGGGTCAGGACGTCCCCGGTGAACGTGCCGCTGCCGACCGCCATCCAGGGCCGGCGCCAGATCGGGACGAGAGCTCGACGCCGCTCCCCCGTGAACGGCTCGGCCCAGGAGTGCTGGGCCTGATCCAGCCACAGCGGCCGGTCCAGACCGCAGGCGGCGAGCATCCGGTGCAGGCTCACCAGGGCCTCGGCCACCGTGCGGGGGAAGGTCACCCACACGGCGACACCGGCAGCCCGGAGCGCGTCGAGGTCCTCGACGCGGTTCTCCTCGGCATTGGCCAGCACCAGATCGGGTCTCAGCGCCACGACGGCCTCGACGTCGGGGCTCTTGGTCCCCTTCACGCGGACCACGTCCAGGTCCGCCGGATGGCTGCACCAGTCCGTGGCCCCCACGAGCAGGCCCGGCGCGGTGACCGCGACGGACTCCGTCAACGAGGGAACGAGCGAGACCACCCGCGCGACGGACGACGGGAGGCTGACCGGGGTGCCGGTGTCGTCGTGCCCCTGCCTAGACGTCGGTGACCCGCAGACCGGCGTGGGCCTTGTAGCGCCGGTTGACGCTGATGAGGTTGGCCGTGAGGGCCTCGACCTGGTGGGCGTTGCGCAGGCGACCCGCGAAGACGCCCCGCATGCCCGGGATCTGGGCCACGAGGGCCTGGACCAGGTCCGTCGCCTCGCGGTCGTCGCCCAGCACGAGGATGTCGGTGTCGACCGTCTCCACGGCCTCGTCGAGCAGCAGCACGGCGCTGACGTGGTGGAACGCCCCGACGACCCTGCTCTGCGGAAGCACAACCGCCGCCTGCTGCGCGGCACTCCCTTCCTCGACCCCGAGGGCAAACGCGCCCTGCTTGTCGAAGCCCAGGGGGTTCACGCAGTCAATGACGACCTTGCCGGCCAGCACCGGCGCCAGGTCGACGAGCAGCTCGCGGTGCCCCTCCCAAGGGACCGCGACGATGACGACGTCGGCCCCGGCCGCGGCGTCGGCGTTCGCCGCGCCCGTGACCGAGCCGGGCAGGCCCTGAGCTGCCTCGGTGGCCCGTTCGGCGCTCCGAGAGCCGAGCACGACGTCGTGCCCGGCGAGCGCGAACCGGCGGGCCAGGCCCCTGCCCTGCTCGCCCGTACCGCCCAGGACGGCCAGGCGCAGGGCGGACACGTCGAGCGCGGTCGGGGAAGGGGCGGAAGCGGTGTCGGTCATGGTGCAGGAGTCTGGCAGCCCACGGCGAAGTCCCTGCCATCAGGTACCGGACGCCAGTGCCAAACTGAGCTGCAGGGACTGACAGGGAACTGCCAGGTTCGGGCAGCAGGAGTTCGACGCCCACTGGCGAACCACTCCTCAAGATCACCACGCTGAGCGGAAGGGACGGAAGATGGAGCGCAGGACCGGCGACCGTCGTGACCCCTCCCGCCCGGACGTCCCGGTGGACGCCTCTCCCGAGAGCGGCACCGAGACCCTCGCGTCGATCCTGCCCGGGCTGCCCCGCGTGGCCTCCCTCGACGCCCTGCTCCGCGAGGTCGACGCGCTGCGCCTGACGCTCGAGACCGACCTGTCGCTGGCCGCCTCCGCCGTCGAAGCCGGCCAGCCCGGCATTGCTGCCGAGATCCTGCAGAGCGACCGCGGTTCCCTCGGCGGCTTCGAGCAGCGCGCCCTCGGCCACCTGCACGACCTCGCCGAGCCCGCCCCCGAGGTCACCGTCTTCGACGCCCCGTCGCGCCGACGCTCCCGCCGCATTCCGGCCGCACCCTTCGTGGCCGCCGCTGCCGTCGCCGGCTTCCTGCTCGGTGTCGTCCCGCAGGGCGTCGAGCCCAGCCCCCTGGACGTCTCGACGAGCAGCGTCGCGGCTCACAGCAGCCTTGGTCAGCTCCAGGCCTTCGCCGCGCAGGGAAACACCTCCCAGGTGCGCCTGACATCGCGCGAGCTGCACGACCAGCTGCGGGACGTGGTGGCGAACGCCCTCGCCGACCCTGATGCCGCCCAGCAGGCACTCCTCCTGCTCAGCTCCGAGCGCGACGCGATCCTGCAGAGCGGCGACAGCGTCGCCCTGCACGACGTGCTCGTGCAGTCGACGGCCCTCGCCAACCGCATCCGCGCGGCGCTGCCCGCCAGCATCCGCAAGGTCGTCCCCCCCGTCCAGACCATCGTGGTCGAGCCCTCGTCGGCGCCCCGCAGCTCGGCATCGCCCGCTGCCAAGCCCAGCCCGAGCCCCAAGGCCTCGCCGACGCAGAGCCCGAGCCCGAAGCCGAGCCCGGCCCCCAAGCCGAGCCCGAGCGCGCAGCCGAGCCCGTCGGGCAGCGACGACCCGGACTCCCCGACGGTGCTGCCGAGCGGATCGCCCGCGGTCCCGGGTTCCTGACCCGAAACTGTCCGCCGGGGTCCGCGCCCCTGGGTCACCTGTCGAGGGCGAACGTCACCTTTCGGCTGGCCACGTCGGCGCTGAGCAGCCGCACCCGGACTGCCTCACCCACCGGCGGGTCCTCCGCCTCGAGGCGACCGCGCACGGCGGGGTCGGTGAGCTGGACCGTCCGGTCGTCGGTCACCACGGCGTCGAACTGCTCGCCCACCCGGTGCTCGAGCACCATCGCCTCCGCGAGGTCGATGGCCGCGCGGTCCAGGGCGTGCGCCCGGTGGTCGGCCACGGACATCTGGTCCGGCAGCGTGGGCAGAGCAGCGCGCACCCAGTCCGGCACCTCAGTGCCCGCGCACAGGGCCACGCAGGTCTCCCCGACGTACCTGTCGACGAGCCGCCGGAGCGGAGCCGTGGCGTGGGCGTACGGCGCGCCCACGGCGGAGTGCAGCGTCAGCTCCGGCAGGGCGCCGTCGAAGGACGTGTAGCCCGCTCCTCGGAGCAGTCGGGTGGCCACCGTGAGCAGCGCCGCGTGGGCCGGGACGTGCGGGTCCAGGCCGGACAGGAACACGCCGTACGGCTGACCTTCGGGCCACGTCACCTTCAGTCCCTTCGCGCTGAGCCGCAGCGACGAGACCGCCCCCTGGTCGGGGATCGGCAGGGTGCGCAGGATCCCCACCTTGCCCTCGAGCATGAGGCCGGCGGCCGCCATGCCGGTGAGCAGGCTGATCTGGGCGTTCCAGCCCTCGCTCGGCAGCGGCGCGCGAAAGGTCAGGTGCCCGTGGGCGTCCACCTCCTGCTCGAGCGAAGGCAGGTCGACCGCACCGCGCTCGTGAGCCCGCTGTTCGCGCAACTCACCGATCTCCTTGAGCAGCAGGAGGTCCGGCGTCGCGGTCCCGCCGTCGATCCAGCCCTGGACGGCGACGTAGTCGAGCTGACGCCGACTGCGGACCAGCGCGCGTCGTACGTCGGTGGACAGGAGCTCCCCGGACGCGTCGAGGTCCAGGGTCCAGACGAGCGCAGGACGGGTCTTGCCCTCGAGCAGGCTGCCGCGGTCCTCGCTGAGCACGGGCGGGTGAAGGGGCGTCCGCTCGTCTGGTGCGTACAGGGTCGCCCCCCGCAGGTGCGCCTCCCGGTCGATGGCGCCACCGGGGACCACGAAGGCGGCGACGTCGGCGATGGCGTAGCGGATCCGGTAGCCGCCCTCACGGCGCTCGAGCTGCATCGCCTGGTCGAGGTCCACGCTGCCCACGGGGTCGATCGTGACGAACGGCAGGTCGGTGAGGTCGAGCTGCGGCAGCGTCGGCGTCACCGCGTCCGCCTCCGCGAGCACCTCGGGCGGGAAGGCCACCGGGACCTCGAGCTCGGCGCGGAGGGCGTCCCACGCGGGTGGTGGACCGGGCAGGTGGAGGCGGGGGCTGGGCACGCCCGACTGTACGACGCCGGTGCTGTCAGGATGGGTCGGTGCGCGCCGTGGTCTACGACAGCTTCGGGGGTCCGCTGAGCGTCCGGGAGGTCCCCGACCCGGTCCCCCCGGACGGTGGCGTCGTGGTGCGGGTGGGTGCCACGGGGGTCTGCCGCAGCGACTGGCACGGGTGGCAGGGCCACGACCCGGACATCAGCACCTTCCCCCACGTCCCCGGGCACGAGCTCGCCGGCACGGTGGAGCAGCTGGGTACCGGCGTCACCCGGTGGCGGGTCGGGGACCGCGTGACGGTGCCGTTCATCAACGCCTGCGGCAGGTGCGCCTGGTGCTCCGCGGGAGACCAGCAGGTGTGCCCCGACCAGCGCCAGCCCGGGTTCACCCACTGGGGCTCGATGGCGGACCTGGTCGCGCTCGACGCCGCCGACGTCAACCTGGTGGCCCTTCCCGATGGGCTGTCGTTCGCGGCCGCGGCGGCCCTGGGCTGCCGTTACGCCACCGCCTACCGCGCCGTGGTGCAGCAGGGGCGCGTGGCGGCGGGCGAGCAGGTCGCCGTGTTCGGCTGCGGGGGCGTGGGCCTGTCGGCCATCCAGATCGCCGTGGCGTACGGCGCCGACGTCGTCGCGGTCGACGTCTCTGCTGCGGCGCTGGAACATGCGGCATCCCTGGGGGCCGCGCACACGGTCCTGGGACGTGCCGGCGACGGGGACGGGGTTGCGGCGGTGGTCGAGGCCACGCGCGGCGGGGCACACCTGTCGCTCGACGCGTTCGGCTCGCTGGAGACCTGCCTGGCGAGCATCGCCTCCCTACGGCGGCGGGGCCGGCACGTGCAGGTGGGTGTGCTGGCGGACGCACTCCCCCCTGTACCGATGGGCCGCGTGATGTCCTGGGAGCTCGAGCTGCTGGGGAGCCACGGCCTGGCGGCGCCCGCCTACCCCGCGCTGCTGGACCTGGTCGTCAGCGGCCGGCTCGACCCCGGCCTGCTCGTCACCCGCGAGATCACCCTGGACGAGGCGCCCGCCGCCCTCGTCGGCGTCGGACGCGAACCGGGCATCACGGTCGTCATCCCGTAACGCCCTCGCCCTCCTCGCGGATCTCCAGCAGCCGCTGCCGGCTGCGCACCAGCCGCAGCAGGGTCGTCAGCAGCAGGCCGCCGGCCATGTTCGCCAGGAGCACCCACCAGACCCACCCCAGCCAGTCCAGGTAGCCGAACGGCGCGGAGCCGCTCGCCAGCGCGGTGAAGGCCAGCACCGAGTCGAGGACCGAGTGGAACAACCCACCCCCCGCGAGCAGAAAGGCGATGCCGATGGAAGCGAGGACCTTGGGCACGTCCTCATCGGTGCCCTGGTGCATGCGGGTCAGCAAGGTGATGGCACCACCAGCGAGGAACGCCAAGCACAGCGTGCGCACGGACAAGTCGGCGTCGACGTAGGTCGACGCCGCCGCGTTGGCCGTCTCGTGCAGCCGCGGGTAGGCGTGGGAGATCAACCACGCCACGACGAGGCCACCGATCAGGTTGCCGACCAGGGTCCCGGTCCAGAAGCGGGCCAGCTCTCGCCACGTCGCCTTCCCCGCCGCCACCACCGTGACCGGGACGAGGAAGCCCTCCGTGAACAGCTCGCTGTGCCCGAGCAGCAGCGCGATGAAGCCGATAGAGAAGGCAAGTCCGGCGAGCAGCTGGCTGCCGGTCGCCTCCTCGACGACGAGGTAGGCCACCACGCCGAACCCGACCTCGATGCCCGCCATGGTGGCCGTCGCGAGCAGGTCGATCCATCCGCGTTTGAGCCGTGGGACGCCCTCGTCGATGATCCGCAGCAGGGCGTCATCGATCTTGTCTTCGCGTTCTTCCTCATCGGTGGTCACGCGCGGGCTCTACCCCGCCGGGACGCCTCATGATCCTCTCGGAACACGTTCCTGTCAGGGCACGTAGCGCAGCCGGGCGGTCAACGCCGGACCGAGCTCGACGACGTACGGCGCCGTGCGCAGCTCGGACTCGTCGGCCGCGACGCCGTGCTCCGTCAGGAGCTCGAGCAGCCAGGACCAGGGATGGTCCTCGCCGTCGTCCTCGTCGGGGAGGACGGCGCTGAGCACCGCGCTGGTCACGAGGTCCTCGTCGTACACCGTCCAGGGGTCCTCGTCCGTGCTCAGCACGCTGGTGAAGCCCAGCACCCCGTCGTGCAGGACGACCCGGCGACCGTCGGCGAGCTCAGCCCATTCCGACACGGCGAAGGACAGACCGACGCGGCCGTCCTCCTGCGGGGTCTCTCCGTCGAACTCGCAGAGGGCACCGAGGCGGGCGACCGTCATGCGTCGGGAAGCGACCCGCCGTGCGCGCTGATCGCCTGGTGCACCGCAGAGCGGAAGACCTCGACCGGCACGTCGCCCGCCGACTCGACCCGCGTGCCTTCGTAGGGAAGGTGGGTCAGCGTGACTCCGGGCAGAGCACCGGCGAGCCGCTGGACGTCGGGCAGGGCGACGTCGCAGACGACGACGCGTTCCGGGGTCTGTGAGGTGCACATGCGCCCACGCTAACCGCTGCGCCACGACTAGCCTCGCACCGTGACCGACCCGAGGACCCGCCCCGTCGTCGACCCCGCCCTGGTGGCCATTGCCGTGACCCTCGTGCTGTGGGCGTCGGCCTTCGTGGCCATCCGGCACCTCGGGGACACGTTCTCCCCCGGCGCGCTCTCCCTCGGCCGCCTCGCCATCGGCTCCCTCGCCCTGGGCGTGCTGGTGCTCAAGCAGGGCTGGGTCCGCCTGGACCGTGGTCAGGCCAGCCGCATCGTGGCCATCGGGCTGCTCTGGTTCGGGCTGTACAACATCGCCCTCAACGCCGGGGAGCGCCTCGTCGACGCCGGGACCGCGGCCCTGCTCATCCAGGTGTCGCCCCTCCTCGTGGCCATCCTCGCGGCGACCTTCCTGGGTGAGCGCGCTGGCCGGGCGCTCTGGACCGGGTCAGTCGTCTCCTTCGCCGGCGTGGCCCTCATCGCCACCTCGGCGCAGACGAACGCCGACCGCGACCCTGCGGGCGTGGCCCTGTGCCTCCTCGCCGCCGCGGCGTACGCCGTGAGCCTGGTGCTGCAGAAGCCCTTGATGGCGCGCCTGTCGGCCGTGCAGGTGACCTGGGCCGCGTGCACCGTCGGGGCGCTCGCCTGCCTGCCGTTCGCCGGACGCCTCGTCAGCCAGTGGCAGGAGGCCTCCGCCGGCGACCGGCTCTCGCTCGTCTACCTCGGGCTCTTCCCGACCGCCGTCGCCTTCACGACCTACGCATACGCCCTGCGGCACATGAGCACCGGACGGCTGAGCGTGTCGACGTACCTCGTGCCGCCGATCACGGTGCTGCTCAGCGCGACGCTGTTGTCCGAGACGCCGCCGCTGATCGCCTACGTCGGCGGGGCACTCGCCCTGCTGGGGGTGGCGGTGGGCCGGCGGAGCCGCCCGGCGGTCGTTCAGTCGACGGCCGGCTCCGAGGTCTCGCGCTCGATCCCGGAGAGCTCGACGACGGGCAGGTAGACCTGAGCCCCGTGATCCACGAACTGCGCTGACTTCTCCTTCATCCCCAGCTCGAGCGCCTCGATCTCGCCGACGCCGTGCTCCGCGGCGTACTTGCGCACGTCCTGGCTGATCCGCATCGAGCAGAAGTGCGGTCCGCACATCGAGCAGAAGTGCGCCGTCTTGGCCGCGTCCGCCGGCATCGTCTCGTCGTGGAAGTCCCGGGCCTTGGTCGGGTCCAGGGAGAGGTTGAACTGGTCCTCCCACCGGAAGTCGAAGCGCGCCTCGGACAGCGCGTCGTCCCAGGCCTGCGCTCCCGGGTGGCCCTTGGCGAGATCGGCCGCGTGGGCGGCGATCTTGTAGGTGATGACGCCGTCCTTGACGTCGTCGCGGTTCGGCAGGCCCAGGTGCTCCTTGGGCGTGACGTAGCAGAGCATCGCCGTGCCGTACCAGCCGATCATGGCCGCGCCGATGGCGGAGGTGATGTGGTCGTACCCCGGCGCGATGTCGGTCGTGAGCGGTCCGAGCGTGTAGAACGGCGCCTCCTTGCAGACCTCGAGCTGGAGGTCCATGTTCTCCTTGATCTTGTTCATCGGGACGTGGCCGGGACCCTCCACCATGACCTGGACGTCGTACTCCCAGGCGATCTCGGTGAGCTCGCCCAGGGTCCGGAGCTCGGAGAACTGCGCGTCGTCGTTGGCGTCGGCGATGCAGCCGGGGCGCAGGCCGTCGCCGAGGGAGAACGTCACGTCGTACTCCCGCATGAGCTCGCAGATGTCCCGGAAGTGCGTGTAGAGGAAGTTCTCCTGGTGGTGCGCGAGGCACCAGGCGGCCATGATCGAGCCCCCGCGGCTGACGATGCCGGTCTTGCGCGACGCGGCGAGCGGCACGTAGCGCAGCAGCACCCCGGCGTGGACGGTGATGTAGTCGACGCCCTGCTCGAACTGCTCGATGAGGGTGTCCCGGTAGACCTCCCACGAGAGGTCCTCGGCCTTGCCGTTGACCTTCTCGAGCGCCTGGTAGATCGGGACGGTGCCGATCGGGACGGCGCTGTTGCGGATGATCCACTCGCGGGTCGTGTGGATGTTGCGCCCGGTGCTCAGGTCCATCACCGTGTCGGCGCCCCAGCGGGTCGCCCAGGTCATCTTCTCGACCTCCTCCTCGATGGAGGACGCGACCGCGGAGTTGCCGATGTTGGCGTTGATCTTCACCAGGAAGTTGCGTCCGATGGCCATCGGCTCGGACTCGGGGTGGTTGACGTTCAGCGGCAGCACGACCCGCCCCGCCGCGAGCTCGTCGCGGACGTGCTCGGGGGTGCAGCCCTCGCGGAGGGCGACGAACTCCATCTCCGCGGTGATGATCCCCTGCTTGGCGTAGTGCAGCTGCGTGACGTTCTTGCCCTTGACGGCCTTGCGGGGCTGCCGCGAACCGGCGAAGACCGCGTCGAGGTTGCGGTGGTCGTGCTTCTTCAGGCCGTTGTCGATCGGCTGGACCTCGCGGCCGTCGTACGGCTCGGTGTCCCCTCGCTCCTCGATCCACCCCTCACGCAGCCGCGGCAGCCCGAGGCGGATGTCGGTGCGCAGGGAGGTGTCGGTGTAGGGGCCGCTGGTGTCGTAGAGGACCACCGCGTCGCCGTTGGTCAGCGACACCTCGCGCATGGGGACCCGGAGGTCGGGCCGCGAGCCCTGCAGGTAGGTCTTGTGCGAGCCGGGGAACGCGGTTCCGGCCGTCACGTCGGAGTCGAGGGTCGTCATGGAGGGTTCCTCCCTACGCCGGGGCGAGCCGGATCAGGTGCGAACGGTCGACGGCCGGCCTGCCGCCCTCTCAGCCTCGGATCGCGAAGCTCCCGCGGGTCACCCCCGACCCTACGCTGTGCGCGCGTCGCTGACCCCGGACATGCCACCGCCGCCGGCGCAAGGGGAAGCGACGGCGGCGGTGGAAGCGAACGGGCTAGGCGGCGCGACGCTCGCGCAGGCGCACGACGTTGTTGGGGACGACGACCTGCGTGGTGGGCGTCTTCGTGAGGCGCTCGATGCAGATCGCCTTCAGGACGCGAAGGCCATCGGTCACGGCGTTGAGGTTGCTGTTGCCGTGGATGCGGTCGAACTCGTAGCTCTTGACCTCGGCGATGGTGAGCTTGGCCTTGGCGATGCGGGTGTTGATGACGGTCTCGATCTCGAACCCGTCGCCCCAGAGCATCGCGTCCTCGCGGTGGCCGGACGAAAGGTTCAGGACCTGCAGGCAGTGGACCCAGAAGGCGTTGTAGCCGTAGCAGAGGTCGGTGTAGCGGGTCCCGAACAGCACGTTCACGATGACGTTCAGACCCCAGTTGCCGATCCGACGGATCCGGGTGATGTCGTCCGAGCCGCCGCCGAGCGCGAACCGGGTGCCCTTGGCGAAGTCGGCACCGTTGACCAGCGCCTCGACGTACGCCGGGATCTCCCGCGGGTCGGCGGAGCCGTCCGCGTCGAGCATGACGATGATGTCGCCGGTCACGGCCTCGAAGCCGCAGGCGAGCGCGTTGCCCTTGCCCTTGCGGGTCTGCAGGACGATCTTCACGTCCGGCATGAGCGACTGCGCCATCTCGATGGTGCCGTCGGAGCTGCGGCCGTCCACCACGATGACCTCGTGGATGCCCTCGACCTGCTCGAGGAGCCCGAAGACGTGCGGGAGGTTCTTGGCCTCGTTGTACGTCGGCACGACGACCGACACGCGGGGCTGCGTCACCAGGGTGCGGATCATGGCGTCCATGGGTGGGGCTCCTTCGGAGAAAGACTGCATCCGAAGCGCCGGTTTCGCCCTGCTCCCCGCCCGGCTCTGGCGACCACGTGGAACGCCGGGAGGATCATCGCTCGCTTCGTCGGAGGTTGTTCCTCCGACATGACAGACAGTAATGAGTTGCTCGCTGAGTGTAATCCGCCAAACGGAGTAACTCTCTACGTTGCGGACGTGAGCGCCCTCACACGATGTCCGGACGTCGCGGGACATGTCCGGCGAGACCGGCCGCCGGGGGGAGCGACCACGGCCCTCACGTGCTGTGACGCCGCCGTTCGGCGGTCACAGCGCGTCATCGAGTGCCGCGAGCAGCATGTCAGAGGCGTCGCCGCTCGCGCACGGCGGCCCGCCAGTGCTCGGCCGACAGCCCGGGGAAGGTGTCGCCGCGGCGTACGGCCACCCCGCGGTCCCGCAGCGCCTCGCGCAGGTCGGGACGCCCCGGGACGCGGCAGAGCAGGTACGGCGCGCGGCTGCCAGGGCTGACCTGGACGCCCCGCCCGGTGAGCTCCTGGACCAGGCGGTCGCGCTCGTGCGCGAGCACCCCCGCCTCGCGCTCGGCCTGCTTGACCGGGCCCCGCTGCAGGCAGGCGTCCAGGGCCACCAGGCCCGGTGTCCCGACGCTCCAGAGCGGCTGGGCCTCCCGCAGCGCGCGCACCAGGTCCGGCGCGGCCAGCAGGTACCCGACCCGCAGCCCCGCCAGCCCCCAGGTCTTGGTGAGGCTGCGCACCACGACCAGCCCGGGGAGACGGGCTGCGGCGAGGCTGTGCGGCTCCCCCGGGTCGGCGTCCATGAACGCCTCGTCGACCACCGTCACCCGGCCCGGCCGGCACAGCTCGGCCAGGCGCTCGTGGATCACCCCGGTGGGGTTGGTCGGGTTCCCGACGACGACGAGGTCGGCGTCCTGCGGCACCTGCGCAGGGTCCAGGACGTACGGCGGCTCCAGCACCACCCGGTCGACGGCATGCCCCGCGGCCCGCAGCGCCGCCTCCGGCTCGGTGAAGCCCGGGTGCACGCAGACCGCGCGGACCGGGGTCAGCGCCCGGGCCAGCAGCACGAACGCCTCGGCCGCCCCCGCCGTGACGAGCACCTCGTCCGGGTCGCGGTCGTGCCGACGCGCCACCGTCCGGGTCGCGACCGTGGGGTCGGGGTAGCGGGCGAGCGCGGTGAGCGACCGCTGCAACCGGCTGACCAACCAGGGGGGCGGCTCCGCGAGGCGGACGTTGACCGCGAGGTCGAGCAGGCCAGGGGTCGCTTCGGCGTCCCCGTGGTGGCGCAGGTCGACCTCAGGATCAGTGGTGATGGTGACCCTCCCCCGCGCCTTGCTGGCCGTGGCTGTGCGTCGGGTCGTCGGGGTGGTCGTGCGGCGTCTGCGGCTGACCCACCCGAGCCTCGAAGCCGGGCAGGAGGGTGCGGTACATGCAGGTGTCGCAGTTCATCCGCAGGTCGGTGCCGCTGATCTCTCCGGCACGCTCGAGCACCAGCTCCGCCAGCCGCGCGCCCGGGCCGATGAGGCCGGCGGTGCGCACCTCGACGTCCACGTGCTCGCCCGCCCACTGCTCGGTCTGCACGACGATCCGGTCCGGTAGCACGCCGGCGAACAGGAAGTACGGCAGCACCACGATCCGGCGGTAGCCCAAGGCCCTGGCCCGGTCGAGGCCCTGCGGGACGCTGGGCTCCGCCAGGCTGATGAACGCCGTCTCGACCGTGCCGAGCCCACGACCCTCCAGCAGCAGGCGGGCCGTCTTGGCCACCTCGGAGTTGGCGTCCGGGTCGGTGGCGCCGCGCCCGACGAGGACGACGGCGGTGTCCGGCCAGGTGTCCTTGGTCGCGACCGCGGCGAGCCGGTCCTCGAGGTCGGCCAGCAGCAGCGGGTGGGGGCCGAGCGGCCGGCCGTAGCGGAAGGTCAGCCCGGGGTGCCGCAGGCGCTCGCGCTCGAGAGCGGCCGGGATGTCGCCCTTGCTGTGGCCGGCAGCAACCAGGACCAGCGGGACGACGTCGACGGTCCGGTGCCCGGCGTCCACGAGGCGGTTCACGGCGTCCTGGATCGGCGGTGGCGCCAGCTCGAGGAACCCGCCCTCGACGTCGACGGTGGCCTCCCGTCGTACGCGGTCGACGAGCTCGCCGAACTGCGCGACCCCGTCGGCGTCCTTGGTGCCGTGGCCGACGATCAGCAGCGCGCTCATGCGTAGAGGAGCGCGTTGAGGGCGGCCGACGCAACCGCGGAGCCGCCCTTCTCGCTGACGTTGGACGCGGCCGGCAGACCCGAGGCCCGCAGCGCCGCCTTGCTCTCGGCAGCGCCGACGAACCCGACGGGCAGCCCGATCACGAGGGCGGGGGCGTAGTCGCCACCGAGGACCTCGAACAGCGCCGTCGGCGCGCAGCCGATGACGTAGACCGCACCCGGACCGACCAGGGCGTAGGCGTCCTGGATCGCCGCCGCGCTGCGGGTCAGCCCGTCGCGGGCTGTGGCGGTGCGGATGCAGCAGGTGGTGTCGCGCGTGGTGATGCCCGCCGCGACCATCTCGACGTCCGTGACGACGGGCGCCCCGGACCGCAGCGCCTCCAGGCCACGCTGCAGCGCGGCTTCGTCCAGCACGAGGTCCTCGACGTACTCCAGGTCGGCGCTGCTGTGCACCACCCGTTCGGTGACCGCACGGCTCAAGGCGGGGAGGTGGTCCAGGTTGACGCGGGAGCGCAGGATCGCGAAGGACTCCTGCTCGATGGGGTGCACGGTCGCTCTCATCCGGTGAACCAGTCCAGCTTCTCTCGGAGGCGTACGACGTCACCGACGACGGTGGCGACGGGGGCCTTCAGGCCGGCCGCGGCGACGTCCGCGGCCAGGTGCTCCAGGGTGCTCACGACGACCCGTTGCGCGCTCGTCGTGCCGTTCTCGATGCAGGCCGCCGGGGTGTCGGGGGCGCGGCCGTGGCGGACCAGGCCTGCGGCGATGAGGGCGAGCCGGTCGTGGCCCATGAGGATCACCAGGGTGCCGGGGCCGGTCGCGAGCGCCTGCCAGCGGACGCGACTGGCCGGGTCGTCGGGGTCGAGGTGGCCGGTCACGACGCACACGTCCTGCGTGATCCCCCGCGCCGTGACAGGGATGCCGGCGTACGCAGGAGCAGCGATGGCGCTGCTGATGCCGGGGACCACCTCGAAGGCGATCCCCCTGTCCACCAGCGCTTCTGCCTCCTCACTGCCCCGGCCGAAGACGAACGGGTCACCGCCCTTGAGGCGGACCACGCGCTTTCCTGCCTGGGCGTGGGCGACGAGCTGGGCGTTGATCTCCTCCTGGCGAGGCGCCGTGCCGGTCCAGGAAGTCTTGCCGACGTCCACGACCTCGACGCCTGCCCGGCAGTGCTCCAGGATGCGGGGGTCCACGAGTCGGTCGACGAGCACGACGTCCGCCTGCTGGAGCAACCGCGCCGCCTTGAGCGTGAGCAGCTCCGGGTCACCCGGACCGGCACCGACGAGGGCGACTCTCACGTGAGCACGATGGCATCACGCGGGCAGATCTCGACGCACTCACCACAGGCGGTGCAGCGATCGTTGATCGTCAGCGGGAGGGTCGGGACGAACGCGTGCTCCGGGCAGGTGAGCAGGCAGGCTCCGCAGGCGGTGCACTCGTCGGTGACGGTCAGGCCCACGCGTACCCCCGAGGGGTGACCATCCGGCCGGCCACCACCGTGCTGTGCGACGAGCCGACGGTCACGAGGGAGAACATCCCGACCAGCTCCACGTCGAGGTCGGCCAGCGTGGTCAGGTGCACGTGCTGGCCCTCGCGGCTCGCGTTGGTCACGACCCCGACCGGCGTGGTCGGGGGGCGGTGCCCGCTCAGGATGGACAGGGCCTTCGGGAGCTGCCAGTCGCGCCCTCGGCTGCGCGGGTTGTAGAAGCTCACGACGATGTCAGCCTCGGCCACTGCCGTGACGCGCTGCTCGATCGCGGGCCAGGGCGTGTGCAGGTCGGAGAGGCTGATGCTCGCGTGGTCGTGGCCCAGTGGGGCTCCGAGCAGGGCGCCCGCGGCCAAGGCAGCCGTGACCCCCGGGACCACGTCCACGTCGATGTCGTCGCCGGCGACCTCCAGCGCCGGGCTCGCCATCGCGTAGACCTGCGCGTCGCCGCTGCCCAGCAGGGCCACGGCGTGTCCCTTGGCCGCCTCGGCGACAGCGGAGTGGGCGCGCTCCTCCTCCTTGCCGAGGCCGGTCTCCAGGAAGCGCGTCCCGGGCCGCGCGAGGTCGCGCACCTGGTCGACGTACTGGTCCAGCCCGACCCACACGCTGCTGGCGCGCAGCGCCTCGACGGCCCGCGGGGTGAGCAGGTCTCGGGCGCCCGGGCCGAGACCGACGATGCTCAGCCGCCCGCGCGCCGGGATGCGGGCGACGGCGAGGGTGGCCATGGCGCTCTTGGTCTTCTCGACGACCAGGAGACCGTGCTGCAGGGCCGCGGCCTCGGCGACGCTGGGCGTCCCCACCGCGTCCATCGGGTGCTGCGACGGGTTGGGGACCTCGGTCTGCGCGAGCACCTCGGCGGAGTGGGTGACGAGCGTCCAGCCGGTGCGGTCGCACAGCGCGTTGAGGGCCTCCTCGTCGGCCTTGGCGTCGACGGTCGCGACGAGGCTGACCGAGCGGGCGGACAGCCCGTGCTGCTCGAGGGTGCCGGTGATGAGCTCGTCGAGCTCGTCGAGGGAGACCCCGCGCGAGGCGCCGATCCCGAGGACCAGAGAGGGGGGCCTCAGTACAGCGTCCGCCGTTGTCTTCTCGTCGGTCACGGCGAGGACCAACGCCCCCTCCCCTCCCTCGGAGCCGCCGACGGGCAGGGGCGGGATGGGATGCGTCCGAGGCATGTCGAGCAGCACCGGGTCGCCGTCCAGCAGCGCGCGGCTGACGGCGGCGACATCGCCCTCCACCGGCCAGGACCAGGTGTCGAGACCCGGCAGGCCGGTCGCGTCGGTGGCTGTCGTGACGACCGGCTCGGCGCCCAGCACGTCGGCGACCTCCTGGGCGAGGTCGTTCGCGCCGCCGTCGTGCCCGCCGACGAGGGCCACCGCGAACCGCCGCGCCTCGTCGACGCACACCACCCCCGGGTCGGTGTGCTTGTCCTCCAGCAGCGGCGCCAGCAGCCGGACCGTGGCTCCGGTGGCGAGGAACACCACGAGCTGGTCGCACTCGCGCCACGCGGTGGCGAGCTCCTTCACGTCGTACGTCGCGCACGGACCGAGTGCCTGCGCGAGCTCGCCCGCCGCCCGTCGACCGGATGCGGTGGTGGTGACAAGGCCGATCACGGCAGGACTCCTGAGACGACGAACACGGGATTGGCGGGCACGAGCCGGTGGCCCTCGCCCAACGGTTGCAGATGACTGACCTGGAGCAGCACGGTCTCGACGTCGTAGCCCTCGAGCGCCGCCACCGTCGGGGCCACCCGCTCCAGGGTGGCGAGCGCCACGACCACCCGCGGGGGCCGGACGGCGGCCACGGCGCTCACGACGTCGGGTCCACCACCGCCCACGAACACCGCATCCGGGTGGGGCAGGCCCTCGAGAGCCGCAGGGGCGTCCCCCTGCACGATCCGTACCGGGCCGTGCAGGGCGAGGGCATTGGTTCGCAGGTGCTCGACGTCGCCCCGCTCGACGCAGACGACGGCGGCACCGAGGCGCGAGCACTCGATGCCCACCGATCCGCTGCCGGCGCCGATGTCCCAGACCAGGGTGCCGACACGCGGCGCCAGCCGCGCAAGCACCGCCGCCCGGACGTCCCGCTTGGTGAGCATCCCGTCCCGATGGGCGAAGGCGTCGTCCGGCAGGGCCCACCCGTCGGGCCCTCCGCCCTCCAGCCCCTGGCGACCGAGCAGCCACGGCGCGCGCCCCGTCGCGGCTCCAGCCGCCACGACCAGGTTGGGCGACCTCCACTCGCGGGAGACGAGCTCGGACCGATCCGGCGTTCGCGGGCCGATCTCGGTCACCGTCTCGTCGTCCTCGCCGAGCCGCTCGAAGACGTGCAGCGGGGGGCAGTCCTCCCCCAGCGCCTCGAGGATGCGCGCGGGCGAGCTGTGCTCGTCGGTGAGCACGACGACAGGCTGTTGCGTCCCGCCGAAGCGCCGCAGGACGTTGAGCGCGGGGGCGAGGGGGCGCCCGTGGGCGCTGACGACGACGGCGTCATCCCACGGCAGCCCGAGGCGACTGAGCGCAGCGGCCATGCTGGAGGTCGCGGGAACGACCGAGACGAGCAGGTCGAGCGACCGGAGCGCGCGCACGATGCCGAAGAGCCCGGGGTCGCCGCTGGCCAGCACCACCACCTTCTGCTCCGCCTGGAGGGCGCCGCGGATGGCGTCGAGCGCCGGCGCCAGCGCACCCATGACGACCGTGTCGGCTCCCGAGGGAACGGTGACCGCATCGAGGTGCCGGCGTCCTCCGACGACGAGGTCCGCTGCCGCGAGAGCCGCGGCGGCTGGGGCTGACAGCGCGCTTCCGTCGTACCCGAGGACGGTGACCGGGCTGCTCACGTCGCGACCCACTCGGGCCGGGTGGCGGCCACGACGCGCTGTCCGGTGAAGTCGACCATGGCGACCTCGGCCGACAGCATGCCCTCGGTGAAGCGCTGCAGCACGTCGGCGACCTGGGCGCACAGCTTGTCGCCGGCCTCGCGCAGCACGCCGGCGGACGCCCAGAGTTCGTAGGCGTGACGGGCCGTGTTCGCCTGCAGGACAGCTGAAGACGTGGTCGGTTCGAGGACAGCGAGGACGTCCAGCGGCACCTTGCTCTTGGTGTAGTGGGTCATCAGGACGCCGCCGGCGAGCTTGGTGAGCTTGCCGACCATGCCCACGAAGACGACCTTGGTCAGCCCGTCCTCGACCGCCTGCCGCAACGCCGAACCGGTGAAGTCACCGACCTCCACGAAGCAGACGTCCGGGAGGTCCGGGAGCAACGCCATGGCGCCCCTCTCGGTCCGCCCGCCGGTGCAGAGCACCAGCGTGTCCAGGGACTGCGCCGCCATGACGGAGACGGCCTGCACGACCGAGGCCCGCCAGGACTCGGTGCTGAACGGGCGCACGATCCCCGTCGTGCCCAGGATGCTGATGCCACCGAGGATGCCGAGGCGGGCGTTGGTCGTCTTGCGCGCGCGCTTCTCCCCGTCCGGCACCGAGATCACGACCCGCAGCCCGCGGTCGGTCACCTCACCGACGGCCTGGGTGATCATCTCGCGCGGAACGGGGTTGATCGCCGGTCCGCCGACCTCCAGCCCGAGGCCGGCCTTCGTCACCGTCCCGACCCCGACGCCTGCTTCGAGCACCAGTTCGTCAGCCCACGAGACCGTCACCGTCAGGTGCGCTTGGTGCGTCACGTCCGGGTCGTCACCCGCGTCCTTGATGACGACCGCCGTGGCCTCGTCGGCAGTGAACACGCACGACTCGACCGCGAACGACACCCGCTGCCCGCTCGGCAGCGCCACGTCGACGTCGGTCACGACCCGCTGGTCACGCAGCGCGAGGGCCGCAGCCCTCGCCGCGGCGCTGCTGCACGTCCCCGTCGTCCACCCCGACCGCAGCGGCCCGGTCCGGACTCGGGCGGTACGGGGCAGCGACGGCTCGCGCAGCTCACCGGGGGTCACGTCGCTGCTGCCCTCGCCCGACGGAGCTCCGCGCGCGCCTCCTGCGACTCGACCTTGCGGTGCTCATGGAAGTGACCGGGGTGGTAGAGGTGGGACCGCGTCCCCCCGCTGGACAGCGCCGGGCCGACCAGGACCAGTGTGTGCTTGTAGAGCTTGTGCTCCTTGACCTTCTCCGCCAAGTCACCGAGGCGGCACTCGAAGACCAGCTCGTCCGGCCAGGTCGCGGCGTAGGCGACGACGCACGGGGTGTCCTCGTCGTACGCCCCGGCGAGCAGCTCGGTCTGCAGCTGCTTGGTCCGGGCGGCGGACAGGAACAGGCACATGGTGGCGCCGATCTCGGCGTACGCACGGACCGTCTCCCGCGGCGGCATCGGCGTCTTGCCGCCCTCCAGCCGGGTCAGCACGACGGACTGCGCGACCTCCGGGATGGTCAGCTCGCGCTGCACCAGCGCGGCCACGGCACTGAACGACGACACCCCGGGGATGACCTCGGTGGGCAGACCGAGGCGGTCGCACAGCTCCTTCTGCTCCTGGGTCCCGCCCCACAGCGCAGGGTCGCCGGAGTGGATGCGCGCGACCCGCAGCCCCTCGGTCGCCGCGCGCTCGTAGTGAGCGGTGATGCCCTCCAACGAGTGCTCGGCGGAGTTGACCACCACGGCGTCCGGGCGAGCGTGCTGCAGCACGTCCTCGTGCACGAGGGACGCGGCCCAGATGACGATGTCGGCCTCGGCGATGCGCTGCGCACCGCGCAGGGTGATGAGGTCGGCCGCTCCCGGACCGGCACCGATGAAGCTCACGAGCCCTTGCGTCACAGCTTTCCTCCACGCGAGGTACGGCGAGCAGGCGCGATCACGGTGCTCAGGTAGGGGGCCGTCTCGGGCAGCGCGCCGACCGTCTCGTCGGGCAGCCCGAGCGCGGCGCCGAAGACCGCGCCGTCGAGCCTGTCGTGCTTGGCCAACACCTCACGGACGGCAGCCATGTGCCGACCGCCCTTGTAGGCCACGACGGTGTCGAAGTGCGTCAGCGCCTCGTCGAACGCTTCGAGGCCCGCGGTGAGCGGCAGGAGCGCAAGCGACTCCGTGCCTTCGCAGAGCACCGTGCCGCTCGTCGCGGCGAGGGCCTGCATGGCTGTGATGCCGGGCACCGAGGAGATCTCGACGTCGGCCAGCCGCTCACGGACGGCGTCGGCGAGGTAGGTGAACGTGCTGTACACGTTGGGGTCGCCGATGGTCGCGAACGCGACGGTGCCCTTGCTGCGCAGGGCGTCCACCACGACCTCGGCGGCGTCGTCCCACGCCGCGATGCGCTCGGGGGTGGCGCCACCACGGTCGTCGAGGGCGAACACCAACCGCTGGACCCGGTCGTGCGTGACATGAGCGCGCACGGTGGCTTCGGCGCGCCCGGTCTCGGCGAGGGACATCACCGGCACGACGACGAGATCAGCTTCCTGCAGGACGCGGACGGCCTTGACCGTGACGAGCTCCGGGTCTCCCGGACCCATGCCGACGCCGGTGAGCCTCATGCCGCCACCAGCGCACCACGACGGACCAGGCCCTCGGCGAGGGTCGGCACGCCGGCCGGGTGGAGATGGACGTACGACGCGACGAGGTCCTCGTCGGCGAAGCCCTCGAACGTCCCGTCCTCGAGCTGCCACGCCGGGTGCTTGCCCGACCGCGGCTCGACGGTGGTGCGGTGGAACTCGTGCCCGACCACCATCGTGCCGACCGGCGCGACGAGCGAGGCGGAGTGCGCCACCACGGTGCGGTAACCGAGCGTCAGTTTGCTGGTCATCCGCGCCTCGGCCTCGAGTCGCCCGACCATCTCCACGCCGTCGAGGTGCGTGCACAGCAGCAGGAGACCGGCGCACTCGGCGTACGTCGGGCGTCCTGCCGCGAGGTGGCTCCGCACGCCCTCGACGAAGCCGCGGTTGGCGGTGAGCTGCTCGGCGTACACCTCGGGGAACCCACCGGGCAGCACCAGGGCGGCGGTGCCTGCGGGCAGCGCCTCGTCGCGCAAGGGATCGACGATCACCACCTCGGCGCCGGCGGCGGTGAGGCACTCGGCCGTCTCGGCGTAGGCGAAGGTGAAGGCGGCCCCTCCGGCGAGGGCGACGACGGGACGAGGGCCGTCGGTCAGCGTGATCGGCGGCGACCAGGGATCGGCGGCCAGGGGGCCGGCGGTCGCGGCGATCCGGAGCAGGCCCTCGAGGTCGCAGCCCTGGGCCACGACATGGCCCAGGCGCTCGACGGTCGCCACGGCTTCGGGGGTGCGCTCCGCGGCCGGGATCAGGCCGAGGTGCCGTGACGGCGTGGCCACGTCGGCGTCCCGCCGCAGGACCCCGAGCACGGGCAGCACCCGGTCGAGGGCCTCGCGCAGGACCTGCTCGTGCCGGTCGCTGCCCACCCGGTTGAGGATCACGCCGGCGATCTCGAGGTCCTCGTCGTAGGTGAGGAAGCCGTGCACCAGCGCCGCCACCGAGCGGGACTGCGACGAGGCGTCCACGACCAGGACGACGGGAGCCTCGAGCAGGTGCGCCACGTGGGCGGTGGACCCGTGCTCGGTGGACCCGCGCCCGTCGAACAGGCCCATGACCCCCTCGACCACGGCGACGTCCGCCCCTGCGGCCCCGTGCAGGAACAGCGGGGCGACCAGCCCCTCGCCGACCAGGACCGGGTCCAGGTTACGACCCGGCCGACCGCTCGCCAGGGCGTGGTAGCCGGGGTCGATGTAGTCGGGCCCGACCTTGTGCGGGCTGACCGTGAGACCACGCTGGCGGAAGGCCGACATGAGTCCGGTGGCCACCGTGGTCTTGCCGGCCCCGGACGACGGCGCGGCGATGACCAGCCGCGGCACGGTCACCACCGTCCACTCACCACTCGATGCCTCGCTGGCCCTTCTGGCCCGCGTCCATGGGGTGCTTCACCTTGGTGGTCTGCATGACCAGGTCTGCCACCTCGACCAGTCGCGGGTCGGCGTCGCGGCCCGTGATGACCACGTGCTGCGTGCCCGGACGGTTGGCCAGCGTCTGCACGACGTCGTCCACGTCGACCCAGCCCCACTTCATGGGGTAGGTGAACTCGTCGAGCACGTAGAACCGGTAGGTCTCGGCCGCCAGGTCGCGCTTGACCTGCTCCCACCCCTCCAGGGCGTTCGCGGCGTGGTCCTCCTCGCTGCCGGCCTTGCGGGTCCAGGACCAGCCCTCGCCCATCTTGTGCCAGGTGACCGAGCCGCCCTCCTCGGACTCGCCCAGCACCCGCAGGGCCTGCTCTTCGCCGACCTTCCACTTCGCGCTCTTGACGAACTGGAAGACCCCGATCGGCCACCCCTGGTTCCAGGCGCGCAGGGCGAGCCCGAACGCGGCGGTGGACTTGCCCTTCATCTCGCCGGTGTGCACGACCACGAGCGCCCGGTTGCGGCGCTGCCTCGTGGTCAGACCGTCGTCGGGTACGGCGGTCGGCTGGCCCTGGGGTGCCATGTCAGGCCGCCTTCGCGATCGAGGTGAGCGCATCGACCGAGAGGTCCTGCAGCGACAGGGTCAGGCCGCCGAGCGACTGACCCAGCGCCGCGGCCAGTCCGAGCCGGACGGGTCCGCTCTCGCAGTCGACGACCACGCACGCGGCTCCCGAGCCAGCCAGGTGGGCCGCCGCCAGCTCCGGCGCGGGACCGCTGGTGTGCCGGCCGTCGGTGACGACCACGACGAGCGCGCGGCGCGCGGGGTCACGCACGGCCTCGACGCGCAGCACCTCCGCGGCGCGCATCAGGCCGGCGGACAGGGGCGTACGTCCCCCGGTGGGCAGCTCGGTCAGCCGTCGCGCTGCCGCGTCGACCGAGGACGTGGGGGAAGCACGAGCTCGGCCTCGGCGCCGCGGAAGGTCACCAGCGCCACCTTGTCGCGCCGCTGGTAGGCATCGGTGAGCAGGGACAGGACAGCGCCCTTGACCGCGCTCATCCGCTGGCGCGCTGCCATGGACCCGCTGGCGTCGACGACGAACAGCACGAGGTTGCCCTCGCGGCCCTCGCGGACGGCCTCCCGCAGGTCACCGCGGCGTACGACCACACCGGCGCCGGCGCGGCCGCGCGCGACCTGGTGGGGGGCGGCGGCGCGCAGGGTGGCCGTCAGGTGCAGCGACTGCAGGCGCCCGCCCGCCGTCCGCGCCCCGGTGAGCCGGCCGGAGCCGCCTTCGGTCCGCGAGCGCCGACCGGCGGCGCCGCCGTGCTTGTTCACGCCGGGAACCTCGAGCGTGCGGGCCTGGAACGTCTCCCCCACCCCCTGCGTCATCACGCCCACGCCTGGTTGTGGGTCACGTCCTGAGGACGTCCCGGCATCGGCGGGCTGCTGCGTCATCTGGCCCTCGCCGGATGACGGGGGCGGTTCTGAGGACGTTGAGGGGGGAGGGGGGCCGCCGCCGGGGCCGTCGTCGTCCGGGGGGCCGTCCGGGGGGCCGTCCGGCGGGCCGTCCGGGGTGGGCGGTGGCTCCTGCTCGGGCTCAACGGAGTCGAGGGCGTCGGACAGCTGCTGCTCGTCCAGGCCGGGCGCCTCGAAAGGAGTACGGCGTCGCCGGTGCGGCAGCGCGAGCCGCGCCGCGGTCCGCACGTCGTCGGTCGTGACGGCCGAGCGGCCGGACCAGGCGGCCAGCGCGATCGCGGCCTTCGCGGTCACCAGGTCGGCCCGGAGCCCGTCCACGTCGAAGGCGGCACACACCGTCGTGATCTCCCGCAGCGCGTGGTCACCGAGCACGACGGCGGGGAGCAGCTCGCGGGCGGCGACGATCTGCTTGGCCAGCAGGGCGTCGTCCTCCGCCCAGCCCTCGGCGAAGTCCACCGGGGCGGCCTCGTAGGCCAGCCGGCGGCGTACGACCTCCGCTCGCTCGAGGGGGTCCCGCGTGGCGGCGACCTCGACGGTGAGCCCGAAGCGGTCGAGCAGCTGGGGCCGGAGCTCGCCCTCCTCGGGGTTCATCGTGCCGACGAGCAGGAAGCGCGCGGCGTGCCGCACTGACACGCCCTCGCGCTCGACGTAGGAGGTCCCGAGCGCTGCGGCGTCGAGCAGCAGGTCGACCAGGTGGTCGTGCAGCAGGTTGACCTCATCGACGTACAGGACACCCCGGTGGGCGGCGGCGAGCAGCCCGGGCTCGTACGCCGAGACGCCCGTCGTCAGGGCCTTCTCCAGGTCGAGCGAGCCGACCAGCCGGTCCTCGGAGGCCCCGACGGGCAGCTCGACCAGGCGGGCGGGACGCGCGACCACGGCGCCGTGCGCGGCGACATCAGGGCAGTCGGTGTCACCTGGAGCGCACGAGAACCGGCAGCCCTCGAGCGTCGTCACGTCGGGGAGCAGGGCCGCGAGCGCGCGCACGATGGTGGACTTGGCCGTCCCCTTCTCGCCGCGCACGAGCACGCCGCCGATCGCGGGCGAGACGGCGTTGAGCACGAGAGCGAGCCGGAGGTCGTCGAGCCCGACGACGGCGCTGAAGGGGTAACCGCTGTTCATGAGTGCCGTGCCTTCCTCGGGGTGTCCGCGCCCCGGTGGAACGATCGACGGGTGGGAGTGTCTGGCTCCCGGGCCCTCCGCGGTGGCAGGGCGCCGGTTCACAGTGGCGGGACCGCGCCGGCTGTTCCCGGCTTCCTCCCACACCCGTCGCTAGCGAGCCGAACTCTAGCGGCTCAGGTGAACACGACGGTGCGCGTGCCGTTGCGCAGCACCCGACGCTCCACGTGCCACCGCACGGCACGCGCCAGGCAGACCGTCTCGAGGTCCGCGCCGAGCGCCGCGAGCTGCGCAGGGGTGTGGCTGTGGGAGACCCGCGCGACCTCCTGCTCGATGATCGGGCCCTCGTCCAGCTCGGCGGTCACGTAGTGCGCTGTCGCCCCGATGAGCTTGACCCCGCGGTCGTGGGCCTGGTGGTAGGGGCGGGCGCCCTTGAAGCTGGGCAGGAACGAGTGGTGGATGTTGATCGTGTCCGGGAGAGCCCGCACGAGCTCGTCCGACAGGATCTGCATGTAGCGCGCGAGCACGACCAGGTCGACGTCCCGCGCCAGCTCCTGCAGCCGGGCCTCGTCCTTGTTCGCCACGAGGTGGAACGGCAGTCCGTACCCCTCGACGAGCTCACGGAAGTCCTCGTGGTTGCTCCCGACACCGACGACGTCCGCCGGCAGGGACCCGCTGCGCCAGCGGTAGAGCAGGTCGTGCAGGCAGTGCCCCTGCCGGCTCACCAGCACCAGCACCTTGGGGCGTACGGCGGGATCGCTGAGCGACCAGTCCATCCCGAACTGCTCGGCGACCGGCGGGAGCGACGCCAGGTCGCCCGCGGCCTCGAGGTGCACGCGCATGAAGAACCGGCCGGTAGCGGGGTCGCCCCACTCCTGGCTGTCGATGATGTTGGCCTGCTCGGCGACGAGGACGCCGGTGACGGCGTGCACGACGCCGACCCGGTCCGGGCAGGACAGGGTCAGGACGCGTTCTGCACCGTGGGCCACGCGGTCACGGTACGGCGCGTGCCACGATGGGTCGTGCCTCGCGCTCGAGTCCTGGGAGTCGCCGGACTGCTGCTGGGCCTGAGCGCCTGCAGCGGCCCGACGCCGACGGTGGCGCTGCCGACGCCCTCCCCCGCCCCCGTGGTGTCCGCGAGCCCACCCCCCGCGCCAGGCTCCGCGCCCCCGTCCCCCAGGCCGCTGTGGGTGGTCGGAGCCTCACCGCTCCCCCTGCGCCCGGACGGCTTCGGTCAGGTCCTCCCGACGCCGCAGGTACTACGGGACCGACGCCTCGCCACCGCGGACGTCCTCGCGCCCCCGTCGGACGGCCGCTTCCACGCGACCACGGCCCCCCTGACCCCCGCCGTCCGCGAGCGCATGGGCGAGACCTACCGGCCCGGCTGCCCGGTCGCGCCGTCCGGGCTGCGCTACCTGACGCTGACCTTCGTCGGGTTCGACGAGAAGGCGCACACGGGCGAGCTGGTCGTCGCGACCCGCGCGGCCCCGAAGGTGACCCGGGCCTTCGCGAAGCTCTTCGCGCAGAGGTTCCCGCTCGAGCAGATGCGGCTGCCGACGACCGCGGACCTCGACCGCCCGCCCGACCGGCGACGGCAACGACACCGCGGCGTTCGTCTGCCGCGCGGCGCGCGGGCAGACGCGCTTCTCCGCGCACGCCTATGGCCTCGCTCTCGACGTGAACCCCTTCCACAACCCCTACGTCAAGAAGGACCTGGTGCTGCCCGAGCTCGCCAGCGCGTACGTCGATCGCGCCGCCGAGCGCCCGGGGATGCTGCTGCGCGGCTCTGCGGCGGTGCGCGCCTTCACCGACGAGGGCTTCACCTGGGGCGGGGACTTCCGGTCGCTGAAGGACTACCAGCACTTCTCCCTCACCGGCGACTGACAGCGGGCCGTGGCGGCGGCCCGCTCGTCCTGGGCGGCACCTCTGGAGGCTAGCGTCGTGTCGTGCGACCTCTCCGACTGACGCATCCCGCGCAGTTCGTCGTCGCGGGGTTCGCCGTCGCTGTCATGGTCGGCACCCTGGTCCTTCTCCTACCGTTGTCGAGGCGGGGGCCAGGCGGGGCCGGGTTCGTCGACGCCCTGTTCACGGCGGTCTCGGCGGTCTGCGTCACCGGGCTCACCACCGTGGATACGGCGACGTTCTGGTCTCCCTTCGGGCAGGCAGCGGTCCTGGGCCTGATCCAGGCCGGCGGGCTCGGGATCATGGTGATCGCCACGCTCCTCGGGATGTTGGTGTCGAGACGGCTGGGGCTGCGGTCGCGGCTGAACACCGCGGCAGAGACGAGGAGCCTTGGGCTCGGCGACGTACGGCAAGTCCTGGTCGGTGTGGTCCGAACGAGCCTGCTGTTCGAGGCCGCCGGTGCGGTGATCCTGACGCTCGCGTTCTGCCTGGGCCACGGCGAGGCCTTCGGGAGGTCGGTCTGGCTGGGGGTGTTCCACTCGGTCTCGGCGTTCAACAACGCCGGGTTCGCTCTGTTCACCGACAACATGATCGGGTTCTCGACGGATCCGTTCGTGAGCCTGACGCTCTGCGTCCTCGTCGTCGCCGGCGGGCTGGGGTTCCCGGTCCTGTTCGAGCTCCGGCGGGAATGGCGGAGCCCCCGCACGTGGTCGATGCACACGAAGATCGTCACCTCGGCTTACGCGGTCCTCCTCGCCCTGGGCGCGGTCATGTTCTGGGCGCTGGAGTGGACGAACCCCAAAACCCTCGGCCCGATGAGCGTCGCCGGGAAGGCCGTCGCGGGGTTCTTTCAGGGCGTCCAGCCGCGCACAGCCGGATTCAACAGCGTCAGCACCGGCGACCTGAACCCGGAGACTCTCCTGGGCAGCGACGTCCTCATGTTCATCGGCGGTGGAAGTGCAGGAACGGCTGGCGGCATCAAGGTCACGACGTTCACGGTCCTGCTCTTCGTCATCTGGACCGAGGTCCGCGGCGACAAGAGCGTCGCCGCGTTCGGCAGACGGGTCCCGAGGGACGCGCAGCGGCAGGCCCTCACCGTCGCTCTGCTCTCCGTCGCGGCGGTGGTCGCCGGCACCATGGCGCTGCTGTTGCTCACCGAGTTCACCCTGGACGAGGTGCTGTTCGAGGTGGTCTCCGCCTTTGCGACCGTCGGCCTTTCTACCGGGATCACCCCCGAGGTCGGAACCGCCGGGCAACTCCTCCTCGCTGCGCTGATGTTCCTTGGGCGGCTCGGCCCCGCGACCCTCGCGTCGGCTCTCGCGCTGCGTTCACAACCACGGCTCTACGACCTCCCCTACGAGCGCCCGATCATCGGCTAGGAGCAACCATGGACCTCTTTCACCGGAAGGACGACCCGACTGCCCGGCGCGTCGCCGAGGCGGACAGCGTCGTCGTCCTCGGGCTCGGCCGGTTCGGCAGGTCCCTCGCCCTCGAGCTCGAGGCGTCGGGCGTCGAGGTCCTCGGAGTCGACCACGACGAGAGGATCGTCCAGGAGCTCTCCACGACACTGACCCACGTCGTTCGGGCCGACACGACCAACGAGGAGGCCCTCCGCCAGCTCGCTGTCCCCGAGTTCGACCGGGCCGTCGTCGCGATCGGAAGTCACATCGAGGCGAGCCTCCTTACCGCGAGTCTGCTCAAGACCCTCGGCGTGAAGACCGTGTGGGCGAAGGCGATCAGCGAGCCCCACGGTCGGATCCTGGACCAGCTCGGCGTCGACCACGTCGTCTACCCCGAGCACGACATGGGCCGGCGCGTCGCGCACCTCGTCCAAGGAGCCATGCTCGACTTCATCCAGTTCGAGCCCGACTTCGCCATGGCGAAGACCGACCCGCCCCGGCTCCTCCACGGCAGGCCCCTCAAGGACACCGGCATACGCCGCGATCACGGCGTCACCGTCGTCGGCGTCAAGAAGCCAGGCGGCTCCTTCGGCCACGCCACCGGCGAGACCGTCGTCGAGCAGGGCGACACGGTCATCGTCTCCGGCATGCCCCGCGCCGTCGAGAAGTTCAGCGGCCTCCGCTGAGGCAGGCCTTCGGGATGTCCCCGGGGGCCTCGGCGTCATGGCCGCTTGATCCGCCCGCGTGTGTCCGGACACTGGTGTGCCCCGATCCCGGAACGGGCGCATCCAGGTCGGTCCACGCAGCGGAGCCGGGCCGAGACCTCTGGAGCTCTTCGCGGTAGGCGGCAACGTCGGCAGCGGCGGTCGCAGCATCCACGTCGTCGAAGTCGCCGTCCGGACTGGCAGGCGTGCAGTAGTAGTCCGGTACGTCCTGTTCGTCGAGCAGCACGACGCGCGACCGGTACGCCTCGACCTCGGTCAGGTGCCGAACCACGCCGATGAGGCTCATGGAGGAGGGCGGGAGGGCTCGGGTGACGAGCGCACCGGCGTCGAGGCCGGCGATCTTGAGAAGAACCGTGTCCCGATAGAGGTCGAGCCAGTGGTCGAGGACAGCTCGCTCGCCACCGGTCATCGGTCCATCGGATCGAAGGTCTTGGTGCTCGGGGACTACTGCGGAGGTGCGCGGCTCGGTGTCCCGCTCACGCTAACGGCACCGGGTAAGCGCCGCAGGTCTCCCTCACCGGGGACTGACAGCACCTGATCGGGTGACCGCTCGAGCCCCCCAGATGCCGTAGAAGAGGGCATGACGCATGACGAGGTGCTGCAGAGGTGGCCCGGTGTGGCCCGCCTCGAGCCTCGTGCTGCCAAGCCCCGGGAGATGCTGGAGCGCGACGAGGCCGCCGCCGCCGCCCTGGTCGCCTACCTGACGAGTGCCGCCGAGGTGCCAGACCGCGGCGACCTGCGCCTCTAGCCCTCGAGGTCGCCCTCGAGCTCGAGGTAGGTCTGCTTGAGGCTCTCCACGATCTCGCCGGACGGCTCGGCCCACAGCCCGCGGTCCACGGCCTCCAGCAGCCGCTCGGCGATGCCGCGCAGCGCCCAGGGGTTGCTCTTCTTCATGAACTCGCGGTTCACCGGGTCGTTCACGTAGGCGTTCGTGAGGGACTCGTACATCCAGTCCTGCACGACCCCGGCCGTCGCGTCGTACCCGAACAGGTAGTCGACGGTGGCGGCCATCTCGAAGGCGCCCTTGTAGCCGTGCCGCTGCATCGCCGCGATCCACCGCGGGTTCACGACCCGGGCGCGGAAAACCCGGTGCGTCTCCTCCTGCAGCGTCCGCGTCTTCACGGCGTCCGGGATGGCGGAGTCCCCCACGTAGGCGTCCGGAGAGGTCCCGGTCAGCGCCCGCACCGCCGCGACCATGCCGCCGTGGTACTGGAAGTAGTCGTCGGAGTCGACGATGTCGTGCTCGCGGGTGTCCTGGTTCTTGGCCGCGATGCGGACCCGGCGGTAGACCCGCTCCATGTCCGTGCGCGCCGCCGCCCCGTCCAGGCCCGTGCCGTAAGCGAACCCGCCCCAGACGGCGTAGACCTCGGCGAGGTCGGCGTCGGTCTTCCAGTCGCGGGAGTCGATCAGCGGCAGCAGCCCCGCGCCGTACGCCCCCGGCTTGGAACCGAAGATGCGGGCGGTCGCGCGGCGCTCGTCCACACCCTCGGCGAGGTCGGCCTGCACGTGCTCCCAGACGAAGTTGGCCGGCTCGTCGAGCCCGGCCACCAGGCGCACGGCATCGTCCAGCAGCGTCACGACGTGCGGGAAGGCGTCCCGGAAGAAGCCGCTGATCCGGAGGGTGACATCGATACGCGGCCGGCCCAGCTCCTCAGCGGGTACGGCGGTCAGGCCGGTCACCCGACGGGAGGCCTGGTCCCAGACGGGCTGGACGCCGAGCAGCCACAGGGCCTCGGCGATGTCGTCACCGGCGGTCCGCATCGCGGACGTGCCCCAGACGACGAGGCCGACCGACGCGGGGTACTCCCCGTGGTCGGCCAGGTAGCGCGACAGCAGCGAGTCGGCGAGCGCCTTGCCGGTCTCCCAGGCGTTCTTGCTCGGGATCGCCTTCGGGTCGACGGAGTAGAAGTTGCGGCCCGTCGGGAGCACCCCGACCAGGCCGCGGGTCGGGGACCCGGACGGTCCGGCGGGGACGAAGCCGCCGTTGAGCCCGTGCAGCAGGTTGTCGATCTCGTCGGTGGTCTTGCGCAGTCGGGGCACGACCTCGGTGCACGCGAAGTCGAGGGACGCGACCGCTCCGGGCACGTCGCGGTCGAGCAGCTGCCGGCAGACCGTGGCTGCGCCGGTCCAGCCGAGGGCAGCGACGCCCTCGACCAGCGAGCGGGCCAGGTCCTCGAGGGTGTCCGAGCCGACGCGGTCGTCCTCGGCGACGCCGTAGGCCTCACCGAGCGTCCGGCGCAGACCGGGGATCGCGCCGGTCGTGCCACCCCAGGTCTGCTGCGCACGCAGGACGCCGAGCACGAGGTTCACGAGCGAGGCGTCGACCGGCGGCTGACCCAGGACGTGCAGCCCGTCGCGGATGAGGACGTCCTTGACCTCGCAGAGGTAGCCGTCCAGGTGCAGCACGAAGTCGTCGAACTCCGCCTCGTCGGGCGTCTCCGCGACGTGCAGGTCGTGATGCAGCTGCGCGGCCGTCACCACCTCCCAGATCTGGGCCTGGAGGACCGGGACCTTGGCCGGGTCGAGGGCCTGAACAGTGGCGTACTCGTCGAGCAGGTGCTCGAGCTTGGCCATCTCGTCGTAGGACTCGGCGCGCGCCATCGGCGGCACCAGGTGGTCGACGACGGTGGCGTGCCCGCGGCGCTTGGCCTGCGTCCCCTCCCCCGGGTCGTTGACGATGAACGGGTAGAACAGTGGCAGGTCGCCCAGGACGGCGTCGGACGCGCACGAGGCCGACAGGCCCAGGCCCTTGCCGGGCAGCCACTCCAGCGTCCCGTGCTTGCCGAGGTGCACGACGGCGTCCGCGCCGAAGTCCTTGGCGAGCCAGCGGTAGGCCGCGAGGTAGTGGTGGCTCGGCGGGAGGTCGGGGTCGTGGTAGATCGCGATCGGGTTCTCGCCGAACCCGCGGGGCGGCTGGATCGCGAGCACGACGTTGCCGTACTGCAGCGCCGCCAGCACGATGTCGCCGTTGTCCACGTACAACGTGCCGGGCGGCGGGCCCCAGTGGTCGAGCATCGACGTCCGCAGGGACTCCGGGAGACCGTCGAACCAGGCCGTGTAGTCGGCCAGCGGCACCCGCGCCACCGCCGCGGACAGCTGCTCCTCGGTGAGCCACTCGACGTCGTGACCCCCGGCGGCGATCAGCGTGTGGACGAGGGTGTCACCGTCCTCCGGGAAGTCCCCGATCGTGTAGCCCGCCTCGCGCATCGCCTTCAGCAGCAGCACCGCGGACGCCGGGGTGTCGAGCCCGACGGCGTTGCCGACCCGCGCGTGCTTGGTCGGGTACGACGAGAGCACGAGCGCGACCTTCTTGTCCGCGTTCGGCCGGTGCCGGAGGTTCGCGTGCGACACGGCGATCCCCGCGACCCGGGCAGCGCGCTCGGGGTCGGCGACGTAGACCGGCAGGCCGTCCGTCCCGGTCTCCTTGAAGGAGAACGGCACCGTGATGAGCCGCCCGTCGAACTCCGGGATCGCGACCTGCATCGCGGCGTCGATGGGTGCGAGCCCGGCGTCGGAGGCCTCCCACTCCTGCCTCGACGAGGTCACGCACAGGCCCTGCAGCACGGGGACGTCGAGAGCCTGCAGCGCACGGGCGTCCCAGGTCTCGGCGTCGCTCTGGTTCGAGCCGCCGCCGGCGAGAACGGTCACGACGAGGGCGTCGACCCGGCCGGCGAACAGCTCGGTGACGGCGGGGATGTCGCCGCCGGCGTCGGGGCGCAGCGACCCGACGTACACCGGAAGGGCGTTGGCACCCTTGGCCTCGAGCGCGTCGCACAGCACGTCGACGAAGCCGGTGTTCCCGGACAGCTCGTGCGCTCGGTAGAACACGACGCCCACGGTGGGGCGGCTCGGGTCGAGGGCCCGGTCGCCGTGGACGCCGTACGCCGGGACCGTGACGGGGGCCGCGAAGCCGTGCCCCGTGAGCAGCACGGTGTCGGACAGGAACGCGACGAGCTCGCGCAGGTTCGCCGTCCCTCCCTCACGGAAGTACGCCGCCGCGTCGTTGACGATGCCCGCCGGAACCGTGGACAGCGCGGTGAGCTCGGCGTCGACGCCCTCGCCCCCGAGCAGGACGACAGGGACGGTCGCGCGGGCGAGCAGGTCGTCGAGCCCGTCCCACGCGCGCCGGCCGCCGAGCAGGCGCACGACGACCAGGCTCACCCCCTCGAGGTCGAGGTCCGCGATGCGGGTCGGGTTGGCCAGCCGGAGCGGCAGCGCAGGGTCCGCGATGGCTCGGGCGGCGAGCAGGTCGGTGTCGGCGGTGGAGAGGAGAAGCAGCACCCCACCAGTGTCGGGCACGTGCCGGGTCGGCTAGTCCGCGACGGGGTCGGTGCTGTCCACCAAGGCGGCGAGGACCGGGCCCAGAAGTCGCTGGACGTCGTCCTGGGAAGCGTTCTTCAAGGCCGGGATCTCCAGCAGGAACCGGCTCAGGCTCAGGCCCATGACCACGGCCGCGATGAGCGCACCGCGCAGCTCCGCGTCCGGTCCACCGATGGTCTCGGCCATGGCCTGCTGCCGCTCGCACATCACGTCGTCGCGCATGATGCGCAGCGCGGTCTCGTGGGTCAGGCAGTTGCGCAGCAGCGCGATGGACGCGTCCCGGGTGACGGGGTCCTCGAACCGCTCGAAGACGTCCGCGATCGCGGTGGCGGGGATGTCCTCCCGGGAGGCGAGGTAGACCTGCTTGTGGAGGGTCTGCCAGCGCGCCGAGGCCGCGAACAGCCCCTCCTTGTTGCCGTAGTACTGCATCACCAGGGCCGGGTCGATGCCCGCGGCGGACGCGACGCTGCGAATGGTCGTGCGCTCGAACCCAGCCTCGGCGAACTGTTCGCGCGCCGCGTCGAGGATCGCGGCCTCGGTCCGTCGGCGGCGCTCCTCGCGCGGCAGGCTGTCCGTCCCGATCTCGGGTGGTGGAGTCGATGTCACGTACGTCACTCTACAGCCGTTGACCGTTTCCTGTGCAACGGTCTACGGTTGTTGAGTCACACGTCACGAGAGGCTCCTGCATGTCCATCGCGGACACCCCCCTGCTCCCGCCGCCCTCCCCCGAGGGTGACCTGACCCATGCCGATGGGCGTGCCATCCACAAGGGCCTGGTGCTCGCGACCATGGCTATCGCCCAGCTGATGGTGGTGCTCGACGCGACGATCGTGAACGTCGCGCTCGGGAACATCTTCACCGACCTGAAGATCCGCTCCCAGGCCGACCTGTCCTGGGTCGTCACGGCCTACACCCTCACGTTCGGTGGGTTCCTCCTGCTCGGCGGAAAGATCGCCGACCGGGTCGGCCGACGCGCGGTCTTCGTCACCGGCGCGAGCCTGTTCGCCGTCGCCTCCCTGCTCGGCGGCATCGCCGGCAACCTCGGGATGCTCATCGCCGCCCGCGGTCTGCAGGGCCTTGGCGCCGCGCTGATGTCCCCGGCCGCGCTGTCACTCATCACCGTCGTGTTCAAGGAGGGTGCTGAGCGCAACAAGGCGCTCGGCATCTGGGCCGGCATCACCGCGGGCGGGGCGGCCCTCGGCCTGGTCCTCGGTGGCGTCCTCACCGAGTACGCCTCGTGGCGCTGGGTCTTCCTGGTGAACGTGCCGATCGCGATCTTCGCCGTCGTCGCCGCGTTCCGCTTCGTCCCCGAGAGCAAGGACGAGCGCGCGCAGCAGTTCGACATCCCCGGCGCCGTCCTCATCACCGGTGGGCTGATGTCGCTGGTCTACGCGCTGGTGAAGGGCAACGACAACGGCTGGGGCTCGGCCCAGACGCTCACCACCCTCGCGCTGTCCGTCGCCTTGCTGAGCGCCTTCGTGCTCGTCCAGCGCAGCGCCTCGGCCCCGCTGATCCCGGGTCGAGTCCTGAAGATCCGCACCGTGCTCGGAGCCGACATCGGGGCGCTGCTCATCGGAGCCGGGATCTTCGCGATCTTCTTCTTCGTCATCCTGTGGATGGAGCAGGTCAACGGCTACAGCCCGATCAAGGCCGGCCTGCACTTCCTTCCGATGCCGTTCACCATCGGGATCTCCGCCGGCATCGGCGCGAAGCTGCTCGGGAAGATCGGTCCGCGGCCGCTGCTCATCGTCGGTCCGGTCATCGCCGCCTCGGGGCTGCTGCAGCTCGGGCTGCGACTCGAGCCGGGGTCCTCGTACCTCGGCACCGTCCTGCCGTCCCTGCTCTGCGTGGCCTTCGGTATGGGAATGACGTTCGTGTCGCTGACCAGCTCCGCCATCGCGGGGGTCCCCCACGCCGATGCCGGCATTGCCTCGGCGCTGCTCAACGCCGGTCAGCAGGTCGGTGGGGCCATCGGCCTCGCGATCCTCACGGCGGTCAGCAGCTCCCGCTCGTCCGCGCTGCTGCCGGGCTTCCACGACAAGCAGGAGGCGGTCAAGGCCTCCTTCGCGGCGGGTACGCCCGACGTGGGTCTGCTCACCCAGGTGAACGACGCGCTGGTGTCCGGCTGGGGTACCGGCTTCCTGGTCGGGGCGGCCTTCCTGGTCAGCGCCGCTGTCGTCGCCGGCAGCATGGTGAAGGTGAGCAAGGAGGCCGCGGAGCAGGCGCTCCACGAGGCCACCGCCGCCGGCTGATCTGCAACACACCGCGGCCCGTCCTCCCCACCGGGAGGGCGGGCCGTCGTGCTGCGTCAGGGCGCCCCTGGGGGGATGAACGGCAGCCCGGCAGGGGCGCCTTTCTCGAGCAGCCGCAGCACGGCATCCGTGTCGAGGTGCTCAGCCACCACGTCGCCCAGCAGGTCGAGGCGGGCCTGACGCACGTCCTCGAAGGCCCGCGTTCCGGGCACCCAGTCCCGCCCTGCCTGCGCCGCCACCTCCGCCAGGTAGGCCCGCCGGAAGCCGTCGCTCTCCAGCGCTCCGTGCCACACGGTCCCGCTCACCGCACCGACGCGCGTGCCGTCCAGGAACGGCTCCCCGCCGTCGACGGAGAGCCGGCCGTGGTGGATCTCGTACGCCGTCGTGACCGCGTGCTCGCGCCACGACCCGACGGGTCGGCCGAGGGCCTTCTCGGGGGCGAACACGGTGTCGACCGGGAGGAGTCCGAGGCCCGCGACCCCGCCCGCCTTCGACTCGACGTCGTCGAGGATGGAGCGACCGAGCATCTGGTAGCCGCCGCAGATGCCGAGCACGCTGCCCTCCCGCCGCAGGAGCGCGTCGGCCAGCCCCCGGTCCCGCAGCCAGGCCAGGTCGGCGACGGTCTGCCGAGTCCCCGGCAGGATCACCAGGTCGGCGTCGGCCAGCTCCTCGGGCGTCGTGGCGAACCGGACGAGGACGCCGGGCTCGGAGCGCAACGCGTCGATGTCGGTCCAGTTGGACAGGCGAGGGCAGCCGGATGACGCTGATCCGCAGCACGTCGCGGCCCGACCGCAGGGACGGAGGCGATGGGGGCGCTGAGGCCCAGCGAGTCCTCGACGTCGAGCTCGAGCCCCTCGGTCCACGGCAGCACGCCCAGGGTCGGGCGGCCGGTGAGGTCGCTGCAGCATGTCGAGACCTGGCTGCAGCAGCGCAGGGTCGCCCCGGAACTTGTTGATGACGAACCCGGCGATCAGCGCCTGGTCCTCAGGGCTCAGCAGCGCGACGGTCCCGAACAGCCCGGCGAACACCCCCCCTGGGTTGATGTCCCCCACGACGATCACGGGCAGGTCGGCCGCCCGGGCGAGCCCCATGTTGGCGATGTCGGTCGCGCGCAGGTTGATCTCCGCGGGCGAGCCGGCGCCCTCGCAGATCACGACGTCGTACCTGCGTCGCAGGTCGGCCAGGCACTCCAGCGCGACCTCGAGCAGCGCCGCCTTGTGCTCCCGGTAGGACAGGGCGGACACCTCGGCGTAGGGCTTGCCGAGCAGCACCACCTGGGAGGTCCGGTCGCTGCCCGGCTTCAGCAGCACCGGGTTCATCGCCGCCTCGGGCTCGATGCCTGCCGCGGCCGCCTGCACGGCCTGGGCGCGACCGATCTCGGCGCCGTCCAGCGTGACGGCGGAGTTCAGCGACATGTTCTGCGCTTTGAACGGCGCGACCTTGATCCCCTGCCGTGCCAGCCATCGGCACAGCCCGGCTGTGAGGACCGACTTCCCGGCATCGCTGGTCGTGCCGGCGACGAGCAGCGCGCCGCTCATCGCCGGGCCCGTACGGCGACAGCGACGGCGCCCGCGGCGAGCGACACCGCGGCCGACAGCCGCGCCGCGCGGGGGATGTCGTCGACCTCCGGAGCCGGTCCGTTGCCCAGGAAGGGCCGGTGCTCGACCCGCTGGCCGTAGGCCAGCCTGCCGCCGAGCGTGCGCCCCAGCGCCCCGGCGAAGGCTGCCTCGACCGGACCAGCGTTGGGGCTGGGGTGCTTGTCCCCGTCCCTGCGCCAGGCCCGGGAGGCGGCCGTGGACCGGCCGCCGACGACGGGAGCGAGCAGCACCGTCAGCGCGGCGGTCACCCGCGCCGGACCGAGGTTGGCCAGGTCGTCGAGCCGCGCCGCGGCCCAGCCGAAGCGCGCGTACCTCGGCGAGCGATGACCCACCATCGCATCCAGGGTGTTGATCGCGCGGTAACCGAGCAGGCCGGGGATCCCCGCCACCGCGCCCCAGAACAGCGGGCCGACCACCGCGTCGGCGGTGTTCTCCGCCACCGACTCGACGGTCGCTCGGGCAAGCTCCGGGACGTCGAGCTGCGACGGGTCGCGCCCGCACAGGTGGGACAGCCGGTCGCGCGCGGCCGGGACGTCGTCCGCCTCGAGAAGGTCGTGCATGGCGGCAGCCTCACGCCGCAGGCTGGTGCCGCCGAGGACGGCCCAGGTGGCCACGCCGGTCACCGCGACCCGTGCGGCAGGGCGGCTGCTGAGGCGGGACAGCGCTCCGCCGAGCAGGACGGCGCCGCCGGTCAGCGCGCCCGTGTAGCCGACACCCGCCAGGCGCGCGTCGCGGTGCATCACCTGCTCGAGGCGCTCGGCCACGGTCCCGAACGCCGCGACCGGGTGGCCGCGCCGCGGATCGGCGAACACCAGGTCGAGCCCGAGCCCCGCGGCGAGGCCGACAGCGGTGGGCCAGTGCTGCTGCACGTCCGGAGCCTACGAGCGGGTGCTGACCCGAGCCGTCAGGCGGAGTCGCCGGCCGGAGCGCTCGCGTTCTCGCCGCCGCTGCTCGCGGGAGCGGCGGGAGCAGCGGTGGCCGGGGCAGCCTGGGCCTCGGCCGGTGCGGACGCTGCCGGGGCTGCGGTGGGTGCCGGAGCGGTGGGAGCCTCGGAGGTCGCGGGGCTGCTGGTCGCCGGGGCTGCCGACGAGCCGCTGCCGCCAGCCGGTGCCGAGGTCTCGCTCGTGGGAGAGCCCTGCGGTGCCGACGGAGCGTCCGTTGACGAGGAGCTGGTGTCGGCCTCGGAGCCGGCAGCGGGGCGACGTCCCTCGCCGCGCTGGCCCTCGCGCTGGCCCTCGGGACGACCACCTTCGCGCTGTCCCTCGGGACGGCCACCCCGGCCGCGACGGCTCTTCGGGGGACGCGGCGAGCGGTCGCCCGCGATGTCGCGCAGCGGGACCGTCATGTCCATGGCGCCTGCGAGGGCGTACTCCTGCACCAGCAGCTCGAGCGTCGGAACGTCGTCCTGGGACGCGGTCCCGAGCTTGCTCTCGGCCGTCGTGCGCAGCTCGGTGAGCCGACTGAGGCGCCGCTGCGGCGTGTCGGTCGGGTGCGTGAGCAGGACGGCGTGAGCCATGCAGGAGGCGGTGCCGGACACGGTGGTGACCGCGTCGCGCACGAGCGCGAGGTCGGCGAGGCACGGCGCGCAGTAGGTCGTCATGGCGAGAACGTTACGCGGCGGCGCCACCGGGTTCTGTGGAGACCCGACGTGATCGGACGCGGAGCCCGGATGTCGCTCGGTCAGACGCCGACCGCGCCCGCGCCGCCGTCGACCACGACGACCTCCCCCGTCGTGGCGGGGAACCAGGGCGACAGCAGCATGACCGCGGCGCGCGCGGTGGCGGACGCGGACGTGGCGTCCCACCCGAGCGGGGCGCGGGCGTCGTACGACGTGGCGAGGTCGGCGTGGCCGGGAACCGCGCGCGCCAGCAAGGTGGCCACCGGTCCGCAGGAGACGAGGTTGACGCGGACGCCGCGCGGGCCCAGGTCACGGGCCAGCGATCGCGCTGTCGCCCGTAGGGAGGCATGCGCGACCTGCAGCCAGTCCGGAGAACCCCAGACCCGATCGCTGTCCTGCGTGATGCCGACGACTGCCGAGCCTCGGACCAGCAGCGGATCCAGCGCGTCGACCACGGCGGCGAGCGACCACGCCGTCACCTCGAACACCTCCCGGGCGACGGCCCACGGGGTCCCGGCGAAGCTGGTCGCGTCCCACGTCTCGGGCAGGTAGCCGAGGGCGTGCACGACCCCGTCGACCCGGTCCCACCCGGCGTCGCGGACCGCCGCCGCCAGCGCTGTCGAGGTCCTCCTGCAGCGTCACGTCGAGCTCCAGGACAGGAGCATCCACCCCGAGCCGCGGCCCGACCCGGCTGGTGATCCGGTGCGCCCGGCAGACCGGTGAGGTGAGCAGGACCTCGGCGCCCTCGGCCAGCGCGACGCGGACGACCTCGCTCGCCAGCGAGGCCTCGGTGAGCACGCCGGTCACGACGACCCGCCGACCGCTCAGCAGGCTCATGCCAGGGTCTTGGCCGTGGCCAGGTCGACGAGCTCCCCCAGCCGCTGGGTCCCGGCGAGCTCGTCCTCGGGCAGGCTGATGCCGAGCGCGTCCTCGACCGCCATGGCGAACTCGATGAGCGCCAGTGAGTCGACACCGAGGTCGTCGACGAACGCGACGTCTTCCGCGAGCTCCTCGCGGGTCAGGTCCAGCAGCAGGACGGCCTGGTCGCGGACCAGCTCCAGCACAGCATCACGTTCCACAGCCGCGACAGTAGTCAGCCCCCGAGCAGCCGGCGGAGCGCGGCCCGGTCAACCTTGCCGTTGGCGTTGAGCGGCAGCGCGTCCACGACCCGCAGCGGCCGCGGTACGGCGTGCACGCCCACCGCGTCTTGCACCGCCCGCCGCAGCACCGCGGGGAGGACCGCGGACCGCAGCACGACGGCCGCGGCCACCGCCTCGCCCCCCACCCGGGAGGGCACCCCGCAGGCCGCGGCAGACACGACGCCCACGACGGACAGCAGCGCGCGCTCCACCTCCTGCGGGTAGACGTTGACGCCGCCGCGCAGCACGAGGTCCACCGCCCGACCGACCAGCTCCAGCCTGCCCTCGACGACCCGACCCAGGTCACCGGTCCGCAGCCAGCCGTCGTCGGTGACCTGCAGGGGGTCCGCTCCCCAGTAGCCCGGGGTGACGACGGCCGACCGCACCCACACCTCACCGACCGCGGCGTCGCGCCCGTCCGGGCCGACGGTGCGCACCTCGGCGTACGGCACCGGTCTCCCGACCGAGCCTGACGGCTCGCCGTCGGCGAGGTGCGTCACCGGCGCGCAGGTCTCCGACAGCGCGTAGACGTCGTGCAGCGCGATCCCCGGTAGCGCTGCGCGCACGCGCTCCAGAGTGCCGGGCGGAGCCGGCGCGCCGCCGTACACCGCCAACCGCACGTCCTCGAGCGGCGTCAGGTCGCACCGCAGCAGGCCCTCCCAGATGCTCGGAACCACGTCCAGCCAGGTGACGCGGTGGGCGGCCGCAGTTTCGATGAGCAGAGGTGCCGTATACGCCGCCATCGTCACGGCCGACCCACCGCTGGCCATGACCGGGCCGAGCTGGGTCACATGCCCCGACACCCAGGAGAAGGGCAGGTGGATCGCCGTCCGGTCCCGAGGGGTGAGGCCCAGTGCGTGAACGTAGAAGGCAACCGCGTGCCCGAGCATCCGGCCGGTCACCTGTACTGCCTTGGGCCGACCGGTGGTGCCGCTCGTGGGGATCAGGCAGTAGGTGTCGTCGGCGGTCGGCAGCGCGCGGGCAGCGTCCCAGAGCAGGGACCGCTCCAGCAGCAGACCGGCGTCGTACGCCGGGACCCCGAGGTCGCCGTGCCGCGCGAGCAGGTCGGGCTGCCCGACCAGGGCCGCCGCCCCGACCAGGTCGAGGACGTCCCTGACCCGACCGGTCGGTGCGTCCGTGGGGATCCCCACGTGGATGACCCCGGCTCGCGCGCAGGCCCAGATCGCGACGGCGGCCTCGAGGCCGTTGCGGGCGAGCACGGCCAGCCGTTCCCCCCGTCCGGCAGGCAGCGCCGCGCCCTCGACCAGCGCGGCGAACTCGGCGTAGGTGACCGAGCGGTCGAGCGCCGGGTCGATCAGCAGCACCCGGTCGCCCCAGCGGGGAAGAGCGTCCTGCAGGACCTGCACCGCCGACGTCGGGTGCTCGTCGAGCCCTAGGACCTCGCGGCCGTGGACGACCTGGCGGACGGCGTGCACGTCAGGCGCGCAGCGCGGCCAGCGTGGCGGTCCGGATCCCCTCGGCCTGGCTGTGGATCAGGTGGAACGCCGCCGCACGCAGCAGGCGCTGGGCTGGGTCCTCCAGCCCCATGCCGCGACCACCGCTCGCCGTCAGCAGCGCCGTCGTCGACTCGATCCCCAGCAGGAGCGCGCGGGCGCGCAGCGCGAGGCGCTCCTCGAGCCGTTCGTGCAGGGGGACCTCGTCGAGGAGCCGGTAGGCCTCGGTCCGCACGGCCATCACGCGGTCCCGCAGCACCGCCGCAGTCTCCGCGGAGCGCTCCGCGAGCAGGTCGAGCGCGGCGAGCGCCACCCCGAAGGTGGAGGGCTGGACGTTGCTGTTGGACAGCGCGTCGACGGCCAGGAAGTCCTTGAGCGGCAGGACGTTCAGGACGTGCGACGCCGGCAGGCGGTACCCGTCGTACACGAGGCTGTGGGTGACGGTGCCTCCCATGGACGCCAGGTCGAGCTCGCCCGCGCCGCGCACCCCGGGACCGTCGCCCGAGGGGAGCAGGCCGAACACGACCTCGTCCGTGGCCGGGTCGACCGCACCGACGAGGATCAGGTCGTTGATCCCCCAGCCGGTGCACCACGGTTGGCGACCGCTGAGCAGGTAGTCCTCGCCGTCGCGCACCGCCGCGATCGAGGGCTTGGGGTTGCGCAGGTGGCTGTAGGAGACGCCAGCCTGCAACGTCCCGGAGGCGAGGTCCGCCAGGTACTGGTCGCGCAGCCAGGCGTTCTGGGTGGTGGCGAGCATCTTCAACGCCGGCGCGTGCTGGAACCACAGGAACCACACGTCCGGTCCGGCGCCGGCCAGCACCTCGGCGACCTCTCGCTGTTCGCCGGGAGTCGGCGCCCCGCCGAGCTCCACGGGGGCGTAGGTGCTGTAGAGGCCGGCGTCGACAAGGGGCTGGAGGTCGGCGCGGGTCACGCCTTCTCGCTCGACGCGCGCCGCGTCGGCGACGAGCTGCGCGCGCAGTGCGACGGCGGCAGGGAGTGGGGACCCGAGGGCAAGGGGCGCGGGGGCAGTGGTCACCCCGTGAGGCTATGCGGGTCCGAGCACCAGCGAGCCGTTGTGACCGCCGAAGCCGAAGCTGTTGCTGATGGTCGGCCCGGGCTCCCAGGCCCGGGGTTCGAGGACCACATCGACCTCGAGCGACGGGTCGACCTCCGTCGTGCCCATCGTCGGCGGCAGCTCCCGATGACCAAAGGACAGCAGCACCGCGGCGGCTTCGAGCGCTCCCGCCGCGCCGAGTCCGTGGCCCGTGACGCCCTTGATGCTGGTGATCGGTACGGCTTCCGGGCCGAACACGCTCGTGATGGCCTGCGCCTCGGCCTGGTCGTTCAGCGGCGTGGAGGTGCCGTGGCAGTTGACGTGCGCGATCTGCTCCGGCGTGAGGCCGGCGTCGTCCAGAGCCAGGCGCATGCAGTGCGCCGCACCTGTCCCACCGGGGCTCGGCGCGGTGATGTGATGGGCGTCGCAGGTGGACGCCGTGCCCAAGACCTCGCCGTACACCGTCGCTCCCCTGGCGAGGGCCGACGACCGTTCCTCGAGGAGCAGCACAGCGGCGCCCTCGGAGAGGCAGAACCCGTCCCGGCCGGTGTCGAACGGGCGCGAGAGCCCTGTCCCGGACAGTGCCGTCATCTTCGTGAACGCTCCGACCGTGACGCCGTTGATGGAGGCCTCTGCTCCGCCGGCGAACGCCACGTCGCACCGGCCGTCGAAGATCATGCGGGCCCCCGCCGCGACGCTGTGGGTGCCCGCGGCACAGGCGGTCGTGAGGGTCTCGCACGGCCCGCGGAAGCCGTACGCGAGCGACACCGACGCGGCCCCCGCGTTGGGCATCACCATCGGGATGGTGAACGGCGAGACCCGCCCAGGACCGCGCTCGGCCAGCACCCCGCACTGCACCTCGAACGTGCTGATGCCGCCGATGCCCGTCCCGAGGGAGCACCCCGCGCGGGCGAGGTCGACGTCGGGCAGGCCACCGGCGTGCTCGACCGCCATTGCTGCCGCCGCGATGGCGAAGTGCGTGAACCGGTCGTGGTGGCGCTGTTCCTTGGGCGACAGCCACGGGCTCGCGTCGAAGTCGTCGATGCTGCGCACGCGACGCTGTTCGGGGACCGCCTGCAGACCCCTCCAGAACGCGTCGAGCCCGATCCCCGCTGGGGACACGACCCCGATCCCGGTGACGACGACGCGGCGGGGAGCGGGATAGGGCTTCACACCCGCGAGCGTACGGCGACCATGCGGCAGGATCACCTGGTGCGCACAGCTCTCGTCTTCCCCGGTCAGGGCTCCCAGCGAGCCGGGATGGGGACCCCCTGGTCGACCACGCCCGGCTGGTCGCTCGTGGAGGCGGCGTCCGCCACCCTTGACCGGGACCTGTCGTGGCTGCTGCAGCACGCCGACGCCGAGCAGCTGCGACAGACGCGGGAGGCCCAGCTCGGCACCTTCCTGGTGTCCCTGCTCGCCCTGCGCGCCCTGCCGGAGCTCGACGTCGTGGTCTGCGCGGGCCACTCCCTCGGGGAGTACGCCGCCCTCGTCGCGGCCGGGGTGCTCAGCCAGGACGCAGGTCTGCGGCTCGTCGCCGAGCGAGGAGCCGCGATGCAGCACGCTGCGGACGCCGCCCCCGGAACCATGGCGGCTGTCCTCGGCCTCGAGGACGACGCCGTCCGGGCGGCCTGTCCCGCCGGGGTGTGGGTGGCCAACCTGAACGCCCCCGGGCACGTCGTGATCAGCGGCGGTCTCGACGCGATGGCGGACGTGGCGACACCCCTCAAGGCTGCTGGGGCCCGCCGAGTCCTGCCGCTGCCGGTCGGCGGCGCCTTCCACACGCCCCTCATGGCGCCGGCGCGGGAGCGGCTCGACCGGGCGCTCACCACCACCGCCTTCAGCCAGGGGACGGTGCCCGTCCTGGCGAACACCAGCGCCGCGCCGTACGCCGGGGACCCCGCCGCGGTCCTGTCGGCGCAGCTCACCTCCGAGGTCCGCTGGCGCCAGACCTTGGAGGCCCTCGAGGTGGAGCGGGTGATCGAGGTCGGTCCCGGGTCGGTCCTGACGGGGCTGGTCAAGCGCACCAGACCGGACCTGCAGCACCTGTCCATCAGCACGCCCCAGGATCTGGAGGCCCTGTGACCACCACCCCCCGCTCCGTGCTGGTGACCGGTGGAAACCGCGGCATCGGCCTGGCGACCGCGCGCCTGCTCGCCCACGAGGGCCACCGGGTCGCCGTGACGTACCGCAGCGAGGCACCCGACGGGCTCCTGGGAGTCCGGTGCGACGTGACCTCCACCGAGCAGGTCGACGCGGCGTTCACCGAGGTGGAGGCCGCGCACGGCCCGGTCGAGGTGCTGATCTCCAACGCGGGCATCACCGACGACACGCTGCTCCTGCGGATGAGCGAGGAGCAGTTCATCAGCGTCCTCGACGCCAACCTGACGGGTGCCTACCGCGTGGCCAAGCGAGCGTCGCGGTCGATGCTCAAGGCTCGGCACGGCCGGCTGCTGTTCGTCTCGAGCGTCGTGGGTCTGTCCGGCGCCGCGGGGCAGGCCAACTACGCCGCGTCCAAGGCGGGCATGGTCGGCCTGGCCCGGTCCCTGGCCCGCGAGCTCGGCGGGCGTGGCATCACCAGCAACGTGGTCGCCCCCGGGTACGTCGACACGGACATGACCGCCGAGCTGCCCGAGGCGCGACGGTCCGCGCTGCTCGCGACCATCCCCGCAGGCCGCACCGCCGGGCCGGACGAGGTCGCCGCGGTCCTGGCGTTCCTCGCCTCCGACGCCGCCGGCTACGTCAACGGCGCGGTGATCCCGGTCGACGGCGGGCTCGGGATGGGCCACTGATCTACGCTCCCCCCATGGAGCGCGCAGAGGTGTTGCAGGTCATGCGGGACAAGGCCGTCGAGATGCTCGAGGTCGAGGCCGACGCCGTGCAGGAGGACAAGTCCTTCGTGGAGGACCTGAAGGTCGACTCGCTGTCCCTCGTGGAGTACACGATGGAGCTCGAGGACGGCCTCGGCGTCTCGCTGCCCGAGGACGAGCTGACCGACCTCAAGACCATCGGCGCGTTCCTCGACCTGATCATGAGCAAGAACCCCTGATGCTCCTGGCCGGCAAGCGACTGCTGGTCACGGGGGTGCTCACCGAGGCCTCGATCGCCTTCTCGGTGGCCCGGCTCGCGCACGAGCAGGGCGGCGAGGTGGTCCTGACCGGCTTCGGTCGCGCCCTGTCCCTCACCACCAGGGTCGCCCGCCGGTTGCCGGGCGAGCCCCAGGTGGTCGAGCTGGACGTGACGAGCGAAGCGGATCTCGCTGCTGTCGCCGAGCGGGTCGGAGGCACGCTGCACGGCGTCGTCCACGCGATCGGGTTCGCACCGCCGAGCGCGCTCGGACACGGTCTGCTCGACACCTCGTGGGAGGACGTAGGAACGGCGCTGCACGCCTCCACCTGGTCGTACGCCTCCCTGATCCGCGCCTGCCTGCCGCTCATGCCCGAGGGCGGCTCGTATGTCGGCCTCGACTTCGACGCGACGGTCGCCTGGCCGGGGTACGACTGGATGGGCGTGGCCAAGGCCGGGCTGGAGAGCGCGAACCGCTACCTGGCCAGGGACCTCGGCCCGCGGGGCATCCGCGCCAACCTGGTGGCCGCCGGTCCGGTGAAGACGATGGCGGCCAAGAGCGTCCCCGGTTTCGCGCAGTTCGAGGCCGTCTGGGACGGGCGAGCACCCCTCGGCTGGGACGTGACCGACGCCGAGCCGGTGGCTCAGGCCGTCGTGGCCCTGCTGTCGGACTGGTTCCCGGCGACGACCGGTTCCATCGTCCACGTGGACGGCGGCTTCCACGCGGTCGGCGTGTGAACCACCTGCTCCCCCGCGGCGAACGCCCGCAGACCTCCGACGAGATGGACACCCCGTGCAGGAACTGATCGACCAGCTGATCGTCGTCGGGCGCAAGGCTGTCTCCGCAGGGCTGGTGATCGGCTCCGGCGGGAACCTGTCCGCGCGTCTGCCCGGCAGCGACGAGTGCGTCGTGACCTGCTCCGGCTCCTGGCTCGACGAGCTGACGACCGAGGACTTCTCGGTGGTGGCCATCGCGGACGGCACCGTCCGCGGGGGCCACCCCCGTCCCTCGTCGGAGGCCCAGCTGCACCTGGCGACCTACCGCGTGCGGCCCGACGTGAACGCGGTCATCCACCTGCACCCGCAGACGTCCGTCCTGCTCGACGCGATGAAGGTCCCGATCCGGCTGCTCACCATCGACCACGCCTACTACGTGCGCGAGGTGGCCTCGACGCCCTTCATCCAGAGCGGCACCCCGGAGCTCGCGGCGGCCGGGGCGGAGGCCGTCGCGGGCGGCTGCAACTGCGTCATCCTCGGCCACCACGGCTGCTCGGTCCTCGGCGAGACCATCGACCTGGCGCACAAGCGCGCCGCCAACCTCGAGGAGGCCGCGCGAGCCACCCTGACCATGCTGCAGCTCGGCGACACCACGACGGCCTGTCCGCCGGAGTACCTCGAGCGGGTCCGGGCGGGCGAGGGGTCGGTCTAGGTGCTCGTCGCCGGCCTCGACCTCGGCGGGTCCTCCGTCAAGGCGTGGGTCCGCGAGCTCGACGGCCCGCTGCAAGCCGGCGCCACGGTGCCGGTCCCTGTGCTGCGGGCGGGCCATCGCGTCGAGCTGGACCCGCACGCCTGGCTGACCGCCTGCCACCAGGCCCTCGAGGAGGTCGGTCCGCGAGCGCTCGGGCTGGGCCGGGCTGACAGTCTGTTCCCTCCGGCAGGGCTTCGTCCTGCTCGACCAGGCCGACACCGTCCTGGGCAACGGGATCCTGAACAGCGACAGGCGCGGTGCGCCGTACGCCGGCGTGCTGGCCGGTCGTCACGGGCTGACCGGTCACTGGCCGGCCCCGGAGCTGACGCTGCCGAAGCTGCTCGCCGTGCAGGCGGAGGAGCCGGAGCGGTGGGCGGCGACCCGTCGGGTGCTGTTCCTGCACGACTGGGTGATCGCCTGCCTCACCGGCGTGCACGTGACCGAGGCGTCGTACGCCTGCGCCGGGGGGATGGCGGACGTCGGTGCCCGCGGTTGGGCCAGCGACCTGCTCGCCGAGTGCGGCGTCGGTACCGACCTGCTCGCCCCGATCGTGGAGGCAGGCGCCGTCATTGGTCCGTTGCTGCCCGGCTGGTCGCTTCCCGCGGGGACGCCAGTCGTGGCCGGCTGCGGCGACACCCAGGTCGCGGCTCTGGGGGCCGGTGGGCTGCACCCGGGCGTCGTCACCGTGGTCGCCGGCTCCAGCACCCCGGTCGCCGTGACGCTGGACGACCCGGTGCCGGACCCCCTCTCCCACTCCTGGCTCTCGACCCACGCCGCCCCCGACCGGTGGGTCGCCGAAGGCAACGCCGGCTACCCCGGGAGCTTCTCCGGGTGGTGGAGCGGACTGGCGCACGCCGCCGACACCGACGACCCCGGGGACGTCGTCGCGGTCACGGCCGTCGAGCACTGGGCGCAGGACACGTGGGAGACCAAGCCTCCCTGGTCGTTGCTGGGCCTGCAGCCTGACACCACCGCCGGTCAGGTGCGACGCGCGCTGCTCGAGGCCCACGCGTTCTCCGTGGCCGGCTCGATCGCCGACCTCGGTCGCCTGGTGGACGTGACGGACGTCGTGGTCACCGGAGGCGCCGCGGCGGACGGCGCCCTCCCTGCACTGCTCGCCCAGGTGCTCGGTCGCGACATCCGCTGGGACCGTGACGCCGGTGCTGCCGTCGGCGGCACCGCCCTCGTCGCCCGTGCCCTCGGCGGCGACCCCTCGTCACCTGCGCGGCCGGCGGTCGCCTTCCCTGCCGGCGATCCGGAACCACTCTCCGGGCGAAGGGCGACGTGGGCCGCTGCCGTCGCCGCGCTGCGCGACGCCCTGCCCTCATGAAGGAGCTCCTGTGAAGGCCCTGGTCACCTGCGAGATCACGAGCGACGGCCTGCACCGGCTCGAGGCCCTGGGCTACCAGGTCCAACGATCAGGCTGGGGAGTGACCCGGCAGGTGCTGGACGCCGAGGCCCTCATCGCCGCGGCACACGGCGCCAGCCTCGTCCTCACCGAGATCGAGACCGTGGACGCGGCCGTGCTCGAGGCCCTGCCCGACCTGCGTCTGGTCGGCACCGCCCGCGGCGGCCCGGTCAACGTCGACCTCGTCGCGTGCGCAGCGCGCGGCATCCCGGCGCTCTTCACCCCCGCGCGCAACGCCGACTCCGTCGCCGACTTCGTCATCGGCACGATCCTGTCCCTCACCAGGGGGATCTCCAGCTCGGAGCGACACCTGCGCGACACCGGCTGGCAGGTCGACGGGGAGCTGCCCTACCTGCACTTCCGCGGACCCGAGCTGTCCGGGCTCACCGTCGGCGTCGTCGGCTACGGCGCCATCGGCCGGCGGGTGACCCAGCGCCTCCGCGACGGCTTCGGCACCACCGTGGTCGTGCACGACCCGGTCCAGTACCTCGGCGGCTCCCTGACGGACCTCGCCGCGCAGGCGGACTTGCTGACCCTGCACTGCCCTCGCGTCCCGGAGACCCGAGGACTGGTGGACGCCGACCTCCTGGCGCAGCTGGGAGCGGGCTGGGTGGTGAACACCGCGGGCGGCGGCATCGTGGACGAGGACGCGCTGTGCGACGCCCTCGACGCCGGCACCCTGCGCGGCGCCGCCCTGGACTGCTTCGCCACCGAGCCGCTCCCGCGCGACAGCCGCCTGCTGCGCACACCCCACCTGCTGCTGACGCCGCACCTGGCCGGCGCGGCGGACGACGTCGTACGCCATCACACGGACCTGCTGGTCTCGGACGTCGAGCGCTGGCACCGCGGTGAGCCCCTGCTGCACGCCGCTTCGCGCTGACCGCCCGCCGTGGACCCGGTGGGCGACATAAACGCACGTGCATGGCACAGTGGCACCACTCGACGTCCTGGAGGACCCCCGTGCGCCGCATTCTCGTCACCCTCGCCCTCGGCAGCCTGAGCCTCACCGCATGCGGCGGCGGCTCGTCCGCCCCCGTGGCCGCGCCCTCGCCGGCCGTCTCCAGCGCCGGCTTCGACACCGTGCTGGCCGAGGCCAAGGGCCAGACGGTGAACTGGTACATGTACGGCGGCGACGACACCATCAACGCGTTCGTCAACGGGTTCGTCGCGGACAAGCTCAAGGCGCTGGGTGTCACGCTGAACCAGGTGAAGATCACGGACACCGTGACCGCCGTCAACAAGGTCCTGGCCGAGAAGCAGGCCGGCACGGCCGAGGGTTCGGTCGACGCGATCTGGATCAACGGGGAGAACTTCGCGACCGGCAAGCAGGCGGACGCGTGGTTCTGCGGGTACGCCGAGGACCTGCCCAACGCCCAGTACGTGAACTTCGACGACCCGGCCGTCGCGAACGACTTCGGCCTCCCGGTCGAGGGCTGCGAGTCGGTGTGGCAGCAGGCCAACAGCTCGCTGGTCTACGACAGCACCAAGCTGACCAAGGACGACGTCGCCAGCGTCACGTCGCTGTTCGCCTGGGCCAAGGCCCATCCCGGTCAGTTCACCTACCCGGCGCCGCCGGACTTCACCGGCTCGATGGCCGTCCGCACGTTCTTCTACGACACCAACGGTGGCGCGGAGGCCTTCGCCGGCCCGTTCGACGAGGCGAAGTTCGGTCCTGCCGCCACCAAGCTGTGGCAGCGCCTCAACGACCTGAAGCCCGCGCTGTACAAGAAGGGCGAGACGTTCCCGGCGGGCCAGCCCGACGTGGAGAAGCTCTACGCCAACGGCGAGATCGCTGCCTTCCTGACCTACAACCCCGGAGCGGTGGGCGAGCAGGTGAAGAAGAACGTCTACCCGACGAGCACCCGACAGGCCGTCTTCGACATCGGCAACATCTCCAACTACAACTTCCTCACCATCCCGGCCAACAGCCCGCACAAGGCCGGTGCCCAGGTCCTGCAGGACGTCCTGCTCGACCCGGACACGCAGCTCGAGTTCTACAAGCGCACGGGCACCTTCCCCGCCCTGGACCTGACGCGCCTCACCGCGGAGCAGCAGGCAGCGTTCGCCGCCGTCAGCACGAGCGAGTCGGTCCCGCCGCTCAAGGAGCTCTCCGCCAACGCCCAGCCGGAGCTGGTGAGCGGCTACGTCACGGCCATCGAGAAGGGCTGGAAGACCGACGTCCTCCAGAAGTAGCCGTCGGGTCCCCAGGACCCTGCGCATCGCGCTGCTGCTGAGCCCGGCGCTCAGCCTGATCGGCGTGCTCTTCGTCGGTGGCCTCGCCCTCGGGGTGGCTCAGTCGTTCGGCTACCTGCCGTTCCTTCCCGGCTGGCGCTGGAGCACGGACGCCTACACGAGCCTGCTGTCCGACAAGGCTGTAAGGGCGTCGTTCGTGCTGACGTTCCGGGTGGCGTTCCTCGCCACCGCCGCCGCGGTCGTGCTCGGCGTGAGCGGCGCCCTGCTCGTCCGCTCCACCCGCCGGGGCCGGGCGGTCCTCTCCGCGGTCTTCCAGAGCTCGCTGCCGGTGCCGCACCTCGTCGGTGCGCTGGCGATGCTGCTGCTGCTGTCCCAGGGCGGGACGCTGTCGCGGCTGACCAACGCCGTCGGGCTCACGGACGGCAGCCAGGGCTTCCCGGAGCTCACGGGAGACCGGTTCGGGTGGGGCATCCTGATCGAGTACACCTGGAAGGAGGCGCCGTTCATCGGCGTCGTCGTGCTGTCGGCCCTGAACGCCGGCGTCAGCGACCTCGAGGAGGTCGCCCGCACGCTGGGGGCCGGGCCCTGGGCGCGGCTGCGCCATGTGGTGATCCCCCTCATCGCCCCCGGCGTCCTCGCGACCTCCATCCTCGTGTTCGCGTTCAGCTTCGGCTCCTACGAGGTGCCGTTCCTGCTCGGCCGCCCGTTCCCCGCGACGCTGCCGGTGGTGGCCTACCAGTACTACAGCGACATCGACCTCAACGCGCGTCCCGTGGCGATGGCCATCAGCGTGGTCATCGCGCTGCTGGTCGGGACGCTCGTGGCGGCGTACATGGCCCTCACCCGTCGCTTCGTGCGGGCCACCCCGTGAGGCGCACCGTCCCCCGCGTCCTGCTGGTGCTGGGCATGCTGCTTCCCTTCCTCCCGCTGCTGGTCTGGGCTGGCGCCGGGCAGTGGCGCTTCCCCTCCGTCCTCCCCCAGCAGGCCAGCTCACGCGGCCTCCGCCTGCTTGTGGATCCTTCCTCGGACGTCCTGGAAGGACTGACGACGTCGCTCCTGCTCGGGGTCTCCGTGAGCGCCATCGCCACGCTCGTCGGCCTGTCCGCCGGACGTGCCCTCGGCCTCTACGCGTTCCGCGGGAAGCGGCTGGTGCAGTTCGTGCTGCTCGCCCCGGCCATCGTGCCGGGCCTCGCCGTCACCCTCGGCATCCAGGTCTTCTTCCTGCGGTACGGCTTGGCCGGCACCCTGCCCGGCGTCGTCCTCGTCCAGCTGGTGCCGACGGTGCCGTACGTGACGCTCGTGCTCGGCAGTGCCTTCGCCAACTTCGACGTCGCCTACGAGGAGCAGGCCCGCACGCTCGGGGCCGGTCCCCTGCGCACCTTCTGGCACGTGACGCTGCCGGTGCTCCGGCCGTCGCTCATCGTCGCCGCGTTCTTCGCGTTCCTCATCTCCTGGAGCGAGTACATCCTCACCCTCCTCATCGGCGGTGGGACCGTGAAGACCCTGCCACTCGTGCTGTTCGCCTACATCGGGAGCTCCGACCTGAACCTCGCCGCCGCCCTGGCCGTCCTTTTCGTCCTTCCCCCGCTCGTGCTGGTGCTGCTGACCTCGCGGTTCCTCACCGGAGGCAGCGCAGCCGGCATCGGGTTCGGCCGGCTGTGACCGGCACCGAGATCGAGATCCGGGGCCTGACCAAGGCGTACGGCGGTGCGCCCGTCGTGGACGGGGTCGACCTGCGCGTGGCGCCGGGCACGCTCACCGCGTTGCTGGGGCCGTCCGGCTGCGGGAAGACGACGACCCTCAAGGTCGTGGCGGGACTGCTCGACGCCGACGCCGGAGACGTCCTGTTCAACGGCCGAAGCGTCCTCGGACTGCCGGCGGAGCGGCGACCGGTCGCGATGGTGTTCCAGAAACCGCTGCTGTTCCCGCACCTCAGCATCGGCGACAACGTGGCGTTCGGGCTGCGCATGCGCAAGGTGGGCAAGGCGGAACGACGCGAGCGCGTGTCCCGTGCCTTGCGGCTCGTGCGCCTGGAGGATCTCGCGGACCGACGGGTCGGCGAGCTGTCCGGCGGACAGGAGCAGCGTGCTGCGTTGGCACGCGCCCTCGTGACCGAGCCGTCGGTCCTCCTGCTCGACGAGCCGTTCTCGGCACTGGACGCGAGCCTTCGCGTGGAGATCCGCGAGCTGGTCCGCGCGGTGCAGCAGGAGCTCGACCTGACCACGCTGTTCGTCACTCACGACCAGGAGGAGGCGGTCGCCATGTCGGACGACATCGCGTTGCTCCTGGACGGAGCCCTGGTGCAGCACGGTTCCCCACGGGACTTCTACGACCGGCCGCACGACCTGCGGGTGGCCCGCTTCTTCGGCGGGCGCAACGAGCTGGCGGCGGTGGCAGCGAGCGGCGTCCTCACCAGCGCCGTCGGGCAGTGGCCGACCGACCGCACGGACGGCCGGTACGTCCTGAGCATCCGTCCGGAGGCCGTGCGCCTCGCCGAGCACGGCGTTCCGACGACGACCGTCGAGGCGAGGTACCGCGGGACCCACGTCGCCGTCGAGCTCCGCCTGGGCAGTGGGGAGACGCTGCAGGTGCACGCCCCACCCGGAGCCGATGTCCCCGCCGCTCCTCGCATCGGTGTCGAGCCCGCAGCGTGCACCGTGCTGGAGCCGTGATGGACCCGCTCGACCTGCCGCCCACCGACCGCGTGCTCGACGTCGTCATCGACACCGACCCGATGAACGAGGTCGACGACCAGTTCGCGATCGCGTGGGCCCTGCTCCGACCGGACCGACTGCGGGTCCGCGCGCTGCACGCCGCACCCTGGATCAGCGACGAGCGGGTGTACGCCGACACCGACCCCCTGGTCGACCGGCCCCGGCACGAGGAACGCACCCGTCCGTCCGTCGGGCCCGGCGAGGGCCAGCGCCAGGCGCTGCTCGAGCTGCGCAACCTCGTCGCCGTCCTGGGCAGCGACACCCCGGTCGTGGCCGGCGCCGACCGCTTCCTGCCGGACGCCACGACGCCGGTGCCGAGCGACGCGGTGGACAGCCTCATCTCCCTCGCCCACGAGGACCGCGAGGGGCCGCTCTACGTGATCGGCATCGCCTGCGCCACCAACCTGGCCAGCGCGCTGCTCACCGATCCCACGATCGCCTCGAAGGTGTGCGTGGTCTGGACCAGCGCCCACCCCAGCTTCTGGCCCGGTCAGGTGGCGTCGTACAACCTGACGCTGGACCTGCCCGCGAGCCGGGTGCTGCTCGACGGGCCGGCGCCGCTGGTCTACCTGCCCGGCTACTACGTCGGCGAGGAGCTGCGGACCACCCGGGCCGAGCTGGAGCAGCACGTGCGCGGCCAGGGCGCGGTCGGCGACTACCTCTGGCAGACGTGGGAGGACCACTGGATGACCCGGACCCGCCAACCGGGGTTCAGCAAGGTGATCTGGGACCTCATCAACGTGGCTTACCTCGTTGACCCGGCGTGGTTGGCGACCGGCCTGGTCCCCGCGCCCGTGCTCGGGGCGGATCGGCGATGGCACCGCCCGCCCGGCCGGCACCTCATCCGGGAGGCCACCGACATCGACCGGGATGCCGTCTTCGGCGACCTGTTCCGCGTGCTCCGTGCCGGGCGACAACTTTGACTCCGGTCCCTGCCGTGACGAGAGTGGTCAGGTGACCCCTCCCCGCTCGGCCGTGGACGCGGGCGTCGTGCTTGCCGCCCTCGCCGAGCCCCGCCGTGCCGAGATGGTGCGCCTGCTGGAGTTGCGCTACCACTCGCAGCGCGAGCTCTCCGACGAGCTCGACATGTCCCAACCCCTGGTGTCGCACCACCTCAAGGTGCTCCGCGACGCCGGCCTGGTCACCTCGACCGTGTGCGAGCGCATCACGGTCTACATCCTGCGACCGTCCACGTTGACCGCGATCGCCCAGCGACTGCAGGTGATGGCCGACCACGCCACCGAGATCGCCAAGATCAAGCCCTGCTGATCGGCACCGGCGAGGACTAGGACTAGGACTCAGACAAGCAGTCCCTCGTACCCGTCCGGTAGCTCAGCGGGGTGCGGCCGACATCGGCCACGGAGTAGGTCCCGCCGTTGAACGTCTTGACCGCCACCCAGCCCGAGGCTGAGATGCGGGTGAGGGACGCCGCCAGCGGACCGAGCTCGGACCGCGCGATCGTGAACACCACGAGGTCGCGTCGGAGGTCACGGCTCGCGGTGACGCCTGCCAGGTAGCGACCGACGTACACGCCCCCATCCTCCGGGCGGTCCTCACCAGCAAGGGACTCCTGCGCCCGTGCCCAGGACGTGCCGTCCTGCCCGAACATCCCCGACAGGCTCACCGTCCGCGAGCCGTCGTCGAAGGACACCATGTAGAGGTGGTCCAGAGTTCGCGGACCCTCGGGTGCAAGGTCCTGGACCTTGAGCGTCGCGACCAGCGTCGTGGCGGTGGTGCGGAGCTCGGCCCAACGGACGTCCACCTGGGCGGGGTCGTCGACCGCGGTCGGGTACGGCACCTCTTCGCTGGCGCTCACGTGATCGGCGTCCCCCGCGACGTCGGTGAGCAGGTGGCGACACGTTGCCGCTGGCGCCGGCGTGCTGACGGCGAGCGGCAGCACGAGTGCTGTGAGGAGTAGCCCGATGCGCATGCGGCGCACCTTAGAGCCACCAGCGCGGTCACGCACGCACCAGGACGACCCTTCGGATCGGCACGGCGACCCGGTGACCGGTCCAGCCGCGCACGACCTGACGGCTGGCCGCCAACCGGTCGTCACTGACCCCCGGCAGGTAGAGCGCGTCCAGCAGCAGGTCGCCCACGTCCGGCGAGGAGACCTCCACGAGGAAGGCCCGTGACTCGTCGCTGCCCACCAGCAGCTCCGGCGTCCCGGTGAAGGAGCGCAGCAGCGCGTCATTGGGGTAGCCCACCGCGGTCCGGAGGGCCAGGGACAGGCGCGCGTAGCGCCACCGGTCCGCCCTCGACAGAGGCCGGCTCACCGGGACGAGCGCCACGAGCACGCCACCGGGGCGCAGCACCCTCGCGGCCTCGGCCAGGGTCCGGTCGAAGGGCACGAGCTGCAGGGCCATCGAGACGACCAGGCTGTCCACCGCACCGGTCGCGATCGGCAGCTCGGCGGCATCCCCCCTGACGACGTCCAGGCCGCGGGCGGCGGCCAGGGACAGCTCGGCCGGTGACAGGTCGACGCCCACGTACCTGCCGGGCACCAGGAGGGGGCGCAGCGGCGCGCTCCCGCAGCAGACGTCCAGGACCACGCCGCCCGGGGGGACGGCCTGCGCCGCCCAGGCGTACGGCGTGAGGCCGTCGTCCTGCGCGAGCGCGAGCAGGTCCTCGGTGATCCCCGGGCGCTCTTGGTGGTAGGCGTCGAGGTACGCCGACCAGTCCGTCACAGGTCCCATCGTGTGACGACGTGCTTGAGCCTCGTGTAGTCGCGCACGCTGTACGGCGACAGGTCGCTGCCCCAGCCGGAGCTGGCGTAGCCCCCGTGCGGCATCTCGGTCGCCAGCACCGAGTGGCAGTTGATCCACACCGCGCCGAACTCCAGGGCGCTGGCCGCTCGGTGGGCCGCCGCCGACGACGTGGTCCACACCGACGCCGCCAGGCCGTAGTCGGTGGAGTTCGCCACGGTCAGCGCGTCGTGCTCGTCGCTGACGCGGGTGACCGTGACGACCGGTCCGAAGACCTCCTCCCGGGCCAGCTCGTCCTCCCGCAGGACACCGGCGACGACGGTCGGCGGGTAGAAGAAGCCGGCCCGGTCCAACGGCGCACCTCCGGCGAGGACCTCGGTGTGGGCACCCCGTCGCTCGACCAGTCCCGCCACGCGGGCCAGCTGGTCAGGGTTGTTGAGCGCGCCGTAGTAGCCGCCCTCGTCCGGGCCGCCCGTGCGCATGGCCTGCGCACCGGCCGCGAGCCGGGCCACCAGCTCGTCGTGGACGCGCGGTGTCGCGAGCACCTTGGTCGCGGCCGTGCAGGACTGACCGGCGTTGTAGTAGCCGATGTCGAGGATCCCCGCGACCGTCAGGTCGAGGTCGCAGTCGTCGAGGACCACGACCGGCGCCTTCCCCCCGAGCTCGAGGTGCAGGCGCTTGAGGCCGCTCGTGCGCACCACGTCCCGACCGGCCCGCACGGAGCCGGTGAGCGCCACCATGGCGGGCACGTCGTGACGCACCATCGCCTGCCCGGTGGACCGGTCGCCGCAGACGACGTTGAGCACGCCCGGCGGGAGGTGCTCCGCGGCGAGCTCCGCCAGCATGAGCGGGGTCACGGGTGTCGTCTCCGCGGACTTCAGGACGACCGCGTTGCCGGCGGCCACGGCGGGCGCCCACTTCCAGGTCGCCATCATCAGCGGGTAGTTCCACGGGGTGATCTGCGCGATGACCCCGATCGGCTCGCGCCGCAGGACGCTGGTGTGGCCCTCGACGTACTCCCCCGCGGCCATGCCCTCCGGGGCGCGCGACTGGCCGGCCGCGGAGCGGATCACGTCGAGGACGTGCGGGATCTCCGCCCGCATCGCGTCTCGCGGCTTGCCGGTGTTGCGGCACTCCGCGTCGACGAACTGCTCGGTGTGGTCCTCGAGGTCCTGCGCCAACCGCAGGAGCGCCAGCATCCGTTGCGCGGGCGGCGTCGCTCGCCAGACGGCGAAGCCCTGCGCTGCCGCGGCGAACGCCTCGTCGAGGTCCGCCGGCCCGGCCACCGGAGCGGTGTCGTAGACCTCCCCGGTCGCGGGATCCACGATGGCGGTCGTGGCGTCGGAGAGAGGGGCCTGACGGCGTCCGCCGTAGAAGTGGTGCAGCACGTCCCGACTCTAGGTCGCCTCCTCCGTAGGCTCTGCTCATGCCTGACCCCTACGTTCCCGCCGCCGACCGGTACGACCGCATGACCTACCGCCGATGCGGACGCAGTGGCCTCGACCTCCCCCTGCTCTCCCTCGGTTTCTGGTGGAACTTCGGCGACGACCGGCCGCTCGAGACCCAGCGCGCGATCGTGCGCCGCGCCTTCGACCTCGGCATCACGCACTTCGACCTCGCCAACAACTACGGGCCGCCCTACGGCAGCGCGGAGACCAACCTCGGTCGCCTCCTGCGCGAGGACTTCCGCGGTCTGAGGGACGAGCTGGTGATCAGCACCAAAGCAGGCTGGGACATGTACCCCGGTCCGTACGGCGATCGCGGGTCCCGCAAGTACCTGCTGGCCAGCTTGGACCAGAGCCTGCAGCGGCTCGGCGTCGACCACGTCGACATCTACTACCACCACCGCCCCGACACCACGACGCCGCTGGAGGAGTCGATGGGGGCGCTCCACTCCGCGGTGCAGCAGGGCAAGGCGCTGTACGTCGGCATCTCCTCCTACGGCGACCAGCGGACCGAGCAGGCGATCCGGATCCTGCGCGATCTCGGGACGCCGCTGCTCATCCACCAGCCGTCGTACTCCATGCTCAACCGCTGGGTCGAGGGGCGGCTGCTGGACGTGCTCGGCAACGAGGGGGTCGGGTGCATCGCGTTCACGGCCCTCGCGCAAGGACTGCTCACTGACAAGTACCTCGACGGCGTGCCGGAGGACAGCCGCATGGCCCGCTACTCAAGCCTCGACAGCACCCAGCTGAACGAGGAGAACCTGCGCCGGCTCCGCGGCCTGAACGCGATCGCCGAATCCCGCGGTCAGTCCCTGGCCCAGCTGGCGCTGGCCTGGGCGCTGCGCGACGAGCGCATGACGTCCTTGGTGATCGGCGCCAGCAGCGTGGCCCAGCTCGAGGAGAACGTTGCCGCGCTCGACCGCCTCGACTTCGCGCCAGAGGAGCTGATCGCCATCGACGAGTTCGCCGACGACGGCGGCATCGATCTCTGGCGCTCGACGAGCGAGGCCTGACATGGGGCTCTTCGACGACAAGGTCGTCCTCATCACCGGAGCCGCACGAGGACAGGGCCGCAGCCATGCGGTGCGGTTCGCCCAGGAGGGCGCCGACGTCGTCGCTCTCGACATCTGCGCGGACATCCCCTCCACCGGCTATCCAGGTCCGACCGTCGACGACCTCGCCGAGACCGTGCGCCTCGTGGAAGCCGAGGGCCGGCGTGCGTTCAGCCGCGTCGTGGACGTGCGGGACCACGCCGGGATGACCGATGCGGTGGCCGACGCGAGCGCCGAGCTGGGCGTCGTGGACGTCGTCATCGCCAACGCCGGCATCAGCGGTGACGACATGGGTGTCCTCGCCACGTCGTACGACGTGTGGCGGGAGGTCATCGACATCAACCTGAGCGGTGTCTTCGTCACCTTGCAGACCGGCTGTCGGGGGATGATCGAGCGGCGCGGACCCGGAGCGGTGATCCTGGTCAGCTCGATCATGGGGCTGCGCACCCACGGCGGGATCCCGGCGTACACCGCGTCCAAACACGGCCTGGTGGGTCTCATGAAGTCCGCGGCGCACGAACTGTCTCGGCTGTCGATCCGCGTCAACTCGGTGCACCCGGGCAACGTCCTGACGCCGATGATCGACAACGAGGCGCTGTTCGGGCTGTTCCGTCCCGACCTGCCCGCACCGACGGCGGCCGACGTCGCGCCTGCCATGCAGGGGATGAACCTGCTGCCGGCCCCCTGGGCGATGCCCAGTGACGTGACCGAGGCGGTCGTGTGGCTGGCCTCGGACCAGGCTCGCTACATCACGGGTGCGGCGCTGCCGATCGACCTCGGGGCCCTGCTCAAGTAGGGCGGTGCCGGGCGCGGAGCGCGAGCTTGTCGGTCTTGCCCACGGCGTTGCGAGGCAAGGCATCGACCACCTCGACCACCCGCGGCACGGCGTAGTCCGCCATGCCCTCCTTCACCCACCCCCGGACGTCGCGCGCCGTCACGTCGGCCGTCACCACGACGTACGCCGCGATGGCCTCACCCCCGAGGGGGTCAGGGATCCCGATGACGGCCGCGTCCTCGATCGAGGGGTGCTGACGCAGCAGCTGCTCGAGCTCGGCGCTGAAGACCTTGGTGCCCCCTCGGTTGATCATGTCCTTGCTGCGGTCCAGGATCGACACGAACCCGTGCTCGCAGATCCGGGCGATGTCCCCGGTGTCGAACCACCCGTCGACGATGGCCGACGCCGTCGCTGCCTCGTCGTGGGCGTAGCCGGTCGTCACGAGGGATCCGCGCAGCCACAGCGCGCCGGGCAGACCTGGCGCGAGAGCAGCCCCCTCCTCGTCTCTCACCTCAGCCTCCAGGCAGTCCAGCGGCCGCCCCACGCTTCCGAGGTGGTCGGCGAAGTCCTCGTCGCGCAAGATGCAGCCAGGAGAGTGGGTCTCCGACAACCCGTACACGTCGTGCAGTCGCACGCCCGGCAGGGCCGCCCGCAGGGCCTCCTGCAGGTCCACGGGGAACGGCGCACCGCCAGCCGCGACGCGCGTGAGGTCGGGCAGGTCTGTCAGGCCGGCTCGCACGGCCAGGCGCCACCAGGAGGGGACGGCGTACGCCCACGAGACCCGCTCGCTGCGCAGCAGCTCGACGTACTCGCGAGGGCTTTGCGTGTCGACCAGCACCAGGCAGGCGCCCGAGAGCATCGCCGGCAGGACGTGCGCGTGCAGGGCAGAGATGTAGTACATCGGGAACTGCACGGCGGTCACCTCGTCGGACCCGAGCGCGAGGACCCGCTGATAGCTCATCCCCGAGTGCACCGATGCCCGGTGCACCACGCGCGACGCCTTGGGCCGACCGGTGGTCCCCGAGGTGAACACCACCTGGAACGTCGCGTCCTCGGCCAGCCCCGACGGACCTGGTCGCCAGCTCGTCAGTGGAGCCTCGATCAGTACGTCGGCGAGCGACTCCGACCCCTCGAGCCCCTCCCGGAAAGCCGGCGCGGCGAGGCGGAGCCGCACCTGCATGTGCTCCACCATGTACGCCCACTGGGGCGGGGCGAGCCGGGTGTTGAGGCCGACCATGACCAGTCCTGCCCGGGCGCAGCCGAAGAGCGCCACGGCCAGGTCGAGGGTGTTGCCCGACGCGACGGCCACAGCGTCGCCGGGACGCAGCCCTCTGGCCCGCAGCGAACTCGCGGCCCGCTCCACCCGGTCCGCGAACTGCGCCCAGCTCAGCCGGACCGACCCGTCGACCCACCCCGGTCGCGCTCCGTGCAGCCTGACGGCACGGTCCAGGGCGTCGACCACGGTGGATGGCCGACGGACGTACGAGCGGGCCGGGGCACCCAGCCAGGTCTCCAGGACGACCGGATCACCGGCCAGGTCGTCGAGGTCGTGGGTCACCGCAGCAGTCTCGCAGGCGGCATACCCGTGCGGGGACGGGGAAGGAGCACCCTGCCCCCGACCTCAGGAGACCTCCGCCGTGCTCGACGTGACCCGCCTCATCCTGCAGGACCACGAGGACCTGCGCCGCCGTTTTGCCGACCTCGACGCAGCGTCCACCCCGGAGGCTCTCGCCGCCGTCTGGGCGCCCCTCGCGGACCTCCTCGACATCCACGCAGCCTGTGAGGAGGAGGTCTTCTACCCCTCGCTGCTCAAGGTGGGCGAGGACGCGGAGGAGGAGGCGGAGGACGCCATCACCGACCACACCAAGATCCGCGACGCTGTGGCTGCTGCCGCCGGGGAGGAGGTCGGCAGCGAGGCATGGTGGAAAGCCGTCAACGACGCGCGGGAGGAGAACGGCGAGCACATCGCGGAGGAGGAGTCAGGTGCGCTGCCGGACTTCAGCCGCAACGCCGATCCGGTGCGCAATGAGCAGATTGCCGTGGCATGGCTGCGGTGGCGCCAGGACCACCGGAAGGTGGAGGAGGTCGACGTGCAGAACCGGGACGCCGCGACCTACATCGAGCAGAACTCCTGATCCGTCAAGGCCCTTGACACGACAAGATCGTTATGTTCGTCGACGACGGCTATGCTGCGACCATGAGCGCGAACCCCACGACCACGCCCGCGACCACCCTGTTTGCCGGTCAAGTCGTCGTGGTCGAGACCGAAGACGAGCACTACCTCGGGATGCTCGACGTTGACGGGGACGGCTGGCTGCGCGTCCGTACCGGCTTTCGCGGCCATCCCCACCTCGTCGACCCGGACGAGGTGGTCAGCGTGACCCTCGCCGCCGACCACCCGCTCAGCGACTGACGGAGCACCGATCCTGCGAGGATCAGCGCTTCTCGCAGGCGACGCCCTCCTTGTCGCGATCGAGGCCCTTGTTGTAGCTCAACGCCCGGTGGTACTCCCTGGTGTCGCGCTTCCAGGTGGTCACCGGCCTGCCGCCCGCCGCGACCTCGTCGCTGGCATTGGCCCTGCCGACAGAGAAGGACACGGTCAACCGGCGAGCGATCCGCCGAAGATCTGCCACGCCAGCAGGGACTTGGCCACGAGACTCAGGACGAGATAGGCCTTTTCGCCGTACGCGTAGTCCGTCCAACGGCCGACGCCTCGGTACTGCAGCCACTGGTTGAGCCCGAACGAGAAGAACAGGATCGCCTGCGTCACGATGATCCCGTAGACGAAAGCCGGGACCGTCTCGGAGCCGACGACATTGACGAGGATCGACACCCACGGGGCGAGGCCGGCCACCGTGCCGAACCAGAACGGCAACATCGTGGTGGTGGCGCGCCCCGGGGGATTGAGGACCTCCTGCAGCCAGCCGAACAAGATCATGGCGACGTTCGCGCCCGCCACCGCGATCACCGTGTTGAGCCCGGTCACGCCGGAGTAGAAGCCGATGAGCAGGACCATGATCGTGGCGCTGACGGAGTACTCCACCCACCGGAACCGGTTGATGCCGCGGCTCAGGTCCGCCTCGTACGTGTCGCGCGCTGCCGTCGCGGTCAACCCGTGGTCCAGCGCAGCCAGCAGGAGGAACGCCGCCACCGCCACGCCGATGCGGACATCGAACGCGCTGGCCGGCGCCGGCGACGCGGTCCCGGGAGGCCCCGTGGGGAAGGTCGTGGTGACGGTGATGGCGAAGTCGCCAGCAAGGACAAGGATGGCTACCGCTTGGAGAGCGTGGAGCACAGCGAGAGCCAGGTTCCAGCGCCGCAGATCAGCGAGCCGCTCCCTCGTCACGCCCGTGGCGGTGGTCATCCGGCAGCGGGCATCTCAGCAACCAGTGCTCGCGCGGCCTCGGCGAGCTTGTGCTCGACGAGCACCTCGTACTTCGTGGCGACGACCTGCGTCACGGACGAGAAGTCCCGTGTGCCGCCACGCGTGACGGCGGTGTAGCCGAGCTGTCCCCAGACGAGGCCGAAGACGGCGCCGAGCAGCGGCGTCGTCAGCAGGAAGCCGGCCTGCCCCTCGCTGCTGAACAGCGCGAACGCGATGCCGACGAACAACCCCATCCAGAACCCGGAGACGGCGCCCGCGGCCGCGACGCGCGCGCGGGTGAGCCGACCCGTGACGCGCTCGACCGACTTGAGCTCGGTGCCCACGATGGCCAGGTTGGCGACCGCGAACTCGTTGTCGGACAGGTAGTCGACGACGCGCTGCGCCTGGGCGTAGTCGTCGTAGACCCCGAGTGACAGCGGGTAGGCGAGGTCGAGGCCGGGTCGTGGGGCGAGAGGAGTCGTCATGAGTCGATCATGCCCCCGGAGGGGCTGGTGATGCACGTCGCTGCGCGTTGCTACGTAGGAGCGCGCTGGTCGGCCGGGCGACCCTACTGGGGTGACGGACTGGTCGGCCCATCGCTCGGTGCGTCGCCGGCCGCCACCACCGGCGTTGCACGCGGTCGCCTCCTTGCGTGGGTGCACCACGGCACCTCAGAGGAGAGATCACCCTTCCGTGCTGCAGACCCGGCCCTCAGGGCGGAGTACGTTCGCGCAGGACGTGAGCCAGTTGGCTGGTCAGCAACCGACGCCCCACCCGGGCAGCGGGGCGCCGGCGTCAACACGCCGGGAGGGGCAGCAGCCCGGTGCGTGCAGCGGTGATCGCCCTGGCCCTTGTCGCCGCGCCGATGGCGTGGGCGGTACCCGGCCACGCCCTTGCAGCGCCGACGCCGACCCCGACGAGGACGCCAGGCGCTTACGAAACCGTCGCGCCCACGTCCGACCCCACCCGCACCCCCACGCCCACGCGAACCCCGACCCCCGACCCCACGCCCTCGCCGTCGCGACCCCCCGGAGCGACACCGACCCGCACCCCCACACCGATGCCCACCCGTACGCCCACTCCCACGTCGACCGTCACGCCGGCTCCGTCGCTCACCGCCACGCCCGCTCCCACGTCGAGCGTCACGCCGGCTCCGTCGCTCACCGCCGCGCCCACGCCGACGACGACCACCCCCGTGATCACACCGGTGGCCATGTGCCTCCCATCAGCGCCGAACCTCGTGCAGAACGCCAGCTTCGAGAGCGTGGGCGTCGGCACGGGGTTCACCGGGACGACCTGGCCGGTGCTGGAGCCTGCGACCACCCACGTACCGCCATGGACCCGCGCCAGCCCTTCCTCTGGCGGACCCCAGGTGTACTCCGGCGGGTTCCCGCTCCCTCCCGCTTTCCACGGTTCGAAGATGGCCGCGGTGTCGCGGCTGCAGGGACTGGTCGGGACGCTGTCCACCTCGACGGGCGTCGGTGCGACCTATGTGCTGAGCGTTCAGGTGCAGACCCTCTCACCGGCAACGCCCACGACGGTCGAGCTGTTGCTGCGCAACAGCACGACCGGCGCGCAGAGCGTGCCCTTGGTCCAGACCTCCACGACCCAGGTGGGCAGTTGGGTGCTGTTCACCGGGACCGTCACGAGCAGCGCTCCTTTCGACCGGGTGCTGCTTACTCCCCGGTCGGCGCAGGCGTTCTTCGACGACGCGCGCATCTGCCTGGCTGTCGGACCGACCTCGGTGGTCCAGCACGGCTGGTGGACGCTCTCCCGGGTGGCTGCTGCGTCGGTCGGCGGTGCGGTCCTGACCGCGGGGCTCGTGGCCGCACTGCGCCGCCGGCGCAAGGCATGACCACGTGAGCTGCGGCCGGGGACATCACCGCAGCACAGCATGGCGGCGATCAGGTCCCCTGGTGCTGGCTTTCCTGGTCATGTCTCTGGGCTGGCCGATGCCGGCCCTCGCCGCTGCGGACTCTCACGCCACACCGGCGCCGACGGCGCCGACGCCGGACTCCCCGGCGACCCCGTCACCGTCACCAACTGCGAACCCCACCCGGACTCCGACCCCGACGGCAACGCCCTTGGCGTCGCGCACCTCCGACCCGACTTCGGCCCCCTCCCCCACCCGGACTCCGACACCCGCGCCGACCCCCACGCGCACCCGCACACCCACCCCGACCCCCACCGCGACACCCACCGTGACCCCCTCCCCCACCCCCTCCCCCACCCCCTCCGCCGCCCCGGTCCCGACAGGTGTCGCCAAGCCCACCCCCGCACCGACACAGGCGCCGAGCTGCGCGCCGTCCTCACCCAACCTCGTGCTCAACCCCAGCTTCGAATCAGTCAGCGGCCCTCCGGGCAGCAACGGCGAGTGGCCCGTCTTCGAGCCGCTGCTGGGTGCGGGATCCGGAGTGTCGACGACCCAGGTCCCTGGCTGGACCCGGTCGGACACCGGCTCGCTGTGGCCACGAGCGGTGAGCAACGGCTCCCCGTGGGCCCCAACGCGCCTCGCAGCTCTCGGATCGACGTACCTCCTGATCCCGCCCCGGGGCGCTCAGGGAGTCGTGGGCACGCTTTCGACGCCGACCAGCCCTGGCGTGACCTACCTGCTGAGTGCTCACATCGCGACGATGGACGTCGGGAACGCGCCCACCTTCGCGTTGCGACTCCGCAACAGCGCAACCGGCGCCGAGAGCGCAGCCGTCGTCCAAGAGCCCGAGAGCAACTGGGCGCTGGTCACCGGCACCGTGCCCGGCGGCACCGGCTTCGACCAGGTCGTGCAGCGTTACCACGCGAGCATGACGTCGGGCGCCGACTGGGGGCTGGTCGACGACATCCGAGTCTGCCGGGCCGCGGCCCTCGCCCCCACCGGCCACCCAACGAGCTGGTGGTCCTTCTCACGGGTGGTGGGTGTGTCCGCCCTGGCAGCGGTACTGACCGGCGTGCTTGTCGCGGGAGCAGCCGTGGTTCGGACTCGCCGGCGCCGTCGCCTCTGAGTCGCGGCAGGCTGCGACCGGTGTGCAGTCGGGTCTGGCGCTGCTCGGAAGCCCGCACGAGACAGCCCGCGTGCTGGCAGCACACGCCGCAGCGCCAACAGGTGCGAGGGGACGAGTCGGTCTGTAAGCCGGGTTCTGTACCTCCTGCCAAAGCAGGAGGTGACGACCATCCATCTGGGACCACTGTTGCCAGTGGCCTCGTGCGGTCTACCTGAGAACTCGGGCGGGCCGCCCTCAAACGTCCTCACAGGAGCCGGAGCTCCCTCTTGACCTTGCTCCGGGTGGGGTTTGCCGAGCCGCCCGGGTCACCCCGGGCGCTGGTGGGCTCTTACTCCACCGTTTCACCCTTACCACTGCCGAAGCAGTGGCGGTCTTCTCTCTGTGGCACTTTCCCGCGGGTCACCCCGGGTCGCTGTTAACGACCACCCTGCCCTGTGGAGCCCGGACTTTCCTCGACAGCTGGATCGCTGCCGCGGCCGTCCGACCGACTCGTCCCGCCCCGAGGATACGCGCGGTCACGCCGGTCTCCTTCTCGTGCGTCTGAGAGGGTCGTGGCATGCCTCTCGCGATCACCGACGACCACCGCGCCCTCAGCGACTCGGTCGCCAGCCTGGTGCGCAAGCGCGCCAGCCTGGCGTCCGCACGAGCCCTGCTGGAGTCCGAGTCCGAGAGCGAGACGACCGGTCCCCTCTGGCCGGAGTTGGCGGGGCTGGGCTGGCTGGGCCTGCACCTGCCGGAGGACGTCGGCGGGTCGGGGTACGGCCTCGAAGAGCTCACCATCGTGGTCGAGCAGCTTGGCGCCGGGCTCGTTCCTGGACCGTTCGTGCCGACGGTCATCGCCAGCGCGGTCCTTGCGGCGGTCGCATGTGACGAGCACCGCGCGGCAGCCCTTCCGGCGTACGCCGACGGGACGTGCACGGCAGCGATCGGCTTCGGAGCGAGCATCACGCTCACGGGGGTGAGCGCCAGCGGAACCGTGTCGGTCGCTCTGGGCGGCGGCCTGGCCGATGAGCTCATGGTGGCGGTGGGTGAGGACGTGGTGCTCGTCAGGCTCGACGCTCCGGGGGTCGCCGCCGACGCGCTGAAGAACCTCGATCCCACCCGTCACTCGACCCAGGTGCGGCTCGACGGGGCCGAGGTGAGGCTGCTGCCCGGCGCCGCGCAGGCCCTGACGGACGTGACCCGGGTGGTCCTGTCCGCGGAGGCGATCGGGATCGCGCGCGCGTGTACCGAAGCCGCGGGGGCGTACTCCAAGGTCCGCGAGCAGTTCGGTCGCCCGATCGCGACGTTCCAGGCCGTGAAGCACCACTGCGCCAACATGGTCGTCGCGACCGAGCTGGCGACCGCGGCCGTCTGGGACGCCGCCCGGGCTGCCGCTGTCGGCGGTGCAGAGCTGACGCTCGCGGCCGCCATCGCTGCGTCGCAAGCCGGCCCTGCCGCGGACCTCTGCGCCAACCTCAACATCCAGGTCCACGGCGGGATCGGCTACACGTGGGAGCACGACGCCCACCTGTTCTTGCGTCGCGCCCTCGTCCTGCGCGCGCTCCTCGACCCCGATGCCGCAGCGCGCTCCGCCGCGGCCTGCAGCAGGCAGGGCGTCACCCGAACCCGGACCGTGGAGCTGCCGCCCGAGGCCGAGGCGATGCGGCGGGACGTGCAGTCCTTCGCGGCACAGGTGAAGGACGTGGACGACGCGACCCGCCTCGAGGCGATGCTCAGCACGGGATATGCGATGCCGCACTGGCCCCAGCCCTGGGGACGCGGGGCCGGTGCCGTGGAGCAACTCGTCATCGAGCAGGAACTGGCCGTGGCGGGGGTGAAGCGACCGTCGTACGGGATCACCGGGTGGGTGATCCTGACGCTCATCCAGTACGGAACTCCCGAGCAGGTGCAGCGCTGGGTGCCGAGCGCCATGAGCCAGGAGGTCATCTGGTGCCAGCTGTTCAGCGAGCCGGAGGCCGGCTCGGACGCCGCCGGGGTCAAGACGCGCGCCACCAAGGTCGACGGCGGCTGGCTGGTCAACGGCCAGAAGGTCTGGACGAGCGGTGCGCACGTGGCAGGTCGCGGCTTCGCGACGGTCCGCACCAACCCCGACGTGCCCAAGCACCAGGGGATCACCACGGTGGTCCTGGACATGCAGGCGCCCGGGGTCGAGGTCCGTCCCCTACGAATGACCGGTGGCGCCTCGGAGTTCAACGAGGTGTTCTTCCACGACGTCTTCGTCGCGGACGAGGACGTCGTCGGGCCCGTGGACGGTGGTTGGACCGTGGCGCGGGCGACGCTCGGTAACGAGAGCGTGAGCATCGGCGGCGGCCAGGGCGCGTACTCCCTGCCCGGTGAGATGTTCTTCCCCCTGCACGACGCCCATCCCGAGCGGCTGGCCGGAGGCGAGACCCGGATCGGCAGCTACATCTCCCAGCTGCAAGCCATGGCGCTGCTCAACCTGCGCGCCGCTCAGCGGGCAGTCACCGGCGGCGGACCCGGCCCGGAGGGCAACATCAGCAAGCTCGTCCTCTCCGAGCTCGGGCACGAGTCCGCCGCGATGCTGCTCGATCTCGCTGGGCCGGAGGCGGCGTTCTTCGACGGTCCCGGCGCGATGGCCGCTCGACTCGGCATCGCCCACCGCGGCTTGTCGATCGCCGGAGGGACCTCGGAGATCAAGCGGAACCAGATCGCCGAGCGGATGCTGGGCCTTCCCCGTGATCCGCTCATCCGCTAGGGAAGTCTTGGCCGCCGGGTCCGGTTGCACTGGGCATGAAGGTTGAGATCTGGTCCGACATCGTCTGCCCCTGGTGCTACATCGGAAAGCGCCGCCTCGAGCGCGCCCTGCAGGACTTCCCCCACCCCGTCGAGGTGAGCTGGCACAGCTTCCAGCTGGACCCGCGAGCGACCCGCTCCCCCGGGTCGTACGCCGAGAAGCTCGCCCGCAAGTACGGCGTCGACGTGCCTCGCGCCCAGCAGATGCTCGACCAGATGACGTCCGCCGCTGCCGAGGAGGGGCTGGACTTCCGCTTCGACCACGCGCAGGGCGGCAACACGTTCGACGCGCACCGGTTGTTGCACCACGCCGGCTCCCGGCAGGACGCTCTCAAGGAGCGGCTGCTGAAGGCGTGCTTCACCGAGGGCGAGCCGATGGACGACCACGCGACCCTCACGCGCCTGGCCGATGAGGTCGGCGTGACGGGCGCGGCCGAGGTGCTCGCGGGCGACGCCTACACCGCGGACGTGCGCGCCGACATGGCCCGCGCCGAGGACCTGGGCGTCACCGGTGTTCCGTTCTTCGCCGTCGACGGACGTTTCGCCGTACCCGGCGCACAGTCCCCCGAGGTGGTGTTGCGCACCCTCACGCGCGCGTGGGAGACCAGGGAGCCAGCCCTGGTGACGATCGAGTCCGGCGACACCTGCAGCGCCGACGGCTGCTGAGCCCGACCGACTCAGTCCAGGTGGTGGGTGTCGTTCATGGACCGCACCACGGCCGGGCCGTCGGAGAACCACTGCACCTCGGACAGCGCGCACAGGTCGAGGTGCATCCGGTAGAGCGCCGAGGCCGGGGCGTCGAGCGCCAGGCGCAGCAGGGTCTTGATCGGGGACACGTGGCTGATCACCACGACCCTCTCGCCACCGTGGGCGGCAAGGATCCGGTCTCGCGCCTGGCGCACCCGCACGGTCGTCTCGTCGAAGCTCTCGCCGTACGGCGGAGCGACCGCCGACGAGCCCAGCCAGGCCGTCATCTCGGTGGGCCAACGCTGGTGGATCTCGCCGAAGGTGTAGCCCTCCCAGTCGCCGAAGTCGGTCTCCCGCAAGCCCTCGTCGACCTCGACCGACAGCCCGAGCGCGGCGGCGACCGCCTCGGCCGTCTGCCGGGCACGGGACAGCGGGGAGGAGACGACCGCGGTCGCCTTCGAGCTCGCCAGCCGGCGCGCCGCAGCCGCAGCCTGCGCGAGGCCGATCTCGGTGAGCTCCGGGTCCCCGAGGCCGGAGAAGCGCTTCTCCACCGACAGCGGGGTCTGCCCGTGGCGCAGCAGCAGCAAGGTCGTCGGCACTCCCGACGGCGCCGACCACCCCGAGCCGGTCGGTGCGGACGCGACGGCGGGAGCTGGTGCGGCCGACGGGCGTTCGGCGGCAGCCAGGAAGGCATCGGCCGCGTCCGCGCGGCCGCTGTCGCCACCGGCCCGCCACACCAGGCCCTTGGCCGCCGCGTCCATCGCCTCGTTGGCGAGCCGGTCCGCCTGCTTGTTGCGCTCGCGGGGGATCCAGGAGAAGGCGACGCGAGAGAACCCGGCGACCAGCCCCGCCGCCTCGCGCGCCAGCGGCTTCATGGAGGGGTGCTTCACCTGCCAGCGACCGGACATCTGCTCGACGACGAGCTTGGAGTCCATGCGCACGTCGACCTCGTCGGCGCCGAGGTCCCGGGCCGCCCGCAGGCCGGCGATCAGTCCTTGGTACTCCGCGACGTTGTTGGTCGCCGTGCCGATCCCGGCTGCGGCCTCGGCGAGCACCGCGCCGGTCGTCGGGTCGAGCACCACCGCGCCGTACCCGGCTGGGCCGGGGTTGCCTCGGGAGCCGCCGTCGGCCTCGACGACGACTCTCACGACAGCGACCTCACAGACCGGACTCGGCCGTGCGCACCAGGATCCTTCGGCACTCGTGCCGCAGCACCTCGTCCGCCGCGGCGTTGCGGTACTCGACCTTCTCGTTGTTCATGAGCTCGAGACGGCAGGCCCCGCAGCGGGCTCGCTCGATGGGCCCGACACCGATGCCGCCCTCAGCAGCCCGGATCTTCTCGTACAGCGCCAGCAGGTCCGTCGGGATCTCGGTCTGCATCACCCGACGCTCGTCGCGCACCCGCTCGATCTCGTCATCGATCTCGGCCCACGTGGCGTCGCGGACCCGCTCAGCCTCGGCGCGGGCAGCCACATGGCCGTCGCGCTCGACCAGCAGCGCATCGAGGGTCTTCTGCGCCTGTTCGAGCCGCTCCATCACCTCGAGCTCCGCGTCCTCGAGGTCGCTCTGCCGCTTGGTCAGGGTCGCGACCTCGTGCTGCAGCTCCTCGAGCTGCTTGGGCACGGTGATCGCCCCGGAGGCCAGCCGCTGCTCGTCGCGGTCCCGTCGCCCACGCACCTGCTCGATGTCCAGCTCGGCCTTGGTGACCTCGCGCTGCAGGTCGCTGACCGTGGACTCCGCCAGGGCGACATCGTCGCGACGCGTGGCGACGAGCTCGTCGCGACGCGCCATCTCAGCGAGCTCGGGCAGCGTTCGACGCTTGTGCGCGAGCTGGTCGATCGCGGTGTCGAGCGCCTGGAGATCGAGCAACCGCAGCTGGGCGGACGGGTCGGCCTTCACGTACGGGGGCTCCTCGAGGCAGTGGTCCACGGGTCGGTGCACAGCGTCGAGACGACCGCCTCGACCCCTACGACCCTAGTCAGGGCCTGCGCGGCCGACGAGAGCCACGGCCATTCGCTCGCCCAGTGGGCGGCATCGAGCAGCGCCAGGCCCGCGGGTGCCTCGCTCGTGACGTGGTGCCTCAGGTCGGAGGTGAGGTAGGCGTCTGCTCCGGCGGCGTGGGCCGCGCCGATGAGGTCGTCACCCGCTCCCCCGCAGACGGCCAGGCGGCGTACGGCGGAAGCGGGGTCGCCGGCGGCGCGGACCCCGCCTGCCGTGGCAGGCAGCAACCTGTCGATGCGCGCCGTCAGCTCAGCGACGGTCGTCGGGGGGATGTCCCCGACGCGACCCAAGCCCGTGACCGACGGGACCTCTGCCGGCAGCAGGTGGAAGGAGGGCGTCTCGTAGGGATGCTGGGCGGCCAGGGCCGCGAGGACGGCACGCTGCGCCGCTCGCGGCACCACGAGCTCGAGCCGAGCTTCCTCGACGGTGCTGGGCTCGCCGATCGTCCCGACGGTCGGGTGCGCCCCGTCGAGCGGCCGAAAGCGCCCGGTCCCCGTGACGTCCCAGCTGCAACTGTCGTAGTCCCCCAGCCGACCGGCGCCCGCGGCGACCAGGGCGTCGCGCACGCGGTCGGCATCGGCGGACGGGACGTGGACCACGAGCACGTCGAGTGGCTCGCGGTCCCTGGTCAGCGGAACCGCGTCCTGCAGACCCAGCAGTCCGGCCAGCGCATCATTGACGCCGCCGACCGCCTTGTCCGCGTTGGTGTGGGCCACGAACAGCGCGCACCCGCCCCGGACCAGGTCGTGCACGAGGCGACCCTTGGCCGTCCCGGCCGAGACCGTCGTCGTGCCCCGCAGGTACAGCGGGTGGTGGGTCACGAGCAGGTCGAAGCCACCGGACAGGGCCTCGTCGACCACCGGCCGCACGGGGTCCACAGCCAGAAGCACCCGGCGGACCGGAGCCGCGGGATCCCCCACGACCAAGCCGATGGCGTCCCAGACCTCGGCGAGCGCCGGCGGGTACAGGACGTCGAGCGCCTCCGTCACGTGCGCGAGGGTGGGTGCCACGATCGCCAGGTTAGGCCGAGCCGTCCCCGTGACCGTCGCTGAGCTCGGTCACCATCGCGCCGACCTTCTCCAGCATGGCGGCGGGATCGAGGTGGAAGGCCCCGGCCGCGACGTCCAGCAGCACCGCTCCGAGGGAGACGATGGACGCGGTGACCCTCGTGGGATCGGCTTCCGCTTCCTTCATCAGGGCGCTGAGCGCACCCGGTCGAGCCAGGACGTAGTCCTGGACGAGCCCGAAGTGTCGGGAGAAGGCCTCGGCGTCGGGGGCAAGGTTCGCGACGACGTTTTCCATGCGGCAACCCTAGGCGATCTTGAGAACGTTCCCCGTGCCGACCCACTCAGTCGTGGCACGTGACAGACCTGTGACACACCTGCGCGAGCCGCGTTCGTCGCCGACACTCGGGTCATGGCCTCCCCTCGCCGTTGGACGACGGCCCTCGGAGCCGCGGTCGTGACCGCCGTCCTGGTGGGTCCGGGATCGGCGGGGACGCCGGCCGCCTCGGGCCCCCGGGTGCTCTTCTTCGGCGACAGCCTGTTCGTAGGTGTCGGCGCGTCTCCACAGCGCCCGGTGCAGGTCCGTACCGTCGCCGACCGGCTCGGGGTACGTGCCGTGATCGACGCGGTGAGCGGCACCGGCTACACGACCGGCGGGCCCAACGGGCTGCCCTACCGGGAGCGGCTCCGGACCGACGGTCGACTGCGCACGGCGTACGACGTCGTCGTCCTCGAAGGTGGGACGAACGACGCCCACCACGGGTCGCTGACCCACCTGCACGACGCCGCGCTGGCGACCGTCGACCTGGTCCGTCGCTCCCAGCCGACCGCGCGGATCGTGCTCGTGGGCGCCTTCGTCGCCCGTGGCGTGGAGCCGTACGACCGGTACGTCGCGGTCGACCGCATCCTGCAGCAGGTCGCGTCCGAGCGTGGACTGCTGTACGTCAGCCAGCTCGGCTACGCCGCCGTCACCGAGGAGGGCTTCCTGTCGGAGGACCGGTTCCACCCGGGCGATGCGGGCTACCGCCGGATGGGCCGGGACCTCGCGGCGGCACTTCACCGCTGAGGTCCCGACCCGTCAGGGTCCGAACCAGCCCGTCACGTCGAGCACGGCGTGCACCGTCCCGGCCGCGTTGAACAGCCGCACCCCACCGGGACCGCCCAGCCCGACCGTCACGGCGTTGGGCAACGCCGCACCCGTGACCGGGTTGAGCGTCGAGGTGTCCGGTCGGGCTGCGCCGTCCGGCCAGATCCGGACGTTGGTCGGCGCGCTCGCTCCCACCACCGTGAGGTTGCCGACGACCGCGGTGGCCTCCGCCGGCACGTCACCGACCCCGACGACCCCGACCGCACGCTGCACGCGCTGCCGCAGCGGGCCGCCGGCCAGTCGCGTGTCCAGCGTCCGGATCGGCGTGATGGCGTGGAACCGGCTTCCGGGATCGGAAGCCGTCGGGGCGCCGTACCAGCCGACGACGTCGAGCAGCACCTGCGCCGAACCCCGACCGATAGCGGCCATGACGACACCGTCGGGACCGACAGGCACGATCGCCATGCTGGCTGCCGGGTCGGCGTCGGAGACCAGCACGGCACCGGAACGCTGGGTCGGGCGCGCTGCCTTCGGGTAGAGCTCCAGGTACCCCGGGCCGGTCGCGCCGAGCACCGTGGCGTTGACCACGACGGCCTCGACGCCTTGCTCCGGCAGACCTCCTCGACCCAGAACCTGCACGCCGCGATCGCGACCCGCGACCACTGGTCCCCCGGCCTTCCGGCTGTCCAGCAGCCGTGAGGGGGTGACCGCCCGGAACGTGCTGCCGGCGGCGGTGCCGTCGTCGTACCAGCCGAGCACGTCGACGACGACGTGCGTGGCGCCGGTGGCAGTGGCCACCGCGAAGGCGCCCCCGTCACCGAGCGCTGTGGTGACCGTGCCCGTGACGGTGGTCCCCCGCGGGGCGTTGAGCGACGAGGTGCGCAGCGCGGGCTTGGCTCCCAGGGGGTAGACCGAGATGGCACTCGGCCGCGTGGCACCGAGGGCGCTCAGCCGTACGACGACCGCCGAGGCGCCCTGGGCGGGGACACCGCCCAGACCCGCGACGGGGACGACCCGATCTGCGCCCGCGACCACCGGGCTACGCGCGGAGCGCGAGTCGTACACCCGGGACAGCGTCAGCGGATGGAACGTCCCGCCGCGTGCGGTTACCCCTCCAGTCGGCGGGGTCGTCGGGCTCGTCGTCGGACCCGTGGTCGGACCCGTCGTCGGACCCGTGGTCGGACCCGTCGTGGGACCCGTGGTCGGGGTCGTTGTCGGACTCGTCGTCGGGGTCGCCGTCGAGGTGACCGTGGGTGTCGGCGACGGCGTCGCCGCCACGACCTGCTCGGTGGTCACGTCGTACGACAGCAGGGCGACGGTGCGCCGCAGGCCACCCGTGCTGCTCTCGACCACAGCCGTGATCGTCCGCGATCCGGCGCCCGGAACCGTGGTGAAGGTCAGCGACCCGGTGCTGTCCGCCGCGCCGATCTCCCGGCTGTCACCGCCGGGGAGGGACTCGACGAACCGGACGGTGTCGCCGGCGGCAGCCGTGACGGCGTGCTCCAGCGTCCGCATCGTCCCGGTGCCCCGGAGGGTCGCCGAGACCTGCGTCTGCGGGGCTTGTTGCGCGACCGAGCTGCGTACCAGCGGGTTGCTGCCGGTCCCCGCCACCGAGACCGACCAGGTGCCGGCCTGCGGCTTGTCCAGCAGGACGTACGTCGTCTGCGTGGTCTCGTCCCGCAGCGCGACCCAGGTGCCGGACGGCTGGAGGCCGTCGGAGGCCTTCGCCGACGGGGTGAGGTAGGTCGACCCGTCCGGAGCGGTGAGCGTCACCTGCGGAGGGGCGCTGGTCCCGACCCACTGGAGGGCGACGACCTGCTTGCCCGCGGGAACGGCGAACGAGCTGCCGCCGGTGCTGCCGGAGGCGACCAACCGGGGGCGCCCGCGCAGCGAGCCACCGACCGCGTTGTCGACCCACGGTCCGATGTCGCAGCTCTTCTCCAGCAGCTGCGGTGCCGGCTGACCCCAGGTGTAGCCGAACCCTGTCGTCCAGCCGAACTCGGGCGACAGGCTCGCGCAGGCGGCGACGCCACGGGTGCTCACCACGGCCTGAGCCCCTGGGAGGTGCTTCGGGTCGATGCCGAGCAGCTCCAGCTGGGCAGTGGTCAGGACGTTGAAGCCGGCGGCGTTCACCGCGCCTGCCAGGTTGGCGTTGAGGCGCGCGATGCCGGGGACGCCGTACCCGAACTGACCGTGGAACCGGGCCTCGCCACGCGTGTCGTAGGTCAACCCGGCGCCAGCGAGCTCGCTGCCGACGAGGTAGAGCTTGCCGTCGACCTGGTAGATCGCCGAGCCGTCAGCGCGGGCCGTCACCGATCCTTGTGCGTCCACCTCGACGGCGCTCTTGCCGGCCACCTTCGGCCCGACCGTCACGCCCAGCGCCCCCGAGAGCGAGACCTCGGGCTCCAGCACCGCCTGCAGGGAGGCCTTCTGCAGGAAGACGCCGGCTCCGAGGGGCACGTTGAGGTTGCTCCCGTGGCCCTCGGCACCGAGGAACGCCCCTGCCTTGAGGTCGAGCGAGCCACCGATGGTGGTCTCGGCCGGACCGGGAAGGACCATGCTGAGCCCGCCGTGCCAGGTGTCGTCCACGCCGCTGTAGGCCACGTCGAGGTCCTTGAGGGTCAGGCCGCCCTTGAGCCCGAGGGTGCCCTTGAGCGCTGCCTGCGTCACGACGCCCTTGGTGTAGGTCACATCCACCTCGAGGTCTCCGACCTTGTCCCCCGGCAGGGACGCCTTGCCGCCCGCTGTCCAGGAGTCGGCGGCACCGTCGTACGCCATCGCGAACGCGACGGGGATGACGCCGGCGAGCTGGGCGTTGGGTACCGAAAGGCTGCCCTTGGTGACCTTGCCCTCGGAGACCGTGAAGGAGAACGACGGGCTCCCCTCCCCACCGGCGGCAGCGGCCGACCAGCCGGTGCTGTCGTAGGCGAGGTCGACGCGACCCACCGGGATGAGGCCGAGCACGTTGATCCCGTCGAGGCTCATCGATCCTGCGGTCAGGTCGCCGTTGTTGTAGGTGAGCGACGAGGTGAGCGCCACGGGCTTGCCCGTGGCGTCCTTGCCCGAGCCCGTGACGGCCCACAGGTCATCGGTACGTGTGGCGGCGAAGGCCGTCAGCCCCACGAAGTTCGCCACGTCCGCCCGCGCGGACTTCACCTGGTAGGAGGAGCCCGCGGCGCGGTAGTCGAACGTCGCGTCCACGAGGTGCACGATCGCCCCGAAGCGCGCGTCGGGAAGGCTGACGTGCACGTCCTTCAGGACGCCCTCGACCACCGTGAAGGTCCCCTTGCCGGCGCTGACCTTGCCCGGCAGGTCGAGGGTGACCTGGCCGGACCACGTCGCGGTGGACCGGGCGTAGGTCAGCCCGAGGTCCTGCAACGTGGCGACGCCACCGAAGGGGAGCTTGGTGATCGACAGGTGCCCGCTCGCGATCCCCTTGTCGTCGCTGACCAGGGTCGCGGAGAACGTCGGGGCCACCTTCGCTCCCGGTGCTTCCACGGTCGCCTTCGCGCTCCAGGTCGAGGCTGCGCTACCGGCGTAGGTGAGGGCCAGGCCGGTAACGGTGAACAGGTCCTTGACCGCGAGGCGGCTCGCGGTGAGCGAGCCACTGGTGACCGTCGAGGTCTTCTCGTCGACGACGTAGGTCGCCGCGACATCAGCGGCCCCACCCGGTGAGGTCGCCTTCAGCGCACCGGTCCACGACCCGGCTCCGTTGGTGACCAGGTCCAGCTTCTGCAGGTCGAACAGCCCCGCCACCGGGATGGTGCCGGCGTGCAGCTCGCCCTTGCTGATCGTGCCGTCCTGCTCGTAGGCGAGCGAACCGCTGACGCTGGAGGTCCCGCCGGTGGGCAGGGCGACGGAGCCGCGGACGGCCCAGGTCGGCTTCGTCCCTCCGACGTAGTCCAGGCCCCCTTGGTAGCCCACGATCCCCGCGAGATCGCCCTTGCCGATGGCGAAGGAGAGGCCGTCGACGGACAGGCCACCTGCGGCCGAGGTCGTCAGCACGAGGTCGCCCGCGACCCCACCGAGAAGGGCCGGGGCCTTCGCCTTCACCGTGAGGGTGGAGCTCCCCTCCCCCGTCTTGTGGAAGGTCGCACTCCCGCTCACGGGCAGACCGAGCAGGTTGGCGGGCTTGACCGCCAGCGTCCAGTCCTTGGACAGGTCGAGGCTGAGCGGGCCCTGGTACAGCGGCAGGACGCCCAGCGACCCGGCATCGAGGCCGACCTTCACGGCGACCGCGTTGGTCGTGATGCTGTGCCCTGCGGCCGAGATCTTGACCTTGGCGGCGCCGGTCACCGGTTCGATGACCAGGCCGTTGATCCCGATCTTGCCCTGCTTGCTGTCCGCGACGTACGACCCGTCGGTCTGCTTGTTCAAGCAACCGGACAGGGTGACCTGAAGGACCGTCTGGGTCTGGTCGCAGGTGTACGACGCCGCGGCGTCCACGATGTTGTGGCGCAGCTGTGCCGCCCCGCTGATGACCGACTGCAGCACCAGCTGCTTGACGTACGACGCCCCGGTCGAGGCCTCGACCAGCGGTGCGGTCGCCCCGGCTCCGCCACCCACCTCGGTGAAGGCATCGGGGGTGTCGATGACGACGGAGGTCTGACCGGCGGCGTAGCTGCCGACCACCTCACCGAAGCCGTCGGACAGCTGCTCCGGCGCGAAAAGCCGGTAGGCGGACGCCGTCGGCAGGCTGTCCCACGAGACCTTGGTCCGGCCGTCGGCCGTCGGTTCCGCCCGCAGGACCACGCGCTTGTTCTCAGGCGTCGTCTCGTCGAGGAGCTCCAGCAGCGGGGTCTTGGTGGCATCACCCTTGGTGTGGCTGATGACCGACTCCTCGAGCTTGAGGCTGCCGGTGAACGACGGCACGAGGTAGTAGTCGACGAAGGCCCGCTGGCCAGGCTGGATCGGGTCCTTGAACAGCTGGACGGGGTCCTGACCGGGCTGGATCTGGTACTTGTCGCCCGTCGGCGGGATCTCCACCGAGACGCCGTAGACAGGGGCGTCGGTCGTGGTGTTCTCGAAACCGATCCGGAAGTGCGCCGGCTGGCCGGAGACGACGCTCTCCGGTGCCTGGACGACCAGCTTGAGGGAGTCGGCGCCGTACACCTTCACCGGGCTCGAATCGCTCGCGAAGGAGGCAGGCACGTCGAAGGGCTGCAGCCGCCCGTCGATGAGGACCTTCACCGGGTAGGTGCCGGCCTTGTTGCCGGCCAGCACCCAGCTGGCCGTGGTCTTGGCCTGGGCCGGCAGCGCCGCTCCGAGCGACTGCTTGTCCGTCTGCGGCGTCCCGGTCACGGCAGCCAGGGAGAGCCCCTGGTGGTCGTAGTCCAGCGTCGCGACGAGGTCTTCGAGCGTCGCGGTGGAGCCGCTGGCGGCGAGGTTCTGCACGATGAGGTCGACCGCGTAGAACTCCTTGAGCTGGCCGCCCTTGACCTTGACGGCCATCACGATGAGCGTCGGGTCCTTGCCCGGACCGACGGGCTCGACCGAGATCTTGATGGCCGATCCACCGGCCCCCGCTTCGCGGCAGATGTAGTGCTCATTACCGAGGTCGTCCTTGTGCAGGCACTCGTTCGGGAGATCGCCCTCCGGGTCGTCGAAGATCGGCTTGCCCTCGGACCCGTCCGGCGAGAACGCACCTCGGGCCCGGAGGGTCTGCTTGCCGTCCACGCCGTAGTAGTGGAGCTCGACGGTGTACTCGTTGTAGATCTTGTTGGCGTCGCTGTCCAGATCGACGCCGTAGCGTGAGGCAGCCACGTCGGCCGGGATGCGGGTCGTGGTCACGGTGGCCTCACCGAGCGGGCCGCGCGGCAGGGCTATCGACCCGGTGCCGACCTTGTCGGTCACCGTCGCGGTGAAGACGGAGGGCGTGTGGTCGGGGGCGTACACGTCCAGCGAGGTCTCGCCCTCCGGCAGCCCGTAGAGCGTTGCTGTGCCATCGCTCCCTGTCGCGACCTTGCTCAGGTCGCCGGCAGGGCTCCGGTAGACCACGATCGCCCCGGCCAGGCCTCCGGCCCCGGCGTCCGTCACCGAGACGGTGGTGACGCTGGTGCTCGCCTTGTCCAGGACGCGGACGGTCTGCGAGGTCGTCTTGGTCTCCACGCCCTTGCTCACCGTGAGGACGACGAGGTAGGTACCCGGGTCCGCGAACGCATGACGTGTCACGGCGCCGTCGCCCCCGGCTCCGTCACCGAAGTCCCAGGTGTAGCCGTCGATCCCCGCCGACGGGGTCGAGCCCGTCCCGTCGAACGCGACCTCCTGGCCGTTCACCGACACCACCGGGTGGTCACCGTCTCGACTCACCGCCGTGAGCGGCTCGTCCTTGCCCACCACGACGCGCTCCTCCTGGTAGGTGGCCGTCGCGGTGTTGCCCTTCCTGGCGGTCACGTCGACGTGCACGAGGTACCCGCGAGGATCGGTGGACGGTTCCGCGTAGCTGTGGTCCAGGACCACCCGGCCCCCGGTCAGCGCCGTGGTGTCCGTCGTGGTGCCGTCGCCCCAGCTGACGCCGTACGTCAGGGCGCTGCCATCGGTCGTCGAACCGGTGATGGTGGCTGTGACAGCGACCGGCGCGATCCCCTTGGTCGGCGTCACCGTCAGGCTCATCGTCGGACGGATCGGTGGAGTCTCGCGAACAGTCACCTCGAACGGCTGGTGCCGGCGGGCCCCGCTCTGGTCGGAGACAGCCACCACCGCGTCGTACGGCGCGTTGTTCGGCACGGTGTAGGTGTGCGTGACGGTGATCGGCGCGTAGGGCGCGTCGATCGTGCCGCTGAGCACGTCCCCGCCGTCACCGGGGTCCACGGTCCAGGTCACGGGTCCGCCGGCTGACGGTGCGTGCACCGGGTCGATCGTGAAGCGCGCCGCGAACGGGTCGAAGCCGGAGGTGCGCTCCATCGACGCAACAAGGTCCAAGGTGGTGCGGTCCAGGACCGCAGTCGTGCGCTGCACGGTCTGGTGCACCTTGCCGTCCGGGTCGCGCCACGCGGAGAGCGTCGCGAAGACAAGGGTGTCCGGCAGCGAGGACGGAAGGTCGAACGTCGTCACGAACGTCTCCCCGTCCGCGGTCGCGTCCTGAGCGGCAAGGACACCGCTCACGCCGACCCGCACACCGGTCACCGTGCCGTGGAACCCCGGGGTCCGGGTGAAGGTCAGGGGGAGGGTGTCGGCCACTGCCTGGTTGTCCTGCAGGGAGGAGCTCACCGGCGCGCGCCGCTCCACCCCGACCGGCGTCGTCGCCTCGGCGGTGTCGCCGGCCACGTTGCGCACGACCAGCCGCAGCGAGTAGAGACCGTCTGCGACAGGGGAACCGCCGTCGTCCCTGCCGTCCCAGGCCACCTGGTCGCACCGGAAGGCGGTGGCACCGCGATCACACGAGAAGCCGCCCTGGCCCTCGGTCGGCCGGTCCACCGCCAGCGTCCGGACCGGCTGGTCCTGAGCGTCGAGCACCGTGGCGTCCAGCCGCAGACCACGGGCGCTCGTCCCGAAGCGGACTGCGTAGCTGTCGTCGAAGCCGTCGCTGTTGGGCGTGAACCAGGTGGAGCCAGGAACGTCGGACAGCACCGGCGCCTGCTGGACGTCGACGTGGACCACGTCGACGTAGCGCTGTCCTTGACCGGCGGCGTCCTTCCACGTCACCAGGGCGCGGAGCGGCTGATCGGGCCCGTCGCCCAGGTCGGCCGTGCTGATGTCCGCTGACCAGTCCGCGCCGCTCTGCACGCCGTCCCCGACGCCGAAGTTGGTGGCGTCGGTGAACTGCACCGCCAGGACCTCGATCCCGGAGGCGGGGCGCCACGTCGCCGTGATGGTCCCGGCGACGACCTCGGCCTCGACGGGACTGGTGAAGCTCCCGACCGCGGCCCGGCGCACCACGACCGTCGTGCTCGAGACGCCCGTCTTCCGGCTCACCGGCTCGGTGGCGATCACCGACAGGCTGTAGGTGCCGTCCGCGAGGCCCGCGGCCGTCCACGCGATCTCCTCGGAGGTGTCCTTGTCGACCTGCAGGGGGCCGAGCGTGCCGACCGTGTCACCGGCCGCGTTCGTGATGACGACGCGCACGCTGGTGGCCTGCGAGGTGCGCAGCGCCGCGCTCGAGAAGGAGACTGCAGGCTCGGTCCCTCGCGTTCCGACGAAGCCGGCCGGCAGCGGGGTCAGGATGCGAGGGGCGACGGACGACGTCACGGGCAGCGTCGGGCTGGTGAACACGCCGTAGCCGTCTCGCGCGACACCGGCCGCGTCGGTCCAGCTCGCGTCGACCTCGTAGTCCCAGGTGCCGTTCGGGAGGTCGACGTCGCGGTAGGTGCAGCTGTTGCGTCCGCAGCTGACGAGCTCCTTCACCTTCGTCGGGTCGACGGTGTAGCTCCGGGCGGTGGTCGTTCCCGCCTCGAGCTCGCCGGCGTACAACCTGGTCGCTGAGCCCTGCTTGGTGCGGTACAGCGACGCGTGCTCCGTCGTCGTGCCTGCGGCCGGCGTCCAGGTCAGCGTGTACGGCGCGCTCTCCGCTGCGGCGGCCACGGTCAGCGTGCCGGGTTCCCCCATGACCACCAGAGGCACGTCGAGGTCGTCGACGTTGTTGTTGGCGTCCACCGTGTGCAGGTGCATGATCCACGGTCCCGGCGTGGCGCCGGCTCCGTTCCAGCCGAGGTAGGTGTCGCCGGCTTGAGCCGACGGCACCGTGTCCGTGTGCACGACCGCACCGCCCTGCGGGGCGTAGGTCACCGTGAGGTGTGCCGGGCGCGCGAGCCGCACGACCTGCGACAGCGTCTCCTCGTAGCCGTCTCCGTTGGGGCTGAAGCTGCGGGTGCCTCGGGCCCCCGAGATGGTGGTGGGCTGCTTGACGGTCACCGTGACCACCCGCGTCCCGGCGAACCGGTAGTCGGTGCCGTCGTACCAGGACACGGCCGCGTAGAAGTCGTGCTCGCCGTCCGCGAGCTGGCTGGTGTCGACGTCCGCGGTCCAGGTGCCGTCCTCCTGCTGCTCGCTGTCGTGGAGCTGGAACCCTCGACGGACTCGAGGCTGACCCAGGAGATCTCCCCGAGACCCGGACGCGGGGTGAAGTCCAGCCGCAGCGAGGCACCCACGTCCACCGTGCCGTTCGGGGCCGTCAGCGTGCCAAGGTCCCTGCTCGCGACGACGACCTGGGTACTGGCCTCGTCCGTGCTGGGGACGAAGGGCTCCTCGGCACGGACGGCGACGTCATAGGTGCCGTCGGGGACGTAGGCGCCGTCGGCGTCCCGTCCGTCCCACCTGAGGTCGAAGAACCCCTCGCTCTCCCGGGTGCTGCTGAGCTGCCGGACGGTCGTCCCCGTGGCGCTCGTGATCGTCAGGGTCACCGTCGCCGCCTGGTCGGTGGAGAACGCCCCCGAGTACCGCGGCCAGCGCGCGTCGGTCGGGTCCTGCGGGTGGAACGTGGTGGGCTCGGCCAACGGGCCGAGGTGGACGGCGTTGGCGAAGGTGAGCGCCAGGCGCGGCGTCTGCAGACCGCTGTCGTCCTGCGCGTACAGCAGGTGCTCCCCGTTGGAGTAGGCGCTGCTGTCCAGGACGCCGGCGAAGACCCCGGTCGGCTCACCGGCCTCGTCGTACTCCTGAGGGAGGTAGGCGAGGTAGCGACCCGTCCCCTGGTCGTAGACCGCCACGCCGTACGACGGCGACACCCCTTCGGCGGGGACGAAGGTGAGACGCACGGGGCCGCTGACGCGACCGCTCTTGTCCGCGAGCAGAGTTCCCGCCGTCGTGCGCGTGAGCGTGATCGTGCGCGTCAGCGTGGCCGAGCGACCCCCCGCGCTGGCCTGCACGGTCAGGACGTAGGTGCCCTCGGGAGCGTCGGCCCCACCATCGAGCGTGCCGTCCCAGGTCACCGTGCGCTTGGCCTCTCTGTCGACGGGTTGACCTGTCTCGAGCGTGGCCACGAGGGCGCCCGCGCCGTCGGTGACGGTGGTCGTGACGACCGCGTCACGGCTGAGGACGTACCGGGTGGCCACCGAGCTGGTGTCCGGGTCGCCCGAGAGCACCAAGGCAACGGCGTCGTCGTCCCCCGTCACGGTGAGAGCAGCATCGACCGTGTAGCGCACCGCGGGCGCGGTCAGGTAGCGGCGACCGCCGAGGGCGTCGAGGACCGTGCCGTACGCGGTCACGGCGTGCTCGCCGTCCGGCAGCAGCCGGGTCTGCAGGGTGAAGGTCACGCTGGCGGCGGGCGGCGTCTCGTAGTCGCTGCTGCCGAGGAAGTAGCTGTCATCGGGGCCGGGAGCGCTGAGCGAGGCGGACTCGACCAGCAGATCAGCGTCGACGGTGACGGTCGCCGGCGTCGGACCGGTCAGGGTCCCGGCCGGTGGCGCGGTCAGGGCGAGGCGCGGGCTGCGGTCGTCCACGCCGATGGGGAGGGTGACGTCAGCGACCTGTCCGCCGTCGAACTGGGCGTGCGCCCGGAAGGTGTAGCGACCGTTCGGGAGCAGGGGCGCTGAGTCCTGCTCACCCGACCGCAGCGCGAAGCCCTCGACGAGGTCACCCGCCGCCGTGTCCGCGGCGTTGCGCAGGACGCGGACGACGTGGCCCGTCGCGTCGACGACGTCCGTGGTGAGCCTGGCCCGGCGACCGAGGCGCAGGTCGATGGCCGCCTTCTCCCCGCCGTAGTACGGGCCGTAGGGCTCGAAGTTCGGGAAGTAGTAGCGCGGCGCCGTGGCGGTGCTCAGCGTGGGCGCGCTGACGTAGGAGTAGGACCGCGCAGCCGTGACGACCTGGTGCTCGCCGAACAGCGCGTCGTAGTAGACCACTCTGGCCACCAGGTCCAGCGGCCCGTCGGCGACGTCACCCGGGGTGACTTCGGTGAGGGTGCTGTTGTCACTCCCGTCCCCGTCGTAGCCATAGCTCGATCCCAGGCCGCGGCCGGTTCCTGCCTGCTCCAGGTAGGTGACTGCAGGCTGACGCTCGAAGCCCGTGGCACTCACACGGACCTTGTCGCCGGCTCGCAAGGTCGCTGCCGCGGCGGGAGACGTGAAGGCGACCGCGGGCGCCGCCTTGCGGGACACACCCACCCGCACCCTGGTCTCGAGCGAGCCTCCGCCGATCTTTCCGACGGCGGCCAGCGTGACGGTGTAGACCCCCTCGGGCGCAGCCGCCCCGCCTTCGGTGAGGCCGTCCCAGGAGAACGGGAAGGTGTTCTCCTCGTCGGCGTCGGTGACGCCGGAGCGCGCGACGACCAGGTTCCCCGCGCCGCTCGTGATCCGCAGGTCCACGGTCGCCGGTTCCGTGTACGTGATCGCCTGGGCGTAGACGTCCTCGAGACCGTCCCCGTTGGGGCTGAAGTACCGGTCCTCCACGTAGTTCGTCTGGTGCAGCGCCGGCGCCACCGCGAGAGCCGGGGCGACCGGTCCGACCACCGACGCGACGACGAGCCCGCTGGTGAGGACGGCCAACAGGCGAGGCGCGCGCGACGATCGTGAGGTCATGGTGGTCCGCTTCCGCCCCGGGCCCGGTGCCCCCGCACCAGGTCTCTGGCGGATCCTGCGCCTCTGCGGCTCGCACCGACATAGCCCGAAAGGCGCAACCCGCGGATGCCGATCGGACTGTGTCGTGGGCGTGACATCCCTGTGGCGGGCGGTGGGCGCGGAGGGGATCGAACCCCCGACCACTCGCGTGTAAGGCGAGCGCTCTACCGCTGAGCTACACGCCCCGGTCCCCCGAGGCTAGCGGGGGTTCAGGGCAGGACGATGCCGCCGACCGGCACGGCGCCGATCGGGTCGCCCTGCGCGTCCTGCACCGAGAAGGGCAGGCACGTGGGCGGGCTGGTCACCGGCAGGCCGAGCGTGCCGAGCAGCGTGATGTTCGCGCACGCGACGTGGTCTCCGATCGTGGGCGACACGTTGAAGATGATGTTGTCGTTCACCGGCACCTGGGCGGCGATGATGGGCACGTAGGCCGCCGGCGAGATGAGGTAGCCGAGCTGGTCGTTGGCGAGCCCGAGGGTCATGACCTCCTGCGCGCCGGCACCGACAGCGTCGGCGATGTCCTGCCGGATGCGTGGGAAGCCCTCACCAGGGGTGGCCGCGAGCACGACGTCACCGATGCGCAGGACACCGACGACGGTGCGGATGGTCTGGGCGTTGACCCACGGCGGCTGGTGGTTGCGCAGGAGCTGCGCCCCGGCGTACTTGCCCGCGGTGAACAGGGCGGTGACGGCGGGACCGGTGATGGCCTCGCGGATGAAGCCCTGCGCCCCGGCGACCGGGCCACGGACGGGCTTGGCCGTGCGCAGGGCCTGCGCGACGTGGGCGGTGTAGTTCAGGACGATCGCGGTCTTGCGGTCTTTCACGTCGTAGCCCGGGTTGGTCGGCTTGGTGAAGGCGCACGCGGAACGGCAGGGCTGCGTGCCGCCGAGCGCCCCGACCATGGCCAGGCCCACTCCGCCGTACCGACGGGACAGCTCCTCGGACACGAACTGCGGCCAGTCACCGTGCAACCCGTTGCCACCGCCAGCGGTGGCGTGCGCGGCAAACGCCATGTAGGTCAGGGGATGACGACCGCTGGGACTCGTCGCCTGGAGGACGCGCACCATGCCGTCCTTGCCCGGGGTCGCGCACACCTCCGGACCCGGGTAGTCCGGCTCCTTGCTCTGGTTCAGCGCCTCCGTGCACGACTGGTTGTAGACGAGGTCGCTGGCGTCGGAGTGACCGGCCCGCAGATCAGCGAAGCCCCGCGAGGCGTACGCAGCCTTCACCGCAGCCACGACCTGAGCCTTCACGAGATCGAGGTAACCGGGGCCGGGTCCGCCCCACACGCCGAGGGTGTCCGGTGCGCTGTGGCTGTGGTCGCTGGCCAGCACGATGTGCCCGACCGGCAGGCGCGGGACCTCGCGGGCGATCTGCGCCGCCATGTCCTGCAGCCCGGCCTTGCCCACCTCGTACGCCGCGAACCACCCCTGCACCTCGAGGCCCGCCACCGCGACGGCTTTCGTGCCGTCGTCGACGACCATGGCGCGCACCATGATCCGTTCGCCCTTGCTCTGGTCCCGGCCGCCGCGGCCCACGATGGCGTCGGGGATGACGGTTCCGTCGCCGAGCCCGAACCCGCCGAGGTTCACGACCCCGTCGGGGGTGATGTCCCGGGTCGCCGCGCCGACCAGGTAGGACGGCGTGGTGACCTGCACGGCTGCGTCGGCCCTCTCGGGGCCGCGCACGGCGAGCCGGTAGGTGTAGCTCCGCCCGGGCCGGGCGGTCGCGTCGTCGTAGCCCTTGGCGCCTCGGCCCAGCGACGCCACCTCGGCACCGTCGCGCAGGACGACCGCGGGGCGGGTCAGCGAGGGAAACCCCAGGTGCACGTCGGTGCCGTCCGTCACGGTCGCACGAAGGCCCGGCAGGTCGCGGTAGGTCGGGCGGGACGACGGGGCGCCGGCGAGGGCGGAGCCGGCGAGCGGGACGGTGACCGCAACGGCGGTGGCCACGGCGAGCAGACGGACGTTCACAGGGGGGCTCCGGGGATCACGAGAGTGGTGCTCCGGAGGTTCGACGCCGGCACCGTGAAGTCCTGCACGAGGGTGTCCTCCCCTGCGGGTCAGGGCAGGATGCCCAGATGACAGAGCCCCTCAGCACCCCCTGCGGCCTGGCGCAGACCGACCCGGCCGACCTCGGCGCGGCCGTCCTTCGCGCGTGGGACGCCTTCCTCGTCGTCGTCGACGGTGCCGACCTCGACCTTCCCTCGCGCCTGACGACGCTGACGGGGCGCGATCTCTGCGTCCACCTGGGGACGTGGGACGACCACGAGGTGCTCTCCGGCCTGCTGACGGCGGCGCGGGGTGAGGGGCCGGACCGGGCGCCGGACATCGACCGTGACAACAGCCGCTTGCTCGCCGCACACCGCGGGGCGTCGCCGGAGCAGGTCCGCGCCGCGTTGCAGCGCTCCCGTGACGAGGTCGCTACGTGGTTCGAGGGCGACGAACCCACCGAGCTCGGCCGTCACCCGGTGCAGTCGTCGGTCGGCCGGTTGCCGCTGCTGTCGGTGCTGCACGCCGGCAGCTACGAGCTCGCCGTCCACGCGGTCGACCTCGGACCATGCGGCGCCCCTGTTCCCGACGCGACCCTGCTTCAGGAAGGGCTGTCGGCCCTGATGGACGTCACCGGTGCGCTGTGCGCCCAGTCCCGCATCGACATCACCGTCACCGCGCAGACGCCGCAGGGCGGCTGGTCGTTCACCACCGACGGTGCCGGCTGGGAGGTCCGGCAGGTCCCCGCCGGCCGCTTCGAGGGAGTAGGCGTCACGGGTACCGCCAAGGACCTGCTCGACGCCTCGGCGGGGCGCGCCCAGGTCCCGTCGCTGCTGGTGCAGCGCAAGCTCAAGGTGCAGGAGCTCACGTCCTTCATGCGCCTCGCCCCGCTGCTGGACGACGTGCCCGGCCTCCCCGGTGGCCCCGTGCTCAAGGCGGGGATCAGTGGCCTGTCCAGCGTGACCGGCGGCGTCAGCCGGCTGCTGGGGCGCCTGCGCGGCTGAGCGGTTCGACCACCAGAGCCACCTGCGCTCCCGCTTGGCGGGTGAGCACCACGGTGACCTCGCGGGACCCGCTGAGCTTCAGCTGCCTGCGGAGCGTCTCGGGCTCCACGGCCGTGCCCCGCTTCTTCACCACCAGCGGTCCCGCGTCGTGGGCGCGCAACCGCTCCCGCAACCCCTTCAACGAGAACGGCAGCACCTCGAGGACGCGGTACCACCGCCCGAACGGCGTGGGTACGGCGGAATCGGCCGCGATGTAGGCGATCGTGCTGTCGAGCAGCCAGCCGCCGAGGTCCTCGGCGAGCTCGGCCACGAGGTGCGACCGGATCACGGCGCCGTCGGGTTCGAGGAGGAACCCGCCGGCCGGGCGCACGTCGGGGACCGCTGCGCCGCGGTCGACGAGCGTCGCACCGGACGGCAGCAGCGTGGCCGTGCGTCGCGCACCCCGACGGGCGGAGCCTCGCCACAGGACGGCCTCCTTGACGTCACCGGCCAGCGACACCACCTCGACCTCGACATCGGGAGGCAGCACGTCGTAGTCGATGCCGGGCGCCACCTTCACCCCCAAGGCGTCGACCTCCCAGGCGAGCACCACCTCCAGCGGTGGTGACCAGGACCGCGGGTCGAACCCTCGCCGTCCGCGGATCCGCCGCGCCGGGTCGGCGAACACCGCCCCGCGGGGCTGCAGGGTGGAGACGTCGGCCTGGGCCAGCGCGCCGACGCGGCCGGTGTCCGCGAGGTTGGCCCGGGCCAGCAGCAGCCGCGCCAGGTCGAGATCCACGCCCACCACGGGCGCGACGTCGGCCAGGGGCAGGAGGTCACCGCCCACCGAGCAGCCGAGGTCCAGCACCTGCGCGTGACCGGCGAACCGGGCAGCGCGGTGCACCGCCACGGGCCGAGGCGTCGACTGCTCCAGTGCCTCAGCCGTCCACCAGAGCCGGTCCCCGTCCGGGTGCTTGGCCAGCGCCTTGCGCCGCAGCGCCGCCTGCGTGAGCGCCAGGGACGCGAGGGCGCCGTACGGACGCATCGCCTCGGCAGCCGGCAGCGGCGGGAGGTCGAGCGCGGACGCGGCAGCGACCGCCGTACGGCCCTCGTCGGACAGCAGCAGGCGGACCTGCTCGGGGGTCAGCGGCGCTGCTTGGCCCGTGCGGCCTTGGGCGCCACCAGGCGGGTACCGGACCACTCGGGCGCGGCACTCGTGCTGCTGGTGCTCGACAGCCCCGCAGTGGGGGCCGCCTCGTCGATGTCGGCGGGCTCGACGTGACCGTCGCGGCCGGCCTTGGGCGTCAGCAGCCAGACCACGCCGCTGTCGCCGAGGTTCGTGAGGGCGTCGACCAGCGCGTCGACGAGGTCGCCGTCGCCCTCGCGCCACCACAGCAGCACGACGTCCACCACCTCATCGGTGTCGTCGCCGTAGATCAGCTCAGCGGTGGTGCGCTCCTCGACGTCGTCGAGCAGCGCGGTGTCGACGTACTCGCGCTCCTCAGCACCGAGCACCTGCACGACCTGCCCTGGCTCGATGCCCAGACGCTCTGCCAGGCCACGCGCTCCGGCGTGGTCCTCGGACGTGCTCACCCTCGACGACTCCTCTCAGTGGCGCCCTCCTGACGAGGGTGCGTCCGCGTAGTCCACCGGAGCAGCACCGTCGGCGCAAGTGCCTGCGCCGTGTGACCGGGCACAGTCCGCCCCATCAGCACCCCCTGACACCCCGAAGAGTGTGACCACCGACGCAGGACGCTACTGATGGGTAGGAGGTTGGATGGAGCTCAGCGACACCATCGGCACCCGCGGAGGAGCAGCAGTGGCAGAGCACGGCGAGCGGTTCAGCGTCATCAGCGACGGCCTCCCCAGCCAGCTGCCGGACGTCGACCCGGCCGAGACGCAGGAGTGGCTCGACAGCTTCGACAGCCTGCTCGACACCGCCGGCCGTACCCGCGCACGTTTCCTCATGCTCAAGCTCCTCGAGCGCGCCCGCGAGAAGTCCGTCGGCGTCCCGGCCCTGCGCAGCACCGACTTCATCAACACCATCCCGCCCGAGCGCGAGCCGTGGTTCCCCGGTGACGAGCACGTGGAGCGGCGGATCCGGGCGTACGTCCGGTGGAACGCAGCGATGACGGTCTCGCGCGCGAACCGTCCCGAGATCGGGGTCGGCGGGCACATCGCCACCTACGCGAGCGCCGCCAGCCTCTACGAGGTCGGCTTCAACCACTTCTTCCGCGGCAAGGAGCACGCCGGCGGCGGGGACCAGGTGTTCTTCCAGGGCCACGCCTCCCCCGGCATCTACGCCCGTGCCTTCCTCGAGGGACGGCTCACCGAGCAGCACCTCGACGGGTTCCGGCAGGAGAGCAAGGCCCTGAGCCTGCCGTCGTACCCGCACCCCCGCCTGATGCCCGAGTTCTGGGAGTTCCCCACCGTCAGCATGGGGCTGGGCCCGATCGGCGCGATCTACCAGGCGCGGTTCAACCGCTACCTGCAGCACCGCGGCATCAAGGACACCAGCGACCAGCGCGTGTGGTGCTTCCTGGGCGACGGCGAGATGGACGAGCCCGAGTCGCTCGGCGCGATCGGGGTCGCCGCGCGCGAGGAGCTCGACAACCTGACCTTCGTCGTCAACTGCAACCTTCAGCGCCTCGACGGCCCGGTCCGCGGCAACGGCAAGATCATCCAGGAGCTCGAGGCGTACTTCCGGGGCGCCGGCTGGAACGTCATCAAAGTCGTCTGGGGCCGCGAGTGGGACGACCTGCTGGCGCGCGACGTCAACGGCGTGCTGGTCAACCAGATGAACACCACCCCGGACGGCCAGTTCCAGACGTACTCCGTCGAGGACGGCGCGTACACCCGCGAGAAGTTCTTCGGTGGCGACCCGCGGTTGCGCAAGATGGTCGAGCACCTCACCGACACCGACATCAAGAAGCTGCCGCGCGGCGGACACGACTACCGCAAGGTCTACGCCGCCTTCGAGTCGGCGACCAAGCACGTCGGTCAGCCCACCGTGATCTTGGCCCACACCATCAAGGGCTGGACGCTCGGCAAGGACTTCGAGGGGCGCAACGCCACCCACCAGATGAAGAAGCTGACCGTCGACGAGCTCAAGGAGCTGCGCGACCGGCTCTACATCGACATCAGTGACAAGGCCCTCGAGAGCGGCCTCCCGCCGTACTTCCACCCGGGGCCGCACAGCGCCGAGATCGAGTACATGCGGGAGCGGCGGGAGGCGCTCGGTGGCTCGGTGCCCCAGCGACGCACCAGCAGCCGGCCGCTCGTCCTCCCGCCTGCGAAGGTCTACGACGAGCTCAAGGCCGGTTCGGGCAAGCAGCCGGTCGCGACCACGATGGCGTTCGTCCGCCTGCTCAAGGACCTCATGAAGGACAAGGAGATCGGCGCCCGCTTCGTGCCCGTGATCCCCGACGAGGCCCGCACGTTCGGCATGGACGCGATGTTCCCGACGGCCAAGATCTACTCGCCGTTCGGCCAGCGCTACGAGGCCGTCGACCGCGAGCTCCTGCTGTCCTACAAGGAGAGCGTGCAGGGCCAGATCCTGCACGAGGGCATCACCGAGGCCGGCTCGATGGCCTCCGCGATCGCCGCCGGGTCGTCGTACTCCACGCACGACGAGCCCATGATCCCGATCTACATCTTCTACTCGATGTTCGGCTTCCAGCGGACCGGCGACCAGATGTGGCAGATGGCCGACCAGCTCAGCCGCGGCTTCCTGCTCGGCGCCACCGCCGGTCGTACGACGCTGAACGGCGAGGGCCTGCAGCACCAGGACGGCCACAGCCTGCTGCTCGCCTCGACCAACCCCGCCGTTGTCGCGTATGACCCCGCCTACTCCTACGAGGTCGCGTTCATCGTCGAGGACGGGCTTCGCCGGATGTACGGCGAGCAGCCGGAGGACGTCTTCTACTACCTGGCCGTGTACAACGAGCCGTACCCGCAGCCGGCCATGCCCGACATCACGGGCCTGCGCGAGGGCGTGCTCAAGGGCCTGTACCGGCTGAGCCGCTCCGAGGGCGTGCCGGCCCAGGGCCAGGTGCTCGCCAGTGGCGTCACCGTCCGCGCGGCGCTCGCGGCTCAGGAGATGCTCCGCACCGACTGGGGAGTCGGGATCGACGTGTGGTCGGTGACGAGCTGGAACGAGCTGCGGCGCGATGCCCTGGCCGCTGAGGCCGACGCGCTGCTGCACCCGGACGACCGTCGGGCGCCGTACGTCACGACCGCGCTCATGGGCAGCACCGGACCGACCGTCGCCGTGAGCGACTGGATGCGCGCGGTGCCCGACCAGATCAGCCGCTGGGTCCCGGGCGACTACACCTCGCTCGGCACGGACGGCTTCGGCCGCAGCGACACCCGCGCCGCCCTGCGCCGGCACTTCCACGTCGACGCCGAGTCGATCACCACTGCCGTCTTGGCCGAGCTCGCCCGTCGGGGCGAGGGGGACGCCGACGCGCCCGCCAAGGCCGTGGAGCGCTACCGCCTCGCCGAGGACCGCGTCGCACCCGGCGAGCCCGAGCTCGGCGCGACCTGAGTGATCAGCGGATCGGGGTGACCGTCAGGCGTGTGACGGTGCTGTCGTCGGACGCGGGTTGCCCGACGGCTCCCCCGAGGAGCAGGCCGACGAGGACGAACGCGGGGAGCAGGGCGCTGAGTCTCACGCCGACGCTCCTACCCCCGATCCGCCGACTCACTCCCCGTGACCCCACGGGCCTGGCGTCGTTGGACCGGATGTGATCCGTCGACTCGCCGCTGCCCTGGGCGCCGCCGCGCTGGCGACGAGCCTGGGGATGTCCGCCCAGGCCAGCGCGCCCGAGCGCACCGTCGGGGGGACCTACCTCGTCGCGGGCGGCGCCACGACTGGCACGTCCGCCTCGACGGCACTGTCACCCGCGGTGACGGTCCCCGCGCGCGGAGACGAAGACCGCGTGCGCATCACCACGAGCGACAGCACTGGGACGCCTGTGGCCCTGGCCGTCGACATCACCCCGCCGGGCGCGGTCACCTCGCGCCGACTGCTCTGCGGCGGCGGGTCGCTGCCGATCGCGGGTGGGTCGATCATCGCCGTGACACCGCTCAGCGGCCGCTGCGCCGACGGACGAGTCTCCCTGCCCGGTGGGGGTCGCATCGAGCTGTCCTTCCACCGCAAGCCCCCTCCCCCGCCCGCGCCCCGCAGCGCCAGTCCGGAGCAGCGGTTCGCCCTGGTCGTCGGCATCTCGGACTACGCCGGGCGCACCCACGACACGGTCGGCGGCGTCGGCGACGTGCTCGCCGTGCGACGCGCCCTCATCGGGGCGGGTTGGCGGCAGGACCACATCCTGACGCTCACCGACGCGCAGGCGACAGCTGCGAATATCCGCGCGGGGCTGTCCTGGCTGCGCGACAACAGCAGCCCCAAGACGTTCAGCGTCTTCCACTACTCCGGCCACACCTGCATCGCGGGACGGGGCCCGTGCGCCAGCGGCCACGCCTACCTGTGGAGCCACGACAACCAGTTCCTCCCCGAGGACGAGATCGTCAGCCGGCTCAAGCAGGTCCGGGGCAAGCAGTGGTTCGACGCCTCCGCCTGCGAGGGCGCCGCCTTCGACCGGGGTTACTCCTCGGCCGACCGCATGTTCACCGGCGCGAGCGCTGCCGATGAGACGGCCTACGAAGAACCCGACTGGAACCGCTCGGTGTGGACCGGGCTGGCCTGGGACTTCGGCTACAACCGCGGTCATGCCGATCCCGGCGGCAAGGGGTACCACGCCACGATCGCTCAGCTCGCGACGTACGGCGTGCAGCAGGCGCCGGTGTACACGCGCCACCAGTCCCAGGGGCCGCAGCACCCGGTTCTCCGCGGCGGTGCCGCGTCCTGGACCCTCACGGCGCCGCCCGGCGGCTGAGTCCGCCCACACGGCCGTTCAGCGCGCGGTCCACGCGAGCAGCTGCTCGGCGGACCAGGCGTTGACGACGCGGTCGGCGGTCACGCCGGTGAGGTGGGCCCGCTCGCACCCGAGGTGCTGCCAGTCCAGCTGACCTGGTGCGTGCGCGTCCGTGTCGATCGCCACCTTGCACCCGGCCTCGACGGCGAGCCGCAGCAGCCGTTTGGGCGGGTCGAGTCGTTCGGGGCGGCTGTTGACCTCGACGGCCACGTCGAACCGTGCACAGGCGGCGAACACCACCTCCGCCTCGAACTCCGACTCCGGCCGGCCCTTGCCCTTCACCATCCGGCCGGTGCAGTGACCGAGCACGTCGGTGTGCGGGTTGCTGATCGCCGCCACCATCCGCGGCGTCATGTCCGACGACGGCATCCGGAGCTTCGAGTGGACCGACGCGACCACAAGGTCGAGCTCCGCGAGCAGGTTCGGCTCCTGGTCCAGGCTGCCGTCCTCGAGGATGTCGCACTCGATGCCGGTGAGGATGCGGAAGTCGTCCCAGCGGTCGTTGAGCGCCCGGACCACGTCGAGCTGCTCGCGCAGCCGCTCGGGGCTCAGCCCGCGCGCGATGGTGAGCCGGGGCGAGTGGTCGGTCAGGACCATCCACGTGTGCCCGAGCGCCCGCGCTGCCTCGGCCATCTCCTCGATGGGCGAGCCCCCGTCGCTCCAGTCAGAGTGGACGTGGCAGTCGCCGGTCAGCGTCGCTCGGAGCGCCGCAGCGCCCTCGGAGACTCGGGTCTCGCCGAGGGTCGCCACCCGTCGCAGGTAGTTGGGCTCTTCACCGGCGAGCGACTCCGCGATGACCAGCGCGGTCACCTTGCCGATGCCCTTGAGCTCCTCCAGGCTCCCCGCACTGGCGCGCGCAGCCAGGTCGGTGCGGTCGTGGGCCTCGACGACCGCCGCGGCGGTGCGGAAGGCCTTCACGCGGTACGACGGCTCGAGCGCGCGCTCGAGGCAGAACGCGATCGACCGCAGATCCTCCGCGGGGTCTCTCACTGCAGTCCCTCCTCCAGCGGTACCTCGCGCCCTGCCTCCGCGTCGCGCCACGTCGCGAAGAACCCCGTCCACCCCGCTGCCCAGCACCCTCCCACGAGCAACCCTCCGACCACGTCGCTCGGGTAGTGGACCCCCAGGAGCACCCGCGTCAGCGCCACCAGAAGCGGCACCGCGAGAAGGGCCCACGCCCGAGGGCCGAGGACCGGCAGCAGCAGGACCGCCACGGCGGCCCAGAACGCCGCTGCCCCCGTCGCGTGTCCGGAGGGGAAGGACGTGGTCGAGGGACAACTCGCCAGGTCGACGCAGGGCCGCACCCGCCCCACCAACAGCTTCAGCAGCGAGCTCAGGACCTCCGCACCGAACACCGTCACGAGGGCGTAGGCCGCGGGGCGTCGTCGGCGCTTTCGCCACAGCCAGAGGGCAGCAAGAACGGTCACGGCCTCCAGCAGCAGCGGCGCGCCGAGCTGGGTCAGCCCCAGCACGACATCGCGGGCCAGGCCGTCCGGCAGAGCGAGCTCCCGGTCGGCGCGGGTGTCGAGACGGCGGAGGGGCTCCCAGCCGTCCCGGACCAGGACGACCAGCGGGAGGAGCATCGCCAGCACCACCAGCAAGGCACTGCCGATGAGCGACCGCTGGACGCGCGTCACGGGCGGTAGACGACCAGTGGCCGCAGCACGGCCCTGAGCAACAGGTCCTCCGGTCCTTCGTGCGACTCGCCGTCCCGGGCGATCTGCAGCGGGACCCGGGACCGGACCGACAGCCGCCCCACCACCCGGTCCTCGTAGACCAGGCTCCGGCCGAGGCGCCCGGTCATGAGGGCGAGCGTCATGCGGGTGCGGGCGAGCCGCGCGTCCGCGTCGATGATGCGCACGTCCACGACCCCGTCATCGAGCCGCTCGCGCCAGGTCGGCGCGAAGCCGGCCGGGTGGTAGCGCCCGTTGCCGGCGAACAGCGTCCACACGTGCCGGGGCTCCCCGTCGATCTCCACCTCGAGGCACTCGGCCCGGCGCATCACGCGGGCTGCGGCCACGGCCATCGCCGGCCACTTGCCCCAGCGGTCCTCGAGCCGCTCCCGCTCGCGCACGACCTCGGGGTAGATCCCGATGGCGAAGGTGTTGAGGAAGTACAGGCCCTCACCGTCCGCCGCTGCCGACCCGACGCTGACCCTCGTGGCGCTCCCGGTGCGGATCGCCTCGATGACGTCGTCCACACCCGTCAGCGCGAGCTCGCCGGCGAAGTGGTTGAGCGTGCCGCCGGGGACCACGGCCAGGGGCAGACCGGCTTCGAGCGCGACGCCCGCGGCGCAGTTGACGCTGCCGTCGCCGCCCATGATCCCGAGCACGGTCGCGCGCTCCGCCGCCTGGCGCAGCGCCGGGGCGAGGTCGTCGGTCCGCACGACCTCGGCGCGGGGCAGCGCCTCGGCGAGCTGCTTCTCCACCGCGTCGGCCTGGTCGGCCGAGCCGCCGCCGACGTTGACGACGAGGACGAAGCCCGCTCCGTCGGGCAGGCTCGGCGCCTCGACCCGCACCCCGCGGGCTGCGTCCTCCCCCGGCCGGGAAGGCCACACGCGCCGGACGCCGTACGCCGCGGCGGTGCCCAGCAGCAGGCCGGCCGCCACGTCGCCCGGGTAGTGCACGCCGGTGTGGACGCGGCCGTAGGCCACGCCAGCGGCCAGCAGGCCCACGGGCGCAGCGAGCAACGGCTTCTCCAGCGCGACCCCGACGGTGAACGCCGCAGCAGAGGCGCTGTGCCCGGACGGGAAGCTCGACGTGGTGGGGAAGCGCAGCAGGTGGCGGGCCACCGGGACGACCGAGTTCTCGGGCCGTACCCGGCGCACCGCAAGCTTGGCCGGCACGTTCGCGACGGCGCTGGCCAGGCCCAACGACACGAGACCCCGCAGGGCCGGCCGACGCTGCCCGGCTGCGAGCATCGCCCCCGCAACGGCAAACCACAGCAGGCCGTGGTCGGCGCTGCTGGTCAGCGGCGGCAGCACCCGGTCCAGCGCTGGCGTGTCTCGCGCGTGGGCCGCGACGTACAGCCGCCGGTCGAGCCGGTCGAGTCGGGACAGTCCGCGGGCCAGTCTGGGGCGTGTCAGCACCCCCGGCTCCTGCCCCGTGAGAGATCATCTGACGCATGAGCCGTGGGGTGGGTGCGTCTGCCGAGATCGACGCCGGGATCGACGAGGTCTGGGGCGTGCTCGTCGACGTCGCCCGCTACCCCGAGTGGAACCCGTTCACGGTGTCGGTGGACACCACCTTCGAGGTGGGGTCGCCGGTGGACATGCAGGTCTGCCTCACAGGACGCCACCGCGCGGACGGTACGCCGCGGACCATGCACCAGGTCGAGCGCATCACGTCCTTCGAGCCGGCGTCGTACCGCCTCAGTTGGGGCGTCAACGTGGGGCCTCGGTGGTTCATCGACGCCGACCGCTACCAGCAGCTGACCGACCTGGGCGACGGACGGACCCGTTACGAGACGATGGACGCGTTCACCGGAGCCGGCGTGGGGTTCATGCTCTGGCTGATGGAGCGCCACATGGCGCGCGGCTTCGCCGAGGTGGCCCACGCGCTGAAGGCCCGCTGCGAGACGTAGCCCACTGTTTTGGGCGTGCTAGACGACCTGGTGCAGCCAGGTGACGGGCGCACCCTCACCGGCCAGGCGGTACGGCTCGAGCTCGTCGTCCCAGGCGCTGCCGAGCAGGCTGTCGATGCCGTGGGCCAGCTGCGGTCCCTGTGCGGTGGCGAGCAAGCGCCGCAGGCGGTCCTCGCCGACGACGATGTCGCCGTTCGCGCCGATCATCGTGCGGTACACCCCGAGGTCAGGCGTGACGCTGTAGCGCTCCCCGTCCACACCGGCGCTCGGGTTCTCGGTCACCTCGTAGCGCAGCATCGCCCAGCTCTTGAGGGCGGCGGCGATCCGGCCGGCCGTGCCCGAGCGGCCGTGCCAGGAAGACTCGGCGCGCAGGGCACCGGGCTCGGCGCCCTGCGCGGTCCACGTCAGGGACACGCGCGTCCCGAGCTCGCTGGCCACCGCCCACTCGACGTGCGGGCACAGCGCAGGCGGGCACGAGTGCACGTACAGCACACCAGACGACACGGTTCCTCCTCGAGGTTCGCCTTCCCCAGCGGCCTCGTGAGTTCCGCGAGCAGTCAGATCCTGCCACGCACAACTGTCCCACCACCATCATGCGTCACACAGCGCGTCCTTCGGCGTGTCGCGCCCCGGACGTCCTCAGGAGGGCAGGGACGCCAGGCGCAGCGGTAATGACGCAAGGGTCAGCGCACGGGTCAGGGGCGGGCGTCGAGGCGGGCGAGCAGGGCGGCCTGCACGTCGGGCGGGGCGGTGCTCGCCGTGATCGAGCACCGCGCCAGGTCGACCAGCTCGGCGTCGGACGCCCCCAACGCGGCGTAGTTGTCCAGCAGCCCCGCCCCGAACAGCAGGGGGTCGTCCGCGCCGATCACCACGGGCACCCCCGCCGCCCGCAGCTCCCGCCAGGGGCTGTCGGCCACCGTCCGGTGGACCTTGAGCGCCACGTTGGACACCGGGTTCACCTCGCAGGCCACGCCCAGCAGCGCGAGCTCCTCGAGGAGCGCCTCGTCCTCGACGGCCCGCACGCCGTGCCCGATGCGGGTGGCCCCGAGCCGTTCGACCGCGAGCCGCACGCTCCCCGCCCCCCGCAGCTCCCCCGCATGAGGTACGGCGATGAGGCCGGCCTCGCGGGCGATCCGGAACGCCTTCTCGAACTCGCGGGTGTCCCCCCGCGTCTCGTCGTTGGACAAGCCGAAGCCCACGACGCCTCGGCCGGCGAACCGGCGAGCGACCCGCGCGTGCGTCTCGGCTTCCGCCGCGGGCCGGGTGCGGTTGGTCGCGACGACGAGTCCGGTCCCCACCCCGAGGTCCCGGCCGGCGGCTTGGAGGGCGTCGACCACCACCTCGACCGCGCCCTGCAGCCCGCCCAGGCGTGCGGCGTACGACGACGGGTCGACCTGCAGCTCCAGCCAGCCGACCCCGTCTGCTGCGGCGTCCTCGACGATCTCGCGCACCACCCGCTGCACCTCGGCCGGCCCCTGCAGCACGGCGCGCGCGGCGTCGTACAGGCGCTGGAAGCGCAGCCAGCCGCGCAGCCCGGTGGCGTCGAGGTCCACCGAGGACGGGTCGAGCAGGCCGGCGGACAGCTCGCGCCCCTGCGCGCGGGCGAGGTCGACCAGCGTGCTGTGCCGCATGCCGCCAGTCAGGTGCAGGTGCAGGTGCGCCTTCGGGAGTCCCGCCAGATCGACCACCCCACCATCGTGTCGCACCCGGTCCCGTCGGCCCCGCGTGGGAGGATGGACGTCCCCCGAGCACCCGCCTGACAGGAGAAGTGTGACCAGCGCCGTCCCCCAGCCGAGTTCCGTCACGGCGTCGTACAACGCCAAGGACCTGTCGGTCCTGGAGGGCCTCGAGGCGGTCCGCAAGCGCCCGGGGATGTACATCGGGAGCACGGACTCCAAGGGCCTCACGCACCTCGTCTACGAGATCATCGACAACGCCGTCGACGAGGCCCTGGCCGGGCACTGCCACCGCGTCGAGGTCGTGCTGCACGAGGACGGCTCCATCGAGGTGCACGACGACGGTCGCGGGATCCCGGTCGACGTCAACGCCAAGAGCGGCCTGACCGGCGTCGAGCTCGTGCTCACCAAGCTGCACGCCGGCGGCAAGTTCGGCGGCGAGGGCTACAAGACCTCGGGCGGGTTGCACGGCGTCGGCGCGTCGGTGGTCAACGCCCTGTCCGGCCGCCTCGACGCCACCGTCCGCCGGGGCGGCCGCATCCACACGATGAGCTTCCAACGCGGCGTGGCGGGGGTCTTCGACGGAGACGGGCCGAAGGCGGCGTTCACCCCGCGGGCCGGGCTGAGCGTGGCTGGCAAGGCGCCGGCCAAGGCGACCGGGACCACGATCCGCTGGTGGCCCGACTTACCGCTTTTCGCGAAGGGTTCCGTCGCCGACGTCACCGCGATCCGCGACCGGCTGCGACAGACCGCGTTCCTCGTCCCCGGCCTCACCCTGGTGGTGCGCGGCAACGGGCACGAGGAGGAGGTCTTCCGCTTCGACGGCGGCGTCCGCGACTTCGTCGAGCACCTCGCTCCCGACGGCGCGGTCTGCGACCCGATCCACATCACCGGCAGCGGCAACTACAAGGAGACCGTGCCGGTCCTCGACGAGGCCGGTCACATGGTGACCACCACCGTCGAGCGGCACTGCGAGGTCGACATCGCGCTGCGGTGGGGGACGTCGTACGACACCGTGGTGCAGAGCTTCTGCAACGTCGTACGCACCGGCCACGGCGGCTCGCACCAGAACGGCTTCGACCGGGCGCTGACCAAGACCCTCAACGAGGCGCTGCGCAGCACCAAGGTGCTCAAGGTCAAGGACGACGACGTCACCAAGGACGACGTGCTCGAGGGCCTCACGGCCGTCATCACCGTCAAGGTCCCCGAGCCGCAATACCTCGGCCAGACCAAGGACGAGCTCGGGACGCCGGGCGTCAGCCGCATCGTCGCGGACGTCGTGTCCAAGGGCCTCAAGGCGCAGTTCCTGGACAACCGCAAGACCAAGGCGCAGGCCCGGACGGTGCTCGACAAGGTGCGGGCCGCCGCCCAGACCCGGCAGGCCGCGAAGGCGTCCAAGGACGCCGCCCGGCGCAAGACCGCGCTCGAGTCGTCGACCCTGCCGGCCAAGCTCGCGGACTGCCGTTCGACGAACGTCGCCAAGACCGAGCTCTGGTTGGTGGAGGGTGACTCGGCGCTCGGTACGGGCAAGCTGGCCCGCAACAGCGAGTACCAAGCGCTGCTCCCCCTGCGCGGGAAGATCCTCAACGTGCAGAAGGCCGGCGTCGGCGAGATGCTCGCCAACGCCGAGTGCGCCTCGATCATCCAGGTGGTCGGTGCCGGGACGGGCCGCACCTTCGACCTCGAGCAGATGCGCTACCACAAGGTCGTCCTCATGACGGACGCCGACGTGGACGGCAGCCACATCCGCTGCCTGCTCATCACCTTGTTCGCGCGGTACATGCGACCGGTCATCGAGTCCGGCCGCCTGTACGCCGCGGTGCCTCCCCTGCACCGCATCGAGGTGAGCGGCGGTGGTGAGCCGATCTACACCTACTCCGAGAAGCAGATGCTGCAGACGGTGAAGCGCCTCGAGGCCAGCGGCAAGAAGGTCAAGCAGCCGATGCAGCGCTACAAGGGCCTCGGCGAGATGGACCCCGACCAGCTGGCGGACACGACCATGCACCCGGCGACCCGCACCCTGCGTCGCATCAACCTCGGCGACATCGACAGCGCCGAGCACTCCCTCGAGCTGCTCATGGGCAACGAGGTCGCGCCCCGACGCGAGTTCATCATCAACAGCGCGTCGCGGATCGACCGCGCGACGCTCGACACGTAAGAACGAGGACCGCCCCACCATGGCCGCCAAGAAGCGCCTGACGAACAAGGAGATCCCGCCGTTCGAGGGCGACGGGACGATCATCGACACCGACGTCGTCGGCGAGATCGAGTCCAGCTATCTCGAGTACTCCTACTCCGTCATCTACAGCCGCGCCCTACCTGATGCGCGCGACGGGCTCAAGCCTGTGCACCGCCGGATCCTCTACTCGATGTACGACGAGGGGATCCGTCCCGACCGGGCGCACGTGAAGAGCGCCCGCGTGGTCGGCTCCACGATGGGCAAGTACCACCCGCACGGCGACATGGCCATCTACGACGCCCTGGTCCGCCTCGCGCAGCCGTTCTCCATGCGCGTCCCGCTGATCGACGGCCACGGAAACTTTGGGTCTCCTGACGATTCTCCGGCCGCGGCCAGGTACACCGAAGCGCGGTTGAGCACCGCGGCGATGACGCTGGTCGAGGGCCTCGGCGAGGAGACCGTCGACTTCGAGCCGAACTACGACGGCTCCGAGCAGCAACCGAGCGTGCTGCCTGCGGCGTACCCCAACCTGCTCGTCAACGGGACGGCCGGCATCGCCGTCGGCATGGCGACGAACATGATCCCGCACAACCTGGTCGAGGTCGTCGACGCGGCGCAGGTGCTGCTGGACAACCCCGATGCCGATCTGGACGAGCTCATGCGGCACGTCCCCGGCCCCGACCTCCCGACCGGCGGTCAGCTGCTGGGCATGGAGGAGGTCCGTCAGGCCTACGAGACCGGCCGCGGCGTGGTCCGCATGCGGGCCACCGCCGAGGTCGGACCGCTCCCCCGCGGCAAGTCCGCGGTGACCGTGACCGAGCTGCCGTACGGCGTGGGCGCGGAGCGCGTCATCGCCAAGGTCAAGGAGCTCGTCAACGGCAAGAAGCTGCAGGGCATCGCGGACGTCAAGGACCTCACTGACCGCTCGCGCGGCACGGAGCTCGTCTTCGAGATCAAGGCCGGCTTCAACCCGCAGGCGGTGCTGGGAGAGCTGTACCGCCTGACGCCCCTCGAGGAGTCCTTCGGCATCAACAACCTCGCCCTGGTCGACGGACAGCCGCGCACGCTCGGCCTCAAGGAGCTGCTGCAGGTCTTCCTCACCCACCGCGCCGAGGTCGTGACCCGACGGTCGCGGTACCGGCTGCGGAAGGCGGAGGAGCGCGCCCACCTGGTCGAGGGCTTGCTGCTCGCCCTGGCCAACATCGACGAGGTCGTCCGTATCATCCGGTCGTCTCCGGACGTCGCCGTCGCGCGCGTCGCGCTGATCGACCGGTTCGGCTTCACCGACATCCAGGCCGGTTACGTCCTGGACATGCAGCTCCGGCGCCTGGTCGGACTCGAGGTCGAGAAGCTCGAGGCGGAGCTCGCTGAGCTGCGCACCACCATCGCCGGGCTGCTGGAGATCCTCAACGACCCCGAGGTGCTCAAGCGGGTCATCGCCGACGAGCTCGCGGCGGTCGCCGACGAGCACGGGACGCCTCGGCGCACCGTCCTGGTGGGCGGGGACCTGAAGGCCCTGGTCACCCGCAAGGCCAGCGACCTCGAGGTCGCGGACGCCCCGTGCGACGTGCTGCTGTCGAGCACCGGGTTGCTCGCCCGCACGCCCCTCCACGAGGGCGAGCAGCAGGCCGGGGGCAGGCGCCACCGCCACGACGTCATCGTGGCCGCCGCCCGCACCACGACGCGGGGGTACGTCGGCGTGCTCACCAGCGCGGGGAAGTTCGTGCGCATCGACGTGCTGAACATCCCCGAGATCCCGGCGGTGACGACCGGTGCGATCTCGCTGCGCGGCGGGGCCAGCGCCGCCGAGTTCGTGCCGCTGGACCGCCACGAGCGGGTCGTGGGCATCGCCGCGATCCGCGAGGACGGGCCCGGCCTGGCCCTCGCCACGAAGCAGGGCGTGGTGAAGCGCGTCGCTGCTGAGGCCTGGCCGGCCCGCAGCGACACCGTCGAGGTCATCGGGCTCAAGGACGGCGATGAGGTGGTCTCCGCCGTCGAGCTGGTCGACGGCCAGGAGGAGCTGGTGCTGTTCGCCAGCACCGGCGACCTGCTGCGCTTCCCCGCCGAGCTGGTCCGTCCCCAGGGCCGTGCCGCCGGCGGCATGGCCGGGATGAAGCTGGACGCCGGCGCGTTCCTCGTCGGCTTCAGCGCCGTCTCCCTGTCGGGCGGCGACACGCTGTTCGAGGAACCGGTGGTCGTGACGACCGGCGGCCTGCCCGCCGAGGGCCGCGGCAAGGGACCCGGAGTCGCCTCCAGCGTGAAGGTGACGCCGCTGAGCGAGTACCCCCGCAAGGGCCGCGCGACCGGCGGGGTGCGGTGCCAACGACTGCTGTCGGGCGAGGCCATCCTCGTGCTCGGCTGGGCCGGCACGAGCCCCTGGGCCGCCGCCGCGAACGGCGATCCCGCCGAGCTCCCTCCGGCCGTGGGCAAGCGCGACGGCTCGGGGACGCCGTGCGAGAAGCCGGTCGCCGCAGTCGGTCAGTCCCACAGCTGATGCTCCCAGTCCTGGACGCGCAGGAGCAGCGCGTCCTTGGCTGCCTGCTGGAGAAGCAGGTGACCGTGCCCGACAGCTATCCCCTGTCCCTGAATGCCCTCCGCACCGCCTGCAACCAGTCGAGCAGCCGCGAGCCGGTCGTCGACTGGGACGAGCCGACGGTCGAGGCCATCGCTCGTCGGCTGCGCGAGCGCGAGCTGATCCGGGTGGTGTGGGCCGACAAGGGCCGGCGCACCCTGAAGTACCACCAGCGCCTCACCGACGAGGTCGAGCTCCCCGATGACCAGCGGGCCCTGCTCACTGTCCTGCTCCTGCGTGGGGAGCAGGCACCCGGAGAGCTGAGGAGCCGCACGGAGCGGATGCACGCCTTCGCCGAGCGTTCGGTCGTCGAGCAGGTGCTCGACAGGATGGCTGGTCGCGGTCTGGTCGCCGAGCTGGAGCGACGGCCGGGCGAGCGCGACCCCCGCTGGACGCATCTGCTCGGTGCCGTTGCTCCGCCCCCAGCGCCCGAGGTCGCGATCACGGTGGAGCTCCGCGACGAGGAGGTCACCGGCTCCTACGGCAAAGTGGCGCAGGACTACGCGACCGCACTGGCCGATGAGCTGCCCTCGATGCCCTTCGAGAGGTGGCTGTTGGGCGAGGTCGCGCAGGCCGCGACCGGTCCGGTGGTCGAGGTGGGCTGCGGCCCTGGGCATGTGACCGCGTTCCTCGCCGCAGAGGGGGTGCAGGCGACCGGGGTGGACCTGACGCCGGAGATGGTCGAGCAGGCGCGCGCTCGCTTCCCCGACGGTGACTACCGCGTCGGCGACCTGCGCCAGCTGATCCGCCCCACGACCGCGCCCGGCTGGTCAGCGGTTCTGGCGTGGTACTCCCTCATCCACCTCGCCCCGGACGAGCTGGACGAGGCTGTGGCCGCCCTCGTTCGTCCCCTCGCCGACGACGGGACGCTGGTGCTCGCGCTGCAGACCGGCGGCGGCACACGACGGGTCACCGAGTGGATGGGCCATGACATCGGCCTCACGTTCGTGCGCCACGAGCGAGAGGCCGTGCTGACCGCCGTACGCCGGGCGGGGTTGACTGACGTGACCTGGTACCAGCGCGGACCTCATCGCGACGAGACGACTGAGCGGTTGTTCGTCGTGGCCCGCGCGGGCTGAGTCAGGCGGTCGCCCGCTCCGTCAGGGCGTGACCCGGCTGACGTAGATGTCGGTGTCACCGAACGTCGACGAGCACGGTGCGGGCTTCGGCGTGCTCAGGTCGTGCTGGTAGGCGTCGACCGAGGCGCACCCCGTGCCGTTGCGGGCGTCCGTGTAGATGAAGAACGCCGCGGACGCCGTACTGACCAGGGTGTTGTAGTCCCCGAAGAACTGCCGGGCCAGGTTGTTCTGCGCGCTCGCGGCGGGGTCGTTCGACGCGGCTGAGTCGATCCGCACCGGAGCGGTGAAGGTCGACCCGTCCGAGGACGAGGCGTACCAGCTGCGGATGGTGGCGTTGCCCGTACCGAAGTCGCTGGCGTTCGTCGCTGTCTGCGCCTGCCACGCCACGTCGACGCGCCCGTTGGGGGCAGCGTCCATGGCGGGGTAGAACGCGTAACCGTCCGCGGGACGCGACACGACCTGCCCGGTCCAGGTGCTCAGGGCGCTGCTGCTGGCCTGCCGCACGATCGCCTCGCCCGGTCCCGATCCCGCACGGCTGGTGTAGGCCACGTACAGCGGGTAGCGGCCGTTCACCGCCCGCTGGGACACCGCCAGGGACGGGAAGGAGTTGGTCCGGAAGTTCGAGCCCCCGATGGGATCGGTGATGTCCACGACCCGGCCGACCGCGAACGGCTTGCTGAAGCTCTTGGCGCCGTCGTAGGAGACCGCCACGACCTGGACGCTGCCGTCCTTGTCGCTGTCCTCCCAGGCGACGTAGACGGCTCCGTCCGGTCCGGTGCGGATCGTGGACCCCTGACGGCCGCCCTTGTTGCCGCTGTTGTAGGCGGGTGACAGCTGCGTCGGGTTCGACCAGTTCTGGCCGCCGTCAGCGCTCCACGTCAGGCGGATCGGCTCGGCGCTGCTGCTGCGGAACTGGGTCCACGAGACGTACACCCGGCCGAAGTACGGCGAAGCGGGGTTGTTGTCCGCCCACACCGACTCCTTGTCGTTGAAGAGCTTGCCGTGCCCGTCGGCGGCGACCACGGGTGCGCTCCAGTGCTCGCCATCGTCGCCCGAGCGGGAGACGGTGATGAGCTCAGGGACCTGGTTGCCGTTCTGCTTGCCCGTGGCGTACGACGCGAGGCTGGCGTAGTAGGCGGTGTTGGACGCCCGGGAGAAGCGGCCGCCCCCCTGGTAGGTCGGGCCGAACACCACGACGGGGTCGCCGTCCGACACGAAGGTGGCAGCAGGGTCGGTGTCGGTGAAGCCAGGAAGCATCCCCCGGTTGGTCCACACCAGGCCGTCGGGCGAGGTGTAGACCGGCGTCGTCCCGACGTTCGGGAAGAAGGAGCAGTCATTGGCCGGCGCCGACGAACCGCGGTAGGGACCTGGACCGCACGGTGGCTGTCGTTGCTCGTCGTTGGAGCCCGCGATGAACCGTCCGGTGAGGGGGTTACGCGCGATGGTGGGCTCGTTCTGCTTGTTCGTGGGGAACGGCACCGTGTCACTCACCTGGCCCCCAGCGACCTGAGGTCGGTTGGCCTGGCTGTCCGACGCGGCACCGCCCGCCCCGACCGCGACGCCGGCGATGCTCAGTGCGAGAGGCAGGGACAACGAGAGCGCAGCAACGCGGGTGGAACGACGACGCGCCATGTGGTGCTCCTCCAGGCCGACGTGGCGGAGCGTACGCCGGTCACGCAGCCAGCAAAAGCCTCACGGCGCGACTACTTCACACCGTGACGTCAGGTGACGGACGGTGACCCGCCACCGTGCTCGTGGCTCACTTGTAGGTGTAGGTGTACCGCACCTTGGCACTGGGCGAGCCCGCGAAGTTGCAGACCGCGATGCGGATCTCCGACGCCTTCTTGAAGGTTGCCGTGGCCGTGTCGACGCCCGCCGTGGCGGGCGCGCCGCCACCGGTCGTGGTGCCGTCGCCGATGGTCACCACGTCACCGTTGCCGTCCATCACCGTGATGTCCCAGTCACCCGAGAAACCGGTGAGCTCCACCTGAAGGCTTCCCGCGCCGGTCGGCTTGATGGTCCGGGTGGTCGTGCTGACACCCTCGAGGTCCGGGTTCATGCAGCTGGACTCGTCCTCGACGGGCGTACCGCCCACCAGCGGCAACGGCACCGGAGCACCGGTGACGGCGTACGACTCCGTGATCGGCTTGGGCTTGGGCTTCGCAGCGAGAGCCGGGGTGGCGACACCGGCAGCGGCGACAACGGTGATCAGGGCGAGCGGCAGGGCCTTGCGCATGATGTCCTCCAGGACTGGGATGGCCACACTCTTCGACCTGGTACCCCGGCGTTCCTGCTGCGCGGGCACGTCGTCACACAACCGTCAAGGAAGCGCCGGCGCCTCAGCCGACCGGAGCGCGGACCGGGCGATCCGGGTGCTCATGGCGAGAAGGAGTCCTGTCCCAGCCGTGAGCACGAAGGCCCACCGGGCGCCGTAACCCTCGACGAGCGCACCACCACCCGCCGTCCCCAGGGCGGCGCCGGCGAAGATCATGCTGCTCGTCCACGCGAAGGCCTCAGTCGTGGTGCCCCGTGGCGCTGCCTGCCCCATGAGCACCGAGCAGCAGGCGGCGTAGGGAGCGATGGCGGTCCCGGCGAGCAGGAGCAGCAGCGACAGGCTCAGCGATCCGGTCGCCAGCACAGGCAGGAACGAGGCTGCAGCGAGCAGCCCTGCCAGCACGGGGAGCTGCCGCGCGGGCGGCCGGGTCGGCTGACGCGCGCCGTACGCCAGGCCACCAAGGATCGAGCCGACGCTCCAGACCCCCAGCACGACACCGGCGATCGCCCGGCGGCTGCCCTGCTCCTCGACAAAGGCGAGGACGCCCACCTCGATGGCACCGAACCCGGCACCGACGCACAGCCAGGTCAGCAGCAGCGCCCGCACCGCCGGGCTCACCAGCGGCCCCGCGAGGCTGGAGTGCCGGCCCGGGTGCGGCTCGACGCGTCCGACCGCCGGGTTGAGCGCGAGCAGCAGGGCGCCCGCACCCGCGACCACCCCACTGACGAGCGCCGGCAGGGTCGGGTCGACGACGGCCAGGACCGCGACGAGCAGCGGCCCGGCCACGAAGCACAGCTCCACGACGACCGACTCCAACGAGTACGCCGCAAGGAGCTGCGGGCCGGTCAGCAGATCGCCCCACAGCGCCCGCATCACCGAGCCAAGGGGCGCCACGGTGGCGCCGACGACGATCGCGGACAGCGCCAGGACGGGTGTGGCAGCACCTTCGTGGGCGAGCGCCACGAGCAGCACGAACGCCAGCGGGTGGGTCAGTCCGCAGAACCGCAGCACCCCGACCGGTCCGCGGCGGTCGGCCCTTCGGGCCCTGCTGGGGGCGGCGATGCCCAGGGACACGGCGTACGCCGCGCTGACAATTCCGGCGCTGGCGTAGGAGCCGGAGGTGGCCCGGACCATGATGAGCAGCGCGAGGCCGGTCATCCCCAGAGACAGCCTGCCCACCAGACTGGCTGCCAGCGCACCTGCCGCGCCCGGGGGTCGGAGCGTCTCGGCGTACCTCTCGAGGACGTTCACGTCCGGTCGATGACCGCGCCGCCAACGACGGTCAGCACGCGGTCAGCGGCGTCCACTACCGATGGGTCGGAGGTGCACACGACGACAGCCGTCCGTCCCATGAGCGCGGCCAGCAGCGTCGCGACCCCCGTGCGGTCGAGGTACCCGAACGGCTCGTCGAGCAGCAGCACGCCGTCGTGCGCGAGCGCCGTCCCGAGCCGGGCGCGCTGCCGCTCGCCGCCCGACAGCGTCCAGTACTCCCGCCCGACCAGGTGGGGTACGGCGAGCGCGTGCGTCGCGACGTCGTGGTCGCGCCACTCCTTCCCCGGGGGACGGCTGAGCAGCACGGTACGCGGCGGGTCGTGGAGCGCGGCCAGGACCTCCGACGCGCCGCAGCCGTCCTCACCGACGAGGAGGGTCAGCCCGGGCTCGATCTGCATGCAGGCCACCCTAGGCGGGTCCATGAGGTTGGCTGTGCCTCACGCCCTCCGCTCCCGAAGGACCCCCCGACCGATGCTCTCCTCCCTCACCGATGCCCTCTCCGGCGCCTGGTGGACCTACCCGCTGGTCTTCCTCATCTGCGCCGGCGATGCCGTCGTGCCGATCCTTCCGGGCGAGACGTCGCTCATCGTGTCCGGAGTGCTGGTGTCGCAGGGGGTCTTGTCGCTACCGCTTGTCATCGCCACAGGTGCCCTCGGCGCCTTCGCCGGTGACAGCACGAGTTACCTGCTGGGCCGGCGCGCCGGCCCGTGGACCCGGCGGCGGCTGTTCGACGGGGAGAAGGGTCGCAAGACCCTCGCCTGGGCCGAGCACCAGCTCGACAAGCGGGGTGCCGTCATCATCGTCGTGGCTCGCTTCGTGCCGGGGGGACGCACCGCCGCGAGCTTCATGGCCGGAAACACCGACTACGGCTACCGGAAGTTCGCGCCTGCGGCCCTCGCCGGCGGCCTGCTCTGGTCGGCCTACAGCACCCTGCTCGGCCGGATCGGCGGTGCGGCCTTCGAGGACAACGCCCTCGCTGCGCTGGGGGTCGCCGCGGGCATCGCCCTCACGGCGGCCGTGCTCATCGAGGGGAGCCGCAAGCTGCTCGCCCGTCGCCGGCGCCGCACCTGAACGCAGGGTCGCCAAGACGACAGGGCAGCTGTCGCCGAGGCGACAGACAGGGCAAACCACGACAAGGCATGCTCCAGCCATCGGTCCACATGAACGACCGCCAGGGGCAGGAGCCATCATGACGAAGAACGACAACGACAGCCGCAAGGTCTCCGTGCAGGACGACGATGAGGTGCAGGGCCACCGGGCCGCCGCCATCACCGGCGAGGACGACGACGTGCAGGGCCACCGGGTGGCCGCCGCCATCACCGGCGAGGACGACGACGTCCAGGGCCACGCCGTGCGTAGTTTCCAGCTGACAGGGGAGCTCGACACCGACCGGCACATCTCCGGTCGCCCCTGAGCAGCAGCACCGCTCGACAAAGGGGCGGGACCGCATCGCGGTCCCGCCCCTTTGTGTGTCATCTTGTCAGCATTCGTCGGTGCCACGACCCACCGCACCGCCTGATCGGGGGAGACACATGCTCGGAGCGCACGCCGGCCCCCCGCATCGACTCCCGTGACCGCCGTCGAGGACCTGCTCGCCGAGTTGGCTGACGTCGCCCGCGAGCTCGGCCCCGTGGTACGACCCGCTGGCACGAGCGGGGCTCTGCAGACCCTGACCGACCTTGGCCGGACGCTGTTCTCCGCCGCCGCCTGTTCGCTCGCCCTGCTCAGCGACGACGAGTCCGAGCTGACGTACGTCGCCGCCTCCGGGGCCGGCGCCGAGCACATCGTCGGGGTGCGCATCCCCGCCGATGCCGGACTGGCGGGCTGGGCGGTCCAGTCGGGCCAGCCGATCGCGGTCGGCGACCTCGCGCAGGACGCCCGGTTCGACCGCGAGTCCGCGGCGAGCACCGGGTACGTACCGACGGCCATGGTCGTGGTCCCGGTCGCCACCCAGCGCCGTACCTACGGGGTGCTCAGCCTGCTGGACCGCGACTCCGCCCGCCCGGACGCGATGCACGACATGACCCTGCTGTCGCAGCTCGGTGACCACGCCGCGGTCCTTCTCGAGGGCCAGGCGGTGTTCCACGACCTCGGCGCCACGCTGCTGGCGGCGCTGGCCGACGCCGCCACGGTGGGTGGCGATCTCGCCGACGCGCTGGCCCGGGCCGGCACTGCGCCCCGCGCCGATCAGGCCCGCCTCACCGGGCTGGGCTCCGCGCTGGCCGAGCTGTCGCGGCGCGGCGCGGCGGAACGGGAGCTGGCCCTGGGCATCCTCACCCAGGTCGCGGACTTCACCCGGCGGTCGTCACGAGCACGCTGAGGCCGGCGTGGTCCGAGGTGTTCGACGTTGATCGGCTCACCACGGTGACCCGTCTGGACCTGGACATCACCAAGGAGTGGGCGTGGGGCGGCGCCACGGGACGGGGCGTCTCCGTCGCCGTCGTCGACAGCGGGGTCGAGGCCGGTCACCCGCAGATCAGGACCGTGGGACGGTCGGCGGCGCTGACCTATGACGCCGACCTCGAGGAGGTCCTCGTCGAGGAGGGGCCGCACGAGGACTTGTACGGCCACGGGACGGCCTGCGCCGGCATCGTCCGGCACGCCGCCCCCGACGCCGAGCTGATGTCCGTGCGGGTGCTCGGTCGGCGGCTGAGCGGCAAGGGCGTGGTCTTCGCCGCCGGACTGCGCTGGGCCATCGCCCACGGCGCCAAGGTGGTCAACCTGTCGCTCAGCACCGGCCGCGAGGACGCGTACGCCACGTTCCACGAGATCGCGGACGAGGCGGCGTTCGCCGGCGTGGTTCTGGTGTGCGCGGTGAACAACGTGCCCGCGCCCACCTACCCCGGTGAGTTCTCCTCGGTGATCTCGGTGGCCGCCCACGACGGCAAGGACCCGTTCTCCCTCGACGCCAATCCCCGACCTCCCGTCGACTTCGGGGCGCCCGGCATCGACGTCGACGTCGCCTGGCTGGGCGGGAGCACGTTGCTCAGCACCGGCAACTCCTTCGCCGCTCCGCACGTGACCGGCCTGGTCGCCCGGATCCTGTCCAAGCACCCCGACCTCACGCCGTACGAGGTGAAGTCCGTCCTGCGGGCCGTCTGCTCGAACGCGGTCAGGCCGCCCCGTGGTTGACACGGCGAGCTGTGCCGACGAGCTCCACAAGGTGTCGCTTTTCTCCCAGTCCTCCCCCGCCAGCGTCCAGGGCCTGGCTGCGCGAGCCATCCGCCGGTCCTACCGCCGGGGGCAGGTGCTGTTCCAGGCAGGTGACGCGAGCGACACCCTGATGGTCGTCGTGCGGGGTCGGATCCAGATCCTGGCCACCTCTGCGGACGGCGCAGAGCTGACCTTCGACGTCATCAGGGCCGGCGAGGTGCTGGGCACGCTCGGTGTGGTCGACGGCGGGCCGCGTTCGACGAGCGCGATCAGCCTCGAGGACGCCGACCTGATCCTGCTTCCTCGGCAGTCCGTGCTCGACGTGCTGTCGGCTGAGCCCGCCACGACACACAAGCTGCTCCTGAACGTCGCCGCCAGTCTGCGACGCCTGACTGACGCGACAGCCGACCTGGTGTTCCTGGACCTTCCCCGACGGCTCGCCAAGCTCCTGGTGGAGCACCCCACGGCAACGGGCAGGAGAGTGGACCTGGGCCTGACGCAATCGCAGGTGGCCACGGTCGTGGGTGGTACCCGGCAAAGCGTCAACGCCGCGCTCGGCGGCTTCGCCCGCCGCGGCTGGATCCGGGTGGACGGCCAGATCGTCGTGCTGCTCGATCCCGAGTCCCTCCACCGGTTCGCCGGGACCCGACCCCCTCACCCTGGAGCCGCATGACCCCCCGAGGCAGCATCCGCGAGGCCCTGCGCATCCGTGACTTCCGGCGGCAGGTGATCGCCTTCCTCATCAACTCCCTCGGGAGCTGGGCGTACAGCATCGTCCTGACCGTCTACGTCTTCGACCGCACCGGCAGCACCGCCGCCGTCACGCTGTTCTTGTGCGCAGCGTGGGTCCCGAAGTTCTTCGCGGCGCCGTACGCCGGGGTGCTCGCCGACCGCTACGAGCGCACGCGCGTGATGCAGGTCTCGGCCCTGTGCGGCTTCCTGACGAGCTCGGTCATGGCCGTGCTCGTCATCTCGGACGGTCCGCTCCCCCTCCTGCTCCTGATGAGCGCCGTCACGGCCGTGGTCACGACGCCGTACAACCCGGCGTCGCAGGCGCTGCTCGTGGATCTCGTTCCCGAGCGGCAGCTGACGGCCGCCAACGCCTTGTTCTTGTCCCTCGAGAGCACGGTGGTCGTCCTGGGTCCGGCTATCGGTGGTCTGGTCTTGCTCCTGACCGCTCCCGGGGTCGCCGTCGTGCTGAACGCGCTCTCGTTCGTCGTGGCGGCGCTGGTGCTGCACACCCTCTCGACCCGCAGCAACGCCGCGGCGACGCGCGAGGCGGCCGGGGTCCGGAGCCAGGTCATGGCCGGTATCCAGGCCCTCCGCGACGAACCCGTGGCCCTACGCCTGGTCGTGTACTGCATGCTCTGCACCGCCGCCGCCGGGACGACCACGGTGCTGTTCGTCGCCGCCAGCAACGAGCTTCTCGGCACCGGCAGCAGCGGCCTGAGCTACCTGCTCACGGCTTTCTCCATCGGTGGCGTCATCTCGGCCGGCCTCGCGGATCGCCTGTCTGCCGGCCGCCTCGGTCCTGCGGTCGTCATCGGCCTGTTGCTGGAGTCGATCCCCCTCGCCCTGCTCGCCGTCGTCCACCAACCCGCCGTCGCGGCGGCACTGATGGTCGTCGCCGGAGCCGGCATGGTGATCGTCGACGTGCTGGCCATCACGGCCCTGCAGCGCCAGGTCCCGCGCGAGGTCCTCGGCCGGGTGTTCGGCCTGCTGGACAGCGCGCTGTACGCCGCCAGCATCTTCGGCAGTGTCCTCGCCTCCGCCCTCATCGGCGGTTTGAGCATCGAGGCGGCCCTGGTGATCCTCGGCGTCGGCTTTTCCGTGCTCTCGCTGCTCGGCGTTCGGCCGTTGCTGGTGGCCGACCGGACCGCGGCCGAGAACCTGGCCGGTCTGGCGCCGTACATCGAGGCCCTCAAGGGACTGGACCTGTTCGCCGCCGCCAACACCATGGTGCTCGAGCAGCTAGCCCGGTCCATCACGGAGGTGCCACTGGCCGACGGTGACGTGGTCATCGAGGAGGGCGACGCCGCTGACGCGCTCTACGTGCTCACTGCCGGGCGCGTCTCGGTCACCTCGGCTGCAAGCGGAAAGGTCGAGCAGCTTCGGGTCATGACTCCGCTCTCGGTGTTCGGTGAGATCGGGCTGCTGCACTCCCTGCCTCGAACCGCGACCGTGACGGCCCTGGGAACCGGCCGGGTGTGGCGGTTGTCGGCCGAGGCCTTCCTGGAGGCAGTGTCGGCCAACCCGGTCAGCCCCAGCCTGCTCAGCCTGGCCGACGACCGCCTGCTGCGCAGTCACCCCCTCCACGTTCCCCAGGACGTCTCCGTCGTCGAGGCCTCCTAGGGGGCTGGTCTACGTCTTCTGGTCGTCGTCCGGTGCGATGAGGATCGAGATCAGCGACGTGGCCAATCCACACGCCGTACCGCGCCTGCGTCGATCGCTGCTCGACGAGACGGTGAGCGTAAGTGGGGCGGGTGGGGCTCGAACCCACGACCGAGGGATTATGAGCCGGGGCCAGGGGGGCTGGCCAGGTAGGCCGAGGTGCAAAACCGCAGGTCAGAGTGGGTGCAGCGTCGGCCGCGAAAGCCTGGTTCGGTGCTGCTCGGCAGAGAATGGCACCAAAATGGCACCAAAAATCAATGCACGTGGCGAGGCGGCACGACAGCGGTACGGGCCCCGCTGACCGAACTACCGCTTCTGCCGATGAGCGGATGGTGTGACGCAGCTCGATGAGTGCGGGCCTACGCTTCGCAGATGACCCCGGATGAGGTTCGTCGGTATGCGGAGTCGCTACCGCAGCTCAAGCGCAAGGGAACCGAGTTGCGTCCGGCCTGGTATGTCAACGACCGCCTCGTCGCGCGCCTGCATGACCAGAACACGCTGGTGATTCGGGTCCCCTTGAGCGGGCAGAGAGTCGCTGCTTGAGGACTACCCGGAAAGCTTTGGCGTGCCGCCTCGCATGGAGGCACACCACAAAGTCGAGGCCTATCTCGTACCGGGCACAGCCTTGTGCTGTGCGCACGGCCATCGACCTTGCCTATGGCATGCAGCGTCGCTGATAGTCCGAACGCACGCATGCCGCGGGGATGGCCGCTGAGGGGCCCTCTTCTCACGGCGAGCGACTCGATCGGTCGGGCTGACCGACTGATCCAGGGCTCGCAGCCGGGACAAATTATGTGGGCTTGCCCGTTGCTCTGTAGCTTTCCGGCTCCCTTCAGCGCAATGGAAAGGGGCCCATTGAACACGACCTCATGCGGTACCTGTGGGTCGCTTGAGAGTTTCAAGACGATCAAGGCATCGGCTGCAGCGTGAGAGGTTCGCCTGATCCCAACGCCCCTGACGCCGTAGGTGGCCTTGATTTCCACTCTTATGGGGCCCAGCGCGACGGCGTCATACCCCGCGGTGCCCGGCGGAACCAGGTCCAGACAGAAGAGCGCGGCGGCAGCCGCTTCCCCGAGTGAGCCAACCAAGTGGCCGTCAATCGGGAACTGTCTGCCTGGGTGCAAGGCTTCCAACTCATCGGTGATGGCGTGAAGTTGGCTCACCAGCGCCGCCACGCGCGCGGTCCTATCGCTCGCCTCCCGTTCAGCCGCGCCCAGGGCGTTAGTCACCGCATCAACCATGCCCTCATGATGCAGCGTGCACGCCCGGCTCGTCGCATCCGCTCATGCCGCTGGTCGGGAGATGGAGAGCTGTCGTTCTTCGCTGTGCCCCGCTCGGCCGACTGACGGTGAAGAGCGGCACTTATGCCGGTGATCCTGTCAAGTACTTGCGGGATATGCCGGTGATCGGGCGGGCCCGGTCAGGGCCCGGCCCGATCGGGGTCGTGCGGGGTCAGCCGGCGGCCCTGCGGCGGGGCTGTTGAGCAGGTTCGCGAACAGTTCGGCGCGGCCGTCTTGGCCCTTGGCGAGGGCGTCGTCGTGCTGGGCTTGGAGGGTGGGCCGGAACGCGATGGTGGTCTGGAAGAAGCCGCAGCCTTCGCAGATCGTCTCGAAGGCGCAGTCGAGCTTGGCGGGTCGGGTGCACCAGCCGTTGCCGAGCATCCGGCGGTGCTCGAGCCGGAGCCGGCGCATCTCGACGGTCTCGGCGGGGTCGGGCTGGCTGGCCGGGCAGGTCGGGCTCGGCGTAGAGGGCGTCGACGCTGTCGCTGACGGCGCGGTACTCGTCGGCGACGGTCTGGTTCGCGATCCGGGCGTAGATCAGCGTCATCCGCAGGGTCCGGTGGCCGAGCATCGCGCCGATCGCTTCGATCCGCATGCCGCGGTTGACGGCTTGGGTGGCGAAGGTGTGCCGCAGCTGGTGCGGGTGGACGTGCCCGAGCCCGGCGCCGTCGGCGACGCGGCCGGACGATCCGGGCGACCGCTGACGGTCAGCGGCCGTCCGTCGCGGGTCAGCAGCAGCCCAGTGCCGTGGTCGTCGTGCCGGCGGCTCCAGTCGGCGAGGAGCTCGACCAGGTGCGGGTGCAGCGGGATGTAGCGGTCGTTGTGGAGCTTGCCGAGCGGGATCCGCAGCCAGTGCCCGTCGCGCATCGTCACGACCGCGTCGGTCTCCAGGCGCGCAGAGCTCACCGGCACGCATGCCCGGTCCGGAGCAGCAGATGGATCACCAGGCGCGCGCAGCGGGTCGGGGTCGGCGGACGCGGTGCGCAGCAGCGCGGCGGCTTGCGGCGTCGTCGAGGAACTTCGGGAGCGGGTCATCGACGATCGGCAGGTCGACGGAGAAGATCGGCGTCCGAGCGGGGGCGTCGGGCCAGTCCCACTCGATGATCCGGTCGAAGAACGTCCGGATCGTCCCGAGCCGCTGCCGGACGGTGTTCTTGGTCGCGGGGCTGTCGACCTTCGCGCCGGGCCGGGCGACCAGCCAACGCTTGAAGTCCTCGATGACGGCCCGGTTCACCTGCGCGAACGCCGCTGACCTCGGGGTGCTCGGCGGCCAGGAACAGGCAGAACATCGCGCAGCGTCTGGTCGGCGACCTCGACGCTGGACGGGCTGAGGCTTATGGAGATCTGCGTCCAGATACTGCCGGGCGGTGACGGCCAGCTGCGGTTGCCGGCGCGCGATCGGCGCCCAGCTCATGGCCAGCTTCGACAGCCCGCCCGGCGGACGCAGGGCCGTCGTTGCTCGACAGCGTGGGCGGTCATCGGGCGACCGCCGCGGTCAGCGGCGAGGGTGTCGGCCGCGGCGTCGATGAGCGTCGCTCGCGCGCAGGTACTCCGCCGGCGAGCCAGTCGTTGGCCAGGTGCAGGTAGAGCCGGGTCGACTCGATGCAGCGGTGCCCGGCCTGGGCCTGGATCGCCTCCAGCGCCATCCCGGCTTCCCGCAGCCGGGTCAGGCAGGTGTGGCGCAGCTCGTGACAGGACGCGTGCGCCAGGCCCGCCGCGCTGCCGGGCGCCGAGCACGATCTGGTCCAGCCCGTCGGCGGTCAGCGGCTGGCCGCGGCGCGGGCCCTTCAGCACCACGAACACCGCGGTCGGTGTCGGCGTCGGCGGGTCGTTCGTGTTCGAGGTAGCGGCCACAGGCTGCGGAAGAACCGGGCCGAGATCGGGATCAGCCGTTGATGGCCGCCCTTGCCCTCGTGGATGAACACCCGGCCCTCACCGGGGCGCAGGTCCTCCAGCCGCAGCCCGAGGACCTCGCAGCGGCGCAGCCCGCCGAGCAGCATCGCCTCGACCATCGCCCGGTCCCGCCACCGGCGCAGCGCTCGCAGCAGCAGGTCGACCTCGTGCCGGGTCCAGCACCTGCGGCAGCGTCCGGGGCGTGCGGATCAGCGGGACCCCGTTGCGCCGGCCCTGCTGACGGCGGGTCGCCAGGCCCCGCGGCACCGGGTTCGCCGGCATCTCGCCGAGCATCACCAGCCAGGCGAACAGCCCCGACACCGTCGACAGCCGGCGCTTGATCGTCCGCGACGACAAGCCGGCCTCGCCGTCGGACAGACGCACGACCCGGCCGTCGCCGCGCGGCTGACGCTGCTCGTGGATGAACGCCAGGACGTCGGCGACGACCACCTCGGCCGGCTCCTTGGCGACGACGGCGAAGAACGCCCGCAGGTCCGACGCGGCGGCCAGCACCGTGTTCGGCCGGCACCGCGCAGCGACGAACAGCAAGTACCTGTCGAGCACCGGATGCCCGAGCTCGGGGCCCTCTCAGGCGGTTCATGAGCAGGCAGAATGCACGGGTCGAACGACATGACGGCCGGTTCCTCTCAGCTGCAACGACCCGTCCGACGACGAGCCGAGGTGAGCGTGAGGATCACCGGCATATCTACACCTACCCTGCGTGCTGCGACGCCACGTGCTCGGCGTGCCAACGGCTTGCGGAAGCCTCATCCCCTTGGGGCGGGCTGTCTTCCAGGCACGTGGCGCACCTCGCCAGGACGCTTCATCCGCCTCGGACCAGACGTGCGGGCCGTTCTTGACCCAGTCGGGTGACCAGCGAGTGTCGAAGGCATAGTCAACTCGCGTTGCTACTGCCCAGGCGAGGGTGTCCAGAGTCTTGTCCGAAAGGTCAAGGTCGAGGATGCCGCTGTACACGCCGAGCTCATCGCGAACAGCGCCTTCGAGCAACCGGTAGACCCGGTGCTCGTTGGTGTCTCCATCACTTTGGTCCTCGGTTGTCGCCACACAGGACGATAGGCCGGATCACAGGGCGGAGAACGGCTCCCCTCGGTCGGCGAGCCTGGGTGGAATGGGGAGCCCGCGCTCTCGGGCCGCCCGCAGAATGTCCTTCAGCCCGGTGTCAGCATCAAGGCTCGCATCGTCGCGTAGGGCGCGCTTCTCCATCTCGCCGAGTAGGTGGGCTTCGACAGCGGCGGCGTGGCCGTTCCGCTCGTCGAACTCGCGCATGAGGTCGGGAAGCGCGGTCGCCTCGACGCCAGAGATGGTCTGGAAGCAGCCATCACAGTGGCCCACGATGTCGTCTCGGTGGTGGATGGCGACGAACAGCGCAGCACGAGCAACCTCGGCTTCGCTTTCGGTGAGCAGGAAGTTGCCTTCTTCGTCGCGCTCCACCCAGCGAGGATAAGCCGGATAGCCTCCGACGGTGAGCACGATGTTCTGGAAGAGCCTCGCCGACTTCGAGCGCGATCTGAACTCCGCGAACTCGGACCGTGTGCTGGAGATGCGCGACTGGGCCGCCGCGAGCGAAGCTGCTGCTGATCGTCCTGGGATGGGTCGCAATCCGAAGGCCCGGCGCATGTTCCGTCAGATGCGGGTGGCTGCCGAGGCGCGCCTGGCGGATGAGTAAAGAAGGCCGGTTCCTGTCGGTGTTGTCGTGCGACTGCCACCTATCAGGCTGGCTCGCCGTTGCGCTCGGCCACCATCCGCTCCGCTCGCAGCTTGCAGAGGTACACGATGCCGGACACCGGCCCCGCAACGAAGCCTCCGAAGATCCAGGGCCACGGGTCGCGTTCGCGCTTCGTCGCGTCGAACATCGGGAAGAAGGTGAGCCACGCGGCCACAAGGCCGAGCACGATCACTGCGGTGGTGGTCACCAGCCGAGGGTACCGAGGTGTTCCGCATCGCGTGGGCTACAGCGACTCCCTTGGGCGAAGCCGGATCTTCACGCTCGCAGGTGGCCTTCTCCAATCTCGGCTGAGGCGTCATGATGGTGCCGTGAGGCCAATGGACTGGGGTCAAGAGCGTGAGGTCGGTTTCGCCCGCAGCCAACGCACCGCTTGGGTGAACCTCTCGCCCTTGCACCGAGTGCTGGGCGCGGCGGCTGTGATCCTTCCGCTCGCGCTGGTCGCAGGCGGGGTCACCGTCCTGGCTGGCGGACCTTGGGTCTTGGTTGCCTTGGGGACCGCACTCGTGGGCTTGCTGGCCGTACTTCCACACGTCCTGATGCCCGAGCGCATGCTCCGGGCGAGCGTCCGCATGACCACTCCAACTGCCGAGTCCATGAAGCGGGGTGATAGCAACAGGAGTTGGCCGGGGTGAGGTGACGAAGGCCGGCTCCTGATCGGATGTCCTGCGCCAGAACGAGCGACGTAGTTCGGCTCTACTCACCTGAGCTGTCACGGTCGACCAACGGCGCCTTACGCTTCGGTCGCTGCTCGCAGGGTGAGCGTGACGCTGCTCGCTCGAAAGACCCAGGAGGTAGTGAGGGCGGACAGAGCGAAGATGTCGCTCTCCTGGTGGTAGTCGAAGCCGCCGACCTGCCCGAGAGCCGCGTCGGGGGTGCCGGGGTCGACCGGCTCGTCCTGCTGCTCCAGGACCTCCACGTCTTCGAAGGCGAACACCGCCAACGGCGTCAGTCTGGCGGCTTCGGGCGTCCACTCTGGGTCGTCGTACAGGAACTCGATCAGCAGCGTGCGCCGGTCTGGGTCGTGGACGAGCCTCGTGAGGGACATGTCGTGGAGTCGAACCGGCACGCCTGACGGAGTCATGACCTCGTACAAGCCCGTGTTGTAGGCCAGGACCTCCGCTAGCGAGACACCCTCGAAACGGGTCTTGGGGCCTGTTCCCGCGTCGCTCACCAAGCGAGAGTATGGCCGGCCATGCTCTCAGGTGTTCGCCAAGAGCCAGTTGCCGTACGTGCGGCCACAGGAACAACAGCCGAACGCCGGAGACTCCTCGTCAGGTACGTCGATGGCGAAAGGCGTCTGCGCCGTCTGGTTTCCAAGGACGACTCCGGCGATGTCGAGGCTCCCGCAGTAGGGACAGGGCTGACCCGGGCCGTACACGCTCGACGGCTCTCTGCCGCGCCTCCGGAAGATTGGCACGCATCGAAGGTATCGGCATGTCCGACGCTTCCGCGGAAGCGTCGGACATCGAAGAGCGCCTGCTCTTCGACGCTTCCGCGGAAGCGCCCGACAGCGAAGAAGCGTCGTTACCGCGCGGGGGCGACGTGCGCTCTGCCTCGAGCGAGCGCCGAGCCCTACGTGGGGATCCTGCTGCCGCGTGATTGACGAGGTGGAGGCCTGTGGGCGTAACCTTACCTTCCTCACAAAGTAAGGAAGGCTCATGGACGTGGCAGCGAGGGTGACATCAAAGGGACAGGTAACCGTCCCGAAGGCCGTGCGTGAGGCTCTGGGAATCCACGAGGGCGACGAGATCGTCTTCCGGGTCGAGGGATCAAGGGCCGTGCTCGCTCGAACGGCTGACTTCCTCTCCCTGGCTGGGTCCATCCCCGTGCCGGCCGACAGGCGCAGTGCGACCTGGGACGACGTGCTGCGCAAGACTCGAGCGGGACGAGCGGCCCTACGCGCGTGAGCGCATTCGTCGACACGAACATCCTGGTCCGCCATCTCACGGGCGATCCGCCGGAGATGGCCGCCCGCGCCACGGCGTTCCTCACCGTCGGCCAGGAGCTTCTGCTCACGGACCTCGTGGTGGCAGAGACGGTCTACGTGCTGGAGTCGTTCTACGAGGCTCCGCGCGTCCAGGTCGCGGAGTCGATGCGTTCCCTGCTCGCGTTCCGGTCCATGGTGACCGTTGACCCGGCGCTGCTGTTGCGGGCGCTCGAGGTCTACGAGGTCGACCGCTTGGACTTCGCCGAGGCGTACTTGGTCGCCTGCGCGGAAGCGACCGGAGTCAACGCAGTCGCCTCCTTCGACAAGGCCATCGACCGCGCCACGACGGTTCAGCGCGTGGAGCCGTAACGCTGGCAACCCGTTGCCAAGCCGATTGCCAACGCCGGAGTGCGCCGTTGGCAAGGTGAGTCCTGGCCACGGAGGGCCGGCCGCTGGTGAAGCCACCATTCGAATGCAGGGTTCACGATGGCACTGCTCGCTGGAATCGACGCCGGAGCAGGCTGTCTCATGAACGTCGCCACGCGTTGGACTTGATCGGCTGACCCCACGGACCGCCAGGCCCCGTCGCCGGCCAGGCCCACCCGGGATTGTTGCTCGTCCGCGACAAGCGTCAGGCCGGGCCGCGGGATGGCGATCCCACTGTGTGCAGACCTGCCTGGCCGTTGCCAGCGAACGCCGGCGGAGGGGCCTGAGGTGACCCCGCGACCTCTAGTGCCAGAAGAGTCCTGCGCCTCGTTGTTCTTGATCTTGGTCGTGTTGGAGGCCTCCGTGCCCACATGAGAGTGAGGGCTACGAACGGGGCGCGGTCCTCCGTCTGAACGACCGAGGCCAGGACCTCGAGGAGGAGCGAGATGACGACCACCGAAGCCGTGATTCAGCTGATCGCACCAACACACGACCCAGAACCACGGCCGACGCTCACCGTCGCGGAGGCCGCCGAGCTGCTGGGCGTGAGCCGCTGGCTGATCCAGCAGCAGGTCGCGCAGGGCGCGCTTCCCGCCGTACGGCTTGGGCGGCGGATCCTCATCCCCCGGGCGCGCCTGCTGGCGTGGCTCGAGGGGCAGCCGTAGCGGTTCTCCACAGATCCACGCCGCGGACCAGCAAGGGCAGCACCACAGCGGTTCGCTGGGTAGTTGCGAAGGGAGCAGCTCGATGGGCAGGGCCGCGTGGGGTGAGAGCTCGATCCAGCAGGACGACAGCGGGCGCTGGCACGGGTACGTGTCGATGGGGTTCGCCAACGGCGGGGTGCGGGACCGCCGGCACGTCACCGGCAAGACCCGCGCGCTGGTCGTCCGGAAGGTCCGCGCTCTCGAGGCGCAGCGCGACGCCGGCGCGGTCCCCCAAGCCGGCAAGCCCCCGACGGTCGAGGTGTGGCTCGAGCACTGGCTGACCACGATCGCCGTGACCCGCGGTGCGACCGCTGACCTACCAGGGCTACACGTCGTACGTCCGCGGCAAGATCATCCCGGCCCTGGGCCACCACCGGCTCGACCGGCTGCAGCCCGAGCACGTCGAGCGCTTCTACGCCGACCTGCGCGCCCAGGGCCTGTCGTCCGCCACCGTGCTGCAGACCCACCGGGTCCTGTCCCGGGCACTGAAGGTGGCCGTGCAGCGGCAGCGGGTGGCGCGCAACGTCTGCACCCTCGTGGACGCGCCGAGCCTGCGACGCAAGGAGGTCGAGCCGTTGAGTGCCGACGAGGCCCGCCGGCTGCTCGAGGCGGCGAAGCTGGACCGCAACGCCGCCCGCTGGTCCGTGGCCCTGGCACTTGGGCTGCGGCAGGGCGAGGCCCTCGGGCTGATGTGGATCGACCTCGACCCGATCGCCGGGACGCTCACCGTCCGGCGGGCCCTGCAGCGGTTGAAGGGCAAGGGCCTGGTCATGGCCGAGCCCAAGAGCCGCGCCGGCCGTCGGACGATCGCCCTGCCGCCGTCGCTGATCCAAGGGCTCGAGGCGCATCGGGAGACCCAGGAGCGCGAGCGGGACCACGCCGCCGAGGCCTGGCAGGAGAACGGGCTGGTCTTCGCCCAAGTCGACGGCCGCCCCATCGACCCCGGCGCCGACTGGAAGGCCTGGAAGGCGCTGCTCAAGCGGGCCGAGGTCCGTGACGCCCGGTTGCACGACGCCCGGCACACCGCGGCGACGCTGCTGCTCCAGCAGGGCGTGCCCGCCCGGGTCGCGATGCAGATCCTGGGCCACTCCCAGATCAGCCTGACCCTGGGCACCTACTCGCACGTGGTGCCCGAACTGGCGCTCGAAGCCGCAGCCCGGATGGAGGCGGCGCTGTGGGGTCCAGAAAATGGCACCAAAATGGCACCACGCCCGACAGCCGAGGAAGACCCGAAACCGTGAAACCGCAGGTCAGAGGGGGTATAAACCGGTGGGGCGGGTGGGGCTCGAACCCACGACCGAGGGATTATGAGTCCCCTGCTCTGACCAGCTGAGCTACCGCCCCTGCGAGTGCATCGTCGCAGGTCAGGGGGCAAGGGGGGTGCGCCCACCCGCAGACAACGGGTGAGGTACGTGCTCGTGCCCAGCGTGTGCCCTGAACGAGGCGGGGGGGGTGAACTGCATGCCCGGCGTTGCCCGCGAGCCTTGCTACAGGTCGTGAGCAGCCTGGATGTCGGCGGCCCCTTGCACCAGCGGCAGCCCGTCCGGCAGTCGCCGGAACCCCAGACGCTCGTAGAAGACAGCGGCTAGCTCGTGGAGAGCGTCGACCACGACGAACCTCGCGACGACGGCCCGGGTTGCGTCCATGATCCTGATGAGCACGTCGGCGAGCAGCACACCACCAGACCTTCGCCGCGCAGAGAGGCATCGAGAGCGAGCCGGCCGATCAGTACCCCCGGGACTTCCACCGGACCGCCCCGGCCGAAGGCCCTGGGCACGTCCTCGCGGGCCATCTTGCTCGCCGACAATGAGTAGTACCCAAGGACACGAGCTGAGCTTGTGCTCGTCTCGTCCATCCCACCCACACCCGGGCACTCCCACGCCGCGACTCCGCAGCCGCATGGGTGACGAGCCATCTCTCCCATGAGGGCTGACCGCAGCTGAAGGCACCGACGTCGTGCAGTTCGGGATCAAAGGCGACGAGGCCGCGAGCAGCTCATCGACGAGGGCCCCCGGCACGGTGATCGTGGCGTCAGGCTCACGAGGAATCTGATCGGTCCTCTCCTCAGCGGCGGCACGAACGACGTCACTCAGCGGCACCCGAGCGATTTGCGCGGCACGCTCCATCCGCGCCGTGCTCTCCTTGGCAAGCCGACACTCCAACCGCGCTGTCGAACCGCCGCACGGTGACCTTCCCTATCGGGCGGTCATCATGGGGGCCCACCCCTGGAGGACTGATGCCCGAATCCCTCACGAACGCCGCTCCCCGCATCGCGGTTGCCCTCTCTGTGCTCGTGGTGCTGTACCTGATCGGCAAGCTGCTCGGGATCCTGGTGCGGCGCCGCTATCTGGCCCGAGACCGCCCCAGCTTCGCGCACGTCATGAGCCGCGTGGTGTCCCTCGGCGTCACCACCCTCGGCCTGCTGTCGGCGATCACGATCATCTTCCCGACCGTCAAGCCGGTGAACGTGCTCGGCAGCCTGGGGATCTTCAGCATCGCTATCGGCTTCGCCTTCCGCGACATCCTGGAGAACCTCCTCGCGGGCGTGCTGCTGTTGTTCCGGACGCCTTTTCGCACCGGCGACGAGGTGGATGTCGAAGGCACGCGGGGGACGATCGTGGAGATCAACCTGCGGGAGACGGTCATCCGGCGCTACGACGGCCAGCAGGTGCTGGTGCCCAACTCCACCGTCTACAAGAACCCGATCGTCGTGCAGACGGGCCAGGGACCCATCCGCTCCGAAGCCGTGGTCGGCGTGGCCTACGAGGCGGACCTCAGCGAGGCACGACGACTGGCCCTCGAGGCCTTGGGCGCGTGCGACGGTGTGGTTGCCGAGCCAGCGCCCCTGGTCCTGGTCGGTGAGCTGAACACCAGCACGATCGACCTGCACCTGCTGTTCTGGAGCGAGCCGGCTCAGCGTGCTGTCCGTGCCGCCCGCGACGAGGTCCTCCGGGCCGTGTGTGCGGCCTACGACGCCGCCGGCATCGAGATGCCCGCGGACATCGTGGTGCTGCAGGGCTCGCCGAGCCTTCGAGCCGCCGTCCACGACGGCGCGGACGAACCCACCCCGGGCGGTGGCGTGCGGCTGCGGGCGCCCTCCTCTTGACGCCCTGAGTCAGCAGGCGCCCCAGAGGCCGCGGCGTTCCCGCTTCGCCGCGGCAAAGGCGGTGTCCAGCTCCCGGGCCAGCCGTTCGTTCTCAGACCGGTACCGTTCGAGGTACCTGTCGTTGGCGTACCCCTCTCGTGCCAGCAGCACGTTGAGGTTGCGCCCGTCTGCCAGGGTCACGACCGAGACCAAGCGGCCATACCGGTCCTTGCTGTACACCTCGGCGCGGAACCCGTCAGCGACCAGTCGTCGGCGCGCGGTCTTGGCGACGTCGCCGAAGCACTCGCTGAGCTCCGGGGTGTTGATCAGCCCCAGGCGGTACTCCCGACCCTGCGTGTCCTTCCAGGAGTCCCCGTCCCCGTTCGGAGCCTGCTGCAGCAAGCCCGCTCGCGCGGACGGCGCACGAGCCACGAGCGGGGGCGCGGACGGCGCGGCGCACGCTCCCAGAACAAGTAGGAGGAGCAGCGGGCGGAAGGACACCCCCTGACGATGCCGTGACGGACCGACAGTGCGCCTTGCAACGCGCCGTACGGACGACGAGGCTGCACGGGTGCGCCTCCTCCTCACCGGTGGAGCCGGTTTCATCGGCTCCGCGATCGCCACCGCCGCGCTCGACGCCGGCCATCAGGTGGTGATCCTCGACGCGCTCCTGCCCAGCGTCCACGCCGCCGGGTGGCCGGCGCACCTCGACCCACGCGCCGAACGGCTCGAGGCCGACGTGCGCTCCCTGACCGACGACCTGCTCGACGGGATCGACGCCGTCTGCCACCAGGCGGCGAAGGTGGGGCTCGGGGTCGACCTGGACGACCTGCCGGAGTACGTCTCCCACAACGAGCTCGGTACGGCGGTGCTGCTGGCCGCCATGGCCCGCCGACGGGTGGACCGGCTGGTCCTGGCGAGCAGCATGGTCGTCTACGGCGAGGGCGGCTACCGCTGCACCGAGCACGGCACCGTCCGGCCTGGGCCGCGCAGCACCGAAGACCTCGACGCCGGCCGCTTCGAGCCCCCGTGTCCCACGTGCGGCGCTCCGCTGGCCATGGAGGTGGTCACCGAGGACGCACCCCTGGACCCTCGCAACGTCTACGCCGCGAGCAAGACCGCCCAGGAGCACCTCGCCGCCTCGTGGGCTCGCGCCTCCGGCGGGACGGCCGTGGCGCTCCGGTACCACAACGTCTACGGCCCCCACATGCCGCAGGGCACGCCGTACGCCGGGGTCGCCAGCCTGTTCCGCAGCGCCCTGGTGCGAGGCGAGGCTCCGCGGGTCTTCGAGGACGGTGCGCAACAGCGGGACTTCGTCCACGTCCGCGACGTGGCCGCCGCGAACCTGCTCGCCCTCGACCACGGCACGGCGGGTGCGCTGATGTCGTACAACATCGCCAGCGGTACCCCGCACACCGTGGGCGAGATGGCGACGGCCCTCGCGCGGGCCTGCGGCGGACCGGCGCCGGTCGTCACCGGGGAGTACCGGCTCGGAGACGTGCGGCACGTCGTCGCCTCGCCCGCGCGCGCGGAGTCCGATCTCGACTTCCGGGCGCAGAAGTCGTTCGAGGACGGGATGGCGGAGTTCGCTCACGCGCCGCTGCGGGACGCTGTCGGTGCCTGACGTCATCCTCCCGTGCCTCGACGAGGCCGGGGCCCTGCCGTGGGTGCTGTCGCGCCTGCCCGAGGGCTGCCGGGCGATCGTCGCGGACAACGGGTCCACCGACGGGTCCGCCGACATCGCCAGGGCGCACGGTGCCCTCGTGGTTGCGGCCAGCCCCAAGGGGTTCGGCGCCGCCTGCCATGCGGGTCTGCTCGCGGCCACCGACGACGTCGTCTGCTTCCTCGACGCCGACGCCTCCCTCGATCCGCAGCAGCTGCATCGCGTTCTCGAACCCCTGTACGCAGGGGCGGATCTCGTCCTCGGTCGGCGCCGGGCCACCGCGCGGGGGGCCTTTCCGCTGCGCAGCCGGCTGGCCAACGCGGAGCTCGCCCGACGTGTGCGGACGCGGACCGGCTTCGTCCTGCACGATCTCGGGCCGATGCGCGCCGTACGCCGAGAAGCTCTGCTGTCGTTGGGGATCCTGGACCGGCGCAGCGGCTATCCCCTGGAGATGGTGGTGCGCGCGGCTGACGCGGGATGGATCTGTGTCGAGGTCGACGTGGACTACCGGCCACGAACCGGGAGCTCGAAGGTGACGGGCACTGTTCGTGGCACGCTCACCGCAGTCAAGGACATGAGCGCGGTCCTGCGTCAGACCTGAGCCCTCGCCGGGAGCCGGACGAGGACGCGGCAGCCGCCCTCGAGGTTCCCGATGCTGATCTCACCGTGGTGGGCGCGGACCAGACCTTGGGCGATCGCCAGGCCCAGACCGGCCCCGCCGTCGTCGCCGGGGGTGCGGGCCGCCGTACCGCGGAAGGCCACGTCGAAGACCCGCGGCAGGTCCTGCTCCGGGATTCCCCCGCACGCATCGACCACCTCGACGAACGCCGACGTCTCGTCCGACCCTGCCTGCACGCTGATCACGCCGTCGGCGGGGGTGTGCCGGATGGCGTTGGACAGCAGGTTGCGCAGGACGCGACCGAGCTCGGGCAGGCTGCCCTCGACAAGGGGCAGGACGTCGGATGCCCCGCCGACCAGCCGCACGCCCTTCGCCGAGGCGACCGGTGTCGCGGAGGCGATCGCGTCGCTGACGACGTCCGCGAGCGACACCTCCTGCATCGAGAGGTTCAGCGCGGACGCGTTGATCCGGCTGAGCTCGAACAGGTCGTCCACCATGACGGCGAGGCGATCCGCCTCGCGGCGCAGGCCGGCGTGGTAGCGGTCGACGGTCTCGACGTCGGTGACCACGCCGTCCTCGAGCGCCTCGGCCATCGCTCGGATCCCGGCAAGGGGGGTGCGCAGGTCGTGGCTGACCCACGCCACCAGTTCGCGCCGCGACGCCTCGAGCGCGCGCTCGCGCTCGCGGGAGGCGTCAAGTCGCGCACTGGTCTCGGACAGCTGGGCGTCGAGCACCTGCAGCTCACCGGTCAACGGACGCATGACCGCCTGATAGCCGCCGTCACCGATACCCGCTGCGGCGACCCCGAGGGCACGGCTTCCCGCCACGACAGCGCGGCCGAGGACGACGGCAGCCACGACGCCGACGGTGCCCGAGGTGGCGCACACCCAGATGAGGACGTGGAAGTCGTGGCTGGACAGAAACATCGCCTGCGCCGTCCCGAGAGCTCCGGCGAGGACGGCGACGACGCTCACCAAGGACACGATCGTGAGTGAGAGCACCAAAGACCGCCGGCGCACAGCGCGCAGCAGCAGCAGGCCGATGAGGGCAACACCGAGCGCGGAGCCGGCGGCGATGAGCAGAACCGCAAGGGAATCGGGGATCACGCGGTCTCCTGGAGGGGTTCGTACCGGTAGCCGACGCCGAAGACCGTCACGACCCTCGAGGGGGCGCGCGGGTCGCTCTCGACCTTCTCGCGCAGCCGCCGGACATGAACGGTGACGGTCGAGTGGTCGGCGTACTCCCAGCCCCAGACGTGCTTGAGCAGCTGCTCCCGGCTGAAGGCCTCGCGTGGGTGCTGCAGCAGGAAGACCAGCAGGTCGTACTCCCGCGAGGTGAGGCTGATCGGCTCGCCGGCCCGCAGCACCTGATGCGCCGCGAGGTCGACCTGGAGGTCGGCGTCCCGGAGCACGGTGGCCTGCGCCGGGGACAGGGGCCCACCGCTTCGTCGCAGGACCGACTGGACGCGCAGCACCAGCTCGCGGGGAGAGAAGGGCTTGGTGACGTAGTCATCCGCTCCCAGCTCGAGCCCCGCCAGCCGATCGGCCTCGTCGCCCTTGGCCGTCAGCATGACGACCGGCACCGGCGCCTGGGCGCGCAGCGCCGTGAAGACCTCCAACCCGTCCATGCCCGGCAGCATCAGGTCCAGCACCACCAGGTCCGGGAGCTCGGCCAGCGCCGTCGCGAGGGCGACACGACCGTCGGCGACGACCGTGACGGCGAAGCCGGCGTGCTCGAGATAGCGCGCGACGACCTCGCTGACGGTGGCATCGTCGTCCACGACGAGCACCCGCTGAGGATCGGCCATGCTCTGACGTTAGGTCCCCAGGCGGCCGGACACACGCTCCGCGGCCGGACGTCACCTGCTCGTCACCGCCGTTTCCGGCCTCGCGGCTGCCTCCCCGATCTACGGTTCGGCCATGCGCCGGACCTCCCTCCTGCTTGCGACCGCGTCGCTGGCAGCCGCCTGCAGCGGTGGTACCTCAGGGACCGACAGCTACCGCGCCGTTGCTCTGGCAAGCACCAAGGACGCACCGGGTACGGCGTCGTGGGCCCCCTGGCCGCAGGCCTCGCACGACGCGCGCCGCAGCGGAGCCAGCACGGCAGTCGGCCCCCAGACCGGTGCCGCTCGCTGGACGCGCACCCTGGAGGGGAACGTGACCCCCGGTCCGGTGATCGGCCCCGGCAACGTCATCTACGCCGCCACCAACGCCGGCATCCTGTACGCGCTGGACGGCGACACCGGCAAGGACCTGTGGACCTACGACGGGGGCGGAAGCTACGGCTCGGACCTGTCCACGTCACCGGCCGTCCTCCCCTCCGGCACGGTGCTGTGGCCCGGCCCGCGGGGGCTCTACGCCCTGTCCTCCACCGGTGACCTGCTGTGGAAGCTCGAGGTCGACGGCTCCCCGACCTCGCCGGCCATCGACGAGGACCGGGTCGTCATCGGCACCACCGCCGGCGTGGTCTACCGCATCGACGCCGCTACCGGAACCGTCCGCTGGAAGGTGGAGCTCGGCACCAGCAGCTTCGGCTCGGTCGCCCTGTCCCCCACCGACCCGCACCGTGCCTACATGACTGCCGGGTTCGAGCTCGTCGCGCTCGACGACGATCGCGTCGCTTGGCGACGCGACCTGGTGGACCTGGTGGAGGTCAGCCCTGCGGTCGCGCCGGACGGGACGGTGGTGGTCGGGTCCAATGCTCGTCGGGCCCGCGCGTTCACGCCTGCCGGGCGACCGCTCTGGGACTACGACCTGCAGGCCGAGACCTACTCCTCGCCCGTCGTCACCGAGGACGGCCTCGCTTACCTCGGGGACCACGACGGCGTCGTCACGGCTTTGCATGTCCGCAGCGGTGAGGTCGCGGCGCGGTACCTCGGCCCGACCCGACGCCCCGCCGACAACCGCTCGATCGGGGTGTGGACCTCCCCGGTCATCGACGCGCGGCACGACGTCTACTGGGGCAGCCGATCAGGTCACGTCCTCGGGATGAGCCCCTCCGGCGCCCTGCTGTTCGACCTCGACGTCGACGCGACCGTCGACAGTTACCCCGCCCTCGCGGACGGCGGCCTCCTCGTCGTCGGGCTGACTGACGGCCGCTTGATGGGCATCGGCGCGTGAACGCCGCACAGGTCCTGGTGCTGGCCAAGGAGCCGATCGCCGGCCGGGTCAAGACGCGGCTCACGCCGGCGATCTCCGCTGCTCAGGCGGCGCTGGTGGCGAGGGCCGCCCTCGACGACACCCTCGATGCCGTACGACGCAGCGACGTCCAACACCGCGTGCTCGTGGTCGACGGCTGGGTGGAGGCGCCGGACCTCAGCGTCCTGCACCAGGTGGACGGCCCCCTCGACGTCCGGCTGGCGGCGGCCTTCGACGACGCCTACGCAGCGCACCGCCTGCCCATGCTGCTGATCGGCATGGACACCCCGCAGGTCACCGCTGCGCTGCTGGACAAGGCCGTCGCGGCGCTCCTGTCGCCGGGCACCGACGCCGTCCTGGGCCTCGCGGACGACGGGGGCTGGTGGTGCCTCGGGCTGCACCGCCCGCGAGCGGACCTGCTGCTGGGGATCGAGACCAGCCGCGACGACACCGGCGCCCGGCAGCGTGCGCGCCTGCTCACCGCCGGCCTTCGGGTCCACGACCTGGAGGTCCTGCGGGACGTGGACACCGTCGAGGACCTTCCCGTCGTCGCCGCCCAAGCACCCCACACCCGGTTCGCGGCCGTCGTGTCCGAGGTCCTGACGTGACCGCCGCCGTCGACCTCTACGCCGCCTCGCTGACCCAGACCGAGCCGCTGGTCCTCCGGTACGCCGACGGGAGCAGCCGAGCGCTCCCGGTCGAGGTGTGGACGGCCCACGAGGTCCCCGGCGATCGCGGCCTGGTGGAGCGCTGCCAGGGCGCGACGCTCGACATCGGCTGCGGGCCGGGCAGGCTGGTGCTGGCGGTCGGCGCCCAGGGACTGCCTGCGCTCGGGGTCGACATCGCACCTGGGGCGGTACGCCTGGCCCGGTCGCGCGGCGCCCTCGTCCTTGCGCGGTCGGTCTTCGCCGAGCTGCCCGGCGGCGGGCGCTGGCGCACGGCGCTGCTCGCCGACGGGAACGTCGGCATCGGTGGGGACCCGGTCGGGCTGCTGCGCCGGGTGCGAGAGCTGCTCTGCGCGGACGGTGTGGTGCTCGTCGAGCTCGACGCACCCGGCAGCGCCAGCGGACCGGTGCAGGTCCGCATCGAGCATGCCGGGGACATCAGCGGGTGGTTCGCCTGGGCGCACGTGGGCGCAGATGACGTTGACGGCATCGCGCAGGCCGCCGGCCTGCGGGTCCAGGAGCAGTGGCGGGAGGCCGGTCGCTGGTTCGCCGCCCTCGGCCCCGACCTCGGGAGCACATCGTGAAAGACCCCACGCTCGCACCTCTCCCCACGCCCCCGGAGCTCCTGCGCGTGGGTCCCCTCCGTGAAGGGGCGTTCACGTCGCGACTGCACAGCGAGCGGGTCGCCGCCTTGCTCGGCCTGTGGTTGGGGATCACGTTCACGATCTGCATGCTCACCGGGCTGTGGTCGCACGTCGTGCAGAACCCGGCCACCTGGTTCACCGTGCCTGCCAGCCCGGGATGGCTCTACCGGGTCACGCAGGGGCTGCACGTGACGACCGGCCTGGCCGCCGTGCCCCTGCTGCTGGCGAAGCTGTTCGTCGTCTACCCCAAGCTGTTCACCTGGCCCCCGGCCAAGGACCTGCGCCACGGCCTCGAGCGGGGATCTCTGCTGCTGCTCGTCGGTGGGTCGGTGTTCCAGCTCGTCACCGGCGTGATGAACGTCTTCCAGTGGTACGCGTTCGGGTTCTTCTTCACGACCGTCCACTACTGGTCGGCCTGGATGGTCATCGGCGCGATGGTGGTGCACATCGGGTGCAAGATCTCGCTCGCGCGTCGTGGCCTGTCGAAGCAGTCGCTGGTCGACGACCCCGAACCCCCGGGCACCGGCCTGTCCCGCCGGGGGCTGCTGACCGCGACCGGCGTCGCCAGCGGCGCCGTGGTCATCGCCACCGTCGGCCAGACCCTCTCGCCCCTGGCCGAGGTGTCCGTCCTCGCACCCCGGACCCCCGAGGCCGGGCCGCAGGGCCTGCCCGTCAACAAGACCGCGGCCGCGGCGAAGATCGACGCGACAGGCTGGAGCCTGACGCTCGTCGGCGCCAGCACCCGCGTCCTGACCATGGAGGACCTGCTGGCCCTCCCGCAGACGACCGTCACGCTCCCCATCACGTGCGTCGAGGGGTGGAGCGCTACCGCGATCTGGTCGGGCGTGCGCCTGCGTGAGGTGCTGGCCCTCGTGGGCGCCGATGGTCGCCGGCCCGTGCGTGTGAGCTCCCTGGAGCAGCGCGGCCGCTACCGCTCCTCCGTCGTGACCTCGTCCCACAACCGCGACGACCGCACGCTGCTGGCGCTGCGGCTCAACGGCGAGGTACTGCACACCGATCACGGCTATCCGCTACGCCTCATCGCTCCGAACCGTCCTGGAGTCATGCAGACCAAGTGGGTCGAGCGGGTGGAGATCCTGTGAGCACCCGCCCCGAACCGGCCCTGTCCCCCTGGCGCTGGCCGCTCTACGCCGTCGGAACGGCCATGATCGGCTTCGGTCTGTGGGGGCAGGTGTACGGCGCGGACACCAAGCCGGTACGTGTCGCCGTGCTCGTCGTGGTCGCTGCGCTCGCCCACGACCTGGTGCTGGCCCCGGTCGTGCTGCTCCTGGGCCTGGTCGCTCGTCGCCTGGTCCCCGGTGGCGTCCGACCGACGTTGCAGGGCGCGGCGCTGGTCGCCTTCTGCCTGCTCCTGGTGGCCCTCCCCGGGATCGGCAGGTACGGCGCCCGCAGCGGCAATCCCTCGATCCTGCCCCGCGACTACGGGCAGGGCCTGCTGCTCGCCCTGGCCGTGGTCGTCCTCGGCGCCCTCGGCCACCTGGTCCTCCGGCGGGTCCGCCGGAGGCCGCTGCTCGACCCCTAGTCGGTGGTCATCGGCCGCGTACCCGAGGCCCGCTGCTCGACGTACCTCCGGATGCCGAGCGCCACCGCCGCACCCTCCCCGGCTGCCGACGCCGCCTGCTTGGTCGCGCCGGCCCGGACGTCCCCGGCGGCGAAGACACCGGGAACGGAGGTCATGAGCGCGGCGTCCGTGACGACGAACCCTTGGGCGTCCACGTCGACCAGGTCCTTCACGACCTCGGTGTTGGGGCTCAGACCGATGAAGACGAAGACCCCGTCGTAGGACTCCTCGACCGTCTCGCCGGTGACCGTGTCCTCCAGGACGACCGAGCTCAGGGTCGACTCGCCCTTGAACTCCGCGACGGTCGTCTGGGGTCGCACCGTGAGCGCGTCCGTCTCCTCGACCTTCTGCACGACCACCTTGCTCGCCGTCAGGGCCGTCCCCTGCGTCACGATGGTGATGTCCTGGGAGAACCTCGTGAGGAACACGCTCTCCTCGCCCGCGGAGTTGCCCCCGCCGACCACGAGCAGCTTCTTGCCCTTGTAGAACGCGCCGTCGCAGGTGGCGCAGAAGTGCACGCCCGCTCCGAGGAAGTCCTCCTCCCCCGGCACCCCCAGCCGGCGGTACGTCGAGCCGAGCGCGAGCAGCACCACGAAAGCGCGGATCTCCTGGCCCGAGGCCGTCTTGACTCCCCGGTAGTCACCGTCGACGACGATCTCGGTCACGTCCTGCGCCGTGAGGATCTCGACGCCGAACCGCTCCGCCTGCTGGCGCAACCGGTCGGCGAACTCGGCACCGGTGACCCCCTCGGGGAAGCCGGGGAAGTTGTCGAGCTTCTCCGTCACGCCGGCCTGCCCTCCGACGCCGGCACGCTCGACGACCAGCGTGCTGATGCCCTCCCGAGCGGCGTACAGGGCGGCGGTGAGCCCAGCCGGTCCGGAGCCGACGACCACCAGGTCGTAGAAGGCGTTCTTGGCCTCGGTGGTGATGCCGAGCTTCGCAGCGAGCTCGGCGTTGCTCGGCTCGACCAGCGTCGATCCGTCCTCGAACACGAGGACCGGGATGATGCTCTTGCCCTGGTTGACCTCCTGCACGTAGGCCAGGCCGTCGTCGTCGCTGTCGATGTCGACGAACCGGTAGGGCACCCGCTGCTCTCCGAGCAGCTGCTTGGCTCTCTTGCAGTCGCTGCACCACGCGGTGCCGTACATCGTCAGCTCAGTCATGCCCGTGAACCTAGAGGGTGCGTTCAGGTCCAGCCACGTCCCCGCGGTGACCGTTGGCTGACGTCAGGGGCGCCGCAGGCAGGTCGCGGCAGAACCCCTCAGTCCCTGGACGAAGGCTGCGGTTCGCTGCTCCCCCGAACCGTGCTCGTACTCCCGCAGCGGGAGGGGATCTTCCCCCACGTCATCGCCGCCGAGGCGCACCGCCTCGCGGTACGCCGCCTCGTCCGGCCCGCGGGTCCTGGTCGCCACGAAGACGCCGGCCAGGCAGTCCGCCTGCAGCTCGTAGTGAACCGAGTCGCTCCGGGGCCCCTTGCCGTCGTCGCCTTCGGGGACCTCGAGCCGGTGCTGCAGGTAGTGGCCGTACTCATGGGCGAGCAAGTAGCTCCGGGACGCCTCCTGCACGGTGGGCGTCCCTGCCAGTCCGGACAGGTCCTGCTCCTGCAGGTAGATCGTCCGGTCCTCCCCGCAGTAGAACGACCCCTCGTCCTCGGGGCTCGGGCCGCAGGAGGTGCGCAGCGTTCCCCTGCCGACGACCAGCCTGGGGCCGCTCGGGACCTGCCGGGGCAGGGCAGCGGTCCACATCGCGTCCAGGGCGGCGAGCACCGCGCGCACCTCGGGGCTCGCCGGCCCTCCGGTCGACGTCGGCGACTCGGGGCTGCCCTCAGGCGAGGGCCCAGGCGCCACGGCGAACAGGACGACACCGAGCAGCACCACGCCGACTACCTGGACGCCCCGTCTCATCCTCACCTCCGAGCACGAAGTCTGGGTCATCACGACAAACCCGGCAGCCGAAACGCTCAAGAACCCTCGACCGGGGGTCGAGAGATGGGCATGACGGTGACTCCTGCTCGGACACTGGCCCAGCGGCTGCTCGCCGGCGGGGTCCCCCCGTCGCTGCTGATCGACCTGCTCGACCCCGAGGGCGCGCGGCTGGCCCTCGCCTCCGAGCTGCTCGAGATCGAGGTCGCCCGCACTCCCGCACCGGCTCCCGCCGCCGTGAGGGACGTGACCCGCAGCGCCTGACGCTCCCCGTACGCTCCTCCTCGTGACATCGAGGAGGAGCGCGCACGAGGTCGTCGTGACCGTCGACGGGGCGCCGCGCCCTGGCGTCGTCATGGAGGTCGACGGCGAGCGGAGCCGCGTGCGCTACCGCGACGCCGGCGGCTTCGCCTTCGCCTGGGTGGCGAACCGTGATCTGCTCGAGGTCGACCCGGGCAGGGACCGACCGCCCGTCGTGAAGCTCGTCGCGCTCGTCCTGGTCGCCGCGGCCGGCCTGTTCCTGCTGCTCTACCCCAGCGGTTCCGACACGCGATTGTCCGACCTCGTGCCCACGCCCTCGGTGACGCCCAGCCCCCGCTGACGGAGAAGCTAGTGGAGGTCCCGGCGCACGAAGAGCACTGAGCCGAGGGCCACGAGCGCGAGGACCACAGCCCCGAGGACGAGCCCGCCCTGCAGGTGGGTCACGACCACCTCACGACCGACCGAGTTGCCGAACGCATCGGCACGCTCCTGCAGGTAGTAGCGGCCTCCTGCGGGGTCGAGCAGGGCGGACGCGCTGGTCGTGAGCAGCCAGCCCTGCTTGCTGGGCCACAGCCCGCGTACGGCGTTCTCGACGACGATGAGGTAGGCGAACGCAATGCCCAACGCGGCACCGGTGTTGCGGACCAGGTTGGCCAGCGCGAAGCCGAGCGCCGCGGCGATCACGCCGAACAGCACGGCCCGCAGCTCGGTCTGCAGCACGTTCCCGTAGAACGCGCCGGGCAGGTCCGTCGTCGTGCCCCTGGTGCGGGCCAGCAGCTGCGCCGCCCCGAACCACAGCGCCTGGGCCACCACGCCGATCCCGGTGGCCGCGAGCAGCAGGACCCCCAGCTTGGTCACGACCACGCGCACCCGGCGGGGCTCCCAGAACAGCAGCGCCACCATGGAGCGCGTCGACCACTCGGCCCCCACCCAGGTCGCCCCGATGAGGAACAGCAGCACGGAGGTCGTCACACCGATCCCCAATGCCCCCTCCGGGAGCTGGTTGGCGAGGACGAACGGGCGCGCGTCGGTGAAGTACTGCAGCTCCAGGTCCTGTGGTCCCTGGACCGGGCCGCAGAACCCGTTTGGGTCTTGGCCCTCCGGCACCTGGGTCAGGCACTGCTCCCGCCCCGCCGCTGACTCGCGGGCAAACGCGTCCAATCGCTGCTGCGCCTGCTGGAGGTCGGCTGCTGTCGGCGTGCGGTGCTGAACGGCCGCCACGGCGACCCCGACGCCGAAGCCGAGCAGGGACAGCAGAAGAAGCAGCACGACGAAGCGGCGGCTGCGGAACCGCCTCAGCTCGGCGCGGAACAAGCCGGTCACGGCTGCTCTCCCTCAGTGAGCGCGAGGAACGTCGACTCCAGGTCAGGGGTCAACGGAGTGAGCTCCTCGAGGTAGTGGCCCCGCTCGGCGAGCAGCCTGGTCAGCTCAGCAGGAGCTGCCACCGACTGGACGGTCAGGGTCTGGTCCAGCTCGGTCACCAGGAACCCAGCGTCGCGCAGCACCTGCGCCGCGGCCACCTGGTCGCCGACCCGTACCCGCACGGCGCCGGACCCCCGGGAGCGCAGCACCTCGTTCACCGAGCCGGTGGCCACGCAGCGACCCCGCGCGAGGATGGACACCCGGTCGCAGACCTGCTCCACCTCGGCGAGCAGGTGAGAAGACAGGAAGACCGTGGTCCGGCCGTCATGGCCGAGCCGGCGGACCAGCTCGCGGACGTCGCGGATCCCGGCCGGGTCCAGACCGTTGCTCGGCTCGTCGAGGATGAGCAGCCGGGGCTGCTTGAGCAGCGCCGCGGCGATCCCGAGACGCTGCTTCATCCCGAGCGAGTAGCCCTTGAACCGGTCGCCCGCCCGGTCCCGCAGGTCGACGAGCTCGAGGCACTCCTCGACCCGCGTCGCCGGCAGGTCCGCGGTCTGCGCGAGCAGCTGCAGGTTGAGCCGACCGGTGAACGACGGGAAGAACAGCGGCGTCTCGACCAGAGCGCCGATGCCCCCGATGACCTCGGGCAGGCGCGCCGGCACGGGCTCACCCAGGACCCGCATCGAGCCGGAGTCCGTGCCGATCAGTCCGAGCAGGGCGCGGATCGTCGTGGTCTTGCCGGAGCCGTTCGGCCCCAGGAAGCCGTGCACCCCACCCTCGTCGACGTGCAGGTCCAGCCCGTCCAAGGCCTTCTGCACCGGACCTCGTCGCCGGCGGTAGCCCTTGCTCGCGCCGGTGACCTCGATGACTGCCATGCAGCGCAACCTATGACCGGCAACAAGATCGTGACAGAGGACGCGCCGGGTGCCACGCTGACATCAGGGGGAACGACCATGAGCACAGATCTCACCGCTGTCACCGCCGCGCAGCAGTCCATGTGGGCGACCGGCGACTTCCACCGCATCGGCGTCACCCAGGTCGTGGTGGGTGAGCTGCTGGTCCGCGCGCTCGACGTCCATGCCGGCGAGAAGGTGCTCGACGTCGCCTCAGGGGCGGGCAACACCGCGCTCGCGGCGGCCCGCCGGTTCGCCGACGTCATTGCCAGCGACTACGTGCCCGACCTGCTGGGGCACGCCGCCGAGCGTGCCGCTGCCGAGGGACTTCCGCTGCGCACCGAGGTGGCCGACGCCCAGTCCCTTCCGTACGCCGACGCGTCCTTCGACGTCGTGACCTCGACGTTCGGTGTGATGTTCGCCCCGGATCAGCAGCGGGCCGCTGACGAGCTCCTGCGGGTGCTGCGTCCGGGCGGTCGACTGGGTCTGGCGTGCTGGACCCCGGAGGGCTCGGTGGGGCAGATGTTCGCGGTCGGCGCCCGTCACGTACCGCCGCCGCCGGGACTCCAACCACCGGTCCGCTGGGGCACGAGGCAGGGGCTCGCCGATCTCCTCGGAAGCGGAGTCCGTGACCTGCGGGTTGTCGAGACGACCACCGACTTCGTGTACCCGTCGTCGGAGTTCATGCTGGAGTGGTTCCGCACGTGGTTCGGCCCCACGGCCTCGCAGTTCGCCCGCCTCGACCCGGCTGGGCAGGCCACCTACGCCGCTGACCTCCTCGCGCTGTGGGAGGGCGCCAACGAGGCCACCGACGGAACCGTGATCAACCGCGGCGCCTATCTCGAGGTCGTCGCCACCAGGTCCTGATCGCGGTCGCTCGCCGGCTCCAGGGCTGTCTCTGCGCGCAGGAACACGACGAACAGCAGCACCAGCATTGCGGCGCGGCCCCAGATGCCCAGGACGAGCGCCTGGTAGGCGAGCCCGTAGTCCGGCAGGTCGGGCCGGCTGAAGGCGAAGAACGAGCGGAACAGCCCGACGTAGAGCAGGGCATCGAACGCGAGGTACGTCGCGATCCACCCCCAGCGCACGCGGATCAGGCAGAAGAAGGGCAGCAGCCACAGGGCGAACTGCGGGCTGTGCGCCTTGTTCGTCAGCAGGAAGAGCACCAGCAGGGCGCCGCCGACCTGGATGAAGGGGAACTCCCCCTCGCGCTGCGCCCGCCGCCAGCCGTAGGCGCAGGCGATCGCCGTACCCACGAGGAGCAGCACGGGGATGAGACGGTTCAGGTCCTCGGTCGTCAGGTCCGGCAGGCCCCAGTACCAGATGCTGTTGCTCGTGATGTCTGCCGCCCGCTCGCGCTGGAAGGCGTACGGCGCGAACCACCCGCTGGGTGAGGCGAGGAGGAAGAAGCCGTTCGTCGCCGCGGTGACCCAGGCGAAGACGCCGATCGACCTGACGGCTCCCGGCCGGTCCTTCGCCGCGAGGCGGTCGAGCAGCAGGGGCAGCACGAGCAGCAGGGGCCAGAACTTCAGGGCCCCGCCCACGGCCAGCCAGGCGCCGGCCCAGCCGTACCGCCCCCGCCACCAGGCGTGGCAGGCGCCGACCGTCGCGCAGACGACCAGCAGGTCCCAGTTGTGGAAGGAGTACCAGACGAGAGGCGGCGCAAGGGCGTAGACGAGCGCGCGCCAGCGGACCATGCGCCCCAGGAGGTACGCCGCGAGGAAGCTGAAGGGTGCGAGCAGCAGCGCGGTGACACGCAGGTAGCCCCCGTCATCACTGACCAGAAGCGCGGGGAACCAGGCGAACAAGCCCGTCAGGACCGGGTACTCCAGCGCCCCACCTGTCAGCGTCGGTGTCGTGGTCCCGTCGGCGTTCGGGACGTTCTGGAACGACCCGTTGATGTAGGGGAACGGGTGGTCGCGCATGTCGCGCACCTGGTACAGGACCTGGATGTCGTTGCTGCACAGCCGGCTGTCGCGAAGCTCGTTGTAGTGGCCGACGCACTGGTCCTTCAGGAGGAACCCCAGCAGCGTCATCACGGCGACCGACACCATGAGCCCCGCGAGCAGGCGGCGAGCGGCGAGGGTCACAGCGGGTGAGGCTAGTGGGTCGTGGTGCCCAGCTGGTCAATGGGAGCTACCAACGGTGAGCCACGTCGATGACGAGGCGGTCGTCCAGCTGGAAGACCCGGAACGGCAGCCGCGCACGAAGCCCAAGGCCGATCGTGGTGTAGCCCTCGAAGCTGCCGCCCCACGCGACCTGCCGGAACGTGCGGTAGTCCTTGACCGCGGGCATCGCGAGGCCGCGGGTCGCCTGCGACTGGTCGTCGATCTGCAGGTAGGCGCTCCCCTTCAGGGGAATCACCTCTCCCCGCCCCTGGTCCCGGACCGCGGAGACGTAGCGGACGCGGTACCCCTCGCCTGATCGCGTGAGATCGACGACCAGGCGGTCGAAGCAGGCGTGCCTGCCGGCGCGCACCCCGGTGACGGTCCGGTGGGCGGTGTTGGTCACGGCCTTGGCCCCGGAGCCCCAGGTCACGGAGCAGGCGGTCGCCCGAGCCGGATCTGCGGGTACGGACAAGACGATGGTGCTGACGGCGGTCGCGGCGGTGACAGCGGCGACAAGGGTCTTGCGCATGGCGTCCTCCTCGTGGTTGGTCGAAGGAGTAGACGCGCAGGTGCGGTCCGCGGTTGTCGTCGTGGGCGAGCGCGCTGGCGACGAAGGGTCAGGCGGACAGCACGAGGATCGCCACGTCGTCGCGCTGTGCCGAGTCGATCGCCTCGTGGACCCGGGAGACGATCTGCTTGGCCGTGAGGCCGTCGCAGCTGTGGAGCAGTCTCTCGAGGCCCTCGACGTGGAGCGGCGGTCGACCGGAGTCATGGACTCCGTCCGTCACCAGGACGAGAGAGTCGCCCGCCAGCAGCGTGACCTGGCCGTCGGTCAGGTCCAGCGACGCGAAGGCGCCCAGCAGGGTGCCCGGGACACCGATGGTGCCGGCAGTCCCGTCGCTGCGGACCAGCACCGGCAGCGGGTGTCCTGCACTTGCGAACGTGATCAGGACTCCGTCGGGGGTGACTCTGGCATTCGCGAACAACGCGGTCACGAAGGGGCTGTCGAGGCCGGGGTCGCCCTCGGTCAGCAGCGCGTGGTTGACCGCCTCGAGGACACCGCTCGGAGCCGGCTCGTAGGTGGCCGAGGCGCGCACGCTGTATCGCGCACAGCTCGTCCTGCTCGCGGCATGGGGGCCCTTGCCCATGACGTCGCCGATCACGAAGCCCCAGGCCTGGTCGTTGATCGGGAAGACGTCGTAGAAGTCCCCGCCCACCTCGTACCTGCTGGCCGGCCGGTAGCGGGCCGCGACCTGCAGGAACGGGACGGCCGGGATCGAGGGAGGGAGCAGGCTGGCCTGAAGTGCGGCCGCGAGCTGCTCCAGCTCGAAGAGGCGACCGTGTGCCGAGTCCGCCGCGCGACGCGCGCTGAGGCGGAGCTCGAGCTCGTCCACGACGATCTTGGCGAGGTCGCTGAGCGTTTCGGCCTCCTCGGCCGTGACCTCCCGCGGTTCGTGATCGATGACGCACAGGGTCCCCAGGTTGTAACCGTCGTGCGTGGTGAGCGGAGCGCCGGCGTAGAAGCGGAGCCCGAAGTCTCCCGCCACCAGGGGGTTCGCCAGCGTGCGCGGGTCTTGCGCTGCGTCCGTCACGATCCACGGGTCGTCGCTGAGGATGGCGGATGCGCAGAGCCCCGGCTCCCGGTCGATCTGGGTCACCTCCAGCCCGTGGTGGGCCTTGAACCAGATCCGATCCGTGTCGACGATGCTCACGATCGCGATCGGTACGCCGAACAACCTGGCCGCCAGCGCGGCGATCCGGTCGAACGTCCCGTCGGCAGGCGTGTCGAGGATGTCGTAGCGCTGGACGGCGACGAGGCGCTCGTCCTCGTCCATGGGCAGCAGATCGGCGACGACCACGACTCCCCCTCGTCGCTACGGACAGATCCCCGCGGACCTTACGAAACCTCGTGGCTCCTGACAAGGAGTGGCTCGGGCGCGGCCCCCGCCGGTGGTCGTCGGCATCGGGGCAAGGAGAACAGGCGTGGCTCCCCCATCTGGACTTGAACCAGAAACCCTTCGATTAACAGTCGAATGCTCTGCCAATTGAGCTATGGGGGATTGGTCGGCGCAGGCGCGGACCAGGCACGAAGACGATACCCCAGGCCGTGAGGTGCCAAGGGGTGATCGTCGGGGTACGGCGACGGCGAGCCCGTCACCCCGGAGGAGCCCCGTGAGCACTGACCCCGCCCAGCCGCACCCGTCGACGTCCTGGGAGGACGAGGGACTGCCCGATCAGGGCCTGGAGCCCGAGCAGGTCGCCACCGGCCAGTTCGGTGGCGTCCAGGAGCCTCCCCACGACAGCCCACTGGCGGTCGAGGGGTTCGGCACGACCCCCGCCGAGCAGCGCGAGGGCGAGGACCTCGCCGGACGGCTGGCACGGGAGCAGCCGGAGGTCGGAGGGTCGATCGACACCTCGGAGACGCCGGGCCGTCTCGTGGCCCCCGATGAGGGGGTACGCGAGGACACCGACAAGGACATGGTGGCGCGCGAGGGAGCCACCGACCAGGGCGGGCTCACCGCTGAGGAGGCGGCGATGCACGTCGAGGGCGAGCCATGAGGCTCAAGCGGGTCAGCCCCACTGCCCCTGGGCTGCACCGCGTCCGGCACGGCAAGAGCTTCCGGTACGTCGATGCCGGCGGCCAGCCGGTCACCGACAGCTCCACGCTGGCGCGCATCGAGGCGCTGGTGATCCCTCCTGCCTGGGAGGACGTGTGGATCTGCCCGATCGGGCACGGGCACCTGCAGGCCCTCGGCATCGACGCAGCAGGTCGCAAGCAGTACCGCTACCACGACCAGTGGCGCCTGACCCGCGACCTCGCCAAGCACGAGCGCATCCTCGACGTGGCCGCTGCCCTCCCCGCCGTGCGCCAGCGCGTGGCCCTCGACCTCGCCCGGCCGACCCTCGACCGCGACCGGGTGCTCGCCTGCGCCGTGCGGCTGCTCGACCTCGGCTTCTTCCGCGTCGGCAGCGAGCAGTACGCGGCGCAGAACCAGACGTTTGGGCTCGCGACCCTGCGCAAGGAGCACGTGACCTGCGCGCGAGGCGGTGAGGTGCGGTTCGACTTCGTCGCCAAGAGCGGCAAGCAACGCGTGCAGTCGTTGGCCGAGCCAGAGGTCTGCGCGGCCGTCGCATCTCTCAAGCGCCGGCGGTCCGGCGGCGAGGAGCTGCTGGCCTACCGCGTCGGCGGCCGCTGGGTGGATGTGAAGAGCAGCGACATCAACGCGCACCTGCGCGAGCTCTCGGGCATCGACATCACCGCCAAGGACTTCCGCACCTGGTCCGCGACCGTCCTCGCGGCCGTGGGCCTCGCCGTGTCCACCGACGCGGAGTCCGTGACCGCACGCAAGCGGGCCGTGACGAGGGTGGTGCAGGAGGTGGCCCACTACCTGGGCAACACCCCGGCGGTCTGCCGGTCGTCCTACATCGACCCGCGGGTCATCGACCTCTACGACCAGGGTGTGACGATCGCCCCGGCCCTGCAGCGCCTCGGTGACGGCGCGATGCCCGGGCACCCCGCGACGCAGGGACCGATCGAGGCGGCCGTCCTCGAGCTGCTGCGTGCGCCCGCTTCGGCCGCGAAGGCCGGCTGACCGACGTACCGTGACGGGGTGAAGCCTGTCGCCGTCGCCCTCGTTGGCCTGCTGCTCGTCCCCGGCACCGCGCACGCGGCCGGGCGGTCCCAGGACGTGACCTGGCACGGCACCCAGATCCGGGCGTACGACGCCCAGTCGGCCGGACGCGGCGGGGCCAACGTGCTCGTCGCCGTCCTCGACTCGTGGGTGGACACGAAGCACCCCGACTTCGAGGGACGGGCGCGCGCCGGGGCCGATTGCACCACCGGGACCTGCGTGGCCGGCCAGACCCGGGACGGCTGCACCCACGGCACCCATGTCGCCGGCACGATCGGTGCCTCGTCCTTCGGCCTCGCCCCCAAGGCGCTGATCCTGCCCGTGCGCGTCCTCAAGGAGGACAGCAACGGCGACTGCATCGGGAGCCCCGAGGTGGTGGCCGCCGGCATCCGGTACGCCGTCGCGCAGGGAGCGAAGGTCCTCAACCTCAGCCTCGGGCCGGACGTCCCGGGCTTGGCGTCCAGCAGCGCCATCCCCACGGCGGTGTCGGATGCGGCGAAGGCCGGGGCGGTGGTGGTCTTCTCCGCGGGCAACGCCGATCTGCCGGTCGCCCAGGCGTACGGCAACGACGCCCTCGTGGTCGCGGCCACCGGTCCGAGCGGCCGGCTCGCGTCGTACAGCCAGCACGGGCAGGGCGTCTCGGTCGCCGCGCCGGGCGGGCAGCCGGACGCCAACGACCAGTGCGCCCAGCGCAGCTGCGTGACCTCGCTCTACCCCGGCGGGCAGTACGCCGTCGCGGCCGGCACCTCCATGGCGGCGCCGCACGTGAGCGCGCTCGCCGCGCTGCTGCTCGGCCAGCGCCCGTCACGTGGGCGGCCGAACGTGCTCGACCGCATCACGTCGACGGCGCGGCCATTGGCCGGAGCCGGTTCTGGGCTGGTAGACGCCCGCGCCGCCCTCGGCGTCGGCGCCGCGGCGACCCCGACCCGGACCCCGACCCGCAGCCCGAGCCCCGCACCGAAGCCGGCGGCGGTGCGCCCGCCGGCGACAGCAGCATCACCGAGCCCCGTGGTCGTCGCCCCTCCCCCGGCCACCCCGACGCCCCCGCCGACGCGCGTCCCGACGGCGACCGCCGGTCCGAGCGTCCAGCCCAGCGACGAACCGACCGCGCCGCCGACCTCCTCGCCGGCGCAGGCGGCGCCCACCCTGCCCGCTGGCGTGGATGACCGCGGCGTCCCCACTCCCGTCGGAATGCTGGCCGGCGCGCTCCTGCTGAGCGCAGGCCTGAGCCTGGTGTTCACGCGCCGACGCTGGTCCTGAGCCTGCGCACGGGAGAGCCCTCGCCGCCGAGCGCGGAGTAGGGCAGCATGGCCCCATGGCTCTCGAGTGGTACGCCGTCCGATGCGTCTTCCGCTCCGCGTGGGCCGAGACCTCCGAGGGCCTCCCGCCCGGCGTGCACCTGTACGAGGAGCGCGTGACGCTCTGGCAGGCCACCTCCCTCGAGGAGGCGATCGCGCTCGCCGAGGCCGAGGCCCTGGAGTACGCCGACGAGGACGACGACTACCTCGACCTCGCGCAGGCGTTCAAGCTCTTCGACGACCCGTCGAGCGGAGCCGAGGTGTTCTCCCTGATGCGCTCGAGCACCTTGGAGCCCGATGAGTACCTCGACACGTTCTTCGACACCGGTGACGAGCGGGCCCAGGTCACCGAGGACGCCTGACCGGGCTCGCCCCGCTCGGCAGCGTCAGCCGAGGGTCTTGCGGAGCTCCTCGAGCTGGGCCTCGACGGCCGCCCGCAGTCGCGAGTCGGACGCGTCGACACTGGACTCCCACACCGCCTGCCAGAGCAGGGCGTCCTGACCGGGCACGCGCCGACCCACGACGCGGACGTGCCGATCATTGCCCAGCGCCCGCCGGTCCGACCACACCACCGAGGACGTCACGCGCGCCCTGACGATCTCTGCCAGCCGCGAGTCCTCGGCGAGCACGAACGCCCGCGTCCGTCCCGTGGCCTCGACCTCGGCGACCTCCACGACGGTCAGCACGTCCGGCACCCAGGAGATCCGCTCCACCGAGGTCCACGGCAGCCGCTCCTCGCCCAGGAAGAGCGCCGCCGGCGTGGCGACCAGCGGCGTCCCGTCCTCGGCCATCCCCCAGGCCAGCCGGCGTTCCTCCCGGGCCACCGCCCGGACAGCGGCGGGTACACGCGACCTGGGCAGCTTCATCGCCACGTCGTCGCGGGCGGCCAGGAGCGCTGCTGCTGCGGGGTCACCCCACCATCCAACTACGCGCCGGCCGCGAGTGGCTGCCGCTACGTGGCAGGAGTTGCCGGCGGGTCGTCGAAGTCTGGGCCGACCCCCCCGGCGATCCCCTGGAGCCCACGGCATGACCGCTGCCCCCGTCTCGCGACGCACCCTGTTCCGCTCGGCCGGTGCGGTCGCCGCAGTGGGTGCCGTCGGGACGGCGCTGCCTTCGCGCGCCGACGTCCTTCTGACCGCCGGACCTGCTGCCGCCTCCTCGGCCACCGAGCCCCTCCAGCTCGCCCGGGTCTGGGCCAGTGGCGTCCACCAGCGCCGCAAGCTGGCGGGCTTCGACGACACGCACGTCGTCTACGACGACGGCTCGGTGCAGTACCTGCTCTGGCCCGGCGACCTGGCCCGGCTGCGGGCCACTGGGCTCAAGCACGAGATCGAGGTGGCTGACGTCGCCCGCCACGACGCGCTCGCGCAGGTGGCCGCCCAGGACGCCCCCAGCCTGGTCGCCACCCAGCCCGGTGAGACGGCGACCGGCGACTACCGCGTGCTCGCCGACTACGAGCGGGAGATGCGGGCGCTGGCCAAGAAGCACCCGACCAGGGCCCGCCTGCTCGAGCTGCCGCACCGCACGCTCGAGGGCCGCACGGTCTACGGGCTGGAGATCGCCACGAACGTCACGCGACGGGACGGCCGGCCGGTGTTCTACCAGGACGGCTGCCACCACGCCCGCGAGTGGCCGGCCTCTGAGGTCCCCATCATGTGGGCCTACGACCTGCTGGACAACTACGGCAAGGACAAGCGGATCAAGGCCATCGTCGACAACGTCCGCACGATCGTCGTGCCGGTCGTCAACGTCGACGGCTACCACTACAGCCGCTCCTTCCCGCCCGTCGAGACCGGCGAGGTGGGCGGCCAGAGCAACCCGCTACCGCCCGAGGGGATCGTGCTCGGCGGCCAGGGCCGGTACATCCGCAAGAACCGCCGCCCGCTCGGATCCACCCACGCCGGTGAGGGGCTGGGCAGCGTCGAGCAGCGCGTCCCGGCCGAGGCGAACGGCTACGTCGGCATCGATCCCAACCGCAACTACGCCTACCAGTGGGGCGACGACGACGGCGGCTCCTCCCCGGTCATGACCGACGCGACGTACCGCGGCAGCGACCCGTTCTCCGAGCAGGAGAGCAAGAACGTCGCCCACGTGCTCAAGAGCCACCACGTCACGGCCATGATCACCAACCACACCTCGGGCAACCTGCTGCTGTGGGCCTGGGGCGACACCAAGGCGGACGCCCCCGACAACGACCTGCTCGAGGGCCTGGGCCGGGCGATGGCGGTCTACAACAAGTACAAGCCGCAGAAGTCCATCCAGCTGTACGTCACCACCGGCACGACGTCCGACTACGCCTATGGCGCGCTGTCGTCGATTGGCTACACCTTCGAGCACGCCGGCTCGTCGTTCCACCCGCCGTACAAGACCACCGTGCCGGCCATGTACGCCAAGAACCGGGACGCCTTCATCCTGCTCGCGACCTACGGTTGCATCCCGCCCGAGAAGCGCCCGGCGCTGGCCCTGAAGGCAGACGCCACCGACGAGCTGGCGGAGATGAAGATCACCAGCAAGCGGCTGGCGCACGCGATCATCAGCGGCCGGGTCGTTGACGCGCAGGGACGTCCGGTGCGCGGCACGTTGAGCATCACCAAGGCCTTCGAGACCGAGCTATGGCAGAAGGGCACGAAGAACCCGCTGGGCCAGAAGGTGTTCCGGGAGTTCCTGGACACCTCCATGGAGACCACGACGGACGGCCGGTTCGAGTGGCACGTGAACCCGTCGACGCGTCCGGCCGTGGCGGCCGCGCGCAAGACCGAGGCGTACGTGCTGGCGATCACCGGTCCGAAGGGCACCGGCATCAGCCGGCGCCTGGTCGTGAAGCGCGGGCAGCGGATCAACCTCGGGACCGTCGTCGTCAGCTGACGGTCAGGCGTGATTCGGCGCCGAGGGTCAGAGGTTGCCGATGCCCGCCTCGCGGAACGCCCGCACAGTGGTCTCCAGGCGGATCAGCTCGCCGTACGTCTTGTTGTAGAGCTCGTCCTGCTCCACCGGGTTGATGCGCTGCAGCCGGCCCTTGACCTCGGCCACCCGCCGGGTGGCCGCGTGCATCTGCAGCTGCGTCAGGGTGGCCTCGGCGTAGCGCGGGAGCTCGTAGTCGGTGAGCGGTGCCTCGACCGCGAGTGCCGTGATGGCTGACCTCGTCGCGTCGTCCTGCGCCGCCTCGACCAGGGCCCGGATCCAGGCCTCTCCCCCGGCGGTGGCCGAGACGCCCCCGGCCTTGGCCACGACCTGCTGAACGGCGCGCGCCCGCTCGTCGGTGAAGACCTCGTCGTCGAGCGCGTCGAAGATCGGGGCGACGTGGACCGGGGCCTGCACGGCCAGCTTGAGCGCCTCGCGCTCGAGCCGGACCACCGCGGCATCCACGGAGGCCACCTTGCGGCGAGGCGCCGCGGCGTCGCCGGTGAGCTCGGCGACGCGGGAGGTGACGCCCTCGACCTCCATGCCGAGCCAGCCGGCGAGCTGACGGGCGTACTCCGGCCGCAGCGAACGGTCCTTGATCTTGGCGACCATCGGGGCGGCGTGGTCGAGCGCCTGCACCCGGCCCTCGGCGGTCTCGAGGTCGAACCGCGCCAGCCCCGCCTTCACGGCGAACTCCACGAGCGGCACCCGCGCGGCGACCATGTCGCTGACGGCGACGTCGCCCTTGGCCAACCGGAGCTCGCACGGGTCCATGCCGCCGGGGCTCACGGCGATGAAGGTCTGGGTGACGAACTTCTGCTCGTCACCGAAGGCCTTCAAAGCGGCCTTCTGGCCGGCGCTGTCACCGTCGAAGGTGAAGATGACCTCGCCGCGCATCTCGTCCTGGTCCATGAGCAGCCGGCGGATGACCGCGATGTGGTCGGCGCCGAACGCCGTACCGCAGGTGGCCACGGCGGTGGGCACTCCAGCGAGGTGGCAGGCCATCACGTCGGTGTAGCCCTCGACGACGACCGCCTGCCGACGCCGGGCGATCTCCTTCTTCGCGACGTCGATGCCGTAGAGCACGGAGGACTTCTTGTAGATCGGTGTCTCGGAGGTGTTGAGGTACTTCGGCCCCTGGTCGTCCTCCATGAGCTTGCGCGCCCCGAAGCCGATGACCTCCCCCCCGATGTCGCGGATCGGCCAGAGCAGCCGGCCGCGGAACTTGTCGATGAGGGTGCCCCGGCTGGACTGACCGGACAGGCCGCCGGCCAGCAGCTCGTCGGTGGTGAAGCCCTTGGCCCGCAGGTGCTTGGTCAGCACCTCCCAGCCCGACGGGGCGAAGCCGACGCCGTACTCCTGGCACTGCACCTGGTCGAAGCCGCGCTCGGCCAGGAAGGTCCGGCCGATGACGGCCTCGGGGCTGCCGAGCTGCTCGACGTAGAACTCCGCGGCCGCCTTGTGGGCCTGCAGCAGCCGGGTGCGCTGGCTGATCGTGGACCGCGCCGCGGCGCCGCCCTCCTCGTACTGCAGATCGACGTTGTAGCGGCGCGCGAGGTGCTCGACCGCCTCCGGGAAGCTCATGTGGTCGTGCTTGGTGACGAAGCTGATGACGTTGCCGGACTCGCCGCAGCCGAAGCAGTGGTAGTAGCCGACGTCCGGGTTGACGCTGAAGCTCGGCGACTTCTCGTCGTGGAAGGGGCAGAGCCCCTTGAGCCGCCCGCCGCCCGCGCTCTTCAGCGAGACGCCCGCCTCCGCGATGACCTGGTCGATCGCGGCGCGCTCACGGACGAGCTGGATGCTCTCGTCCCGGATGCGGCCTGCCACGAGCGTGAGTGTAGGTCGCTAGGGTCGACTGAAACACGTTCTAGGGAGAAGCCTGTGCGCTACGGAGCTGTGCTGTTCACGAGCGACCGCGGGATCACCCCGGCCGACGCCGCCCGAGCCGCCGAGGACGTGGGGCTCGACACGTTCTACGTTCCCGAGCACACCCACATCCCGGTACGCCGGGAGGCCAACCACCCGGGCACCGGGAGCGCCGAGCTGCCCGATGATCGCTACACCCGCACCCTCGACCCGTGGGTGTCCCTGGCGACCGCTGCGGCCGTGACGTCGCGCATCACGCTCGCCACCGCCGTGGCCCTGCCCGTCGAGTCCGACCCGATCACGCTCGCCAAGGCCATCGCCACCCTGGATCACCTGTCAGGGGGTCGCGTCCAGCTCGGCGTCGGCTTCGGGTGGAACACCGACGAGCTCGCCGATCACCACGTCCCCCCGACAAAGCGACGGACCGTCCTGAGGGAGTACCTCGAGGCGATGCGCGCCCTGTGGACGCAGGACGAGGCGTCGTACGACGGGGAGTTCGTGTCCTTCGGTGCGAGCTGGGCGTTCCCGAAGCCGGCCGCGCCGATCCCCGTGCTGGTCGGCGCAGGCGGGACGGAGAAGACGTTCGGCTGGATCTGTGCGCACGCCGACGGCTGGATCACCACGCCGCGCGAGACCGACATCGACGACCAGGTGGCCCTCCTGCGGCAGATGTGGTCCGACGCGGGTCGGGACGGCGCGCCGCAGGTGGTGTCGATCGCCGTCAAACCGGACCCCGCGCGCATCGAGCACCTCGAGGGCATCGGGGTGACCGAGTGCGCGTTCGGCCTCCCCGACAAGGAGCCCGACGAGGTGCGCGCCTACCTCGACCGCCTGGTGGGCCGGCTCGGGCTCTAGCCTGGAGGCGTCGCTGATGCGCACGCCCTCGTGCCCGCGTCGCTCGCCGGCCAGACGGGAGACGGACGTGCTCGGACGCAAGGACTTCACCGACGACGAGGTGACGGCGGCCAAAGCCTCGGTGGCGGCCACCGTCACGGCCTTCGCCGCAGCCGGATCGCCCGCTGCCCTCGAGCAGGTCGTGTTCGGCAACGCGCTGCTGGCGCTGGACCGGCGCTTCGTGCACCGGGTGCGGATGGTGACCGGCAAGGACGGCACCCCGCTGAACGAGGTCGAGCTGCTCGTCGCGTCGATCGTGAACCACGGCGGGGTCTTCACCACGGACACGGTGATCAAGTACCAGCCCGGGGCCTCGGTCCTGGGACTGCAGCCCGGCGACAGCATCCGTCTCACCGCCGAGTCGTTCGCCCGTCTCACCGAGGCGTTCTTCGTGGAGCTCGAGGCCAAGTACCGCTGACGGCGTCGACGGTTCCGGTCGCGGTCAGAAGGGTGGGTGGTCGGTGAGGTCGGGTTCGGTGGTGTAGCCGTTCTCGTTGAGCCACCGACCGTCTCGGGTCCGGAGGGTTCGTTTCCCCAGGTGCAGGTCGTGGTGGAGGCGGTCGCAGACCGGGACGGTGTCCTCGATGCTGGTGACCTGGTTCTCGGCGTAGCCCAGGACGTGATGGGGCCGCAGCGGCACGAGCGGGTCGGGGTGGGCGGGGCAGCACCCGTCCCCGATGCACCGACCACCGCCTTCGAGGGTGAGGGCTCGGCGTTCGTCGCCGGTCAGGGTCCGCTGCCCGTGGACCACCCGCAGGGCCTTGCCGCCCAGGCTCAGGACGAACGCGCTCACGCTCGCGTCGGTCCACCACCTGCGGACCATCCCGCGGGGGATCAGCGCACCGCTGTCCGCCCGCGGCGGTGGCGCACCTGGGCTGGCGCCTGACCGCCCCGGCCAGTGGCCCCCGGCGTGGTTCGCGAGGTGGTCTGCAGTGGGGTCAGTGGTGTGGTCGGGGGTGTGGTCGGTGAGGGTGCGGTCGGTGAGGGTGACGTGGATCTGCACCGGGGCCTTCCCGACCGTCCCGCCCTGTCCGGTGGTGAGGAACTTCTCCAGCAGCAGGCTGAACGCATCATGCAGCCGGGCCCGCTTCCCCCGCGGGAGCAGCTCTCCCCGGGCGGCCAGGGCCAGACCGAGGGGCCCGAAGACCTCATCGGCGTCGACCATCCCCGCGGCCCGGGCTTGTTCCCACGCCCGCGTGTCCTCGGGGTTGGTCGGGTCACCGGTCGCCATGGCCCGCAGCGCGACCCACAACCGCTCCCCGGCCTCCAGGGTCAGCCGGCCCTGCAGGTCCCACCCGTCGCCGTCCGGGAGCAGCTCCAACGACAGGCTGCGCTTGGCCCGGCCCCGCTGGTCGCGCTCCTCCAGCTCACTGGGGAGCACACACATCACCAGCTCATCAAGCAACGCGGCGAGGACCCGAGGGCCGGTCTCCTGCGCGAGCCACGTGAACGCCTGCTCCAACACTGCGAGCTGCGACACCCCCGTCCCGACGAGCGCGGCGAGGTCCTGCGCGCGGGCGACGATCTGGGCCAGCCGCGGGCTGTCATCGGGCAGACCCCCGACCTCCCGGCACAGCACCGTCGCGACGTGCGCGATCACCGCGCTCAACACTGCCTCGCCGGGCTGACCGTCGATCAGGGTGTCGGGCTGGTCCAGGTGCGGGCCGCACTGCCGCAACGCCGTCACGACCTGCCGCGCCCCGCGCAGCGAACACCCGCCGCCGGTCACCGCCGCCGACAGGGCCGGGTAGTCCCGGAGCTTCGCTGCGAGCGAGGCGTCCCCTGCGTCCCCGTCAGGGCGGTGCTGCCGCAGCCACGCGTTCGCGCCGGTGAACCCGGCCAGCTCCGCGAGGCCGCGGGCCTTCACGTCCCCGATCCGCCGCAGGTCCAGCACCCGCAGCCGCTGCTCCACCCCCAGCAGGGCCTGCGCATCGACGAGTGCCTGCGCCCCCGGCAGGCCGGTCGGGTCCACCGCCTCGACCCGCGCCACCGCGTCCACCAACGCCTGCACCACCGGACTCGGCGCCGGCAGAGCCGACGGAGCGGGACGGTCCAGGCCCGTCACCCCCGGGATCGCCCACCCCGGCTCCTCCTCCGGCACGCCAGCAGGCGCCACCACCGGACCGAGCAGCTCGGTCAGCCACGCCGGCTCCCCCGGGTCCTCCACGTGAGCGCCACCGCAGCAGCCACACGACGGCTCCCGCAGCAGGAACGCCTCCGACACCACCCACTCCGGGATGACGTCCGGGAGTCCCGGCTCCGGGGGCAGGTCCGGCGGAGGGGCCAGCAGAGCGTCGTACCCGTCCACCCAGCACCTCCCCGGAGTCCTTATCAGTATCTCAGTTCGAACACCGCCCCGCAAGAGATACCGCGAGATCTGTGCACAAGAAATCCAGCAAACACAGGCAATCTCGCCCTAACGCCTCCCCCGGAGATGCCGTGGCTGGCCCAACAGGGGGACGCTCCGTCAGCGCAAGCGGGTCCAGAGCTGCAGCGCCGCGGCGTCGGTCAGACCTGCGATCTGGTCGACGACGACCCGGAGCCGGGCCCGGTCGTCCTGGGCAGCGTCCCACCGCTCGCGGTGGAAGGGCTCCAGCTCCGCCGGTGCACGGTCCGCCAGCAGCGTCACCAGCTCGCCGACGACCAGTCGCTCCCTCGCCTGGATCGCCTCGGCCTCAGGACGGCCCATGACGAACAGCGCTGTGACCGCCTTCAGGAGCGCACACTCAGCCTGCTCGCGCGCCGGCACGACGAGGTCGGCGGCGTAGCGGCTCAGGGGCTCTGCACCGTGCAGCTCCCGGGTCGCTGCCTCAGCCGCCGAGCAGAACCGACCGATCAGCGTGCTGGTCGCCCGCTTGAGCACGGCCAGGTCGCGGGCCGTGCCGTCGTAGGACAGGGGCCACCAGGGTTCGGCGAGCAGCGACAGGAACATCTGCTCGAGCTCAGCGGTTCCGGCGTCGGAGTAGTGGAGGGCGGCGCGGGCAGCCACGACGTCGGCCGAAGCAGCAAGGGCACGCAGGTCGATGAGACCACCGACGATGCCGTCCTCGAGATCGTGCACGGAGTAGGCCACGTCATCGGCCCAGTCCATGACCTGGCTCTCGAACGGTCGCCCTTCCCCCGCGCGTCCGTCGCGCACCCAGGTGAAGACCTCGACGTCGTCGTCGTAGACGCCGTACTTACGCCGGGTGTCCCTCGTCCACGGGTACTTCGTCGCCGCGTCCAACGTGGCCCTGGTGAGGTTCAGTCCCGCGCCATCGACCTTCACCTCGAGCCGGGTGAGCAGCCGGAAGGACTGCGCGTTGCCCTCGAAGCCCCCACACCCCTGCGCGGCGAGGTCGAGGGCGATCTCGCCGTTGTGCCCGAACGGCGGGTGGCCGAGGTCGTGTGCCAGGCACGCAGCGTCGACGAGATCGGGATCGCAGCCGAGAGCGGCGCCGAGCTCGCGCCCGACCTGGCTGCACTCCAGCGAGTGGGTCAGTCGGGTGCGGGGCACGGCAGCCTGCACCCCGACCGGCTCGACCACCTGCGTCTTGCCGGCCAGGCGCCGGAGCGCTCCGCTGTGCAGCACGCGGGCCCGGTCCCGCTGGTACGGCGTGCGCCCGGCCCGGTGGTCGGGCTCGAGCACCCGACGCTCGGCGGCGCTCTCGTCGTACGTCACCCCCTCATCCAAGCAGGGACTCGACCCCAAGAAGGTCCTTCTCGACGGCCTCGCGGTCCTCGTCCTCCACCACGTGCACCGACCGAGCGAGCTCGAGGAAGCCTCGGGCGGCAGCGGCATCCCCGTCCACGACGCAGGCACGAGCCAACGCCTCATAGGCGACGGCGAGGTCCCAGTCGCCGAGCGGCTCGGCCAGCGCGAGACACCGGCGCGCGTGGTAGAGCGCCGGTTCGGCTCGGCCGAGCACGGCGTAGACCCGCGCGCACATCCACTCACCCCGCGCGAGGTTGGCGGCCGTCCCCACTCGGGACCAGTGGTAGAGCGAGGCGTGGGCCTCGTGCACCAGCCGCGCGTCATCGGCGGCGGTCCGGTGCTCGAGCTCCATCAGCGGCCACAGGTCGTTGTAGAGGTCCACGGCGAGCTGCCGTTCCTCCCCCGGGGTCACCGCGCAGGTCCGTCGAAGAGCAGCTCCACGGTCGCACCGAAGCGCTCGAAGCCCAGCCGCTCGTTCGCCGTGAGCACCCCGACGTTGCCGTCCTGGTTCTGCGTCGACAGGGTGCGGTAGCCCCGGGCCGCCAACCGCCGGGCGTGCTCGCCCTTGAGCGCGCTGGCCAGTCCGCGGCGCCGCTGCCCCCGCGCCACCCCGGTGAACGCCGTGTTCAGCCGCGTCCCCTCCGAGCCCCGTCGCATCACGTAGGTGATGCCGACCAGCTCACCGTCCAGCCGTGCGGCGAGGACCATCCACGACTCCGGGGCCATGGCGCGGAAGACGGTGTACGGCGGCCCCATCCCGTCGCCGCCGGCGTCCGGCGTGTCGAGGTACCAGTGCTCAGTGGCCCGGTGCAACTCGTGCCAGACCTCGTCGGTGTCGGCCGGCTGCTCGAGCACGATCGGCGCGACGCGGGCGATCGCTGCGTCCACCACCTCATCAGCCACCCGGTCAAGGGCGAGATGGCTCTCGAAGTGCACCTCGGCGCGCACGCCACCGAGCCGCTCCGCAGCGACCAGGGACCCGGCGTCGGCCACGTCGGCCTGCGTCAGCAGACCACGGACGCCCTGCTCGGCGATCAGTCCCCGTACCCGGTCGAGCAGCAGCCGGCCCGCACCTCGACGTCGGTGCGCTCGCACGACGTGCACGCCACCGATAGCGCGGTCACCGCGGGTGATGGCCGCAGCGACCGTCCACCCCCAGCCCACGGGGACGCCGGCGTCGCAGGCCACCCACGCGCCGTGCGGCACCTCCGGGGGTGTGCCTCGGTTCAGGTCCCACCAGGTCTGCGCGCCCGGCCACCCGAGTTGGCCCTCCATGAGCACGTCGAGGTCGTCGCCCTCGGTCAGGTCCCTCAGTGCGAGCACGCCACCACCCCCGGCGCGGACCCTAGGGCAACCGCACGGTGACCGGCTAGGGGCGACCACCTCGAGCGCGCTGAGCCTTGCTGATGGTCTTCCACTTTTTGAGCTCTTCCGACCGCAGCCGGGCATCGGTGCGGCGGGCCTGGAAGGCCAGCTCCCGTTGCAGTTTGCGCCACGCGTCGACGCGGTCCTGGCCGAGGTCGCCGGCGACGACGGAGGCCAGCACCGCGCACCCCGGTTCGCCGACATGGGCGCAGTCAGCGAACCGGCAGGCCGTCGCCAGGTCCTCCACGTCGGAGAACGCCTTCGACAGGCCCTCTTCCGCCCCGTGCAGGGCGACCCCGCGCAGACCCGGTGTGTCGATGATGACGCCGCCCGTCGGCAGGACCAGCAGTTCGCGGTGGGTCGTGGTGTGCCGTCCCTTCCCATCGACGTCCCGCGTGTCCCCGGTGGCCATCACCTCCGTCCCGAGCAGGGCGTTGACCACCGTGGACTTGCCGGCGCCGGAAGCGCCGAGGAGCACCAGCACCGAGGCTGAGTACGGCGCCAGCGACGCGACGTCCCCCGTGGCTGCGGAGACGGTCACCACGTCGACCCCGGGCGCGTGGGCGCCGACCCCGCGGACCGCGGCGTCGAGGTCGTGGCACAGGTCGGCTTTGGTGAGCACGACGACCGGGGTCGCCCCGCTCTCCCACGCCAAGGTCAGCAGCCGTTCGAGCCGCCGCAGCGGCAAGGCACCGGAGAGCCCCAAGCACAGCAGCACGTGGTCAACGTTGGCGGCCAACGGCTGACCGACGCTCGTGCCACGGGCTGTGCCGCGGGCGAGCAGGGACGACCGTGGCAGGACGTCGTGCACGGCGGTGCGGTCGCCGGTGAGCAGCAGGCGGTCGCCGACGGTGGGCGCCGCCAGCGGATCAGCCGGCGCAGGAAGAGACGGGACCCGGGCGGGGCCGGTCATGGTGAGGACGTCGTACGCCGAGCGGTCGACGCGGGTCAGCAGCGCAGGGACGAAGCCCTCGCTGGTGATGCTGAGCAAAGCCGTAGGAAGCAGAGACGTGGGGAGCAACGCAGGAGCCTTCCGGGCAGGAGGGCAGCGTCAGACGGCTGCCCCGGGGAGGTGAGGGGTGAGCAGCACGACCGTCATCGTGGCCACCTCCCTCCCTGCTCAGCCGCGTCGCGGCGCCGATGCGGCCAGGCTAGAGCGTCCCGGCCGGCACGACCAGTGGTTATCGGTCAGCCCCTCGCGACGCGCCGTCGGGCAAACGCCGCACCGAGCAGGAGCAGCAGGGCCAGTCCGGGAAGGACCGTGCCGAGACCAGTGGCGGCGAGGGGTCCGGTGCCCTCTGTCGTGCCCTCCGTGGACGGTGGGACGGCGGGCTTCACGACCGGCTTCACCACAGGCTTCACGACGGGCTTGACGACCGTGGTGTCGAAGGCGGACTGGCCACCGACCTGCTTGGCCCAGGTGACCCGGCCCTTGGCGCCGCTCGTGAAGCCGGTGTTGTCGGCGTACGCGATCTGCGCCATGCCGTCAGGTCCGATCGCGAGCTCGATGAAGTCAGCCAGGCTGCGATCCCCGCCGAGGATGCAGAGCAGTCCGTTGAGGCAGATGTTGCCCTTGTGGATCGAGTCGCCAGGGGCCACGAGCTGACGGGTGATGACGGGGTTGGCGCTGGTGGCGCCGCGCACCTGCGCGAAGTGGATGTCCCACTCGGCGGTGTTGTCGGCGGGGCTGGTCGCCTTGCTGGTGCCGTACCACGCAAGATCCAGCACGCCCGGAGCACCCGCGGCGCCCGTGGCGTAGATCTGGGCACCCTCGGCGAGCGGGGTGTCGTCGACCTTAACCGGCGCGCTCCAGCTCCTGGCCTTGTCCGTGGAGAACACGTAGTAGGTGTGGAAGTGGCCGGGCGAGCCTTCATCGGAGTTGTACAGCGCGTAGACGTTGCCGGCCTGGTCAATGGCGCCCCAGGGGAAGATGGCCCCGCGGACGGACGCGTTGTCCCCCGTGACGGCGTACTTGTTGGTGAAGCTGGTGTCCTCAGGTCCCTTGTGGGCCACCACGATGCCGCGGGTCGGGCCAAACGGAGGGGTGCCCTCGGTGGCGTTGCTCTGCGCGTCGGAGATCGAGTACAGGACGTACATGTCCTTGCCGTCCGGGCTGATGAGCATCGGGCCGCTGAAGGTGTTGACGCCCTGGTCGAGCAGAGAGGCGGAGTCCCCTGGCTTCCCGGCGCCGTTGCCCGGCAGCGCCACCTGGTCGACGTTCGTGACGGGCTGCGCGGCGAGCGCCGTCGGCCAGGTCAGGCCGCCATCGGTGCTCTCGGCGTAGAACTCACCCTCGGCCACGAAGTCGTGGTAGACGAGATACGCGTGCGTCCCGTCGGGTGAGTGGGCGAACCACTGCCGGTCCTGCTCGACCCCTGCGGTCTGCGTGCCCTTCCACGTCTTGCCGAAGTCCTCGGAGTAGCGGATGGCCGAGTCCGTGATCTCGAGGTCGGCGTTGAGCAGGCGACCGTTCGGGAGGAAGTCGAGCTCGCAGTCGCCGCCACCGTTCTGGCTGTTCGTGTGCGAAGTACCGAAGGTGCGCCCGTCGTCTGCGGAGTACCAGACGCTCGTCTCGCCCGCGCCGCCCGGGACGCACACCGCGATGTGCTTGCCGTCCTGAGTGATCGCCAGGGACGGCTCGCCGTAGTTGCGCTGGTCCTGCAGCACGGTGCGGCGGAAGCTCAGCGGGGCTGTGGCGGCGCTCGCGGGGGTGAGCAACGGAAGGCCGATCCCCAGCAGACCGAGCGAGGTGCTCAGGGCGAGTGCGGCGGTGAGGCGGGGGCGCGAGACACGAAGCGGCATACCTGACATTGCAGCACCCTCCACTCGTTCCTGCTAGACCGCCCGAGGACCGGCGTCACTGCTGCGGTGGAAGACGCGGTAATACAGGTAGGCCGCCGTCTCGCGCGCGACGTAGCGCACCTCGACGCTGCGTGACCCGGTGGCCGGCCCGCTCCGCGCCGGCGAGGTCGCGGCCTCGATCCCGAGGTCCTGCGCCATGCGCCGCGACCGCAGGCTGTGCCAGGGGTCGGTGACGAGCACGGCGGAGGTCCAGCCCTCCTTGTCGAAGCGGACGGCCGCGGCCTTCAGCGAGCGCAGGGTGTCGCTACCGGTCCCGATGGCCACGACACGGGACACCCCCTGCTGCCGCAGGTAGCGCGCACCGGCCTCGGCCTCGGTGAAGCGGTCCCCCGGACGCCCGCCGCCGACGGTCACGATGCGCGGGGCGACGCCGGCGTCGTACAGCTCCTTGGCGTGGTCCAGCCGCGCCTTGAAGACCGCGCTCGGCCGACCGTCGAACTGCGAGGCGCCCAGCACGACGATCGCGTCGGACCGAGGCTGATCGTCCTGGCGCGCCACCCACCACACCCGCGCGGCCGTGCCGGCCAGGATCAGGATCGGCAGCAGGACCACCAGGGCGATGATCCGCCGGAAGGTCTTGGAGAACAGAAGAAGGAGCACGGTCAGCGGGTGTCGCTGCCGGTGCCCGCCAGAGCCGCGCGCCCAGCCTCGAGCCGAGCCACCGGGACCCGGAACGGCGAGCAGGAGACGTAGTCGAGGCCGACCTCGTGGAAGAAGTGCACGGAGTCAGGGTCCCCTCCGTGCTCCCCGCAGACACCCAGGTGGAGGTCCGGGCGGGTGGCTCGGCCCTCCTCGCAGGCGGTTCGGACCAGGCGGCCGACCCCGTCGCGGTCCAGGGACTCGAAGGGGCTGACCCCGAAGATCCCCAGGTCCAGGTAGCGGCTGAAGAACGACGCCTCGACGTCGTCGCGGCTGAAGCCCCACGTGGTCTGGGTGAGGTCGTTGGTGCCGAAGGAGAAGAACTCGGCAGCCTCCGCGATGAGCCCGGCCGTCATGGCCGCACGGGGCAGCTCGATCATCGTCCCGACCGGGGCGGTGACCCCGACCTCGGCAAGAATCGCCAGGGCCTCGTCCCGGACCAGCTCGAGCTCCTGCACCGCGCCGACCAGCGGGACCATCACCTCGGGGCGCGGGTCCAGGCCCTCGTCCTGAAGCAGCTTGGTGGCCTCGGCCAGGGCACGGACCTGCAGCGCGAACAGGCCCGGGATGACGAGGCCCAGGCGCACGCCGCGCAGGCCGAGCATGGGGTTCTGCTCGTGCAGGCGACGCACCTCTTCGAGCAGCCGGACCCGCACCGGATCCGGCGTCTGGCCCTTCGCCTCGGCGACGGCGACCTCGACCGTCAGCGCTGTGAGGTCGGGGAGGAACTCGTGCAGTGGCGGGTCGATGAGGCGCACCGTGACCGGCAGCCCGTCCATGGCGCGCAGGATCTCGACGAAGTCGTCGCGCTGCGGGGGCAGCAGCGCAGCGAGAGCGGCCTCCTGCTCGGACTCGTCGTCGGAGACGATGAGGTCTTCGACGAGCTGGCGGCGATCGCCGAGGAACATGTGCTCGGTCCGGCACAGCCCGATGCCCTGGGCTCCGAAGCGCCGGGCGCGTTGGGCGTCCTCGGCGGTGTCGGCGTTGGCACGGACGCGCAACCGTCGCGCGTCGTCCGCGTGCCGCATGAGCCGGTCCACCGCCTGCACCAGGTCGTCGTCGGTCGCGACGGCCGTCTCGAAGTACTCCACGACGGGCGAGGGCACGACCGCCACCTCGCCGGCGAACACCTTGCCGGTCGTCCCGTCGATCGAGAGGACGTCACCGGCGCGGACCACCGTGCCGTCCTTGAGGGTGATCGTTCCCGCGCGCTCGTCGACCTCGAGCTCCTCCGCGCCACACACGCAGGTCTTGCCCATGCCGCGGGCGACGACCGCCGCGTGGGACGTCTTGCCCCCTCGGGCGGTGAGGATGCCGGCCGCAGCGATCATGCCGGCGAGGTCGTCGGGGTTGGTCTCGCGCCGCACGAGGATCACGTCCTCGCCCCGCGCCGCGGCGTCCTCGGCAGCCGCACTGGTGAAGACCGCCTTGCCCACCGCGGCACCCGGTGAGGCACCCATGCCCTGCGTGACCAGGGTCGCGCCGTCGGTGTCGCCGAACCGGGGGAACATCAGCTGCGCCAGCTGAGCGCCCGACACGCGGTGCAGCGCCTCGTCGAGGTCGATGAGCCCCTCGTCGACCAGCTGGGTGGCGATGCGGAACGCCGCCCCCGCGGTGCGCTTGCCGACGCGGGTCTGCAGCATCCACAGAGTGCCGCGCTCGAGGGTGAACTCGATGTCGCACAGGTCGCGGTAGTGCCGTTCGAGCGTCCCCATGATGTCCATGAGCTGGTCGTACGCCGCCTTGTCGAGCTGCTCGAGGTCGAGCAGCGGCAGGGTGTTGCGGATGCCGGCGACGACATCCTCGCCCTGGGCGTTCTGCAGGTAGTCGCCGTAGACGCCGGGGGCACCTGACGCCGGGTCGCGGGTGAACGCCACGCCGGTGCCGGAGTCCATCCCGAGGTTGCCGAACACCATGGAGCAGATGTTGACCGCGGTCCCGAGATCCGCCGGGATGCGCTCCTGCCGGCGGTAGAGCCGCGCCCGCTCGCCGTTCCAGGAGTCGAAGACCGCCGCCGTGGCGAGGTCCATCTGCTCCCTCGGGTCCTGCGGGAAGTCGGCGCCGGTCTGCTCGCGCACGATGGCCTTGAAGCGGTCGACGAGGACCTGCAGGTCCTCGGCCGTCAGGTCGAGGTCCAGCGCGATGCCGCGGTCCTTCTTGGCCTGCTCGAGGGCGTGGTCGAACAGCTCGCCGTCGACACCGAGGACGGTCCGGCCGAACATCTGCAGCAGCCGACGGTAGGAGTCCCAGGCGAAGCGCGGATCGCCCTTGTCGGCCAGCCCGTGCACCGACGCGTCGTTCAGCCCGATGTTGAGGACCGTGTCCATCATCCCCGGCATGGAGAACTTGGCACCCGACCGGACGCTGACGAGCAGCGGGTCGTCCGCCTGACCGAGCCGCCGCCCCATCTGCTTCTCGAGTCGCGCCAGGTGCTCGCTCACCTGGTCGGCCAGTGCCGCCGGGACCTGACCGTCCGCGAGGTACGCCGTGCACGCCTCGGTCGTGATGACGAACCCCGGCGGGACCGGCAGCCCGAGGTTGGTCATCTCCGACAGGTTCGCGCCCTTGCCACCGAGGAGGTCCTTCATCTCGCGGGAGCCCTCGGAGAAGTCGTACACGTACTTCGTCATGACGCGAGACTCCTAAAGGGGACCGAGCTTGTCGTGGAGGTAACGCGTCACCTGGTCGAGCGCGATCCGCTCCTGCGCCATCGTGTCGCGCTCCCGGATCGTGACCGCGTGGTCGTCGAGGGTGTCGAAGTCGACGGTGACGCAGAAGGGCGTCCCGATCTCGTCCTGGCGGCGATAACGACGTCCGATGGCGCCGGCGTCGTCGAACTCGCAGTTCCAGTGCCGGCGCAGCTCGGCGGCGAGGTCCTTGGCCACCGGCGACAGGTCGGCGTTGCGCGACAGAGGGAGGACCGCCGCCTTCACCGGCGCGAGGCGCGGGTCGAGCTTGAGCACGACGCGCTTCTCCAGGACGCCCTTGGCGTTCGGCGCCTCGTCCTCGGTGTAGGCGTCGAGCAGGAAGACCAGCGCGGAGCGGTCCACGCCGACGGCCGGCTCGATGACGTACGGCGTGTAGCGCTCGCCGCTCTCCTGGTCGAAGTAGGACAGGTCGGTGCCGCTGGCCTTGCTGTGCACCGTCAGGTCGTAGTCGGTGCGGTTGGCGACGCCCTCGAGCTCGCCCCACTCGGACGCCGGTGAAGTTGAAGCGGTACTCGATGTCGACGGTGCGCGTGCTGTAGTGGCTGAGCTTGTCCTGCGGGTGCTCGTACAGCCGCAGGTCGTCGGGGTTGACGCCGAGGTCGACGAACCACTGCAGGCGGGTGTCGATCCAGTACTGGTGCCACTCGGCGTCCTCGCCGGGCTTGACGAAGAACTCCATCTCCATCTGCTCGAACTCGCGTGTGCGGAAGATGAAGTTGCCCGGCGTGATCTCGTTGCGGAAGCTCTTGCCGATCTGGCCGATCCCGAACGGCGGCTTCTTGCGCGCGCTCTGCTGGACGTTGAGATAGTTGATGAAGATGCCCTGCGCGGTCTCCGGCCGGAGGTAGGCCAGGCCGCTCTCGTCCTCCACGGCGCCGAGGTGGGTCTTGAGCATGCCGTTGAACATCCGCGGCTCGGTGAAGGTCCCGCGGTTGCCACAGCTCGGGCAGGCGATTTCCGCCAGCGTCTTGCCGGGCTGCCCCTCCTCGAGGTGGTCGGCCCGGAAGCGCTTGTGGCACGAGCCGCATTCGGTCAGCGGATCGGTGAAGGTCGCGACGTGCCCGCTGGTCTCCCACACCTCACGGGCCAGGATGACGCACGAGTCCAGCCCCACGACGTCCTCACGGCCCTGCACGACCGACTTCCACCACTGGCGCTTGACGTTGTTCTTCAGCTCGACGCCGAGCGGGCCGTAGTCCCACGAGGCCCGCAGCCCGCCGTAGATCTCGGAGGACTGGAACACCAGACCTCGGCGCTTGCTGAGGCTGACGAGCGTGTCCATGCGGTCGGGCGTCTTGGCCATGGGAGGTGTCGTCTTTCCGGGGAGGCGGCCCGGCCGGCTGGCGGTCGGCGGGTTGCTGGCACGTGAGCCAGGCGTGGAGCGACCCTACGGCCTCAGCTGCTGAGCCTGTAGCGCACGGTCACGTAGCCCTTGCACAGCGGCTGCACCTTGATGGTTCCCGCGACCAGCGCCGGGTCCTTCTTGGAGAACTGCGCCTCGGCCTCGACCGACTCCTGGTCGGTTCCGTCGATGGTCCAGCCGGCGGCTTCGAGCGCCGTCACGTAGTCGTCCCGGACCTTGACGAAGCTGCCCTCGTCGACGAGGCCGAACACGATCGCGGTCTTGCCCTGGGTGCTGGCTTCGTAGAGGACCTGGTCGCGGGCAGGCAGTCCCGGCGGGAGCGTCGCCGCCGGGTCCGCGGTGGGCAGGACGCCGCACGCCTTCGTCTCATCGGACACCGGACCGGCGCCGGTGTCGCTGCCACCGCAGGCGGCGAGGCCCGCCAGCAGCGGCAGGAGCGCGGTCGCGGCGAGGCGCGTGCGCAGCACGGAACGGGACATGGTTCTCCTCAGGGGACGGGGGGTGCGACGGGAGGCGCGACCGCGCGCCTGCTCGGCAGGCTGACGTCCGGACCGGCGACGTCCACCGCGTGCAGCAGCTCGAAGGCGCTGGGCTCGTCACGGCTCAGACCCAGCAGCGGGGCGGCGTGGACCTTGACGTCGTACCCCGAGAGGCTGCGGCGATAGGCGCCCACCCCCTCCCACTCGGTGGTGAGCACCCAGGCCGTCGGGTCGTCAGCAGCCCGGCCGACGCGGCCGCGGACGAACCCGGGACGCGCGGCGAACGCCGCGAGTGCTGCCTGCGCCTGCGGCAGGAAGTCGGCGGCGGTGGCCTCAGCCACGTCGAAGCGGGACACGACGATCACCACCTCAGGCTAGCCGCGTCCTAGGGTGGCGGGATGCCTTCGCTGCGCCGCCGGATCGAGCTCCAGGCCGGTCCCCTCCTCGTCCTGCTGGCCCGACTGCCGAAGGTGGTCCCCTTCCTGCTGGTGCTGGCCCTGCTCCTGAGCGGTCTGCTGCTCGGCGGTCTGGTCGGAGGCGTCCTCCTGCTGCTGCTGAGCGCATTGCTGGCCCTGCTCGTGGTCGTGGCGTGGCCGGCGCTCCCGCCCCAGGGGCGGGTGGTGCGCGTCGCTGTCACGGCCCTCGTCGCCGTCCGGGCGGTCTCCTTCGTGCTCTGAGTTTGACAACGGTTTTCATCTTCATGAGACTGGCGGGGTGCTCCGGACCCTCGCCCTGGCCGCGCTGCTGCTGACGGCGTGCAGCAGCGGGCCGACCGACCCTCGGGTGCAGGTGGTCTCCGGCGCGTACCCGCTGGCCTGGCTGGCGTCGGAGGTCGGCGGCGCGCCGGTCCGGGTCACCAACCTGGTGAAGCCGGGGGCCGAGCCGCACGACATCGAGCTGACCCCGCGGCAGGTCGGGGCCGTCGAGCAGGCCGACGTCGTCCTGCGGCTGGAGGGCTTCCAGCCCGCGGTGGACGACGCCCTCCACGGCGGGCGGCAGGGCCTGGACCTGCGCGAGGCGATGGACACCCAGGACGGCGATCCGCACGTCTGGCTCGACCCGGTCCGGATGCAAGCGGGCGCGCGCGCGATCGCCGGGCGCCTGGCGCAGGTCGATCCGCCCCACGCCGCGGACTACCGAGACCGCGCCGAGGCGCTCGTGGCGCGGCTCGGTGCCCTGGACGACGTGTTCCGCACCGCGCTGGGCGACTGCGTCCGCCGCGACCTCGTCACCAGCCACAGCGCGTTCGCCTACCTGGCTGACCGGTACGACCTGGTGCAGCGCGGGATCAGCGGCCTGTCCCCCGACGCCGAGCCGTCGCCGCGTGACGTCGCCGACGCTGCCCGCTTCGCCCGCGCGAACGACGTGACGACCATCTTCTTCGAGTCGCTGGTCGATCCGAAGGTCGCGCGCACCGTGGCCGCCGAGGTCGGTGCGCAGACCGCCGTCCTGGACCCGATCGAGGGCGTCGCGACCGGCGACGACTACCTGTCCGTGCAGCGACGCAACGCCGCTGCCCTCCACACCGCCCTGGGGTGCCGATGAGCGTCTTCGACCTGCGCGGCGGTGACGTCGTCCTGGGCGGCCGCCAGATCCTGCACGACGTGAGCGTCCGGGTGGAGGAGGGCGAGTTCATCGCGGTGCTCGGCGCGAACGGCTCCGGCAAGACCACGCTCGTGCGCACGCTCGTCGGCCTCAACCCGCTGACGGCCGGGTCGCTGGACGTCTTCGGCACGCCGCTCGCGCGGTTCCGCGACTGGCCGCGACTGGGGTACGTCCCGCAGCGCCTCGTCGTCGGAGGTGGGCGTGCCCGCCACGGTGCGGGAGGTCGTGGCGAGCGGACGGATCGGCCGCCTGTCCCGCTTCCGCCGGATGGGTCGCGACGACCACGCCGCCATCGACCACGCCCTCGAGGACGTCGGCCTCGCCGATCGCGCTGCGGACGGCGTGGCCACGCTGTCCGGAGGCCAGCAGCAGCGCGTCCTCATCGCCCGCGCCCTGGCCGGCGAGCCGGAGGTTCTGGTGCTCGACGAGCCGACCGCCGGTGTCGACGCCGACAGCCAGGACACCCTGGCCGGCGCCCTCGGCCACCTGTCCCAGGCGGGCGGCAGCGTCGTCCTCGTGGCCCACGAGCTCGGCCCGCTCGAGTCCCTGATCGGCCGGGCCGTCGTGATGGCGGGCGGCCGGGTGCTGTCGGACGGACCGCCTCCGCGACCGGAGGGGCACCACGCCTCGGCCGGCCACGTGCACGAGCACCCCCACGAGGGGCCGACGCCGGCACGCAAGGGGTTCGGCCTGTGATCGAGTTCCTGGAGTTCGACTTCATGCGGCGGGCGCTGGTCGCCGCCGTCCTCGTCGGCGTCACTGCCCCGGCGATCGGGACGTTCCTGGTGCAGCGCCGGCTCTCGCTGATGGGCGACGGGATCGGCCACGTCGCCCTCACCGGCGTCGCGCTGGGCTTCCTGCTGGGCACCGCTCCGGTGCTGACCGCCGTCGTGGTGGCGATCCTGGGCGCCGTGGCCATCGAGACGGTGCGCGCCCGTGGTCAGGCCAGCGGCGACGTAGCCCTGGCCCTGCTGTTCTACGGCGGCATCGCCGGTGGCGTGCTGCTCATCGGGCTCTCGCCGAACGGCACCAACGCCACCCTCGTGAGCTACCTGTTCGGGTCGCTGTCGAGCGTCAGCGGCGGGGACCTCGCCGTCATCGCGCTGCTCTCCCTGGGCGTGCTCGTGACCGTAGGGGTCCTGGCCCGCGAGCTGTTCGCCGTCTGCCAGGACGAGGAGGTGGCTCGGGTGTCCGGCCTTCCCGTCCGCTTCCTCAACCTGGTCGTCGCGGTCGGCGCGGCGGTCACCGTCACGGTGGCGATGCGGGTGGTCGGTCTGCTGCTGGTCAGTGCGCTCATGGTCGTCCCGGTGGCGGCCTCGCAGCAGCTCGCCCGGTCGTTCCGCGCGACCCTGCTCGGCGCGTGCCTGGTCGGGTGCCTGGCCTCGGTCAGCGGGCTCGTGCTCGCCTTCTACGCCGACGTCGCGCCGGGCGCCGCCACCGTCGTCCTGGCTCTCGGGGCGTTCTTCGTCGCCACGCTCCTCGCCGGTGCCCGCCGGGCCGTCACGCGATGAAGCCGACCCGTCAGCGCACCGCTGTCGCCGAGGCGCTCGCCCGCACCGAGGGCTTCACGAGCGCCCAGTCCCTGCACGAGGTGCTGCGCCGCGAGGGCGCGTCCGTCGGCCTCACCACCGTGTACCGGCACCTGCAGGCTCTCGCCGACACCGGCGAGGTCGACGTCCTCCGCACGGCAGAGGGCGAAGCGGTCTACCGGGCCTGTCAGGCTGAGGACCACCACCACCACCTCGTGTGCCGCGGGTGTGGCGCCACCGTGGAGGTGACGGGGCCCGCCGTCGAGAGGTGGGCGGACGCCGTGGCCGCCGAGCACGGCTACACCGACGTCAGCCACACCGTCGAGGTCTTCGGCACCTGCCCCGCCTGCCGCTGACCGACAGCTGCCTGACGGACAGCTGCCGCTATGGCAGGCGAAGGCGACGCCGCGGGTCTCGAGCAGCTCGACGGCGTTGCCGCACGGGTCCGCCGTCATCCCGCGGCGCGCCCCGAGCAGCACGGTGCCCGGCGTGAACGGGTGGCCCGCGGCCAGCAGCGCGGCGACCGTCGCGTCGAGGTCGTCGACCACCAGCGCGAAGTGCTGCGCCGGGTGTGGCGCTCCCTCCCGCTCGCTGACGTGCACCTGCGTGCCGTCCGGGAGGTCCAGCCAGGCGCCGACCTGCGCGACACCCTCGGTCGGCTTGGCCACGCGCGTCAGCCCGAGCAGCGTGTAGAAGCCGATCACCGACTCGGTCGCCCCCGGCGGGACGGGGACGTTGACGTGATGCAGCCTCACGCCGACTCCTCGGGGACGGTGTTGGGCACGGCGCCGCCGAACCGGCGGTCGCGGTCGCTGTACGACGCGCACGCGCGCCACAGCACCCGCCGGTCGACGTCCGGCCACAGCTCGGGCGCGAAGTAGAGCTCGGCGTACGCCGACTGCCAGAGCAGGAAGTTGGACGTGCGCTGCTCCCCCGACGTACGCAGGAACAGGTCGACGTCGGGCATGTCCGGCTCGTCGAGGTAGCGCGCGAGGACCTTCTCGTCACCTTGTCCGGCTTGATCCGACCTGCGGCCACGTCGTGCGCCAGCGCTCGGGCGGCGTCCGCGATCTCGGCCCGGCCGCCGTAGTTGACGCACATCGTCAGCGTGCACACGGTGTTGTCTCGGGTCAGCTCCTCCGCCGCCTCGAGCTCCGCGATCACCGAGCGCCACAGCCGTGGCCGACGGCCGGCCCACCGGACCCGGACGCCGAGCTCGTTCATCTCGTCGCGCCGGCGACGGATCACGTCGCGGTTGAACCCCATGAGGAAGCGCACCTCGTCCGGGCTCCGCTTCCAGTTCTCGGTCGAGAAGGCGTACGCCGACACCCACGTCACGCCGACCTCGATCGCGCCCTCGACGAGGTCGAACAGCGCAGCCTCACCGGCCTCGTGGCCGGCCGTGCGGGGCAGCCCCCGGTCCTTGGCCCACCGGCCGTTTCCGTCCATGACGACGGCCACGTGACGCGGGACGTCGCGCAGCACCGGAGCCCGCGCCCCCGAGGGGTGAGGTGTCGGACGTCGCGTCACGCGCGCTCCACCAAGGGGAGCGACCGCAGGCCGCGCTCGAGGTGCCACTGCAGATGGGCCGCGACCAGACCGCTGGCCTCGCGGCGGGTCCGGCTGTCGCTCGCCTCGGCCGGCGCCCACTCCCCCGCCAGCAGGTCGGACATCAGGAGCAGCGCGGTGGGACTCGGCGACGACGACCCCGGGGGGCGGCAGGCGATGCACACCGACCCCCCAGCGGGCACGGAGAACGCCCGGTGCGGCCCCGGTGCCGCGCAGCGCGCGCACTCCTGCAGCGCAGGGGCATAGCCGGAGACCGACATCGACCGGAGCAGGAAGGCATCGAGGACCAGCGAGGAGTCACGCCGGGGCTCCTCCTGGGTCAGCGCGCGTAGCGCCCCGATGACCAGCAGGAACAGCCGAAGCGACGGCTCGCGCTCCTCCGCCGTCAGCCGTTCCGCGGTCTCGAGCACGGCGGTCCCGGCGGTGTAGCGGGCGTAGTCGCCGACCAGCTTCTCGCCGTACGACGTGAGGGACTCGGCCTGCGTGACGATGTCGAGGTTGCGTCCGGCGTAGAGCTGCACGTCGACGTGGCTGAACGGCTCGACGGTCGCCCCGAACTTCGAGCGGGTCCGACGCACGCCCTTGGCGACCGCCCTGACCCGACCGTGCCGCCGGGTGAGGATCGTGATGATGCGGTCGGCCTCGCCGAGCTTCTGCACGCGAAGCACGACACCCTCGTCCCGGTAGAGGCTCACCCGAACACGCTATCCCCGCGACCTGCGCAGAGGGGGACGCCGCGCGTGGCAGGCTAGGTGCCGCATGACACAGAAACAGACCGACAGAGGGAGCCAGCGGCCGTGACCGACGTCGTGCTGCGGCCTGGCCGCTGGGCTCTTCCGCCCCAGCCCCCGGAGGCCTGGACCCGAGGTCCTGCCGCCCTCGGTCTCGGGCTCGGTCTGCTGACCAGCATCGTGCTGCCGCTCGTGCTGCTGCTGCGGGAACGCCCTGGCGCGATGGCGCCGTACGCCGTGCTGATCATGGCCCAAGGGGTGCTGTGCCTGCTGGTGACCTACTTGCTGCTGCTGCACTCCGCGATCACCCAGGACCGCCGGCTCGACTGGGCCGCAGGGGGCTTCGTCCTGCTGTGGCTGGTCGCCCTGGGGCGCGCGGCGGGGCCGGCCATCGACCTGTCCGCGACCCCGACCGGCTCGAGCACGGTCACCACGGCGCTCGCCGTCGCTTGGCTGCTGAGCCTGCCGGTCGTGTCCCTCAGCCGCCGCGCTGCGACGACGGAGCATGGCCCTGCTCGTCGTCCCCGCCACGATCGTGGCGGGCAGCGCCGCGCTCACCTGGTCGCTCCGGGTCCGCGAGGACGGACGCCTCACCGCAACCGGCGAGCGACTGCTCGTCGCCGCCATGGTGGTGGGGGTCCTGGGCGCGCTCTGGTGGCGCCGGCGCGTTCCGCTGGGCAACCGCGGCGCCTGGGGCTGGGTCGGCGCCGCACTGCTCCTGACCCCGGTCGCGGCGGCCCTCCGCCTCGCCAGCGATGCCGACGGCGCCCTGCCGGTGTGGGTGCCGGTCACGACCGAGGCGGTGACCCTGCTCGTCACCGCCGTCGGCCTGGCGACCTTGAGCCTTCGGGGCTTCTGGCCCCAGTCCCGCCGCTGGCGCCTGCTGGAGAGCGAGGTGCGCCAGCTGCGCTCCGCCTCGCCGTTGCTGCCTGGGCTGTCGATCACCCCGCTGGACGAGACCGGCCTGCCCGAGCGGGCCGAGCTGTCGGACGTCATCGCCGCCTCGAGGGTGCAGGTTGCGCTCCAGCCGGTCCGGGACCTGCGGTCCGGGGAGGCGGTCGGCCAGGAGGCCCTCGCCCGGTTCGGGGGTCGCATCCCCACCGACCGGTGGTTCCGCGCGGCCGCGCTGCACGACCTGGGCGCCGAGCTGGAGGTCGTGACGCTGGCAGCGGCGCTCCGGTGCCTCCCGGACCTCCCGACGTCGCAGTTCCTCGCCGTCAACACCAGCCCTGCGTCGCTCGAGGACCGCACCGTGTTGAAGCTGCTGCACGCTGCCGACCTGTCGCGCATCGTCATCGAGATCACCGAGCACGACGCGGTGCGCAGCTACGGCGTCCTTCGCGCGATCCTGGCTGAGCTCCGCCACGCCGGTGCGCAGATCGCGGTGGACGACGTCGGCGCGGGGTTCGCCTCCCTGCGCCACGTGCTCCAGCTGCAACCCGACGTCGTCAAGCTCGACACCAGCCTGACCAGGGACGTGCACCTGAGCGAGCGCCAGCGCAGCCTGGTGAGGGCGGTCGTCACGTTCGCCGACGAGGTGGGCGCCGTCGTCCTCGCGGAGGGCATCGAGATCGCCGAGCAGGTCGCTCCTCTCGTCGACGCGGGCGTGCAACTCGGCCAGGGCTGGCACCTCGGTCGTCCGGTCATCTGCACCTAGCAGGGATCCTCCGCGTCACGTCGAATGTCGGCACATGCGACGACTGCGCACCGCCCTCCTGGCTGCCTGCCTGACCCTGCCCCTCGTCGGCGCGGTGCCCTCGCACGCCGCCCCGCCGCCGGCCGGTGCCATCAGCAAGGGCGTCACCTTCCTGGCCAACCTCCCGGAGCTCCGGACCGCCATCTCTCTCAACTTCATCGGCACGACGATGTTCGCCTCGACCGTGACGGGCATCTTCAGCTACGACATCAGCGACCCCGCCGCCCCGAGGCGCGTTGGCGCCCTCCCTCAGTACATCTGGGAGAACGAGGACGTCGACGTCGACCCGGTGCGCAAGCTGCTGTTCCTGTCCCGCGACCCGCGCGGGTTCACCAGCCCGGCGACAACCGCTTTCCCGTACGGCGCGGTGCAGGTCATCGACGTCAGCAACCCGGCCGTCATGACGCAGCTCAGCCTGACCCTGCTCCCGAGCGGCCACACCACCACCTGCGTGGACGGCTGCCGCTACACCTGGACCGCGGGTCCTGCCAAGGGAGCGACCCAGCCGGCGGACTGGGGCGGACGACCGATCTACGCGCTCGACATGCGCGACCCGGCGCACCCCGTCCAGTGCCCCCGGGCGATCGCCGCGGACCTGAACGACGGCAAGACCGACTACACCCACGACGTGCAGGTCGACGCGCAGGGCGTCGCCTGGGTCAGCGGCAGCGGGGCGGTCAAGGGCTACTGGGTCAGCGGCACCCATGTGAACGCCCAGACCGGCAAGAAGCAGAAGGCGACCGGCTGCGACCCCGTCCCCTACGCCGGTGGTGGTACGGACCTCGGGTCGCTGGCCGGCCGCGGCGGCGTCATGCACAACAGCTACCACCCGCGCTACCTCAAGGACACTGTCATCGCGACCGAGGAGGTCACCGGCGCGAGCTGCCAGGGCAGCGGCAAGCTCGCGGCGTACGACCTGAAGAACACCTACGGGGGCGCGGGCTTCCGCTCGACATCGGCGAAGAAGTTCCGCATGACACTGCTCGGTACGTGGACGCCCGAGAAGCAGGCAGGCGCCAACGGCTGCGACAGCGCCCACTACTTCACCGATCGCGGGGACGGCCTGCTGGCGGCGGCCTTCTACAGCCAGGGCACCCGCTTCCTCGACGTCCGGGACCCGCGGCACATCCGGCAGGTCGGCTTCTACCGGCCGGACGACGCCAACACCTGGGCGTCGTACTGGCGGCCTGGGGGGTTCGTCTTCGTCGCCGACTTCACCCGGGGCGTGGACGTGCTCAAGGTCGGCGCGGTGAGCAACACCGTGGCGGCCCCGGCGCTGTCCCCACGGGCCCTGCAGAACCTGCCGAGCGGCCAGTTCGGCTGGCTGTGCCAGGTGCCCAAGGCCGTGCCGTCAGCGGCGGCGCTCGCCCGCGGCGTGCGCTGACCGCGCGACAGCGACGGGCAGGAACGACACCTCGGCAGCCGGGACCGGCCGCCCGAACAGGTAGCCCTGGGCGAGGTCGCACCCCAAGGAGGTGAGCCGGTCGCGCACGTCGTCGTCCTCGACCCCCTCAGCGATCAGCTCGACCCCCAGGGACCGGGCCAGGTCGATGGTGGACGACACGATCGCCAGGGACCGCGGATCGTCGTTGAGGTGCGTCACGAAGGAGCGGTCGAGCTTCAGCCCGCCGAGCTGGGGCAGGTCACGCAGGTAGCCCAGCGAGGAGTAGCCGGTGCCGTAGTCGTCGACGTGCACCCGCACGCCTACCCGCAGGAGAGCGGCGATCGTCTCCTCGGCGCGCTGCGGGTCCCTCAGGAAGAGCTCCTCCGTGAGCTCGAGCACCAGGCTCGCGCCCGGGACGCGGTAGCGCGCCAGGCTGCCGCGGACCGTGCCGACCAGGTCGTCGTCGAGCAGGTCCGAGACCGAGACGTTGACGGCGACGGGGAGGTCGATGCCGGCCGCCCGCCACACCGCCTGCTGCTTCAGCGCCTGCCCGAGCACCGACTCGGTGAGCTCCCGGGACAGACCGGCCGCTTCTACCGACGGGAGGAACTTCCCGGGGGCCAGCAACCCGAGCTCAGGGTGCTGCCAACGGACGAGGGCCTCGAGTCCGGTGACGGCCCCGGTGCGCAGGGAGACCTGCGGCTGGTAGTGCAGCACCATGGCGCCCCCCACGATGCCTTCGAACAGCTCGTCCCGCGACCGGACCGGGGGCACCGGGCTCGTCGCCGGGCGGCGCAGGAGCCCCATCGCCACCCGACAGGTGTTGGCGATGCGGAAGGTCGACAGGAGCAGGGCGAGGACGGCGAGGACCACCGCGCCGCCGTGGACGCTGCGGGTGCCGGCGACGACGAGCAGGGCGATGCAGCCGCTCTGCAGCAGGAGCGGCACGACGACCTTCGGCAGGTGATCGCCCGGGTGCGGGCGGCGCGTCGGAGGAGCCCACGCTGACAGGGCCATGAGCGCCGTGGAGATCAACGACAGACCCGCGAGGTACGACCCTGGGTAGAAGCCGCCGCGCACGGACGCGTAGAGGTAGGTGCTGTCGACGACCGTGAAGCCGGTGACGGCCGTGGCGAAGAGCCACACGCCCGGCGGTGGTGACCACGAGTAGCCAAGGAGGACCCCCAGCACCAGCACGAGGAGCAGCCCGTCGAAGGCCGGGTAGAGCAGGTTCGTCACCACGGCGGCGTGCAGCAGCCCTCGCTCGACCAACATGCTGAGGGTCGGTCCCAGCAGGGCCACCCCGAACGCCGCGGTCGCGAGGGCCGCCGTGAGTCCGTCCAGCACCAGCGGAGCAGTCGCCGCCCGGAGCCGGGAGCGGATGAGCACCACCAGAGCGCCCACCAGGCACCCGCACATGCCGAGCCAACCGAGGTCGGCCAGCGACGGAGTCGTGACCGCGCCACGTGGACGCAGATAGCCCAGGTAGACGACGAATCCCGCCGCGCGGAGGGCCAGTCCCGCGGCCACCAACGACCAGAGCAGGCGATCCACCTGGCACAGCAAGGGCCGCAGCGCCACCAGGACCGCAGTCCCGACGTACGCCGTCGCCTGCAGCCAGCCGTCCACGCCCGCGTGGAAGCGCCGGTCGCCCCGAACCCCCGGGATCGTCGTCACCGAGAAGGCGAGAACGAGGAGCACCAGCAGGACCTGGCCGCCGAGCACGCCTCCCCGGAGGGAACGTGGCGAAGGGAGCGTCCAGGCGCGTCCCCAGCCCCTCATGCCCGTGACACTAGGGGGAACGAGGCCCCCACGTGGGTCAGAAACCGAGCTTCTTGAGCTGCTTGGGGTCGCGCTGCCAGTCCTTGGCGACGGTGACGCGAAGGTCGAGGTGGATCGGCGTGCCGAGCAGCGTTTCCATCTGCTTGCGCGCGGTGATGCCGACGTCACGCAGGCGGGTGCCGCCCTTGCCCAGGACGATGGCCTTCTGGGAGTCACGCTCGACGTGGATCAGCGCGTAGACGTCGAGCAGCGGCCGGTCCGCGGGGCGACCTTCGCGAGGCAGCATCTCCTCGATGGTCACCGCGATGGAGTGCGGGAGCTCGTCGCGCACCCCTTCGAGCACCGCCTCGCGGATGAACTCCCCCGCGAGCACCTGCTCGGGCTCGTCCGTGAGCTCGCCGTCCGGGTACAGCGGCGGGCCCTCCGGCATCCGACCGACGAGCAGGTCGGCGAGCAGCTGCACCTGGAAGCCGTCGACGGCGCTGGTCGGGATGACGTCCGCCCAGTCGTGCAGAGCGCTGACCGCCAGCAGCTGCTCCCCCACACGGTCCGGCTTCACCAGGTCGGTCTTGGTGACGACGGCGATGATCGGGGTCGTCACCTGAGCGAGCTCGGCGGCGATGAACCGGTCGCCAGGGCCGATCTTGTCGTCCGCTGTGACGCAGAAGCAGATGACGTCGACGCTGGCGTAGGTCTCCCGCACGAGGTCGTTGAGGCGCTGGCCGAGCAGGGTGCGGGGCTTGTGCAGTCCGGGGGTGTCGACGACGACGAGCTGGGCGTCGTCGCGGTGGACGATGCCGCGCACCGCGTGCCGCGTGGTCTGCGGTCGCGAGGAGGTGATGGCGATCTTCTGCCCGATGAGGGCGTTGGTCAGGGTCGACTTGCCGGCGTTCGGCCGCCCGACGAAGCACGCGAAGCCGGAGCGGTGCATCAGGTGTGCCGCGTCTCACGGACGGCGCCGTCGGGGCCGGCCACCAGCAACGGCGTGCCGGTGCCGAACTCTCCGAGCACGGCGAGGTCGGTCGCGGCCACCAGCGTCTCGGTGACCACGACAGCGGCCTCGAACTGCCGCGCACCGCTGGAGGCGGCCGCGGCGACGGCGGCCCGCAGGGCCGTCGTCGTGAGCATCGGGTCACCGTTCTCGACCGTTGCCGCGGAGTAGGTCCGGCCGTCCGCGTCACGGACCGCTGCCCCCTCGGCGACGCCCGTGTGCGGGACGTGGGCGCGCAGCCGTGCCGCTCGAGCCAGGGTGAGGATCTTGGCGTCTTCGTCGGACAGGGCGGGGGTGTCGGTCACGAGCCTTCTTCCTCTGTGCGTCGGACCAGGACGGTCCCGATGCGGTTGCGGCGGCCCTTGGCGCTCTCGGCGACCAGGACCAGCCCTTCGATGCGGGCGATGGCGCCGGGGATCGGCACCCGCCCGAGCAGGGTGGCGAGCAGTCCGCCGACGGTGTCGACGTCCTCGTGGGGCAGCGTCACGCCATACATCTGCTCGAGGTCCTCGATGGGCAGTCGCGCCGTGATGCGGCGCGAACCGTCTTCGAGGTCCTCGACCGCGGGTGCCTCACGGTCGTACTCGTCGGTGATCTCGCCGACGACCTCCTCGACGATGTCCTCGAGGGTCACGAGGCCGGCGGTCCCGCCGTACTCGTCGACGACGACGGCGATGTGACCGAGCTCGGTCTGCATCTCCCGCAGGAGCCGGTCGACCGGCTTGCTCTCCGGCACGAAGACCGGCGGCCGCATGGCCTCCTCGACCTTGAGCGCGCCACCGCCCTCGGTGCGCTCCTTCTTCACCAGGTCGCGCAGGTACACGACACCAAGCACGTCGTCGGTGTTGTCCCCGACGACCGGGATGCGGCTGAAACCGCTGCGCAGCAGGAGGTTGAGCGCCTGCCGGACCGTCTTCCCCCGCTCGATGGTGACGATGTCCGTGCGCGGGACCATCACCTCGCGGACGATGGTGTCGCCGAGCTCGAAGACGGACTCGATCATGTCGCGCTCGGACTGCTCCACGACGCCGCGCTGCTGCGCTCGCTCCACCAGGTCGCGCAGCTCGGCCTCGGAGGCGAACGGCCCTTCGCGGAACCCCTTGCCCGGTGTCAGCATGTTGCCGACCAGGATGAGCAGCGACGGCAGGGGCCCGAAGACCCTCGTCAGCAGCGTCAGCGGCCCGGCTGCCGCGAGCGCCACGCGCGGCGCGTGCTGGCGACCGATCGTGCGCGGCCCGACACCCACGACGACATAGGTGACGACGGTCATCACGCCGACAGCAGTCAGCACCGCGGCGACGCCGCCGACGCGGTCCAAGGAGTACTTCGTGACCAGCGCGGTGGCCGCGATCTCGCACGCCACCCGGAGCAGGAGCAGCAGGTTGACCGAGTGCGGCCCCTCCCGGACCAGGGCCTGCAGGCGGAGAGCCCCCGGCCGGCCGGCGTCGACGAGCTCATCGACCGCGACGCGGGAGATCCGCGACAGCGCCACCTCGGCGCACGTGAGGACAGCCGCGATCACGACGAACCCGATCGCCACCAGCGGCGTCACCAGGTGGGAGAGCGTGCTCACCGGGCCCGCCAGGACGCGAGCAGCTCGGCCTGCAGACCGAACATCTCCGCGTGCTCGTCGGGCTCGCCGTGGTCGAACCCGAGCAGGTGCAGCACCCCGTGCGTGGTGAGGAGCGCGAGCTCGTCACCCGTCGTGTGACCGGCCTCGCTCGCCTGTCGCTGAGCCACCTCGGGGCAGAGCAGGATGTCACCGAGCACCATCGGCTCGGTGTCGTCGCCGTGCCCGGCGGGCGGGTGCGCGTGGCCGGCGCCGCGGGAGCCCCGGAGGTCGAGCTCGTCCATCGGGAACGCCATCACGTCGGTGGGACCCGGCTCGTCCATCCACTTCACGTGCTCAGCCGCCATGCGCTCGGTGTCGACGAGCAGCACCGAGAGCTCGGCGAGCGGCGAGACCCCCATGGCGTCCAGGACGTGTCGTGCGACCAGGACGATCGCCCGCTCGTCGACGTCGTGCTGCGACTCGTTCAGGATCTCGATGCTCATGCTCTGTCGTCTCCGAGCTCAGCGAACGATCGTGGTTCGCGGGTGTAGGCGTAGCCGGCGAACCGCAGGTGGTCCCCGGTGGGAGTCCGGACCACGTGCAGGGTCTCGCCCCGCTCGCGACCCGCCACGGCGCGCCAGCGGTCCGAGGTCAGCTGCTCGAACGTCGACCTGCGCGCCTCGGCGGCACCGCGACCGATCATCGTCAGGCTGGCGTCGCGCCACTCCACGAGGACCTCGGAGCCCTCGGCCCACCAGGGACCGAGCAGCTCCCGCAGCTCCGGCGGGACGGGACCTGGCGCCCAGGCGGGCGCGGTGCGGGGGTCGGCGTCGAGCGCCGTCGTGAGCAGCTCGGCCGCTAAGCCCTCGGGGTCGGCGGAGCGGCCGGTGTTGGTGAGCACGACAGCTCCAGCGCGCTCGTGGTCGTCGCGGAAGGCGTAGCAGCCGGCCAGGAAGCCGGGCATCGCGCCGCCGTGCCCGTGGAGCACGCGCTCACCGGTGCGCCGCAGCATCAGCCCGGCACCCCAGGCGAGGGCGAAGGTGCTCGGGTCGAACACGATCAGCGGCTGCCGCATCTGCTCGAGCGTCGCGGAAGCGAGCACCGCCGGCTCGGGGTCGGCGAGGAACGCCGCCCATCGGGCCAGGTCGGTCGCGGTCGACCACAGCTGCATGGCCGGACCAGCGGCGCCCGTGGGAAACGACGACTCCTCGCGCACGGCATCGGCGTACGGCTCGGTGAAGTACCCCTGCGCCGCGCGACCAGCGGGCTCGATCGCGGTCGCCGTCATGCCCAGCGGGGTCAGGAGGCGCTGCTGCAGCTGCTCCGCCCACGAGCTGCCGGTGACCTGACCGACCACGTCCCCGAGGACGGCGTACGCCAGGTTGCTGTAGTGGTGGGCGGTGTCCGGCGGCAGCACCTGCTCGGCGGCCTCGAGCTCGGCCAGCAGCTGCGTCCGGTCGGGGACGCCGAGCGTGATCCACATGTCCCCGAGCTCGCGCTGGAGCCCACTGCTGTGGGCCAGGAGGCGACGCAGGGTGAGGCTGCTGTGCCGCGTGCCGGGCAGGTGCACGTCCAGCCGCTCGTCGAGGTCCAGCAGACCCTCGTCCCGCAGCTGGTGGACGAGCACCGCCGTGAAGGTCTTGGTGATGGACCCGATCCGGAACGCGGTGTCGACGTCGGCCGGCTGGCTCCCCACACGGGCGTCGCCGATCGCCCCGCTCCACGTCACCTGCCCGTCCCGGATGACCGCGGCGACGACCGAGGGCGCCCGCCAGTCGCGTTGGGCCTTGGCGAGCGAGCGGTTCAGGTCGCCGGCGTACGACGGAGCATCGGTCACCGAGGTCCTCGGCGGCTGTCGTCCCGGCGGCCCGGTGCGCGCACCGTGCTGGCCAGCTCCGCGTCGTACTGCTCGTAGGCGTCGACGATGCGACCGACGAGTCGGTGGCGCACGACGTCCTCGCTCGTGAGGTCGGCGAAGTGGATGTCAGCCACTCCGTCCAGGATGTCGCGCACGACGCGGAGCCCGCTGACCGTGCCGCCGGGCAGGTCGACCTGCGTCACGTCACCGGTGACGACCATCTTGGAGCCGAAGCCCAGGCGGGTCAGGAACATCTTCATCTGCTCGGCGGAGGTGTTCTGGGCCTCGTCGAGGATGATGAACGCGTCGTTCAGGGAGCGACCGCGCATGTACGCCAGCGGCGCGACCTCGATGGTGCCGGCCGCCATGAGCCGCGGAATGGTGTCCGCGTCGATCATCTCGTGCAGGGCGTCGTACAGCGGCCGCAGGTACGGGTCGATCTTGTCGGTCAGCGTCCCGGGCAGGAAGCCGAGTCGCTCGCCCGCCTCGACCGCGGGGCGGGTCAGGATGATCCTGGTGACCTGCTTGGACAGCAGCGCCTGCACGGCCTTGGCCATCGCGAGGTAGGTCTTGCCCGTGCCGGCCGGCCCGATGCCGAACACGATGGTGTGGTCGTCGATGGCCTCGACGTAGCGGCGCTGGTTGATCGTCTTCGGGCGGATCGTGCGCCCTCGGTTGCTGACGATGTTCAGCATGAGGACGTCGGCCGGGCGCTCGTTGCCGCCGTCGGTGAGCATCGCAAGGCTCCGCTCGACCAGCTCGGGCGTCAGCTGCTGGCCCTGGTCCACCAGCGCGAGCAACTCATCGAGCAGGCGCGTCGCGAGGGCGTTGTCCGCCGATGACCCGGTGAGCGTGATCTCGTTGCCGCGCACGTGCACGTCGCTGGCGAGCAGCCGTTCGAGGAGCGCGAGGAGTTCGTCGCTGCTGCCGAGCAGGGACACCATGGAGACGACCTGAGGCACGACGATCTTCGTGGTCACGGTGGTGCTGCCGGGGCTGTCGGTCATGAGGACCCCAGCCTATCGGCTCAGGACTGCTGCGCCGGTCCGACCAGCAGTCCGAGGTCGCGGCCACCCAGCACGTGCACGTGGAAGTGGAAGACGGTCTGGCCACCGTCGGGACCGGTGTTGGCGAGGATCCGATGGCCCCCGGTGAGCCCCTCCTGCTCGGCGACCCGCGCGGCGACCGCGAACACCTCACCGAGGTACGGCGCGTCCTGCTGCGCCAGGGCGGCGAGGTCAGCGTGGTGCTCCTTCGGGATGACCAGCACATGGGTCGGCGCCCAGGGGTTGAGGTCGCGGAAGGCCAGCACCCGCTCGGTCTCGAGCACCTTCGTGCTCGGGATGTCGCCTGCGACGATCTTGCAGAACACGCAGTCGCTCATCCGCTGCTCCTCGGGTGACGGGTCAGGTACAGACCGCCGGCGCCGGCCGCGCCGAGCACGACACCGCCGAGAACGACGTAGACGATGAGGCGGGTGACCGGGTCGCCCGGACCGTCCTTCTGCACCGCAGCAGCCGGCGTGGGGCTGGGACCAGCGGTGGCCGGCGCGAGGGTGGCGCGCGGCTGCTCGCTCTCGGCCGTCGCCGGGGCAGTCGAGACGACGGTCGTCGTCTGCGGCCGCGGCGTCGCCGAGCGCGTCGTGGTCGCCTTGGCGGTCCGGGTCGAGGTCGGCTCGGTGCTCGCGGCCTGCGTGGGCTGGGCCGTCGGCTCCGCCGTGGCCTGCGGGGTGGGCGTGGGGGTCGCCTGCCCGATGACCGGGGGTACCACAGTCGGCATCGTTGAAGGCTGGCGGGTCGTCGAGGGCTCCGGCTCGCTCGTCGGGTTCGGCTGCCCGCTCGGCTCGTCGGACGCCGCCACCTGGGGAAGCGGGCCGGCGGTCGCCGTACCCCCTCCGGTGAGGGCGAGCAGCGGAACGGCCGACAACGCCGCCACGGCCACGAGGGCGCCCAGGCGAGGAGTCGACATGATCGGCAGGGTACGTCGGACCGAGCGGTTCGCGTGCCAACCTTCGACGGGACCTGCGCGTCGGTAGGGCCATGACGGCACTTCTGGGAACAAGGGCGGGGGGCGGGCAGGTGGTCGACGACACGCTCACCGCGCTCTACACCGCGCACTACCGCGGGCTGGTCCGGCTGGCCGCGCACCTGACCGGTGACTGCGACGGCGCGGAGGAGGTGGTGCAGGACGCCTACGTGAAGGTGCTCGGCTCCTGGCGCGGCTTGCGCGACCCCGGCAAAGGCGAGGCCTACCTGCGCACCGCCGTCGTGAACCTCTCGCGCTCCCGACTGCGCCGCCGGCAGGTGGTGGCCAAGCACCGGCCCGACCCGCTCCCCGACATGGCCTCGGCCGAGGTCGGCGCGATGGCGCACGTCCAGCGCGACCTCGTCCTCGCCGCGCTCCAGCAGCTCCCCCGCCGGCAGCGCGAGGCCGTCGTCCTGCGCTACTACGCCGACCTCACCGAGGCCCAGACCGCCGAGGCCATGGGCTGCGGCGTCGGCTCGGTCAAGAGCCACACCTCGCGCGCCATGCAGGCGCTGCGTCCGCTGCTGGAGGAGTCCCGATGAACACCCCCGAACAGCGGCTCGCCGCTCTCCTGCGCACCCACGACGCCGACGTGAGCGGTGACGGCCTGTCCCGCATCCAGGCGCGGGTCGTACGTCGGAAGCGGACCCGCGTGGTGCTCGCCCCCGTCGCCGCGCTCGCCGTCGTCGGTGTCGTCGCGACGGCCGTGCTCGCGGTGGACCGCGACCCGAAGTCGGCCTTGGTGCCCGGTGGCAGCAGCGCGTCACCCGGACCGAGCGCCACCGAGATGCCCTGTCCCGACGGGACGGTCCACCGCCCGCTTGCCCCGTGCCCGACACCTGCTGCCACCAGCTCCGAATTCTCCTACGCCGAGGGGGCGCTGTACCCGTTCCAGACCGCGGCGCAGGCAGCGGCGTGGAGCGGACCATCGGGGGCACAGGCCCCTTGGGCCGGCGATCCCGCAGAGGTCGGGCAGCGCTTCCTCACCGAGCAGCTGCGGGTCAAGGCCTCCCTCGGCCGGACCATCGGCAGCGGTTCGTTCGACGGGGCGGTCAACCGAAGCCAGGAGATTCACGAAGTCGTCGGAGAGGGACGACTGGTGGGAACGATGAGCCTCCTGGGCGGACCTGGGGTGCCGTGGGTGGTCCAGTCCCTCAGCTCTCCCGAACTCACTGTCACCGCCCCGTCGCCAGGTACGGCGGTCACCACTCCGCTGACCGTCACCGGCACCCTCGGTCAAGGCGTGGACGAGAACATCCGCCTGACCCTGCTGGCGCAGGACGGCCAGGAGGTCGCCACCGGCGGCGCACCGGCAGGCAGTGAGGCACCATGGAACGGGACGCTGACCTGGACCGACACCTCGTGGACCTACGGCGCGGTGATCGGGCAGACGTTTTCCCCCAAGGACGGCGCGCTGACCCGCCTGTTCGCCATACCTGTCGTCCGCGCCGACGGCGCGAGCTCCCCTGGGGCGTCGTTCGTCGGCACGGTCGGCGGTCACGTCAGCCAGTTCGACGCCACGACCGGGGCGCTGCTTCGCCAGTTGACGTTCCCGGGCAGCGGCAACTTCGACCGAGAGGCAGACGTCCGCGGGACGACCATCGTCTGGGCGCGGTCGCTGTCGGACGGCTGCCGCAGCGAGCTCGACCAGCTCCGCGGCAGCGTGGTGTCGACGATCGTGCCGGCGGCGCAGAGCTACCTGCGCTCGGTGCGACTGTCTCCCGACGCCGGCACGCTGGCCTACGTGTCCTCGCCCTGCAGCACGGGCGCCCAGACCGTCGTCGTGCGCCAGGGGTCACAGGTGCGCACGGTCGGCGCTCCGGCCGGGCAAACCGTCTCGGTGGACGATGTGCTGGATGACGGCACGGTCCTGGTCGGGGTCGCCACGGACAGCACCAGGCGGGTGCGCCTGCTCGCGCCGGACGCGCCATCCCTCAGCTCAGGCATCGAGCTGGGAGCTCCCCAGGACTGCCGAACCGGCCCCGCGGCCTTCGACGGCGACGAGGCGACCGCCTGGGTCACGTGCGACGACGGCACCTCCCTGCGGCGATTCGACCGGACCGGCCGCCAGACCGCAGCCGACTCCGCCATCGCTGGGGGCCTCGCACCGGTGTCCTTCTCGTGGAGCGGCGGGATCGGCCTGGCGTGGCGCGATGGCGGCGACACCGCGGGCAGCATCGACCGCTACCAGAACGGCACGTTCACCACGCTGATCCGCAACGGGTGCCCGCCCAGCGACCAGGGCGGCTTCGACGGATGCGTGCGCGCGCCCTCCTGGTGACCGACGCGCTCCCGGTCACCTGTCCGGTGTCACGGAGCCGCGAAGCGCTGCCGGCCGACGTCGCGCGGCTGTCGCGTGGGCTGGGGCGGTGGCTCGGCGAAGCACAACAGCAACCGCGGTCGCACGAGTTGACCCCGGGCACGCTCAGGTCAACCGCCAGCCCGTTGCCGGTGTTGCCGTTGTGCCGCGGACGACGCACGAACCCACGCGGCGCCGACGACTGGGCCGGACGGCCACGCCGCCGTCGCCGACGTCCGGGGCGGGTGGCCACGCCCTGGCACACAGCGGATGCCCAGGGACGCGGCATACCCTCCGGGCATGACCGGCCTCATCGAGAGCGCACTGTCCAGCGTCCCCGACTGGGTCGTCTACGCCACGGTGTTCCTGCTGCCGTTCCTCGAGGCGAGCGTTTTCCTCGGCTTCGTGTTCCCCGGCGAGACCGCGCTGGTGTTCGGCGGGGTGCTGGCCAGTCAGGGCAAGGTCAGCCTGACCACGCTGCTCATCCTCGCGGTGCTCGGCGCGATCACCGGGGACGCGGTCGGTTACGCGGTCGGTCGGAGGTACGGCACCCGCCTGCAGGCCAGCCGCCTCGGCCAGCGGATCGGCGACGAGCGCTGGCGGGTGACCGAGCAGTTCCTGCAGCGCCGCGGCGGGACCGCGGTGTTCTTCGGTCGGTGGACCGCACTCCTGAGGGCGATGGTCCCTGGCGCGGCCGGCATGGCGCGGCTGCCGTACCGCACGTTCTTCCTGTTCAACATCCTGGGCGGGACGGTCTGGGCGATCGCCTGCGTGTACGGCGGGTACCTGCTCGGTGACGTCGTGGGTCGGTACGTCTCCGGTTTCGGCTACGTGATCGGCGGCATCGTCGTCGTCGCCGTCAGCCTGCACGTCGTGAAGAGGTACCGCGAGAAGCGTCGGGGCGTTGCGGGTGCCGACCCGGTTCTCGCTGCTACCAGCGACCCGTTCGTGCGCTGACGACCGCGATCGCGGCCGCTCCCGCGGTCGACGTGCGCAGCACGGAGTTCCCGAGCCGCACCGGCTGACCACCGAGCGCAGCGAGCTCGTCCGTGCCGATCCCGCCCTCGGGACCCACGACCAGCACCACGTCCCCAGCGAGGTCCACCGCAGACAGCGGCACCGTCGCGTCCTCGTGCAGCACCAGGAGCTGCCCTGGCAGGGCGCAGACCTCGGCGGTGGTGACCGGCTCCCCCACCGTCGGGAACCACGCACGACGTGACTGCTTCGCGGCCTCGCGCGCCGTCGATCGCCAGCGGGCGAGGGCCTTGATCCCCCGCTCGCCGTCCCAGCGCACCACGCACCGGGCCGCGGACCACGGGAGGATCGCGTCGACGCCGACCTCGGTGGCCAGCTCCACCGCGAGCTCGCCACGGTCACCCTTGGCAAGCGCCTGGACCAGGGTGATCCTCGAGGCAGCAGCCGGTTCGACGACCCGGTCGGCGACGGCCATGGTCACCCGGTCCTTTCCGACCGCGACCAGCGGACCGGTGCAGCGCGTCCCCGCACCGTCGACGAGGTCGACGACCTCGCCGACCCGCAGCCGGCGCACGACGGCAGCGTGCCGGCCCTCGGGCCCGTCCACCACGATCTCCGCGCCAGCCAGGTCCGCGTGGAAGAAGACCGGGTTGCTCACTTCTTGCGGCGGCCGAACAGACCTCCGCCGGCGCGGGCGACCATGCCCGGACGCTCCTCCCCGCGAAGGGCCGCGAGGTCGCGGAGCAGCTCGACCTGCTTGTCGTCGAGCTTGGTCGGCACCTGGAGCTCCAGGTGGACGTGCAGATCACCTCGACCGGTGCCGCGCAGGTGCGGGACACCGCGCGCCCGCAGCGTGAAGACCTCGCTCGGTTGGGTGCCGGCCGGCACGTCGAGCTGCTCCTCGCCGTCGAGGGTCACCAGCGGGACCGACGTCCCGAGGGCCGCAGCCGTCATCGGCAGGGTCAGCGTGCAGTGCAGGTCGTCGCCGTCGCGCGTGAAGACGGGGTGCTTCTTCTCCCGGATCTCCACGAACAGGTCGCCCGCCGGTCCACCCCCAAGGCCGACCGCGCCCTCACCGGAGAGGCGGATCCGCATGCCGTCCTCGACCCCGGCCGGGATCTTGACCGTCAGCGTGCGTCGGGCCCGCACGCGCCCGTCGCCGTGGCACTCCGCGCAGGCGTGCTCGATGACGGTGCCCGTGCCGGAGCAGCGCGGGCAGGCCCGGGTTGTCATCACCTGCCCGAGGAAGGACCGCTGCACCTGCTGGACCTCACCCCGTCCGCGACACGTCTCGCAGGTGGTGGGCAACGTGCCCGCCGCCGTGCCCTGGCCGGTGCAGGTGCCGCACACGACCGCCGTCTCGATCTGCAGCTCGCGCTGACCGCCGAACGCCGTCTCGGCGAGCTCGCACTCGATGCGCAGCAGCGCGTCCTCGCCCTGCTGGACCCGGCTCCGCGGCCCGCGCCCGCCCCCGCCGCCGCCCCCGAAGAAGGCGTCCATGATGTCGCCGAGCCCACCGAAGCCCTGCCCGAACGGACTGCCCGCACCGCCCCCGCCGCCGGAGGCGAGCGGGTCGCCACCGAGGTCCACGACCTGCCGCTTCTGGGGATCGGACAGGACTTCGTACGCCGAGGTGACCTGCTTGAAGCGCTCCTGCGCCTCCGGGTCAGGGTTGACGTCCGGGTGCAGCTCGCGGGCCAACTTGCGATAGGCCTTCTTCAGCTCGTCGTCGGTGGCGTTCTTGCCCACGCCGAGCAGGCCGTAGTAGTCGGTCGCCACGGCTCAGGCCCCGGCCAGCAGGTCGCCGACGTACCGCGCCACCGCGCGCACGCTGCTGATGTTGCCCGCGTAGTCCATCCGGGTCGGCCCCAGGACGCCGAGACCGCCGACGGTCTCCGACCCGGTCAGGCCGTACCCGACGGTCACCACAGAGGTGGACCGCAGTCCCTCCACGCTGTTCTCCTCGCCGATCTTCACGTGCACGGTGGTGGGGTCGTTGACCTCACCGATGAGCTTGAGCAGCACGACCTGCTCCTCCAGGGCCTCGAGCACCGGCCGGAGGGTGTGCGGGAAGTCCAGGGCATGGCGAGTGAGGTTGGCCGTACCGCCGATGGCGATCCGCTCCTCGGGCCGCTCGACCAGGGTCGTGAGCACGACCGACAGCACCGAGGTGAGCACCGGCCGCAGGGAGGCGGGTGCCGCGTCGGGCAGGTCCTCCAGCATCCGCGGTGCGTCGACCAGGCGCGCCCCGTGCAGCCTCGGGCCGAAGACCTCCCGCAGTGCGGACACGTCCTCCTCGCTCACCACGCCGGGCAGCTCGAGCACCCGCTGCTCGACCCGACCGGTGTCGGTGATCAGCACCAGCAGCAGACGGTTCGGCGCGAGGTGGACGATCTCGAGGTGCCGTACGACGGAACGGCTCAGCGACGGGTACTGCACCACCGCGACCTGTTGGGTCAGCTGGGAGAGCAGGCGCACCGAGCGGTGGACGACGTCGTCGAGGTCCACCGCGCCTTCGAGAAAGCTCTGGATCGCTCGCTTCTCCGCCGGCGAGAGCGGCTTGACCGACGAGAGCCGGTCGACGAACAGGCGGTACCCCTTAGAGGTCGGGATCCGTCCGGCGCTGGTGTGCGGATGCATGATGAAGCCCTCGTCCTCGAGGGCCGCCATGTCGTTGCGCACCGTGGCGGGGCTGACGCCGAGGCCGTGGCGCTCGGCCAGGCTCTTCGAGCCGACCGGCTCGTTCGTGGACACGAAGTCCTCGACGATCGCACGCAGCACCTCGAGCTTGCGGTCGTCCAGCACCCCGCTCCACCTCCTGGCACTCGCTTCGGTCGAGTGCCAAGTGTACGGCGCACCGGGCCGCTCGGCCGAACGTCAGGCTGCGGCGGACCGGTCGATCTCGAACCAGATGCACTTGCCCGGTCCCTGCGACTCGACGCCCCAGCGGTCGGCGAGCGCATCGACGATGGCCATGCCGCGTCCGCCCTCGTCACCGGCGCCCGCGTCGCGCCGGTGCGGGTGCTGCGGGCTGGCGTCGCTGACGCTGACGCGCACGACCTGGTCGGTGAGGCTCAGGCTGAGCTCCATGGGCGAGTCCGGCGCGGCGTGCACGACCGCGTTGGTGACCAGCTCGCTGACGACCAGCGTGACGTCCTCGACCAGGGCCTGCGTCAGCCCCCAGCTCGTGAAGACGTCCGTGACAGCCCGCCGCGCCGTGCGGGCGGCGGTCGTGTGGGGAACGAGGTCGACGCTCGCGTGCAGCGCGATCACGACCACCCCTCCACGCGTCAGGACACAGACCGGGTGGCTCCTACCCCGCGCGGTGGGATCCCACACGTGGCGGGCGTCCACCGGTGGATCCCGGGGTCCGCGGACGGCCGTAGCGCTCGCGCTGACCCTCGCGGCGCGGGTTCTCCGGCCGGGGGACGTAGGTGACGACGACGGCGTCACCGGACTCGGCGATCGCGCGGACCGCCGGGTGCCCCGGGACGACCGTCTGGGCGCTGACCTCGACGCCGGCCCGCTCGCGCAGCCGCTGGTGGTCGCGCACCTCGCCGGACAGCAGCAGCGACAGGACGGTGCCACGGGCACCGGCCCGCGCCGTACGTCCGGAGCGGTGCAGGTAGTCCTTGTGGTCCGCCGGCGGGTCGAAGTGGACGACCAGGTCCACGTCGTCGACGTGGATGCCGCGGGCTGCGACGTCGGTGGCCACCAGGACGCGGGTGCTGCCCCCGGAGAAGGCGTCCAGCGCGCGCTTGCGCGCGTGCTGGGTCAGGTTCCCGTGGATGGCGACAGCGTTGGTGCCACCGGTGGACAGCTGGGTGGCCAAGCGGTCCGCGCCGTGCTTGGTGCGGACGAAGAACAGCGTGCGTGCCGGTCGAGCAGCGATCTCGGCCGCGATCGTGACCTTGGCGTCGCGACCGACCGCGAACACGAGGTGGTCCATCGTGTCGACCGGGCTGGCCGCCGGGGCGACCGCGTGCACGGCAGGGTCGGTGAGGTAGCCGGCGGCGAGCCGGTCGACGCCGCGGTCGAGCGTGGCCGAGAAGAGCATCCGCTGACCGGTCTTGGGGGTGAGGTCGAGCAGCGCCGTGACGGCGGGCAGGAAGCCGAGGTCTGCCATGTGGTCGGCTTCGTCGAGGACGGTGAGCTCGATCTGCGAGAGGTCGCACTCCCGCTGGTCCACCAGGTCCTGAAGGCGACCGGGGGTGGCGACCACGAGGTCGACCCCGCGGCGCAGCTGGTCGACCTGACGACCCATGGACGTCCCGCCGTAGACGGTCATGACCTTGAGGTCGAGGGCCTGGCCGAGGGGGGCCAGGGCGTCGTGGACCTGCTGGGCGAGCTCGCGGGTCGGGACGAGCACCAGGCCGCGGGGGGTCTTCGCGACGCGGGTCCCGCCGACGAGGCGGGTGAGCAGCGGCAGGCCGAAGGCGAGCGTCTTGCCCGAGCCGGTCTGGCCGCGGCCGAGGACGTCCCGCCCGGCAAGGGCGTCGGGCAGGGCGCGCGCCTGGATGGCGAACGGCGCGGTGACGTCGCGGCGGGCGAGCGCCTGGATGAGGCGGTCCGGCAGGCCGAGCTCCGCGAAGCTGGGAGTCGGGGCATCCGCGGCCTCGAGGCTGGCGGCGGCCGCGGCGTCGAGAGCGGTCTCGAGCGGGCTGACCTGCGGGGCGCGGGGGGTGCTGCGCGGACCACTGCGGCCCTGACCGGAGCGGGCGGCACCGCGGTTGCGGGAAGGCTGACCGGATCGGGGCGTGGACGTGCGAGAGGGGTGCGACATGGAACTCCGTCGTGCTCGTGTGCTGTGGTGCGGGGCCGCCAAGGGGTGGGAAGCGGCAGGTCCACGAACGGACGGGGCACGACACACGAGCGACCATGCGGGCAGTGGTGCCCGGCTGGCGAGGACAGGGGGTCCTGGGGCCAGGCTACCGGTGCGTAGCCCTCAGGCGCGCCTACGGCGCTGTGCCGTCGGTCACCGAGCGTGACGCGGCCACCCAGGTCACCAGGTCAGTCGACGAGGTCTCGGACCACGGCGTCGGCCAGCAGGCGCCCCCGCAGCGTGAGCACCGCCCTGCCCTGGTCGAGCGCGTCGGCGACGAGCAGGCCCCCCTCCGCGTGCCGCCCGGCGGCCGCCAGACCGATGGGCCGCAGCACCTCCAGCGGCAGTCCCTCCACCAGCCGCAGCTCGAGCAGCACCCGCTCGACCCGCCGGTCCTCCTCCGACAGGACCTCGCGCGCCTGGGCCGGGCTGTGGCCCCGCGCCAGCCGTGCGGCGTACGCCGTGGGGTGCTTGACGTTCCACCAGCGCACCCCACCGACGTGGCTGTGCGCCCCGGGACCGGCGCCCCACCAGTCCGCGCCGCGCCAGTAGGCCAGGTTGTGCCGGCACGGCTCGCCCCAGTTGGACACCTCGTACCAGCCGAGAGAGGCCAGCGACTGCTCCGCCATCAGATAGCGGTCGGCGAGCACGTCGTCGTCCGGCATCGGGACCTCTCCGCGCCGGACCTGCGCCCCGAGGCGGGTGCCCTCCTCGACGATGAGCGCGTACGCGCTGACGTGCGTCGGCTCGGCGGAGAGCGCGGCGTCCAGCGACGTCTGCCAGTCCTGCTCGCTCTCCCCCGGCGTGCCGTAGATCAGGTCGAGGCTGATCTGCTCGAACCCCGCCGCGCGCGCCTCGACCACCGCCTGCTGGGCCCGTCCTGGCGTGTGGGTGCGGTCCAGGACCGCGAGCACGTGCGGCACCGCCGACTGCATCCCGAAGCTGATCCGCGTGAAGCCTGCCTCGCGCAGCGCCGCCAGCGAGCGCGGATCCACCGAGTCCGGATTGGCCTCGGTGGTGACCTCGGCGTCCGCGGCCAGGCCGAGCTCGTCGCGGACGGCGTGCAGGACGCGCGCCAGGTCCGCGGCTGGAAGCAGCGTCGGCGTCCCACCTCCCACGAACACGGTCGCTACCGGCGGCACGTCCCCCAGCACCCCGCGAGACAGCCGCAGCTCCTCGACGACCTTGTCGGCGTACGACGCCTGCTGGCCGTCGAGGTCGGTGTAGGTGTTGAAGTCGCAGTAGCCGCAGCGGGTGCGGCAGAACGGCACGTGCACGTAGACACCGAGCGGACCGTTGGCGCGCACGCCCTCGGGCAGCGCACCGTCGGTCGGGACGGGATCTCCGTCAGGCAGGGCACCAGGCACCCGGCCACGCTAGCCGCGCCTCATTAGGCTGCCGCTCCTATGGAGCTCGTGCTGGTCCGTCACGCCCTGCCGGTGCGCATCGACGCCACCCCGGACGGCTCGCCGGCCGACCCCGGCCTGTCGGAGCGCGGCCGGGAGCAGGCCGAGCGCGTCGTGACCGCGCTCGCCGCCGATCGGGTCGACGCGCTCTACAGCAGCCCGGCCCGACGCGCCCGGGAGACCGCGGAGCCGCTCGCGGCGGCCCTCGGACTGCCCGTCACCGTGCTCGACGGGCTCGACGAGTTCGACAGCGGACACAGCTCCTACGTCCCGGTGGAGGAGCTGCGCGCCGAGGCCGACGAGCGCTGGCAGCAGCTGGTCCGTGGCGAGCTGCACCCGTCGATCGACGCGGCAGCGTTCCGGGCCGGCGTCGTCGCCGCGGTGGAGTCGGTCGCGGCGGCGCACCCGAGCGGCCGGGCGGTGCTGTTCAGCCACAGCGGGTCGCTGAACGCGTACTGCGGCCACGTGCTCGGGCAGCAGCGACCCCTGTGGTTCGCTCCGGCGTACGCCTCGGTGACGCGGGTGGGCGCGGCCCGCGACGGCAGACGCGGCGTGGTCAGCCTCAACGAGACCGGCCACGTCCGCGACCTGCTCGCTCAGCCGTAGCGGTAGACCGTCACCCAGTCGATCGCGAACGTGACGTCGCGCGGCTGGCTCGCGCTGACCGGACCGATCGCCTTGTTGGCACCGGTCTGCATGACCAGGCGCATCGGCTGGTGCGGGACGGCCTTGCCGGTCATCGTGGCCCACACGCGGCCGTCGATCGTGTAGCGGAGCACGTTGGGCGCCCACTCGACGCCGTAGGTGTGCCACTGACGCATGTCGACGTCGACGAACTTGTGCTCCTGGTGGTTCTCGACGCCCCAGTGCGCGGTGGCCATCGTGCGACCCTCCGGGCCCTCGGCCTCGCTGAAGTCGACCTCCGGCGGCCAGCCGGTGACCGGCCACAGCATCATCGCGTGCCCAATGCCGTCCGCGCGGTCGAAGCGAGCCCGCACGCGGTACTTGCCGTAGGTCTGCGGGAGGCTGGTCAGCATCATCCCGCTCGTCACGAAGTCGCTGCCCTCGCGGTAGCCGTGGATCCAGGCCTGACCGCCGTGCATCTCGACGTGGTGGGACTTCCACACGCCGTGGTCACCGGGGAAGCCGTCGTAGGTGCCCCAACGACTCCGGTTCAGGGCTCCGTTGAAGTCTTCGCGGAGCACCTGCTTCCAGATGCCGGAGCTGCCGCGCGGAGACACGGTGTTCGCCTCGGCGGGCGCGTGGGGAAGGAGCAGGGAGGTGCAGGTGGCAAGAATCGTCGTGACGAAGGCACGGCGACGCCGACCTGAGGGGTTCCGGGACACGAGTCAGGGCACCGATCAGTCGGGGGGAAGGCGGGCTGGGGATCTGGGTCAGACTAGACCGAACGGACTAGTCATCGGCGGCCAGTCGATGATCTTGAGCTGTGGGATCACTCACCCGTCCCGATGGGCCGTCCCGTGCTACTTGGGCTTCTCCTCGCCCGTGGAGAGCGCAGCGATGAACGCCTCTTGCGGGACCTCGACGCGGCCGACCATCTTCATGCGCTTCTTGCCTTCCTTCTGCTTCTCCAGCAGCTTGCGCTTGCGCGTGATGTCGCCGCCGTAGCACTTCGCGAGCACGTCCTTGCGGATGGCACTGATGGTCTCGCGGGCGATGACCTTGGCGCCGATCGCTGCCTGGATCGGGACCTCGAAGCCCTGTCGCGGGATCAGCGTGCGGAGCTTGGTGGTCATCGAGTTGCCGTAGGCGTAGGCCTTGTCGCGGTGCACGATCGAGCTGAACGCGTCGACCGGCTCGCCCTGCAGCAGGATGTCGACCTTCACCAGGTCCGAGGCGAGGTCCCCGGCCGGCTCGTAGTCGAGCGAGGCGTAACCACGCGTGCGCGACTTCAGCTGATCGAAGAAGTCGAAGATGATCTCGCCGAGCGGCATCGTGTACTTCAGCTCGACCCGGTCCTCCGACAGGTAGTCCATGCCGAGCAGCGCACCCCGGCGACCCTGGCACAGCTCCATCACGGTGCCGACGAACTCGCTGGGGAGCAGCACCATCGTCTTGACGACCGGTTCGTAGATCTCCGCGATCCTGCCCTTGGTCGGCCACTCCGACGGGTTGGTCACGACGATCTCCTCGCCGGTCTCCATGACCACGCGGTAGACGACGTTCGGTGCGGTCGAGATGAGGTCGAGGCCGTGCTCGCGCTCGAGGCGCTCGCGCACGATCTCCAGGTGCAGCAGGCCGAGGAAGCCGACGCGGAAGCCGAAGCCCAGCGCCGCGGACGACTCCGGCTCGTAGACCAGCGCCGCGTCGTTCAGGCGCAGCTTGTCGAGGGCTTCGCGCAGCGCCGGGTAGTCCGACCCGTCGAGCGGGTAGAGGCCGGAGAACACCATGGGGCGGGGGTCGCGGTAGCCCCCGAGCGACTCGGTGGCGGGGTTGCGGACGGTGGTGAGCGTGTCGCCGACCCTGGCCTGGCGGACGTTCTTCACCCCTGGGATGACGTAGCCGACCTCGCCGGCGGACAGGAACTCCGTCGGCATCATCTCGGGGCTGACGACGCCGACCTCGAGGATCTCGTGGGCGTTCTGCGTCGACATCATCAGGCCGCGGTCGCGGGTGGACAGCTGACCGTCCATCACCCGGACGTAGGTGATGACGCCGCGGTAGGAGTCGTAGACCGAGTCGAAGATCATCGCCCGCGCCGGCGCGTCCAGGACCCCCATGGGCGGCGGCACGTCGCGCACGATGGTGTTGAGCACGTCGGTCACACCGACGCCGGTCTTGGCGCTGATGCGCAGGACGTCGTCCGGCTCGCAGCCGATGATCTTCGCGATCTCCTCGGCGTACTTCTCTGGCTGCGCCGCCGGCAGGTCGATCTTGTTGAGGACGGGGATGATGTGCAGGTCGTTCTCGAGCGCGAGGTAGAGGTTGGCCAGCGTCTGGGCCTCGATGCCCTGCGCGGCGTCGACCAGGAGCAGCGTTCCTTCGCAGGCGGCGAGCGAGCGGGAGACCTCGTAGGTGAAGTCGACGTGGCCCGGAGTGTCGATCATGTTGAGCACGTAGGACTTGCCGTCGTCGGCGGTCCAGGGCAGGCGGACGTTCTGCGCCTTGATGGTGATGCCGCGCTCGCGCTCGATGTCCATCTTGTCGAGGTACTGCGCGCGCATCTGCCGCGCATCGACGACGCCGGTCACCTCGAGCATGCGATCGGCCAGGGTCGACTTGCCGTGGTCGATGTGGGCGATGATGCAGAAGTTCCGGATGATCTCCTGCGGCGTCGTCTGGGGCACGAGCCAGTCTATCGGCGACGCGGCTCAGGACAGCCGCGTGACCTCGACGGCCACCGACAGGTGCTGGGCGCCGCCACCGGCGTAGATCCCCTTGATCGGCGGGACGTCGGTGTAGTCCCGGCCGCGGGCGACGACCACGTGCCGCTCGCCGGCCGGGGTGAGGTTGGTCGGGTCGTAGGCCCACCAGCTGCCGAGCCAGGCCTCGACCCAGGCGTGGCTCTCGCCCGCGACGGTCACCCCCGTTTCCGCGTCCTTCTTCGGGTGGAGGTAGCCGCTCACGTAGCGCGCGGGGATGCCCCTTGACCGCAGCGCCGCGAGCGTGACGTGGGCGATGTCCTGGCAGACGCCCTTGCCGAGCGCCCAGGCGTCGATGGCGCGCGTCCCGACCCCGGTGCTCCCGGAGACGTACTCCACCCGCCCGTGCACCAGCTCGGACAGCCCGAGGACCACGTCGTACGGCGAACCGCTGACGTCCTGGGCGAGCGCGACGAGCTCTGGGTCGGGCTCCGTGCGGGGACTGGCGATGAGCAGCTCCGGGTGCAGCTCGCGGGCGTCCGCCAGCGCGTCCCAGCCGCCCTCGGGCGCGCTGCCGGCGTTGGCCGTGTCGACGATCGACGTGCCGACGACCTCGAGGCTGGTGTGGGGCACGTGGATGTCGAAGGCCGTGACCTGGGTGCCCCAGTAGTCCCGGTACCGCAGCTGGGGGGCGTCCGGGCTGGTGCTCACCGCGGTCGACAGCGTGAGCTGGGTCAACCCGGTCTGCGGCACCAGGCGCGCCTCGTTGTAGGAGGAGACGACCTCGCTGTCGTAGGTGTACCGGCTGCGGTGGGTGACCTGCAGTCGCATGCTCATGCGTCGCTCCAGGACAGCGCGGCGGTGTGGTGGAAGTACCGGGCCGCCAGCGCGGACCCGGTCTCGGCGCAGGTCGTCTGCAGGTCCTCGAGCAGGGTCGGCAGGTCGGCCATGAGGCCGGCCGAGACGCGGTACTCGAGGTCGGTGCGGGCCCGTCCGAGCAGCCGACGCGCCACCGCGTCGACGCCGACGCGACCCATGCCGGGGTCGAGGTGCTCGAGGCACCGCTCGGCCTCGGACAGGGCGGCGTAGACCGAGCGCGGGAACAGCCGGTCCAGGACGAGGAACTCCACGACCTTCTCCGGCTCGACCGCTGCCCGGTAGGTGCGGAGGTAGGCCTCGTGGGCGCTGCAGCTCTTGAGCAGGCCGATCCAGCCCGAGCTCGATCCGCGCTGCTGACCGCGTGCCCACAGCAGCCGGGCCGTCATGTCGACCCGTTCGATCGAACGGCCGAGGACGAGGAACCGCCAGCCGTCGTCGTGCGGCATGGTGCTCTCCATGAGACCCCCGACCACCGCGCCGCGCTCGCGCACGTAGCGGAAGAAGCCGCCCGGGCCGTGTCGCTGCGCCGCCGCGTGCTGGCTCGGCAGAGCGTGGTACGTCGCGTTGATGGCCTCCCAGAGCTCGCTGGACAGGGCCTCGCGGACGCCGCGGGCGTTCTCGCGGGCCGCCGCCAGGGCACCCACGATCGAGCTGGTGTCACCGCTGGTGAAGGCCAGGCGCTCCGTCGTCGTCCGGACGTCGACCGGGCCCTCGAAGTCCTCGACGCCCATGACCGACAGCACGTCGCGACAGGCGGCGACCTCGTCCACCCAGGGGTCCTCGAGCAGTCCCTGCACGTGGACGTCGAGCAGGCGGCTGGTGTCCTCGGCGCGCTCGACGTAACGCCCGATCCAGTACAGCGACTCGGCGACCCGGCTCAGCACGAGGACGCGCCTTGCTGCTGCTGCTGCTGCTGGTCCATCCACGGACCCCGGTCGAGGGCGTTGTCCGGCGGGTGCGGCACGCCCAGGATCGGCTCGTCGGGATCACCCTCGGCCGGTCCGTGGGCGCCGGCGAGCACCCAGGTGTCCTTGGACCCGCCGCCCTGGCTCGAGTTGACGACCAGGGACCCCTCCGGCAGGGCGACGCGCGTCAGCCCACCGGGCACGACCCAGATGTTCTCCCCGTCATTCACGGCGAAGGGCCGCAGGTCGACGTGGCGCGGGGCCAGTCGGTCACCGACGCTGGTCGGGCTGGTGGACAGCTGCACCACGCGCTGGGCGATCCAGCCGCGCGGATCGAGGCGGATGGCCGCGCCGAGCGCCTCGAGCTCCTCCGCGGTGGCCTGCGGGCCGATGACCAGCCCCTTGCCGCCGCTGCCGTCGACCGGCTTGAGGACGAGCTCGTCGAGGTGGTCGAGCACCCAGGCGCACTCGTCCGGGTCGTCGAGGCGGTGCGTGTCGATGTTGTCGAGCACCGGCTCCTCGCCGAGGTAGTAGCGGATCAGCTCCGGGACGTAGGTGTAGATGAGCTTGTCGTCGGCCACACCGTTGCCCACCGCGTTGGCGATGGTGACGTTGCCGAGGCGCGCCGCGTTGAGGATGCCGGGGCAGCCGACCATGGAATCGGGCCGGAAGTGCAGCGGGTCCAGGAAGTCGTCGTCGATGCGCCGGTAGACGACGTCGACGCGCTGCTCCCCCGCGGTGGTGCGCATCCAGACCTTGCCCTCCCGGCAGATCAGGTCACGTCCCTCCACCAACTCGACGCCCATCAGGCGCGCGAGCAGGGAGTGCTCGAAGTAGGCGCTGTTGTAGACGCCCGGGGTCAGCACGACGACAGTCGGGTTGTACGCGCCGGCCGGCGCCGCCGCGCGCAGCGCGTGCAGCAACCGCGAGGGGTACTCCGCCACCGGCCGCACCCGGTGGGTCGTGAAGAGCTCAGGGAACACCCGCGCCATCGCCCGACGGTTCTCCACGACGTACGAGATGCCGCTCGGGGTGCGCAGGTTGTCCTCGAGGACCCGGAACGTGCCTGCCTCGTCGCGGATCAGGTCGACGCCCGACACGTGGACGCGTACGCCGTTCGCGGGCGTGACGCCCTGCGCGGCGCGGCAGTGGGCACTGCTGCTGGTGATGACACGCAGGGGCACGATGCCGTCGCGGACGCACGCCTGCTCGCCGTAGACGTCAGCCAGGAAAAGCTCGAGGGCCTTGACCCGCTGCTGCACGCCGCGCTCGACGCCGACCCACTCCTGGGCGGTGACGACGCGCGGCACCAGGTCGAGCGGGAAGGTGCGCTCCTCACCCGAGAGGCTGAACGTGATCCCCTGGTCGCGGAACGCGCGCGTGAGCGCTGTGCTCCGGCTGGCCAGGTCCTCCGCCGTCATCTCACGCAGGGCAGCGTGCAGCGCCGCGCTCTCCGGGTGGGGGGTCCCGTCGGCCGAGAAGACCTCGTCCCAGGCAGCTCCGCGGGCGTAGCCGTCGAAGAGGTCCCCCATCGGCGGGGGGTTAGGCATGCGCGGTGTCACAGGTGCGGCGCGGCCGTGAACTCGGTGGCATGTACGGCACCTCCCTGTCGGTCCTGCGTCGGGTCCTGAACGTGCGTGGGCACGGACCACTGGTGTCCAGATCTTCCCGCGTCGAACCTATCGGGCTTTCCCCGTCCGTGGGCGCGCTCGCCGCGCGGCTCGGCTGCTAGTCTGGATCGAACGCGTGTGGCCTCGCTGCTGCATGCCCACCTCTTCTTCAGCTCCAGGACAGGATCCTTCCGCAGTGGCGAACATCAAGAGCCAGATCAAGCGCATCAAGACCAACGAGAAGGCGCGTCTGCGCAACAAGTCGGTCAAGAGCGCGCTGAAGACCTCCGTCCGCAAGTTCCGCGAGGCCGCCGCCACCGGCGACGCCGCCGCGACGACCACCGCGATGCAGACGGCCAGCCGTCAGCTCGACAAGGCCGCCAGCAAGGGCGTCATCCACGCCAACCAGGCCGCCAACCGCAAGTCCTCGATGGCCAAGCAGGCCGCGGAGCTCGCCTCCAAGTAATGCTGTCACGACGGCGCCGACCCCTCGGGGTGCGGCGCCTTCGTGCTGTTCGGGGTCAGCCGCGCGCGAGGCGACCGGCGAGCACGTCGTGGCACTTCACGACACCGCCCACCGCCACCGGGAGCACCACGATCGACCACGCCGACGCGAGGTCGGCCATCGCCAGCAGGGCGCCCGCGGCGATCATCCCCTCCCCCAGCAGGGCGCGTTGCCAGCTGTTGGGACGGATGTGCTGCAGCCGCAGCACGCGCGGGTAGAGCGGCCGCTTCTCCCCGTCCACGTCGTCGGCCGGAGCGGTCCCGTCCGTCACCGCGCCCGTCATCGGGACAGCGCCCTGGCGGCGACGACCTGGAAGAGCACGCGCTCCACCGCGTACGCCGCGTCCACGCCCGCGCCCTTCACCTCGCCGTCCGCGACAGCGACCGCGTGCAACGCCGCGGACAGGCCCTCCGGGCGCCAGGCCCGAGCCTGGCGCTGGGTCTTCTCGACCTTCCACGGCGGCATCCCGAGCTGACCGGCCAGCTGGTGGGCCGGAGTGCGGCCGGCCGAGGCGACCTGGGCCACCGCGCGCAGGGTGCTCGCCAAGGACGACGTCACGAGCACGGGCGCGAGACCCGTGGTGGCTCCCCAGCGGGCGAGCTCGAGGGCGCCGGGCAGGTCGCCGTCGACCGCCCGGTCCGCGATGGCAAAGCCGCTCGACTCGGCACGGCCGCGGTGGTAGCGAGCCACGACCTCGGCCGTGATCGGTCCCTCCGTGTCGCTGAGGAGCTGGCTGGCCGCCGAGCAGAGCTCACGCAGGTCGGTGCCCACGGCGTCCAGGAGCAGGGTGACCGCCTCGTCCGCGACCTGCCGGCCGTCGGAGCGCAGCTCGGTGCGGACCAGCTCGCGACGCTCGCTGGCCTTGGTGATCTTGGGGGCGTCGACGCGGCGCGCGCCTGCGCCGGCCAGCGCCGTGAGGACGGCTTTCCCCTTGACCCCGCCGGCGTGGACGGCCACGACGCAGATCTCCGGGAGCGGATCGGCGGCGTAGGCGACCAGCTCGGCGGCGACGTCCTTGTCGAGGTCCTGCACACCGCGCACCACCAGTACACGCTCGTCTCCGAACAACGACGGGCTGAGGACCTCCACGAGGTCGCCCTTCGCGACGGCGCCGGCATCGAGGTCGACGACCTCGGTGTGCGGGTTGCGCGCGCGCGCCGCGCGCAGCACCGCACCGACAGCGCGCGAGACCAGCAGCTCCTCGTCCCCCACGACGAGGGTGAGGGGTACGAGCAGGTCCGGCGGGGGCACGCGACCATGCTGCCACGTCAGGCCCCCGCGAGGCCCCCGCGAGGCCCCCGCGAGGCCCCCGCGAGGCCCCCGTGAGCCACCCGGCAGTCCCCTGCCAGGGCAGCCAGCAGGCGAACGCCGCGGGGTCGCGCCGACGGGTCGGCGCGGCGGTCCCCGCTGCCGCACCGGTCCGCGGCGGAGCACGCGCGTCGGCGGCGCGACGCTGTCGCACGGGGTGAGCGCCGAGGCGGGCACGCCGAGCACGGGGCGAGCGAGGACTCCCGTGGCGCGCGGTAAGGCGTGATGGGACGCCACAACTGCTCCCTGCGTCCCGTCACCGCCCCGCCCCACGGTGACGATCCGGCTCCCCGTGAGCGCCACGGCCACGTCGCCGTCGAGGTCGCTGCGGTAGATCCGCGCCCCGCCCATCGCCAGCCGCTGCAACGTCGCCACGGCCGGGTGGCCGTACGGGTTGCCGGCGCCGACCGGGGTCAGGGCGACCTTCGCCCGGATGGCGTCCAGGAACCCGGGGTCCTGCTTGCGACTCCCATGGTGCGGGATCTTCAGGATGTCGCTCTGCAGCGGGGCTCCTCGCTCGCGCAACGAGCGCTGGGCGTCGGATTCGAGATCTCCGGCGAACAGCACGCTCACCCCGCGGGTGACCAGCCGCACGACGATCGAGCTGTTGTTGGGGTCGCTGTCGGTGCCGTGACGGGCCGTGGCGTCCAGCACCTCCCAGGCCACGTCAGCGCTGCGGCGCACCTCCCCGATCTGGGCGCGCGTGACGGGGACCCGGCGCTGACCCAGCCAGCCGAGCAGGCGTTCTCGCTCGACCGCCGGCTCATCCAGTGGACCGATCTGCACCTCACCCACCTGCCGACCGCGCAGCACCCCCGGGACGCCCTCGACGTGGTCGGCGTGCAGGTGGGTCAGCACCAGCAGGGCGACCTGGGTCACCCCCAACCTCCGGAGGCACCGGTCCACCCGTTGCGCGTCCGGTCCGGCATCGATCACCAGGACTCCGGTGTCGAGCCGCACGACGTAGCTGTCGCCCTGGCCCACGTCGCACGAGACCAGGAGCCACCCAGGAGGCGGCCAGCCCGGACGGACGACGACCAGGGCGAGCACCGCGATCAGGGCCCCTGCCGTGGTCGCCGCGGCCACGCGCAGAAGTGCGGGTCTGGCGAGCACCACGGCCAGGGAGGCCAGCAGGAGCAGCGACAGGCTCGCGCCCCACCAGCCATCGGGCAGCGACGTCCCTGCACCCGGTTGCGCGGCACCGGTGTGCGCCAGGGTGACCAGCCACCAGGTGGGCACGAACCCGAGCCAGGCGCAGAGCTGAGCGAGCGGCAGGCAGACCGGGGCGAGGAGCGCGGCGAGGACGCCGAGGACCGTCGCCGGGGCCACCGCGGGCACGGCCAGCAGGTTCGCGGGTACGGCGAGCAGACCCACCGACCCCGACAGGGCGACGACGACCGGGGTGCACGCGACCTGGGCCGCGGCAGGGATCGCGATCGCCTCGGCGAGCCACCGCGGGAGCCGGCGCGCAAGCCGGTCCCGCCACACGGGCGCGAGCACGAGCAGCCCGGCGGTGGCCAGGGTCGACAGCGCGAAGCCGGGCTGGGGGGCGAGGGCCGGTGAGACGAGGACCAGGGCGAGCACCGCTGCGCACAGCGCGGGTGCTGCCTGCGCCCGGGTGCCGGCCCCGAGCGCCAGCAGACCGACGATCCCCATGGTCCCGGCCCGCAGGACGGACGGCTCGGGCCGGGCGAGCACGACGAAGGCCAGCAGGGCCAGCAGCCCGATCACGGGCCGGAGACGCAGGGCGACGCCGACCCCTCGGCACAGCAGCAGTGCTGCCCCCACCACGACCGCGACGTTGGAGCCGCTGACCGCCGTCAGGTGGGTCAGTCCGGTCAGGCGGAAGTCCTCCTGCAGCCGCGGGTCGAGCCGGCTGACGTCGCCGTCGACCAGACCGGGCAGCAGGCCGCGCTCGTCGTGCGGCAACGGGTCGGTGGCGTCCCGCAGCCCCTGACGCAACCGCCCGGCGACGCGCTGCACCCTGGACGGCTCGCCGAGGCGCACCACCTCCCCCCGGACGGACAGCAGCGCGGCCACGTCGTCCCCACGACCCGCGGCACGCACGCGGCCTTCCAGACGTAGCCGCTGGCTCGGCAGAAGCCCCAGCAGCGCAGCGTCGGACGACAGCACGAGGACCGGTTGCCGCAGCCGCACCTCGCGGCCGGCGGTGGTCAGACGGGTGACCCGTGCCTTGGCGACGACCAGCCGCCGGAACGCCAGGACGTCGCCCCGGGGTGGGACGAGCCGGGGGTCGGTCACCAGCGTGACCTCGACGGTCACCGCCGCAGCACGGCCAGCGGCCTCGGCGAGCGGACCGGACTGTGCGCGCCTGGACGTGCAGTCCGGTCACGAGGGCGGACGCGGCGGCGCAGACCAGGGAGGCCGCCGCCACCAGCCGGTGCTCCGGTCGACGGAGGACTGCTCCGCGGGACGCAGGCCCCTTCGGCCGCGCGAAGATCCCCGCCACCACGAGGAGCAGCGGAGCAGCAAGCAGCAAGGCGTTCGGCGGCAGCAGCCGTCCCTGCCACGCCACGACCCACGCCGCCCCTGCCGGTCCGGCAAGCCGCAGGTCCAGCGGTGCGGCGCCGACCTGACTCACACGCGCACCTTGCTCTTCACGCTGGCGTACTTGGCCTCGCCGATCCCTGAGACCTCCCGCAGCTGGTCGACGCTCGCGAACCGGCCGTGCTCGGTGCGCCAGTCGACCAGCCGCTGCGCCAGGACCGGCCCGATACCGGGGAGCTCCTCGAAGTCCTTGCTGGTCGCGGCGTTCAGGTCCAGCAGCCCGCCCGCGCCCGCCCCGCCCGCCACGCCTCCGGAGGCGACGATCCCCACCAGCACCTGCTCGCCGTCCGCCAGCTTGCGGGCCAGGTTGAGTCCCATGGTGGGGACCCCCGGCAGGACTCCCCCCGCTGCGCGCAGCGCGTCGTCCACCCGGGCACCCTGCGGCAGCCGGACCAGCCCTGGTCGACGCACCTTCCCCGCCACGTCCACGACGAGCTCCGGGCCTCCTGCGGGAGCGGCACTCGCCCCACCGGACACCGGGGGCACCGTCAGCGGCTGCTCGCTGGGGCGTCCTCGCAGGACCACCACACCGGCGAGCGACGCCGCCACGAGCCCGACGAGCAGCAACGCGGCGACACCCTTCCGGCCGGGGTCCCACCGCCCTGCCGCGAGCAGCTGGGGCACCGAGCCTGGGGCCGTCGGCGTAGCGTCGGCGTCGGCGCCGATGTCGAGGGGAGCAGCAGGCTGGGCGGGGACCCAACCGCCCGTCGACACGGCCGGTTCCGAAGCAGGTTCGCGGGAGGGGGCCGCACCGTGCAGGGCGTGCAGGCGCGCGACGAGCTCAGGGTCGGGAGGCTGCGAGCGGAAGGGCACCGGGCGACGCTAGGGACGAGCGCTGGGCGCTGGCACCCTCTCCGGAAGAGGTGTGGACGCTCAGCGGGCCTGTGGAGGACGACCGGCGCGCAGGTTGCCGGTGTGCCGCGCCACCACGAGCAGCGCGAGCGCAACGGCCCAGACGCGGTCCTGTCCCGTCACCACGGCGATGAGCACGAGGGGGACGCAGGCGAGGACCGAGGCAAGGGCGATCCACCGGTGCGCCGCCACGTTCACCAGCCAGACGACGAGCACGGCCACCACCCACAGCGGGTGCACGCCGAGCACGGCTCCGGCAGCGGTGGCCACGCCCTTGCCCCCACGTCCGCGCAGGAAAGGCGAGGTGATGTGGCCCAGCACCGCAGCCAGCCCGGCGAGCACGGCTGCGCGGTGGTCGGCAAGCCCGAACAGCGCGGTCGGTACCGCACCCTTCGCCACGTCGAGCACCGCGACCAGCAGGCCGGTGCGCCGCCCGAGGGCCCGTCCGGCGTTCGTGGCACCCGGGTTGCCGGAACCGACGGCCCGCAGATCGACCCCCCTGGCACGAGCGATCAGCGTGGCCGGCGAGATCGCCCCGACCAGGTACCCGACGACCACCGCCGCGATCAGCGTCGCCACACCACGACCCCGAGCATTCCCGGCCCCACATGAGCACCCACCACCGCTCCGACCTCGCTGAGGTACAGCGACTGCAGCCCCGGCAGCTCGGCACGCAGCTCGTCGGCGAGCACCGCCGCCCGGGCCGGCGCGGCCAGGTGGTGCACCGCCACGTCGACGACGTCCTCTCCCGCCGCCTCGCGCACCAGCTCGCGCAACCGGCCCATCGCCTTGGAGAACGTCCGCACCTTGTCGACGACCTCGATGGAGCCGTCCCGCAGGACCAGCAACGGTTTCACCCCCAGCGCCGTCCCGAGGAGCGCAGAGGCTGCCGTCATGCGCCCACCCCGACGCAGGTGCTCCAAGGTGTCGACGTAGAACACCTGGGTCGCGTCGGCCTGGTGCGCCGCGGCCTCGACGCCGTCGAGCGAGGCGCCCCCCGACGCGGCCTCCGCCGCCGCGATCACGCGGAACCCCAGGCCCATCGCGAGACTTCGGCTGTCGACGACGCGGACCTCGATCCCGTCAGCGGCCACCTGCTCCGCAGCGACCACAGCCGCGTCGTACGTCCCGGACAGGGTCGAGGACAGGTGCACCGAGACGACCTGCGCGGTGCCGCAGCCGCGGTACGCCGCGACGAGCTGGTCGGTAGTGGGTCGGGACGTCGTCACCTTGAGCCGGCGCTCCCCCAGCGCGCGCGCGACCTCGGCGGGGAGCACCTCCACACCCTCGAGCCCGCACACGGGGCCGAGGGCCACGTGCAGCGGCACGACGGCGATCTCGTGCTTGTCCGCGACGCCCTCGGGCAGGTAGGCGGTCGAGTCGGTGACGACCGCGACCTGGGACATGCCCCGAAGGCTAGCCAGGAACGATGCTGACCAGCTTGGGCGCGCGCACGATGACCGTGCGAGGGGGCGTCCCGCCGAGCAGCTCGAGCACCTTCTCCGACGTCAGCACCAAGGCGCGCAGGTCGTCCTCGCTGATGCCTGGAGGGACCTGCAGCTTGTCCCGGACCTTGCCGCCGACCTGTACGACGCAGGTGACGAGGTCGTCGACCAGCAGCGCCGGGTCGGCAGTCGGCCAGGTGGAGGCGTGCACCGAGTCACCACCGCGGACGTCGTGTCCTAGGCGGGACCAGATCTCCTCTGCCGTGTACGGCGCGTAGCAGCTCAGCATGACGGCCAACGACTCCACACCGTCGCGCAACGAGGCGGCCCCGGCACCCGCGTCGACCGCCTTGCGCATCAGGTTCGTGAGCTCCATGAACCGCGCGATCGAGACGTTCAGCCGGTGCCCCTCGGTCAGCCGCGTGACCTCGTCCACGGTCTTCGCCACGGCCTTGTCCACGGCCGGGTCCCGGGCGTCGCCGGTGAGTGCGGCCACATCGGTCGCCAGCCGGGCGACGCGCGCCAACCACTTCACCGATCCGCCAGGAGAGACGTCGGCCCAGTCGATGTCGTCCTCGGGCGGCCCGGCGAACACGATCGACAGGCGCACGGCGTCGACGCCGTACGTCGTCAGCTCGCCTCCGAGATCGACGCCGTTGCCCAGCGACTTGCTCATGGCCTTGCCCTGATTGATGACCTGCCCCTGGTTCAGCAGCGCGGTGAACGGCTCGCTGAAGTCGACCATCCCCATGTCGTGCAGGACCTTGGTGAAGAAGCGGCTGTACAGCAGGTGCAGGATCGCGTGCTCGACCCCGCCGACGTACTGCGCGACCGGCATCCACTCGCGCACCGCCTCCACGTCGAACGGCCCGTCGGTGTAGTCCGGCGAGCAGTTGCGCAGGAAGTACCACGAGCTGTCGACGAAGGTGTCCATCGTGTCGGTGTCGCGTCGGGCCGGCTCGTGGCAGGAGGGGCACAGCGTGCTGACCCAGTCCTCGTTGGACGCCAGCGGGGACTGCCCCTTGGGCTGCAGGTCGGAGCCCTTCATGTCCGACGGCAGGCGCACCGGCAGCTGGTCGTCCGGGACCGGGACCTCACCGCAGGTGTCGCAGTGCACGATCGGGATGGGGGCGCCCCAGAACCGCTGGCGGGACAGCAGCCAGTCGCGCAACCGGTAGTTGATGGCCTTCTTGCCGGTCTCCCGGGACGCCAGGACCTCGATGGCCTTGTCGATCGCCTCGACCTTGGCCAGCCCGTCCAGCGGACCGCTGTTCACCAGGACGCCGTCGCCCGCCGTGGCGACGCCGGTCTCGGCCGGGTCGGCCTCGCCGGTGTCGACGACCACGCGCACCGGGAGGTCGAAGGCCCGAGCGAAGTCCAGGTCGCGCTGGTCGTGCGCCGGCACGGCCATGATCGCGCCGGTGCCGTAGTCGGCCAGCACGTAGTCGGCGGCGAAGACCGGCAGCTGCTCGCCGTTCAGCGGGTTGGTCGCCGTGACGCCCAGCGAGACGCCGGTCTTCGGCCGGTCGGTGGCCAGCCGCTCGATGTCGGTGAGCCGCTTCACCTGCTCGCGGTACGCCGCCAGCGCCTCGCGCTGCTCCGGGGCGCACAGCTGTTCGGCCAGCGGCGCGTCGGCGGCGACCACGAAGAACGTGGCGCCGTACAGGGTGTCCGGGCGCGTCGTGAAGACGGTGACCTGACGCTCGCCGATCGCGAAGTCGACGTGAGCACCCACCGACCGGCCGATCCAGTTCTTCTGCATGAGCAGGACGCGCTCGGGCCAGTGGCCCTCCAGCTGCGCCATGTCGTCCAGCAGCCGGTCGGCGTAGTCGGTGATCTTGAAGTACCACTGAGTCAGCTCGCGCTTGGTGACCTCGGCGTTGCACCGGTCGCACCGGCCCCCGACGACCTGCTCGTTGGCCAGCACCGTCTGGTCCTGCGGGCACCAGTTCACGGCGCTGTTCTTGCGGTAGGCCAGCCCCCGCTCGCGGAAGCGCAGGAACAACCACTGCGTCCAGCGGTAGTACTCCGGGTCGGACGTGTGCACCCGCCGGGTCCAGTCGAACGACACGGCGTACCTCTTGAAGGACTCGGCCTGGGTGTCGATGTTGGCGTAGGTCCATTCCGCCGGGTGCGCGTCGCGCTTGATCGCCGCGTTCTCCGCCGGCAGCCCGAAAGAGTCCCAGCCGATGGGGTGGAGGACGTCGTACCCGCGGCGCATCCAGTAGCGGGCGACCACGTCCCCGATGCCGAACGCCTCGGCGTGGCCCATGTGCAGATCGCCGCTGGGGTAGGGGAACATGTCCAGGACGTACTTCTTGGGCGCGCCGGGGCGCACGCCGACGCGGTTGAGGTCCAACGCCTCCCACACCGGCAGCCAGGTGTCCTGGACGGCGTGCGGGTCCAGGTGGCCGGGACCGTGCTCCTGCTCGGCGGTGGTCATGTGCTTCCCCTCACGTCTTCTGCTCTTCCGGACAAGAAAAAAGCCCCCGTGGTCACGAGGGCGCCGCGCTTGACCGGGGTTCGGTCAGCGCGGCCCGGGAAGGAGCACGAACTGCATGGCCGCATCCTAGCCCCGCCTAAGGTGGTTCGCGTGACAGTTGCGTCCGGGGAGGTTCCCGCCGAAGTGCGCCAGGACGACTCCCCCTGGCGGATGGCGGGTCTGCGCGCCCGACAGCGCCGCCGCTGGTTGCTGCTGTGGACGGCGGTCGCCTTCGTCGTGCTGAGCGCACTGACCGGGTTCCCCACCGGCCGCGAGACGCTCACCTTCTGGATGCTCGCGTTCCTGCTGGCTGCCTGCGCCGGCGACTGGGGACTGTGGCGGGCCGTGGTCGTCCGCGACTGGCTGCCGCTGCTCGCGGTCCTGTGGTCCTACGACCTGTTGCGCGGGCTGGCCAACGACGTCGGCGGGGCCCTGTGGAACCTGCCGACCTACGACGCCGGCAACGGCCGGACCGCCCGGGCCAACATGACCGAGATGATCGACCTGGACAAGGTCCTGTTCGGCGGCCACGTCCCCACGGTCTGGCTGCAGGAGCGACTGTTCGACGAGGGCATCGTCCACTGGTACGACGCCATCGCCGTTCCCGTCTACCTGTCGCACTTCCTGGTCTCGCTGGGGCTCGCGATCGTGCTGTGGTGCCTCGCCTACCCGCTGTTCCGCCGGTACATCGCGGTGTTGGTGACCCTCACCGTCATCACGTTGGTCACCTACCTGCTGATCCCCGCTGCTCCCCCGTGGATGGCCGCGCTGAACGGCAAGCTCGGGCAGGGGACCGAGATCCACCGGGTCGTCCAGGAGTCGGTCGTGACCCTCGGTGGAAGCACCGCCGGATCCGCGATCGAGCGTGGGGCGGCCTACTCCAACCCGGTCGCGGCGCTGCCCTCGCTGCACGCAGCGATCCCCATGATGCTCCTGCTGCTGTTCTTCAGCCGCGTCGGACCGCTGCTGAAGACGGTGCTCATCGCCTACGCCCTCACGATGGCCTGCACCCTCGTCTACGGCGGTGAGCACTACGTCGTTGATGTCCTGCTGGGGTGGCTGTACGCCGCCGCCAGCGTGGGCGCGGTCGCTGTCGTCGCACGGCGACGTGCTTGTCGCACGACACGGTTCTCTGCTTAGGCTGCACCTGTGTCCGACGCCGACGAGCTCGTCCTCACGACCGAACCCGATGCCGCCGTGCTCGCCCGGCGTTGGGTCGGCCGGCGTCTGGACCTGGCTGACGCGTCGCTCGTGGCCGATGCTCAGGTGGTCGTGAGCGAGCTGGTGACCAACGCCCAGCTGCACGGCCTGCCTCCTGTGACGGTGCGCGTGCTGCAGCATGAGGATCGCCTCCGCGTGGAGGTCGGCGACCTGAGCCCGCACGCCCTGGTGCGGCCGGTCCCCTCCAGCGAGGCGATGACCGGCCGGGGACTCGCCCTCGTCGCGGGCATGAGCGACGCCTGGGGCGTCGACGCTCATGACGGCCGAGGCAAGGTGGTCTGGGCCGAGCTGGTCAGCGGCACCTCCGAGGAGCAGACGATCCCGGACATCGACGCGGAGGCCTTCCTCGCGAGCTGGCAGGAGGACGACGACGAGGAGCTGTTCACCGTCCAGCTCGGAGCGGTGCCCACCGGCCTGCTGCTGGAGGCCAAGCGGCACATCGACAACGTCGTCCGCGAGCTGACCCTGGAGCGCGCTGGGGCCTCCGGGCCGTTGCCGCCCGAGGTCGAGGCGCTCATCGAGACGGTGACCAGCGACTTCGCGCGTGCCCGGGCCGGGATCAAGGAGCAGGCCGCCGCCGCAGCAGCACGGGGTGACCGGCAGACCGAGCTCGTCCTGACCCTGCCGGCCTCCTCGGTGCGCGCCGGGGAGCGCTACCTTGCCGCGCTGGATGAGGCCGACCGGTACGCCCGCGCGTCCCGCATGCTGACCCTCGAGACCCCCTCGCTGCACAAGCTGTTCCGTCGGTGGTACGTCTCGGCGCTCGTCGACCAGCTGCAGGGGCTGGTGCGCGGCCGACCGGCCGGCGACCCGCTGCCGTTCGTCGAGGTGCTGGTCGAGGAGGTGGGGCAGCTCGCCGACCTTCGAGACACCGCGCACCGGCTCGACCTGCTGCAGCGCGTCAGCGCGGCCCTCGCCGAGGTCCGCTCGACCGAGGCGATGGTGAGCACCGTGCTGTCCTCGGCCGTCCGTGAGCTGGGTGCGGTCACGGCTCGGGTGTACGTCGCCCAGGACGGCGTGCTGCGCTCGGTCGGACACCAGCGGGCCACGTCGCGGGCCTCCCCGACGTACGACGACATCGCGCTGGATGCCGACCTGCCTGGTGCTGCCGTGCACCGCGGCGGCCGGCCCCTCGTCTTCCGGACCCTGGCCGAGCTCACCGAGCGCTTCCCCGTTCTGGCTGGCGTCTACGACAGCGAGCGGGTGCTGCACGTGGTCCCGCTCGAGGCCGGCGGTCACCGACTCGGGGTGCTGGCCCTCGGCTTCCCGCCCACCAGCCGGTACGACGAGCACTCGCAGACGGCGTACGTCCGGGCGCTGGCCGACGTCCTCGCGCAGGGGCTGGAGCGCATCGATGTCACGAACCGGCTGGAGGACCTCGCGCGCACACCGCACGAGGCGCAGGCCCGGCCGACCTCGGCGCAGGTGGCGATCAGCGGCTCGGGCGAGCAGCGGCTCAGCAGCCTGGCCGACGCGGCGCGCGCGATCGCCGGCGCCGGCAGCGTCGAGGCCCTGCTGGCGGTGGCGGCCGAGGCCGCCCAGGACATCGTCGGGGCCCACCAGGCGGTCGCCACCCGGCTCTACGGCGTCACCTGGGAGCACGCGATCACCCACGTCTCCCTGAGCGATGCCTACGCCCAGTGGCGTGACTTCGACCAGGTCCCCGAAGGGCGGGGCGTGCTGAACCAGGTGACCCGGGAGAACCGTCCCCTCCGGCTGACCGGCGATCAGCTGCAGCGGCACCCAGAGTTCCGAGGTCTTCGGGACGCCCCCGGCCATCCTCCGCTGCCCGACTACCTGGCGGCTCCGCTGACCAGCCGTGAAGGCATCAACATCGGCCTGATCCAGCTGTCTCACAAGGTCGACGGGTCCGCCTTCGACCCGAGCGACGAGGCCGTCGCCGTTCAGGTGGCCCTCATGGTGTCCGCGGCGATCGAGCACGTGGAGACCGCACAGCAGCTGGAGCAGGCCATGTCGCGGCTGCGGCGGGACCAGCAGCTGGTCGAGGCGCTGCACGACGTCGGCCTCGCGGTGACCTCGAGTCTCGAGCACCAGGACGTGGTGCAGCGCGTGACGGACGCCGCGACCACGATGACCGGCGCGCAGTTCGGCGCCTTCTTCTACAACGTCGTCCAGGACGACGGCGCGGAGTACGTCCTCTACACGATCTCCGGGGTGCCACGGGAAGCCTTCTCGCGCTTCCCCATGCCCCGCAGCACCGAGATCTTCGGCCCCACCTTCCAGGGCACGGGGGTGGTCCGGCTCACGGATGTGACCGCCGATCCGCGTTATGGCCAGATGGCTCCGTACTTCGGCATGCCTGCTGGGCACCTGCCCGTGACGTCCTACCTCGCGGTACCGGTCCGGCTCTCCTCAGGAGAGGTCATCGGCGGCTTGTTCTTCGGCCACTCCGACGAAGGGGTCTTCGACCAGGAGGCCGAGCGCCTGGCCGTCGGCATCGCGGGCTACGCCGCCATCGCTCTCGAGAACGGTCGCCTGTACGACGCCGCGCGCCGCGAGTCCCGTGCTCAAGAGGAGATCGCCGCGGCCCTGGAGCGTCCGCTGCAGCCGCCGACCCTGCCCCAGATCGAGGGGGCGGAGGTCGCCGCCCTGTTCGAGCCGCTCGGTGGGACCGGGCAGGTCGGCGGTGACTTCTACGACGTGTTCGCGGTCGAGGACGGACGTTGGCTGCTTCTGCTCGGGGATGTCGCCGGCAAGGGGCCCGAGGCAGCTGCCGTTGCCGGCCTCGTCCGCCACACCATCTACGGTGCGGCGCAGTTCACGGTCGATCCGGCGAAGGTCCTCGAGGCAGTCAATCACGCCCTGCTGCGCCAGGAGACCGAGCGTTTCGCCACGTTGGTCGTTGCCGTCCTGCGCCCGATCACCGACGGGCTCGAGGTCGTCGCCGCCTGGGCCGGTCACCCTCCTGGCCTGGTCATCCGTTCCGGCGCGGTGGATCTCGTGTCCGGGCCCGGTCTTCCCGTGGGCATGTTTCCCGACCTGGGCGTGCAAGCCGTGTCGTTCACCCTCGCGCGCGGCGAGACGCTCCTGCTGCACACCGACGGCCTCGTCGAGCGCAGCGGTGCGCTGCTCGACGAGGACGACCTCATCGCGCTGGCGGTGGATCACGCGGCCGAGGACGTCCGGTTGCTGCTCGCGGCGGTGGCCTCCGAGGTGTCCGCCCGGTACGACGCACGGGACGACGTCGCGGCGCTGGCGCTGCGCGCGGTCTGAGCGGGTCAGACGACCGCAGTCTCCGCCATGGCGAGGTCGCCTTCGCGTTCGGCTGACCGGTGCGCGTCGATGCCGCCCTCCCCCCGCAGCGGCACCTCCTTGATGAACCAGGTGCCGAGGAACGAGACGAAGGCGATCACGGCCATGGTGAGGAAGACCGTGCTCATGCTGTCCGAGAAGCCTTGCAGCACCACCCGCTGCGCGGCGTCGGGCAGTCTCGCGAAGTTCTCCGTGTTGTCGAGGGACACGGTGCGGATCGTCTGCAGCGCGGACGACGGAAAGCCCGCCGCCGTCGCGCGGTCGATGATGTTGCCCCGGACGGTGGTGAACAGGAGGGCGAGACCGATGGCCGCGCCCAGGGTCCCGCCCATGGAGCGGAAGAACGTGACCGAACTGGTCGACAGGCCCATGTCCTGGGGAGGAAGCGCGTTCTGCACCGCGATCACCAGCATCTGCATCGTGAGGCCGAGGCCGACGCCGACCACCACCGTGAAGGCCATGACCTGCGGGATGGGAGTGTCCACGGTGAGCTGGCTCAGCAGCAGCATCCCGACCATGACCACGAAGGTGCCCACGATCGGAAAGCTCTTGTAGCGCCCGGTGCGCTGCATGACGCGGCCGGTCGTCATCGAGGCCCCCATCAGCCCTGCCATGAACGCCGTCATCTCCAGCCCCGCGGCGGTCGGCGACTGCCCCTTCACGATCTGCAGGTACAGCGGCATCATGACCAGGCCGCCGAACATCACCATGCCGACGAGGAACGCCACGACGACCGTCACGCTGAAGACGCGGTCGCGGAAGATGCGCAGGGGAAGAACCGCGTCCTCGCCCATGTACCGCTCGAGAGGGACGAAGGCGGTCAGCGACAGTGCGGCGACAGCCAGCATGGCAAGGGTGAGCGCCGAGCCCCAGCCCCAGTCCCGTCCCTTCTCCGCGACGAGCAGCAGCGGCACGACCGTGCTCGAGAGCAGGGCCGCCCCCAGGAAGTCGATGCGTCGATCGCTGCGCTTCGTGGGCAGGTGCAGGTTCTTGGTCACGACGTAGAACGCCGCGGCACCGATCGGCAGGTTGAGGTAGAAGATCCAGCGCCAGCCGTCGACGCCCAGGATCGTGGCTTGGCCGGCGAGCGCGCCGCCCAGGACCGGTCCGAGCACGCTCGAGGTGGCGAAGACGGACGTGAAGTACGCCTGGTACTTGGCCCGCTCCCGCGGCGCCACCAGGTCGCCGATGATGGCAAAGGCGAGCGACAGCAACCCGCCGGCGCCGAGCCCCTGCAAGGCTCGCCACGCGGCGAGCTCGTAGATCGAGTGAGCCTGCCCGCACAACACGGAGCCGAGCAGGAACACGCCGATCGCGAACAGGTAGAACGGCTTGCGGCCGTACAGGTCGGACAGCTTGCCGTAGAGAGGGGTGCTGACGGTCGAGGTCACGAGGTAGGCCGTCGTCACCCACGCCTGGGCCGTCTGACCGTCGAGCCGGTCGGCGATGGTGCGCGTTGCGGTCGACACGATGGTCTGGTCGAGCGAGGCGAGGAACATTCCCAGCAGCAGTCCGGACAGGATGCTGAGGATCTGCTTGTGCGTCAGGCCGCCGGGTGCAGAGGCGGTGTCCGGTGTCATGCGTTCTCCAGTCGGGCGTCAAGGCGGTGCGCGGCGAGGTCGTGGTTGAGGCGCGCCAGCCCGGCGGCGAGGAGGTCGAGGTCGGCGTCAGTCCAGTCCGGAGTGACCCTGGCCAAGGACCCGGCGTGCGCGGCGGTGAGATCGTCGACCACGGTCCGGCCGGACGGCGTGAGGTGCAGCCGGGTGGCTCGCCGGTCGTCCGGATCGTCCTCGCGCTGGACCCACCCCCTACGCTCCAGGCTCGTCACCTGGCGACTGACGCTGCTCGGATCCAGTCCGAGGGCGCAGGCCAGGTCCGTGAGGCGCACCGGACCCAGGGCGCAGAGCCGACCGAGCACGTGCGCCTCGGCGAGCTCGATCCTGACGTCCGCGACCTCGATCGCGTGGGCGGCCAGGTCCTTCACCCCCCGCAGCGCGGAGGAGAGCTCACCCATCAACCGCTCTCTGCTGTCCACACGTACCAGGAAACTACTTGCTGGCCGCAAGCACAAGCGCGAGAGGGGTGAGCGTCGTCACCCCCGGCTGTCACCCGATCGTGGGTTCTCCCGCGGCGCGATCAGGCCGAAGCACCAGGCGTGACCCCACTGCCCGTGCTCGCGCCCACGATGGAGTTCGACGACGCCGCGCGGCAGGTGCTCGCGTGGCTCCGCGACAACGTGCCGCTGGCCTTCTGGGCTGTCACCCGACTGGAGAACGACCGCCAGACCTACCTGTTCCTCGACGAGGACAACGGCTACGGCCTGCCCCCGGGAGGTTCGCACCCTTGGGAAGACAGCTTCTGCATCCACATGGCCTCGGGCGCCGCCCCTGCGGTGGCCCCTGATGCGCAGGCGGTCCCGCTGTACGCCGCGGCGGGCGTCAACCGGGCGGCCACCATCGGCTCCTACGCCGGCGCTCCGGTCTCGGAGCCCGACGGCCGGCTGTTCGGCGCGATCTGCGGGATCGATCCGAAGGTGCGCACGGACGACCCTGCCCTGCTCGCTGCCGCGCCGGTGCTGCAGCTGTTCGGTCAGCTGCTCACGATGGTCCTCGCGGCCAACCGGGCCCGGACCGCCGCAGCGCGCGAGCTCGATGTCGCCCGCAGTGACGCCGAGACCGACCCGCTGACGGGCCTGCTCAACCGCCGCGGCTGGGAGCGCGCCGTCGACGAGGAGAGCCGCCGGTTCGGGCAGCTCGGCGATCCGACGGTCGTCGTCATGATGGACCTGGACCGCCTCAAGCTGATCAACGACGAGCAGGGGCACGAGGCCGGCGACCGGTACATCAGCGCCGCGGGGCAGGCGCTCCGTCAGGCGGTCCGCGGCTCCGACGTCGTCGCCCGGCTGGGTGGCGACGAGTTCGGCGTCCTGATGGCCGACTGCACCGAGCTCATGGCACAGGGCCGCATCGCCCGCCTCTACGAGCAGCTCGAGGCGCACGGCGTCGCGGGCTCGGTCGGCTGGGCCCCGATCAGCGTCCTGCGCGGGTTCCCCGCTGCGCTGGCAGAGGCGGACGAGGCCATGTACGCCGCCAAGCGCGCCCGACGTGCCCGGCGGACCGCGCTCCCCGTCCCACGCGCCGAGGCCAGGGAGCCGAGCGTGGCCGCACCGCGCTGACCCCAGCGCTCGAGGTCGAGCCTTCTGCCAGCACCCGGTCGAGGCACGCATGGACCGCTGCGGGCGGGGAACGGTGGCAGGCACCGAACCGGCCGACCGTCGGGGGGCTGCGCGTTGCCCCCAGCCCTGGGCGCGCACCGGGCCATGGCCAGAAGCGTCGAGAGGGGTGCCGTGACGACCCCGGTGACGAGCCGCACGGTCGGGGTCGTCCTGCGGGCGATGCTGGACCGCGGGGAGCTCGACCTGCCACGTCCCGGTTCCGGGCAGACCCTGGAGCGCTGGCAGGCGCTCGCCGAGATCGCCTCGCGCGACCTCGTCCTGGCCCGGCTCGCTGAGGGTCACGTCGACGCCATCGCGATCCTTCACGAGCTCGGGTGCCCTGTCGCCCCCGGCCTCTGGGGGGTCTGGGCGGCAGAACCTCCGACGACCCGGGTGACCGCCCTGCAGACCCATGAGGGCTGGGTACTCGAGGGGACCAAGGGCTGGTGCTCGGGCGCCGCGGTGGTGGATCACGCTCTCGTCACCGGGCACGCCGAGGACGGCCGACGGCTGTTTGCTGTGTCGGCGCCGTCGGTGCGGCCGGTGCCGGGAAGCTGGCCGGCGGTCGGCATGCAGGCGAGCGGGACGCTGTCGGTCGTGTTGACGGCTGCGCCAGCGACCGCGGTCGGTGCGCCGCTCGCCTACCTCGAGCGTCCGGGCTTCTGGCACGGCGGCGCGGGTGTCGCCGCCTGCTGGTTCGGTGGCGCCGTCGGGGTGGCTCGGACGCTGCTCCAGGCGGTCCGTGACGGTCGTGACGACCCGCACACCCTCGCCCATCTGGGCGCTGTGGACGCCGTCCTGCACCAGCTCTGGCTCCACCTGGAGGCCGCGGCTGCGCAGATCGACGCCGATCCGCACGGCCCTGGTGCTCGGCTGCGCGCGCAGCGAGTGCGCGCCTGCGTGGAGGCCGGGGCGACTGAGGTGCTGGACCGTGTGGGGCGCGCTTTGGGCGCCGGACCGCTGTGCCTGGACGCCCACCACGCCCACCGCGTCGCCGATCTCACCGTCTACCTGCGGCAGTCGCACGCCGAGCGGGACCTCGCGGGCCTGGGTGATCTTGCGGCGCGGGAGGCCACGTGGTGACGGCGATCCGCGGACGTGGGACCACCGAGCAGGAGTGGTTGCCGTTCCTGGAGGGCTTGTCGCTGCCTGAGTTGGCTCTCGACCCACCGCCCACCCGCCTGGTCGTCGTCGCCCCGCACCCGGACGACGAGGTGCTCGGGTGCGGCGGGCTGATGTCCCTGCTGGGCGTGCCGGTCGAGGTCGTGGCCGTTACGGACGGCGAGCGGAGCCACCCCGGAGGTTCCCTGCTCCCTACCGACCTCGCCGTGCTGCGACGGGAGGAGACCGCCAGCGCCCTCACCGCTCTCGGCGTCCGCGGGGACGTCCGCCACCTGGGCCTGCCCGACGGTGCTGCGGAGCGACTGGAGGAACCGGTCGTGGAGGCGCTCGACTGCCCCCCGGGCTCGTGGCTGCTGGGACCCTGGTCCGGCGACGGCCACCCCGATCACGAGGCGGTGGGTCGGGCCTGTGAACGCGCGGCCGACCGGGACGGTGCCCGGCTGCTGTCGTACCCGGTGTGGGCCTGGCACTGGGCGGCGCCGTCCACCCCGCAGGTGCCGTGGGCCCGGGGCCGGCAGGTCACCCTGGACCCTCAGACGCAGGCGGCGAAGGCTGGTGCCGTGCGCTGTTTCCGGACCCAGATCGAGCCGGTGGGCCCGTTGGCCGCTGATGCCCCCGTCCTCATGCCCTGGGTGCTCGAGCGGTTCAGCCGTCCGGCGGAGGTGGTGTTCACGTGACGCTCCCCGCCTCCTACTTCGAGGACGTCTACGCCAGGTCCGACGACCCGTGGGGATTTCGGCGGCGCTGGTACGAGCGGCGCAAGTACGCCCTGACCCTGGCCGCCCTCCCCGACGAGCACTACGCCAGCGCCGTCGAGATCGGCTGCTCCATCGGGGTTCTCACGTGCCTGCTCGCTGAGCGGTGCGACCACTTGGTCGCTGTCGACCCGAGTTCCGCCGCGCTCGAGACGGCCCGCCGAGAGGTCCCGGCGAACGTGACGCTGCTGCAGGGTGCTGTGCCCGACGCCTGGCCGCGCGGTCGCTACGACCTCGTCGTCCTGTCGGAGGTCGCCTACTACCTGTCGCCCTCGGACCTGAAGCTGCTGCTCGACGAGGTCGCACGCGACCTCGCCCCCGGCGGCACCGTGCTCGCCTGCCACTGGCGCCACCCCGTGGCCGACTACCCGCTGTCAGGGGATGAGGTGCACGCCGCCCTGGAGCGCTGGCCGCGGCTGAGCCGGGTCGAGGAGGAGGACTTCCTGCTCGAGGTGCTCGTGCCCGACGGCGTCACCAGCGTCGCCCGCGCCGAGGGGCTGGTGTGACGCCCCGCGTCCGCGCGGTGGGCATCGTCGTTCCCGCTCACAACGAGCAGGCCCTGCTTCCTGCCGCTCTCCGCTCGCTGCGCCGCGCCGCTTCTCATCCGGCGTTGCGGGACCTCGCGGTGCACGTCGTTCCCGTCCTGGACGACTGCTCGGACGACAGCGGCGTCCTGGCACCGGGCGCTCTGGAGGTCCGCTCGCGCAACGTGGGGGTAGCGCGCGCCGCCGGCTTCACCGAGGTCCTCCGGCGGGAGGCCGGTCGACCCGCCGATCAGGTGTGGCTCGCGACGACCGATGCCGACACCGAGGTGCCGCCGGACTGGTTGTTCCAGCAGCTGGTGTTCGCCCGACAGGGAGTGGATCTCGTCGCCGGGACGGTGCGCGTGGAGGACTGGTCGGAGCAGCCGGCGACTGCTCGCCGTCGCTTCGGGCAGACGTACGGCGTGCCCGGCGACGGGCACACGCACGTGCACGGAGCCAACCTCGGCTTCTGCGCTGCGGCGTACCTGGACGCCGGCGGGATCCCTCCCCTGGCTCTCGCCGAGGACCACGCGCTGGTCGACGCCTTCCGTGGCCGAGCCCGCCGGCTGCTGGCCACCGACCGGATCCCCGTCGTCACCAGTGCCCGCCGCGAGAGCCGGACGACGGGTGGGTTCGCCGATCATCTTCGCACCCTGACCTGACGCCCGGGGACCTGCCCGCCTCCGCGCGAGCGGTGATTGCGGAGGTCTTACCTCCGTAATAGTCTCGCCCTGACCGCCCAACCCCCAGGAGCGACGATGGACCTGATCGAGATGCAACAGGCTGCCGATCAGGTGGCGAGCACGCTGACCGCACCCGGCCAGCCCCTCGAGCTGGTGCAGGAGAACGTGCTGGGCGCGGACCTGCTGGTGTTCCGCCACCGCAACCGCAGCCTCGGCGAGCTGTTGCGCGCCTCGACCGACCACGGCGACCGGCCCTACGTCCTCACCGACGCGTCGGCGCTGTCCTTTGCCGACCACGCGGCGCAGGTGGCCTCCCTGGCCGCGGCGTTCCGCGACGAGCACGGGATCACCCGTGGCGACCGCGTCGTGATCGCCTCGGCCAACTCGGTCGAGTGGGTCCTCGCCTTCTGGGCGACCGTGAGCCTCGGGGCGGTGGCCGTGGGCTTCAACGCCTGGTGGTCGCCGCGTGAGGTGCAGCACGCGATGGACCTCGTCACTCCCTCCCTCGTGGTCGCCGACGCGAAGCGACAGGCGGTGTTCGCCGCGCACGACGTCCCGGTGCTCAGCGCGGAGGACGACCTCCCCCGCCTGGCCGGCCGACTCGGAGTGGACCTCCCCGAGGTCGCGGTCGGCGAGGACGACCCCGCGGTGGTGCTGTTCACCAGCGGGACGTCCGGGCGGGCCAAGGGCGTCGTCCACTCGCACCGCAACCTGCTCGCCGTCGTCGACTACCACCGCTACAACGACGCGCTCGGCGCCGCGTTCGGGGACCCCCTGGACCCGCGGGACAAGCGCTACCTCATGGTGCTCCCCCTGTTCCACGTCGCCAGCCTGCACAACCTGGTCGTCCCCCGGCTGGCCACCGGCTCCACCGTGGTCCTGCACCAAGGCGCCTTCGACGTGGATCGGGTGCTGCGCCTGGTCGAGTCCGCGCGCGTCACGCACTGGGGAGCGGTCCCCACGATGGCCAACCGGCTGCTCGAGCACCCCGACCTGACGCCGTACGACCTGTCATCGCTCCGCGGGTTCGCCCTGGCATCGGCGCCGTCGTCGCCGGCCTTCAAGGAACGACTGCGCAAGGCGCTGCCGTTCGCCGAGCACAACCTGGCCGACAGCTACGGGCTGACCGAGCACTCGACCGCGGCGACCGTGGCGACGCCGCTGGATCTCGCGGTCGTGGCAGACAGCGTCGGGCGACCGATCGTCACCGTCGAGCTCCAGGTGCGCGACGCCCTCGACTCGCCCGTCCCCGACGGCGTGGAGGGAGAGGTGTGCTTGCGCAGCCCCTTCGTGATGCTCGGCTACTACGGCGACGAGAAGGCCACCGCGCAGGCGATCGACCCCGAGCGGTGGCTGAGGACCGGCGACATCGGCGTGCTGCGCGACGGTCGGTTGCAGCTGACCACCCGGCGATCGGATCTCATCCTGCGAGGCGGGGAGAACGTCTACCCGGCGGAGGTCGAGGGCGTGCTGGCCGAGCACCCGGGGGTCCGCGAGGTGGTCGTGCTCGGTACGCCGCACGACGACCTCGGCCAGGAGGTGGCCGCCGTGGTCGTCGTCGACGACGGGGTGCAGGTCGAGGCGCTGCAGGAGCACTGCCGCGAGCAGCTGGCCTACTACAAGGTCCCCAGCCGCTGGCGACTCACCACCGAGCCGCTTCCCCGCAACGCCACGGGCAAAGTCGTGCGCAGCCAGGTCAGCACCTGACGGCGGCTCACAGCTCCCAACGCGCTGGCCAGGCGTCCGGCCTGAGCAGGGCCTCGCTGCCGCCGTCGCACAGCAGGAACGTCCCCACCAGCAGGCTCGAGCGAGGGCTGAGCAGGAACGCGACAACCTCCGCGACCTCCTCCGCGCGCCCACCGCGCCCCAACGGGAGCGGGAAGGCGCCGATCTGACTCCCGAGCACCGGGTCCTGCCGGGTCTCCTCGACGAAGGGCGTCTCGACGAGCCCGGGGGCGACGGCATTGAGCCGGACCCCCGCGCCCGCCCACGCCGCGGACGGGGCCTGGCGGCGTACCCATCGGGCCAGCGCGACCTTCGTCGCGGGGTAGGCCGTCTGGGAGTCGGCCAGCAGGGCGACGTCGCACGCCTTCGCCTCGTCGTCGGACAGGCAGGCGTCGGCCAGGTCCTGGCTCCACCCCGGTTGGATCGTGGTGGCCACCGAGCTCACGGCCACGGCGCTGCCACCCTCGGACAGCAGCGGCCGGAGCCCTTCGAGCAGCCGCACGGAGCCGAAGTAGTTGAGGGACACCAGCAGCGACGCCGGCCGACCGGTCGCTCCCCCGACACCGGCGAACAGCGCCAGGCCGTCGAGCCGGCCGCCGCTCGCCTCGCCGATGGCGGTCACCGCGTGGGCGCGTCCCTCGACCGTGGCCAGGTCGGCGACCACCTCGGCGTCGCGCAGGTCGATCCCGAGGACGTCGTGGCCCTCGGCTCGCAGGAGCGCGGTGGTCGCCGCTCCGATGCCCGATGCCGCACCACTGATCGCATAGGTCCCCATGCGCCAACATTATCGACAGGGAAGCCCTCCGTAAATAGGCTGGAGCCCCCGACGTGGAAGGCTGCCGCCATGACCGCGAGCACCGAACCCAAACCACGGGGCCGACCGCGTGATCCCGAGATCGAGCCGAGGGTCTACGCCGCCGCTCTCGAGGTCTACTCCGAGCGCGGTTGGCACGGCTTCTCCCTCGAAGCGGTGAGCCGCGTGGCGAACGTCGGTCAGGCCGCCATCTACCGGCGCTGGTCGAGCAAGGCAGATTTGCTGGCCCGGGCGGTGGCCGACGCGGAGCTCCCGCTGCCGCCCCTGGACAGCGGATCGAGCCGCGAGGACCTGCACCAGCTGGGCCACCTGCTCATGGGGCTGTACCGCGGGCCGAGCGGAATCGTGGGGCTGCGCCTCGTGCTCGACGCGCGCTCGCACCCCGAGCTGGCCGAGCAGTTCGAGCTCATGGTGACGAGCCCCCGCTCGCGGGAGATCCGCCAGGTCTTCCAGCGCGCGCACCGCCGCCAGGACCTGGTGGAGGGGATCACCGTCGGCGCGGCCGTCCAGGTGCTGGTCGGCTCCACGCTCAGCCATGTGCTCATGACGTCCGTGGAGGGGCTGCGCAGCACCACCGACGAGGAGTTCGTGAGCCAGGTCGTGGGCCGCTTGCTCAACGAGGGTTGAAGAAGGGGCCGGCGAGGTCCCAGCACGAGCACGCGGACCGGAACACCTGGAACCGGATCAGCTCGGAGAAGTCGTACTTGCCGTCCCGGAAGGATCCACCGCCCCAGTTGGCGACCGGGAAGCTGCCGAGCTTCGGCACGACCTGGGTCACGGACGAGCGCGTGAGCTGCGGACCGGCGGCCTTGGCGGCCTTCTCGAACACCAGGATGCTGTCGCAGTTCTGCGTGGTCGCGCCGTACTCCGCCGTCCCGGGTGCGGCGAGCTTCCGACCGCTGTACTGGTCGTAGGCCTTGCGGCACGCCTGCGCTGCCGGCTGGGGCGTCTTGTCGAACTGCGTCTTGTTGCCGTTGCCACGGATGAACGTGGTCGCCAGGTTGCCCTCGAACGACCGCGGCATGTTCTGCACGGTGAAGTCGCTGTTGTTGTTGGCCCAGTCCGTGAGGTGGAACGCCGGGTGGTAGCCCTGCCCGTCGGCCTGGTTGACGAACTGCGTCGCGGTCAGCACGCCGGCGAGCACGAACACGGTGTTGATCCCGTCGGCCTGGAACTGGTTGACCGTGACCGGCACCTGAGAAGAGCTGGTGCCGGTGTCGGCCGACAGGTCAGCGCGGCGCTTCACCTTGTAGCCCCGCGCCTCGATCGCCGCCTGGAGCGCGGACGAGGTCTTGGCACCGGGGTCGTTCGCCATCTGGTTGAGGATGCCGATCGTGCGGCCCTTGAGCTTGCCGGCCTGGTCGAGCGCGGCCACGGTGAGCGCCATCATCCGGGACGCCTTCGGGTACAGCGTCACGAACCGGCCCCCGGACGTCGCGAAGATCTCGTCGGTGGTGGAGGGGTAGCCGCTGAACAGCGGCGTGGTGTTCTCGCGGGTCACGCAGGAGACCGCTGAGGGGAAGTTGAAGCCGCCGACGACGGCGAAGACCTTCTCGTTCTGCGTCAACTGCAGGCAGGCGTCGCGCTGGCTGTTCTCGTCGAGCGGGTCGTACTTCACGACGACCGGGACGATCTTGCGGCCGTGCAGCCCGCCGCGGGCGTTGATGTCGGCCGAGAAGGCCTCCCACGCGGCCCGCTGCTGCTCCACGCTCAGCCCGATGCCGACGCCGACGCGGTCGGCCCCGCCGGTGTCCAGTGCGGTGAAGCCCACCTTGACGGTGGTGGCGGTGACGCCGCGGTCGGTCGCCGTCAACGGCGCGCCTCTCCCGCTGGAGCCGCCATCGCTGGTGCTGCCTCCGCTCGTCCCCGCGCCGCTCGTGCCGCTCGACGTCCCTCCACCGGAGGTGCCTCCGGTGGAGCTGCTCCCCCCGGTCGACCCACCGCTGGCGGTGCCGCCCGACGTGCCTCCCGTCGTCCCGGTTCCGCCCGGACCACCCGGGACACCCGGGCTCCCCGACGCACCGACGTCCGTGGGAGACCCCGGGGCCGGGGTCGAGCCCGGCTCGGGGTTCTCCTGCCCAGGCAGGATGACCCCGGCCAGCGGGTCGGTGCCCTGTGGGGGAGCCCCCGCGGACGAGCCCGTCAGCCGCTCACCGAACGCGAAGGGGATCGCAAGGCCAGCGACGAGCAGACCGACGACCACCCCGACGAAAAGGGCGACGCTGCGCGAGCGGGTCTGGACGGGAAGGCGAAGTGCATCCACGAGGAGCTCCTGGGTCGAACGAGTGAGACGAGGGGATCACGCTGGGAGTTCGGAGCCACGGCTCCGAGGAGGGGCAGAGCTCGCGTCGGCGAGGGACTGGAACCCCTGGCAGAGCAGTCGGACGAGCTGGCTGAACGACTCCTCGACGAGGAGCGCGCGGGGATGGCCTTGCTCGCCCTCGAGAGCGACGAACCCGTGCAGTGCAGCGCGCAGCGACCAGGCCCCGTGCTCGGCCGTGTCGGCTTCGAGGCCGTACGACGCGACGACCTGCTGCAGCAGAGCCACGATCCGCCCGACGGCCGCCTCCTGGTCAGGAAGGCCGGCCACCGGGTGCCGGTCGGTCGCGGCGTACCGGCCGGGATGGCGCAGCGCGTAGCGACGCCAGGACGCAGCGACGGCGATCACGGCGTCGTCCCCGCTGCGTCCTCGCGCGGCGCGGCTCAGCGTCCGCAGCAGCTCTCGACGGGCGGACAGCGCGAGGGCGTGCAGGCAGTCCTGCGCGCCGCGCACGTGGTTGTAGAGCGCCGGCAGCGTGACCTCGAGGGACTCCGCCAGGCGGGTCATCGTCACGGCGTCGACCCCGTCGCGGTCTACGAGGCGGGCCGCCTCGGCCACGACCAGGTCGCGGGTCAGCGGGCGGCGCACGGTCGGCGCAGCAACCGAGGTGGAGTTCACAGGTGTGACGATAACCACTTATTCTCCCGTTAGGAAGGCTCACCCTCCGTTATTTGCCGAGCGTCAGCTCATCGGGGGACGAAGAACCCGCCAGCCGGCCCCCAGCAGGGGCAGCGGGGGAAACCTCCAGAGGGCCGGAGCGGCGGCGAACCCGAACACATTGTGACGATAGCCACTCTGGGGCTTGTTAGGAAGGCTCATCCTCCGTTAATGTCCGGCCACCGGTTCGCAATCGACCTGAGGGGCCAGCCGTGCAGTTCGAGGAGTACGCCGCGCAGGACGCGCTCGGCCTGGCAGCGCTCATCTCGACCGGTGAGGTGTCTGCCGACGAGGTCCTGGACGCCGCGCTGACCGCGGTCGAGGCGCGCGACCCCTCGCTCCGCGCTTTCACCGGCGTGTATGCCGATCGCGCGCGGGCCGCTGTGGCGAGCGGCCTACCGGGCGGCTGCTTCCGCGGAGTCCCCTTCGCGCTGAAGGACCTGTGGACCGCCTGGACCGGGACCCCGACCGGCAACGGCAGCAACCTGCTCGGCGGCATCGTGGCCGAGCACGACGACGAGCTGGTCCGGCGGGCGATCGCCTCCGGGCTGGTCGTCATGGGGCGGACGACCACCCCGGAGCTGGGGCTGAGCCCCACGACCGAGCCGCTGATCAGCGGCCCGACCCGCAACCCCTGGAGCACCGATCGCAGCGCCGGTGGCTCGTCGGGAGGCGCGGCCGCTGCCGTGGCTGCGGGGCTGCTGCCGCTTGCCCACGCCACGGACGGGGGCGGCTCGATCCGGATCCCCGCGAGCCGCTGCGGCCTGTTCGGCCTGAAGCCGACGCGGGGACGGGTCCCCTCAGGCCCGGCCCGCGGGGAGGGCTGGGCAGGGCTGTCGGCGCATCACGTCGTGACGCGCACGGTCCGCGACAGCGCTGCGGCGCTGGACGTCCTGGCCGGCCCCGAGCCGGGCCAGCCCTATGCCGCACCTCCGGTCAGCCGGCCGTTCGCCGACGAGGTCGGACGCCCGCCCGGCCAGCTGCGCATCGGGCTGTGCCTGGACGCCCCGAACGGCGCACCGGTGGATCCCGAGGTGCGGGCCGCCGTCGAGCGCTCCGCGAAGCGGCTCGAGGCCCTCGGGCACCACGTCGGGGTCGTGGCGTTCCCGGTCTCCGCCGACCAGCTGGCCGCCGTCCAGGCAACGATCATCACGGCCAACGTCGCCGCGTCGATCGACGCGCGCCTCGAGCAGCTCGGCCGCGCGCAGCAGGAAGGCGACGTCGAACCGGTCACGGCAGCCTTCGCCGAGTGGGGCCGGCTGGCCACCGCCCGGCAGTACCTCGAAGCGGTGCAGACCATGCACGCCATCGGGCGGGCCGCCGCGCGTCAGCTCACCGACCTCGACGTGCTGCTGACACCGACCTGCGGTGACCTCGCTCCCCCGCTCGGCCTTCTCGCAGGCGATGATCTCGACCGCTTCGTGGGCGCCGTCGGTCCGAGCGGGGCGTTCACGTCCCTGGCGAACGCCAGCGGCCAGCCGGCCATGTCGGTGCCGCTCGACCGGGCCGCCGACGGCACGCCGATCGGCACGCAGCTCATCGGCCGCTTCGGTGAGGAGGCCCTGCTGCTGCGCCTGGCCGCTCAGCTCGAGGCCGCGCACCCCTGGCCCCTGCTCGCCCCCCTGCCGGTGGACGCGTGACGGGCTCCCGCGACTCGCTGCTCGGCGTCCTGCTGCTCGGGGTCCTCACCACGGGTGCCAGCTCCACGTTGATGGACCTGGCGCGCAGCAGCGCCGCGACCACCGTGTTCTGGCGCTGCGGGTTCGCGCTGCCCGTGCTGCTCGCCGTGGCGGCACGACGACAGCTGCTCGTCCTTCCCCCCGACGTCCGCCGGGCGCTGGCGGCCGGGCTCCTTCTGGGCATCGACCTGCTCCTGTGGGACCACGCCATCGACGACCTCGGGGCCGGCTTGTCCACCGTCGTCCAGGACACGCACGTCGTCGTCGTGGCGCTGCTCGCCTGGTTGCTGCTCGGTCAGCGGATCAGCACCCGGACGGCGGCCGCGCTCCCCGGCCTCCTGCTCGGGGTCGCGCTCGTCGGCGGGCTCGCCGGCGGGAGCGCCACCGGCGACCACCCGGTGCGGGGAACCTTGCTCGCCCTGGCCAGCTCGGTCGCGTACGCCGGGTTCGTCATCATCTTGTCCGCCCGCGCCTCCGGCAGCCCGGTGCCGTTCCTCGTCGTCGCGACCGTCGCCACGGCCGGCACCGGCGCTGTGGTCGGCGTGGCCGGGGGCACCCTGGACCTCACGCCGGGGCCGCGCACGCTGCTGTGGCTGCTCGTGCTGGCCGTGGTCACCCAGGTGATCGGCTGGCTCGTCCTCACCGAGGCGCTGGCCGGCCTCCCCGCCGTCTACGCCTCGGTGTTCCTGCTCCTCCAGCCGGTGGCCGCCCTGGGCTACGCCCTCGTACTGCTCGGCGAGATGCCCTCCCTCGCCCAGCTCGGCGGGGTCGCCCTCGTCATCGGCTGCGTCGCGATCGTCAGCACCGTCGAGCGACCGACCGCACGTCCCGTCCCGGTCCTGGAGGCCGCATGACCACCGTCCATCCCGTCGACGACACCGATCCCGCGGCTCTCGCCGCGCGGGTGCTGGACGAGGAGGCGCGTCGCCAGGACGAGCAGCGCGCGAAAGCCGCAGAGCAGCTCGTGGTCTCCGATGACCTGCTGCCGGGCGTCGGCGACGACGAGATGTCGTTCCGCGAGGTCCTGCGGGTCGGTGGCCGTCGTACCGTCGTCGTGCTCACGGCCCTTGCCGTCGTCGACGAGCTCGACCGCGCCGCCTTCGCCGTCCTGAGTCCCGACATCCAGCGGGACCTGGGCTTGTCGGACGTCTCGATCGGGCTCGTGGGCGCGATCGGCGGTCTCCTGCTCTTCGTCGCCGCCATCCCGCTGGGGTACCTCGCCGACCGCGTGCGCCGCACCGCGCTGGTGTCCGTCTGCACCATGCTCTGGGCCGTCGCCGCGGCCCTCACCGGCCTGGTGCGCGGCGCCGCGGAGCTCGTTGCGGCCCGGACCGTCGCCGGCATCGGCAAGGCCAACGAGACGCCGGTGCACAACAGCCTGCTGGCGGACGCCTACCCCATCGCCGGACGCAACCGCGTCTACGCCGTGCACCGGGCCTCCCAACCCATCGGTCTGGCCATCGGGCCCGTGCTCGCCGGCGGCGTCGCGGCCCTGGCCGGGGGAAGCTGGCGCCTGGCCTTCGTGGTGCTCGCCCTCCCCGCACTGGTCCTCGCCCTCGTCGCCCTTCGCCTCCCCGAGCCCACCCGAGGGCGCAACGAGCAGCTCGCGGTCCTCGGCGAGGAGCTCGAGACCGACGCCGACGAGCTCGGGATCCCCGTGGGGGCCGCGTTCACCCGGCTCAAGAAGATCAAGACGTTCAACTACTTCCTCGCCGCCCTCGGGGCGTTCGGCTTCGCGATCGTGACCACGCCCATCTACACCAACATCGTGCTCGAGGACGAGTTCGGTCTCGGCGCAGGCGGGCGCGGGGTCGTCGGGAGCCTGTCCGCCCTGGGCGGGCTGGTCGGGGTCATCCTCGTCGGTCGTCGCAGCGAGGCCCTGTTCCGCGTGAGCCCCGAGCGCTCGCTCCTGCTCACCGGCACCCTCGTCGCCCTGTACGGCATCGTGAAGCCGATCGGGCTGTTCATGCCCGGTGCACTGCTCTACACCGTCGTGGAGTTCCTCGCCCAGGCCCTGCTGTTCGGCGCGTTCGTGCCGCTGCTGGCGATCTCGGCAGCCGTCACGCCGTACCGGCTGCGCTCCATCGGGTTCGCGACCATCGGCCTGTATCTCTCCCTCATCGGTGGCGTCGGGGGCGCACTGGTGCTCGGTGGCCTCGCCTCGTCGTTCGGCGACCGCGCGGCCATCGCCATCGCCCTGCCGCCGGCGTCGATCCTCGGAGGCTTCCTGCTGGCGCAGGGGCGCAAGCACGTGCGACTGGACATCGCTGCCGCCGCCGCCGAGCTCGTCGAGGAGCGCGACGAGCGGGCACGGGTCGCCTCGGGCGCTGACGTTCCTGCGCTCCAGGTGCGTAACCTCGACTTCAGTTACGGCTCGCTGCAGGTGCTGTTCGGCGTCGACCTCGACGTCCGCAAGGGCGAGGTGCTCGCGCTGCTCGGCACCAACGGCGCCGGCAAGTCCACTTTGCTGCGCGCCATCAGCGGTCTCGGCATCGCCGACCGCGGCGTCATCCGGCTCAACGGTCGGGCCATCACCTTCAGCGACCCCGGGACGCGCGTGCGCCTCGGCGTCGTGCAGGTCCCCGGCGGTAAGGCGGTCTACCCCTCCCTCACCGTCGGCGAGAACCTCGTGGCCGGTGCCTGGACCTACGTCTGGGACGTCGAACGGATCCGCCGACGCGTCGACGAGGTCATCGAGCTGTTCCCGGTCCTGGCGGACCGGCTCGACCAACCCGCGGGCACGCTCTCCGGCGGCGAGCAGCAGATGCTGGCGATCGCGACCGCCCTGTTGCTGGACCCCGAGGTGCTGCTCATCGACGAGCTCTCGCTGGGCCTGGCCCCGGTGGTCGTGCAGGAGCTCATGCAGGTGGTCGAGCGGCTCAAGGAGAAGGGCATGACGATCGTCATCGTGGAGCAGTCGCTCAACGTCGCCGTCGCCCTCGCCGACCGTGCGATCTTCATGGAGAAGGGCCAGGTCCGCTTCGAGGGCCCGGCCAAGGACCTGCTCGAGCGCGACGACCTCGTCCGCGCCGTGTTCCTCGGAAAGGTCGGTCAGTGAACCTCCTGGGCTGGACGATCAGCGAGCAGACCCTGCTGATCGGGGCCATGACGGGCATGGCGTACGCCGTCCTGGCGGCCGGACTCGTGCTCGTCTACCGGGCCAGTCGCGTCGTCAACTTCGCCCACGGCGAGATCGGTGCGTTCGGCGCGGCCCTGCTTGCCCTGCTCGTCCTGGACCACGGCTGGAACTTCTTCCTCGCCCTCGGTGCGGTGCTGCTGGTCGGCGGGGCCCTGGGAGCCGCGGTCGAGCTGCTCGTCGTCCGTCGGCTGTTCCGCGCTCCACGGCTGGTGGTGCTCGTTGCCACGATCGGCGTCGCCCAGCTGCTGTTCGTCTGCCAGCTGCTGCTGCCCGGGGTCACCAACACCGGTCCCTTCCCCTCGCCGCTCGGCCGCGTCCTGAACATCGGCGACCTGCGCCTCGGGAGCCCCCAGTTCATGGTGCTGGCTCTGGTCCCTGCGGCGATCGGCGGGCTGACGGTCTTCCTCAGCCGCACGCCGTACGGCATCGCGATCCGGGCAGCAGCGGAAAACCCTGACCGCGCCGAGCTGGCCGGCATCAGCACCAAGAAGGTCTCGACCGTCGTCTGGGTGCTCGCCGCGGTGCTCGCCGTGCTGACCGCCGTGCTGGTCAACCCGCTGCGTGGCAGCATCGTCGGCCTCCCCACCGCAGCGCTGGGGCCGTCCCTGCTGCTGCGCGCGCTGGCCGCGGCGCTCATCGGTCGCATGACCAGCCTGCCGCGCGCCCTCGCCGGTGGGATCGCGGTCGGCATCGGCGAAGCCGTCGTGTTCGCCAACTCCGGCTCCCCCGGGCTCGTGGACGTCCTGCTGTTCCTGCTCGTACTCGGGCTCGTGCTCATGCAGCGCAAGGAGAAGGACGTCGGCGCGCTGCCTTCCGCGGCTGCGGCGCGACCGGTGCCCGAGCGGCTGCGGGGCCTGTGGTGGGTCCGTCGGCTCACCCCGATCGCCTGCGTCGCCTCGCTCGTCCTGGCCCTCGTGCTGCCGCTGCTGCTCAACACGCCCTCACAGACCTTCGCGCTGTCACGGATGCTGCTGTTCGCCCTCATCGGCCTGTCGGTCACGGTCCTCACCGGGTGGGCCGGCCAGCTGTCGCTCGGGCAGTTCGCCTTCGCCGGCCTCGGAGCGTTCACGACCGTCGGTCTGGTGTCGCGCGGCGTACCGTTCCTGTCCGCTGTCGGGTACGCCGTCGTCGCCGGCGTGCTGCTGGCCCTGCTCATCGGCTTCCCCGCGCTGCGCGTGCAGGGACTGTTTCTCGCGGTGACGACGCTCGGGTTCGCCGTGGCCGCGCGGTCGTGGCTGTTCGAGCAGGACGTGTTCCTCGGCGACGACAGCCTCGCCTTCCTGCCACGGCAGACCGTCTTCGGCATCGACCTGTCGTCCCAGCGCTCCTACTACTACCTGTGCCTGCTGGCCCTGGTCGGTGCGCTGTTCGTGGCCGTCCGGCTGCGGGCGTCTGGCATCGGCCGCACGATCATCGCCACGAAGGACAACGAGAACGCCGCGGCGAGCTTTGCGGTCTCCCCCGCCACGGCCAAGCTCACCGCCTTCGCGGTGGCCGGCGGACTGGCCGCTCTGGGTGGCGCCCTGCTCGGGGGGCTGTTCGTGCAGTTCGACGCCGGCACCTTCGGGCCCGAGGGCTCGCTGCAGATCGTGGCGATGGTCGTCATCGGTGGCCTCGGCTCCGTCGCCGGCCCGGTGCTGGGGGCGTTGTACGTCGTCGGTCTCCCGACGCTGCTCGGCGCGTCCAGCACGGTCACGCTGCTCACCAGCGGCATAGGCCTGCTCGTCCTGCTGCTCTACTTGCCGACCGGTCTGGTGGGGGTGGTGCAGGCCGGCCGCGACGCGCTGCTGCGCTGGGCGGAGGCCCGGGCTCCCGAGGTGGCGCCCGCGCCCGAGCCGGTGCTGCCGAAGCGGGTCCGGGTCCAGGAACGCGACCCCCGGGCGGGCCTCTCCCCGACCGTCCCGGCGCTGCTCGCCCAAGACATCGTGGTCCGCTTCGGCGGCCGCGTCGCCGTGGACCACGTCACGGTGCGCGCGGACCAGGGCGAGATCCTCGGCCTCATCGGCACGAACGGCGCCGGCAAGTCCACGCTGATGAACGTCGTCAGCGGCTTCACGCGGGCCTCCGCCGGCCGCGTCGAGGTCTTCGGGCAGGACGTCACAACGTGGGCCCCGCACCAGCGGGCCGGGCTCGACATGGGCCGGGTCTTCCAGGACGCGCGGCTGTTCAGCGCCCTGACCGTCTCCGAGACCGTGCAGGTAGCCCTCGAGGCGCACGAGCGCAGCCAGCTCGTGCCCAGCCTGCTCGGACTACCGCCGTCCCGCCGGGCCGAACGCGCAAAGCGCAGCGAGGCCGCGGAGACCATCAGTTTCATGGGCCTCGGGAGGTACGCCGACTCCTACCTGTCCGAGCTGTCCACGGGCACCCGGCGCATCGTGGAGATGTGCTGCCTGCTCGCCCAGGGCTCACGGCTGCTCCTGCTCGACGAGCCGACCGCCGGCGTCGCCCAGCGCGAGACCGAGGCGTTCGGTCCGCTGCTCAAGCGGATCCGTCTCGAGCTCGACGCCACCATCGTGCTCATCGAGCACGACATCCCCCTCATGATGTCGGTGAGCGACCGGGTCTACTGCCTGTCCAGTGGAACCGTCATCGCCGAGGGGCTGCCCGAGGACGTCCGCAACGACCCGTCGGTCGTGGCGGCGTACCTCGGGACGGACGAGCGCGCGATCGCCCGCAGCGGGAAGACGCTCCCCCCTGCGCCGGACAAGAAGCCGAAGAAGCCCGCGGAGGTGCCGGCATGATCTCCCCCCGTTCCCTGCTCGCCCGCAGCGGCTGGTCGGAGGGAGACGTCTGGACGGTCTCCCTCGGTCTGGTGCTCGCGCTGTCGCTGGCGATCACCACGGTTCCCGCGGCCCTGCAGCCGCGGCAGCCACAAGCGCTCGCCGCCCCCGCACCGACACCGACTCCGGAGCCGACCCCGGCCGTTCCCCTGGTGGTCCTTCCGCCGCCGTCCCCCGCCGCCGAGCTCCCGCCGCTCGCCCTCCCGGACCCGGTGGCGTTCCCGGATCAGGGCGAACCCGCTCCTCCGTCCTCGCCCTCCTCACCGTCCGAGCCCGACCCGACCAGCTCACCGAGCGCCCCGCCCGCGACCCGACCGGCGGTGGCGGTGGGGCAATTGCTCCCCTTCGCCGTCCTGGGTGTCGACGGCGCCGCAGGCGGACTCACGACCGGCCCGGACGGCACCGTCCACGCCGCCTCCGACGCTCCCGGCGAGGCGGGTGGAGCCGCCGCGTTGGTGACCTGGGACGCGACCGGCAGGGTTCGCGGCCGCACGACGACCCCGGACCAGCCGACGAGCCGCGTCAGGGGCCTCACGGCTCTCGCGACCACGGCCTCGGGCGAGGTGCTCGCCGCCGATGCGGCGACGTCCCGGCTGCTGCGTTACACGCCGTCGACCCGGCGGTGGGCCGTCGTGGCGACCGTGCCGGACGTCGGGCTGTGCGTCGTCCCCGGTGCCCCCTGCCAGCCAGGACTGCGGGACACCGCACCGCTGCTGCGCGGGCTCGCCGTCGCCACCGACGGGACGGTCTACGTCGCCGACGCCGGGCAGGGCACGATCTGGCGCCTCCCCGAGGGCGGCGCCACTCTCTCGACCTGGTTCGCGGCCAGCGACCTGCTCGGGGAGCAAGCACTCGCAGGGCTCGACGTCGACGCGAGCGGTGCGGTTCTCCTGACCGTGACGCGGATCCCCGGCCTGACGGCCGACGGCTCCGGCACGCTCGACCGCATCGCGCGGGCCCCTGACGGTGCTGCCGGGGCGCGCTCCACCGTCACCGGCTTCGCCCCGGGTGACGACGTGGTGGACGTCGCTCTCGGTTCGGCCGGCGTCTACGTCGCGCTGCGCGGCACCTCGGCCGTCGTGACGCTCGAGGTCGACGGCACCGAGCGCCTGCGGGTCACGGGACCGATCCTCACCAACCCCACCGCGTTGAGCCTGTCCGACGGACGGGTGCTCGTCGCCAGCGGCGGCTCCCGCGCCGCTGTCCTGCAGGTCGGCGTCGCCGACCGTCTCTCCTAGAGGAAGGCGCTTCTCGTGCCCCCCACCGACCTGCCGCTCTCCACGCCCGTACCCGATGCCTTCGCGCCGTACCAGCTCGGCCCGCTGAGGTTGCGCAACCGCATCGTCAAAGCCGCGACGTACGAAGGCCTGAGCCGACGTGGTCTGGTCACGGACGAACTCATCGAGTTCCACCGCGCCCCCGCTGCCGGCGGGGTCGGCATGACCACCGTCGCCTACTGCGCCGTCGCCAAGGACGGGCGCACCGACCGCAACCAGATCACCTGGACCGACGAGTCCCTTCCTGGCCTGCGGCTGCTCACCGACGCGATCCACGCCGAGGGGGCCGCGATCTCCGCCCAGATCGGGCACGGCGGCCCGGTCGCGGAGGCCCGCTCCAACCGCAGCCCGGCGCTGTCCCCCAGCGCCCGCACCAACCTCACGGCCTTCAGCCGGTCGCAGCCTGCGACCGGCGCCGATCTCGATCGGATCACCGCCCAGCACGCGGAGGCCGCGCGGCGCGCCGAGGCGACCGGCTTCGACGCGGTCGAGGTCCACCTGGGTCACAACTACCTGGCCAGCTCCTTCCTGAGCCCCAAGCTCAACAAGCGCACCGATGAGTACGGCGGGAGCTTGGCCAACCGGGCCAAGGTCGCACGCAACGTCGCCCGCGCGGTCCGTGACGCCGTCGGCGACCGGATCGCCATCATCGCGAAGATCAACATGGAGGACGGCGTCGCCGGTGGGCTGGCCGTCGAGGAGAGCACCCAGGTCGCGCAGTGGTTGGAGCAGGACGGCAGCGTCGACGCCCTCGAGCTCACCGCGGGCAGCTCACTGCTCAACCCGATGTACCTGTTCCGCGGTGACGCCCCGCTGAAGGACTTCGCCGACGTCATGCCGCAGCCGATCAAGCTCGGCGTGCGACTGGTGGGCGGCCGCATCCTGCGCAGCTACCCCTACGAAGACCTCTACCTGCTGGATCTCGCCAAGCAGGTACGCCGTGAGGTGTCCCTTCCGCTGGTCCTGCTGGGCGGCATCACCTCGCGTGCCACCGTCGACCGGGCGATGGCTGAAGGCTTCCAGCTCGTCGCCATGGGACGCGCCCTGCTGCGCGAGCCCGACCTCGTCTCCCGCATGGCGGCGGACAGCACGGCCACGTCCACGTGCGTTCACTGCAACCGCTGCATGCCGACCAACTTCACCGGCACGCGGTGTGTGCTCGACCACCCGGAGTCCCCCCGCAGCGAGGCCTGGGCCAGCGGCGACAGCATCGTCGCCGCCCCCGAACCGGTGTGAAGGGACTGCGGGTCGGGCTCGCGACCCCCATCGTCACGGCCGTCCCCGGAGCGCACGCCGACTGGGAGCGCGCCGGGTCGGTCGAGGACCTCGTCCAGGTCGTCCGCGCCGCTGACGAGGCCGGGCTGGACCACGTCACCTGCAGCGAGCACGCCGTCGTGCCGACGGACGTGGCGGCCCAGCGCGGCGGGACCTACTGGGACCCCGCCGCAACCCTGGCGTACCTCGCGGCGGTCACGACGCAGGTGCGGCTGGTCACCCACGTGCTCGTCCTCGGCTACACCCATCCCCTCGTGCTGGCCAAGCGCTACGCCACCCTGGACCGGCTGAGCGGCGGACGCGTCGTGCTCGGGGTCGGTGTGGGCTCGCTGGAGGAGGAGTTCCGCCTGCTCGGCGTGCCGTTCGAGGGACGGGGCGAGCGAGCGGACGACGCCCTCCGTGCCCTGCGCGCCGCGCTGGCCTCGGGAGGTCCTACCTACGCCGGCCCCCACTACGCCTTCGACGACGTGGTGCTCGACCCGGCTCCGGTGCAAGCGCAGATCCCCTTCTGGACCGGGGGTCGGACCGCCCGGTCGCTGCGCCGTGCACTCGAGCTCGGCCAGGGCTGGACCCCGTTCGGCCTGCGCCTGAGCGAGGTCGGTGACCTGCTCGCCGCGCAAGCCCTGCCCGCAGGCTTCGAGGTGGTCCTGGGCAGCGGGCCGCTCGATCCGCTCGGCGATGCCGACGGGACCCGCACGCGGCTCGACCGGCTCCAGCAGGCCGGCGCCACCCGCGTCACCGCCTCCCTGACGAGCACGTCCGCCGACCACCTCGTCGAGCAGGTGGGGGCCTTGGGCAGGCTGGTCGCATGAGCACCACCGACGAGCGGCTCTCCGCGTTGGAGACCCGCCTGCGTGCCGTCGAGGACGAGCTGGCCGTCGTACGCGTCGTGACGTCGTACGGGCCGCTGATCGACCTCGGCGAGCCCGACAGCGTGGCGGCGCTGTGGGAGCCGACCGGGGTGTACGACGTCGACACCGGCGTGTACGACGGACACGAGGGCATCGGCGCCATGGTGGCCTCCGACGCGCACCGGGGCCTGCTCGCCCGCGGGTGCGCCCATCTGCTGACCGCCCCCCACGTGACGGTCGACGGCGACACTGCCGTCGCCGTGGGTCATTCGCAGCTGGTCGTGCTGAGCGACCGGGGCTACCGCGTCGCGCGCGCCACGGCCCACCGCTGGGAGCTGGCACGCCACGGGCGAAACTGGAAGGTGGTGCGCCGCACCTCGCGCGTCCTCGACGGCAGCGCGGTGGCCCGAGAACTGCTCCGTCTCCCCACCGACAGCGAGACCGGTCCCGGCTAGCGAGCGGAGGGGCGCGGCAGGCGTGCCGACCCGCAGTGGGGGAAGGGGGCTCTCAACCGCTTCGCTGTGCGCCTTCGAGGGAGACGCTGATGGCCCTGACCCTGAACCCCCGGCACGTGGGCCGCTACCGCGACATCGCCCGGCTGCTGATCCGGTACGGCCGCTCCGACCTGCTCGCCGACCTCGACCTCGACGGCATCGGCCCCGACGACCGCTCTGCGCCCGTGTGCGAGGACGCCACGCAGCTGGCGGCTGACCTGGAGGCCCTCGGCCCGACGTACATCAAGCTGGGCCAGCTGCTGTCCACGCGGGTCGACCTCCTCCCCGAGCCGTACACCCAAGCGCTCGCCCGCCTGCAGGACGACGTCGCCCCCTTCGCCTTCGCCGAGGTCGAGCAGATCGTCACCGACGAGCTCGGTGTCGACCTCGCCCACGCCTTCGCCTCCTTCGACGAGGAGCCGCTCGCAGCAGCCTCGCTCGCGCAGGTCCACCGGGCGGTGCTGCGCAACGGCCGGGAGGTGGCGGTCAAGGTCCAGCGTCCCGGGATCAGGAAGCGCATCGCCGAGGACATGGCCGCCCTGGGCGAGCTGGCCGCCTTCGCTGACGCCCACACCGAACTGGGCCGTCGTTTCGGCTTCGCGGACCTGCTCGAGCAGTTCCGCAAGGCACTGATCGCGGAGCTCGACTACACCCGCGAGGCCACCAACCTCGCCAGCCTCGCCAGGATCGTCGCCCCCTGGCCGCGGCTCGTCGTCCCACGCGCCGTGGCGGACTACAGCACCGGGCGGGTGCTCACCATGGACTTCGTGCCCGGTCGCAAGGTCACCGATCTCACGCCCCTGGCCAGGACCGATCTGGACGGCGGGCCGCTGGTGGACGACCTGTTCTCGGCGTACCTCCAGCAAATCATGGCCGAGGGGTTCTTCCACGCCGACCCGCACCCGGGCAACGTGCTGCTGACCCCCGACGGACGGCTCGCGCTCATCGACCTCGGCATGGTCGCCCGGTTGTCCACGGGGGCCCGCGACAGCATCGTGCGGCTGCTGCTGGCCGTCAGCGACGGGAACGGCGAAGCGGCTGCCGACGCGTTCGCGGCTCTCGGGACGCCGGGTGAGCTCTTCGACCGCCCGCGCTTCCGTGCCGAGGTGTCGGACCTGGTGCTGCAGAGCATCGAGATGGGCTCGCAGCTGCGCGCCGGTGCCGTGGTGCTGGAGATGACGCGCATCGCGGCCCGGTGCGAGCTCCGGCCGGCGCCGCAGGTCGCCCTGGTCGGCAAGGCGCTGCTCAACCTGGACCAGGTCGCCCTGAGCCTGGATCCGAGCTTCGCCCCCGCGGAGGCGATCCGGCGCAACAGCACCTCGATCCTGCAGGCCCGCATGTCGACCTCGACCGGCGGCATGCTCGGCGCGGCCATGGAAGCGCGCGACTTCGCCGCCCAGCTGCCGGGGCGCATCAACAAGCTGATGGACGCCGTCGGTGAGGGCAGCTTCCAGCTCAAGGTCGACGCCATCGACGAGCCGCAGTTGCTGACGGTCCTGCAGCGCCTGGCCAACCGGTTGGCCAGCGGCCTGGTCATCGCCGCCCTGATCGTGGGGGCGGCCCTGATGATGCAGGTCCCGACCAGGTCTCGGCTCCTGGGCTACCCGAGCGTGGCCATCATCTGCTTCGCTCTGGCCGCTGCGGGTGGCGTGGCACTGCTTCTCTCGGTCGTCCTGGCCGACCGGCGCATCGCCCGTACGGCGCGCCGCAACCGGGCGGCTCGATGAACAGGGCCTCCGGCACCTGGCTGACCGACCGGTCGAGGCTGTCACGGCCGGAGTTGGTCACCAGCGCGCTCGCCGTGCTGATCTCCTCGACCGGTTACGCGCTGGGTCAGCACGCCTACCTGGCCAGGGGCGTCGTCGGCGACCTCGTGGGGCTCGGGCTGCTGTCGGCGGTCGCCGCGGCAACCGGGCGACGGCTGATCCACGAGGCGCTCCTGTGCCTCGCGCTGATCGGCGTCGTGCTCCTGCTCGAGCCGGACTGGCCGCTGCGGTCACCTGACGCCCTGTGGTGGTCGCTGTTCGTCGTCGCCCTCGGTGGGTACGTCGTTCTGCGAAACCACACCACCACGAGGAGGGCCGCATGAGCCCTGTCGACCTACTGGGGAGCCAGGCGGGACGGGTGCTGCGCGTCGTCGCCGGTACCGGCCTCCTCGTGGGCGGCCTGCGCCGCGGGGATGCCAAGGGCAAGGGCTTGGCCGCGCTCGGGGTCGTCCCACTCGCCGCTGGGCTCGGGGACGTCTGCGTCCTCGGCCCCCTCGTCGGAGAGTCCTTGAACGGCAAGGCGTTTCGGACCGCACGGAGCGCGACGCCCTCGTCCCCGCAGACGTGAGCGCTCAGCTGGCTGAACCGCCGCGAGAAGCCGTCGACCGTGCGGTGCCAGAACGCCTACCGCGTGACGGGGATGATCAGCGCCGAAGGGCGCTGATCATCGTGATGGATGCTCACGACCGATCCCGTCGTCCGGGCCAGCGCCGGACCGTTCGGGACGAACCGCACCACGTCAGAGGTCTGGATCGACAGCCGAAGCACGTGGCCAGCGGCCACCCGCGCGGCGATCGGTCGCAGCTCCACCGACCAGTCGTAGACAGCGCCCGCCTTCACCTCTTGGACGGAATCCTTGGTGTACGGGTGAAACGGAAGCTGGCCGGCCGTCCCCAGTCGCTCGGTGCGCTGGGGGTCGAGCGCCCTGAAGGACAGCGTGTCCCAGCCGGCGGTGATCTCGTTGGCCGCGCCGGTGGCGGGGTCGACGTCCTCGACCCGCAAGGTCACGAACGCGTCGGCACCTGTGGTGGAGACGAACAGCCGAGCGCTGAGCGGTCCGGTGAGATCCAGCGGTGCCTTCAACGGGAGGTCGTAGGTGACCCCCGTGCGGTCGTTGCTGGAGTTGTCGGTTTCGCACGGCGTGGACGGCGCGAGGCCGAAGGTGCCGATGGCGGTCGAACGGGTGCACGCCCCCGACAGCGGTTGTGCCACCAGGGAGTCCGCGGGACCTGACCCGGTGCCGGTGGTGAGCGCTCCCCCACTGCTGAGCGCCAGCTTGGTCCACGCGATCCCAGGCGCCGGCCAGGTGCCAACGGCGTGGAAGCGGCCCTCGCCCACCCGGTGGTAGTTCACGGCAGGAAAGGCAGCCAGCCCCGGATCTGCATTGCCGCGCACGTAGCGGTCGAACCACCGCAGCTGCAGCTCGTCGAGCACCGGCACGCCCTGCGCCGGCAGGCCCTTACCCGGAGTCGTGTGGTACCAGGGACCCATCACGAGCTTCACCGGAACGTTGCGACGCTGCAGCTCCCGGAAGAGCAAGGGCGCGTCCCGCTGGCTCAGGGCGTCGTACCAACCACCGACGAGGAACGTGGGGGTCTTGATCCGGTCGATCTTCCACAGCGGCGACATGTTGCGGTAGTACGGGCCGTCGTAGGCGCCGACGCCACCTGCCGCGGTCGTGACGTTGTAGTTCACTGCGCCCAGCACGTTGCCCGGCCGCGTTCCGACGGTTCCGGCGGCGCGCACGGGGTCGCTGCCGGTGTACCCCGGCGGGGTCGCCCCGTTGGTGGCATACAGCAGCGAGAAGGCTGCGAGGCTCGTCAGCCGCCCGCCCGGGACGGTGGTGCGGTAGTTGTCCCCGGTCGGTACGACGGGGAAGATGGCCTTCAGCGCAGGCGGTTGCAGCGCAGCAGTGAGCAACTGGTTGATGCCGTAGTACGACGTCCCGTGCAGGCCCACGCGGCCGGTGGACCACGGTTGCGCTGCGGCCCAACCGACGACGTCCTTGCCGTCCTGCTGCTGCGGCGCATCGAAGCTGTTGAACGTGCCACCCGAGCCACCGGTCCCCCGCACGTCGACGACGACGTCGACGTACCCGCGCCGCACGAGGTACTCGCTGTGCACCTTCTGCTGGTCCTTGTTGTACGGCGTCTGCACCACCAGGGTCGGGAAGCGACCCGCCGCCGGGCGTCCGTCCCTGCCCGCAGGGCGGTAGACGTCGGCGGTCAGCGTCGTGCCATCGCTGACGGTGATCGGCACGTCCTTGGTCACGGAGACCTCGAAGGTCGCTGGGCGCGGGGTCCAGGCCTGCGCCGCACCACTGGGCATCGCGACCGCGGTCGACACGAGGACGACCAGGCCGAGAGCGAGACGACGGATCACGAAGTTCTCCTGCAGGGTGGCGATCAGGAACGGCGGCGGAGCTGAGCAGTGGTGCGGCGGCGCTGGGCGAGCAGGGAAGCACCGAGCAGCAGAAGCGCCCCCGCGGCGAGGATGGCCGACATCCCCGTGACGGGAAGGCCAGGCGAGCTCGGGGCTGCGGGTGGCGTGGCGGTCACCGGAGCGCGTTCGGGACGGCTGCCTGCGGGCTTGGCGGGCGCGCCGGTGCGTGGCAGGTCGAGCAGGCCGCCGACGTCGTTGGTGAGCTGCACGGCGCGGAAGCCGGACTTCGTGTCGCTGAACCAGACCTGGCGACGGGCCACGTCCCACGCGGGGGCGGCCAGGGCACCACTGCCCCCGGGCGGGGGCTTGTTGAAGTAGGCGACCTCGCGCGGGCGCTCGGGGTCGCGGATGTCGAAGACGCGCAGTCCCGAGAGGATGAACGTGCAGGCCACAAGCCCCGGATCGTTGCGACGCGGCACGGCGCAGTAGTGCGCGGCGTACCCGCCGAACTGGCTGTTCGACGCGCCGGGGTCGCCCTTCTGCCCGGCGCGGTCTGCGGGCTGGTTGACCTGCAGGCGGAGGTTGGCGACGACGCGGGCCTTACGCTCGTCGTCGATGTTGATGATGCGTGCCGCGCCGACCAGGTCAGCGGTGCTGCTGAACTCGTCCACCTCGATGAGGTACTTGTGCTTCCCGACGGTGATGGGGATGGGCACCTGAGGGATCGACTTGCTCGACCACGTCACCGAGCTGATGATCGGTACCTGCGGGTTGAGCACGCGTTCCTGGATCTGGCTGACGTCCAGGATGTCGACGCCCGAGGTGGGGTTCGTGAACTCGTCGTTGGCGGCGTAGAGGCGGCGACCGTCGTCGCTGACCGACATCCCGTGGTAGAACGGCCCGGTCTTGAACCAGAGCAGGCCGGGCACCTCGGGGTCGGTCAGGTCGACGGCGGCCACGGTGTGCGCTGCCGCTGACGAGACGTAGAACGTCAGTCCGTCCGGCGACATGGCGCTCTCGTGCCCCAAGACGCCGAAGGGGGTACTGGAGAGCAACCGCGGCGCCCGGCAGTCCTGGGTGAGGTCGTACACGTCGACGACGCCCGGGTAGCTCAACGCGTTCCCCGCGACGGCGGCGAGCAGGCCACGCCGGTCGTTGAGCTGCAGCGACTCGTGCGGCGTGAGCATCGCGGGCGTCGTGAGGTTGGCGACCCTGCGCGGCGCGGCCGGGTTCGACATGTCGAGCACGATCACGCCGAGCCCGTCCTTGCCCGCGTTGCCCGGCACGTCCGTCGGGAACGTTCCCGTCGAGTCGTAGTAGGCGCAGACGTGACCGGTGGTGTCGGCGTAGCGGAACACCTTGAACCCTGCGGTCTCGCCGACGTGGCTGACCTCTCGGGTATTGCAGGTGTAACCCTTGGCCGCCCGCCCGCTCGCGAAGTCCGCTGCTGGTGCGCGCCCCTGCGCCGCTGTCTCCGGAAGCGATCCGGGTCCGCAGGAGGCCTTCGGGGTGGCTGCCAGCGAGGGCTCCGTCGCGGCACGCGAGCTACCGGCGAGCGGGGCTGCGGCGGTCGCGAGCAGGGCGCCGATCACCAGCAGCCGGCGGCCGGTCGTCAGCAACGCTCGGTTTGGGTACACGAACCCGCCTCATCCGGTGCTCGGGCTGCGCGTGGTCGCTGCGCCTCGCCTGACGGATTCACTCTTTGAGAGTATTACGGATGCAACTCCTCCGCAATCTTCTCGTCCGCGAAGACTGCCAAGCCCGCACCGTGAGCTGACGGCACCGCGTCGGCCCACGGTGCGGCCCGTCAGCGCTACCGCTGGATGGACTTGGTCTCGAGGAACTCCTCGAGGCCGAACGTGCCACCTTCGCGCCCGATGCCCGACTTCTTGTACCCGCCGAAGGGCGCCGCCGGGTTGAAGGCGCCACCGTTGACGGCGACCTGCCCGGTCCGGAGCCGCTTCGCCACGCGTAGCGCGCGGTCGGGATCGCCGGACCACACCGCACCCGCGAGGCCGTACTCGCTGTCGTTGGCGATGCGGATCGCCTCGTCCTCGTCGGCGTACGGCATCATGACGAGCACCGGGCCGAAGATCTCCTCCTGCGCGATCGTCATCTCGGTCGTGACGCCCGAGAAGATCGTGGGCGCGACGTAGTAGCCGGTGTCACCGACCTTGTCGGCACCGCCGGTGACGAGCGTCGCGCCTTCCTCGATGCCCTTGGCGATGTAGGCGCGCACCCGGTCCAGCTGGGCGCTGCTGACCAGCGGTCCGAGCTTTGACGTCGGGTCGTTCGGGTCGCCGACCAGGAACGCTGCGGCGGTGGCTGTGGCGATCTGCTCGGCCTCGGCCAGCTTGTCGGCGGGGACCAGCATCCGGGTGAGCGCTGAGCAGGTCTGTCCGGAGTTGAGGTAGCACATCCCCACGCCGTCGCTGACCGCCTTGGCCAGGTCAGCGTCGTCCAGGATGACGTTGGCGGACTTGCCACCGAGCTCGAGGGCGACGCGCTTGACCTGCTTGCCGGCCAGCTCGGCGATCCGCGTCCCGGCCCGGGTGGAGCCGGTGAAGGACACCATGTCCACCTCGGGGTGCGTCACGAGCGCCTCGCCGACGGGGTCACCGTAGCCGCTGACCAGGTTGAAGACACCCGCCGGAAGACCCGCCTCGTCGAGGATCTCGGCCAGGGCGTAGATCGCCAGCGGCGCGACCTCGGACGGCTTGACGACCACCGTGCAGCCGGCCGCGAGCGCAGCACCGACCTTGAGGACCACCTGGTGCAGCGGGTAGTTCCAGGGCGTGATGCAGGCGACGACACCGACCGGCTCGCGGACGATGAGCGAGTTGCCGATCTCCTCGGAGTCGAAAGCGAACTCCCGCGCCAGCGCGGCGAAGTTGCCGAGGTTGAAGGTCGGCAACCCCACCTGGATCATCTTCGCGAAACCGAGCGGCATCCCCATGTCATCGGCGATGAGCTGACCGATCTCCTCGGTGCGCTTGGTCATCAGCTCGGACGCCCGCTGCAGGATGTCGGCACGCTCGGCCGGCGGGGTGGCTGCCCAGCCGTCGAAGGCCTTGCGGGCGGCGGTCACGGCCTTGTCGACGTCCTCGACGCTTCCCTTCGCGACCTGACCGATGAGCTGCTCGGTCGCCGGGTTGATCACGTCGATGGTCGCGGCGTCGGTGGAGGCGATCCAGGCTCCGTCGACATAGAGCATGCTGCGGTCCAGGGTCATCAGTAGTCCTTCTCGTCGAAGAGGATCATGCCGCGCAGGTTCTTACCGGCACGCAGGTCGGAGTACCCCTGGTTGATGTCTTCCAGGGCGTAGGTGGTGGTGATGAGCTCGTCGAGTTTCAGTCGACCTTCGCGGTACATCGACAGCAGCCACGGTATGTCGAACCGGGGGTTGCAGCCGCCGAAGATGGCGCCCTGCAGGTCCTTTTGCAGCAGGGTGAAGAGGAACAGGTTGAGCTTCACGTCCATGTCCAGCGCGTTGCCCATGCCGGTCACGACCACGCGGCCGCCCTTGCCGATGAGGCCCATCGCTTCCTCAACCTGCTCGCCCCGTAGGTGACCCACGGTGAGGATGGCCTTCTCCGCCATCCGTCCCCAGGTGAGCGCACCGATCGGCTCCTTGGCCTCCTCGGCGCCGGCGTAGGCGTCGGTGGCGCCGAAGGCGATCGCCTGGTCGCGCTTGAAGCCGACGGGGTCGATCGCGATGACGCGCTTGGCCCCGGCGGCCACCGCGCCCTGCACGGCGTTGATCCCGACGCCGCCGACACCGATCACCACGACCGTTTCCCCCGGACGGACGTCCGCGACCTTGGTGGCGGAACCCCAGCCGGTCGTGACGCCACAGCCCACCAGGGCGGCCTTGTCCAGCGGGATGTCGTCCTCGATCTTCACCGCGGACGACTCGTGCACCGTGACGTACGGCGAGAACGCGCCGAGCAGGCACATCGGCGTCAGACCCTGCCCCTTGGCGGACGCGCGATGCGTACCGTCCGCGATCGCCGTACCGGTCATCAAGAAGGCACCGAGGTCACAGAGGTTCTGGTGCCCGTTCGAGCACGGCGGGCACGTCCCGCAGGCCGGGATGAAGGCCAGGACGACATGATCACCTTCCTGGAGGGACGTGACACCGCGCCCGACCTTGGTGACGATCCCCGCACCCTCGTGGCCACCCAGGACCGGGAAGCCAGAGGGGCTCGCACCCGTCACGAGGTGCTCATCGGAGTGGCAGAGGCCCGACGCCGCAAGGCGCACCTGCACCTCCCCCGCGACCGGGTCACCGAGATCGATCTCCTCGACCGACCACTCCTCCTTCACGCCCCACAGGACCGCGCCCTTGGTCTTCATCCATCCCCTTCAGCCGTGGCGGGACGAGGAGAGCCGAACCGGGCGGCACAGCGCCCCGCCGTTCTCACCGTGCTCCCATGACCGTGTCCCGGCCCTGGCCCGTCGTCAACTCCTAGGGCGCCGTCATCGGCCCGTGAGCTTGCGGGTCACCCGGTCCTGCCGAGAGACCAGGGCTGCGCGATCGGTCCCGGAGTGGTGAGCGACGATCTGGTCGTTGCCGCTCATCACCCAAACCGGACCGTCCGCGAGGTGGGCGAGGCCCTCACGCGCGACCTCGGCGGGGTCCGCCACGACGAGACCGGGCAGGTCGAGCCGTAGACCGCCCCGCTCCATCGCCGGCGTCCGCGTCACCCCGAGGACCAGGTGCAGGACGTCCACACCGACCGCCTTCAGCTCGAGCCAGAGCCCCTCGGCGAAGACCCGGCCGAACGCCTTCGCGCCGGAGTAGATCGTCATGTCGCTGTGCCCGATGTAGCCGGCGAGGGACCCGACCAGCAGCACGCCGCCGCGGCCGCGGTCCCGCATCGCGGGCGCGAAGCGTCGGATGAGCTCAAGAGGAGTGGTGATGCTCAGGGCCAGCAACCGAGCGACCTCGTCGGGGCTCGTGTCGAGGAAGTCGCCTCGCAGGGTGTTCGCTCCGGCGTTGACGATGAGCAGGCCGACATCGAGGTCGTGCGTGGCCTCGGCGACCCGATCGGCCACGTCAGGATCGGTGAGATCGGCCGCGAGCGTCCGCACCTCGGCGCCTGAGTGCCGGGAGGTGAGGTCGGCCGCCGCGGAGGCCAGTCCCTCCGCCGATCGGGAGACCAGCAGGACATGGATCCCTGCGGCCACGAGCTCGTGCGCAAAGCTCAGACCCGTTCCCTCGGAGCCACCGGCGATCACCGCCCAGGGGCCGTACTTCTCAAGAAGGTCCTGGGTCACGGCCGGGGGCAGCGAGGTGTCCTGCATGACGTGACCCTATTACGGATGGATGATCACCGTAAGTCGTGGCAGGATGAAGCGGATGACGAGCGACGTGCTCGCGACGCGAGGTCGTCCTCGTGATCCGGACATGGAGGTGCGGGTCTTCGACGCCGCGATCGCCGTGTACTCGGAGCGCGGCTGGTCAGGTTTCACCCTGGATGCCGTGGCCAGGACCGCCGGCGTCGGTAACGCGGCCATCTACCGGCGCTGGACCTCCAAGGAGGACCTGCTGACGCAGGCGGTGCAGGCGAACACCAGAAGCCTGGACCCGATCGACACCGGCTCCAGCCACGAGGACCTGCTGGCGCTCGCACGTCGCTTCCTGCTGGAGTACTTCGTGCCGTCCGGCATGGTCGGCCTTCGCCTCATGCTGGACGCGCGGACCAACACGCAGCTGGCAGAGTCCTTCGAGTCGGTCCTTCACAGCCAGCGCCGTGACACGGCCCTGACCGTGCTGCGCCGGGCGGCAGCGCGCGGGGACCTGGCGTCCACCACGACACCGGGCGCCGCCATGGAGGTGCTCGCCGGAGCCACGCTGAGCCACTTCCTCTACCACCCCCGAGACGCAGCACTGCCACCCGACCGCACGACGCCCTCAGAGGAGCGCTTCCTGGCCCGCGTGGTGGCGGGACTGCTCAGGGACTGATGGCCGCGCCTGGCCGGATGGTCCCTGTGGCGGAGGGGCCGACGTCAGGAGGAGCGGTTGCTCCGGGCGGGCCGCCGGTCTCTCGCAGGCCCGACAAGAACCGTGGACAGCGCTCCCGTCACGGTCCCGGCCACGACGGCCGCGGTGACTCCGACGTCGGCGAGGACGCCGAGGCCGACACCCACGAGCAGGGCCACGACCAGCGCGACCAGCGCCGTCCGGAAGGTGTCGCCGCCAGGGGCGTAGCGGCCCGCCATCAACGTGCTCTCAGAGTGGTCATCACTGGCTCCTACCCGCTCCCGCACGTCCCCGCACCTGGGGAACCTCGGCCCCGGGACCGACCGCGCCGGTGTCAGCGGGCGGAGGCGCCGCCGTCCAGGACCAGGCTCTGCCCGGTGATCCAGCACGACTCCTCCGAGACGAGGAACGCCACGGCATCCGCGACGTGCCAGGGCGTGCCCTCCTCGGGCAGGAGCCCGGCCAGCCGGCGTTCCTCCCGCCAGTCGGGCCCCTGGAAGATCGCCGCCTGCTCGATCATGGACGACCACACGAAGCCCACGACCAGGAGGTTCACCCGGATCCGGTCCGCGCCCAGCTGGCCGGCGAGGCTGACGGTCAGGCCGGCGAGCGCCGCCTTCGCGGTGGCGTACGCCATGCTCCACGGGCCGCCGTAGCGCGCGGCCACGGTCGAGCCGATGTTGACGATCGATCCGCCACCGGCCGCACGAAGAGCAGGCGCAGCCGCCTGGCTGCACAGCATCGCGCTGGTGACGTTCAGGCGGAGCGCCTGCTCCCACGCCTCCGGCGTGACGCCCGCGAGATCCGTCGCCGATCCGGCGCCGACGTTGTTGACGAGCACGTCCAGCCGGCCGAAGGCGCCGGTCGCTGCCGCGACCAGGGCGGCGTTGCTCTCGGGATCGGTGGCGTCTGCCTGTACGGCGATCGCTGTCCCGCCCGCAGCCACCGCGAGCTCGACCGTCTGCTCGGCCCGGGCCAGGTCGAGGTCCGCGCAGACGACCCGCGCCCCCTGCTCCGCGAGCCGCCGAGCGACGGCCTGCCCGTTGCCCAGGCCGGTACCGGCGCTACCTGCGCCGGTGACGATCGCGACCTTGCCGGTGAGGCGGCCACCCAACGGGTTCTCGTTCATGGCCTCAGCACCACCTTGAGGCAGTCGGCACTGCGCTCGGCGACCGCGGCGTAGGCGGCCGCGGCCTGTTCGAGGCCGAAGGAGTGGGTGAAGATCCCCGTGGTGTCCAACCTGCCGTGCTGGACCAGGGGCAGCAGCTCCGCCCAGGTGCGCTGCACCGGGGCGGTGGTCAACCGCAGCGTCAGGCTGCGGAACAACCCGTCGAGCGCGGCCAGCGGGTAGGGGTCGAGCCCGTGTACGCCGATGACCGACACCGTCCCGCCGGCTCGGACGCTGCCGAGGGCGTCGTCGAGCGTCTGGTCGAGGGCGACCGCGTCGATGACCGCGTCGGCGCCGCGGCCGTCGGTGGCCGCGAGAACACCCTCCACCGTCGGACCCGCGACAGCGACAGCTCCGCACGCCTCGGCCCTGGCCCGCCGGCCGGCGACGGGGTCGACCGCCAGGACCTGACCGGCTCCTTGCCGCAGCGCCGACCGGACCGCGCACAGCCCGACCGCGCCGAGCCCGAGCACCACGACCGTGCCGCCCGGGGGGATGTCGGCGCGCTGCGCACCCGCCCAGCCCGTGGCCAGGTTGTCGGTGAGCAGCAAGGCTGCCTCGTCGCTGACGCCGTCGGGGATCGCCAGGAGCTGGAAGTCCGCCGCGGGGACGGCCAGCAGCTCCGCCTGCCCGCCGCCGAGCTCCCCTGCGCCGAAGACCTTCGCTCCTGCCCGGCAGGTGACCGGGTCGCCGGTGGCGCAGCCGGGGCAGTCGCCACAGCCCGCGACAGACGCCACCAGGACCCGCTGCCCGACCCGAACACGTCGGACCTCCGCCCCGACCTCGACCACCGTGCCGACGACCTCATGGCCCACCGCCACGGGGTAGAACGCCAGGTCCCCGTCGTAGAAGTGCAGGTCCGAACCGCAGATCGCAGTGGCCTCCACCTTCACGACAGCGCCGCGGGGGCCGGGCAGCTCGGGGTCCGGCAGGGTCTGCACCTCGACCGAGTGCTGACCGGTGACGACGACGCTTCGCATCGGCGCAACCTAGGCGGGTAGACACTTCCGCACAACTGTGTACCTTCCCGGGACATGCGCAACCAGCACGCGGGCCTGCCGTTCACGACGACCGACGCGGACATCGCCGCCGCGCTGGAGGACGTGTCGATCCCCACCCTGCTGCTGTCGTGCGTGCACATGACGGGTGACCTCTCCCTGCTCGACGGGCCGCTCCGACCCCAGGGCCTGTTCCTCAACGAGGTCCAGGGCTACATGTCCGAGCCGGACAAGGCGGCGGCGCGCCGCTTCGCCCTCGGGGTCATCCAGGACTACCGGGACCGGGGGTGCCCGGAGCCGGCACCGATGGACGCCTCGACGCTGCAGCGGATGATGAGCTGGCTGGTCTGCGAGCAGGTCCCTGACGAGTACGTCCCGATGATGCTGGAGGAGATGGAGCTCGACGGTGCGGATGCCCGTGCGGCCACTCACCCATCTGTGAACCCCTCGGACTTCCCGGTCGTCGTCATCGGCCTCGGCATGTCGGGCCTGCTCGCCGCGATCCGGCTGCAGGAGGCGGGCATCCAGTACACCGTCGTGGAGAAGAACGCCGGGGTGGGTGGGACCTGGTGGGAGAACAGCTACCCGGGCGCCCGCGTCGACGTCGGCAACCACTTCTACTGCTACAGCTTCGAGCCCTCCGACCACTGGACGGAGTTCTTCGCCCAGCAGCCGGAGCTGCAGGCGTACTTCCAGCAGGTCATGGAGAAGCACGCGGTCCAGCAGCACGTGCGCTTCAGCACCGAGGTCCTCGGCGCGACCTGGGACGAGGCCGCCGCGACCTGGTCGGTGCGGCTGGACAACGGCGAGGCCCTGACCGCCAGGGCCGTCATCAGCGCCGTGGGTCAGCTCAACCGACCGTTCGTGCCTGCTCTCGAGGGGAGCTTCGACGGCCCGGCTTTTCACACCGCCCGCTGGGACCACGAGGTCGACCTGACCGGCAAGGACGTCGTGATGATCGGCGCCGGGGCCACCGGCTTCCAGATCGCTCCGACCATCGCCGACCGGGTGAAGAGCCTCACGATCTTCCAACGCAGCGCGCAGTGGATGTTCCCGAACCCGAGCTATCACGACGAGGTCGGACCGGGGGTCACCTGGGCCCTGCGGCACCTGCCCTTCTACGCCCGGTGGTACCGCTTCCTCATCTTCTGGCCAGGCTGTGACAGCGGCTTCGTGGCCGCGCGGGTCGATCCGGCGTGGCAGGACCAGCAGCACGCGGTGAGTGAGATCAACGACCTGACGCGCGTGATGTTCACCGACTGGATCGCCAGCCAGGTCGGGGATGACCCTGACTTGCTCACGAAGGTCGTCCCGACCTACCCGCCGACCGGCAAGAGGACCCTGCAGGACAACGGGAGCTGGCTGCGCACCCTCACGCGCGACGACGTGACGCTCGTGCGGGACGGCGTCGCCCACCTCGAGCCGGACGCGGTCGTCGGCGCCGACGGTCAGCGCTACCCCGCCGACGTCCTCGTCTACGCGACCGGCTTCCGGCCGAACGAGATGCTGCTGCCACTGACGGTGCTGGGTCGTGACGGTCAGGACCTCAGGGAGCAGTGGGGGACGCGCCCCTCGGCGTACCTGGGCATGACGGTCCCTGGCTTCCCCAACTTCTTCTGCCTGTACGGGCCGGGGACGAACCTCGCCAGCGGCGGCTCGCTGATCTTCCACTCGGAGTGCGAGGTCCGGTACGTCGTCCAGTGCCTGCAGCAGTTGCTGGCCGGCGGCCACCGGGCCATGGAGCCCCGTCAGGACAAGCACGACGACTGGTACGCCCGCACCCAGGCCGAGATGAGGACCCTCGTGTGGGCGTCCCCCCACATCGAGCACTCCTTCTACCAGAACGATCAGGGCGAGGTGCACGGCCTGAGCCCCTGGCGGCTCATCGACTTCTGGACCTGGACCCGCTCCCCCGACCTCGACGACTTCGTCCTCACCTGATGGGGCCAGGCCGAACTGTGACGCCCACTACGGCACCGACGGTGCGCGACCGACTGCTCGACGCCACCGAGGTCTGCCTGCGCCGCGACGGCATCCGTCGTACGACGGTGGCGGGCGTGGCTGAGGAGGCCGGCGTCTCCCGCGCCTGGCTCTACCGGCACTTCCCGGACAAGCCCTCGTTGGTCGGCGCCGCCCTGGTCCGCCTCGACGAGTCCTTCTGGGCAGCGGCCCACGCCCGGCTGCACGCCGTCGACGGCCTGGCCGCCAAGGTCGCCGAGGCCGTCCTGCTGGCCCGCTCCCTCGAACCTCGCCCACTGCTGCTTGAGCTGCGCGAACGCGAACCTGCGGCGTTCGCCGCCGTGCTCGGCACCGGGGTGCGCGAGATCGTCCCCGGCGTGGCGGACTTCTGGCACGGCTACCTGATCGCCGCCCGCTCGACGGGTGAGGTGCGGGTCGACCTCGACGTGCCTCGCGCGGCGGAGTGGGTTCTGCGCGCCGTGCTGTCGCTGGCCACCGTCACCGGCGACACCGTGGACGCCGACGACCCCGCCTCCCTGCAGGCCTATCTCCAGGAGTTCCTGATCCCCGGCCTGTCCTGACTCGGGGTCGATCACCAGCGGCCGCGGCCGGTGCGTGGCCGGGCGCAGACAGCAGTAAGGGCCCTGATCGATGATCAAGGCCCTGACCTGCACTTTCCGGGTGGAGCTGAGGGGACTCGAACCCCTGACCCCCACACTGCCAGTGTGGTGCGCTACCAGCTGCGCCACAGCCCCGTGGTGCTCGGAGCAGCCTACAAGACGTCGCCGTCGGCCGTGCTCAGCGGGCGCCGGTGGCGTCGCCGAGCAGAGGCCCGAGGCCGGTGTTGTGCCGCTCGAGGCGCCACCCTCTCTCGGACTCCACCAGCGTGGTCCAGCAGGTGTTGCCGAGCGCGGCCAGGCGCCACCAGGTGGACGGGTCGAGCTCCATCAGCCGGCCGGCGATTGCTCGGGCCGTACCTCCGTGGGTAACGGCGAGCAGGGTGCCCGCAGCAGGCGCGTGCTCGAGCACGGCCGCCGCTGCGCGCTCCCCCACCTGCACGTGGCTCTCGCCGCCGACGGGACCGCCCCGGAAGGCCCGCCAGGCGACGTACTCCTCCGGCCACTGGGCGGACACCTCGACGCCGGTCATCCCCTGCCACTGGCCGAAGAAGGTCTCGCGGAGCCGCTGGTCGAGCAGCAGCGGGAGGCCGACGTGGTCGCACACGGCCTGGGCCGTCGACCGCGCCCGCATCAGGTCCGAGCTCACGACGACAGCCGGCGGATCGGTGGCGAAGACCGTCCCGAGGGCTTCGGCCTGGACCAGCCCTACCTCGTCGAGCGGGGTGTCGAGCTGCCCTTGGATCCGGCCGTCGGCGTTGTGCGCCGTCCGTCCGTGGCGGAGCAGGACGACGCGTCTCAGGGCCGACCGGCCGAGCGCTCGAGGTCGGCGTCCACGAAGGGGATCACCGGGCAGTCCTTCCACAGCCGCTCGAGGGCGTAGAAGACCCGCTCCTCCTGGTGCTGCACGTGGATGACGATGTCGCCGAAGTCGAGCAGCACCCAGCGGCCCTCCTTCTCGCCCTCCCGGCGCAGGGGCTTCGCGCCGAGCTCGCGCAGCTTCTCCTCGATGTGGTCGACGACGGCGACGACCTGGCGGTCGTTGGGGGCGGACGCGAGCAGGAACACGTCGGTGATGACCAGCTGCTCGGAGACGTCCAGCAGCAGGACGTCGCTCGCGAGCTTGTCGGCAGCGGCCTGGGCAGCGGCCAGGGCCAGCTCGGTCGCGCGCTCAGAGGCGGGCACAGGGGTCTTCTTCCAGGAGGTGACGATGAGCCCTCAGGCTACTTGCCGGCGGCGAAGTCCTTGCCCACGATGACGACGACGTCCGCGATCGTCCCGATCTGGTCGCTCGACTTCACGCTGGAGGCGGGAACGCCCAGTGCCTTGGCGACGCGAGCACCCAGCGCGCCACCCTCGGTGGTGGCGTCCTTGACGAGCACCTGCGTGCAGCACTGGTTGAACCGGTCGGCGTTGCGCGAACCGACGTACACGAAGCCGGCGGGGACGAGCTTGGCGCGCACCTGTTCCCCCAGGCCGGGGGTGCCGACGCCGTTGAGGACGAGCACCCGGTTCCCCTCGGCCCGCACCCCGGCGGGTACGGACTGCGCGAGCAGCTCGTCGACCAGCTGGGTGTTGGCGTCCTGGTCGAGCCGGAACCTGATGTCGTCGTTGCCGGCCTCGACCTTGATGACCGGGAGCGAGCGGTACTGCAGGTCGGCTTCTGCGTTGTCCTTCTTCAGTCCTGCCAGCACCCCGGGGAGCAGCCCCGACGTCCCGGTGACCACCGAGCCGCCGCCGAGCGAGCTCAGCAGCGGCGTGAGGTCGGCAGGCAGAGCGTTGATCACGGCGTCCAGCACGGCCTGCAACCGGGCGAGGCGGGTCTGCTCCTGCTCATCCGGTGCGAGGTAGGTCGCGAACTGCAGCGCCTGCGTGCCCGACAGCCTCGCCCCACCGGCCGGGAGCAGCACGGTGCGTCCCTGCAGGACCGGGACGTCGACCGCGACCTGCACGCCGCCCTCGGCGTCGACGAGGCGCCGGAACGACGCGGTGTCCAGCACCCAGCCGCTGTCGATGGTGACCCCCATGAGGTCCTCGACGGCGGTGCGTGAGCGGTCGGCGGCGCCCTTCACCAGCACCGTTCCCAACGTGCTGCTGCCCCCGCCAGGGACGGTGACCAGGACCTGGGGCGGCAGCAGGACCACCGCACCGGTCGTGCTCGCACTGTCGTGCGCCAGCAGTGCTGAGGCGACCGCTTGCCCCTCCGCGCCGGTGACCTGCATCAGCACGGTGCGCTGGGTGCGCTTCTGCGCGTCCACCTTCGGGGCCTGCTTCGACCCGCCGCCGGCGAGGACGATCACCAGCACGGCGAGGGCCACCACGGCGGCAGCGCCCACGACGAGCAGCTGCTTGCGGAGCCGAGCGCGCTTGGCCTGGGCCTCGGCCCGACGAGACATGCGGGAGCCGGTCGCGGTCACGGGGTGTCCTTCGCGTGGTGGCGGTAGAGCCCGCGCTTGTCGATGTACTGCACGACGCCGTCCGGTACGAGGTACCAGACCGGCTCGCCCGCGGCGACCCGCTGACGGCAGTCGCTGGAGGAGATGGCCAGGGCGGGGACCTCCAGCAGCGTCACCGAGCCGACGGGAAAGGGCGACAGGTCCGCGGCGGCGTACCCGGGACGGCTGACCCCCACGAAGTGGGCGAGGGCGAACAGCTCGGACGCGTCACGCCAGCCCAAGATCTGAGCCATCGCGTCGGCGCCGGTGATGAAGAACAGCTCGGCGTCGGCATGCAGCGCCTTCAGGTCGCGCAGCGTGTCGATCGTGTACGTCGGACCGGGTCGGTCCACGTCGATGCGGCTGACCGAGAAGCACGGGTTCGACGCCGTGGCGACGACCGTCATCAGGTAGCGGTCCTCGGCCGGGCTCACCTGGCGGGACGCCTTCTGCCAGGGCTGTCCGGTCGGCACGAAGACGACCTCGTCCAGGTCGTAGCGGTGCCGCACCTCGTTGGCCGCGGACAGGTGCCCGTGGTGCACGGGGTCGAACGTCCCGCCCATCACCCCGATGCGTCTGCCCACGACCGGAAGGCTAGTGGGACCGCCCTCAGACCAGGCGACGCCGCGCGAGACGCCAGCCCAGGCGAGCGATCAGCAGGGCGATCGCCCCGACGATCAGCACGAGCAGCGCGCGCCCGCTGTGCGCGATGAGCCACTGCACGCCGCTGGTGAAGCCGTGCCCGGCATCGTGGAACGACTGGGACAGCCCACTGCGGGTCCTGAGGTCCTCCACGGCCTTGGGCTTCTCGCTCACCGTCACGGTCAGCGTCGCCAGGTCGCTCTGCTTCTCCAGCACCCGCCGACGGCCTTCGAGCTGGTCGATCTGGCCCTGCACGCCGTCCACCCGCTGCTGGACGCTGAGGGTCTCGCCGATCGTGTTCGCCTTGGCCAGGATCGCGAGGAACCTGTCGCGCGCGGCGCGCAGCGACACCAGCTGGGCCTCCAGGTCGGCGTACTGCACGGTGATGTCCGCGCCGCTCGCCGTCGACGACTCGACCTTCCCGATCCCGTCGCCCACGGTGTTGCGTACGGCGTCAACGGTCTTCGGGAAGGCCGCGACCGGCACGCGCAGGGTGAGCGACGACGTGGGATCGTCGCCGATCTCGGTGCTCTTCTCGTCGGCGACGTAGCCCCCGACGGTGCCCGCGAGGGCCCGGACCTTGACGGCCACCGGGGTGACCTTGCCCTTCTCGACGACAAGGCCGATGCTGCCGGTCTGCACGATCCGCGCGCCGTCCGCGAACCCGGCTCCTGGTCCGGCCTTCCCTCCCGACACGGCGCCCTTCTGCGGCGTCGCCGGTGCGGGCGCGGGGGGCAGGGCAGCGGCGGCGACCGGAGCAGGCGCGCTGGCCACCCCGCCCGCGTCGTAGGACAGGTCTTCCGGGGCGCTGGCGAAGCCACCGACCGAGCCACCGGTCGATCCCCCGGCACCCTGGCTCCCACCGGAGGAGCCGAGGATCTCCTGCCTGTCCAGGGAGGACCCGCTGCCACCCAGCGACTGCAGCACCAGCACGAGAGCAACGACCGCCGCCGCAGCGGCACCCAGGGGAAGCGCGCGGCGCCGCACCCAGGGCCTTGCCGACGGGCCGCCGCGCTCCTCGAGCACCCACGACGGCCCCTCGGCGGGGACGGCGAAGGACGAGCCCGTCTCCTCCATCAGGCGGGTCAGGTCGGCATCGCTGATCATGGCGTTCACTGGGCCATCTCCGTCTCAGGGGTCACCCAGGCGGACAGCCGGGGATCGCGCGCCAGGCGCTGGCGGGCGTCGTACAGGCGGCTCTTGACGGTGCCGGGGCGACGGTCGATGGCGACGGCGATCTCCTTCTCCGACAGGCCGGAGTAGAACCGCAGGACGAGCGGGACGCGCAGGGTCTCGGGCAGGTCGGCGAGCGCCGCCAGCACGTCGGCGGCAAGCCCGGACTGCTCGGCCCGGTCCGCCGGCGATGCCGTCTGGTCGGGCAACCTCTCGAGCCCCAGGTCCCCGGAGTCCTTGCCGGTCCGGCTCTTCTCGGCCCGCAGGCGCGACAGGCAGGCGTTGACCACGACGCGGTAGAGCCAGGCCTTGCGCGCCTCGCCAGGGGGGACGGCGTCGCGGAACCGCCAGACCCGCAGGAAAGCCTCCTGGACGGCGTCCTGGGCGTCGACCGGGTTCCTCAGGACCAGGCAGGCGGTGCGGTAAGCCGCGGCGTAGTCGCGGCGGAGCCAGGCCTCGAGGTCGTCCTTTTCCGCATCCATGCTTCATAGGACGCACGCGGATGCCGATGGGTTCGACAAGCACGCCCACGACTTCGGAGGATCCGCATGTCCGAGAACGACCCGATCAAGGTGACCGACCGTCGAGGGGCCTTCCGCGCCCTGGGTGCCGTCGCGGCGGGCGTGACCGCCCTGACCGTGCTCGACACCCAGGTGGCGAGCGCCGCCAACGGCGGGAGCCTCGTCCTCGGCGCAACGAACGACGCGACGTCGACGACCACCCTGCGCTCGACCAGCGAGCCGGACCAGGTGCTGTTCGTCAACGACAACACCACCCACGTGGCGCCGGAGTCGACCAACCCCGGAGCGGTGACCGGCTGGTCGAGCACCCGCACCGGCGTCTACGGCGTGACCGACTCCGGCGACAACGGCGTCATCGGCAAGGCTCTGGGCGGCACCGGAAACGGCGTCGAGGGTCAGGCCCTCGGCACCGGTCTCGACCTCGCGGCGATGGGCAACGGCCGGATCAGCGCGGTCTTCGCCGACGCGGCAGGGGTCCCGCCGTACGACGGGTTCGCCGGCGAGCAGGTCCGCGACGCCTTCGGCGAGATGTTCCTGTGGAACGACAAGGAGTGGCTGCGCGTCGCCACCGTCCGCCCGAACTACGCCGGTGGCGCGACCCACCTGCTGTCGTCCCCGATCCGGCTGCTGGACACGCGCGACAAGCCGGCGCGCGTGACCAACACCGGTGCGTACGCCAGCGTCAGCGACCACGCGCTGCAGGTCTGCAACCTCACCTACCTGGGGCAGACCATCCCGGCCGAGGCCGTGGGCATCATCGGCAACCTCACGGTCGTCGGACCCACCAAGCCGGGGTTCGCCACCCTCTACCCGACCGGCAAGCAGCGACCCACGACCAGCACCCTGAACTACGTGGCGGGGCAGACGGTCGCGAACGGCTTCACCCTGACGGTCGGCACCGCCAGCAGCGTGCAGATCTTCGTCAGCGGAGCGACCCACGTGCTGCTCGACGTGGTCGGCTTCCTGCTCTAGACGGGAAGCAACCGCTGCACGAACTCCTCGAGCTGAACGGCGTTGCGCACCTCGACCATCTCGATGAGCTCGGCGTAGGCGTTCGTCGCGGAGTCCCCGCTCCCCCAGTACGCCGCTGGCTCAGGGTTGAGCCAGTACGCGTGCCGGGAGCGCTGCACGAGCTGCTTGAGGGTCTGGGCGCCGGTGGCCCGGTAGTTGTTGCGCGCGTCGCCCAGGATCAGCAACGACGTCCGCGGCCCGACGGCGTCCGGGTACTCCTCGGCGAACTTCTCGATCGAGTGGCCGTAGTCGCTGTGCCCGTCGAACCAGACGAGGTTGGCCTCGGCACTCATCCGCGCCAACGCGTCCGCGACGTCGCCGCCCGGCGTGAAGAAGCGCGTCACCTCGTCGCAGGTGTCGATGAAGGCGAACGCCCGCACCTTGGTGAACTGCTCGGACAGCGCATAGGCCAGCATCAGCGTGAAGTGGGCGAACCCGGCGACCGATCCGCTGACGTCGCACAGCACGACGAGCTCGGGCTTGTGCGGCTTGTGCGGCTTGTGGTGCGTCACGATCGGCACCCCACCCGTCGCGAGCGAGGCCCGGACGGTACGGCGGAAGTCCAGCTTCCCGGTCTTCCCCAAGCGCCTGCGCGCGGTGAGCCGCGTCGCCAGCCGACGGGCCAGCGGGAACACCTGGCGGCGCAGCTCGGCCATGTCGTTACGGGACGCGCGCAGGAAGTCGACCTGCTCGGCCAGCGGCTGCACCGCGGTCTTGGAGATCTGCTCGGCCCCGCGGTCCTCGGCCAGCCTGCGGCGTACCTCCGCCTCGACGAGCTCCTGAAACTTCTTGGTGCGCTCCTGGATCGTCTGGCGGGCGACCTTCTCCGCCATCCCGCCCCGGTCCTGGCCCTGCAGCATCGCGTCGAGCAACGAGGCCATCAACGTCTCCGGCGAGAGCTGCCGCAGGACGCGGTAGGAGAACCACGACTGCCGCCCAGGAGCGGTGTCCGCACGCCCGAGGCCCTGAACCACCTGGCGGGCGAAGCGCTTCATCAGCTCCTCGTCGCCGTCGAGCAGCAGCTGGCGGAGCATCTCGCGGTAGGCGTCGTTGTCCGGCGGCTCCCCTCCCTCGCCGTCGAGCCCGTCGAGCGGGTCCTCGTCGAAGCGGGACTGGTCGCCGATCACCGGCGGGAACCACAGGTCGAACAGCGTGTCGAAGGTCGTGCGGTGCGCCGGCCGCTTCAGCACGCACGCTGCGAAGGCGGCGCGCAGGGCCTCGCGGTCGAGCAGGTCGATCGCACCCATCGCCCGAGTGCTGTCGAGAACCTCGGCGAGCGAGACGGTCAGACCGGCGTGGCGGAGCGCGTCGAGGAAGGCGATCTCCCGGTCGAGCAGGCCCTCGCTCACGGCTGGTTCTGTCCTCGGTCGCTGCGCGACCTCGCTCCGGCGCTCATCAGTTCAGCTTCAGCTGCTCGATGGCCCGCGTGTGGTCGCTGGCGTGCTTGAGGACGACGCCGAGCGTGCTGCGTACGGCCTCCTCGTCCAGGGTGTTGAGCCCGAGGGCCACGAGGGTCTGCGCCCAGTCGATCGTCTCCGCGATGCTCGGCGACTTCTTCAGCTCCAGCGCGCGAAGAGCGCGCACCGTGCGGACCAGGGAGTCGGCGAGCTGCTCGGCGACCTCCGGCACGCGGCTGAGCACGATGGCCTTCTCGCGGTCCGCCGCCGGGTAGTCGAGGTGCAGGTAGAGGCAGCGTCGCTTCAGTGCCTCGGACAGCTCACGCGTGGCGTTGGAGGTCAGGAACACCAACGGGCGGCGCGTCGCGACGATGGTGCCGAGCTCGGGGATCGTCACCTGGAAGTCGCTCAGCACCTCGAGCAGCAGGCCCTCGACCTCGACGTCCGCCTTGTCGGTCTCGTCGATGAGCAGGACCGTCGGGTTCGGGTTGCGGATCGCCGTGAGCAGCGGCCTGCTCATGAGGAACTCCTCGGCGAACACGTCGTCGTGGATCTCGTCCCAGCTGTCGTCGTCCTTGCTCGCCTGGATGCGCAGCAGCTGCTTCTTGTAGTTCCACTCGTACAGCGCCCGGGCCTCGTCGAGGCCTTCGTAGCACTGGAGGCGGATCAGCTCGCTGTTCGTCGCAGTGGCCACCGACTTGGCGAGCTCGGTCTTGCCCACTCCTGCCGGGCCCTCGATGAGGAGCGGCTTGCCGAGCCGGTCGGCGAGGAAGACGGTCGTCGCGATCGCGTGGTCGGTGAGGTAGCCCGCAGCCCCCAAGCGCTGCTGGACGTCGTCGACGGACGCGAACTGGGGCTGCAGCACGAGCTCTCCTCAAGTGGGGTACCGAGCGCCATTCTGTCCTACCTTCGGATCACGGCGGCGACAGGGGGACTGTCACCGATGAGGTCTACCGTCCGCGGACGTCACCCGTGCAGACCCTCACCCCTTGGAGCCCCACATGACTGACACCACCAGCTTCTCCCCCGGCGAGCCGCTCTGGCTCGACCTCGGCACGCCCGACATGGACCGCACGATCGGCTTTTACACCGGCCTGTTCGGCTGGACCTGGGGCGGCGGCGCCGAGGAGTTCGGCGGCTACGGCATGTTCTTCTCGGACGGGCGGAGCGTGTGCGGCGCGGCCCCCCTGATGTCTGCCGAGCAGCCGCCCGTGTGGACCTGCTACGTCGCCACGGACGACGCCGACAAGACCGCCGCCCTGGTCACCGACGGCGGAGGCGTGGTGCTCGTCCCGCCCATGGACATCGCCGACCTCGGCCGGATGGCCGTTTTCGCCGACCCCGCGGGCGCGGCCATCGGCATCTGGCAGCCCGGCACGATGACTGGCGCGCAGGTCGTCCACGAGGAGGGCACCTTCACGTGGACCGAGACCGCCACCCGTGACCAGACCGCGATCCTGCCCTTCTACGCCTCCGTGTTCGGCTGGGGCACGCAGGTCTCGCCGGACTACACCGAGTTCCGGGTCGGGGACAGGTCGGTGGCCGGGTGCATGGACATGCCCGAGGCCGTGCCGGCCGAGGTCCCGTCGTACTGGATGCCCTACTTCGCCGCCTCGGACCCGAAGGCGAAGGCTGAGCAGGCTGCGGCCCTGGGCGCGACGGTGATGGTGCCGTTCATGGAGTTCGGCGGGGGCACGTTCGCGGTCGTGCAGGACCCGCACGGCTCCACCTTCGGCCTGCTGAACCTCACCGGCGGCTGACCAGCGGTGCGGGGCTAGGGTCGCCACCATGAAGGTCGCCTGGCTCGGACTCGGTCGCATCGGCTCGCTCATGGCCGCGCACGTCGCGCGGTCCGGGCACGACCTCACGGTCTGGAACCGCACGTCCGGCAAGGCCGGTGACCTCGTCGACCTGGGTGCCCGCGAGGCCACGTCCGTCACGGCTGCGGTCCAGGGCGCCGACGTGGTGGTTCTGGTGCTCTTCGGCCCGGACTCGGTGCGCGCGGTGCTGGCCGACGTCATCGCGGGAGCACCGGGCGCCCTCGTGCTGGACGCCACGACGATCGGGCCAGCCGCCGCGCACGAGTTCGGCACGGCCTGCGCCGCCGGTGGGTTGCGGTACGTCGATGCGCCGATCGCCGGGTCGCTGAAGCCCGCCGCCGAGGGGACCCTGGGCGTCTTCCTCGGCGGGGCGTCGGACGACGTGGCGGTGGCCCGCCCGCTTGCCGAGCTCTGGGGCGACCCGGACCGGGTCCTGCACGTGGGCGGCGTCGGGTCGGCCAGCGGCCTGAAGCTCTGCGTCAACCAAGGGCTCGGTGTGATGGCCGCCGGCGTCGGGGAGTCACTGCGACTCGGCCACGACCTCGGGCTCGACCGCGACCTGCTGCTCGGGGTCCTGGGGCAGACCGCCTACGGGTGGTATCTCGGCCAGAAGGCGCCGATGGTCCAGAGCGGTGACTACAGCGCGACCACCTTCTCGCTCGACCTCATGGCCAAGGACCTCGACCTCGCGGTGACGTCGGCGGACAGCGACCTCGAGGTGACCCGAGCCTGCCTGGACCAGGCCAAGCGCGCGCTGGCTGCCGGGCACAGCGGCGAGGACTACGCCGCCCTCACCGGCCACCTCGCCGAGGAGGGCGCCGCCAGCGGCCACTGAGCACCCCCGGCGGCTCAGGCCGTGCGGACCACGCCGTCGACCACGACCACGGCGACCGGCGCCAGGGCCTCCTGGGCCGGGCCCTGCGTCACCGCGCCTGTCTGGTCGAACTCACTGCCGTGGCAGGGGCACACCAGCGCCTGACCCGAGGCCCCGACCGTGCACCCCGTGTGCGTGCACACCGCCGTGAAGGCCGTCACCTCGGTGTCCGAGACGCGCCGCAGCACCACCTTGTCGCGGACGACCAGCTCGTTCAGGGGGAGGTCCGCGAGCTGCGCGAGCTCAGCGCCCGGGGGCGGAAGGGCCTTGCGGCCGCCACCGCTGCACGCCGTGGCGCCGGCCAGGCCGCCCACGGCGAGGACCTGTCGTCGGTTGAGGGAGATCACCCTCGTCCGACGACCCACCCGCCCGAGGAGTTCCCGCCGTCCCCTCACCTCCCGGACGTCATCACCTGCACGCTCGGCGCCCCCTGACTCCTGAGGACGCACGGGAGGCAGCGAGGTCCTGCGGGATCAGCCGCGGACGTGCCCGTCGCCGGTCACGACGTACGTCGTGCTGGTCAGCTCCGGCAGTCCCATCGGTCCGCGGGCGTGCAGCTTCTGCGTGGAGATCCCGATCTCGGCCCCGAAGCCGAACTCGCCGCCGTCGGTGAAGCGGGTCGAAGCGTTGATCATCACGGCCGCGCTGTCGAGCGACCTCACGAACCGACGCGCCTCGTCGACGTCCCGCGTCACGATGGCCTCGGTGTGGCCGCTCCCCCAGCGGCGGATGTGCGCCACCGCGTCCTCCAACGAGTCCACGACGCCGACCGCGAGGTCGAGGGACAGGTACTCCGCGGCCCAGTCCTCATCGGTGACGGCGACCGAGGACGGGTCGTAGGCTCGCGCCCGGTCGTCGGCGTGCAGCGTGACCCCCTTGTCCTGCAGGGCCTTCACAACCAGCGGGAGGAACGCCTCGGCGACCGAGGCGTGCACGAGCAGGGTCTCGGTGGCGTTGCACACCGACGGGCGGGTCGTCTTGCCGTCCACCACGATCGCGACGGCCTTCTCCAGGTCGGCCGACGCGTCGACGTACACCGTGCAGTTGCCGACCCCGGTCTCGATGACGGGCACCGTCGCCCCCTCGACCACCGAGGCGATGAGGGACGCGCCACCGCGCGGGATGAGCACGTCGACCAGCCCACGGGCCGTCATGAGCTCCTGGACCGAGGAGCGGTCCGTCCCGGGAACGAGCTGGACCGTGTGCTCAGGCAGCATCGTCGCCGCGCCGGACAGCACCTCCACGATGACCGTGTTGGAGCGGTACGCCGAGGCAGAACCCCGCAGCAGTACGGCGTTGCCGCTCTTCACGCAGAGGCCGGCTGCGTCCGCCGTGACGTTGGGGCGTGCCTCGTAGACGATGCCGACGACCCCGAGCGGCACCCGCACCTGGCGGAGCTCGAGCCCGTTGGGGAGCGTCGAGCCGCGCATCACCTCACCGACCGGGTCGGGCAGGCCGGCCACGTGCCGCAGACCGTCGGCCATCGCCGCGACCCGGCCCTCCGTGAGCGCCAGCCGGTCGAGCATCGCGTCGCTGGTCCCGGCGTCGCGGCCGGCGTCGACGTCGAGGGCGTTGGCCGCCAGGATGCGCGAGGTCTGGGCGACCAGGGCGTCCGCCATCGCGTGCAGGGCAGCGTCCTTGGTGCTCCGGTTCAGCGGGGCCAGCGCCGCCGCGGCGGTCTTGGCGCGGCGGGCGGCGTCCAGCACCGGGGAGGTCGTCATGCGCCTCAGCGTACGACCGCGGCGGCCCTCCCTCGCTCGGACGTTAGGCGAGGACGGGGGTGGCTAGACGAGGACGAGGTCGTCGCGGTGGACGACCTCGCGCCGACCGGTCTCGCGCGTCGAGCGGCCAAGCAGCCCTGGCAGCTCGGCAGCGTCGTACCCGACCAGGCCCCGCGCGACGAGGATGCCGGTGGGGCCGAGGAGCTCCACCGGGTCCCCCGCCACGAACTCGCCCTCGATCGACGTGATGCCGGCGGGGAGCAGGGACAGGCGGCGCTCGCAGACCGCCGCCACCGCGCCCGCGTCGAGGATCAACCGGCCACGCGGCGTGGAGGCGTGGGCCAGCCAGAGCAGGCGCGCGGACATGCGCGAGCCGGTCGGGGCGAAGAAGGTGCCGCCCTCCCCCGCCAGCAGGTCCAGCACGCGGGCCGCCCCCCCGAGCAGCACCGGGATCCCGGCGGAGGTCGCGACGCGCGCGGCGTCCACTTTCGAGGCCATCCCACCGGTCCCGAGCCCCGAGCCGGTGCCGGTCACGGACACGCCGTCGAGATCGGCGGCGGACCGCACCTCGGTGAGCAGCTGTGAGCCGCTACGGCGTGGGTCCCCGTCGTACAGCCCGTCGACGTCCGACAGCAGCACCAGGGCGTCGGCCCGGACCAGGTGGGCGACCAGCGCCGCGAGCCGGTCGTTGTCGCCGAAGCGGATCTCGTCGGTGGCCACGGCGTCGTTCTCGTTGACGACCGGCGTCACGCCGAGGGCGAGCAGCCGGTCCAGCGTGGTCTGCGCGTTGCGGTAGTGCGCCCGGCGTACGACGTCGTCGGCCGTCAGGAGGACCTGACCCACCGTGCGGCCGTGCCGCGCGAACGACAACGAGTAGGCGTGGATGAGCTCGGCCTGCCCGACGGAGGCGGCAGCCTGCTGGGTGGCGAGGTCGCGGGGGCGCTTGGCCAGCCCCAGGGGGGCGAGCCCTGCGGCGATGGCCCCGCTGGACACCAGGACCAGCCCAGGCCGGTCCGCGAGCGACGACACGAGGGCGTCGAGGCGGGCCAAGTCCAGACCGCCCGAGGCGGTGGTCAGGGAGGACGAGCCGACCTTGACGACGATGCGGCGCGCCTGCGCCACGGTCGAGCGGTCAGCGATCACGGCAGGAGCCTAGGACTCGTCGTCCTCGTCGGGGACCTCGACGTGAATGCCGAGGCGCTCGGCGCGGCGGATGTCCTTCTCCATGCGGCGCTGACCGGCCCGCGGCCGGGACTGGTCCTCGAAACGGGAGTCGACCCCGCGCATCCCGGAGGCGAACTCCTCCATGAGCGTGGGCTGCCAGTCGAAGACGACCTCACCGATCTGTACGGCGTCGTCCGGCTGCGCGCCCATCTCGGCCAGCTTCTTCTCCACCCCGAGGCGCGCGAGCCGGTCCGCGAGGTAGCCGGTGGCCTCCTCGTTGTTGAAGTCGGTCTGCAGGATCCAGCGCTCGGGCTTCGCGCCGCGCACGACGTACACGTCGTCCTCGAGGTCGACGGTGAAGCCGAGGTCGTCGACGGCCGTGGGGCGCAGCACGATGCGCGTGGCCACCTCGACGGGCTGGGCCGCCCGGTGGGCCTTGATGATGTCGGCGAGGGCGTAGGTGAGCTCCTGCAGGCCCAGGCGCGAGACCGCCGACACGGTCAGGACCCGGTAGCCGCGCGCCTCGAGGTCCGGCGTGACGATGTCGGCGAGGTCGTGACCCTCGGGCAGGTCGGCCTTGTTGAGGACCACCAGGCGCGGGCGGTCGGACAGCGACGTCTTGTACTGCTCGAGCTCGGTCTCGATGAGGTCGAGATCGGTGAGCGGGTCGCGGCCGGGGTCGAGCGTGCCGCAGTCCAGGACGTGGACCAGCACGCTGCACCGCTCGACGTGGCGCAGGAACTCCAGGCCCAGCCCCTTGCCCTGCGAAGCGCCGGGGATGAGCCCGGGGACGTCGGCGATGGTGAAGGTGGTGCCCGCCGACTGCACCACGCCCAGGTTCGGGACCAGCGTGGTGAACGGGTAGTCCGCGATCTTGGGCCGGGCCGAAGACAGGGCGGCGATCAGGCTGGACTTGCCGGCGCTCGGGAAGCCCACGAGGGCGGCGTCGGCGACCGACTTGAGCTCGAGCACGACGTCGGCGCTCTCGCCGGGCTCACCGAACAGCGCGAAACCGGGGGCCTTGCGCTTGACCGAGGCGAGCGCGGCGTTCCCGAGCCCCCCGCGGCCCCCGCGCGCCACGATGTAGCGGGTGCCCTCCCCGACGAGGTCAGCGAGGACCTCTCCGTCCGGGCCGAGCACGACGGTGCCGTTGGGGACCGGCAGCTCCAGGGTGTGGCCCTGGGCGCCGGTCCGCATGTCGCCGCCGCCGGCCTTGCCCGAGGTCGCCTTCTGGTGCGGGTGGAAGTGGTAGTCCAGCAGCGTCGTGACGTTGTGGTCGACGACGAGGACGACGTCTCCGCCGTGCCCACCGTCGGCGCCATCGGGGCCACCGAGTGGCTTGAACTTCTCCCGACGGACAGAGGCGCAGCCGTGGCCGCCGTCGCCGGCAGCGACGTGCAGCACGACGCGATCGACGAACGTGGTCACAGCGAGGTCCTCTCAACGAGAAGGGCGGACCGGAATCCCGGCCCGCCCTCTCGGATGCTTGGTGTGTGCTCTAGCCGACCGGCACGATGCTGACGACCTTGCGGTTGCGCTTGCGGCCGAACTCGACGGCGCCGGGCTCCAGCGCGAACAGCGTGTCGTCGCCACCGCGACCGACGTTGTCACCCGGGTGGAAGTGGGTGCCGCGCTGGCGGACGATGATCTCGCCGGCCTTGACGACCTGGCCACCGAAGCGCTTCACGCCGAGGTACTGCGCGTTGCTGTCGCGGCCGTTACGGGAGCTCGATGCACCCTTCTTGTGAGCCATCTCGTCAGCCCTTCACGGTGATGTCGGTGACGCGCACCTGGGTCAGCTGCTGGCGGTGACCCATGCGCTTCTTGTAGCCGGTCTTGTTCTTGTACTTCATGATGCTGATCTTGGGGCCCTTGGTCTGGGCGAGCACCTCGGCGGACACCGTGACGCCGGCGAGCGCCTTGGCGTCGCTGGTGACGTCGGTGCCGTCGACGACGAGGAGCGCCGGGAGCGTGATGCTCGCACCGGCTGCACCGGCGAGCTTCTCGATCTCGACGGTGTCGCCGACAGCGACCTTGTACTGCTTGCCGCCGGTCTTGACGATGGCGTACACGGAGGAGCCCTTCGAACGGAGGTGGGACCTGGCCGGCCCATGGAGGGCGGCGCAGGGCGGTCTCGCGCGCACGCGGGACCTGCAGACTCTACCGGACCGGTCGCCCGGCCCTCAAGCGCGCGTCAGTCGGTGGGACTGCCGGCCGGGCGGCTGGCGGCGCGGCGGCGCTTCTTCACCGGCTCCGCAGCCGGCTCGGCAGGCGCGTCACTCACAGGCGTCGCGACCAGGTCGGGCTCCTCGACGGGCGGGTCCTGCAGCACGGGCACCGCTTCGGGCTCGAGCACGACCTCGGTGGCCTGCTCGACCGCATCGGCGACGGGGACGTCCGCCGCGATCTCGACCTCGACCGGCGCCGGGACAGCCACGACGGGCGTCGCCTGCTCGACGGCGTCGGCCACGGGGGTCTGCGCGGCGAGCGCCTTGCCGGCGTCGAGGATCTCGGCGAGCTCGTTCGACGGGTCGACGGTGCTCTCGAGCGGCAGCGATCCGGCGCCCTGCCCACGGCCTCCGCGGCGACGGCGGTTGCGCGAGCCACCGCCCTCAGCCGGCTCCTTGTTCTCGGCCGGCGCGGGAGCGCCTGCCGGCAGGGGCGGCTTCGGACCGACCCGCGGGGCGCGGTCACGGTCGTCGCGGTGCGGCTTGGGGTCGACCGGGTCGAGGTGGACCTTCACGCCGCGGCCGTTGCAGGACTCGCAGGTCTCGCTGAAGCTCTCGAGCAGACCCTGACCCACCCGCTTGCGAGTCATCTGGACCAGGCCCAGCGAGGTGACCTCGGCGACCTGGTGCTTGGTGCGGTCACGACCGAGGCACTCGACCAGTCGACGGACCACGAGGTCGCGGTTGCTCTCGAGGACCATGTCGATGAAGTCGACGACGATGATGCCGCCGAGGTCGCGCAGGCGCAGCTGGCGGGCGATCTCCTCCGCGGCCTCGAGGTTGTTGCGGGTGACCGTCTCCTCGAGGTTGCCGCCCTTGCCGACGTACTTGCCGGTGTTGACGTCGACGACGACCATCGCCTCGGTGCGGTCGATGACCAGCGAGCCGCCCGAGGGCAGGTGCACCTTGCGGTCGAGCGCCTTAAGCAGCTGCTCGTCCACCCGGTGCTCGCTGAACACGTCACCGTTGCCGGCGAAGCGGCTCAGGCGCGGCGCGAGGTCGGGGGCCACGAACTCGACGTACTCACGGATGGTGTCCCACTCGGAGTCGCCCTGGACCACCAGGCTCGTGAAGTCCTCGTTGAAGATGTCGCGGACGACCTTGATGACCAGGTCGGGCTCGGCGTGCAGCTGCTTGGGCGCGCCACCCTGCGAGGTCTTGCTCTGGATGACCTCCCACTGCGCCTGCAGCCGGCGGACGTCCTTGGCGATCTCCTCCTCCGACACCCCCTCGGCGGCCGTGCGGATGATCACGCCGGCGCCGTCCGGGACGACGTTCTTGAGGATGTTCTTCAGCCGGGTGCGCTCGGTCTCGGGCAGCTTGCGGCTGATCCCGGTCATCGAGCTCTCGGGCACGTAGACCAGGTAGCGGCCGGGCAGGCTGATCTGGCTGGTGAGGCGGGCGCCCTTGTGGCCGATCGGGTCCTTGCTGACCTGGACCAGGACCTCCTGGCCGGACTTCAGCGCCTGCTCGATCTTGCGCGAGCCGCCCGACACGCCCTCCCAGTTGACCTCGCCGGCGTACAGCACGGCGTTGCGGCCCTTGCCGATGTCGACGAACGCCGCCTCCATGCTCGGCAGGACGTTCTGCACGCGCCCGAGGTAGACGTTCCCGGCGTACGACGTGGCGCTGGCCTTCGTGACGTAGTGCTCGACCAGGATGCCGTCCTCGAGGACCGCGATCTGGGTGCGGTCGCCCTTCTGACGGACGACCATCTGGCGCTCGACGGCCTCGCGGCGAGCGAGGAACTCTGCCTCGGACACGATGGGGGCGCGCTTGCGGCCGCTGTCGCGACCCTCCTGGCGCCGGACGCGCTTGGCGGCCATACGGGTGCTGCCGCTGATGCCGCGCACGCCGTCCTCGTCAGCGGCGCCGCCGCCGTCGCGGTCGCGGCTGCTGCGGTTGCGGCTGCCACCGCCGCCACTGCCGGAGCTGCGGGAGCCTGGCTCGCGGACGTGCACGACGGTCGGGACATCGCCGTCGGCGTCGTTGTCGCCGTCGCCGCTCTGACCGCCGCCTCCGCCGCCTCCGCCACTGCGGCGGCGCCGCCGACGGCGACGCGTGCCGGTGCCCGCGGGACCGTCCTCGTCGTCCTCGTCCTCGTCGTCCTCGCTGGCGTCGGCGCTCGTGCCGGCGGCCTTGCGGGGGGATCCGCTGGAGCGGGTGCCGGGGCTGTCCGCGCTGTCACCGGTGGTGTCGTCGTCCTCGTCGGCGTCGTCTGTGCCCTGGGCCGTCCGGGTGCCCGAACCACCCCGACCACGACGGCCGCGACGGCGGCGGGGGCGGGCACCGCCCTCGGTGTCGTCGTCCTCGGTGTCCTCGTCGGCGGTGGCGTCCTTGGCCTGCTCGTCGGCGGCCTGGGTGCTCACGACGTCGGCCGGGTTCACCGCGCCGGCGGTGCCGGCACGACGGCGCTGGCGCGGGGCGGGAGCGTCCTCGGTCGGGACGGGCGGCTGGAAGGTCAGGACGACGGCCGGGGCGCGGGTACGGCGGCGGGGGGTGGCCTCGTCGCCGTACCCGGCGGTCGCGTCGGCGGGCGGGTCCGAGGGCGTGTCCGAGGGCATGTCCGTGGGGGACGCGTCGGGTGCCTCGGTCGCTCGGCCCGGGTCGGCGGCGTCCTCGTCCTCGGCAGCGACGTCCGTGCTGTCGGCAGGGCTGCCGGTGGGGCTGTCGGTGGGGCTGTCGGTGGGGCTGTCGGTGGGGCTGTCGGGCTTGGCGGCCGCCCGCTTGCGCGGGGCTGCCTTCTTGGCGGGAGCCTTCTTCGCGGCCTTCTTCGGCGCCGCGTCCTCAGCCGGAGACTCGGCCTCGGCAGCCGGCGTCTGCGCCTCGGGGGCGGCGGCGCTCTCGTCGGTCGCCTCGGCCTTGGGCGCAGCGGTGGCCTTCGTGGCCCGGCGGCGCACGGCCTTCTTCGGCGCCTCGGTGACAGCGTCCGGGGTCGTGCTGGGCTCGGCGGCCACCGCGCTCGGCGGGATCCCGTCGCCCGGGGTGGTCGTGGCGGGGTCGTCGTGGCGGGGGTGGTCGTGGCGGGGGTGCTGGGCTCGTTGTCGAGCACGGTGCTCCGGTCCGGCCGCTCGCGTGACGCTGCCGCGGCGACCAGTGGTCGCTGTCCCGTGCCGGCCGGGTCGGCCGACGCGGGGTGAGGAAAGTCGTGGGGTGCTCCCGGCGGACCGAGAGCCGGCGGCTTCGCTGACCTGTCGCGTTGCCCCGTCAGGTCGACGCGCGGAGGGTTCCGGCGGCGACGCGGTCGGGTGCGAGCGGGTCGGCGACCTCACCTTCCGCGGTGAGCGGGCCCTGCGCGAGCCGGGTCGCCGAGGGCGGCACCGGTGGCGCGAGGTCACTCACCAGACGGAGTCCGGTGAGGACGTCGTCGGGGCGTACGGCAGGCGTCACGTGCTGCACGACCATGCTGAGTATCGCACAGTCGTCACCATCTGTTGCGCTGCCGGACCCGCGGGGTGTCGGCGGCGGCCCTCCGCTCATGCTCACCACGGCCGCGCGCGCGTCGAACACGCGCTTGCCGTTCTTGGTCATCCGCTCGACCTCGACCGCCTCCTGCGCGAGGAACAGGCTCACGGCCCGCTCGAGGTCCGGGGTCGCCACGCCGGGCAGGGCGATCTCCCAGCGGCTGGCCTGGACCTGCTCGGGCAGGCTGCTGCCTGGCGCGGCCTCGACGGCGTCGACCAGGTCGATCCCGTCCGGCAGCGAGGCGTCCAGTGCGGCCCGGATGGCCTCGACGTCGCTCACCACGGCGAGCGCGATCTCGACGTACTCCGCCTCGCTCGCGACGCCGGTCGCAGCCGCGCCGACCCAGCTGACCTTGGGGTGGGGGCTGAAGCCGGCGCTGTACGCCATGGGGACCTCGGCGCGGCGCAGTGCGCGCTCGAACACGCGCGCGATGTCGCGGTGGCTGGTGAAGCGCAGGCGGCCGCGCTTGGTGTAGCGCAGCCGGATCCGCTGCACCGGCGGCGGCGGGGGCGCACCGGGGGGCTGCTTGGCCATCAGACGACGGACAGCGGGAGGAGCTTGACGCCCGTGGGCCCGACCTGGATCTCGGTGCCCATCTGCGGGCAGACGCCGCAGTCGAAGCACGGGATCCAGCGACAGTCGTCGAGGTCGACCTCGGCGAGGGCCTCCTGCCAGTCGGACCAGAGCCACTCCTTGTCGAGCCCGGAGTCCAGGTGGTCCCAGGGCAGGACCTCGAGCTCGGTGCGCTCGCGGGTGGTGTACCAGTCCACGTCGATGCCGGTGCTCTCGCACGCCGCCATCCAGCGGTCGTAGGAGAAGTGCTCGCTCCAGCCGTCCATGATCCCGCCGTCGCGCCACACGGCCTCGATGACCTGGGCGATCCGTCGGTCACCTCGGCTGAGCAGGCCCTCGACCTGGCCGGGCTTGCCGTCGTGGTAGCGGTACCCGATGGCCTTGGCGGTGCTCTTGTCGTCGCGGATCGTGTCCCGCAGCAGGCGCAGCCGCCGGTCGATGGTCTCCGGGTCTGCCTGGCTGGCCCACTGGAACGGCGTGTGCGGCTTGGGCACGAACCCACCGATCGACACGGTGCACTTCACGTCGCGCGTCCCGGTGGCCTGGCGGCCGGCGCGGATGACCTCCCGCGCCATGTCGGCGATCTCGAGCACGTCCTCGTCGGTCTCGGTGGGGAGCCCGACCATGAAGTAGAGCTTCACCTGGCGCCAGCCGCTGGCGTACGCCGCCGTGACGGTGTCCACGAGGTCCTGCTTGGTCACGGTCTTGTTGATGACCTTGCGCAGCCGCTCCGACCCGCCCTCGGGGGCGAACGTGAGACCACTGCGGCGACCGTTGCGGGAGAGCTCCTGCGCGAGGTCGATGTTGAACGCGTCGACCCGGGTACTGGGCAGCGACAGGCTGGTCTGCGTGCCTTCGTACCGGTCGGCGAGGCCCTTGGCGACGTCGGCGATCTCGGAGTGGTCCGCGGAGCTCAGGCTGAGCAGCCCGACCTCCTCGTACCCCGTGGCCTTGAGCCCGGCGTCGACCATCTCGCCGATGCCGGTGATGCTGCGCTCGCGGACCGGCCGGGTGATCATGCCGGCCTGGCAGAAGCGGCAGCCGCGGGTGCAGCCGCGGAAGATCTCGACGCTCATGCGCTCGTGGACGGTCTCGGCGAGCGGGACGAGCGGCTGCTTGGGGTAGGGCCATTCGTCGAGGTCCATGACGGTGCGCTTGGACACGCGCCACGGGACGTCGGGGTGGTTCGGGACCACACGGCGGATGCGCCCGTCCTCGAGGTACTCCACGTCGTAGAACCGCGGGACGTAGACGCCACCGGTCTTGGCGAGCTCGAGCAGGGTGTCGTGCCGGCTGAGCCCCTCGGCCTTGGCGCGCTTGAGGATCTCGGTCATCTCGAGCACGGCCTGCTCACCGTCGCCCAGGACGGCCGCGTCGATGAAGGCGGCGATCGGCTCGGGGTTGAACGCCGCATGACCGCCGGCGAGCACGATCGGGTGCTCCTCGGTGCGGTCCTTGGCGTGCAGCGGGATCTGCGCGAGGTCCAGCGCTTCGAGCATGTTGGTGTAGCCGAGCTCGGTGCTGAAGCTGATGCCCAGCACGTCGAACGCCTTCACCGGCCGGTGCGCGTCGATGCTGAACTGCGGGACACCGTTGGCCCGCATGAGCGTCGCGAGGTCCGGCCACACGCTGTACGTCCGCTCGCAGAGCACGTCGGGGAGCTCGTTGAGCACCTCGTACAAGATCATCACGCCCTGGTTGGGCAGGCCGACCTCGTACGCGTCCGGGTACATCAGGCACCAGCGCACGGTGGCGCTGTCCCAGTCCTTGACGGTGCTGTTGAGCTCGCCCCCGACGTACTGGATGGGCTTGCTGATCTGGGGCAGCAGCTTCTCGAGCTGGGGGAACACGCTCTCGACCGGCATGACTCCAGGGTACGGGCGCCCAGCCTTGTCCACCGTGCTGCGCGTGGCGCCCCGTCCGGGCCCGGGCTGGTCTGGCGGTCTGGCCGTAGGTCTGGTGGTCCGGTCGGGTGGCGGCTTGGTGTCACGGACACGCGCGTGTTACGACACCAACCGGCCAACGGGCACGGGCCTGAGACGCGGGCGCGGACCGGCTGGCAGGTGCGCGACGCCCGGATGTCCACAGCGACCGGCCCGCGAAGGCCGTGGATCGGTCACCCTGCACCGGTGAGAGACCCGACCTGGCCTCAGCGCCCTCGGCCAGGGCACGGACGGCGTGTGGACCCGCAGGGCAGCGCTGGCCGTGTGCAGTCGCGCCGTCCTCCGGCAGGAGCTGCGCACCGGGGCGTGGCAGGCGCCCTTTCCCGGGGTGTACGCCGATGCCGGTCAGGTCCTGACCCCGCGCCAGCTGACGTTCGCCGCTGCGCTGGCAGCGGGTGGCTCGACCCGGCCGACCGATGCGGTGGCGGTCGGCCGGTCCGCCGCCAGGCTCTGGAACCTCCCGCTGATCGATGACGAGGACCCGGCGACAGGTGCTCGTCAGCGGTACGAGCACGACATCCACACCCCGCACGGTCACGGGCCGCTGCGCGGCACCGAGCACCTGGTCCGCCGTCGTCGCCTCACGCTGGCGGACGGCGAGGTCGGGCGGTTCGAGAGCGGGATCTGGGCGACGTCGGCAGCACGCACGGCGTACGACTGCGCGCGACTGCTGTCCGCCGACGCGCTCGTCTGCCTGCTCGACGCAGGCGTGCGCGAACGGCTGTTCACCGTCGCCGAGCTGACCGAGCTCGCCGCGACGCGCCGGAGCAGGAGACTGGCGCAGGCGCTCGTGCGCACCGACGGAAGAGCCGAGTCCGCCAACGAGACCCTGGCCCGGCTGCTGCTCCTGCCCGTGCTGCCGTCCCTGGTCCCGCAGGTCGAGGTGCGAGACCACCTCGGGCGCGTCACGGCCCGCCACGACCTCGGTGACGGCCCGGTGCGCTTCGCCGTGGAGATGGACGGGAAGGCGGGGCACAGCGGCGACCTCATGCTCGCGCGGGACCAGCGACGCGACTGGGTGTCGGGCACGCAGCGGTGGTGGGTCGAGCGGGGCACTTGGTACGACGTCCGTCGCCGACAGACCGAGTTCGTCGCGCGGGTCAGCGCCCGCCATGCCGCCTGGTCCCGACAGGCGGCCTGATCGGGGCCCGGCGGTGGCGGGGGCGGTGGCGGGGGGCGGGGCGGGGCGGTGGCGCTGCCGGTGGCGGCCTGGTGTCACGGACACGCGCGTGTCACGACACCAACTGGCCACTCGCGGCGAGGCGGGGGCGGAGGAGCGGGCAAGGGGTGCGGCGGGAGCGAGGCTGGGTACGGCGGGGTGCGCGGGCGATCGCCGGGCGGGGTACGGCGGCGCGCGGGCGATCGCCGGGCGGGGTACGGCGGCGCGCGGGCGACCGACGGCGGGCGGCGGGCTGGGTACGGCGGGGTCAGGTCTCGTTGGAGGTCATGTGGACGTTCTGGAGCAGGCCGATGGCCATGAGGTTGGCGAACATCGACGACCCGCCGTACGACACGAACGGCAGCGGCAGCCCGGTCACCGGCATGATCCCCAGCGTCATCCCGATGTTGACGAAGCTCTGGAAGGCGAACCACGACACGACCCCCGCGGCCACCAGCCGCCCGAACGGGTCGGTCGCCCGGGACGCGATCCGCAGCCCCCGCCAGAGCACCAGTCCGAGCGCCAGGATGATCCCGCCGGCGCCGACCAGGCCGAGCTCCTCCCCCGCGACGGTGAACACGAAGTCGGTCTGCTGCTCCGGGATGAAGCGGCCCTGGGTCTGCGACCCGTGGAACAGCCCCTTGCCGAACAGCCCGCCCGAGCCGTTGGCGATGAGCGCCTGGTTCACGTTGAAGCCGACGCCGCGCGGGTCGGCCCCGATGTCGGCCACGACCTTGAAGCGGTTGAGCTGGTAGTCCTTGAGCACCAGCGGTGCCACGAACGTCCCGACCAGCACGCCTGCCAGAAGCAGGCCCCCGACCCACCGGGCCGGTGCTCCGGCGACGGCCAGGGTGCCGAGGATGACGAAGATGAACACCATCGTCGTCCCGAAGTCGGGCTGCAGCATGATCAGCCCCATCGGGATGGCGCACAACGCCAGCACCTGCAGGACGTCCATGTCCCGCGGTCGGTCCTCGCCGTCGCGCTTCTCCCCCAGCAGCATGGCGATGCCGACGACGATCGCGAGCTTGGCGAACTCTGACGGCTGGATCTGGAAGCCGGCCGGCAGCACGATCCAGGAGTGGGCGCCGTTGATCGTCGCGCCCAGCGGGGACAGGACAGCGATCAGCCCGAAGCACGACGCGACGTACACCACAGGGGCGTACGCCCGCAGCGCGCGGTAGTCCACCAGCGCTGCGGCCGTTCCGAGCACCAGCCCGATCGCGGCGTTGAGGATGTGCTTCTTCAGGAAGGTCTGCGGGTCCGCGCCGAGCGCGATCTCCTTCTCCCGCGTCGCGGACCAGATCAGCAGACCGCCAACGACCACCAGGCCGGTGACGGCGAGCATCAGCAGCCAGTCGAGCTGACGAAGCGGTGAGGCCTTGTCGAACGCGCGCTCCCGCATCGAGACCTCGCGCGGTCGCAGCCGCACGGGCGACACCCGGGGGGTGCTCCAGTCGATGTCGTTGCTGCTCATGGTGCCCCGACCGTACGACGGAAGCTGGTCGGCCGGACCGGCTCACCCCACGGGAGCCCCGGAGGTCCACCGAGCGCCGAGCCCGAGGAGGACGTGGGAGCAGGAGCGGCGGACGCTGTGCCTCCGAGGGGGACCTCGACGGCCTTGGTCGGGGTGCCGGGGCGGCCGATCGTCCCGTCCGGCTGGACGACGGGCAGCGCCGAGGGCAGGTCGCCGTTGGCGTCGAGCAGGCGCTTCTGGCCGCTGAAGCCGTACATCGCGTCGTAGATCTTGCGGGTGATCGGCGCTGCCGTCGTGCCACCGGTGCCGGCCTCGGCGACCATGACCACCACGGCGTACTTGGGGGCGCTGGCCGGTGCGAACGAGGCGAACCAGGACGTCGGGGCCTTGCGGACCGGGTCGACGTCGGCCGTCCCGGTCTTGCCCGCGACCGACAGCTGCCCGAAGGGGAACCCGCGGAAGGCCGTCTGCGCCGTTCCTCCGGGCTGCGGGACGCCGACCAGCGAGGAGCGCATGTAGTCGAGGACCTCGGCCGGAACCCCCAACGTGCCCTTCACCGCAGGAGCCACCTTGCTGAAGGTCGTCCCGTCCGCGGACAGGAAGCCCTTGGCCACCCGCGGCTCGAAGACGGTGCCGCCGTTGGCGAGCGCGGCGTACGCCATGGTGAGCTGCATCGGGGTCGACAGCACATCGCCCTGTCCGATGGAGAACAAGATCGCGTCACCACCCTTGTAGGTGAAGCCGTCCGCGCAGTACTCCACGGCGAGGGCCTTCAGGTAGGCGGCGCGGCCCGGGTCCGGCTCCTCCGGGTAGCCGTTCTTGGCCCGATCGCACTTGGCCTTCTTCAGGCTCTCGTAGTCCTTGGTCTTGGACGCGCGGTCGGTGACCGACCCGTTCGACTCGCTCGGCAGGTCGATCCCGGTGTCGGTACCGAAGCCGAAGGCGCGCGCGGTCTTGGCGAAGATCTCCCTCGCCCGCCCGGTGTTCTTCGTCCCGCCGTCGTTCTTCCACTCGTTGAACGCCAGCCGGTAGTAGACCGTGTCGCAGGACTTCACGAGGGTCTTGCGCAGGTCGATGTTGCCGAACGTCTCCCCCTCGAAGTTCCGGAACGTCCGTCCGGCGGTGAACGACGACGTGCAGGGATAGGTCCCGTAGAGCGGGTTGCCGGCAGCGACGGCGGCAGCGGTCGAGGAGATCTTGAAGGTCGAGCCCGGGGCGTACTGCCCCTGCGTCGCGGTCGCGAGCAGCGGCTTGCCCGGTGCGTTGAGCAGCGCCGTGTAGTCCGCGGTGGAGATGCGGGGGACGAACAGCGCCGGGTCGTACGACGGGAAGTTGGCCAGCGCGACCACCTGACCGTTGCGGACGTCCACGACGATCGCCGCGCCGTTGGGGGCCGTGAAGTTCTTGCCGCGCCCCTTGTCGTAGCGCGCGCGGGCCGCCGCGACGCCGTCGGCGAGGGCCTTCTCGGCCACCCGCTGCAGGCTCGAGTCGAGGCTGAGCACCAGGTTGTCGCCCGCTTGCGCCTCCACGGTGCCGAGCGTGCCCGTCACCGTCGCGTCCTTGTCGACCAGCAGTCGCTGCACCCCGTCGACACCGCGCAGCTGGGCGTCGTACACCTGCTCGACGCCGCTCTTGCCGATCAGCGAGCCGGAGGCGAGGGCCTTCAGGCTCGGGTCGCTCAACAGGTCGTCGCCCGTCAGCGAGCCGATGTAGCCGAGGCTGTGCGCGGCGATGGCGCCCTGCGGGTACTCGCGAACGGCGGCGTACTTCGCCTGGATGCCTGGGAAGTCTTCGGCGTGCTCCTCGATCGCGAGGACCTTGCGGACCTGAGTGCTGTCGTCGGCGCGGTAGGAGACGATCGGGACGGCCTGAAGTGGCGAGCCGTTCCAGCAGCCGCTGTCCTTGTTGGCGATCGTGCCGTCCGGCTGCTTCTCCCCGCACGGGGTGATGGTCCGGGCGATCTGCAGGGCGGGAATGCCGACCACGGCTGCGAGTCGCTCCAGCACGGCCGCGCCCTTCTTCGGCTGGCTGCGCACGATCGAGCGGGTCACCGAGACGACCAGCGCCGTCCGGTTGCTCACCAAGGGCACGCCTCGGTCGTCGAGGATCTGCCCGCGCGCCGCCGGGGTGATGACCTGACGGATCCGGTTGTCGCCGGCCTTTGCGCTGTAGGTCGCGCCCTCGGCCAGCTGGAGGTAGGCCAGGCGACCGAGCAGGGTCAGGAGGATGGAGACCACCACGACGCGCAGCACCACCAGGCGAAGCCGGGAGCTGTCGGTCACGAAGGAGTCCTCACGGGCGGCCTAGATACGGCGCAGGGGGTCGTCGTCGAGGCGGCGCACGAGGGCCCCGACGAGGGGAACGACGAACGGCGTCAGGACCACATCGTACGGGACCGCGCTGATCGCGGCGCGTGTCACCGACCACAGCGAGATGCGCACGTCGCCCAGCAGGATGCCCTCGGCGGTGAACGCGCCGAGGGCCGTCAGCGCGCCCAGCAGGACCGCCCCGAAGGGCAAATACGGCGAGCGGTCGTCGTCCTGCAGGGTGCCCACGACGTAGCCCGCGAGGGCGTACGCGAGGGCGAGCCGGCCGATCTCGTGGTCGGCAAGGCCGTCCGCGAGCAGGCCCGCGAGGAAGCCGGTGACCATCCCGGCCATCGAGCCCTCGGCGAGGGCGAACGCCAGCACGAGGACCAGGAGCAGGTCGGGGGTGGCGCCGGGCAGGGGCAGTCGCGAGACGACGGTGAGCTGGAGCAGCAGTGCCGTGACGACCGTGACCGCACCCAGCAGCAGGCGCCGGCCGGTCACGGGGTCGGTGTGGCGGTGGGGAGGGGGGTTCCCGTGACCGCAGGTGCAGGGACGACAGGGGCCGGCGTGGGCGTCGCGGTCGGCACCGGGCCCTGCGGGATGGCGGCCGGGCACGGCGTCTCGGTCGGGAGGACCGGCCGCAGCGGGACGCGCGGTGCACGGACGTTCGCGTCCTTGATGACCCCGACCAGGTCCAGGCTCGCGACGTCGACGAACGGCATGATGATCGCGGTCCGGCTGATGGCGTTGGTGTCCGGCGTGACGCTCTCGACCGTGCCGATCGGGATCCCCGGGGCGTAGGTGTCGGAGCCCGTGGTGAGCAGGACCGCGCCCTTGCGCACCACCGACCGGGTGCTGGCCAGGCTGTAGGTCATGGGCTGGCTGCCGTTGCCACTGGCGATGCCGAGCGACGTCTGGCCGATGAGGGTCCCGCCGACCTGGAAGTTGGGGTCAGCGAGCAGCAGCACGCGAGCGGTCCGGACGCCGACCTCGGTGGTGCGACCCACCAGCCCTGCGCCGGTCACGACCGACATGCCGGGCTGCAGGCCGTCCTGGGTGCCCGCATCGATGGTCGCCGTCCACTCGAAGTCCGCGGTCGGGCCCATGGCGACCACCCGGGCGGGGACCGGCCGGTAGGCACCGTACGCGGTGAAGTCCAGCAGCCGGTCGTACTGCGCCAGTCGGCAGGAGTCACCGGCGCGCGCCGACAGCTCGCCGCGCAGGGCATCGACCTCGCTCTGCAGCCTGCGGTTGTCTCTCTGGTACGACCCGAGCCGCGGGAGACCTCCGAGGGCGTTGCCGACGCTGCTCGCCGCCGAGCCCAGGGTGCTCGTGACCGGGCCGAAGACCGTGTCGATGCCGCGGCGCAGCGCAGCGAGCGGCCCGGTGCGGGCGGTGTTGTAGTCGAGCGCGGTCAGGGTGAACGCCGTCAGCAGCAGCAGGACGAGCGTGAGCCGCACCCGGCGCGAGTCGCGCACCGGGAGCGGGGGCTAGCGCCGGGGCTCGGAGATGAGGACCTGCTGGAGGGCCTCGAACTCCTCGACGCACTTGCCGGAACCGATGGCGACGGAGTGCAGCGGGTTGTCGGTGATGTGCACCGGCATGCCCGTCTCGTGCTTGAGCCGCTCGTCGAGTCCGCGCAGCAGGGCGCCGCCACCGGTGAGGACGATGCCGCGGTCCATGACGTCGCCGGAGAGCTCCGGCGGGCACTTGTCGAGGGTGTTCTTCACCGCATCGACGATCGCGTTGACCGGCTCCTCGATGGCCTTGCGGATCTCCTCGGCGCTGACAACGATCGTCTTCGGGAGACCGGAGACGAGGTCGCGGCCGCGGATCTCGGCGTGCGGCTCGTCGGGCATCGGGAAGGCGCTCCCGATGGCCATCTTGATCTCCTCGGCGGTGCGCTCCCCGAGCATGAGGGAGTACTCCTTCTTCACGTAGGAGATGATCGCGCTGTCGAGCTCGTCGCCGCCGGTGCGGATCGACTGGCTGGTGACGATGCCGCCGAGCGAGATCACGGCGACCTCGGTCGTGCCACCGCCGATGTCGACGACCATGTTGCCGGTGGGCTCGTGGACGGGCAGGCCCGCGCCGATGGCCGCAGCCATCGGCTCCTCGATGATGTAGACCTTGCGGGCGCCGGCGCTGTACGCGGCCTCCTTGACGGCCCGCTGCTCGACACCGGTGATGCCGCTGGGCACGCAGATGACGACGCGCGGCTTGGCGAAGTGACGGCGGCGGTGCACCTTCTGGATGAAGTAGCGCAGCATGCGCTCGGTGGTGTCGAAGTCGGCGATGACGCCGTCCTTCAGGGGCCGGATCGCCACGATGTTGCCGGGCGTGCGGCCGATCATCCGCTTGGCCTCGGTGCCGACGGCCAGGATGCCGGAGGTGTTGGTGTTGATCGCCACCACGCTCGGCTCGTTGAGGACCACGCCGCGTCCTCGCACGTACACGAGGGTGTTGGCAGTGCCGAGGTCGACGGCCATGTCGCGGCCCAGGAACGAGGCGTTGTTGCCCATGCGCGGGAGGTGCCCTTCGGAAGAATGCGGGAAGACAAGGGGCCGGCGGGGGGTCGGGTCCGGCGTCAGGTCACCACTGTAACGGGGAGAAGGCCGTCTACCGAACCCTCCGGTGAGGCTCCGGTAGAGGTCGAGGGCCCGACACGCCGACGGCCCGAGGCTCCCTGAGCGGGAACCGACGGGCCGTCGGTGACGCGCCTCACGTGAGCCGGGTGACCCGCCTCACTGCGTGCGGGCGGGCTAGAGGTTCGGGAAGAAGATCGTAATCTCTCGGGCGGAGGAGTCCGTCGAGTCGCTGCCGTGCACGAGGTTCTCGCCGATCTCGAGCGCGAAGTCACCGCGGATCGACCCCGGGGTGGCCTCGACCGGGTTGGTCACGCCCATGAGGCGGCGGGTGCCGGCGACGGCGTTCGGGCCCTCGACGACCAGCGCGACGAGCGGCGCGCTGGTGATGAAGTCGACGAGCTCGCCGAAGAACGGGCGCTCCTTGTGCTCGCCGTAGTGCTCCTCGGCGGTCGCGCGGTCCAGGGTCCGGAGCTCCATCGCGATCAGGGTCAGGCCCTTCTGCTCGAGCCGGCTGATGACCTCGCCGGCGAGGCCGCGGCGGACGCCGTCGGGCTTGACGAGGACGAGGGTGCGCTCGGTGGCCACTGCAGATTCTCCATGTTGCTCTGGGGACGAGGGCGGCAACGCTGCCGCGGTGAAGCCAGGCTACCGGTGCGGTACGCCGGGAATCACCGCACGCGCAGCAGGGTGCGGGCCTCGCCGGCGGTGACGACCGAGCCCGTGACGATGACGCCGGCGCCGCCGTACTCGGACTCGGCGTCGGCCAGACCGACCGCGCGGTCGAGGGCGTCGTCGAGGCGGTCCTCGACGTGCACCCGGTCCTCACCGAACACCTCGAGCGCCAGCTCGTGCAGCTCGTCGATCGGCAGGGCCCTCGGTGAGGTGTTGACCGTGACGACGACGGCGGACACGGCGGGCTCGAGGACCTCGAGCATGGTGCGGACGTCCTTGTCGGCGAGGCAGGCGATCACCGCGACCAAGTGGGTGAAGGCGAACCCGTCGCCGAGCGCGGCGACCGTGGCGGCCATGCCGGCCGGGTTGTGGGCGGCGTCGACGATGACGGTCGGCGACGAGCGGACCACCTCGAGGCGGCCGGGGGACGACGCCGACCCGAAGCCGGCCCGGATCACGTCGGCGTCCAGCCCGCCGGACGCCCCGAAGAACGCCTCCACGCAGGCGAGCGCGACCGCCGCGTTCTGCGCCTGGTGCTCCCCGTGCAGCGGGAGGAACACGTCCTCGTAGACCCCGGCGAGCCCCTGCAGCGTGAGGAGCTGACCCCCGACGGCGGTACGGCGGTCCAGCACCCCGAACTCCAGGCCCTCGCGGGCGATCGTGGCGCCCACCGTCGCGCAGCGGGCCAGCAGCACCTCCGCGGCCTCGGGCTCCTGCGCCGCAAGCACCACGGTCGCGCCGTGGTGGATGATCCCGGCCTTCTCGGTGGCGATCTGCGCGAGGGTCGTGCCCAGCAGCGGAACGTGGTCCAGCCCGATCGGCAGCACCGCGCACGTCGCGGCCTCGACCACGTTGGTGGCGTCCCAGAGACCGCCGAGCCCGACCTCGAGGACCGCGACGTCGATCGGCGCGTCCGCGAACGCCGCGAACGCCATCCCGGTCAGCACCTCGAAGAACGTCATCGGCGTGCCGAGTCGCGCGTCGACCATCCCGACGTACGGCGCGAGCTCGTCGTAGACCTCGGTGAAGCGCTCCTCGTCCAGCGGGGCACCGTCCACGCAGATCCGCTCGGTGACGGAGTCGAGGTGCGGGCTGGTGTAGCGCCCGGTGCGCAGGTCGAACCCGCGCAGCAGCGCGTCCACCATCCGGGCCGTGGAGGTCTTGCCGTTGGTGCCCGTGAGGTGGACCGCCTGGTAGGACCGCTGCGGCGAGCCGAGCAGGTCGCACAGCGCGGTGATGCGCTCCAGGTCGGGCACCATCGTGTCCTCGCTGGGGTAGCGCGTGGCGAGGTCCGCGAGGACCCGCTGGAGCGTCACGCCTTCGGGGGCGGGTCGCCGAGGGTCACGTCGACCGCAGGCTCGCCGTCGACGAGGAGCAGCTCCTGCACCAGCCCGGCGTTCACGACGTCGGCCTGGGCCAGCGTGACGAGGGCCTGTCGCTCCGGGCTGCCCGTGACGACGAGCCTGGTCACGGGCGTCTTCATGGTCACCTTCGCCTCGCTCTTGGCCTTGCGGACCTGACCGAGCACCTCCCCCGCGGCCGCCAGGACCAGCGGGTCCCCGCCGAGCTCGAGCCCCTTCGTCGTCGGCCACGGGGCGCGGTGCACCGAGCCCTCGCGCCACCACGACCAGACCTCCTCGGAGGCGAACGGCAGGACCGGCGCGAACAGGCGCAGCAGCACGTCCAGGGCGGTCCGCAGGGCGCGTCGGGCGGAGTCGGCGGCCGGCCCCTCGCCGTACGCCCGGCCCTTGACGAGCTCGATGTAGTCGTCGCAGAACGTCCAGAAGAAGGCCTCGATCCGCTCGAGGGCACGGGACGGCTCGTAGTCGGCGAAAGCCCTGGTGGCCTCCTCCACGACGGTGGCCAGCGCCGTGAGCAGCGCCCGGTCGATCGCCTCGGTGACCTCCCCGGCGGTCGCCTCCGGCATGCCGAGGGCGAACTTGGAGGCGTTGAGCAGCTTGGTCGCGAGGCGCCGGCCGACCTTGATCTGGTTGACGTCGAAGGTGGTGTCGGTGCCGGTCCGCGCGCTGGCCGCCCAGTACCGCACGGCGTCGGAGCCGTGGGCGTCGAGATGTTCGAGCGGGGTGACGACGTTGCCCTTGGACTTGCTCATCTTCTTGCGGTCGGGATCGAGCACCCAGCCGCTGATCTGGGTGTCGGTCCAGGGCAGCGTGCCGTGCTCGTGATGCGCCCGGACGACGGTCGCGAACAGCCAGGTGCGGATGATCTCGTGCGCCTGCGGTCGCAGGTCGAACGGGAACAGCCGGTCGAACAGGTCGGGGTCGTCCTCCCACTGGCCGGCGATCTGCGGGCTCAGCGAGGACGTGGCCCAGGTGTCCATGACGTCCGGGTCACCGGTGAAGCCGCCCGGCACGCCGCGCTGATCCTCGGTGTAGCCCGCCGGCGCCTCGCTGCTCGGGTCGACGGGCAGCTGCGCCTCCTCCGGGACGATCGCGGCGTCGTACCTCGGCTCACCGTGCTCGTCGAGCGGGTACCAGAGCGGGAACGGCACCCCGAAGAAGCGCTGGCGGCTGATGAGCCAGTCACCGTTCAGCCCGCCGACCCAGTTGTCGTAGCGCGCCTTCATGTACGACGGGTGCCACACCAGCTCCGCGCCGCGCTCGAGCAGTCGCTCGCGCAGCGCGCCGTCGCGGCCGCCGTTGCGGACGTACCACTGCCGGCTGGTCACGATCTCCAGCGGCCGGTCGCCCTTCTCGTAGAACTTCACCGGGTGGGTGATCGCCTTCGGCTCCCCCACCAGGTCCCCGCTCTCGGCGAGCAGCTCCACGATCCGCTTCTGCGCCTGCTTGGCGGTCTTGCCGGCCAGCTCGGCGTACGGCTCGGCGGCGACGCCGTCGGGGGCGGTCATGAGGAACCGGCCGTCGCGACCCACGACCGAGCGCACCGGTAGGTCGAGCTCGCGCCACCACGTCACGTCGGTGGTGTCGCCGAACGTGCAGATCATCGCGATGCCGGAGCCCTTGTCGGGCTGGGCCAGGTGGTGCGCCAGGACAGGCACGTCGACGCCGAACAGCGGCGTCGTCACGGTGGTGCCGAACAGCGGCTGGTAGCGCTCGTCGTCAGGGTGGGCGACCAGCGCCACGCAGGCCGGGAGCAGCTCGGGGCGGGTGGTCTCGATGTGCACCGGCTCGCCGTCCGGCTTGGTGAAGCCGATCCGGTGGTAGGCGCCGGGCAGCTCGCGGTCCTCGAGCTCGGCCTGCGCGACCGCGGTGCGGAAGTCGACGTCCCAGAGGGTCGGCGCCTCCTGGGCGTACGCCTCGCCGCGCGCGAGGTTGCGCAGGAACCCGCGCTGCGCGGCGCGACGGCTCCGGTCGTCGATGGTGGTGTAGGTCTGCTTCCAGTCGACGCTCAGACCGAGCTGGCGGAACACCTTCTCGAAGACCTGCTCGTCCTGGGCGGTGAGCACGTGGCACAGGTCCACGAAGTTGCGGCGGCTGATCGCCACCTGCTCCTTGGCCGGCTCCGCGGGCGGCACGAAGCTCGCGTCGTACGGGAGCGACGGCTCGCACCGCACGCCGTAGTAGTTCTGCACCCGGCGCTCGGTCGGCAGGCCGTTGTCGTCCCAGCCCATCGGGTAGAACACCGACTTGCCGGTCATCCGCTGGAAGCGCGCGAGGACGTCGGTCGCGGTGTAGCTGAACACGTGACCCACGTGCAGCGACCCGCTGACCGTCGGCGGCGGGGTGTCGATCGAGTAGACGTCCGCCCGCAGCGCGGTCCGGTCGAAGGCGTAGGTCTGGTGCGCCTCCCAGACCTGGTCCCACTTCGCCTCGAGGCCGTCGAGGGAGGGGCGGTCCGGCATGTTGGTGGTCACCCGGTCGAGTCTAGGGAGCCTGCTCCACTGGCTTATCGTCTCCGCCGTGACCGACAGCGTGCAGGTGGACCTCGACGACCAGTGGTCGATCCTCGGGCACCCGCACGGCGGGTACCTGCTGCGCGAGGTCGTCCGGCCGCTGCTGACCGAGCAGCACCCGCACCCGCTGACGGTCAGCGCGCTGTTCCTGCGCTCCCCCGACGCCGGGGCGGCCCTGGTGGAGACCGAGACCCTGCGCACGGGTCGGTCGGTGAGCCAGCACCGCGGACGGCTGGTGCAGCACGACCAGACCGTGGTGGAGGCGCTGGTGACGACAGGGGCACTGGACCCCAGCGCCGAGCCGTTCTGGTCCCGGCCTGCGGTGCCGGTCCTCCCTGCGGTCGAGGACTGCGAGCGCTCGACGGCTGACCGGATCCCCGGGTTCCGGGTGGGTCACCTCGACTTCGTCGACGTGCGCTGGGGCACCCAGCCGGCCGGCTCGGTGGAGACCGCGACGGGGCGGTTCACCACCTGGATGCGCATGGTGGACGGGGAGACGAGCGTGCTCGACCTGCTGGTGCTGGCCGACGCGCTGCCGCCGTTGACCATGGACCTCGGGCTGGCCGGCTGGGCGCCGACCGTCGAGCTCACGGTGATGGTCCGGAGCCTGCCGGCGCCCGGGTGGCTGATCGCGGAGCAGCACACCGAGCTGCTCGAGGGCGGCTGGATGGACGAGACCTGCACCCTGTGGGACAGCCGAGGCCGGGTGGTCTGCCAGGCCCGGCAGCTCGCCGGCTACCGCGCTCCCTGACCGAACGAGGCGAGGGCTAGGGCTAGGGCTAGGCGGACTTCTCGCGGCGCTCGCGGCGCGCGGGCGTGGAGGCGTCGCGCGGCACCAGCGTCGGGTTGACGTGCTCGAGCACGACCTCGCGGGTGACCACACAGGTGGCGATGTCGCCCTGGGACGGGATCTCGTACATCACGGACAGGAGCACCTCCTCCATGATCGCGCGCAGGCCGCGGGCACCGGTGCCGCGCTTGATGGCCTGGTCGGCGATGGCCTCGAGCGCGTCGTCGGTGAACTCGAGATCCACCCCGTCGAGCTCGAACAGCCGGGCGTACTGCTTCACGAGCGCGTTCTTGGGCTCGGTGAGGATCCGGATGAGCGCCTCGCGGTCGAGGTTGGCGACGCTGGTCAGCACGGGTAGGCGCCCGATGAACTCGGGGATCATGCCGTACTTGAGCAGGTCCTCGGGCATCGCGTCACCGAAGACGTTGTTGGCGTCGATCTCGTGCTTGGAGTGCAGGTCCGCGCCGAACCCGATGCTCTTGCGGCCGATGCGCTGCTCGATGACCTTGTCCAGGCCGGCGAAGGCGCCACCCACGATGAACAGCACGTTGGTGGTGTCGATCTGGATGAACTCCTGGTGCGGGTGCTTGCGCCCGCCCTGCGGCGGCACCGAGGCCGTCGTGCCCTCGAGGATCTTCAGCAGCGCCTGCTGCACGCCCTCACCGGACACGTCCCGGGTGATCGAGGGGTTCTCCGACTTCCGGGCGATCTTGTCGACCTCGTCGATGTAGATGATCCCGGTCTCGGCCTTCTTGACGTCGTAGTCCGCCGCCTGGATGAGCTTGAGCAGGATGTTCTCGACGTCCTCCCCGACATAGCCGGCCTCGGTGAGCGCGGTGGCGTCGGCGATGGCGAAGGGGACGTTGAGCATCTTGGCGAGCGTCTGCGCGAGCAGCGTCTTGCCGCAGCCGGTGGGGCCCAGCAGGAGGATGTTGGACTTCTGCAGCTCGACCGGGTCGGAGCCCTTGTGGCCCTCGGCGGCACCGGCTTGGACGCGCTTGTAGTGGTTGTAGACCGCGACGGCGAGCGTGCGCTTCGCGACGTCCTGGCCGATGACGTATCCGTCCAGGAACTCGAAGATCTCCTTGGGCTTGGGCAGCTCGTCGAACTTGAGCTCGGAGGACTCGCTGAGCTCTTCCTCGATGATCTCGTTGCACAGGTCGATGCACTCGTCGCAGATGTAGACCCCGGGGCCCGCGATGAGCTTCTTGACCTGCTTCTGGCTCTTCCCGCAGAACGAGCACTTCAGCAGGTCGCCGCCGTCACCGATGCGTGCCACCGCTACCTCGTCCCCGATCGTTGGATGTGCGTGTGATCTTGCTCATGAGCCCGGTCCTCCCCCGACGGTACCGCCTGGGACGGCCCATCCGTACCTCTATCGACCGACACGCGGTCACCAGGAGGCCGCTCGGGCCGCCCGGCGCCGCACGATCAGGTCGAGCTGAGCACCGCCGTCTTGCGGGTGCTGACGACCTCGTCGATGAGGCCGTACTCGACCGCCTCGGCGGCCGTGAGGATCTTGTCGCGCTCGATGTCCTTGCGGACGTCGGCCGCGGGCCGGCCGGTGTGGTCGGACAGCATCTTCTCGAGCAGGTCCCGCATCCGCATGATCTCGCGAGCCTGGATCTCGATGTCGGAGGACTGGCCCTCGCCACCACCACTGGGCTGGTGGATGAGCACCCGCGCGTGCTGCAACGCCAGGCGCTTGCCCTTGGTCCCCGCGGCCAGCAGCACCGCAGCCGCGGAGGCGGCCTGGCCCATGCAGATGGTCTGGATCTCCGGCTTGACGAACTGCATCGTGTCGTAGATCGCCGTCAGCGCGGTGAACGAGCCGCCGGGGCTGTTGATGTAGATCGAGATGTCGCGGTCGGGGTCCTCGGACTCCAGGTGCAGCATCTGCGCCATGACGACGTTGGCGACGCCGTCGTCGATCGGCGTGCCCAGGAAGATGATGCGCTCCTTGAGCAGGCGGCTGTAGATGTCGAAGGAGCGCTCCCCGCGGGAGGTCTGCTCGATGACGATCGGGATCGTGTAGTTCGTGGGGGTCTCGAACATGGTGGCGTCCTCCGTTGCTGGTAACTAGGCCCGGGTGCCGGCGCCGGACGGGACGTCCTTGGCAGCAGCGATGACGTGGTCGATGAAGCCGTACTCCTTGGCCTCCGCCGCCGAGAACCAGCGGTCGCGGTCGGAGTCCTTCTCGATCTGCTCCTCGGTCTGCCCGGTGTGGAAGGCGATGCGCTCGGCCATCTGCTTCTTCACGAACAGCATCTGCTCGGCCTGGATGGCGATGTCGGCCGCGGTGCCGCCGATGCCTCCCGAGGGCTGGTGCATCATGATCCGCGCGTGGGGCGTGGCGTAGCGCTTGCCCTTGGCGCCGGCGCAGAGCAGGAACTGCCCCATGCTGGCCGCGAGGCCGAGCCCGACGGTCGCGACGTCGTTCGCCACGAACTGCATCGTGTCGTAGATCGCCATGCCGGCACTGATCGAACCGCCGGGGCTGTTGATGTACAGGAAGATGTCGCGGTCGGGGTCCTCGGCGGCGAGCAGCAGCAGCTGGGCGCAGATGGCGTTGGCCATCGAGTCCTCCACCTGCGTGCCCATGAAGATGATGCGCTCCTTGAGCAGGCGGTTGAAGACCTGGTCGTCGAGCCCGTTGGAGCCCATCGGCACGCGCGCGCTGGGGGCCGCTACATGAAGGCCGGAGTCGGTGCGGGTCACGGCGTAAGCCCTTCCCTCGGAGTCACGTGGGTCCTGGTGCGGCCCGCGTCTGTCACGGACCCTAACCCTGACATCGGTCAGGACACTCCGGTTCGGAGGCGAGTACGCCGTAGGCGAAAGCCGGGGTCGGCAGGAGGGGGTACGGCGAAGGCCGCCGTCCCGGGAGGGAGCAGCGGCCTTCGGCGGTTCGGGGAGCGTCAGTGCTGGTGCTCGTCCTCGTCCAGGTAGTGGATCGTCCCGTCGCCGTGGACGTGGTACGGGCGACCGTCCTCGTCCTCCTCGACCTCCGCCTCGGGACTGTCCATGTCGTCCCGGAGCTGCTCCAGGTCGATGGCCGCTCCGGACGCGTCGGTGATCGCCGCCGCCTCCATGACGGTGGCGAGCGCCTTGCCGCGGCGCACCTCGGCCACCAGGCCGGCCAGCTGGCCGCTCTGGACGAGCCGGTTCGCGAAGTCCTGCGGAGCAAGGCCGGCCCGCGCCGCCCGGCGGATGAGCTGGTCGTTCAGCTCGGCGTCGGTGATCTGGAGCTCCTCGGCGTCGGCCACCGCATCGAGGACCAGCTGGGCCTTCACGGCCTGCTCGGCGCCGTCCTGCAGCTCCGCGTCCCACTCCTCCGCGGTCTTGCCCTGCTCCTCGAGGAACGCCTCGCGGGTCTGCCCGGCGCGCGTGAGCTGGTCCTCGGTGGTCTGGGTGCGCCAGTTCACCTCGGCCTCGAGCACGGACTCCGGGAGCGGGATGTCGATCGCGGCGAGCAGCGCGTCGAGGACCTTGTCGCGCGCCTCGACGCCCTGCTGGAGCCGCTTGACGCGGTCGATGCGGGTGCGGACGTCGCCCTTGAGCGCCTCGAGGCTCTCGAAGCCGGCGGCCTGCTCGGCCCACGCGTCGTCGGCGTCGGGCAGCGTGCGCTCGCTGACGGTGCGCACGGTGACGGCGACGTCGGCGGTCTGACCGGCGAGGTCACCAGCGACGAGCGCGGTCTGGAAGGTCCGGGCGTCACCGGCCGACGCGCCGCGGACGGCCTCGTCGATGCCGTCGAGCAGCTGGCCGGAACCGACCTCGTAGGACAGGCCCTGGGCGGTGCCGCCGGGCACCTCCTCGCCGTCGACGGTCGCGACGAGGTCCAGCGCGACGAAGTCGCCGTCGACCGCCGCGCGCTCGACCGGGGAGAGGGAGGCAAAGCGCTCGCGGAGTGCCGTCAGCTGCTCCTCGATGTCGTCGTCGCTGACGACCACGTCGTCCACGGTGACCGACAGGGAGTCGTAGGCCGGCAGCTCGAAGTCCGGTCGGACGTCGACCTCAGCGGTGAAGGCCAGCTTCACCTTGTCGTCGAGCTCCGTGACCTCGACGTCCGGCCGGCTGACCGGGCTGACCTTGGAGGACTCGACGGCCTCGCCGTACAGGCGCGGGATGGCCTCGTTGACGGCCTCCTCGAGCACCACGCCACGACCGACGCGCTGGTCGAGGATGCGCGGCGGGACCTTGCCGGGCCGGAAGCCCTGCACCTTGACCTGCTGACCGATGGTCTTGTAGGCCTTGTCGAGCTCGGGCTTGAGCTCGTCGAAACCGGCCTCGATCGTCAGCTTGACCCGGGTGGGGCTCAAGGTCTCGACAGAGCTCTGCACAGCGGTGTTCCCTTCGAAGAACAGGTGGTCGGGGCGGCGGGACTCGAACCCGCGGTCTCCTGCTCCCAAAGCAGGCGCGCTAGCCACTACGCTACGCCCCGCGTGCGTGGGCCCACTGTAGGGCCAGTGCCGCCCCGGGCCAGCGGTTCGGGCCGGCGGAGGTGGGCACCAGCACGACGTGCTGGTCACCCTGCTCGTCATCGTCGTCGTCTCCGGGTCCCTGGTCGTGGGTGCTGCGCTCGGGATCTACGGTCACCTCCCGCCCCGTACCGAGGGCTTCCTCGTGGCGGTCGCCGGAGGCGCGCTGCTGGTCGCGGTGGTGCTGGAGCTCGTCGAGCCGGCCCGGGACCAGGCGCCCCTGGCTGCGGTGCTGGGGGTGGTGCTGCTCGGTGCCGTGACGTTCAGCGCCCTGGACCACCTGGTGGACGAGCGGTGGGGCCCGGACCAGGGCGGCGGCCTGCTCGCCGCCATCACGCTCGACGGCATCCCGGAGAACCTGGCCCTGGGCGTGGCGCTGCTGTCCACCGGTCCGCTCGGGGTGGCGGCGCTGTCCGGCTCGATCCTGCTGTCGAACCTCCCGGAGGCCTCCAGCGGAGCCAGGGCCATGGCCGGCGGCGACCGGAGCAACCGGGCCGTGCTGGGACTGTGGACGGCCACCGCCGTCCTGCTGTCGCTCGCCGCCCTATCGGGCAACGTGCTGCTGTCGGGCGCGCCGGGGGCCGTCACCGGACTGCTGCAGGCGTTCGCCGCCGGGGCCGTCGTGGCCTCGCTGGCCACCGAGGTCTTCCCCACGGCCTTTCGCGAGGACAGCTACACGGCAGGCGTCGCGGCCGCCGTCGGCCTGGTGCTCTCGCTCGGGTTGGACGCGCTGGGCGGGTAGGCTGTCACCGTCTCGCGGGCGTAGCTCAATGGTAGAGCCCCAGTCTTCCAAACTGACTACGCGGGTTCGATTCCCGTCGCCCGCTCCACCTGGCAAGCCCCACACTGGGTCGTGCTCTTCGACGACCTGGACGTCGCCGCCGCTCCGCGCGAGCTGGTGGCGCTCGGCGGTGCGCTGGACGCCGTGACGCTGCGCTCGGCGTACCGCAACGGGGTCTTCCCCTGGCCCCCCTCCCCCGACCAGGCCGTGGCGCACGAACGAGCTGCGCGTCGACTGGCCCGCCGCGGCGCCGTGCCCGTCCTGCCCGGGACCCCGCCGGGCACCCTCGTCCCCTGGGTCTCTCCGCAGCCGCGCGCCGTCGTCCTCACCGCGCAGCTGTCCGTCCCCCGGACGGTGCGCCAGCTGCTCCGGCGGACCGGCTGGGAGACGACGATGGACACGTGCTTCCCGGAGGTCGTGGCGCGGTGCGCAGACCGGGGCGAGGGGACGTGGATCACCGCGCAGATGCAGGAGGGGTACGCCGCGCTGCACCGCGCGGGCCATGCCCACTCCCTGGAGGTGTGGGACGGGGGCCGGCTGGTGGGCGGGCTGTACGGCGTCCGCAGCGGGCGCGTGTTCTCCGGGGAGTCGATGTTCTTCACCGAGAGCGGAGCGTCCAAGGTGGCGGTGGTCGACCTGGGCGCGCGCCTGGTGGAGGCCGGCGTGGAGGTGCTCGACACGCAGCAGGAGTCAGCTCACCTGCACGCGATGGGGCAGGTGCTGGTCGACCGCGGGGAGTTCGTCGCGTTCGTGCGGGCCGGGCGGGAGCACGCGACGCCGCTGCCGGTCGAGCGCCGGCCGGTCAGCTCCTCAGTGCGCTGAGCGCCAGAGCAGCACCAGGCCGCGGTCGTCCGAGCCGCTCGCTGCCACCCGCTCGGCGAGGTAGCGCGTCCCGCCGACGAACCCGCGCGTGACCAGGCGCTCGGCCTCACCGAGCAGCTTGTCGATGCCGAGGGACAGGTCGCGCCCCGCCACCTCGACCAGCCCGTCGGTGTAGAGCAGCAGGGCGTCGCCCGGTCGCAGGATCCCGGTGCAGGGCTCGTAGGCGGCACCGGGCAGGAGCCCGAGCGCCGGGCCACCTGCGTCGAGAAGCGACCACCGGCCGCTGCCGGCGTCGAAGTGCGCCACCGGTGGGTGCCCGGCGGACGCCACGGAGAAGCGACCGTCGTGCAGGTGCAGGGTGCAGTGGACCGCCGTGGCGAACCCCTCTTCCCAGTCCTGACGCAGCAGGTAGTCGTTGCCCTCGCTGAGGAACTCGCGGTCCTGGTGCGCGCCGAGCAGCCCGCCGAGCGCGCCGGAGAGCAGCAGCGCGCGGGTCCCCGCCTCCACGCCCTTGCCGCTCACGTCGACGAGGGCGACCTCCAGGCGGTCGGGCAGCAGCGCCGAGACCACGAAGTCACCGGCGAACGGCGCGCCCCCGGCGGGGAGCACGAGGGCGTCGCCCTCCCAGCCGACGGGGAGGCCGGGCAGTCGACCCTGCTGGGTGAGGCGGTCCTGCAGCTCCAGCAGGACCGAGTCGCTACGCAGCCCGCCGAGCCCGGTCTCCTCGCGGGAGCGCGCGAACTCGTAGGAGACGGCGGCGGTGAACAGCACGACGACGACCGAGCCGGGCGGCGCCCCGGACTGCGTCACGAGCTGGATCACCAGGATGCCGAACGAGAGCACGGCCAGCCGGCGGAACGGGGCGCGCTCCAAGAGCAGCCCGCCCAGCAGCAGCGGGAGGGCCTGCAGCCCTGGGGGGGCCCAGCGAGGGCCGATCCCGCGGGAGATCAGGTAGAGCGCGATGGCCATGGCGAGCAGCGCCACGAGCGTGGCACGCGGGGGAAGGGGGTCGCGACGGAGCCGCTCCAGGACGCGCGAGGTCCCGCGCACGCCCTCGACCCTCGACTCGCCCACCGCCCCGAGAGTACCGGCGGGGCGGCTCAGGACTGCTCGTGCGGGCACCAGAACAGGTTCCGGCCGGCCATCACCTGGGTCCGCACCTCGGCCCCGCAGCGGCGGCACGGCAGACCCGCCCGCCGGTAGACGTAGTGCGCGTCGTCCCGGCTCACCACGCCGGACCGGCGCGCACGGTCTCGGGGTGCCGTCGTGACGATGCGGCCGGCTCGCACCCCTGCCCGCATGAGGACGCGCGTGTCCTGCCAGAGGCCGTCCCACACCGCCCGGGGCACGTCGCGACCGGCCGTGAACGGGGACAGGCCCGCCCGGTAGAGCACCTCGGCGCGGTAGACGTTCCCCACGCCGGCCAGGACCGTCTGGTCCATGAGCAGCTGGCCGAGGGCTGCGCGGCTGCGGGAGACGCGTGCGAAGGCGTCTGCTCCGCGGTCCTGCGTGCTCAGCGGGTCGGGCCCGAGTCGGGCGAGGACCCGCTGACGGTCGGCGGGGGTGTGCACCTCGCAGGCGGTCGGCCCGCGCAGGTCCCACCAGTGGTCGCCGGCGACCATCCGCAGCCGCAGCTGGCCGCGGGGCTCGGGAGGCGGCCCGGTCCCGGTCGTCCACGTCCCGTAGAGCCCGAGGTGCACGTGCAGGGACAGCCCGCCGTCGAGGTCGTACCAGAGGTGCTTGCCGTACGGAGTCAGCCCGGTGCAGGTGCGCCCGCTGAGCAGCGCGGCACCCTCGCTGAAGCGCCCCTGCGGGCTGGCCATCGACACGCGATGACCCGTGAGCAGCCGACCCTGGTCACGGGCCAGCCGGTGGATCGTGTGACCCTCAGGCACGTGTCTCGTAGTCGGTCAGCATCGCGATCCGCCGGACGTGGCGGGGATCGTCGCTGAACGGCGTCGTGACGAACGCCTCGACGAGACGGAGCGCCTCGCCCTCGGTGTGCATCCGCGCCCCGACGCTGACCAGGTTGGCGTCGTTGTGCTGGCGCGCGAGCTCGGCCGTCTCGACGCTGTGGGCGAGCGCGCACCGGGCGCCCCGGACCTTGTTGGCCGCCATCTGCTCGCCGTTGCCCGAGCCTCCGATCACGACCCCGAGGCTGCCGGGGTCACCGACGACGGCCTCCGCGGCGGCGAAGCAGAACGGCGGGTAGTCGTCGGTCGCGACGTACTCTTCCGGCCCGTGGTCGACCGGCTCGTGACCCAGGGCCAGCAGGTGGGACTTCACTGCCTCCTTGAGCTCGTAGCCGGCATGGTCGGAACCGAGGTGGACGCGCATGAGCGCAGATGATGCCGTCCTCGGGATCGACGGTGCGCCCCGGGGCTGGGTCGGGGCCCTCGTCGAGGCCTCCACCGTCCGCTGGTACGGCGGGACGCTGCCCTTGCTGGCGGCGCTCGACGCCTGCGTCACAGCCGTGGACATCCCGCTGGCGCTGCCCCTGGACGGTCGGCGGAGGACGTGCGAGGTCGAGGCTCGCGCGCGGCTCGGGCCGCAGCGGTCCTCAGTGTTCTTCGCCCCTCCCCACGCGGTGCTGTCCGCCGGCGACCACGCTGACGCGTCCGCCCGGTCGCGGGCGGCGGGCTCCGTGGGGGTCTCGGTCCAGACCTGGAACATCGTGCCCAAGATCCGGGAGGCGCTGGACGTGCCCGGCCTGCTGGAGGTCCATCCCGAGCTCAGCTTCCGGGCCATGGGACCGGTGACGGCAGGCAAGAAGACCCCCGCCGGCAGGGAGCAGCGCACAGCGCTGCTGCGGCAGTGGGTGGCCTTCGACCTCCCGGTCCCCCGACCGGCGGGCGCTCGCGTGGACGACTGCCTCGACGCCCTGGCCTGCGCCTGGACGGCAGCGCGGTGGCACCGCGGCGAGGCAGAGGTCCTGGGCGAGGAGGTGCTCGGCGGTCGACTGTCCCGCATCGTCGTCTGAGCGGGTCACACCCGTGGTCCAGGTTGCTGATCCTCCGTTCGGCCGGCGTCGTGACGTGGGAGGATGCCGGTCGGAACCGACGACCGAAGGACAGCCGTGAGCGAGAACAACCTGCACCGCGACGAGGCCCGCACCCGGGCCGCCCTGCTCGCGGTGGAGTCGTACGACGTCACCCTCGACCTGACCGACGGGGCAGGCGAGAAGCCCGGAGAGACGACGTTCCGCTCGCGCACCGTCGTGCGCTTCACCGCGACCGAGCCCGGAGCGTCGACGTACATCGACCTCACCGCCCCGACGCTGCTGTCGGCCACGCTGAACGGCACGCCGGTCACGGACTTCGACGGCAACCGCCTGCAGCTGCCCGGCCTGGCCGCGGAGAACGAGCTCGTCGTCGAGGCCGACTGCGCCTACATGCGCACGGGCGAGGGCCTGCACCGTTTCGTCGACCCGGTCGACGGCGGGGTCTACCTCTACTCGCAGTTCGAGACGTTCGACGCGCACCGGATGTACGCCTGCTTCGACCAGCCCGACCTCAAGGCCGTCTTCCGCCTCACCGTGCGGGCACCGCGCGACTGGGTCGTCATCACGAACGCTGCGGTGACCGAGCAGCCCGCCGAGGGAGAGCCCGGCACGTGGTCCTTCACGGACACGCCCCGCATGTCGACCTACATCACGGCGCTGATCGCGGGTCCGTACCACCACGTCCACGACTCCCACGACGGGATCGACCTCGGTCTGTACTGCCGCGGCTCGCTGGCGCAGCACCTCGACGCCGAGGAGCTGTTCCACATCACCAAGCAGGGCTTCGACTACTTCCACCGGGTGTTCGACTACCGCTACCCCTTCGGCAAGTACGACCAGCTGTTCGTGCCGGAGTTCAACGCCGGCGCCATGGAGAACGCGGGAGCGGTCACCTTCCTGGAGGACTACGTCTTCCGGTCGAAGGTCACCGATGCGGCGTACGAGCGCCGTGCCGAGACCGTCCTGCACGAGATGGCGCACATGTGGTTCGGTGACCTCGTCACCATGCGCTGGTGGAACGACCTGTGGCTGAACGAGAGCTTTGCGACGTACATGTCGGTGCTCTGCCAGGCCGACGCGACCCGCTGGACCAACGCGTGGACCACGTTCGCCAACACCGAGAAGACCTGGGCCTACCGCCAGGACCAGCTCCCGACCACGCACCCGATCGCCGCGGACATCCAGGACATGGAGGACGTGAAGGTCAACTTCGACGGCATCACGTACGCGAAGGGCGCCTCCGTGCTCAAGCAGCTCGTGGCGTGGGTCGGGCAGGACGCCTTCCTCGACGGCCTGAAGACGTACTTCGTCAAGCACGAGTACGCCAACACCGAGCTGCCGGACCTGCTCGTCGAGCTGGCTGCGGCCAGCGGCCGCGACCTGTCGAACTTCTCCTCGGAGTGGCTCGAGACGGCGGGCTGCAACACCCTGCGCGCCGCGTTCGAGACCGACCCCGACGGGACGTTCACGGCCTTCTCGATCGTGCAGGAGGCGCCGGCCGAGTGGCCGACCCTGCGGTCCCACCGCGTGGCGGTCGGGCTGTACGACCTGGTGGACGGCACGCTCGTCCGCACCCACCGCGAGGAGCTCGACGTCCTCGGCGCCAAGACCGACGTCCCCGGCCTGCTCGGGCGCGCGCAGCCGGCCCTCGTCCTCGTGAACGACGACGACCTGACGTTCGCCAAGATCCGTCTCGACGAGACGTCGCTGGCCACGCTCGTCGACCACGTGGGCGACTTCGCTGACTCCCTGCCCCGCGCCCTGTGCTGGGCGGCCGCGTGGGACATGACCCGCGACGCGGAGATGGCGGCACGCGACTACGTCGCGCTGGTGCTGCGCGGCATCGCCGGCGAGACCGACATCGGCGTGGTCCAGTCGCTGCTGCGCCAGGCGCAGTCCGCCGTGACGCTGTTCGCCGACCCCAGCTGGGCGCCGACCGGGCGAGCCTCGCTGGCGTCCGCCGCCCACGAGCAGCTGCTCGCCGCCGAACCGGGCAGCGACCTGCAGCTCGCGTGGGCCCGCAGCCTGGGCTCGCTGGCCGCGACCGACGAAGCCCTGGACCTGCTGGCGGGTCTGCTCGACGGATCGGCGCAGGTCCCCGGCCTCGCGATCGACGCTGAGCTGCGCTGGCTGCTGCTCCACCGCCTGGTCGCGGTCGGCCGCGCCGGCGACGGCGCGATCGAGGCCGAGGTCGGCCACGACCCCACCGCGGCCGGCCAGCGGCACGCCGCCGCCTGCCGTGCGGCTCGACCGACCGCCGAGGCGAAGGCCGAGGCCTGGGCGTCCGTCGTCGACACGGACGACCTGCCCAACGCCGTCCAGGCGGCCGTCATCAGCGGCTTCGCGAACGCCGAGCAGGTCGCCCTGCTCGAGCCGTGGGTCGAGCCCTACTTCGCGTCGCTCGACCGCCTCTGGGCCGAACGCACCAACGAGATGGCACAGAACCTCGTCATCGGGCTGTACCCGACCCTGCTCGTGTCACCGGCCGTGGTGGAGCGCACCGACGCCTACCTCGAGGCCGGCACGGCGCCGCAGGCCCTCGTGCGCCTGCTGCGCGAGGGACGAGACGGTGTGGTCCGTGCCCTGCGCGCTCGCGCGAGGGACGCCGCCGCCGACTAGTGGTGCGTGGCGAGGTCGCTGCCGGGAGCGGACTCCGGCGGCGCCTCGATGGCCGGGCGGCGTCCGGCCGCGTCGGCGATCTGGCGCAGCGCGTCGAGGATGCCGCCGGTGAGGTCACCCCCGCCGAACGCGGTCGTCATCGCCAGCACGGCGAGCGCAGCGACGCGGTCCGGCACACGACGACGCGCAGCGGGGCCGGTGACGACCTCCACCTGCCGCTGCCCCGGCGCCACGACGAGCAGGACGGCGGCGTTGCTGCGCTCGGCGCCGAGGGCCGCGTGCAGCCGCTCGGCGCCCGCGCGGAACTCGGTGCCGTCCAGGATGAGGTCACCGACGAACACCGAGACGTCCAGGCCGTTCTGCCGGCGGCACACCGAGACGGCGTGCTCGATGCGCTCCTGCTGGCTGACCGTCAGGCCGTCCGGTGCCTTGGTGCCGAACTGCGCGGGCGTCTGCTGCTCACCAACTGCCACGTGCTCCACCTCTCACGACGTCGCCGACCTCGGCGCTCTGGACAGCAGCCACCGGCTCGGGCGGCCCGGCGAACCACACGGGCTCGGCAGCCCAGCCCTTGGCGGGTCGGTAGCGGTTGGCGCTGAGGGCGCCGGGGAGCCAGGTGAGGGCGAAGATCAGGCCCGCGAACAGCAGCGGCACACCGACGTACAGCCCGAGCGTCGTCAGCGTGCCGAGGCTCGCCTCCCGCTCCTCGCCCTCGGACGGCCCGATCGGGTAGTCGGCCGCCAGGGCCGGTCCTGCGGTCAGCAGTGCGGTCAGCAGGGTGGCCCCCGACGTCGCCACGAGGGCGATGCCGGTGGTGGCGACCCGGGTCACGGCGCGACTCACGTGCTCCCTCGTCCTGTCGGTCCAGCGTTCCGGGCCACCTCGTGACGACCCGTCGACACGGTAGCGAACGGGCTCATCGCACGTGCTGCAGCAGGGCCGTGAGCCGCGCCACGCCCGGGTGCTCGAGGACCTGCTCCAGCGTCAGTGCGGTCCCGGCCCCGTCCGCGACGGGCAGGCGCCAGTTGGGGTACTGGTCCACCGTGCCCGGCAGGTTGGGCTGTCGGAGGTCTCCGACCGCGTCGCCGTACGCCGCGAGCACGACGCGGCAAGGCGACGCCACGAGCGCACGGTGCAGGGACAGGCAGACGTCCTCGTCGAGCAGCCCCTCGTCCGCGAGCATCGTGAGCAGGCTCGCCCGCTCGCGCGCCTGAGCCTGCTCCTCCTCCTCGACCGGACGGGCCAGCTGGCCGACCTCGGCCCGGAGCCGCACGGACGCGCCGCTGGCCCAGCCGGCGACCGTCGGGAGGTCGTGCGTCGTCACCGACGCCGCCGCCTCCGCGCGCCACTGCGCCGGAGGGACGAACGAGCCGTCGTCCGCCCTCGCGAACCACAGCACGTCGCTGCCCAGCACGCCCACGCGGTCCAGCCGCGCGCGCATCGTGGCCTCGACCGTGCCCAGGTCCTCCCCCACCACGATCGCCCCGGCCCGGGTGGCCTCCAGGGCCAGGATCCCGAGCAGCGCCTCGGCGTCGTACCCGACGTAGCTGCCGTCGGAGGACGGCCTTCCCTCGGGTACCCACCACAGCCGGGACAGCCCGAGCACGTGGTCGATCCGGATGCCGCCCGCGTGCCGGAGCACTCCGCGGACCAGATCGCGATACGGGACGTAGGCCTGGTCGCGAAGGCGGTCGGGGTGCCACGGCGGCAGCCCCCAGTCCTGGCCCCTCTGGGCCAGCTCGTCCGGCGGCGCGCCGATGGTCGCTCCGGAGGCCAGGACGTCCTGCATCGCCCAGGCGTCTGCGCCGCCCCCGTCGACTCCGACGGCCAGGTCGTGCAACACGCCGACGGCCATGCCCTCGCCGATCCCGCGCAGCTGCTCGTCCACGAGCAGCTGCACCCAGCACCAGAAGGCCACCCGGGCCGTGTCCGGCACCCCGACCGGCTCGGGCCAGAGCCGGTGGTCGCGGCCGTGCACCTCGGCAAGGGCGCAGAACTGCGCGAACCGCTCGAGGGGTTCGCCCCGTTCGGCCCGGAACTCCGCCAGCACTCCGGCCCGGTGGCGCGGCCACATCTGCTCCAAGGCCGCCAGCTTGGCGGCCCAGCAGGCCTGCCGGTCGACCCGCTCGGGGTCGGTCTCCGGTCGCAGCGCCGCCAGCGCGTCGTCCCACTCGGGGCAGTCCTCGAGCCGCAGGTGCAGCGCGGAGCGGAACAGTCGCGAGGACGGGCTGTACGGCGAGTCGAGGAGCGGCAGCACCGGTGTCTCCGCGTGCAGCGGGTTGACGAGCAGCACTCCCGCGCCGTCCCCGGCGGCCGCCTCGGCCAGCACCCGGAGGTCGGCGTAGTCCCCGACCCCCCACGACCCGACGCTGCGGAGCGCGTAGAGCTGGGCCTGCCAGCCCCAGACCCGACCTTCGATCCGGGGCAGCCTGGCCGGCACGGCGATCACGGTGGTGGACGCGGTCGTGGGCCCGTCGACGACCTCGAGCCGGTGGTAGCCCAGTGGCAGCGGCGGCAGCGGGACCTCGCGCCGCACCTGGTCCCCCCGACGGTCGAGCTCACGGCCGGGCTCGAGGTCGTGCGCCTGTCCGTCCTCCAGGACCAGCCGCAGCGTCGGCACCGCCGACGTCACGCAGGAGGTGGCAGCCGGCGCGTCCGCGACGACGACCTCGACAGCGGGGGCGACCCGCGCCCAGGGACGGCGTTCGACCTCGAGCAGGGCCGAGGCCACCTGCTCCTCGGTCTCCGCGGCCACCCCGAGGGCAGTCAGCACGGCCCGGACGGCGTCCTCGGTCACCGGACGCTCGGCCCCGGTCCAGTCGCGGTAGGACGTGGCGACCCGGTGGGCGGCGGCAAGGTCAAGGAGGCGGGTGTGGGATGTCACCGCGCCAGCGTGCCCCAGGTCAGGTGTCCTCACGCAGCCGGGCGTACGCCACGAGGTCGTGCCAGGCACCGGCACGCCACTGGGCCTGGCGGAGCACCCCCTCCCGCTGGAACCCCGCGCTCTCCAGGGCGCGCTGCTCGGCGAGGTTCGTGATGTCGGTCGAGGCCTGGACCCGGTGCACGTCCGTCGTCGCGAACAGGTACTTGGCCAGCATCCGCTGAGCCCGCGTCCCGTGCCCCAGCCGACGGGCGAACGGCCGCAGCGAGATGCCGACGTCGTAGGCGAGGGACCCGGCGTTCGGGCCGTACGTCACCGGTCGCCACTGCACGGTGCCGAGCGGGTCGTCGTGGTCGTCGGCGACGACGAGCTCCCCTCCCGGCCGAGGGACAGGGGGTGGCTCGCCCACCAGGCCGGGCGGCTCCGGTCCGCTCCAGTCGTCGTACGGCGACTGCGGGTCGTCGGCCCAGGCCTCCAGCAGCGCGCGCTCGGAGGGCAGGGCCGGTCGCAGCCGCGTGCGCAAGGCGCCCTCGGCCGACGGTTGGGCCGTCACGCTGGTGTGCCCCAGAGGACCTCGTCGTCGTCGCCGTCCGCGGACAGGAACGGCCGCCAGCGCGGATCGACGCGCTTGGTGCCGACGATGCGCCAGGCGTCCCCGCGCGGGGCGGTCGGCGGTCGGCGGAGCCGCCATCCCAGCTCGGAGACGGCCCGGTCGGCCTTGACGTGGTTGCAGCGCGCGCAGGCCGACACGACGTTGTCCCAGGTGTGCGGACCACCTCGGCTGCGGGGCACGACGTGGTCGAGGCTGGTCGCCGGGGCGTTGCAGTAGACGCACCGGCCGCCGTCCCGGGCGAACACCGCCTTGCGACTCAGCGGGACCAGCCCTCGGTACGGCACGCGGACGAAGCGCGTGAGCCGCACCACCACCGGGACCGTGACGTCCGCCCGCTCGCTGTGCAGCACGTGGTCGCCCGGTTCGACGGCGACCGCCTTGTGGGTGAGCAGCAGCACCACGGCTCGCCGACCCGACACCACGCACAGGGGTTCGTAGCTCGCGTTGAGCACCAGGGCCTGCGCCGCGGGGACCGCGGCGGGCTGCTTCGACGAACCTGCTGGCGGTGCGGCCACGGCGTCCTCCCTGCCGTCATCCTGCCCGACCACCCGCGCGCGCGCCACGAGGATCCGCACCCGGTCCCGGGGGTCCTCCTAGGGTCAGGGGGGTGAGAGTCACCGCGAACGCCGTCCAGGACTGGTTCGACACACACGCCTCGGGGTTGATCGAGGGCGGGGCCCGGGTGGGCCTGATCCTCCTCATCGCCTTGATCGTCCGTGCCGCGCTGCACCGCCTCGTCGCGCGCCTGGTCCGTACGGCCAGCGAGGGCACCGTCCCCGTCGCCTTGCGCCCGCTGCGCGACCGGGCCCGCGGGACGGTCTTCGAGGCCTCCCCCCTGCTGTCGGAGCGGCGCCGCCAGCGCGCCGAGACGCTCGGCACGGTCCTGCGCAGCATCGCCTCCTTCACCGTGGTCTTCGTGGCCGGCGCGATGGTGCTGTCCGAGCTCGGCCTCAACCTCGCTCCGATCGTCGCGTCCGCCGGGATCGTCGGTGTCGCGGTCGGCTTCGGGGCGCAGAACCTGGTGAAGGACTTCCTCACCGGGATGTTCATGCTGCTCGAGGACCAGTACGGCGTCGGCGACGTCGTGGACGCCGGTGAGGCCACCGGCACCGTCGAGTCGGTGACCCTGCGCACGACACGGCTGAGGGACGTCCAGGGCACCGTCTGGCACATCCGCAACGGGGAGATCACCCGCATCGGCAACAAGAGCCAGGGCTGGGCACGCGCCCTGCTCGACGTCCCGCTGGACCTCACGACCGACGTGCCCGCCGTACGGTCCCTGGCTCTCGCCGTGGCGAACGCGCTGTGCGAGGAGGAGGACTTCGCCGACAAGATCGTGGAGGACCCGGAGGTCTGGGGCGTGCAGGCGCTCGGCGCCGACGGGCTCGTCCTGCGCATCGCCCTGAAGACCGCACCCCTGCAGCAGTGGGCGGTCGAACGGGCGTTGCGCGAGCGCCTCATGGCGGCGTTCGAGACCCATGGCGTGCTCATCGGGGTCCCGTTGCACGCCGTGCGCGGGTCGACCTCCTCCGACGCGGCCGGCGACTCCGGCGGCGACGGCACTGCTGCCGACGTCGACGCCTAGCCTGACCACCATGACGCTGTACGACGAGGTCGGGCCCGAGGTGTTCCACGACCTCGTCGGCCGTTTCTACGACGGCGTAGCGCTCGATCCCCTGCTGCGCCCGCTCTACCCTGACGAGGACCTCACCGCGGCCCGGGAGCGGCTGACGCTGTTCCTCGTGCAGTACTGGGGCGGCCCGACGACGTACTCCGACGAGCGCGGACACCCCCGGCTGCGGATGCGGCACGCCGAGTGGGTCATCGGCGAGCGGGAGCGCGATGCCTGGCTGCGCCACATGCGCGCCTCCTTCGACGCCATCGACGAACAGGCCCTGCCCGAGCCCGGGCGCTCCGCGGTGTGGGAGCACCTCGAGCGGGCCGCCTACTCCTTGGTCAACGCACCGACCCACTGAGCTCACAGGTCGACCGTGGCCGCCGATGGGCGGTCAGAGGAGGTCGTCCATGGAGGCCCTGGCCCGACTGCTGACCCGCGAGCGCGTGCTCGTGGAGCTGATGGTGTTCAAGCTCGTCGAGCTACGCCAGCTCCTGCTCGCCGGCGAGACCCGCTTCCTCGGTTGGGCCAGCGAGGAGGTCGACCGCGCCACGGCTGCGGTGCGTGCTGCCGAGCTCGAACGCGCCGTCCTCGTGACGGACCTGGGCAGCGCACGCGGCCTTCCCGAGCCGACGCTCCGCGAGCTGCTCGAGGACGCCCCCGAGCCCTGGAACGGCCTGCTGCACGCCGAGTACGACGCGCTGCGCCGTTCCGCGGGCGAGGTGTCCGACCTGCTGGCGGTCACCCGCCGGCTGGCCGACGCAGGGGCCCGCAGCATCGCGGAGAGCCTCGGCACGGTGTCGTCCGCCGAGGCCATGACGTACGGACCGGACGGACGCCGGGAGCACGTCGCGCCACGCGTGCAGCGCGTCCTCTGATGTTCAGCACCCTGTCCATCGGCGCCTCGGCGCTGTACGCCGCTCAGCGGGCGGTCGAGGTCGCGTCCCACAACGTGGCGAACGCCACCAACGAGACCTACACCCGCCAGCGCGTCACGGTGCAGGCCTCGACCCCGACGTACGGCACGGCCGGAGCGGGGGGGTCGGGCGACCGCGGTACCGGCGTCACGATCGTGAGCCTGAGCCGGCTGCGGGACCGTCTGGCCGACGTCTCCTTCCGCAGCGAAGCAGGCAACGCCGGAGCCACCGCTGCGCGGTCGGAGACCCTCAGTCGCGCCGAGTCCCTCCTCGGCACCTACGGCGACGGCGCCCCCGAGGCGCTGTCGGCGTTCCTGTCCTCCTGGGACCAGCTCTCGACCACCCCGGACGACAGCGCCGCGCGCGCCAGCGTCCTGTCGGCCGGCGCGCGGTTGACCGACGCGCTCACGGGCGCGGCACAGCGCCTCGACGACGTGAGCACCGAGGTCGGGCTGCGGGTCAGCGACGACGTCACCGAGCTCAACGGCCTGCTGTCCACGGTGGCCAAGCTCAACGCGTCGATCATCAAGGCGCAGACCGAGCAGCGGGAGCCCAACGACCTGCTCGACCAGCGAGACGCCGCCCTCGACCGGGTCGCCGCCCTGACCGGCGCGCGGATCGAGGCGCAGCGGGACGGGTCGGTCACCGTCACGACCACCAGCGGGACGAACCTGGTCCAGGGACAGGTCGCGGCCGCCGTCGGAGTCACGACCACCCAGCCGGTCGGCGTCACGATCGGCGGCAACCCGCTCGCCCTCGCCGGCGAGATCGGCGGCTACGTCAGCGCTGCCGCGACCGACCTCCCGTCGTACCGCGCCCAGCTCGACGCGGTCGCGGTGCGGTTGCGCGACGTCGTCAACGCGGCGCACCGCGCCGGTGTCGGCAGCGACGGCTCCACCGGGTCGGACTTCTTCACCGGCACGAGCGCCGCGACCCTGGCCGTGAACCCCGCCCTCACCCTCGCCGGCCTCGGGGCAGGGACGACGACCAGCCACCTCAGCAGCAGCGGCGCCACCGTTCCGGGAGCCGCACCCGGCGACGGGACCGGCGCCCTTGCCCTGGTCGCGGCCCTGCGCACCACGCGGGACGGCAACGGCCAGAGCGTCGCGGACCTGCTGCGGGCGGTGGGCAGCCGCGTCGGGCAGGCCGCCGCCGACGCCACCCGCAACGCCCACACCGCCAACGCCTCGCTGACGTCGGCTAAGACCGCGCGGGCCAGCGCCGATGGGGTCTCCGTGGACGAGGAGATGATCGACCTGGTGAAGTACCAGCACTCCTACGAGGCAGCCGCCCGCGTGGTCTCCATCGCCGACGGCATGCTCGACACGCTCATCAACAGCATGGTCCGGTGACCGACCGATGAGAGTCACCACGATCGGGACCTACCTCACCACAGCCTCGAGCCTCGGCGGGGCGCTCGAACGGGTGCAGCGCCTGCAGAGCCAGATCGGGACAGGGAAGGCCGTGGCCGCCTGGTCCGACGACGCGCCCGCTGCCACCGCCGCCGAGCGGTACCGCTCCGAGGCGGCCGACTGGTCCTCCTTCCAACGCAGCGCCACCGACGCGCAAGGTTGGCTCGGCACCGCCGACGGCACCCTGCAGTCGATGTCGTCCCTCCTGGCACGCGCCAAGAGCCTGGCCGTCTCCGCCGTCAGCGGCGCGCTGTCCGACACGAGCCGGGCCGCGATCGCGGACGAGCTCGACCAGATCCGCACAGAGATGCGCGACCTCGGCAACACCCAGCACCTCGGCCGTTCCCTGTTCGGCGGCTTCGGCGCCCAGGCGCTCCTCACCGCGGCCGACGGCACGGTGCGCTACGGCGGCGACGGCGGCCAGGTGGCGCGACAGATCAGCCCCACCATCACCCTCGGGGTGAACGTCACCGGCGCACCCGGTGCGGACGACCTGTTCGGTTTCGGCAGCCAGGACGTCTTCAGCGTGCTGAAGACCCTGAGCACCGCCGTGCGCACGGACGACGTGAGCACCCTCGCGGCCAACCAGGACGCTCTCGAGGCACGCCACAGCGACGTCCTGCGCGGACTGGCCAAGGTCGGCGCCACGACCAACCGCGTCGACACGGCGTATGACGCAGGCAGCGTCGCCCTGACCGACCTGGCCGGCCGGCGCTCCCAGCTCGAGGACGTCGACCTGGCCAGAGCCGTTCTCCAGATGAGCGCCGCCCAGACCGGCTACTCCGCCGCCCTCGGCGCGGCCAGCCGCGCCAACCTGCCCTCCCTGGCTGATTTCCTCAGGTGACTCACCTGGTGCTGCTCGCCGACGACGGCGCGGCCACCGCGCGCGCGTCGCTGCACCGCCTCCGGCACACGGTCGACGGTCCGTGGGTGGTCCTGGGCCCGGAGCCCCTGGCGGGCCTCGAGGTGGTCGTGGGGGACGGCGACCTCGGGGAGCGCCTCGCGCAGTTCGCGGCTGGTCTCACCGGCCCGGTCATCCTGGTGGACGGCGCCCTGGGGACCGACGTGACCGCGGCGCTGACCGCGGGCACACCCGCGTCGGGACCTGGCTGGCTCCGCGTGGACGCCGCGGACCTGGCGCGTCCCGTGGTGTCCGCAGCTCGCTCGTTCGCTGCCCTGCAAGCGCTGACCACCGTGGCGTCCCGACCGCGGCGCCGGCTGTCCTCCGGCCCCCGCACCCTGCTGTCCGCCTCGCTGATCGTGAAGGACGAGCAGACGGCCCTCCCGTCGTGCCTGGCCTCGCTCGACGGCCTCGTCGACGAGATCGTGGTCTGCGACACCGGGTCGAGCGACCGGACGATCGAGATCGCCATGGCGTTCGGTGCCCGGATCGTGCACGCCCCCTGGACGCACGACTTCGCCGCCGCGCGCAACGTCCCGCTGGCGGCCTGCGCGGGCGCGTGGGTCCTCAGCATCGACGCCGACGAGCAGCTCGTCGCGTCCCGCGCCGGCGACCTGCGGCGTGCCCTGACCCCGCGGGGCGTCCCGGCGTACGGCGTCCTCATCCGGTCGCTGACCGATGACGCGGGGCAGGGCGTCGGCTTCGAGCACGAGGCGATCCGCTTGTTCCGCCGCCAGGACCTGTGCTGGGTCGGTGCCGTGCACGAGACGGTGGCCCACCACCGCACCGGTCTCCCTCCGGAGGCACGTCGCTTCGGCGGCATCCACCTGGACCACGACGGCTACCTCGGGACGGTGTACCGCGAACGAGACAAGGCTGCGCGCAACCTGCTGCTGGCCGAGAAGGACTACGACGCCGCCCGCGAAGGAGCCCTCGGCCGGTCGGTGTCGAAGACGGCGTACGAGCTGTCCCGGGCCCTGTCGTTGACCCCGGGGACCGAGGACCGGCAGGAAGCGCTGCTGCGGGAGGCGCTGGAGCTGATGCCGCCGGGCATGGGACGACTGATGTCGTCGGCGGCCCTCCGGCTGGCCGGCCTCCTGCGCCGCCGCGGCGCGGAGGTCGAAGCAGTGACGTGGGCAGCGCACGCCGTCGACCGGTCGCCGTCCGATCCCACGGCGGCCTGGGAGCTCGCCGAGGCCCTGCGCGCCCTGGACCGTCCCTCCGAGGCCCTCGACGTCCTTGACCGGTGGGAGCGTCAGCCGTTGCGTGCGGACGAGGCCGTGTCCCGGACCACCGCGATCGCCGACGTGGCGATCCCGCTCGCCCGCACCCGAGCACTCGTGTCCCTGGACCGCCACGGCGAGGCGGCGGACGTCCTGGCGAGGTGTGCGCGCGGGCAGGCCTCGACGTTCGAGCAGTGGCCGCTGTTGGCCGACCTCCTCCGCACGACGCGCGCCACCTGGGCGGCGGATCTCGCGGCTCTCTGTCCGGCCGAGGCGTTCAGCTTCCTGGCTGTCCTCGACGGGCTCGGGGCCGGCGAGCGCCGCGACCTGCTCGCCGCCCTTCGGGCGCGCGGGATCGACCCTGCCGAGCACGCAGGCGGGTCTGGGTTCCGCTCCGCCCTGGCCGAGGCGCTGGTCGACCGCGACCCGACCGCCGTGGCTGCCGCAGCCCTGGCCCTGGAGGCCGAGCAGCCGAGTCTCGCGCTCCAAGCCTGGCTCCAGCTTCCTCCCGACGGGCGACGTCAGGTGGCGATCGCCCGGTGCCACCTGGCTCTCGACGACCTCGACGGTGCCTTCGCGGCGCTCGACGACCTCGACGTGGCCAGCCTCTCGCCGTCCGACCTGGTCACGGTTGCCCTGTTGGCGGCCCACGCTGGGGACGCGACGACCGCCTGGTCCCTGCTCGACGCGCTTCCCCTGGTCCTGTCACCCGAGGTGAGGGAGCAGGTGGCGCTTCTTCACTCTGCGTTACCCACTCGGGTAGTCCTGGGCTGATCTCGCTCACCTGAGGGCCACCGGGCCCGATACGACCTTTGTTCCACAGGACGTGGGACGCACTCGTATCACCCCAGGAAGGGGCCTTCACCATGTCTCTGCGCGTCAACACCAACGTGGCTGCCATGAACAGCTACCGCAACCTCACCACCACGGAGAGCAACCTCGGCAAGTCGCTCGAGAAGCTCTCCTCCGGCTTCCGCATCAACCGCGCCGCCGACGACGCGGCCGGCCTCGTCAACAGCGAGTCGCTGCGCAGCCAGATCGGGGGCCTCACGGTCGCCACCCGCAACGCCCAGGACGGCATCTCCGTTGCCCAGACGGCAGAAGGCGCCCTGAACGAGGTCACGTCGATCCTGCAGCGCATGCGCGACCTCGCGGTCCAGAAGGCGAACGCAGGCAGCAACAGCACCACGGCGAACTCCGCGATCGACCAGGAGTACACGGCGCTCGCCTCCGAGATCAGCCGGATCGGGACCAGCACGAAGTTCAACGGCAACAGCCTGCTCGACGGCAGCTACTCCGGCACGTTCCAGGTCGGTTCGGAGTCGAGCGACTCCGTGACCCTCGGCCTGAGCGCCGCCGGTGCCAACCTGGCCTCCGTGGCCAGCAGCCTCGGCAGCGTCGACATCGACAAGGTCGACGCGGCCATCAAGAGCGTCTCCACGGCCCGCGGCACCCTCGGTGCGTTCCAGAACCGCATGGAGCACACCGTGGCGAACCTCGGTGTCGCGGTGGAGAACCTGTCTGCCTCGGAGTCGCGCATCCGCGACACCGACATGGCCAAGGAGATGACCGGCTTCAGCCGCAACCAGATCCTCAGCCAGGCCGGTACGGCGATGCTCGCGCAGGCGAACCAGTCCTCGCAGGGCGTCCTGTCCCTGCTGCGCTAGCAGCCGCTGCACGGCCCGACGGGCCGGTCCCCCTGACCCGGGGGCCGGCCCGTCGGCTGTCACCCGTTCGGGGGCCTCAACCGCTCGACGCGTGAGCCGATGGGTCCGTGTCCAGCACGGATGCCGGACAGCACGACACCACTCACGGACGGGACCACTCACATGACTCTGCGCGTCAACACCAACATCGCGGCGATGAACAGCTACCGGAACCTCTCGGTCACCGAGGGGAACCTCGGCAAGTCGCTCGAGAAGCTGTCGTCGGGCTTCCGGATCAACCGGGCGGCCGACGACGCGGCCGGCCTCGTCAACAGCGAGTCGCTGCGCAGCCAGATCGGCGGCCTGACGGTCGCCAGCCGCAACGCCCAGGACGGCATCTCCGTCGCCCAGACCGCGGAAGGAGCGCTCAACGAGGTCACGTCGATCCTGCAGCGCATGCGCGACCTCGCGGTGCAGAAGGCCAACGTCGGGAGCAACAGCACCACCGCCAACTCGGCGATCGACCAGGAGTACACGGCTCTCGCCTCCGAGATCACCCGGATCGGGACCAGCACGAAGTTCAACGGCAACCAGCTGCTGGACGGGAACTACAACAAGAACTTCCAGGTGGGTGCTGACTCCACTGACCTGGTCGCGCTCGCCCTGACGACCGGGGGTGCCAACCTCGCCTCCGTCGCCAGCAGCCTCGGCAGCGTGGACATCGACAAGGTCGACGCCGCCATCACGTCCGTCTCCACCGCCCGAGGAACCCTCGGCGCCTTCCAGAACCGCATGGAGCACACCGTGGCCAACCTCGGTGTCGCGGTGGAGAACCTGTCTGCCTCGGAGTCGCGCATCCGCGACACCGACATGGCCAAGGAGATGACCGGCTTCAGCCGCAACCAGATCCTCAGCCAGGCCGGTACGGCGATGCTCGCGCAGGCGAACCAGTCCTCGCAGGGCGTCCTGTCCCTGCTGCGCGGCTAGCAGGACCCCGGTGGCGGCCGGCTCCTCCCCCGGGAGCCGGCCGCCACCACCCCTAGGCAACGGAGGACCAGATGGTCTCGATCGGCGGACTCGGTGCCGGGTTCGACACGGCCGCGATGGTTGACCAGCTCATGCGGGTGGAGCGCCTGCCCGAACAGCGGTGGAGCACCCAGAAGACCGCTGCTCTCGCCTCCCAGACCGCGTGGCAGGCCATCCGCAACAAGCTCAGCGCGCTGCAGGCCACGACGTACGGCATCGACACGGCGACGGAAGCCTCCGGCTCCCTCGCCAGCACGTCCGACGCGACGTACCTGTCGGCCACCGCCCTCAACGGTGCCCCGATCAGCACCACGACCGTGAAGGTGCTGCAGCTGGCCACGAGCCAGCAGCGCACCAGCGGCCCGCTGTCCACTGCGACCTCCCTGGTCGGTGCGTCCCGCTTCACCATCGCCAGCGGCCTCGGATCGAGCGGCACCGGCTTTGCCGGTGTCACCGCCGACAGCGACGTCGCCAAGGGCGTGCACAGCCTCAATGTGACCGCCGTACCTGCACCCCCCCGACTGCGCGCCGACGCAGCCCTGGCCACGACGACCACCTTCGCCGACGGTGAGAACACCGTGACGCTGACTGCTGCGGACAGCAGCTCGGTCACGGTCACCTTCACGGCGGACAAGGCCTACAGCGCCGTCGGGATCGTCGACGCCGTCAACAGCGCCCTCGGCGCGGCTGGTCGCGCCACCCTTTCCGGCGGCAAGCTCGTGATCAGCGGCGCGCCCAGCGGTCCCGCTGCCTCTCTCACGGCGAGCGGTACGGCGCTCGCCGGTCTGCACCTGGGCAGCGACCCGGCCCTCGGCGCCGACGCCGAGATCAGCGTGGACGGCGGCATCGCCCAGGCGGTCACCCTCAACGGGACCGCCGATCTCCACGTGCACGGCAAGACTGCCTCGGACCCGGGGTTCACCCTGTCGCCGACTGCCCTGCTGCGTCAGGGCAAGATCGCGACCAACGTGGTGGAGACCACCGCGACGACGACGATGCAGCAGCTCAGCGACCTGCTGCGCGGCACCGGGAGCCCGACCACCTCGGCGCTGGTCGATCTCGGTGACGGAACTGCCAACAGCCTGCGCCTGGTGCTGTCGGCCACGGGCACCGGAACAGCGGGCGCCATGAGCCTGAGTGGTGACGTTCCTGCCGTCCTCGCCGGCCTGACCACGAGCGCACTGGCCAAGGACGCTCAGATCGAGGTGGCGGGCAACGTCATCACCCGCAGCACGAACAGCATCAACGACGTCATCCCTGGCGTGACCCTGGGACTGGTGAAGGCCTCCGACGAGATCATCACCGTCGGGACGACACGGGACACCGCCGGCTTGACCTCCAAGGCCAAGGCCTTCGTTGACGCCCTCAACAACACGCTCAACGAGATCGAGACGCAGACCAAGTACGCCGCAGGTGCCTCCTCCACCGCCAACGGGGCCCTGGCCGGCGACGCCACCGCACGGGGCATCGCCTCCACCCTGTTCACCACGGCCTCAGGGATCGCGGGCAGCGGAACAACCACTGCTCTCAGCACCCTTGGCCTCACCACGACGCGCGACGGGCGGTTCGCCCTCGATGCCGACAAGCTCGCCGCTCAGCTGGCCGCCGACCCCGATGGGGTGGCAGCCGTGATGGCGCGCTTCGCCAAGTCGGTCGGCACCCTGTCCAAGAACAACACCCAGACCGAAGGCCGCGTCACCAACGCCGCGAAGTCCGCAGGCGAGGAGGCCACACGTCTGCAGAAGCAGATCGACAGCTTCGAGGTGCGCATGGTCGCCATGCAGAAACGCCTCAAAGCGCAGTACGCGGCGATGGACACCGCGCTCGGCACCCTGTCACAGCGGCAGGCCCAGCTATCCGCAGCGCTTTCAGGTCTGTAGCTCAGAACGGGGTCAGCGGCGAGATCACGGGGGACGATCGTGCCGCTTCGCACGCCTCAGATCAGAACGGTGGGTTCTGGTCGTGCCAGGTGGGGTGGGTGACGAGGCCGTTCTCGTTGAGCCACCTGCCGTCGCGGAGCTTCACGGTGCGTTTGCCGGTGTGGAGGTCGTGGTGGAGGGTGTCGCAGACGTTGAGGGTCTGCTCGAGGCTGGTGATCTGGTCTTCGGCGTAGCCCAGGATGTGGTGGGGGCGGAGGACGGTCAGGGGGTTGGGGGTGCCGGGGCAGCAGCCGTCGCCGGCGCACCGGCTGCCGCCTTCGAGGTCGAGGGCGCGGCGTTCGTCGGCGGTGAGGGTGCGTTGGGAGTGGACGGTGCGGAGGGCTTTGCCGCCGAGGCTCAGGACGGTGGTGGTGACGGTGCTGTCGCACCACCAGCTGCCGGACCAGGCTGCGGGGCAGGAGCTGTCCGCTGTCACCGCGGGGTGGTGGGGCACCGGGTCTGCGGTGTGGGGGCTGCGTTCCGGTGAGGCTGGCTTCGGGGAGGGTGACGTGGATCTGGACGGGGGTCTTGCTGACCAGCCCGCCGAGGCCGGCGGCGAGGTAGCGCTCGAGGGCGTTCGAGAACGCGTCGTGCAGGCGCTTCCTGCGGCCGCGCGGGAGTCCGTGGGGCAGGACGCCGTCGGTGTCGAGCCGAGCCCCCAGGGGCCCCCACACGTCATCGGGCGCGGTCGCCCCGTGCTCGCGGGCGTCGGCCCACGCTGCGGTGTCGTCGGGGTTGCGGGTGTCGTGGGCGGCGGCGGCGCGCAGGATGGTCCAGAGGCGCTCGCCGCACTCGAGGTCCAGGTCGCCGCACAGGTGCCAGCCCTGCCCGTCAGGCAGCTCGGAGAGGGAGAGTCCGCGGCGTTCGTGGCCCTTCGCGGCGCGGTCTTCCAGCAGGCTCGGCAGGACCGCGACGACGATCTCGTCCAACGCCCCCGTGAGGGCTCGGGGCGCGATGGTCTCGGCGAGCCACAGCAGCGCCTGTTCGAGCCGGTCGGCCTGCGAGCCCTCCAGCGCCAGGAGCGACTGTGCTCGGTCGATGATGAGCTGCAGGCGCGGGTCGGTGTCGTGCAGGCCCTGCAGCTCGCGGCAGACCAGCGCGGCGACGTTCCCCACGACGGCGTTCAGCACCAGGTCGCCTGGCAGGCCGTCGATGAGCCCGTCGGCCCGGTCCAGGTGCGGACCGCACTGCCGCAGCGCCCCCGCGGTCTTGCGGGCCGCGGTCAGGCTGACGCGCCCGTCCTGCACGGCGGCGTTCAGGACCGGGAAGGTGCGCAGCCGGTGGGCGAGCAGCGCATCCCCTGGGTCGCCGTCGGGGCGGTGCTCCCGCACCCATGCCTTCACGCTCCGTGCGCCGACGAGCTCGGTCAGGCCGCGGGCGTGCACGTCGGCCAGGCGGGTCAGGTCGTGCACCCGCAGCTGCTGCTCGGCCTGCAGCAGCGCTTGCGCATCGGACAGGGCCTGGGCCGCGTCGACCTGCGCCGGCCGCACGGCGACGACCCGCTGGACCGCGCGCAGCAGGTCCGCGACCACCGGGCTCGGAGGGGGCAGCGGCCCGGCCTCGACCGGACCCAGCCCCGTCACGCCAGGAGCCGCCCACGGCACGGACACCTCAGCCGCTGGGCCGGTCGCCGCCGCGTCAGCCGGGGCCGGTTCAGCTGGTTCGGTCACGTCAGCCGGGTCGCAGCACGGCGCACCCGAAGTGTCGCTGCTGCTCGAGCTCCAGGAGCCAGGTGGGGATGACCGACGGGGCCTGGCACTCCAGCCCGTCGAGCCACTGCGGCGCGTCGGAGGGCGCCAGCAGGGCGTCGTACGCGTTCATCAGGGCCACCTCCTTACCCAAGACCGTATCTGTGTTCGATACTGATGTCAAGCGTTTTCGCCTGCTGTGGAGAGGTTCTCCGATACTGAGCAGGTCGCAGCTGAGGGCCTTCGTCAGCGCCAGCGTGACACCGGCTCTCAGCCGAAGACGGCCTGGACGACGCGTTCGGCCGCCCGGCCGTCGTCCCAGGGGGCGAAGCGCGAGACGAAGGCGTCGTAGGTCGGGGAACCGGCGACCGGGAGCAGGTGGTGTTGCGCCACAAGGGACGAGACCTCGTCCGGCGTGCGCACGACCGGGCCAGGGAGGTCGGTCTCCATGTCGAGGTACAGCCCGCGCTGACGATCCCGGTAGTCCTCGAGGTCGTAGGCGAACAAGAGCATGGGCCGACCGGTGAGAGCAAAGTCGAACAGCGAGCTGGAGTAGTCGGTGACCAGCAGGTCGGCGGCGGCCAGCAGGTCGGCCATGTCGGGGTAGGCCGTGACGTCGAGGACGCCGGGCAGCTGCAGCTCGGGGGCGGTGCCTGCGACGAACCGGTGGCCTCGGTAGAGCAGCACTCCCCCCTCCCCCAGCGCCTCGTGCAGACCCACCGGGTCGAGCATCGGCTGCGCCCCCCACGTCGCGCCGTAGCTCCAACTGCCGCCGCGTGAGGAGCGACGCACGGCTCCATCGCGCCAGGTCGGAGCGTGCAGGACCACCGGCGCGTCCGGGGCGATGCCCAACCGGGTCCGCGCGCGCTGTCCGGCGGCCGCCCGTCGCACCGGGTCGGCGAGGACGTCGTTGCGCGGGTAGCCGACCTCCAAAACCTCCCCCGTCACCCGGAAGGCCCGTCGCAGTACCTCGCTGGAGTGCGGGTTCGGCGACAGGACAACGTCCCAGGCGCCGGCGTCCCGATCGGCCTCCTCCATGAACTGCGGGTCTCGCGGCGAGACCGCGTGCAGGTCCCAGCGCAGCGCCTTCAACGGCGTCCCGTGCCAGGTCTGGAGCAGCGTCTGCCCAGGTCGCTTGCGCAGCCATACGGGCATGGCCTCGTTGTCCACGATCCATCGCGCCGTCGCCGCGATCTCGTAGTGCTCCTTGCTCCCCCGCACGACCGGGACGCTGCCGCCGGGGACCTCGACCGACAGGTCCGCGACGAGCCAGTAGCGGGTCGCGTCGTGACCGGCAGCCTGGAGGGCCGTATCGATCGCGCGCGGGCTGCACGCCGCGGCCGTTCCTTGGTACGACGAGAGCAGGACGGCGTTCACCAGCGGCTGGGTCCGTGCGGACGGGTACGTCGCCTGCTCGACCACTCTGGCGCCGTCGGTGTCCCGCACGAGCGGCGGCTCCACCAGGAGGTCGATGACGTCGCCTGCGAGGACGCGCAACGTCGTCGCGCTCCCGCTGTCGCACCAGCTCGCCCCGTCCTCGGCCCAGGCGTCAGGTGCCACCCGGACCACGGCCCTCCCTTGGGGGAGCGACGCGCTCAAGCGGTAGGTCCCCGAAGGAAGCGGGGCGACGGGACCGCCGAGCAACGACGCGCGCGTCGGGAGCAGCGCGCGGCCCTCGACCACAGGGACGGACTCCGTCGCCCGCGGCCCGTCCTGCCAGCGCAGGGCGAGGCCCACCGGTCCCTCGACGTCGACGGTCACGCCGTCGGCACCGACCGACGCCGCCTGAACGGTCACCACCTGTGCCTGCGGCCGAGACTGCTCCGGCCTGAGAAGGTGCGTCAGCGACTGGACCAGATCGTCGGCGATGCGCCGTCCGGCGCCGCCGTCGTGCGGACCGATCGCCTCGGCGACCGCGCCTTGCTCGGGGCTCTGTGCGGTGCCGCAGCGGACGCGGTCGAGCCAGGCACGCACCGCGGGCCACGCCTCTGCCCGCTCCATCAGGGAGAAGAAGCCGCCGACCGCATTGGGACCCGGGCCGTCAGCGCGGTGCAGGTAGAGCAGCGGTCGTCCGGTGACGAGGTACTCGCCGGCGAGCGAGGACAGGTCGCTCATCATCACATCAGCGGCGAGGAGGGCAGGGACGTAGTCCGGGTCCTCGTCGAGCAGCAGGTTCTCGTGCTGGTCGACGAGCCGGCGCACCACCGCCTCGACCTTTGCCTCGGGTCCAGCCGCCGCCGCGAGGTCGCGAAACAGCCGGAAGTGCGGGCGCAGGAGCAGCACGACGTCGGGGTGCGCGATGAACCAGCGCAGGACGGGTTCGAAGTACGTGTCGAACGTCGACCACCCGCCGGGTCCCAGCCGGAAGTGCGGGTTCCACAGCACGACGGGTCGGCCGTCCGCGTGGCCCCGCCAGCTGACGACGGCAGGCAGCGCCCCCGGCTCGACCAGCCGGTCGAGCTTCGCCGAGCCGACGACGCGCACCTGCTCCGAACCCGTGCGGCAGTGGACCTGGTACATGTCGCGGTGTGCCTCGGTCGGGACGTACGAGCGCCAGGCGAGCTGCTGCAGCGGGAGGTTCCACAGCAGGGTGTCCATGAGCTCGCCGGCGATCGCTCCCCCGCCGTACGGCACGGAGGCGAGGCGGACGCCCTTGTCCGCCAGGGCGCTCGCGGTGAGACCCGGCGGACGCATCTCGTCATAGGGGTTGTCGAAGAGCACCACGTCGACGTCGGCGAGGTGCGCCAGCAGGTGGTCGCCGCTGACCGGGTCGTACCCCTGGTGGCGCAGGAAAGCCCCAGTGTTCGCGCGCTTCCCGTCGGCGTCGCTGTCGAGCGCCACGACCATCAGGTCCACCCGCTCGTCGCCATCGAGAGCCGCCGCGACGGTGGCGACGGCGTTCCAGTAGCTGCGGTGCTGGAACACCAGCGCGACGCAGGGTCGCCGCTCGCCACGCGCGATCGCGAGAGCCGCGGCGACGTCGCGCCGGGCCGCGCGCTGGTCGACGCGCGCGCGGAGCAAAGCGGCCTCGAGACCGGCCACCCGACCCTGGAGAACAGGGTCCGAAGGGGGCGGTACGAGGGACTGGGCCAGACCGGTGAGCAGGGCCACCGCCCGCGCGGCGTCCGCGGCCGTGGTGCCGCAGACGACGTGGAGGGCAGCGGGGCGCGCGAGGGCCTCAGCCGCGCCCAGCAGGAGCGTCTCGGGGAGGGTCCCCCCTGCCGCGCCGGTCAGGCACAGGTGGGTGACGAGCTCGCCGAGCGCGTCGCCGGGCTCGTCGGTGCCCGGGACGAACAGCACGACGTCGACCGGATCGTCGGGGGTGAGCAGCTGCATGGCTGCACTCAGGACGACGGCCGCCGCCCCCTCCTCCGGGTCGGTCAGCTCGACCAGGACCGCGATGCGCTCGTGGACCACGATCAGACGGCCACGCGCAAGCCGGCCTCGGAGGCGGTGAACCGGCGAGCGACCGCCAGGTCCTCCGGGAAGTCGACCTCCACGGCGAAGTGCTCGGTGAGGTCGAGGGGCTGCCACCGGTGCCCGCGGTCGATGGTCAGCTCCACCGCCCGCTCGAAGTAGTCGCCGGCGTCGACCTGCGCGAGCGCCGCGACGAACGCCGGCCGGTCGTGGGCCGCGACCACGTTGACACCGATCGCCTCGCCGAGCCCCCCGACGACCTGCTTCGAGAGCGCGCAGATGTCCCCGGCCTGCCCGAGTTGGTACTTGACCTCTTCGTCCGCGGTCCGACCGCGCTTCACCCCGATGCGACTGCGGGTGAGATCGCGCAGCGACCGGATGACCTCGTCCGCGAACTCCTGGCTGAACACGACGTCGCTGTTGAGCCACAGCGCAGGGCCACCGCCGTCGTGGAGGGCGCAGAGCAGCGACCGCGCGGTGTTGCTGCTGGCGAAGTCCGCGTTGTGCACGGCGCGGACCGAGGGGACGCGGCCCGCGACCTCGGTGGCGCGGTGCCCGACGACCACCGTCAACCGGGCACCGGCAGCACGCAGCGGCTCCAGGAGCCGGACCTGTCGCTCGAGCAGGGTCTCCCCGTCCGCGCCGAGCGGGGTGAGGGGCTTGGGCAGGCCACCGCCGAGCCGCGAGCCGAGCCCTGCAGCCAGCAGCACCACGTCGAGAGCAGGCATCGTCGGCTCCTCCACCGGGTTCGCCCCGTCGTACGGCGGGACCTGCCCCCATCGGCCGACGTCCCGCTGCTGTGAGGCGGCAGGCCTCACCCGTCCGTGTCCTGTTGGTCCCCGCTCCCGCGTCGATGAGGTTCGTGCCGACCAAGGATGGCCGGGCTGGACGAGGAAGGACTCCCCCTGTGTCCCCTACTGCTGCTGCCGATCACTACCTCACGGAGCGCGTCATGACCGCGAGCCCCGCGGAGCTGACCGCCATGCTGTTCGACGCGTGCGTCGGCGCGCTCAAGGCCGCCGTCTCCCTTCAGGAGGACGGCAACCACCTCGCCGCCACCCCGCGACTGGTCAAGGCCCAGGCGATCGTCCTCGAGCTGCGGACCACGCTGAACCGCGACGCCGGTGACCTCGCCGAGCGTCTTGACGCCTTGTACACGTTCGCGTTCACCCAGCTGCTGCAGGCGAACACGCGCCGTGATGTCGCGGCGACGAGAGCTGCTCTGGAGATCGTCGCCCCCCTGCAGTCGGCGTGGCGCGAGGCCTGCCTCACCCTGGCTGTGGCGTGAAGGACACGACGGCCGAGTGGACCGTCTCGCTCGACGCCCTCGAGGAGTGGGTCCGGGGCGTCGCGGCAGGCGCAGCCTCGGGCGACGGGAGCACCGCGTCGGCCCCGGAGCTGCCCGCCGGCCCTGTCCCCGCGACGCTGGTCGGCCGGGCTCGGACCCTGCAGTCCGCCATGGAGGACGCGCAGGTCCTAGGGCGCGAGGGTCAGCGCGAGCTGACGCGGCAGAGGACCTACGCGACCGCCTGAGCTTCGTGAGGACCCGTCCGGGTGAGTCCTACCGGACTAGGCGGCACCACCCGTAGGGACGGTTTCTCGGAAGACCGACTACCGAGTGTCAGGTCTTGGTCACCCGGACCGATGGACTCACCACACGGACGTAAGACAGCCCCTTCACGGATGACCCCACCGCATGACGTGGAGTCCCCATGACCTTGTTCACCGACGGCGTGCAGAGCGCGCTCGAGCGGGCGCTGGACGGCGTGGCCCTCCGCCAGCGCATGACCGCGCAGAACATCGCCAACGTCATGACACCCGGCTATCACGCCCAGAAAGTCGCCTTCGAGGGCGACCTGGCCGCCGCGCTCGCTCGCGGCGACGATCCCGCCCGAACGGCCCTGACCGTCGAGGACAGCGGCGGCCCCGTCGATGAGAACGGCAACAGCGTCGACCTCGCTGACGAGTCGACCGCCCTCATGAAGAGCGGCCTGCAGTACGAGGCCCTCGTCCAGGCGACCAACTACCGCCACAGCATCATGAAGGCGGCGTTGCGCTGATGGGCGACATGTTCGGCGCGTTCGACACGGCGACCACCGGCGTCACCTTGGGCCGCACGATGCTCGACGTCATCGGCAACAACATCGCGAACGCGAACACCGTCCGCGCCGCCGGCGAGGCGCCGTTCCGGGCCAGCCTGGTCGTCGCCCAGACCCTCCCCGGCACCGGGGGCGTGGCCGTCACCGGGACCGTCGAGCAGGGCGGTGCCGCGGAGGTCGTCTACGACCCGGAGAACCCCCTCGCGGACGCGAGCGGGTACGTCACGCGTCCCAAGGTCGATCTCACCGAGGAGATGACCAACATGATGATGGCCAGCCGGCTCTACCAGGCGAACATCTCCGTGATGCAGCAGGCGCGGGACAGCTACAGCCAGGCGCTGCGCATCGGGCAGGGCCAGTGATCATCGCCGGGGTCGGCGCCGCGGGGGCCACGCCCTTCGTCCCGCCGTCCCTCTCCGGACCGACGCCGGCCGGCGGCTCGGGGTTCGCGGGAGCTCTGTCCGACGTCAGCAAGCTGACCGGCGCCGCCGACTCGCTCGCGGAGGGCGTCGCCACCGGGACCCTCACCGACGTCCACCAGTTCACCGCCGCTGCCGCCAAGGCGCAGCTCGGCGTCGAGCTCACCGTCGCCCTGCGCAACCGCGCGGTGGAGGCTTACCAGGAGATCATGAGGATGCAGGTCTGATGGCCCTCGACACCGACGCCCTCAAGCGCAAGGCCGTGGACACGCTCCGCGGCTTCAGCGCCTCCCAGATCGTGATCATCGGTCTGCTGTCCGTGCTCGGCCTGACCGGCGCGGTCTTCTTCATGAAGTGGGTCAGCACCCCGACGTACGGCGTGCTGCTGGCCGGGCTGGACCCCAAGGACGCCGCGGCGGTCACCACCAAGCTGCAGTCCGACGGTGTGACCTACAAGCTCTCCAACGGTGGCACCACGGTGCTGGTCCCGCAGGGCTCGCTCGACAAGGAGCGCCTCTCCGTCGCAGCCGCCGGCCTTCCCGCCGGCGCGACGCAGGACGGCTGGGCCAACTTCGACAAGCAGGGCCTGACGAGCTCGTCCTTCCAGCAGCAGGTGGCCTACCAACGCGCGCTCGAGTCGACGCTCGGGACGTCGCTGACCGACATCTCCGGCGTTCGTTCCGCCACGGTGCACCTGGCGCTGCCGGAGAAGCGGCTGTTCAGCCAGGACCAGGACACCGCCCGGGCCTCCGTCCTGCTCGAGAGCAGCGGCACCCTTCCCGAGGGGACGGTCGAGGCCATCACGCACCTGGTGTCCAGCGCGGTCCCCGGCCTGGCCCCCAAGGACGTGAGCATCACCGACTCCTCCGGGGCGCTGCTGACCGGAGACGGCACCTCCAGCGGTCGGTCGGACGCCGCCCGGCGGTCGTACGAGGACACCCTCAGCAGTCAGGTGACCTCGATGTTCGACACGCTGCTCGGTCCCGGGCGCGCGGTGGTGCGGGTCAACGCCGAGATCGACACCTCCAACAAGACGATCGACAGTGAGACCTACGACCCCAAGAGAGTCGCCACGCTGACCGCCTCAGAGTCCAAGGAGACCTACGTCCCGGCTGCGGACCCCTCCCCTGCCCCCGGCGGCGCGGTCACCACGACGACGGCGACCGGCGCCACGACGGTCACGACCGGCGCGAGCGGTGCCCAGGGCTACACCAAGAGCGACCTGCAGACCACGACCGGCGTCTCCAAGACGATCGTGCACGAGGACGTCGCTCCCGGTGGCATCAAGCGCCTGACGGTGACAGTGGCCGTCGACAGGAACGCCAAGAACGCCCCGCCGGTGGCAGATCTGCAGGCCATGGTGGCGAGCGCGGTCGGCCTCAACACGACGCGGGGCGACACGCTCTCCGTCACCACGCCGGCTTTCTTGCAGGTCGACCCGAAGGCCACCACCGTCGAGGCAGCCACGCCGGGAGCGCTGGACCTGGTCAAGGACTACGGCCCGCGCGGCCTGGGAGCGCTGCTGCTGCTGTTCGTCGGCTTCGGCTTCGTCCGGACGCTGAAGCGGGGTACGGCGACCGAGCTGCCCGCAGACCAGGTGCAGGCTGCCGTGGACGCCGGCCGCCGCGGCGCGGTGGCTCCGCCGGCCCGTGGCTCCGCCGCCGCCCTGCCCGCCGGCAGCGTGCCGGCGCCCCGCTCGCAGACCGACCTGCTCGGTGTGCTGGACGAGAACCCCGACGAGGTCGCCGGCATGCTGCGTGGCTGGATGGCCAACGTCGGAGGCGGTGACCGGTGACGTTGCTCGCCGCCACGACGAGTACCGGTCGCCGCAAGGCCGCCGTGGCGCTGGTCGCCCTCGGACCGGAGCGCGCCGCCACGATCCTGCGGGGCCTGTCCGAGCAGGAGGTCGCCGCCATCGCGGCCGAGATCGCCGTCCTCGGGCCGGTGAGTCCTGATGAGGTGCGGTCGACGATGAACGAGCTGGTGAACCGGCTCGGCGAGCCAGGGATGCTGCCCGCCCCGGGCAAGAGGTTCGCCAAGGACTTGTTGGTGCGCACGCTCGGCAGTGACCGCGGGGCCGTCGTGAGCCAGGAGCTGGACCTTCCCAGACCGTTCGGCTGGCTCTCCGAGGCCGACCCCGACGCGGCGGCCAAGGGCCTCGCCACTGAGCCTGCCGGCGCGGTCGCCCTGGCCCTCGCCCACCTCGAGCCCCGGGTCGCGGCGGCCCTGCTGACTCGCTTGCCGCTCGACGACCAGGCCAAGGTGGCGACCCGTATCGCTGCGCTCGGTGCCGTCCACCCGGACACCGTCCGGCAGGTGGAGACCGGCCTCCGGGCCCGCATCTCCGACGTCCTGCGCAGCGAGGTGACGAAGGTCGACGGTCCCGAGCTGCTCGCCGGCGTGTTGTCCAAGGCCGGTCGCGACACCAGCCGGGAGCTGCTCCTGGCCATCGCTACCACCAGCCCCGAGCTCGCCGAGCTGACCCGCAACGCCCTGTTCACCTTCGACGACGTCTGCGGCCTGGAGGCGCGCTCGATGCAGGTGCTGCTGCGAAGCGTCGACACCAAACAGCTGTCGGTCTCGCTGTCGAGCAGCCCCGAGCCGATCCGGGCGAAGGTGCTCGCCAACCTGTCCGAGCGCGCCCGCGAGACGCTGCTCGAGGAGATGGAGCTGTTGCGGGGCCTGCGTCCCGCCGAGATCGCCGAGGCCCGCGCGGCGATCGTGGCCACCGCCCGCCAGCTCGAGGAAGAGGGCTCACTCGTCCTCACCCGGGGAGACGAGGAATGACCACCTTCGTGAAGGCGCGGGACGTCTCCGCCGTCCGACAGGTAGCGCAGCGCGCTTCCGCGGCGTCGCTCGCTGCGGACCAGGAACGGCAGGACGCCATCGCGGCGGCCTACGCCGCCGGGCTGGACGACGGGCGCTCCGCTGCCCTCGCTGCCGGAGCCGCCGCCGCCCCCCGCATCGCCGTAGCCCTCGAGCAGCTCGCGACGTTGGCCGGCGAGCAGCAGCGCGAGGCGATCGACGCGTCGAGCCGCGCCGTCCTCGCCACCGCCATCGACATCGCCGAGTGGATCCTGCGACACGAGCTCGCACAGAGCAGCCGCAGCGTGCTGGCCCGGCTCGGTGACGCCGCGACTGCCCTTCTTCCCAGTCCCCGCGCGTGCGCGGTCGTGTCCCCGCACGACGAGGCCGCTGTCCGCGCCTGGGCCGACGGCAAGGCCCTGGACATCGTCGTCGACCAGCACCTGGCCGCGGGCGACGCGCGCTACGACAACGGCGTGGGCAGTGTCGAGGTGACCGTGGCCGCGGCGCTGCGCATCGCCGCCGGAGCCCTCGGTGTCGACCCGGCCCGCGGGGTCCAGTGAGCCGCACCGCGGACATCTTGCGCCCCCTGTCGCCGGTCAGGGCGACCGGTCGCATCAGCCGGGTGGTCGGACTCGAGGCCGAGTGCAAGGGCCTGCGCGGCGCCCTCGGCGACATCGTGGCCATCACCGTGGGCGACCGCCGGGTGCCCGCCCAGGTGGTCGCCATGCACGAGGACGCCCTTCTGCTGGCGCCGTACGGCGAGCTCGACGGCGTCTCCCCCGGCGCTCTCGTGGAGCCGACCGGTACCGGACTGCTGATGCGCGTCGGCCCCGACCTGACCGGCCGCGTGCTCGACGCGCTGGGCCGTCCGATCGATGGTGGCCCGCCCCTGACCGGCGAGCTGACCGGCCTGGACGGCCCGGTGCCGCATCCCCTGAAGCGCCAGCGGATCAGCGAGCCGCTGCCCCTCGGCGTCCGGTGCCTCGACACCATGACCCCGTGCGGACGGGGCCAGCGCGTCGGCATCTTCGCCGGCTCCGGTGTCGGGAAGTCCACCCTGCTGGGGATGATGGCGCGCGGCACGAAGGCCGACGTCATCGTCGTCGGACTGGTCGGCGAGCGGGGTCGCGAGGTCCGGGAGTTCCTCGAGGACGACCTCGGGGAGACCGGCCGCGAGCGGGTGGTGTGCGTGGTCGCGACGTCCGACGAGCCGCCGCTGATGCGGCTGCGGGCGGCCTACACGGCCACGCGCATCGCCGAGCACTTCCGGGACCAGGGCCTCGACGTCCTGCTGCTCGTCGACTCCCTGACCCGCTTCGCCATGGCGCGCCGTGAGATCGGGCTGGCCGCGGGCGAGCCGCCGGCCACCAAGGGGTACCCGCCGTCGGTCTTCGCCGAGCTGCCCAAGCTGCTCGAGCGCGCCGGCCCCGGTGAGGTCGGCACCATCACAGCGCTCTACACGGTGCTCGTCGAGGGCGACGACATGAACGACCCGGTCGCCGACCACGCCCGTTCGATCCTCGACGGCCACGTGGTGCTGTCCCGCCGCCTCGCCTCCGCCGGCCACTTCCCGACCGTGGACGTGCTCGAGTCCGTCTCGCGGCTCGCCTCCAAAGTCACCCCTCAGCCGCGACTGGAGCTCGCCGCGCGACTACGCCGGCTGCTCGCCGCGGCCGACGAGGCCAAGGACCTGGTGGAGATCGGTGCCTACCAGCACGGGAGCGACCCCGTCATCGACGAGGCCCTCGCACGACGCGAGCTGATCTCGGGCTTCCTGCGCCAGCCCGTCGACGAGGTGGCCGACAGCGAGACCTCCTGGGAGCGCTTGTCGATGGTGCTCGCATGAGTCGCCGATCACCGATCGCCACCCTGCTGCGTGTTGCTGAGCTGCGGGAGGCCGCCGCGCGCGGCGAGGCAGCGCGCTCGCTGTCCGCGGTGGCGGCGGCTGGGCGGGCGCGGGCGTCGGCAGAGGCGGCACTGGCCCAGGCCGGCCTTGCCGGCGGCTCCCGAGAGGCCCTCGGCAGCACCACCCAGGTCCGCCTCTGGCGCGCCGAGGGCGTGGAGCGCGCCAGCGAGGACGTCCAGGGGGCGGAGGCGTCTCGCGATCAGGCGCTGCACGCCTGGACCGAGTCGCGTCGGCGACAGCGGCTGCTCGAGACCTTGGCCGTCCGCAAGCGCGAAGAGGCGCGGGCCCACCGGGAGAAGAACGAGCAGGCGCTGGCTGATGAGCTCTCCGGCTTCCGGAACAGGCGATCATGAGCCTCGCTGAGGTCCAGTCGCGCACCGCCGCCCTTCAGGCCCGGCTGCAGCAGCTCAGCGGTGGCCGTGGCCTGCCGGGGGGCGTCATCGGCACCGCTCCCACGACGGCTGCTGGCGGCGCGTTCAGCTCTGCCCTGGTGGGCGCGACGACCGGCCTGGGCAGTGCCACGACCACGACGCCCACCAGCGGCGCCGCCACGGGCGCCCGAGCGGTGGCTCTCGCGTCGGAGCAGATCGGGACGCCGTACGTCTTCGGCGGGGCCGAGCCCGGCGGCTTCGACTGCTCCGGCCTGCTGCAGTGGACCTACGCCAAGCTCGGGGTCGAGCTGCCTCGGGTGTCCTGGCAGCAGGGCAAGGCCGGCGTCGAGGTCACCGCCGCCGAGGCCCGACCCGGCGACCTCGTGTACTTCGACCGCACCGGACCCGTGGACCACATCGGGATGTACGCCGGCAACGGCCAGTGGGTGGTGGCGCCCCACACGGGTGCCCAGGTCCGCCTCGAGAAGGTCGACCTGTCGAAGGCCACCTCGATCCGCCGCGTCACGGGCGACACCCCGACAGCACCGACCGCTCGCCTGACCGCTCGCCTGACCGCTGCCGCCACTCCCGGCTGGGCCGGCGGCCTCCCCGCAGCAGCACGCCCCTACGCCGGGATGATCGAGAAGGCCGCCGCCGCCAACGGCATCGACCCCCGGCTGCTGTCCGCGGTGGCGTGGACCGAGTCCGGGTTCGACTCGTCGGCGACGTCGCCCGTCGGCGCCCAGGGACTCATGCAGATCATGCCGCGGACGGCGGCTGGGCTCGGGGTCGATCCGCTCGACCCGGCGCAGGCGTTCGACGGCGGGGCGCGCTACCTCGCCCAGCAGCTCACCGCCTTCGGAGGGCGCTCCGACCTCGCCCTTGCCGCCTACAACGCCGGACCGACTGCGGTGCGCAAGGCAGGAGGCATCCCGCCGTACGCCGAGACGCAGGCCTACGTCACCCGGGTCCTCAGCAGGTTCCAGCAGCTCGGAGGACAGCAGTGACGATGCCCCTGACGATGCCTCTGACGATGCCTCAGGCGATGCCCCTGACGCTCGCCAACGCCGGGCCGGCAGGCGAGGCCGCGGCAGACGGGTCGTCTTCTCCGGCGCCGCCCGAGGTCTTCGCCGCGCTGCTCACCTCCTCGGCTCCCGCACCACCTGCCACGTCGTCTGGCCCCGCGTCCCCCACGGCAAAGGACGAGGTCGTCGAGATCGCGGTCGAGGAGGGAGCGCTGCCCGTTCCCACCCCCCTGGACGCCGCCGCCTCCTGGCTGCTGCCCCTCGGACTGCCACGGCCGCCCCTCACTGTCGTTCCGAGGGCCCCCGAAAGGACCACCTCGCTGCCAGGTGCCGGTGCTGCCACCGCCCTGACCACGGCCACGGAGTGCCCCGCCACCGCACCCCTCGAGCTCCCTCAGAAACCAGGTGCGCCGGTCGAACCGCCGCACGGACAGCGGGCCCCGAGCGAGGCGTCCACCACGACACTCCCGCAGGCGCCGCCCATCGATCCCGCGACCCCGCCGGTCGCCTCGCTCGGCACGCGGCCCACCGACCCCTCGGTGCTCGGACCGGGGCTCGTCCAGGTCACGACAGCGGGTACGGCTCCTGCTCCCGACGTCGACCGGACCGAGACCCTCGCGGCAGTCCGCCCTGCCCTCGTCGCCGCGGCCGAGACGCTCCGGGTCGAGGGCGGGCGTACCAGCCTGGTGATCCGTCTCGACCCCCCGAGCTCGGTGCGCTCCTCGTCCGCATGACCGTGCGGGACGGCCAGGTCGAGCTCACCGTGCGCGCCCCCGACGCCGCGGCCCACGGAGGACTGCTCGCCCAGACCACTGAGCTGCAGCAGGTCTTGCGCGAGGCGGGGCTGGACCTGAAGAGCTACGACGTGAGCTACGGAGGCCCCCCTCGCGACGACCCAGGTGAACAGCAGGCACCCCCCGATCGGGGGACTCCACGATCGACCCGCAGTGCCGATGGGACCGTCCACGTCACGGACGACGTCCCCGACCCGCAGCCCGCGGGCACCTGGCTCTGAGTCGCACCCCCAGCGACCAGCGAACCTGAGGACCTCCGTGACCACACCGCTTTCCGGCACCGGCGCCACGTCAGCGGCTACCGCGTCCGGCTCGCCCACCGCCAGCGCCACCGGGTTCGACAAGGACACGTTCATGAAGCTGCTGGTCGCGCAGTTGAAGTACCAGAACCCCATGCAGCCGACGGACAACAACCAGTACATGAACCAGATGGCCGTGTTCGCCCAGGTGGAGAAGCTCGGTCAGCTCGTCACAGCGCAGAAGGAGTCGCAGGCCTGGCAGCAGCGGCTCTCGGCCGAGTCGCTCGTCGGCAAGCAGGTGACAGGTATCGGGAGCGACCAGGTCAGCCACACCGGACTGGTCACCGCCGTGACCCTGGGCGGCGACACCCCGAGCCTCACTCTCACCGACGGCTCCACCCTCAGCCTCAGCGACGTCACCACCGTGGAGCAGGCCCCGCGCTAGACCGACGCACGACCCGAGGACCAGGACGGTCCGAGGTCTCCCGCCAGGACGGCTCATCACTTCCCCGCGGAGGAACCACCATGATGCGCTCGATGTTCGCCGGAGTCTCCGGTATGCGCTCCACCCAGATGATGATGGACGTGGTCGGCGACAACATCGCCAACGTCAACACGTCCGGCTACAAGGCGAGCCGCGTGGTGTTCCAGGACACGCTGTCGCAGTTGCTGCGCGATGGCAGCGCCGCCACCGCCACGTCCGGCTCCACCAACCCGGCGCAGGTCGGTCTGGGCGTGCACGTCAACGCCGTCGACGCCATCCAGACCCAGGGCGCCATCCAGAACACCGGCCGCGCCACCGACCTGGCGATCCAGGGCTCGGGGATGTTCGTCATGGACGTCAACGGGACCGAGATGTACTCCCGGGCCGGCTCGTTCTCCGTGGACGCGGCCAACCACCTCGTCGACCCGTCCGGGGCGATGATCAAGGGCTGGACAGCCGTCGCGGGCGTGCCGGTCAACCCGACCGGTACTGCTCCCTCGGCCCTCGCGATCCCCACCAATGACCCGCTGGGCCGTAGGGACTCCCTGGACAACGTCCAGCAGCTCCAGTCGTTCTCCATCGCGCAGGACGGCATGGTCACCGCCGTCTACGGCGGCGAGCCGACCATCGTGGGGCAAATCGCCATGGCCTCGTTCAGCAACCCGGCCGGCCTGGTGGCGATGGGCGACGGCCACTTCCGGGCGGGACCCGCGGCCGGTACGGCGAACCTGGGGTCCGCCGGCAACGGCGGGGTCGGCTCGCTGGCGGCCGGGGCGCTGGAGATGAGCAACGTGGACCTCGCGCAGGAGTTCACGAACATGATGATCGCCCAGCGCGCCTTCCAGGCGAACACCAAGGTCATCACCTCGAGCGACGACATGCTGCAGGACCTGGTCCACCTCAAGAGGTAGCCGGCGCAGGGCAACGGAGGGGCGTCTCTCAACGAGGTGCCCCTTCGCCGTGTCCAGGGGAGCGTCCCGCACGGTGCCACGGAGTCGTGACTCAGGGTGCTCAACGACCAGCCGGCGCTGCCGATGGGGTGGGGCACGGGCAGGACGCCCACTGCCGGCCCTCGGGCCGATCCCTCAGGAGGAGGGCTGCTCCGGTGATTCGTCTGACACGCCTCAACGGCAGCGAGATGTACCTCAACGCCGACCTGGTCGCGACCGTCGAGGCCCATCACGACACCGTCGTCACCCTGGTCGACGGCAGGACCTACGTCGTGCTCGAATCGGCGTCGGCCGTCGTCGACAGCATCACGACCTACCGCGCTTCCGTCCTCGCGAGCGCCGAGCTCCAGCTCGGCCAGCCCGCCGACGGCGCGCCAACCGGTGACGGCGAGGGCGGCCGGCTGCTGCACCTTCGCCCTGCCACCGAAGGCGGGTGCTGACCGTGGAGGTGGCAACGCCTGTCGGCATCGTCTTCGCGGTTGTCGCGATCTCCGTCGCGTTCATCATCGAGGGAGGCAGCCCGATGGTCGCCTTCTCCAACCCGGGCGCGATCATCATCATCATCGGCGGCACCGTGGGCGTCGGACTGGCCAGCAACCGCATGAGCGACATCGGCCCGGGCATCAAGGCCACCCTCAAGATGCTTCTGCCCGGCAAGAACCTCGACGCTGCGGCCGCCGTGAACGAACTCATGGAGTACGCCGACGTCGCCCGGCGTGACGGCCTGCTCGCCCTGGAGGAGAAGGCCAAGGCCGTGGAGGACCCGTTCATGAGGCGGGGCCTCGAGCTCGTCATCGACGGCACGGACTCCGACGAGGTCGCGGACGTCCTCGAGTCGGACATCGCGGCCATGAAGGACCGCCACAAGGTCGCCGCCAAGTTCCACATGGACTGCGGGACCTACGCCCCCGCCATCGGCATCGTCGGTTGCGTGCTCGGCCTGACCCTGGCCCTGAGCCACATGGAGAACCCGGCCGAGATGGGCCACGCCATCGCCTCGGCCTTCATCGCGACGCTCTGGGGCATCGGCATCGCCAACATCTTCTTCATGCCGCTGGCGAACAAGATGAAGCGCGCCTCCTCCGTCGAGGTCGCCCACCGGATGATGATCGTCGAGGGCATCTTGGCGATCCAGGCCGGCGTCAGCCCGCGCGCCGTCGGGGAGAAGCTCAAGAGCCACCTGTCCCCGAATGTGCGCGAGGCGGTCGGCGAGAAGAAGGCCGCCTGACATGTCCCGGCGACACAAGCGGCACGATGACCACGACGAGCACCCCAGCGAGGCGTGGCTGATCGCGCTCGCCGACATGATGACCCTGCTCATGGTCACGTTCCTGATGATGTTCGCCATCTCCAGCCTGGACCTCAAGAAGTTCCAGACGTTCAAGGAGGCGTTCGCCAAGGGCACGGGAACGGTGCTGCCGCAGTTGCCCGGCGAGGGTGTCCCCACGGAGGGCGACCCGACCGACGAGCCGTTGGCACCCAAGGACGGGGACCCGACCCCCCAGGCCTCGTCCTGGGCGGCGAGCCCCGGTGGGCCCAGCCAGCCGGTACTCGACAAGGCGAAGCTCGAGGAGCTCCGCCAGAAGCTGGTGAAGCAGATCAAGGCCGCCCGCCTCGATGACCAGGTGCAGGTGGCGAGCGACCCGCGTGGCCTCGTCCTCTACGTCACGAGCGGGGTCTTGTTCAACTCCGGGGAGGCACGGCTCAGCACCGCCGGCAACGCCCTGCTCGACGGTCTCGGCCCGGTCTTCCAGTCGATGGGCAACCAGCTCGTCGTCGAGGGCCACACCGACAGTCGACCGATCAGCAGCACGTCCTTCCCTTCCAACTGGGAGCTGTCCACCTCCCGAGCCACCGCCGTTCTCCGTCACCTCATGGACCACGAGAACGTCGCCAAGACGCGCCTGTCCGCGGCCGGGTACGCCGATACGCGCCCTCGGGCTCCCGGGAGCTCGGAGGCTGCCCTGGCGAAGAACCGACGCGTCGACATCGTGGTGGAGGCCGCCAAGACGCAGGCGACCGCAGCTCCCAGCGTCAAGCCTGCGGCGCACGCGACTCCGTCGCCCCCAGCAGACGGACACGCCTCCACGCCGGCATCTCAGCCCAGCGAGACCGCACGCAGCAGCTCCGGGGGTGCCGGGCACTAGTCACTCCGTGCACCGGACACCCCCCAGGTGAGCTGGTCCTGGCCCAGATGGTGCGGGCCGCAGATGACCCAGGGGGGCCATGCGCTCCGACGGGTCGTCGGACGATGGGGTGGTGTGCCCCCCGCCCAGCTCTTCGACTTCCGCGACCCGCTCCCGATGCCGACGGGCGCGGCGCGCCTGGTGAGCGCCCTCGTCGAGGCCGCCCCACGGGTAGGGCTGCTGCTCGGTCTGACCTGCGGCCGGACGGTCCCGGCCAGCTGCCCCGGCGTACGTCGGGTGTCGCTCCTCGAAGTCGCCACCCCGGGCGCGGTCTGGGCCCCGCTCGGCTGCGGCCTGGCCGATCCGGGGGTTCTGCTGCTCTCGTCGGAGGCCGCGGTCGCGCTGGCGGACCTCTACCTCGGCGGAATGGGTGAGGGCGAGGACCGTCCGTGCACAGGGCTGGAGGCCGAGCTGCTGATCCGGCACACCCTCCCGGCGCTGCGGCCGCTGGCGGCCGCCCTCGCCGACCACGGCGTCACCGGCTTCCAGGCGGGCCCGGTCAGCGACGACCCCCTTCCCCACGGCGGAGGTGAGGTCGTCGCCGTACCCCTCGACCTCGCGCTGCCCAGTGGCAGCACCATCCGGCTGACCCTCTGCCTCCCCGCCAAGTCGCTCCTCCCCGGCGAGGTCGAGCCCGCCCCGGCGGCGCCGAGCGACGCGGCACGCGCCGTGCTCGGCGACGTTCCGGTCGAGGTCGCTGTGCGGCTCGGCGCCTCGATCGTCAGCGCCGGGGACATCGAGGACCTCCGGCCGGGCGACGTCATCCGGCTGGACCCCCACGCCTGCGACAACCTGCTGGGCGTCCTGGCCGGCGACGGCCTGGAAGTGCCCGTCCTCGGGGCCTCGCTGGGCCGCCGCGGCAAGCACCGGGCCGTCGTCGTCCACGCCCTGACCGGAGGTCAGTAGATGTCCTTTCCTTCCGAGAACACGGACGCTGACGCGGCGAGCGGGGACACGGTGACCGCCGCAGCGGCGCAGATCCCCTCCCCGAGTGCAGCGCCCGCGGCGGAGTCGCTTCCTGCTGACCTGCCGAGCCTCCCGGCGCCCGACCTGCCAGACCTCGGCGAGGGCGCCCCGCTGGGCGAGGCCCGCGACCTGCGGCTGCTGGCCGACGTGCAGGTCGAGCTCGCGGTGGAGCTCGGCCGCGTCAAGCTGCCGCTGCGCGACCTGCTGTCCCTGGCTCCCGGCGCCGTCCTGGAGCTCGACCGGTCTGCCGACGCGCCGGTCGACGTTCTGGTCAACGGCTGCCTGGTGGCCCGCGGCGAAGTCGTCGTCATCGACGGCGAGTTCGGCGTTCGCGTCACCTCGGTGGTCGAGCGCTAGTCATGGCTGCCCTCGTGCTCCTCATCAAGGTGGTTCTCGTCTTCGGGCTGCTCGCCCTGGTGCTGTGGGTGCTCAAGCGCACCGACGGCCTCGGCGGTCGCGCCCGGGGTGGGCTGCTCGAGGTGCGCGGCTCGACCAAGCTCGGCAAGGGCGCCGCCCTCACCGTGGTCCGCGTCGACGGCAAGGACCTCCTGCTGGGCGTCACCGATCACACGGTCACGCTGCTCACCAGCGAGCAGGCAGATCTCGTCGTGGAGGTCCCCCCGCCGCGGACCTCCGCCCTGTCGGCTCTGCCGGCGATTCCCGCTTTCCTGCAGAACCTGCGCCCTCGCGCCCACGCCGTCTCGGACGACGCCGTGGCCGCAGCCCTCGCCACGCTCCGCGGCGAGAACCCGGTGGTCACGGAAGGATCCGTGACCACCTCGACCCGCCTCGCCGTCCGGCGTCGGGTTGCCCGCATGGATGCCCTGCGTGACGAGGAGCACCCGTGGACCCGCGCGTGCCGGCCCACTTTCCGCGCTGCGGACGGGGACGACGCGCTGCGCTGACCTCGGGGCTCACGCTCCTGCTCCTGGCCGTCGCCGGTCCCGCCCTCGCGGCACCTGGCCCCTCCCCTGTCCCCCAGCCGACCCCCAGCCCCGGCCTCGACCTCACGCAGGTGACGACCGGTGGCGGGCTGGCCCAGCCGGTCTCGCTGGTCCTGCTGCTCGGCGCTCTCTCGCTGCTGCCCGGCCTGCTCATCATGGTCACGGCGTTCACCCGGATCGTCATCGTGCTGGGCTTCACCCGGTCTGCCCTCGGCACTCAGGGCGTGCCACCGAACCAGGTCATGATCGGCCTGGCGATGTTCTTGACGTTCTTCGTGATGGGGCCGGTGTTCAGCCAGGCGAACCACGACGCCGTCCAGCCCCTGCTGAAAGGCACCATCACCCAGACGCAGGCCTTCGACCGAGGTTTGGCGCCGTTCCGGACCTACATGCTCAAGCAGGTCCGGGAGAAGGACCTGCAGCTGTTCGTGGACCTCTCGGGCAAGAAGGCACCCGCCACGCCGCAGGACGTGCCGACCACCACGCTCGTACCGGCGTACGTCATCTCCGAGCTGCGCGCGGCCTTCCTCATCGGGTTCATCGTCTTCATCCCGTTCATCGTCATCGACCTGGTCGTCAGCGCCTCGCTGTCGGCCATGGGCATGGCCATGCTGCCGCCTTCGCTCATCTCCCTCCCGTTCAAGCTGCTGCTGTTCGTGGCGGTCGACGGCTGGTACCTGCTCGTGTCCTCCCTCGTCCGCTCCTTCCACTGATCGGCCTGCCCGCATGAACGAGAACGACGTCATCCAGATCGCCGGTCAGGCGCTGGTGCTCGCCGCCAAGCTCGCCGGCCCGTTGCTCCTCGCCGCCCTGCTCGTCGGCGTCGTCGTGAGCCTGGTGCAGGCCGTGTTCCAGGTGCAGGACCAGACCCTGTCGATGGTGCCCAAGCTGGCGGTCGGCGCCTTGCTGCTCGTGCTCACCGGCGGCTGGATGCTGCGCATCACGGTCGAGTTCACCCAGCAGCTGTTCGAGCGCATCCCGGACCTGGTCGGCTGACCGTGACCACCCTGCCCTTCTCCGCCGCGACGATCAGCGCGTTCCTGCTGGTCCTCGCGCGCACCGGCGCGTGGGTCGTGACCGCGCCGGTGCTGTCGGCGAAGGGCGTGTCCGCACCGGGGCGCCTCGCGGTGGCGGTGGCCCTGGCCGTGTTCGTCACCCCCATGACACCGATCGAGAGCGTGCCCCAAGAGCTCAGCGGCTACCTGGTCGCGGCGACGTCCCAGGTGGCGGTGGGCCTGGTGCTGGGACTGCTGACCAACCTGCTGTTCGCGGCCTTCGAGGTAGCGGGAACGCTGATCGACCTGACCGGCGGATTCTCCTACGCCTCGATCGTCGACCCGCTCACCGGACAACCGGCGGCGGCGTTCTCCCGGCTGTTCTCGATCTGCTTCGGTGCCCTGTTCTTCGCCAGCGACGCCTACCAGATCATCGTCGGCGGGTTCGTCCGGTCTTTTCAGGGGATCCCCCTGGACCACCTGCCGTCGCTGTCCTCCGGGGCCGCGGGCACGCTCGGCCACGCGGCGACCCAGGTGCTCATCTCCGCGCTCGAGGTCGCTGCTCCCCTGCTGGGGGTCCTGTTCCTCACCGACGCGGCGCTCGGCCTTGCCGCGCGCTTCGTGCCCCAGGCCAACGCGATGTCGCTGCTGCTTCCTCTCAAGACCCTGGTCGCGCTCTCCGCCGCCGGCGCCACCCTCGCGCTGCTCCCCGCCCACCTCAGCCAGCTCATGGACCCGGCGATGCGCTTGCCCTTCGAGGTTCTGCGATGAGCGGCGGTGGGGAGAAGACCGAGAAGGCCACTCCGAAGAAGAAGAAGGACCTTCGCAAGAAGGGCGCCAGCGCCCGCTCGATGGACCTGCCCTCGGGCGTCTCACTGATCGCGCTGGTCATCGTGCTGCCGGGCATGGTCTCCCGGCTCACCGGAGTGCTGCAGACCGATCTCACCCTGATGCTCTCGTCGACCGACGTCGAGGGGCTGGCCGAGGTCCGCTCGCTCACCGGCCGGATGATGGGCGACTCGATCCGCGCGGTCGCCCCGAGCGTCGCGATCGTGATGATCACCTCGCTGCTCGCCGGTGTCGTCGTCACCCGGTCCAAGCCGAACCCGGCCGCCCTCAAGCCGCGGTTCGAGCGGCTGCACCCCGGCAAGGCCATCAAGCGGCTCGTCTCCCCGCACAGCCTGGTGCAGCTGTCCAAGGACGTCGCGAAGTTCACCGCCCTCGCCGCCGTCACGTGGGGCGTCTGGACGCAGGGGACGCGCGAGCTGCTGGCTGCCGGCGGCAGCGTCGAGTCGCTGCAGTCGGTCGTCGGGCAGTCGATCCGGGACATGCTCTGGCGCATCTCCCTGCTGGCACTCGCCATCGGCTTCGCCGACGCCGCCTGGCAGCGCCGGTCGTTCGGCAAGCAGTCGCGGATGACCAAGCAGGAGGTCACCGACGAGCACAAGCAGAGCGAGGGCGACCCGCACACCAAGGGTCAGATCCGGCAGCGGATGCACAGCGCGTCCCGCCGTCGGATGATCTCTGCCATCCCCGCCGCTGATGTCGTCCTCGCCAACCCGACGCACCTGGTCGTCGCCCTCGCCTACACCCCCGGCAGCGCGGCCCCCGTCGTCGTCGCGAAGGGCGCCGGGGCGGTCGCCCAGCGGATCAAGGACGTGGCCGCCGAGCACGGCGTGCCGGTCCTCGCCGACAAGCCGCTCGCCCGGGCCCTCTACAAGAACGCCGAGATCGGGGACCGCATCCCTGAGGAACTGTTCCGTGCCGTTGCCGAGGTGCTTGCGGTGGTCTACGCCGCCAAGCGCCGAGGCGTCCGTCCCACCTGGAGATCGAGGATGGTCGCCGCATGACCGCACCGACCCCCGCTGCCGGCCAGATGGCCTCGCGGACCAACCGGGTGGCCGCCATGGCCGTGCCCCTCATGGTCGTGGGCATCGTCATCATGATGATCGTCCCGCTGCCGCCGATGCTGCTCGACGTGCTGCTGGCCATCAACCTCACGACGGCGGTGGTGATCCTGCTGACGGCCATCACCAGCGAGAAGGCCCTCGACTTCTCCGTCTTCCCTGCCCTGCTGCTCGTCACCACGCTGATGCGGCTGGCGCTCAACATCAGCACCACCAGGTTGATCCTGCTGCACGGTGAAGCCGGCAAGGTCATCCATGCGTTCGGCAGCGTCGTCGTCGGCGGCAGCCTGGTCGTCGGCATCGTGGTGTTCCTCATCCTGGTCATCATCCAGTTCGTGGTGATCACCGCGGGTGCCGGCCGGGTCGCCGAAGTCGCGGCGCGCTTCACCTTGGACGCCATGCCCGGCAAGCAGATGGCCATCGACGCCGACCTGAACAGCGGACTCATCACCGACGAGCAGGCGCGCAAGCGCCGACTCGACGTCGGTCGCGAGGCGGACTTCTACGGCTCGATGGACGGCGCCAGCAAGTTCGTCAAGGGCGACGCGATCGCGGGCATCGTCATCGTCTCGATCAACCTGTTCGGTGGCTTCGCCATCGGGGTGCTGCAGCACCACCTGACCCTGACCGAGGCGATCAGCAAGTACTGCCTCCTGAGCATCGGCGACGGCCTCGTCTCCCAGGTCCCGGCGCTGCTGATCTCCGTGGCCAGCGGCATCGTCGTTACGCGCGTCCAGAGCGACGAGGAGGGCGGTCTCGGCGCCGACCTCGTCAACCAGCTGTTCGCCTCGGTCCAGGCCCTGCGCGTCAGCGCGATCGCCGTCGCCGTCCTCGGCCTGATGCCCGGCCTGCCCAAGGTCCCGTTCCTGTTCCTCGCGGCCCTGCTGTTCTTCATCGCGTCACGTCCGCGCAGGAGCGGCACCGTCGCGGAGCAGGTCCTCGAGCGGGAGGAGGACGGCGAGACGACCGAGGTCATGCTCGAGCAGGTCCGGGTCGAGCCCCTCGAGCTCGAGCTCAGCCTGGACCTGCTGGACCTGCTCGACCCGGCCCGCGGCGGTTCGTTGATGGAGCGGGTCCGGGCCCTGCGCAAGCGGATCGCCGCGGACCTCGGACTCGTGGTCCCACCGGTCCGCACCCACGACGTCGCGACCCTGCCCGCGTCGACCTACGTCATCCGGCTGCACGGCGTGGAGGCAGCACGCGGCGAGGCACCTCCCGGCCACGCCATGGTCCTCGGCGATGACGCGCAGGGCATGCCCGGGCGGGCCACGGTCGACCCCGTCTTCGGTCTTCCTGCCACCTGGGTGCAGACGGAGCTGGCGGAGGTGCTGGCCTCGCAGGGCGCCACGGTCATCGACCGCGCGTCGGTCATCGTGACCCACCTGTCCGAGGTCGTCCGAACGGCTGCGCCGGACCTGCTCACCCGACAGGATGTGCAGGTGCTCGTCGATGCCGTGAAGACCGTCTCGCCCACCGTGGCCGGCGAGGTCGGCACGGACACGCTGTCCCTGGCCGAGGTGCAGCGCGTGATGCGCGAGCTCCTGTCCGAAGGGGTCCCGGTGCGCGACCTCACCCGCATCCTCGAAGCCGTCACCGCCAAGGCGCGCGAGACGCGTTCGTCGGAACAGCTCGTCGAGGCAGCCCGCTCGGTCCTCGGCCCGACGATCTCTGCGGGCGCAGCCGTCGGCAGCCGCCTGGCTGCCCTCACGCTGGAGCCCCTGCTGGAGCAGTCGCTGCTGGAGGCCGTCCGGACCGGGGACGCGGGCACCTGGCTCGCCCTCGACCCGATGCGCATGGAGGCCCTCGTCGCCGGGATCGGCGAGGCCGTCCGGGCTGCCGAGGCCGCCGGCCACCGTCCGGCGGTCGTCTGCTCCGCCCAGCTCCGTCCCGCCGTACGCCGGCTGCTGGTCGGCGGTCGCCCCGACCTCCCGGTCCTGTCCTACACCGAGCTGTCCCGAAGCCTGACCGTCGAACCCGTGGGGGTGATCCACCTTGCTCAGCGCGCTGCAGCCTGACCGCTTGGCCGACCAGACGACCGACGAGGTCGTCGAGGTGTTCCTCGGCGACACCCTGGAGCAAGCGATGGCGTTCGCCGTCGCTGCGCTCGGTCCCGACCTGACCGTCCGGCGGGCGCGCAAGATCCGTCGAGGGGTGCAGGGGCTCGTGGGCAAGGACCGCTACGAGGTCGTCGCCGTTCCCGGCAGAAGCACTGCCGTGCCAGGCGACGCCGTCGCGTCGGCCTTCGACGCCCTGCTCGAGCAGGCCGAGCAGCAGGAGGCCCCCCGCAGTCGCCGGACCACTCGTCCCCCCGACGACGATCGACTCCCCGACCCCCACCCAGCGCCCCAGGTGGCTCAGCACGACGCCCGCGTCGAGCTCCTCGCGACCACCGAGCCGCAGCCCGCGGCTGTCCCGGCCGCTCGGGTGCCGTCCGACGACGTGCCCACCGCGACGCCACCCGCGGCCACGCCGAGGACCCGCACGGCCGCGGCCGGTGAGAGGGCAGCGAAGCGACCCGCGGCGTCCCCCCGGGCGCGTGCCCCTCGCCGTACGGCGGCCCCCTCGTCCGGCTGGAGCCGCCGGACCCTCGCGCAGCTCGGCCTGCCACCCAAGGTCCTCGCGGCGCTCCCTGCGACTGTCCCGGTCGACGACCTCGCATGGTTGGGGGCGCTGACCCAGGCCCTCGCCACCGTGCTCCCGGAACCCCAGCCGCTGTCGGAAGCGCACGCACTCGTCGTCAGTGGCCAAGGCCTCGACGGGGTGCTCGGCATCATCCGGGCTGCCGCCCTGGGGCTGACACCGGGCACCATCACGTCCGGTGGCCGGACGGCCCCGGCGTCTCCGGTCGAGCTGGCGCTGGTCGTCCGCGCCGCCGTGGTCGGGTGAGGGAGTGCTTCGCGTGAAGACGCCGCTGCTGGCGTTCGTGGGCCTGGTGGTCGTCGGGCTGGTCGCGCTTCAGCTGGTCCAGGGCGAGGTCAGCATCACCAGCGCGGCCACGCGCGTGGTCATCGTGACGATCAGCCTCGCGGCCGTCGAGAAGCTGGCGCTTCCCCTCGCCAGGACGCTCGTCACGTCCGGGCACCGCGTCCGGGACTGACCCTCAGGCGCGACGTCTGCGCCGTCGCAGCAGGGCGACGGGCAGGGTGCCGACTGCTCCCAGGACGTACGGCGAGGCCGGCAGCGCAACCTTCTCGAACGACGAGGGCACCCGCAGCAGCCCGAACCGGTCCAGCGGGTAGACCACGGTGAACGCGCGACCCACCACCTTGTCCTCGGGCACGGTCCCCTGATGAGCGTCCCCGATGTGGAAGCGGGAGTCCGAGGAGTTGCCGCGGTGATCGCCCATCACCCAGAGCCGACCGTCGGGCACGAGGATGCCCTCAGCGCCTGGCGGGCAGCTCGCCTGGCTCGGCGGCTTGCCCTCGACGATCGCCTGGCAGAAGTAGCGCGTCCCCGTCATGTCGTTGTCGAACAGGTAGGGCTCGGGAAGCGACACGGCCTCGCCCCCCTTGGGCGTGAGGACGACCTGACCGTCGGTGTCGCAGCACATGACCCGGTCGCCGGCGACCCCGATGACCCGCTTGATGTAGTCCTTCTCATCGGGTGCGCCGAGACCGATGGCACTCGTGACGCTGCGGATGGCCTTGGACACCGGGTTGCTGGGGGTGGTGAAGCGCACGCCCTCGTCGAAGTTGTCGAGCCCGTTGAAGACGACGATCTCGCCGCGGTGCGGACCGCGGTAGGTGTACGGGATCTTGTTGACCAGCACCCGGTCACCGACCATGAGCGTCTGCTCCATGGAACCGGACGGGATGTAGAACGCCTGGACCAGGAAGTGCTTGATCAGCAGGGCGAGCACGAAGGCGATGATCACCAGCACGGGGAGCTCGCGCACGAACGACCGGTGGTGCTTGCCGACCGGTGCTGCAGGGGGGTGAGGGACCGTCGCCTCAGACGTCGGATTAGACGTCGGATCGGACGTCGGATCGGACGTCGGATCAGACGTCCGATCAGTCGCTGGCGGTGCGTCGTCGGGCGGGCCGGCGGGGTTCTGGTCGGTCACGCCGTCAGCCTACGGCCGGGGTCAGCCCGCGGAGCGCACCGACGTGAGCTGGTCCGCTGAGCTCCGCGGCGAGGGCACCCTCGACAAGCGCGTGGCGTACGTCGACCGGGCGGCCAGCTCCGCGGCGTACGCCGCCTGCCGGTACGCCACCTTGCCCGCATCGGTGACCACGGACGTCTCCGGGGCGCGGTACTGCGCCTCGATGCCGGTACGCATCAGCTTGAGGGCCTCCGTGCGCATCTGCGAGACCCGTGACTCCGTGACCCCGAGCCGCGCCGCCAGGTCCGCGGAGGACTCGCCGTCGAGGAAGTAGCCGACCACGACGTCCTGGAGCCGTTCCGGCAGGCAGGCAAGGGCGTCCCGGACGTACGTCGCCCGCTCGCGCTGCTCGAGGACCTCGACCGGCTGCAGCTGGACGTGGTCGATCAGGCCACTGGCGAGCGTCAGGGGGTCGCCGTCCTCCTCTCCGCAGGGGGCGTCCAGGGACAGGACGAGCGAGCGGTGCACGCGGCCTTGCAGCTGGGCGACGTCGCTGGTGGGCACGCCCATGTGGCCGGCGATCTCCACGATCGTCGGGGTGCGTCCGAGGCTCCCCTCCAGCGCCGTACGGGCGGCCTCGACGTCGCGGGCCGCAGCGCGCAGCGTCCGGGGAGCGAAGTCGAGGGCCCGCACGGCGTCCACGATGGCGCCGCGGATCCGCAGCGCCGCCCACCGGTCGAAGGGCACCCCGCGCGTCGCGTCGAAGCGTGCGGCGGCTTCGACGAGGCCCAGCGTGGCGGCCTGCTGCAGCTCCTCGCGGTCCGCGTGCCGCGGGTAGTGCGCGGCGACCCCTGCCAGGACGTGCCGCACCATCGGCAGGTGGGCCTCGACGAGGGCCTTGGCGTCCTCAGACAGCGGGGTCGTGGTCACAGCAGATCTCCTGGGGTGAGGCGTGGATCAGGCGGCGCGACGCGGGCGGCGGAAGACCGAGGCCGACGCCGGGGGCGCCGGGGGCGCCATCGGTGCAGCACCCTCGGTCAGGACAGCGGACTTGTTGGCATCGGTGAGGGCCGCGAGCAGCTCCTCGCGGTAGACCTGGACGTCGCGCGGGGCGGTGATGCCCAGGCGGATCTGGTCGCCCTTGACCTCGAGGACCGTGACGATGATCCCGTCACCGATCACGATGCTCTGGTTCTTGCGGCGGGTGAGGACGAGCACGATGGGTTCCTTCCGTGGAATGGTTGCGGGAGACCTGCGTCAGGCGGCGGTAAGGGCTCGCAGCGGCACGCGGGTGCTGTAGCCGGACTCGGCCAGCACGGCCTGGAGCCCCTCCTGGGTGCGCAGGTTGATGACGATGGGGCCGAGGAGGTTGGCGGTCGCCTCCTCCGGCGTACTGCCGAGGGTCACGATGACGAGCAGCAGGCAGTCCTCGGCCTTCTCGAGGTGCACGCGAGCGGCGATCGCGTCGTCGAGGTCGACGACGTAGTCCGGGAAGAACACGTACGGCGGCATGACCAGGAACCGCACGTCGGGGTGCTCGAGATCGACCATGAGCGAGTACGGGCCTTCGAAGGCGCCCCAGCGGACCAGCGCAAACCGGCGCTCTCCCGGGAAGCCCGGGAGGCCCCCGGGGAACACGAGCTCGGGAACGTCGGCCACGGCCGCGGAGGTCGGGGCGGCCGTGGTGGCTGTCGGGCTGGTGCTGCTCACTCGCGTCCTCCTGCTGCTTCGGGTGGCAACAGGTGCTTCGTGCGATGAGCGGTCCACCTCCATGGCCCGCAGGGACCAGGTTGCAGAACCACCCGTTCGGGGAGTCCAGAGCGCCGGCTGTCCCGGATTGTCCCGGTCGTCGGCCGTGCCCGGTCACAGCGTGCGCCCTGAGTGGGCTCGGCTGACCCGGTGTGACCACCGACCCGTGGTCATCACCCCCAGATCGGGGTGGTCAGCTCAGTCGTCGCGCTTGAGCTTGCGGTAGGTCACGCGGTGCGGACGGGCCGCGTCCTGGCCGAGGCGCTCGAGCTTGTTCTTCTCATACGACTCGAAGTTCCCCTCGAACCAGTACCAGCTGGCGGGCGAGGACTCGCTGCCCTCCCAGGCCAGGATGTGGGTCGCCACGCGGTCCAGGAACCAGCGGTCGTGGCTGATGACCACGGCGCAGCCGGCGAACTCCAGCAAAGCGTTCTCCAGGGAGCCGAGGGTCTCGGTGTCGAGGTCGTTGGTCGGCTCGTCGAGGAGCAGGACGTTGCCGCCCTCCTTGAGGGTGAGCGCCAGGTTGAGGCGGTTGCGCTCACCGCCGGACAGCACACCCGTGGGCTTCTGCTGGTCCGGACCCTTGAACCCGAACGCCCCGATGTAGGCCCTGCTGGGCATCTCCTGCTGGCCGACCTGGATGTAGTCCAGACCCTCCGACACCGTCTCCCAGACCGTCTTGCTGGGGTCCAGGTTGGAACGGTTCTGGTCGACGTAGGACAGCTTGACCGTCTCGCCGACCTTCACCTCACCGCTGTCGGCCTTCTCGAACCCGACGATGGTCTTGAACAGGGTGGTCTTGCCGACGCCGTTCGGACCGATGATGCCCACGATGCCACCACGGGGCATCGTGAACGACAGGTCATCGATGAGGATGCGGTCGCCGAAGCCCTTGGTGAGGTCCTTCGCGTCGATGACGATCGAGCCCAGGCGGGGTCCGCTCGGGATCTGGATCTCCTCGAAGTCGAGCTTCCTGGTCTTCTCGGCTTCTGCGGCCATCTCCTCGTAGCGCGCCAGACGGCTCTTGGACTTGGTCTGGCGGCCCTTGGCGTTCTGCCGGACCCACTCGAGCTCGTCCTTGAGGCGCCGGGACAGCTTGGCGTCCTTCTTTCCCTGGACCTCCAGACGCTGCTGCTTCTTCTCCAGGTACGTCGAGTAGTTGCCCTCGTACGGGTAGGCCCGACCGCGGTCGAGCTCGAGGATCCACTCGGCGACGTTGTCCAGGAAGTACCGGTCGTGGGTCACGGCCAGGACCGCGCCGGGGTAGCGCGCGAGGTGCTTCTCGAGCCAGTCGACCGACTCGGCGTCCAGGTGGTTGGTGGGCTCGTCGAGAAGCAGCAGGTCGGGGGCCTCCAGCAGCAGCTTGCACAGTGCCACGCGGCGCTTCTCACCACCGGAGAGGTGACCGACGGCCTCGTCGCCGGCGGGGCAGCGCAGTGCGTCCATCGCCTGCTCGATGAGGGAGTCGATCTCCCAGCCGTTCTTCGCCTCGATGATGTCCATGAGCGGCGCCTGCTCCGCCATGATGGCGTCGAAGTCGGCGTCCGGCTCGCCCATCTTCTCGTTGAGGGCGTTGTAGCGCGCGAGGACGTCCATGAGCTCGCGGACGCCGTCCTCGACGTTTTCCTTGACGGTCTTGGTCTCGTCGAGGACCGGCTCCTGCATGAGGATGCCCACGCTGTAGCCGGGGCTCAGCCGGGCCTCGCCGTTGGAGGGCTGGTCCAAACCGGCCATCATCTTCAGCACGGTGGACTTGCCGGCGCCGTTGGGGCCGAGGACCCCGATCTTGGCGCCGGGGTAGAAGGCCAGCGTGACGTCGTCGAGGATCACCTTGTCCCCGACAGCCTTGCGGACCTTTTGCATCTGGTAGACGAACTCAGCCATGCCCGGCAGCCTAGTTGGGCCCGAGGCCCGCTCTCTTCGCGCGCCGCCTGAGCGTCAGGTCGTCGGGGTGGACCCGATCGCGGAACAGCGGCGGCAGGAAGCGCAGCATCAGCGTCGACCAGGTCAGGTGGGTGAGCAGCGGGGCCTGGATGCCCCCGGTGGCTCGGCGCTGCAAGCCGAACAGCGCACCCATCACGGTGGCCGCCAGGACGAGCGCCGGGTTCTTCGTGCCGACTGTCGTCAAGGTGTACGCCGCGGTGCTGACCGCGACCTGGTGCGGCCTGCTGGTGGCGGCGTAGAGGGCACCTCGGAAGAAGACCTCCTCGGCCGCACCGTTGGCCAGGGTGGTGGCGAGCACCAGCGGCGTCGAGCCCTCGTCGGCGAACGTGAGCACTCCGGCGATGGCCCGGTCGAGCACCGGGATCTTGCGGGCCACCAGGGCACAGCCGTAGAAGGCAGCAAACGCGCCTGCGCCCGTGAGCAACGGTGTCGCGACCGGACGCTGGAGGCTCGATCCCGGGCCGGGCAGATGCCCGAGATGAAGCTTCCCCGCACCGAAGCCCCCCACCAACCAGGTCGCCGCGACCGCGCTCGTCCCCAGGTAGAACGCCTTGGAGTCGGGCTCCTGCTGGAGCGACCGGCTGAGCAGCGCGGTGCCGACCACGCCGGTCACGGTGACCACCCGGCGCCGCCGACGGAAGGCGCTGTCGCTCTCCCAGTGGTCGCGCGGCACCCGGTCGATCACGCTGGTGACCAGGCGGTCGCTGAGGGAGGTCACTCGCTGGGAGCCGCCTCGGGAGCGGCCTCCTCGTTGTCGCCCTTCTCGGCTGCTCGATCCCGCAGGGCGGCGCGCACCATGTCGTCGTACCCGAGGGGCGCGAAGGGGATGACCTGACGGATACCGTTGTCCCGCACGATCACCTCGACGCTCATGGAGTCGACGAGGTTGCGGGCGGTCTGCCCGTCGACATCGGTGACGAACGTCAACCAGCGGCTCGACAGGCCCGGCGTCAGGATGGGGACGCTCATGATCGGCAGGGAGCGCCCCTCGATCGCGGCGACGCGCTGCAGCATCTCGCGGTAGCTGAGCACGTCCGGCCCGCCGACTTCGTACGTCTGGCCGGTGGCCTCCGGGGCGTCCAGGACACCGACGAGGTAGCGCACCACGTCGTCCACCGCGATCGGCTGGCAGCGCGTCTCGACCCACTTCGGCGTCACCATCGCCGGCAGGTGCTGCACAAGCTGACGGGTGAGCTCCCACGAGATCCCGCCGTGGCCGACGACGATGCCGGCGCGGAGCACGGTGACCGGCACTCCACCGGAGCCGAGGAGCCCCTCGACGTCCCGGCGGCTGCGTAGGTGGGCGCTGAGGTCGTCACCCTCCGCGCCCAGACCGCCGAGGTAGACGATGCGCTCGACCCCAGCGCCGGCCGCGGCCTTCCCGAACGCCGTCGCGGCCTCCGCGTCCTTGCGCTCGAAGTCGTCGTCGGCCAGCGAGTGCACCAGGTAGTAGGCGACCCGGCACCCCTGCAGCGCCGGGCCCAGGGTGGACGGCTCGGCGACGTCGGCCTCGACCGCGGTCCCCACGCCGGTGTAACTGTCCGGCGAGCGCGTGAGGGCCACCACCTCGTGCCCCCTGCCCGTCAGCTCGGGGCACAGCCGGGCACCGACGAAGCCGGACGCGCCGGCGACGGCGATCTTCACGAGGGGAGCCTGCGCATGAACGTCACCCTCACGCTCTGCTCCCCGTACCGCAACCGCAAACGCCGTCGCGGTCGCCGCCGCCGCCGCTGGCTCAGGCGGCGACGTCGTCCGCGAGCTCGTCCGGCGCCACCTCCGTCGACGCACTCGTGTCCCACCGGTCGCGCAACGCCTCGGCCGCCGAGCCCTCGCGGATCGGGCGCTTCACCACGACGGGGTTGCGGGCAAGGTCGACCCCCACGTTGGTCGCGTCCACGACCAGCGTGCTGCCGATGCTGCCGTCCTCGCGGGTCCAGCTGCGCTGCGTCAGCCGGCCGCTCACGATCACCTTGTCGCCCTTCTTGAGGGACTCCGCGACGTTCGCCGCGAGCTGCTTCCAGCAGGCGACGTCGAACCACAGCGTCTCGCCGTCGTGCCACTCCTCGCCCACCTGGTAGCGGCGGCTCGTCGCGACGCGCAGGTCGACCACCTGGTGGCCGTTGGGCGTGAACCGGATGGTCGGGTCGCTCGCCAGGTTGCCGGCGAGGTCGATGTGGGGCTCGTACACGAGAGTCCTCCGAGGTCGTCCCGATGGCCAGTCCACCGGGTACGTCGCCAGGCTGGTCGACCCGGCCGGCGCGGGGGCGGCGCGCGCCCCAAGATGTGGACGAGGCGCGGGGCTGTGGACGAGGCTGGCGGACGTGCTGCTCACGGACGTCGCCGTTGCCTCGCAGGACGTGGCGGCCACCTCCTCCCGAACGGCCAAGCTCGAGCGGCTGGCCGCCGTCCTCAGGGAGGGATCGCCCGACGAGGTGGGCGTGCTCACGTCGTACCTCGCGGGCGAGCTCCGGCAGCGCCGGACCGGGGTGGGCTGGCGCTCGCTGCAGGACCTGCCCGGTCCGGCGGAGGAGCCGACGCTCACGGTGCTCGAGGTGGACGCGGCCTTCGAGGCCATGGGCGCCCTCGAGGGCAAGGGCTCCGCCACTGCCCGGCAGCAGCTGCTGCACGACCTGTGGGGACGCGCCACCGATCGGGAGCAGCACCTCCTGCGGGGGCTGGTCAGTGGGGAGCTGCGCCAGGGTGCGTCCCTCGGGCTGGTGACGGACGCCGTGGCCCGCGCTGCCGGCGTACCCCTGGCGTCCGTGCGCCGGGCCGTGACGCTGTGCGGGTCGGTGCCCGAGGTGGCGGTCGCTGCGCTCACCGGCGGGGACCTCGCCGCCTTCGGGCTGCAGGTCGGGCGGGGGCTGTCCCCGATGCTCGCCGCGACCGCCGCCGACCTCGACGACGCCTGGGCGAAGGCCGGGACGCCGGCGGTGGTCGACGGCAAGCTCGACGGCGTGCGCATCCAGGTGCACCGCGACGGCACCGACGTGCTCGTCCTGAGCCGCAGCCTCGACGACGTGACCGCGCGGATGCCCGAGGTGGTCACGGCCGCGCTGGCGCTGCCTGCCCGCTCGTTCGTGCTCGACGGCGAGGCGATGGGGATCGGAGCGGACGGGCGGCCGCTTCCCTTCCAGGTCACGGCGTCCCGAGCGGCGAGCGCCGGCGGGGCGGTGCGGCTGACGCCCTGGTGGTTCGACGTGCTGCACCTGGACGGCGTGGACCTGCTCGACGAGCCGCTGTCCCGTCGCGCCGAGGTGCTCGAGGCGCTGGCCCCGGTCGAGCAGCGCGCCCCACGGCTGGTCACCGCCGACCTCGAGCAGGCACGTGCCTTCGCCGACCAGTGCCTGGCCGACGGGCTCGAGGGCGTGGTGGTGAAGCGCCTCGACGCGGCGTACGACGCAGGTCGGCGCGGCGGGGCGTGGCTGAAGGTCAAGCCGCGGCACACCCTCGACCTGGTGGTGCTGGCCGTCGAGCACGGGCACGGGCGGCGGCGGGACTGGCTGTCCAACCTGCACCTGGGAGCGCGGCACGGCGACGGTTTCGTGATGCTCGGCAAGACCTTCAAGGGGCTCACCGACGAACTCTTGCGCTGGCAGACAGCGCGCTTTCGCGAGCTCGAGATCAGCGACGACGGATGGGTCGTGACGGTCCGGCCGGAGCAGGTCGTGGAGATCGCCTTCGACGGCGTGCAGGCCTCCCCGCGCTACCCGGGCGGTGTCGCGCTCCGGTTCGCTCGGGTGGTGCGCTACCGCGACGACAAGCCCGCCACCGAGGCCGACACCCTCGACGACGTCCTGCGCCTGCACCGTCAGCCGTAGGACGCGCGGGTGACCACTCCGTCCTCGACCGCGAAGTCGACGCGTCGCGTGACGAGGTTCCCGAATACCGCCAGGTCCCGACCGTCCGCACGGACCACCCTCGACTCCAGCCCGTACGACGACGCCAGCGCCTCGGCGTCAGCGAGCGTGAGCCCCACGTACTCCTCGGTGTAGAGGCTCACGCCTACGCGCTTGCAGCACGGCGCGCTCGGGGGCAGGACGATGACGTCCCCTCGCAGCGGATAACCTCAGACCTGCACCGGGACGTCGCCCTCCTCCCAGGACAGGTCCGGCATGGCCACTGACGTTCCTGAACCGCGCTTCGTACCCGGCGACGAACACCTGCTCCGGTGGCGTGTCGAACGGCGACCGGACCCCGACGTAGAGCGTGAGTGTCCTCCCGTCGGGCAGCGTCCACACGCGGGTGCGGATCGCGTGGTCCGTGACGTCCGACACCGCGACCGCGCCGTCCGGCAGGTACGCCGGCACGCGGTCGAAAGCCCTGCTGGGCAGCAGATCGCGGAGTACTGCGTGCAGCAGCAGCCGGTTGCCCAGCGGCTGGTCGAGGACCAGTTTGCCCGTCTGGCCGGAGCGGCACGCCAGGTGACTCGCGGGGCCGTTGCGGACGACCTGCACCAGCACGTACGACGCGGCCTGCGTCAGCTGCACGGTGGCGTTGTCGTTGCAGCCGGTGCCGAAGGAGATGACCAGCACGTTGTCGTCCACGGCGTTGGCGCTCCAGGGCGTCGAGGCCTGGTACCTCTCGAGCGGCGCGACGGGCACGGCGGCCAGCGCAGACCGGTCCGGCAGCGCGACGAGGCCGGACCGAGGGAGGGTGCTGTCCCGGGTGGCCCCCCGCAGCATCGGAAGCACCTCGCAGGGGGTGGCGCCCACACCTGCGAGGTCCGCGTCGCGGAACAGCTCGAGCTCTCCCGTCAGTGGACCGGACGCGCCCAGCGGCAGGTTCAGCCGTTCGACGGCCCAGGTGATCTCACCGCGCCGCACCACGGTGAACGCGCCCCCGACGCCGGCGAAGTGGAGGTCCCCACGGCGCTTGCTGACGACTTCGGCCAGCTGCGCTCGGGCCTGCTCGGCGGAGTGCTGAGACTGCGACTCCGGACCGACCAGGGTGAGCGACGAGGGCACCTTGGCACACCTCGCCCGGTGAAGCGAACCCCTCCACCCCGGGCAGCAGCGGCATCGACGGGCGGCTCGACCCCTGGACGCCGACGACGGCCGACGCCCCCGCGACGAGCACGCCCACCGCGGCCGCCAACGCCACCTGCGTGCGGCGGCGGCGGGCCTGTCGGCGCGCACCCAGGGCTCCGAGGCCGGTCGGGGCGACGATCGGGCCGCCGGGCAGGTCGGTGAGCGCCTCGTGCAACAGGGTCTGGATCTCAGTCATGCACGCTCTCCTCGTTCGACACTTCGCTGAGCAGTCCGCTCTCGCGCAGGGCGACGAGCGCGCGGCTGGTGCGGCTCTTCACGGTCCCGACCGAGCAGCCCAGGACCCGCGCCGTCTCGGCCTCGGACAGGCCGGAAAGGTGCCGCAGGACCACGACCGCCCGGTGGTCGACCGACAGGGACGCCAGGGCGGTCCGGACGAGGTACGGCGTCTCCGAGACCCCGTCGACGCCTGACTCGGGCAGCACGTCGGTCGGCACCTCCGCCCGCCAACGACGGCGCCGACCGCGGACGGCGAGGCGCACCATTGCCGTACGCACGTAGGCCTCGGGGTGCTCAGGAGCGCCCTTGCCCCAGGCGGGGTAGCAGCGCAGCAGGGTCGACTGGACGAGGTCCTCGGCGAGCTGACGGTCCGCGGTCAGGACGAAGGCGGCGCGCAGCAGCGAGGCGTAGCGCGCGGCGACGAACGCCTCGAACTCCGCCGTTCCGTCCGCCGACCCGGTCACGACCACCTCCACCCCGTTGAGAGGCATCGTCGCGGATCGAGGTTCCCCCGATAGGCTGGCCAGGTCCGTTGGCCCCCGTAGCTCAGCGGAGAGAGCAGCGGGTTTCTACCCCGTCGGTCGGGCGTTCGAGTCGCTCCGGGGGCACCAGGAGAGGAGGGCAGCCGTGGCAGACACCCGTGCGGTCCTGCTCGTGCGCGCCACCCTGCTCGCCCTCCCTGCCGTCGGTACGGCGTCCTTGGCGCACCTGTACGTCGACGGCTGCGTCGAGATCGGCGCCCTCTTGCTCGCCGTCGCCGCCACCTGGACCTCTGCCGCCGCGATCGTCAGGGGACGGCGCAGCACCGGGATGCTGCTGGGCTGGATCCTCGGAGCGCAGGTCGCGACCCACCTGCTGCTCGCCGCGCAGTGCGACGGGATCGCGCACGCCCTCGCCGTACCGGGCGCGGGGATGATCGGTGCCCACCTGCTCACCGCCGCCCTGGTCGCGCCGGTGCTGGCCCGCCGCGAGGCGGGTCTCGCCACGGCCCGACGGATCGTGGCGCGGTGGGGACGGACGGTCGCCGCCGCCCTCCCCCTGCCCGAGCAGCCCTCCTTCGCCGGTGCCCTGACCCTTCGGACCGCCGGCCGCACCGTCCACGACGCCTCCCGACGGGGTCCACCGCGCGGTCGGTGACCCGCGCCCACCCCGATCCCCGTCTGGAGACCCCATGAACAGCCGTGCCCTGCTCGCCCTGCCCCTGTCCGCCCTACTGCTCGCCGGCTGCGCAGGCAGCAGCACCGGCGACGACCCGACCATCGCCGTCCCCACGTCCACCCCCACGTCCACCCCCACGCCCACCCCCACTGCCAGTCCCACGCCGACCGCCAGCTCCACCCCCACCCTGCCGGCCGGTGTGGACCAGCAGGTCGCCTTCACCATCGCGAACAAGAAGGTCACCGGCCCCGCAGGTCGGGTGAAGGTGAAGGTGAACACCACCGTCCAACTCGTCATCACGAGCGACATCGCCGACGAGGTGCACCTGCACAGCTACGACAAGATGGTCGACGTCGCCGCCGGCGGCACCGCCACCTTGACCTTCAAGGCCACCATCCCCGGCGTCTTCGAGGTCGAGCTCGAGAACACCAAGCTGACCATCACCCACCTCCAGGTCCAGTGACGGGCCCCGTCCCCGAGCTGCTGGCCCACGGCGTCGGGACCCGTGCCGACCTGCCCCTGTCGCTGACCCTCGTCGTCGTCGGCGCGGGGATCGCCTTGGTCGCGAGCTTCGTGGCGCTCGGCGCGCTGTGGCGCACCCCGCGGCTGGGCGGTGCGGGGCGACCGCTTCCCCCGGGCGCGCAGGTCGCCGCCCGCCGGGCCCTGGGTCCCCTGAGGCTTCTGGTCCTCGCCTTGTCGGTGTTCGTGCTGGTTGTCGCGTGGTTCGGTCCGGCCAGCGTCACGGCGAACCTCACGCCGTGGGTCCTCTATGTCACCTTCTGGGTCGGGCTGGTGCCGCTGAGCCTGCTGCTCGGGCCGGTGTGGGCCGAGCTCAACCCGCTCGCGACGGTGTCCCGGGCACTGGCCCGGATCGTCCCAGCCAGTCGGCCCAGCACCCTTGGCTACTACCCCGCGGCGCTCAGCCTCGCGGCGTTCGCCTGGCTCGAGCTCGCCTCGCCGAACCGCAGCGACCCCCGCCACGTGGCGCTGTTCCTCACCGTCTACGCCGCGGTCCACCTGATCGTTGCGGCGGTCACCGGCCCCGGCTGGTACGCCCACGGCGAAGGCTTCGCCGTCTACGCCCGCCTGCTCGGCAGCCTCGCCCCACTTGGACGTGAGGACGGCCGGGTCGTCTGGCGGGTGCCGCTCACCGGAGCCGCGCGCCTTCCCGCCGTACGCGGCCTGTGGTCGGTGGTGGTGGTCCTCGTCGGGTCCACCGCGTTCGACGGCCTCACCCGCACTACGACCTGGCAAGCCAGCAGGTACGGCGGGGAGAGCAACACCAGCGGCGCGACGCTCGGCCTCGTGATGATGGTCCTCGTGGTCGCTGCGCTCTACGCCGCAGGCGCGTGGGTCGCCGGGTTGGCAGCGGGCGTCCCGGACGCGCTCAACGCCTACGCGCACTCGCTGGTGCCGATCGCGGCGGGGTACGCGATCGCGCACTACTTCTCGCTGTTCCTGCTCGACGGGCAGACGACGTTCCTGCTGGCCAGCGACCCGTTCGGCACGGGAGCGAACCTGCTGGGCCTGACCGGTGGAGCCGTCGACTACTTGCTGGTGTCGGCTCGTACGATCAGCCTCGTGCAGGTGGGAGCGATCGTCGTCGGCCATGTCGCCGGGCTGGTGCTCGCCCACGACCGCGCCCTGGTCCTGGACCGAACCGGCACCCGCCCGCACCGGCCGTGGGTCGCCCAGCTCCCCCTGCTCACCGTCATGGTGGCCCTGACCTGCGGCGGGCTCCTGCTGCTGCTCGGCTCATGAAGCGGCTCGCGTTGGTGGCACTGCTGCTCACCGGCTGCGCCGGGAGCACCCTGTCCGCCGCGGACAAGACCGCCCGGTGCACGGCGTTCGCCGACAAGGTCTCTGCGGCCGGGTTGTCCGCGACGCCGAGTGAGCAGACAGCGAAATCCGTCGCAGACAGCCTCGACCCGCTGCTGTCAGCGATGTCCACCCCGGCACTGCACGACCCTGCTGTGCGGATCCACACCGACCTGCACGCCGTCGAGATCGCCCAGCGACAGGGGAAGACCGATCAGGCGGACACGGCCGCGAACCGGGTGCGCGCGAGCATCAGCGACCTCGCGAAGGCCTGCGACCTGCCGGAGTCGGCCTTCGTCGGCTCCTGAGCCTGGTCCTACCAGCTCAGCGCCTCGACCAGGTCCTCGATGGTGCGGCGGGCGGCCAGCTCGGCGACGAGATCGGCGGTGAGGCGGGCGAGGAAGTCGCTGTCGAGGGTGGTCATGAGCTGCTCCTGACGGTGGGGGATGGCGTCAGGCTGATCAACGAGGCCCCGGTCAGGTGAGTCTCACCCGATCGGGTGGCCAGAGTGGGAATGCCGACGGGCACGCCGAGTTGTCACCTCAGGGCCCCTGACCCGCCCCGCTGACCCCGGAGTGCCCTTCGTGACCGCGACCGCCGACCGTCCGACCCGCTCGTCCGTCGGGCTGCGGTCAGAGCGCGGGCCGGTGCTCGGCGCGATCATGCTGACGTCGTCGTTGATCGCGCTGGACAGCACCGTCATCGCGACGGCGGTGCCGAGCATCGTCAAGGACCTTGGCGGCTTCAGCCAGTTCCCCTGGCTGTTCAGCATCTACCTGCTGACCCAGGCCGTCACCGTGCCGATCTACGGCAAGCTCGCCGACGTCGTGGGCCGCAAGCCGATGATCACCTTCGGGGTGCTCGTGTTCGTCGGGGCGTCCCTGCTGTGCGGTGTCGCGTGGTCGATGCCGACGCTCATCGCCGCGCGGGCGCTGCAGGGCATCGGTGCTGGGGCGATCCAACCCATCGGGCTGACGATCATCGGCGACATCTACACCGTCGAGGAGCGCGCCCGCGTCCAGGGCTACATCGCCTCGGTCTGGGGCATCTCCGCGGTGGCCGGACCGGCGATCGGCGGCCTGCTCAGCGAGTACGGCTCGTGGCGCTGGATCTTCTTCCTGAACCTGCCCCTGGGGTTTCTCGCCCTGCGCGTCCTGCGCCGCAACTTCACCGAGCAGGTCGAGCGCCGACCGCACCAGATCGACTACGTCGGCGCCGGGCTGCTCACCCTCGGCTGCTCGCTGCTCATCCTCGGACTGCTCGAGGGCGGGCGGGAGTGGGCGTGGGGATCACGCACCAGCGTGCTCGTCCTCGGCGCCGCCGTGGCCGCCCTCGTCAGCTTCCGGTACGTCGAGACCCGCGCCGCCGAACCGGTGCTGCCGCTGTGGGTGTTCCGCCAGCGCATCCTGGTCAGCGGCAACCTCGTCAGTCTCGGCGTCGGGGCGCTGATCGTCGGCCTGAGCAGCTACATCCCGACGTACGTCCAGGGGGTGCTGGGGACCGGAGCGGTGGAGGCCGGGTTCGCCCTGGCGGCGCTGACCATGGGCTGGCCGATCGCGGCGTCGTTGAGCGGACGGCTCTACTTGCGGATCGGCTTTCGCGACACGGCGCTGATCGGCATCGGCATCGCCGTGGTCGGCGGCCTGCTGACCGCGCGCCTGGGCGAGAACGGGTCGGTGACCGGCGTCGTCGTCGCCATGTTCGTGACGGGTCTGGGCATGGGCCTGTCGGCCAGCCCGACGGTCGTCGCGGTCCAGTCGGTGGTCGGCTGGGAGCGCCGAGGGGTCGTGACGGGGACGACGATGTTCAGCCGCTCGATGGGGTCAGCGCTTGGGGCCGCGGCGTTCGGGGCGATCGCCAACACCACGCTGGCGAACCGGTTCGCGAACCCGCCCGCCGGTGTCGACGGGCCTCTGCCGAAGACCGTCGACGACGCCGCGCAGGCACTGACCGGTGGGGGCGCCGGGGCGACCTTTGCGCGGGACGCGCTCTACGCCGCCTCGCACCACGTGTTCGTCGGCATCGCCGTGACCACGGTGCTCATCGCGTTCGCGATCAGCGCCATGCCCCGGCGTACGCAGGAGCTGGCCTTCGACTGAGCCCCTCCCCCGCGCGCGGCGCCGTCAGGCAGCGAAAGCGCGCAAGGCCCAGCCGCGGTCCCGGACGTTGCGGAACAGGTCCAGCCCGGTCTTCGCGCGCAACCGGCACAGCTGGACGTCCACGCGACGCGACGGGCTGGTGCTCCCCCAGCAGACCCAGTGCAGCTGGTCACGGCTCCACACCTTGCGAGGCGCGGCGACGAACAGCGCGAGCAGCTCGACCTGGCGCGGCGACACCTCGAGCTCCGCACCGTCCACGGTGACGACGTACGCCGCGAGGTCCACGACGAGCGGGCCTGCAGCCAGGGGGCCAGTCAGGCAGACGCCGGCTTCCGCAGCACGGCTGATGACGTCGCCGTCCCTCCCGGTCACGGAGCGCAGCACGGGGGCGACAGGGCGACGAGCGAACGGGACTGGCGAGGGGTGGGCCATGGGTTCCTCCGGGGACGGTCCGACACCCACGACGCTAGGAACGCCCGGTTCCCTGGACGTGACCCCCGTGTTTCCGTCCGGTGCACAAGCACGATCAGCGGCGGCGCGTGGACCGACGCTTCCTCGGTGCGGTGCCGAAGATCGAGCGGCTGATCTCCCGACCGGCGGCGGACGCCGCAGAGCGGGCGAACGACTTGAAGACGCTCGAGCCCAGGACCGCCCCCATCACCCCGCCGGCGGCTGCACCACCGGTCTCCGGCCAGGGCTGCTGCTGCGGGGGCGCCGACTGCTGCTTCGCGGGCGGCTGCTCCGGCTCCGGCTCCGGGGACACCTTCGCGAGCAGCATCTCGTACGCCGACTCGCGGTCCACCGACGCGCCGTACTCCGCCTGCAGCGCACTGCCGTTGACGATGGCGGTCTGCGCGGCCGGGTCGAGCTGGGCCATCAAGGAGGCCGGCGGGCGCATGCGCGTCCACGCGACCGGCGTCGGCGCACCGTTCTCGGACAGGATCGTCACCACCGCCTCGCCGATGCCGAGGGACTGCAGGAGCTCGCCGAGATCGTCGTACACGTCGCTGGTGGGGAAGGTCCCGACCGTGGCCTTGAGCGCCTTGGCGTCGTCCGGGGTGAAGGCGCGCAGCGCGTGCTGCACGCGGTTCCCGAGCTGGGCCAGCACATCCGCCGGGACGTCCTTGGGGGTCTGGGTGACGAAGAAGACGCCCACCCCCTTGGAACGGATCAGGCGCACCGTCTGGGCGATCGCGTCCAGGAAGGCCTTCGACGCGTCGTCGAACAGCAGGTGCGCCTCGTCGAAGAAGAACACCAGCTTGGGCTTGTCGACGTCCCCCACCTCGGGCAGGTCGTGGAACAGGTCCGCCAGCAGCCACATGAGGAAGGTGCTGAACAGCTGCGGCGAGGCCTGCAGCCCCTGCAGCTCCATGAGGGTGACCATCCCGCGGCCGTCGGGCGCCAGGCGCATCAGGTCCGCCGTGTCGAACTCCGGCTCGCCGAAGAAGACGTCTCCGCCGTTGTTCTCAAGACCGACCAGCTCGCGCAGGATGACGCCGGCCGTCGCGGACGACAGGCCGCCGAGCTCCTTGAGCTCGGCCTTGCCCTCGTCGCTGACCAGGTGGGCGATGACCGCGCGGAGGTCCTTGAGGTCGAGCAGCGGCAGCCCTGCCTTGTCGGCGAAGTGGAACACCAGTCCCAACGACGACTCCTGGGTCTCGTTGAGCCCGAGGACCTTCGAGAGCAGCACCGGACCGAACGACGTCATCGTCGCCCGCACGGGGACCCCCGTCCCGCCGCGACCGCCGAGGTTGAGGAACTCCGTCGGGAAGCCGGTGGCCTGCCAGTCTGTGCCCGTCTCGGTCGCCCGCTTGGTGATGCGGTCGCCGGACACGCCAGGAGCGGCCATGCCCGACACGTCACCCTTGATGTCGGCGAGGAACACCGGCACCCCGTTGGCCGACAGCTGCTCGGCGATGAGCTGCAGTGTCTTGGTCTTGCCGGTGCCGGTCGCGCCGGCGACGAGGCCGTGCCGGTTCAGCATGGACAGGGGCATCCGGATGCGCGCGTCCGGGTAGGCCTGCCCGTCGAGGACGAGCGCCCCGAGCTCGAGGGCGGGTCCGTCGAAGGCGTAGGCCTTGCCGAGGCGGTCGGCGATCTCACTCATGCTTCCGGACCCTAACCGGCCTCGGGGTCCTAGGGTGGGGCCGGTGACTGACCGGCTGGTGTGGATCGACTGCGAGATGACCGGGCTCGACCTGGGCTCCGACCTGCTCATCGAGGTGGCGGCCTTGGTCACCGACTCCGAGCTGACCGTGCTCGGGGAGGGCATCGACCTCGTCATCGGGGCGACGGCCGACGAGCTGTCCCGCATGCCGGACGTCGTGCGGGACATGCACGCGACGTCGGGGCTGACCGACCAGGTGCTCGCCGCGACGCTGACGCTCCGGGAGGCGGAGGAGCAGCTGCTCACCTACCTGCGGCAGTACGTCGAGCCGGGCAAGGCTCCGCTCTGCGGCAACTCCATCGCGACCGACCGCGGCTACCTGGCACGGGACATGCCCGAGCTCGACGCCTTCCTGCACTACCGGATGGTCGACGTGTCGTCGGTCAAGGAGCTCGCACGGCGGTGGTATCCGCGGGCCTACTTCAACGCGCCGAAGAAGGCGGGGGGCCATCGCGCCCTCGCCGACATCCTCGAGTCGGTGAAGGAGCTGGCCTACTACCGGTCGGCCGTCTTCGTGCCGCAGCCCGGGCCCACCAGCGAGCAGGCCGCCGCGGCCGCTGCGGCGCTGGGGCCCACCGCCGACTGACCAGGCAGGCGGAGGCCCTCGCCGAGGCCTTCGCGCTCGTCGAGGCGGTACAGGGCGAAGACCGTGAGGCAGCCCTCGCTCGGGTCGCGCTCGCCGCCGACCGGGAGGCCGCAGAGCCCGACGTCCTGTTCGTGCTCGAGGTGGCGCGCACGGTCCACGCGGTGGTGACCGGGGACGCCGGCCTGTCAGCCACCGTGGGAGCCCTGTCGCTGAAGGCTGCGGGACCGGCCCAGCGGGCGATCGCCCAGGGGCTCCTCGCCCTGGTCGCCGCCGGCGAGAACGATGCCGCTGAGGTGCTCGCCGCGAGCAGCCGGGCCGTGGCTCTGCTCGACCAGGCTCACGGCGGTCCCGAGCGCTGCCTGGGTTATGTCGTCACCGCGGCGTCCCTCAACACGCTGCGTCTCTGGGAGCTCGTCGACGAGCTGTACGCCCTCGCCCTGCAGGACGCCCCTGGCGCGGCGCTGGCCCGCCAGACGGAGGCCGTCGCGGTGAACCGGGTGATCGTCGGCGTCGAGCACGGCCTGGCGCTGCTGGAGACGGGCGAGGTCGACGCCGCCGCGCAGCGGCTGACCGCCGCGGCGGCCCTCGTGCCGGCGGCCCTCGCCCTGGAGCCCCGCCCGCTCTGGCGGTACGACGTCGAGGGCCTGCGCGACGTGGTCGCCCTGCTGCTCGGCACCGCTCCCGCCCTCGCGGTGGAGGACCACCAACGCCGGCTGTCCGCGGCGGGTGACGTCGAGGTGCTCCCCCTGCTGCTGGCCGCTCATGCCTGGCGCGCCTTCCACGCGCACGGCGACCGCGGACCGGCGGAGCGACTCTCCGGCTCGGTGTCGACCTCGTCCGCCTCGGCGAGCTTCCCGCTGTGGGTGCGCGCGCAGGTCCTCGCCGCAGACGACGGCTCGGCAGCTGCCCAGGCGCAGCGCGAGCACGCCGACCTGTTGGCGAGCCGGCTGTGGCAGGCCCGCGCCTCGGTCCTCAGCGCCGCCCGATCTGCCCAGGCCGCCGAACGACGCCGAGCCGAGCACGAGCTCCTCAGCCTGGCCGTCGACACCGATCCGCTCACCGGCCTGCTGAACCGCCGACGCTTCGACGACTGGCTCTCACGCGACACCGGGGGCGACGGACCGACCGCACTGCTGCTGCTCGACCTCGACGGCTTCAAGAGCGTGAACGACCGCTTCGGCCACGCCTGCGGGGACGACGTCCTGCGGCGCGTGGGGCTGCTGCTGCGCGCGGTGGTGCGGCCCGACGACCTCGCAGTGCGGCAGGGGGGCGACGAGTTCGCCCTCGTGCTGCGCAGCTCGGACCTGGACGCCACGGCGGTCCTCAGCCGTGCCAGGGAGGTCGCTGCCGCGGTCGCCGGCGAGCCGTGGGAGTCGGTGACCCCCGGACTGGCTGTCTCGGTCTCCGTCGGTGCGGCGCTGAGCCCGGCGGGGTCCGACGTCACAGGCGCCGACCTCTACGGCCTCGCCGACCGGGCCTTGTACGACGGCAAGGCCGGGCAGTCCGGGCCGGTGCTGCTCCTGGCCGGGACGCCCGCCGTCGCCGACCGCTAGACTCTTTGCGTTCCATGGTGGGTGTAGCTCAGCTGGTAGAGCACCGGGTTGTGATCCCGGTTGTCGCGGGTTCGAGCCCCGTCACTCACCCCATCGCACGGACGTCGCAGGGGCTCTCGTCGAGGGCCCCTGCGGCGCGTGAGCGTCGCGTCGTGGACCTCACCTTCGACGCTGAGATCTGGCTGTGGCGGGAGGGTCCGTGGCACTTCGTCACGGTCCCGCGGTGGCCGGCGCTCGAGGACCGCGCCGAGGAGCGCGCCTCGGGCTTCGGGTCGGTCAAGGTCCTCGTCACCCTCGCGGCCTCCACCTGGTCGACCTCGGTGTTCCCGAGCGAGGAGGCCTTCATCCTGCCCGTGAAGAAGCCGATACGCCGCGCAGCCGGGGTCGAGGCCGGCGACACGGTGCGGATCACGCTGTCCCTGCCATGAGCCGGGGTTCCCGCCCGAGCATCCGCCGCGCACACCGGTCCGCGCCCTCGGACACCTCGCGGAGCGAGGGCGGGCGCTAGGGGGCGCCGACGCGGGGCATGCCGAGCAGAACGCCTGAGGCTCCGGAGGTGGAAACCACCTGGCCGGCCTCGGAAAGGTCCCCCGCTCTCGTCCGTCGGTGCGACAGCAACGTGCCGTCAGCGAGCAGGTAGTGCGGCCCCGCCTCCGTCACGACGGTCGTCACGACGTCGCCCGGCCGCACCCCATCGACCGCGGCGAGGTGCACCAACCGGTTGTCGCGGGCCCGTCCGGTCAGCCGGTCTGCACCCTTGCCCGGTCGGCCCTCACCCTTGCTCACCAGCACCTCGACGGTGCGGCCCACCTGGGCCAGCATCCCGTCGTAGGTGATCTGGTCCTGCAGCGCAGCGAGCCGCTGGTAGCGCTCCGCGACGACCTCGGCCGGCACCTGATCGGGGTAGTCGGCGGCGGGGGTACCAGGCCGGGTGGAGTACTGGAAGGTGTAGGCACCCGCGAACTGCGACGCCTCGACCACCCGCAGCGTGTCCTCGAAGTCGGCGTCGGTCTCGCCCGGGAAGCCCACGATGATGTCGGTCGTGATGGCGGCGTCCGGGATCTGCTCCCGGACCCGGTCGAGGATCCCGAGGAACCGCTCGGAGCGGTAAGACCGGCGCATCCGACGGAGCACGTCGTCGGAGCCCGACTGCAGCGGCATGTGCAGAGAGGGGCAGACGGCGGGGGTCTGCGCCATCGCCTCGATGACGTCGTCGGTGAAGTCACGCGGGTGCGGACTGGTGAAGCGGACCCGCTCCAGCCCCGTCGCTCCGACCGTGCGCAGCAGCAACCCGAACGCGTCGCGCTCGCCGAAGGAGCGCCCGTAGGAGTTCACGTTCTGCCCGAGCAGGGTCACCTCGAGCACGCCCTGCTCGACGAGCACCTCGACCTCACGAAGCACGTCGCCGGGCCGGCGGTCCTCCTCCTTGCCTCGCAGGGAGGGCACGATGCAGAAGGTGCAGGTGTTGTCGCACCCGACGCTGATCGACACCCACGCCGCGTACGTCGACTCGCGCCGCGCCGGCAGCGTCGAGGGGAACACCTCGAGGGACTCGAGCAGCTCGACCTGCGCCTGCTGCTCGACGCGGGCCCGCTCGAGCAGGACGGGCAGCGAGCCGACGTTGTGCGTACCGAAGACGACGTCGACGTACGGCGCCTTGGCCGTGATGAGCCCCTGGTCCTTCTGCGCCAGGCAGCCGCCGACGGCGATCTGCATGCCAGGGTTCGCGTCCTTCACCGGCTTGAGGTGCCCGAGGTTGCCGTACAGCTTGTTGTCGGCGTTCTCGCGGACGGCGCACGTGTTGAAGACCACGACGTCCGGCGTCGCGCCCTCGACGACCGGGACGTAGCCGGCCTCGTCCAGCAGCCCGCTGATCCGCTCGCTGTCGTGGACGTTCATCTGGCACCCGTAGGTGCGGACCTGATAGCTGCGGCTCACGGCTTCAGGCTAAGTGCCCCGCGGCTCAGGCGTAGGTGAACGTGTAGGTGATCGTCCCGTCGGTGGTGCCCACGAGGTTGCAGACCCAGATGCTCATCGAGGTCTTGCCCTTGACCTTGTCCAGGGTCTCCTCCACGACACCCGCGGACTCGCTCGAGGACAGCAGGTCGCCGTTGGCGTCCAGCGTGTAGAGGTCCCAGTCGCCCTGCCCGGCCGCCGGGCCGGGGAAGTCGCCGCCGATGAGGGACACCTTGAGCGTCCCCTTGGCCGGTAGGGACACCGCGCGCTTGTCCTGCGCCGCCGGGTTCACCGCGGCGCACGCCGTCGCGGCATTGAGGCTCGGATCCGGGACCAGCGACACCTTGTAGGTGACGGTGATCGGCTTCGGCTTGGCCTTCGCGGCGTACGACGGGACGGACGCCCCCGCGAGGACGAGCGCGCTGACGGTCAGGACGACCGCGGCCCGGCGGCTCACTTGTAGGTGAAGGTGTAGGAGACCTTGCCGTTCGGCAGACCGGCGAGGTTGCAGACGATGAAGGTCAGCGGGGTCTTCTTCTTCACCTTGAAGGACACCTCCTCGTGCGCGGTGGCGCCGTGGGAAGCACCGACCTCACCCTGCGCGTCGTTGACGTAGAGGTCCCAGTCGACGCCGGCCGGGGCCGCGCCCTTGGCCGGGTCGTCACCGTCGAGGATGACCTCGATGGTGCCTGCAGCCGGTGCGGTGAACGGGTGCTTGTCCGTCGCCTGCGGAATCACGCCGGTGCAGCCGGAGACGCCGGTGGCCGCGCTGGAGTTCGGGGTCGGGTCCGGCACCAGCGTCAGCGTGTAGGAGCCCTTGATCGGCTTCGGCTTGGCCTTCGTGGCGGCCTCGGACGGCATCGCGACAGCGGTCACGGCAGCGGCACTCAGAGCGACGGCAACGGTCAGGCGGCGGTTCATGTGGGTGGATCCCCTCGGCTGGGCGAACGAGCTGGTCTCGCTCTCAGGTTTCGACGCCCAGCCAGAGGTTCCTGCCCCTGGCTAGCGGTTGGTGAACAGCAGACGGTTCGCGGTGCCTGATCCTGCGTTGGTCACGACGCCCTTGGTCGACGCAGCGATGAGGGCGGCAGCCACCGCGGCGGGCGACTGGTAACCCTTGGACAACAGCAGCGCAGCAGCGCCCACGACGTGCGGGGTCGCCATCGACGTGCCGTTCAGGGTCTGCGTCGCGGTCGCCGAGCTGTACCAGGCACTGACGATCGCCGACCCTGGCGCCCACAGGTCCACGCAGGAACCGCGGTTGCTGTACGTCGCTCGCGCATCGCTCGCATCCGTCGCGGCCACCGTGAGGGCCGCGGGCACCCGAGCCGGTGAGCCGTTGCAGGCGTCCGAGGCACCGATGAGGTCGGTGACGAACCCTCCGTCGTTGCCGGCGGCGACCCCGAACGTGATCCCGTCGGCGATCGCGTTCTTGACCGCCGTGTCGATCGCGGCGTCCGCGCTTCCCCCGAGCGACAGGTTGGCGACGGCCGGCACCCCTGTCTGGTGGTGGCCGGTCAGCCAGTCGAGACCCGCGACGACCTGCGCGGTGGTGCCGGATCCGCTGCAGTCGAGCACGCGCACACCCACCAGGCGCACGGCCTTCGCGACGCCGTACGTCGTGCCGCCGAGCGTGCCCGCGACGTGGGTGCCGTGGCCGTTGCAGTCGACCGCTCCGCCGCCCGCGGTGATGGCGTCGAAACCGGGCGTGGCCCGGCCGCCGAAGTCGCGGTGGTCGTACCGGATGCCGGTGTCGACGACGTACGCGGTCACGCCGGCGCCCTGGGAGGTGGTCGTGTAGGTGCGATTCAGCGGGAGGGCGCGCTGATCGATGCGGTCCAGGCCGTACGACGGGGGGTCGGCCTGCGTCGCGCTCGCGTGGACGACCTGGTCGGCCTGCACGGCGAGGACGCCGGGCAAGGCGGGCAGCAGCGGCGCGGCCGCCCTGGGCAGCGTCACCGAGAAGCCGCGCAGCGCGTGGGTGTAGACGAAGCCCACCCGACCGCCGAGGGCTGGGGTCAGTGAGGCGACCGCGGCTGGCGTGACCGACGGCGCCAGCGTCACGACGTACGTCGCGAGCAGCGGGCCAGGCGTGGCAGCCCGCGCGGGCAGGGCGAGGGCGGCACCCGTGGCAAGGACCGCGACGGCGGACAGCAGGCGACGGGACGGGGGGCGGGATCGACGGGTCACAGCACGGCCTCCGGGGGGATGCCCGGGATGCCACTCCCGGAGCAGGCGGGGACGGGGTTCCGCATGTCAGGGTCAACGCGCGGTCAGGACGCGGGTGACGGCCCGTGGCGGGGACGAATGCCGCAAACCGAGCATATCCTCCGACGTGATCTACGTCACTCTGGGTGACGAGGTCAGGCAGGAAGCCGCGCCGCGACGGCGAGCTCGAACCACACGCGTTTGCCGGTGGGGATCGCCTCGGCGCCCCAGCGGTCGGAGAGGGCGTCGATCAGCACCATCCCACGACCGGATTCGCTCTCCCAGTCGGGCAGCTCGCCCAGCACCGGCAGGCAGGAACTCCCGTCGCACACCTCGACGCGCAGCGTGCTGTCACAGACGCCGGCCTCGACGTGCAGGGCTCCTCCGACGTGCCGTGTGGCGTTGGTCACCAGCTCGGTGACCAGCAGGGTGGCGGTGTCCCGGGCGTCCTGGTCCACCTGGCGCTGCAGCAGACTGGCGACCGCTCCTCGGACCACCCCCGCGGAGGCGGCGTCGGCCGGGAGGTCAAGCAGCAGCGCGCGGCCGGGGCTCGGGTCGTGCGCGGCGCGATCGTTGGTGCGATGCACGATCTGCCCGCTTCCCTGGGTATGGCAGCCGCTGCTTGACCGCTCACAGTGACCCTGCCCTCGATCGCGCCGGGTCATGCGTGGCGCGGGGCCCGGGTCCGAGGGCTCGTGGTCAGAGAGTTCGTGGTCAGCGGGCTCATGGTCAGCGGGCTCGCGGTCAGAGGGCGAGGACGGCGATGAGGTCCCGCGCCGCCTGCCCGCCCTCCTCGATCGCCACGTCGAGGGCACGGGGCACGTCCAGGTCGTCCGCCAGCGCCGCCAGGACAGCGTGCTGCGCGGCCTCGTCGGTGTGCGGCCGCCCGGCCGCCGTGTGCAGGGCGTCCAGCCGGGAGGCGGCCTGCTCGAGGCCGGCGCTGGTGTGGTCCCAGGCCTGGTCGTAGCGCCGGTCGAGCAGCAGCGCCCGGACCGTGGGGCCGCTGGTCTGCGCCACCAGGTCCGCGACGAACACCAGGTTCCCGACGGACTTCGCCATCTTCTCCCCCGCCAGCTGGACGGTCCCCACGTGCATCCAGGCCCGGGCGAACGGCGTCACGCCGGTCGCGGCCTCGGCCTGCGCTGTCTCGTAGGCGTGGTGCGGGAACCGCAGGTCCGCCCCGCCGGCGTGCAGGTCGAGGCTGGGGCCGTACGTCGACAGCGCCATGGCCGTGCACTCGGCGTGCCACCCGGGGCGGCCAGATCCCCAGGGGCTGGGCCAGGCGGGCTCGTCGCCGGTGCTGCTCTGCCAGACGGCCTGGTCCAGCGGGTCGCGCTTGTTGGGGTCGTCGGGGCGTCCGCCGTTCTCGCGCAGCAGCTGCTCGGCGGCGGCGCGCTCCAGACCGGCCCGCTCGACCACGGGAGCGCCGTGCAGGTACACCCCGCCCCCGCTCTCGTACGCCGCCCCTCGGTCCAGCAGCGTCTGCGCGAGGGCGACAACCGGCTCGATGTACCCGTGCGCCCGCGGCTCGTGCGCCGGTCGCCGGACGCTGAGGGCGTCCATGTCGCGGTCGAAGTGGAACTGCTGGACGGCCGCGAACCGGTCGTACGGTGCGCCGGCGCGGGCAGCGGCGTCGAACAGCACGTCGTCGACATCGGTGACGTTCCGGCAGACCTCGACCTGCACGCCGAGCCGGCGCAACACGCGGTCCGCGGCATCGACCCAGACGAAGGTCGCCGCGTGCCCGAGGTGCGTCACGTCGTACGGCGTCACGCCACAGACGTACAGGCGCGCGCGGCCGACGACGGACACGGGCTGACCGGCCAGGCGCAGGGCGGGGAGAACGGTGTCGCTGCTCATGCGGGCAGCCTGCCACTGCCGTCAGCCGAGGGGAGCGTCGCCCTCCAACGCAGCGAGCTGGTCGGTGTCGAGGCTGAGGCTCCGCGCAGGTCCGTGCCCTCCTGCTCCAGCTCCTCCTTGACGATGCGGAAGGCGACACCTGCGCCGTACCCCTTACGGGCCAGCATCCCCGCGAGCCGCCGGATCCTGGCCTCGGTCGGGAGGCGGCGGGTGCTGGCCAGCTTGCGGCGCACCAAGGCGCGCGCGGTCTCGACCTCCTGGTCGGGGTCGAGCTCACCGACCGCCTCACGGATGGTGTCGTCGTCGACCCCCTTGCGGCGGAGCTCCTGCGACAGGGCCCGTCCGGCCAGCCCGCGACCGCGGTGCCGGCTGGTCACCCACATGCTGGCGAACAGCGCGTCGTCGATGATCCCTACCTCGGCGAACCGACCGAGCACCTCGGCCGCCGCGTCGTCGGGGACGCCCTTCTTGGCCAACGCCCGGGCGAGCTCCGTGTGCGTGCGCGGGCCGAGCTCCAGCAGCTGCAGGCAGACCTGCCGGGCCACACCGGTGGGATCGGCCGCGATCTCCTTCGCACGCGCAGCCGTCTTCGCCTCGGCGCGCTGCTCCCGCTCCTCCCGGGTGGGGTAGGGCTTGCGGGGCCGCTCGGCGCGGGCCTTGCCGCCGCCCGGCCGCGCGCGACCTGACCTCGCCGGGGCCGGCCCCGACCTCGACGGTGGGTTCCCAGGCGGGCGCGGACCCGTCCCCCGCGCTGGTCGGGATGGGGTCGGGGTCGTCGGCACGGACACGACGTGGGGACGGCTCGCCCCCCGTCGGCCGGTCGGGGTCGAGAGGGGCGAGCCGTTCGAGGCCCACCGACTAGAGGTCGACCGGAACCGGCGCGACCATGTCGGCCAGCGCGTCATCCGTCACGTCGAGGATCGGCTGACCGATCCCGAGCTTGGCCTTGATCTTGTCCTCGATCTCCTGCGCGAGCTCGGGGTTGTCGCGCAGGAACGCGCGGGCGTTCTCCTTGCCCTGGCCGAGCTGGTCGCCCTCGTAGGTGTACCAAGCGCCGCTCTTGCGGACGAAGCCGTGCTCGACGCCCATGTCGACGAGCGAGCCCTCGCGGCTGATCCCGACGCCGTAGATGATGTCGAACTCAGCCTGCTTGAACGGCGGGGCCATCTTGTTCTTCACGATCTTGGCCCGGGTCCGGTTGCCGACCGCGTCGGTGCCGTCCTTGAGCGTCTCGATGCGGCGCACGTCGATGCGGACCGACGCGTAGAACTTCAGCGCCTTGCCGCCTGTCGTCGTCTCGGGCGAGCCGAACATGACGCCGATCTTCTCGCGGAGCTGGTTGATGAAGATCGCGGTCGTGCCCGTCTGGGAGAGGGCGCCGGTCATCTTGCGGAGGGCCTGGCTCATGAGCCGGGCCTGCAGACCCACGTGGCTGTCGCCCATCTCGCCCTCGATCTCGGCGCGGGGCACGAGCGCCGCGACGGAGTCGATGACGAGGATGTCGATGGCCCCGGAGCGCACGAGCATGTCCGCGATCTCGAGGGCCTGCTCACCGGTGTCGGGCTGGCTGACGAGCAGCTGGTCGGTGTCGACGCCGAGCTTCTTGGCGTAGTCGGGGTCGAGGGCGTGCTCGGCGTCGATGAACGCCGCGATGCCGCCGGCGCGCTGGGCGTTGGCGACCGCGTGGAGAGCCACCGTGGTCTTGCCGGAGGACTCCGGCCCGTAGATCTCCACCACGCGACCGCGCGGCAGCCCGCCGATGCCCAGCGCGACGTCGAGCGCGATGGAGCCGGTGGGGATGACGGCGACAGGCGGACGGATGTCGTCGCCCAGGCGCATCACCGAGCCCTTGCCGAAGTTCTTGTCGATCTGGGCGAGGGCCATCTCGAGGGCCTTGTCGCGGTCCGGTGCAGCCACCGTGTCTCCTAGGGTCGAAGCGGGTTGTTCCGATCTGCGATGGACGCTAGGGCTGCGCACCGACAGTTCTGCCGGTGCGGGCGCAACCTGTGGACCACCCGGAACGCTGTGGACACTAGGTCGAACAATCGTTCGATCGCCAGCCGACACGCCGAGCGGGGCGGGATCAGCGCTCGGACAGCGGCGCGGCGTTGGCGTCGCACACGGCACGCCAGACCGACTTCACGTCGTCGCCCTCCGCCAGGGCCTGCGCGACCGTGCGCGAACCGAGCTCACCGAGCACCATGTCCGTCGCGTAGGACCGCGCGTAGGTTGCTCCGAAGCGCCGGTCCATCCGGTTCCAGAACTCGGTCAGGCGCACCCGAGGAAGCCTACGTGCCGGTCTCTGTGCCGGTGTCTGTACCGCGGAGCAGCCCGGCCGACCCGCCCACGACCTGCCGCGGCCGCCGTTCGGGATCCACTCCCGGGGGGAGCAGGCGGACACCGCCGTGCAGGACCGTGACGCCCGACGTCCCGACGAGCACCGGGTCCAGCAGCACCTCGGCCACCTCGGGCAGGTCCTCCGCCAGCCGCGCCAGCCGGTGGAGGAGATCCTCGAGCGCCGCGACGTCCTGGTCCGCCAGGAGGCCGACACCGCGCATCGCGCGGACCATCTCCGCGGCGTCCAGGTCGGTGAGCGGCAGGGTGCGGACCACCGGGTCGGCGAGCAGGTCGGCCACCGGTCCCCCGAGCCGCAGCGACAGCAGCGGCCCGACGGCCGGGTCCTGCACCAGGCGCACGACCACCGACGGCCCCGGCGGTGCCATCGGCTGCACCAGCAGGTCGGTGTCGCCGAACTGCTGCTGCACCCGCTCCCACTCCGCGCCGAGCTCGCCCTCGGCCACCGAGAGGCGCACCGCCCCCAGGTCGACGCGGTTGCGCCAGGCGTCGTCCGGGTGCTTCAGCGCGACCGGCCACCCCAGCCGCTCCGCCGGCTGCGCGCGCCGCGCAAGCGTGGACGACCCGCTCGGTCGGCCACGGCTCGATGCCGTACGCCGCAAGCGCTGTCGTGTCCACCCACGTCCCGTCCTGAGGCAACCCCTCGAGCGAGACGTCCTGCACGTGCAGGTCAGGCACCGACCCTTCCGGTCGGTCCCGCCAGGCGGCGTACACCACCGCCCTGGACAGCGCGAGGGCCGCGGACTCCGGCGACGAGTACGACGGCACCGACCCGCGGGCCGCAGCCTCGGCCCCGTCGGCGACGGCGAGCGCCGCCGGCACCCCGTCCTCGCCGAGGTACGACGCCAGCACCGGCACTCCCCCGGTCTGCGACGCCTCGAGCACCGCCGCCGCGAGGGCCTCGCCGTCGGGATGGGGGGTGATGAGAGCCAGCAGCGCGTCGACGTCCCCGGACCGCGCGACCTCGAGGAGGGCGACCCGGAGGTCCTCCGGGTCCGCGGTCGGGCCGAGGTCGACCTCGGTGACGACCTGGAGGCCGTTCGCCCGGCACGCGTCGACGGCCAGCGCCGCCAGCGCGCTGGACGTGCCGACGATGCCGACCCGAGGACCGGCCGGGACCGGCTGGGTCGCGAGCAGCTGGCAGGTGTCGAACAGCTGGGCCAAGGTGTCGACGCGGATCACCCCTGCCGAGGCGAACATCGCATCGACGGCGAGGTCCCCGGTCCCCCGGCCGCTCTTGAGCGCCACCACAGGCTTGCGACGACCGACGTCGCGCGCGATCCGGGCGAACTTGCGCGGGTTGCCGAACCCCTGCAGGTGCAGCGCCACGACCTCCGTGCGGGGATCGTCGCGCCAGAACTGCACGACGTCGTTGCCCGACACGTCTGCCCTGTCCCCGATGCTCACGAAGCTCGACAGGCCCAGCCGTCGCCGGTCCAGCGCGCTCAGCACCGCCCCCGCGAGCGCTCCGCTCTGGGTGAAGACCCCGACGCGTCCCGGCAGGGCTCGACCGGCGGCGAACGTCGCGTGCAGGCGCACCTCCGGGTCGGTGTTCACCACCCCCATGGCGTTCGGGCCGACCAGGCGCATGCCGGCGCCCCGGGCGATCCGCACGACCTCGGCGAGCCGAGCCTGCCCGTCCGCTCCCCCGTCGGCGAAACCACCCGCGACCACGACGAGCGCGTGGACGCCCTTGTCCGCGCACTCAGCGACCGCCTGAGGCACCCGCTCGGCGGGTACGGCGATCACGACCAGGTCGAGGTGCTCGTCCTCGACGTCGCCGATGGCGGCGACGCACCGGACCCCGAGCACCTCCTCAGCGGCCGGGTTGATCGCGTGCACCCGGCCCGTGAACCCCTGCTCCAGCAGGGCCCGCAGCACCTCGTGCCCGGCAGAACCTGGTTGGCGGGAGGCGCCGAGCACGGCCACGGAGCGCGGGGCCAGCAGGCGCGCGACGCTGCGCGCGTCGGCCAGGTGCTCGCGCTCCCGGGCCACGGACACCGACGCGGTGGTCGGCTCGATCGGGTAGCTGAGCTCGACGTACCCGTCGGCCATGTGCCGCTCCACCTCGAACCCGGCGCTGCGGAACACCTGCAGCATCCGCCGGTTGCTGGGCAGCACGTTGGCGACGAACCGCTGGACCCCCCGGTCCCCCGCCGCGGCCGCCAGGTGCTCCAGCAGCAGCGGACCCAGGCCCCTGCCCTGGTGGGCGTCCTCGACCACGACCGCGACCTCGGCGGTGACGTCGTCGAGCCGGTCGCAGCGGACCACCCCGACCAGCTCACCCCGCAGCAGCGCCACGAGCGCGATGCGCCGGTCCTGGTCCACCTGGGTCAGCCGCGCCACCTCCTTGTCCGACAGGACGCGGACCATCGAGAAGAACCGCATGTACACGGTGTCTGCGGACAGCCGGGAGTGCATGGCCCGCAGGGCGTCGGCGTCCTCGGGGGTGATGGGCCGCAGGGTCACCGTCCCGCCGTCGGCGAGGACGGCGTCGCTCTCCCACGAGGCCGGGTTGGTCACCGCCCCATCCTGGCGCACGGATCCCGCACCGCCCGAGGCAACCCCGCACCCCGCTGAGGCGTCCCTGGGGAGAATGGCCGATCGACCCGTAGGAGGGGACTGGTGGACCACGCGACGCGCGAGGTGTTCGACGCCTTCGTGCGTGCCCGCCACCATGCCCTGCTGCGCTACGGCACGGTCCTCACCGGGGACCCGCACAGCGCCGCCGACTTGGTGCAGGACGCTCTTGAGCGCACGGGCTTGGCCTGGTCGCGCGTCAAGCGACAAGGCGATCCGGAGGGCTACGTGCGGCAGGTCATGGCCAACCGCAACGTCAGCACGTGGCGACGGCTCCGGCGAGAACGGCTGACCGGCGAGCCCCCGGAAGGCGCGTACGAGGACCGGCCGTCCGACGACGTGATGTGGGACGTGCTGGCCCGTCTGCCACGACGACAGCGGACCGTGCTGGTGCTGCGCTACTACGAGGACCTGTCCGAGGCGGAGATCGCGCGGGTGCTGGGCATCGCGCCAGGAACGGTGAAGAGCCAGGCCAGCAAGGGCATTGCGGCGTTGCGTGCGTCGCTCGGCAACCGGGAGCGGCTGTGGAGCTAGACAATCTCGAGGCGGACCTGCAGCGGGTGCTGCGGGCACGCGCGGAGGTACCGGCAAGGCGCGATCCCGTGTCCGACGTGCATCACGGGATGCGCCGCCGGCGCCGGCGTCAGCGGTTGTACGTCGCTGCGACCGGACTCGCCGTGGCGGCGGTCGCCTTCGGTGCGGTCACCGTCGTGGGCGATCACGTTGGTGGCCCCCGCGCGCAGACGCCGGCCTCCGCCGGTCCGACCGTGCCGCCCACTCCCGTCGCCGTCACCGAGCCGGCGACGGTCACCGACGTCGAGATCACCGGCCAGCGCGGCTTCGCTCTCGGCGCCGGCACCTGCGGAGAGGCTCCGTGCACGGTGCTGCTGATCAGCGACGACGGCGGGCAGACGTGGTCACGACGTACGGCGCAAGGACTGCCGGCCTGCAGCGACACCGGCTGCCCGGACCGGGTTCGCTTCGCCGACGACAAGGTCGGCTACGCGTTCGGCCGCGGGATGTGGATCACGACGGACAGCGGTCGCAGCTGGTCCCGGGTCTCCAGTGGCGAGGTCGAGGCGCTCGAGCTGAGCGGACAGTCAGCGGTGCGGGTCCTCGCAACGGCGACCGGCTGCGCTCCCGGGTGCGGGTACGTCGTCCAGACCAGCGCCGTGGGGAGCCTGTTGTGGACCACCACCTTCACCCAGCCCAGCGGGTCCTGGGTGGGCGCCGGCCTCGCCGCGCGAGGCGATCGGGTGACGGCGCTGTTCTACGGGCACACCGCCGGCGGGTCCTCCGATGCGCGCACCGCCGTCGCGCGCAGCAGCGACGCCGGAGCGACGTGGACGACGGGGAGCGACCCGTGCAGCCCCGAGCCGTTCACCCCGACCCTCGAGAGCGACACCCGCGACCTGGCCCTCGGGCCGAACGGTGTCGCGGTGGCGCTGTGCATCGCCCGCCGGGCCGACGGACCCGCTGGCGTGCGCGTGTCCACCGACGGCGGCCGGACGTACGGCAGCCTGCTCACGGTGGACACGGACTCCCCCGGTGCCGTCGTCGTTCCTGCGGCGCGCTCGCTTGTGCTGCAGGGGTTCCGGGACCAGCAACTCGAGTTGGTAGCCACGTCAGACGCCGGCTCTTCCTGGACCACGGTGGCCGATCAGCCAGCCCCCACGGACGCCTACGGGAGCAGGACGCCCCGCACGACGCTGCGGTTCTCCTCGGCGACCGAAGGGACCTGGCTCGGCACCGACGGGCGCTCGGTCCACGTGACCACTGACGCCGGGACCACCTGGACGAACTACGCCTTCTCCTGACGCACCTCGTCCAGCAGCTGGTCCAGGGTCTGCTGCCGTGGATCGTCGGTGCCGACGACCTCGGTCAGCCACCGGCGAGCCTCGGCGACGTCGGCCTTTCCGTAGCGCAGGAGCTCCTCGATGTCGGCCCAGTCCTTGCGCCGGTTGAACAGCATCTTGAACACCATCAGGTCGGTGGCGCTCAGGATCGGGACCACGTCCTCGAGCATCGCGACGCGCTCGGCCCGCTGGTTGACCAGGTCGTGCAGGGGCGACTGGGGGAAGAACAGGTCGAGCGGGATCGGGGGCTGGCCGTCCGGATGCGGCCACCAGAGCCGGACCTGACCGGTGGCCCGCACCGCCTGCACGTCGGACTCGGTCCACGGCACATCCCTTGGCAGCAGGGAGAACAGCGCCGCGGGGTCGGCCGGATCGGCGCCGACGTTGAGGTCGATGTCGCGGGTCGCCCGGGCCTCCCCCACGTGGTAGGCCAGAGCCAGGGCGCCGCCGATCGCGTGGGGGACGCCGGCCGCCTCGAGCAGGCGGTGCACCTGGACGGTGCGCTCGAGGACGATGAGCGGCGAGGCGGTCATCGCTGGAGGGTCGACCAGAGGGGGAAGGCCAAGGGCCCGCGACGCCGCGCGGGCAGGGCGGACGCCAGGGCGACCACTTGCTCGAGCTTGGCCGCTGCCTCCCGGCTGGCCTCGACGGTGTCGACGAGCAGCACTTCGTGGCCGGCCGCGCGCAGCAGCCGGAGCAGCAGGTCGGCGCCGGGTTGGCGGCGACCTCGCTCGTAGGCACTGATGAGGGGCTGGGGGACGTCCGCGCGCCGGGCCAGCTCCCGCTGGCTCAGGCCGGCCGCCGTCCGTGCGCTCAGCAGCAGGTGCGCGGACTCCATGCACACAAGCCTAGGCGAGTGATAGCGAATGCGCTATCGACCAACGGGGCGACGTCGAAGGAGGAGGAGCCCGCCGAGCGCGACCAGGCCGACGAGCGGCAGGGTCGTCCCGAGCCCGGTGGTCGGCAGCGCCGGACCCGCCGCCGGCTTGGGCGCGATGACCGGCTTGGTCGCCGGAGCCGCCGCCCGAGGCCGGTGCGTCGTGAGCTTGACGGCCTGCTGGAAGGTCGGGCGGTTCTGCCAGTCGATCGGCCGCGACCCGACCACACCCGCCGTGACCGACCGGATGAAGTCCTTGGACTTGGCGTAGGTCAGCGCCGACACGTCGGCCTTGGACTGCTGGACCAGCAGCGCCGTCGTCGCGGTGTGGAGCGAGGCGGTGAGCTGCGCCTTGCACGCCGCCGCCGCCCCGCAGAACGTGCGGCTGTAGCGCCCCTTCACCGGGCGCCCCAGGACCTGACGGAGGTCCTTGCTGACGTAGCCGTACCAGGCGATCCCGTTGAACGCCGAGCCGATGCCGGCCCGCGGGTGGTCGTCGAGCCCCTGGGGCAGGACGTCGACCAGGTCACCCAGGGTCGGGCGAAGGACGTCGCGCGGCAGGGACGCGGCGCTCGTGGTCAGACCGGAGCCCTTCGGGTCCCACCAGGCGTCGAGCAGCGCGATCGCGTCCTGGTGCGGGTAGGCACCGGTCCGCGCGCGGTCCACGCGCTGGGCTCCCGCCTTGACCCAGGCTGTCAGCGAGGCGACGGCGGCCTTGTCGATCGGGTCGGACGGGGTGCCCAGCACCGCCAGCACCTGAGGCAGCAGGTACGCCGCACGGACGTCGACGGTCCCGGCGTCGATCATCGCCTCGACCAGCTGCGGGCGCGTGACCTTCTTGCCCCCGGCGATCCGCGCCTTCACCCGGTCCTCGAGCGAGAGGGAGCGGTAGACGGCGCCGTACCCCCACTGGTTGTCGGCCGCAGCGAAGCCCGGCGCCTGCTTGTTGTTCCACGACACGAGGTAGCCGGTCGAGGGGTTGGTGACCCGCGGGTGCGCCGAGAAGGGCAGGAAGCCCGTGTCGTCGTACTTCTTGTCCCCCCAGCGCGGGAGGTCCCAGTCCCAACCCGGCGCGCGCTTCGGGAGCAGCGCCGAGCCGTAGTAGGAGATGTCCTTGTCGTCGGTGTAGAACCAGTTGAAGGTGTAGTCGATCGCGTCCGCCGCCTTCTGGAACGTCGCCGCGTCCTTCACGTAGTTCGGGTCCTGCAGCCGGGCGAACCCGACGGCGCTGTCGACCTCGTGGCCGTACGTCGTGCGCTGGGTCACGAGCGCGACCGGCTTGCCGCCGACCGTGGTCCGGGCCTGCACGATGCCGTGGCGCGTCTTCAGGACCCGCAGGTTGATGACCTTGGGCGGGGCCTGAGCGGCAGCGCCCGGGTAGGCCGTCTCGGTGTGCGTGTAGGCCTCCATGGCGGTGCAGGTGCTGCCGACCAGGTACGCCGTGCTCTCGACCGTGGCCGCAGAACCGTCGACGTTGCACAGCCGCTCGGCGATGGTGTCGACGATGTCGCTCGAGGCGCTGGTCGCGGACCACGCGTAGTCCACGCCGTGGCCGAGCTCGACCACGAGGTTGGTGCCCGCGAACGACACCCCGCGCGCCTTGATCGACGGTCCGTCGAGGTCCTGCTCCACCAGCAGCTGCGGTGTGTAGTAGCCGGTCTGCGGGCCGAACACGACCGTCGGGTGGCCGTCGGCCGAGTGCTTCGCATCGACCAGCAGTGCGTTGCTCATACCGTGGCTCGTGAGGTTCAGCGCGATCTTCCCGAAAGGTCCGTCGACGCTGTCCGGGGTCGAGAACGGCAGCGGGATCGGCACGGTCGAGCCACCTGCGTCGCTGCCGGTACCGGGCGCCGTCGCCGTGGGGTTGAGGTCCGGCAGGGCGTTCCCCGCCTGCGGCGTGATGCCCTTTCCGCCGTACGGCTGGGTCAGCGGCGAGGACACGGGCGCCTCGGGGTCGTTCTTCTCGCGCAGGTCGTCGAAGATGCGCCGCGCCTCGGCGGCACCGAACTTCGCCGTGAGCTGCTGCAGCCAGCGGGCGTTGTTGGCCTCGCCACCGCCGCCCTTGCCGAAGATGCCACCGACGAGCGAGGCGATGTAGATGATGTCCGCGCGCGTGTACGGCGTCGGGGGCTTGAGCAGGGCGGCGTACTCGATCGGGCACTTCTGGCCGAAGCCGGCGCCGAGGGTTCCCGGGAGCGGGACGGGGACCGACACCGGGCAGAGCGCGGACTGCGCGGCGTTCATGCCGGCGATCATCGCGTCCAGCCGGGTCAGCAGCTTGGCCCCCTCGACCGGGTAGCGCTTCACGACCGACTCGATCTGCGCCTGCGCCTGCTCCTCGGTGTACGCGGCGATGCGCAGCTGGGAGGCGTCCATCGCGATGTTGCCGGCCGTCGGTCCGAGGAACTCCGCGAGGCGGGCCGCGCCCGTGTGACGCAGGACGTCGGTGAGGAACATCCGGTCCTGGATGTTGGCGTAGCCGGCGCCGAAGGCCACGTCGTCGTCGGTCGTCCCCTTGATGTGCGGGACGCCAAACGCGTCGCGCTTGATCGTCACGCCCGGCCGCGGAGTGACCGTGCTGACGACGTCGGCGTCGGCGATCCCGAGCCGCGCGTTCTTGAAGTACGTCGTCAGGTCGCTGTCCTTGAGGGTCCCGGGGCCGACCTTGTTCAGCGCGTCGTACATCTCGAGCTGGTCGGCGAAGTTCTTGGGGCTCGTCGGCGTCGCGGTCGTCGACGGCGGCTGCCCGTTCGCGAGGCTGCTGGGCAGGTTGGTGACCCCGAGGGTGATCGCCTGCTGCACGTCGACGTTGCCGGCGCTGCCCGGCGGGAGGATGTTGAGCACCTCCCCGTTCGCCGTGTAGGAGCCGAGGTCTGCGGCCTGGGACGGTGCTGCCGTGGACAGGGCGAGCAGGGTCAGGACGGCGCCGGAGGCGACGAGAACGCGTTTCATTTCACGATGGTTGCACCTCGGTCGGCGTGCCGGTGTCGGATCCACCTGAGAGGATTCCGGAGCCATGTCTTCGCCTGTGACGCTCGACCGATTCTCCCCCGCCACGCGCGCCTGGTTCACGGGGGCCTTCGCCGCGCCCACCGCCGCCCAGGAGGGCGCGTGGGACGCCATCAGCCAAGGGCTGGACACGCTGGTCGTCGCCCCCACCGGGTCGGGCAAGACCCTGTCGGCGTTCCTCTGGTCGCTGGACCGACTGGCCTCGACTCCTCCCCCGGAGGATCCGAAGCACCGCTGCCGCGTGCTGTACGTCTCGCCGCTGAAGGCCCTGGCGGTGGACGTGGAGCGCAACCTGCGCGCGCCGCTGACCGGCATCCGGCAAGCGGCTCAGCGTCTCGACCTGCCCGTCCCCGACCTGCGCGTGGCCACCCGGTCCGGGGACACTCCGGCCGACGAGCGACGCGCGTTTGCCCGCACCCCTCCCGACATCTTCATCACCACGCCCGAGTCGCTGTTCCTGGTGCTGACGTCGGCGGCGCGCGAGTCGCTGCGCGGGGTCGAGACGGTCATCATCGACGAGGTCCACGCCGTCGCCGGGACCAAGCGAGGGGCACACCTCGCCGTCACGCTCGAGCGCCTTGACGCCCTGCTGGACAAGCCCGCTCAGCGCATCGGCCTGTCCGCCACGGTCCGCCCGATCGACGAGGTGGCGCGGTTCCTCGGCGGTGCCCGGGAGGTCACCCTGGTCCAGCCCCCGTCGAGCAAGACCATCGAGATCACGGTCGAAGTTCCCGTCGAGGACATGGGCGCGCTCGGGGAGCAGCCCAGTGCCCCCGGCGGACGCACGGCGTCGATCTGGCCCGCCGTCGAGGAGCGGATCGTCGACCTCGTCGAGCAGCACCGGTCGACCATCGTGTTCTGCAACTCCCGCCGTACGGCGGAGCGGCTGACCAGTCGGCTGAACGAGATCGCCACCGAGCGGGCCTTCCCCGTGGCGGTCGACGAGCCGCTCGACCTGGATCGCCCGGAGGGCAGCGCGGGAGTCAAGCCTTTCGGGGCGTCGTTCGCCCGCGGACCAGCGCAGCACCCGGGCCAGGGCGGCGTCGGTGGAGCAGTCGCCTGGGGCAACGGCGTCGGCCGCGGCGGTGAGGGCGTGGTGGAGATCGCGCGGGCCCATCACGGATCGGTCTCGCGCGAGCAGCGCTCCGAGATCGAGGAGGCCTTGAAGGCCGGCCGGTTGCCCGCCGTGGTGGCCACCTCGTCGCTCGAGCTCGGCATCGACATGGGGGCGGTCGACCTGGTGATCCAGGTCGAGTCCCCGCCGTCGGTGGCCTCCGGGCTGCAGCGGGTGGGGCGGTCCGGTCACCACGTCGGGGCCGTCTCGCGAGGAGTGGTGCTGCCGAAGTACCGCGGCGACCTCGTGCAGTGCGCCGTCGTCGCCGAGCGGATGGTGTCGGGCGGCATCGAGTCCATGAGCTACCCGCGCAACCCCCTCGACGTCCTGGCCCAGCAGGTCGTCGCCATGTGCGCGCTCGAGTCCTGGACCGTCGACGACCTCGCTGCTGTCGTGCGCCGCGCCGCGCCGTTCGCCGGCCTGCCGCAGTCGGCGCTGGAGGCCGTCCTGGACATGCTGTCCGGCCGCTACCCCTCGGACGAGTTCGCCGAGCTGCGTCCGCGCATCACCTGGGACCGCGTCACCGGGACCCTCGCCGGTCGCCCCGGGGCGCAGCGGCTGGCCGTCACCTCCGGCGGCACGATCCCGGACCGCGGGATGTTCGGTGTCTTCCTCGTCGGCGAGAAGAAGTCGCGCGTCGGCGAGCTCGACGAGGAGATGGTCTACGAGTCGCGGGTCGGTGACGTGTTCCTGCTCGGGTCGTCGGCGTGGCGGATCGAGGACATCAGCCACGACCAGGTTCTCGTCACTCCCGCCCCTGGCCAGCCTGGCCGGATGCCCTACTGGCACGGGGATGCGCCCGGTCGACCGGTCGAGCTCGGGCGGGCGCTCGGAGCGTTCCTGCGGGAGGTGTCGGCGCTGTCGGACATCGACGCCCGCGAGCGCCTGACCACCGGCGGCCTCGACCCCTCGGCCGTCACCAACCTCTTGACCTACCTCGCCGAGCAGCGGGAGGCGACCGGTGTCCTGCCCGACGACCGGACCATCCTCGTCGAGCGGTTCCGCGACGAGCTCGGCGACTGGCGCCTCGCGATCCACTCCCCGTTCGGCGCGCAGGTCAACCAGCCGTGGGCCCTTGCCCTGACCGCTCGGCTGCGGGAGACCTACGGCGTCGACGTGCAGTCGATGCACGCCGACGACGGCATCGTCGTTCGACTGCCCGAGACGGAGGAGGCCCCCAGCGGCGCTGCCGCGGTGCTCTCCCCGGACGAGGTCGAACCGCTCGTGCAGGCCGAGGTCGGCGGTTCGGCGCTGTTCGCGTCGCGCTTTCGTGAGTGCGCCGCGCGCGCCCTGCTGCTCCCTCGCCGCAACCCCACCCGCCGCACTCCGCTGTGGCAACAGCGCCAGCGCTCGGCCCAGCTGCTCGGCGTCGCGGCGCAGTACGGCAGCTTCCCGATCGTGCTGGAGACAATGCGGGAGGTGCTCCAGGACGTCTTCGACGTGCCCGGGCTGGTCCAGCTGATGCGCGACGTCGAGAGTCGGCAGATCCGCGTGGTCGAGGTCGAGACGCAGCAGCCGTCGCCGTTCGCCCGCTCGCTGCTGTTCGGTTACATCGGCGCCTTCATGTACGAAGGCGACTCACCGCTCGCCGAGCGGCGGGCGCAGGCGCTCTCCCTGGACTCCGCCCTCCTGGCCGAGCTGCTCGGGCAGGCCGAGCTGCGCGAGCTCATCGACGGCGACGCCCTCACCGAGGTCGAGGCCGAGGTGCAGCGACGGACGCCCGAGCGGGCAGCGCGCGACGCCGAGGGCGTCGCCGACTTGCTACGCGTGCTCGGCGACCTCACGACCGAGGAGGTCGTTGCCCGCGGCGGCACCGCGGAGTGGCTCGCAGGGCTGGAGTCGGCCCGGCGCGCCCTCCGGGTGCGCGTCGCGGGGCAGGAGCGTTGGGCCGCGATCGAAGACGCCGGCCGGCTGCAGGACGCCCTTGGGGTGGCCCTGCCCGTCGGGATCCCCGAGGCGTTCCTCGAGCCGGTGCGTGACCCGGTCGGTGACCTCGTGTCGCGGTTCGCCCGTACCCACGGACCGTTCGTCGTCGCGCAGGTCGCCGCCCGGTTCGGCCTCGGGGGCGCGGTCGTCGACGCGGCGCTGGCCCGACTCGCAGCGACCGGTCGCGTGGTGCACGGGGAGTTCCGGCCCGGCGGATCGGGGCTGGAGTGGTGCGACGCCGAGGTGCTGCGCTCCCTGCGTCGCCGGTCCCTGGCCAAGCTGCGCAAGGAGGTCGAGCCGGTCGCACCCGAGGTGCTGGCGCGCTTCCTGCCCTCCTGGCAGGGCGTGGGGCCGGGCAGCGGCCGAGGGCTGGACGGCCTGGTGCGGGCGGTGGAGCAGCTGCAGGGCTCGCTGGTCCCGGCATCCTCGCTGGAGACGCTGGTCCTCCCCTCACGGGTGGCGGGCTACTCCCCCGCCCTGCTCGACGAGCTGACCGCCGCCGGTGAGGTGCTCTGGGCCGGTGCCGGCTCGCTGCCTGGTCACGACGGGTGGGTCTCCCTGCAGCTCGCCGACACCGCGGACCTGCTGCTGCCCGCGGCGCTGCCGGTCGACGGGGTGCTCCACCTGTCGGTGCTCGAGGCCCTCGCGGGCGATCAGGCGCTGTTCTTCCGGGCGTTGTCCGACCGGGTCGGCAGCACGGACGATGCCGCGCTGCAGCAGGTCGTCTGGGACCTCGTCTGGGCCGGCCGGCTCACCAACGACACCCTCGCGCCGCTGCGCGCGCTGCTCGGTACGGGCCGGACCTCGCACACCTCCCGTCGGGCGCCGGTCCGGGCTCGGTACGGCCGCGCCGCAGGTGGTGTTGCGGGGCGGTCATCGGGCGCGGTGGGCCGCGGCGGAGCCCTCCCCACCCGCACCGGTCCCCCGGCGCTGGCCGGCCGGTGGTCGCTGCTGCCGGATCGCGACGCCGACGCGACCCGCCGTACCCATGCCCTCGCGGAGGCGCTGCTCGACCGGTACGGCGTCGTGACCCGCGGGGCCGTCGTCGCCGAGCGCGCCCCCGGTGGGTTCTCCGCCGTGTACAGCGTTCTCAAGGCCTTCGAGGAGGCCGGCCGGGTGCGCCGCGGGTACTTCGTCGAAGGCCTGGGCGCCGCGCAGTTCGCCGCGCCCGGGGCCGTCGACCGGATGCGGGCGCTGTCGCGGCCCCGCGAGCAGGAGCCGCTGTGGACCAGCCCGGTCCCGGGCGGCTGGGACGCGCCGAGGTTCGGCGACCAGCGGCGCAGGCGCGACGAGGCGCGCGCGGTCGTGCTCGCGGCGACGGACCCCGCCAACCCGTTCGGTGCGGCCCTGGAGTGGCCGCGGCTGGAGGGCCACAAGCCAGGCCGCAAGGCGGGTGCGCTGGTCGTGCTGGTGGATGGTCGCCTGGTGCTCTACGTCGAGCGGGGCGGAAAGACCCTGCTGTCGTTCACCGACGACGAGGCCTGCGTCGCGCCGGCGGCGGACGCGCTGGCGCTCGCCGTGCGCGACGGGGCCCTCGGCAAGCTCACTGTGGAGAAGGCCGACGGGGCACCTGCCCTGTCGAGTGCGCTGGGGATGGCCCTGGAGGCTGCCGGCTTCCACCCGACCCCACGCGGCTTGCGGCTGCGCGCCTAGCAGTGCGTCAACGGTTCTTGCGGACCGCCCGGCGCAGCTGAGCGATCCGGGCCGCGCCCGGGATGGCCACGAGCAGCACGCCCGCCACAGCGGCGAGCAGCAGCGCGACGGCAAGCGGCATGCTCACGTCGAAGCCGAGGAAGGCGACAGTGACGCTCTGGGAGTTCTGCAGGATGAACACCAGCAGCGCGATGAGCAGCAACGACGCGGCGATGACCCCGACCCACAGGGCGCTGACCCGGGTGTGCCTGACGTCCTTGAGCGGGTCCGTGCGCGCCGGCGAACCCGACGGCGCCTGCGCGGGGCCCCCGGTCGAACCCGTGTCCCGTGCGCCCCGCTCCGTAGGGCTCGTGGACCTCGCCCCAGGACCGCTGGCCGTGGCGTCGGTCGGTCGTGGCGTGCTGGCTTCGGTCATGACCTGCTCCTCCTGAGGCGGGACGTGCGACCCGCCCTCCCTACTGTCCCCCATCCCGGCGCCAGGACACCCGCGACGCTCAGGACAACTGAGCAGGTATCCACCCACCTCGGGCACCACCGACCCCGGGTACGGCGACGGCCGCCCACCCGGTGCGGGTGAGCGGCCGTCGGGACCGAACGGGTTCCTAGGCGGTACGACGCCGGTAGGCGAACGCGATGCCGGCAGCGCCCAGGAGCGCCATGCCGCCGAGCGCCAGGATTCCGGAAGGACCGGTGGCCGGCAGCGGACCGGTCGGCTTGACGACCGGCTTGGTCGGCGTCACCGGGACGACGACCGGAGCAGCCGGAGCAGCCGCCAGGGCCTGGAAGACCTGGATCTCGGTGACCGTCACCTGGGTGTTGTAGTTCGTGATGCTGGTGCAGGCCGACGCCTGGATCGGGTCGGACTCCTCCTCGGTGCTGAACTGCTTCTGACCGATGCACGCGTTCGACCGGATGATCAGCCGGATCGCGTCCGCCGTCACGGGCTTGGCGAGCTTCACCTCGCGCTGGATGAGGTCCGGCGCGACCGGGCGCGGGCGCACGCTCGGGAAGAAGTCGTCCGAGCTCCGGAAGATGGTGCTGAAGGTCGCGCCCTTGTCCTTGCTGATCTGCAGGTCGAACGCCCGCAGACCCAGGAAACGGCCCTCGATCTCGGTGCCACCCTCGGGCAGGGTCGCCGGCGGGTGGTGCAGGGCGCTGACGCCCACGCGGTCGAAGGTCTGCTTCGGCGCCGCGAACGTCACCGTGACCTCACGACCGGACACCGGCTGGGCGTCGAAGGCACCGTTGGTGGCCTCGTCGTCGTCGATGACGTTGCCCAGGCGGAGCGCCCCGGCGTTGCCCTCCGGGATGGATCCGTAGGCCACGGACGCGAGGTTCTTGGCGAGGCGGAAGGTCTGCACCTTGGCACCCGGCACGTACGTCGCCGTGAACCGCTGGATGCCGTAGCCGCGAGCCTGGACCGTGAAGGTGTAGGTGCCCTTCACGAGCTTGGCCGTCGGGCCGACCTCGTCACCGCCGAGCGTGGTGGCGATCGGGGTGCAGCGCGCGTGGTACATGCCCACGAACACCGAGCCCTTGACGGCCTTGTTGGTCTTGCCGTCCACGAGCTTGAAGGTCACCGAGGCGTTGTCGGCGGCCTTGGGGGCCTCGAAGCTCGGCGTCGGGTCGGTGTCGGCGCCGGAGCGGGAGATCGCGCCCTTGCCGAGACCGCGCTTGGCGAACGCGTCCGCGACCGTGTCGTAGTCGGTCTTGTCGCGCAGCAGCACCGACGCCAACTCGACGTTCTTCATGTCGACCATGGACGGTGACCCGTTGGCCTGGCCGATCATCGCGTCGAACAGGTAGGTGACGTAGCGCCGGTTGCCCGGGCACTTGTTCCACGCCGGGGCCGGAGCGCCCGTGGCGGTGCGGCCAACGGCACAAGCCTTCTGCAGCGTCTTGTTGGAGTAGGGGAACTGCTTGTCGTACTTGGTGATGAGCGCCTGACGGACCTCCATCTGGATGGCGTTCCAGATCTCGCCGTCGGCGTGGACCTCCGGGCCGGTGCTGTCGAAGCCGAAGTCGCTGTAGTTCAACGGGTTGAACTTCGGGTCGGCGTTGTAGTCGCGAATGCCCTTGAAGTTGTTGCCCGTGGCGTACGCACCGAGGGCCGTGACGCTCTCGCCACCGCCACCGGCGAGGCCGAAGGCGTTGAGGTACTCGATGGCGACCAGGTCGCTCCAGCTCTCGCCCATGGAGCCGCCCTGCTGTCCGGACAGGCCGACGTCGGGGCCGGCGATGAGGCGGTTGCTGATGGCGTGGGTGTACTCGTGCAGGAAGATGCCCGAGTCAAGGTCACCGTCGGCGCAGGGGCCGTGGAAGGTCGGGACCGGCTGGAAGAGGTACTGGTTGGTGATGCCCGGCACGCCGTCCTGCAGCGTGATCTGGTTGGCGTTGTTGCGACCCGTCAGCGGGACCTGGCCACCGGCCGGGCCGGGGGCACCGTTGGCCGCCGAGAAGGCCTCCTGGGAGAGCGCCGCGTTCTGCGCGTTGCCGATCTCGGGGTCGAGCTCCGCGCCGCCCTTGCCGAAGTTGCTGGTCTGCAGAGCACCACGGGTCTCGGTGAGACCGAGCCGGTAGGCGAAGTCGTGGGTGCGGTTGTGACCCGTGAACAGGTTGACGATCGCCGTCTGGATGTCGGACTGGTCGGGACCGAGCAGGCTGCTGGGGTTGCAGTTGGCGGTGTGCCAGGAGTCGGCCCACGCCGGCTTGTACTCACGCGTCGGCGACACCGGCGGCAGGAACGGCCCACCGGGCGTCAGCGAGGAGGAGGCGCGCGCGTCGCTGGTGATCGCGTTGTTGCCGATCGTGGTGAACGTCGGCAGGCCGAGCAACGGGTCGGCGTCGTAGGGGATGGGCGTGCCGTCCGTGTAGACGTAGTCGCAGTCCTTGACGTCCTTGCCCAGCAGGTTGGGGTCGCCCTTCTTGCCCGAGCACGCCGGGTAACGCGTGTCGGCAGCCTTGGCCGGCGTCAGCGGGACGGTCGGGTTGGAGCCGAAGACGTGGAAGATCGACGGGCCGCTCTGGGTGCCGTCGGTCAGCGGACCCGGCAGCGCGACCGACGGCGTCTCCTGGTCGGTCGACAGGTAGTTGCCGGCGAAGTCGAACGGCGCCGTGTCGGAGGTCGCGAACGGGCAGACCTGGGCCGTGACCTTGTCGGCCGCGGTGATCGCCGGGCTGAACGGCACGACGCCGGCCTCTGGGGTCCCGAGCGTGTCGATCGTGCTGATCTCCTTGCCGTTGCGCAGCACCCGGATCGTGATGTCGTTGTTCGGGTTGGCCGCGGCGGCACTGATGGCGAGGGTGATGTCACCGGGGGCCACGCCGGTGAGGGCGATGGCCGCCGAGCACTTGGTGGCCTCGTAGGTGCCGGTGAAGAAGCCGGGGGTCCCCGCGGCCGCCTGGGTCCGGATCGACCGCGTGGCCGGGGAGGCCTTCATCCCCTCGGCGAAGGTGTCCACGGCGTCGCGGCGGAGCAGGACGTCGCCGGTGACGGCGTCCACGAACCCGATGGCGGCCAGCGCGCGGCCGCCGGCGACGTCGGTCACGTTGGTCTCGTAGACCAGCCGGGCACCCTTGCTGGTGGTCGGCAGGACGCGCAGGCGCGTGCGCTGCAGCTGGTTCAGGCCCTTGGCGGTCATGGTCTGGAAGCCGGCGCCGTCGACCTTGCCGAGCGAGAGGTCACCGAGACCGAGGCCCGTGACCCCCGCGTCCTTGGCAGCCTTGAGGAAGGCGGCCTTGGCGGTCAGCTTGGGCGTGGTCGAGGCGAGCGTGCCGAGCACGGCGGTCGGCACCACGGAGGAGGTGACGTAGGCGATGTTGCCGCTGGTGTCGAGGCCGACAGCGACCTGCCCGTCCTCGGCCAGGCGCAGCCCGTTCATCGTCTGGCGCAGAAGCACGACGTAGGCCGTCGTGGAGTCCGACAGCGGGTCGGCGTGGACGACCTCGAGGCCGTCGATCGCGTCGACGGAGAGGCCGAACAGCCCGGGGTGCTGACGCAAGAAGGCCTTGGCCATCTGGACCGGCGTACCGCGGAAGCCCGAGGCGAGGAACGCGCCCTCGCGCGTCAGGGTCAGCGGGGTGCCGTACTGCGTCCAGGAGACGTGCAGGTCTCCCCCGAGGTCCTGCAGCGCCGCGCGGGCACTGGCCAGCGGCGCGAGCGCGGGACCGCGACGGTCGACGTCGCCCACGGGCACCTCGGCGCCCGGGAAGTCCCCCGAGTCACCGCCCTGCAGCGCCCGGGACAGGTGGGCCGACGGCGTCACCGCTGCCTGCGAGGTCGGGAGACCGGCGAGCAGGCCGGTGAGGGCCACTCCGGTCGTGAGAGCGAGGGTGGCGCGGCGACGCGTCACAGGGGGACCTCCAAGGCAGGCACAGCAGAACAGGGGCAGGTCGCGCAGTAAGGATCACCTTCGACGCTGAGCGCCGCGATCCTTTGGCGATCGTGAAGCAATTGCGTCCAGGGCCCGGTTGTGACCCTGCCGTGACCTGAGGGTCACACCTGGTCACAGGCGATGACGCTCCGGGGTCACGAGCCAGGCGTCTCCTGGGTGGCGGCATCCGCGGCGGCCGCCTCGCTGGTGGCGATCGGCGTCGACGGCGCCGGCGCGGCGGCCGGAAGCTGACCGGTCATCGACGCGCGGATCTGGTCCAGACGCGCCTGTCCGGCAACATCCATCGTGGACTTCTCCACCTCGAGCATCCGCCCCTCGACGCTGTTTCCCGCGAGCTCAGCACCGCCGAGCGCCTTGGCGTAGCGGGCCTCGATCTTGTCGCGGACCTCGTCCAGGCTCGGCACGTTGCCGGACGCCGACAGCGCGGACATCGACTGCAGGCTCTTGGTGACCTGCTCCTGCATCTTGGCCTGCTCGAGCTGACTGAGCAGCTGGGTGCGCTCGGCCAGCTTCTTCTGGACGATCGTGGCGTTGGTCTCGACGGCCTTCTTCGCCTGCTCCGCCGCCTGGAGGGCGGAGTCGTGGAGCGTCTTCAGGTCTTCCATGGACTTCTCCGCGCTCACCAGCTGGTTGCTGAACTGGAGCGCCGTGGACTCGTAGTCCGCAGCCTTCGCCGGGTCTGTGGCACGGGTCTGCTCGGCGAGCACGAGGGCCTGGCGGGCTGAGCCCTGCAGCTTCTCGACCTCGCCCATCTGACGGGCGAGCTTCATCTCGAGCTGCCGCTGGTTGCCGATGACGGCGGCGGCCTGCTGCGTCAGTGCCTGGTGCTGGCCCTGCGCCTCGACGATGGCCTGCTGGATCTGGACCTTCGGGTCGGCGCGCTCGTCGATCTTCGAGCCGAAGGCGGCCATCATGTACTTCCAGAGCTTGACGAACGGGTTGGCGGCCAACGTGACTCCTCGATCGGGCGGACGTCGGGTCATCCTTCCACGCCGACCTGCGGTCGCGCCTCCACCGGGGCCGGGCGCCTCGGGGACTAGCTGGGCCAGCCCAGTCCCGCGACGGGCGCGGGCGCCGTGCGGGGGGCGGGGGCCTCGTCGAGAGCGGGTCGGCCGGACGGGGCCAGACCGGCCAGGAGGGAGGCAGCGCTCACGCGTGCCTGTTCGGCGTTCAGTGGCCAGAGCACCTGGCTCGTCGCCCACCGCAGCACGATCTCGACCTGGGCCGGTCCGTTGGCGGCGCGTCCGGCGGTAAGGACTGCCGCGACCCCGTCCCGGGCGACCTGCCAGCCGCGGGCGGAGCCGGGCGTGACCAGCGGCGCGAGGAGCGCCTGCTCCCCCTCAGCGGCCCGGCGCAGGGCAGGGCTCCCGCCGATGCGCTCGGCGGCGAGGGCCAGCGCGTCGAGGAGCCCCGTCGCGCCGGCGACACCGACGCACGCACCGACGAGATCTGCCACGTGCTGTTCGACGACGGCCGCGAGCACGTCGTCCTTGGTGCGGAAGTGGTTGTAGAGCGTCGCCTTGGCGACCTTGCTGCGGGCGGCGACGTCGACCATCGTCGTCTTGCGGATGCCGTAGCGCGCCACGCAGTCGGTGGTCGCGGCCAGCAGCGCGGAACGGGTCCGTCCCATGGTGTTGCCCGAGCGCGCGCGGGTCCCGGGCTCGCGGACGGGGACGTCCGACGCTCCGGGCAGGTCGTGGGGCGCGGTCACCGGGCGGGCGTCAGGCCGCGACGTCGGTGACGGCGTGGGCCGCGGGGGCACCATGGGGCTCGGGGGCACCCAGCCCAGCCGGCACGGCCTCGCGCACGGGCAGTGGGTGCGGCTCGACGATCGACAGCTCCTCGCTGACGTCGCGCAGCACGTCCGACAGGCGCACGCCCAGCGCGCGGCAGATGCTCGCCAGCAGCTCGGAGGACGCCTCCTTCTGGCCTCGCTCGACCTCGGACAGGTAGCCCAGGCTGACCCGGGCCGAGCCGGAGACCTCGCGCAGCGTGCGGTGCTGGCGTAGCCGCGTCTCGCGGAGGGCGTCACCCAGCAGGGTGCGGAGCACCACCACGTCAGCTCACCTCCAGGCGAAGTCGGGACCAGTACCTCTGCACGCTACCCGCCCCCGGCCCCGAGGGCAGAACCGGGCGGTCGGTCCCGGACGCGCCGTCAGGACAAGGCGCGACGCAGCAGGTCCAGGGCGCTGGTCACGGCCAGCAGGCGCACGCGGTCACGGTCGCCCGGCAACCGCAGCGACCTCGCGTGCGCGCCGTCGGGGCCGGCGACGGCCAGGTGCACGGTCCCGACCGGCTGGCCCTCCTGCTCACTGGGTCCGGCGACCCCGGTGACGCCGACGCCCCAGTGCGCGCCGAGCCGCTCACGGACGCCGGCGGCTAGCGCTGCCGCGGTCTGCTCCGACACGGCTCCGTGGACCCGGAGGACGTCCTCCGGGACGCCCGCCAGGGAGGCTTTCAGATCAGTCGCGTAGACCACCGCGCCGCCGCGGAAGGTGCGGGAGGCGCCCGGTCGCTCGCTGAGCCGGGCCCCGAGCAGCCCTCCGGTCAACGACTCCGCCACGGCGACGGTCTGGGCCCGCTCTGCCAGCAGGTCGTGCACGACCCCGTCGAGCGTCTGGTCGTCGTGACCCCACACGTGATCGCCGAGCACCCCGTCGACCGCGTCGACGAGGGGCACCAGCAGCGCCGGGTCGCCCGCCGTCGTGAAGCGCACGCGCACCACGGCCCCGCCGGCCAGGTAGGACAGCGACACCCCCGCGGGCAACACCAGCGTCGCCTCCACCCGCTCCGCCACGGCCGACTCGCCCAGACCGGCGACCAGCACCTGACGGGTCGTGACGGCCTGACCTGTGAGGGCGGCCAGGCGGGGCCACACCGGCCCAGCCACGGCCTTGAGCTCGTGCGGCGGCCCGGGGAGGGCGAGGACCAGCTTGTCGCCGTACGCCAGCCAGAGGCCGGAGGCGGTGCCGACCGGGTTGGAAAGGACCTCGGCGCCCCGCGGCACGTCGGCCTGCCGCAGCACCTGGGGCTGCATCGTCACGCCGTACGACGCGAACAGGGTCTGCAGGGCCTGCTCGAGGGCGGCCGAGCGGGCCAGCGGCGCGTCGCAGGCGATCGCGACCGCGTCCCGGGTGAGGTCGTCGACGGTCGGCCCCAGGCCTCCGCAGAGCACCACCACGTCGGCCTCGTCCAGGTGGTGGTGCAGCACCGCGACCACACGGTCGAGGTCGTCGCCGACGGCCGCCGAGGCGATGACCTCGACCCCCGCGGCCGCGAGCTGGTGACCGAGCCAGGCCGCGTTGCTGTTGATGACGTCGCCCAGCAGCAGCTCGGTGCCGACCGCGAGGACGGCGCCCTTCACCGTGCGGCCTTGCGCGCCCGCTTCATCGCGGCACGGGCGCTGGTCTGGCGCAGGGTGAACGCCCGCGCGACGTAGTCGATGCCCGTCACGACCGTGACGACGACCGCGAGTCCCATGACCACCGCGGCGAGGGTGGCGAGGAACCCGGACAGCGGGAGGACGTACAGCCCGATCGCGACGCCCTGCAGCAGCGTCTTGAGCTTGCCACCGCGGCTGGCCGGGATGACGCCGTGCCGGATGACCCAGAAGCGCAGCAGGGTCACGCCCACCTCGCGCACCAGGACGAGCACGGTCACCCACCAGCCGAGGTCGTCGAGCAGCGACAGCCCGATGAGCGCCGCCCCGGTGAGGGCCTTGTCGGCGATGGGGTCGGCGAGCTTGCCGAACGCCGTGACCAGGTTGCGGCTGCGGGCGATCTTGCCGTCGAGGCTGTCGGTGTAGGACGCGAGCGCGAACACCCCCCACGCGGTCCACCGCCAGCCATCGCTGTGCCCCCCGTCGGCGAACAGCGCAAGGACAAACACCGGGACGAGCAGCAGACGGAAGACCGTGAGGGCGTTCGCGATGTTCCAGGCACTCGCGGGCGAGAGGGGTGCCGCGACGGGGTCGGTGCCGGCGGGTCGCGGGTGCAGACCGCTCACGGGTGCACAGTGGCCAGCAGGTCGACGCCCTCGGAGCCGGTCACGACGCAGCGGACGTAGGTGCCGACGATGAAGGTCGACCCGGTCACCGTCGTCGACCCGTCGACCTCAGGGGCCTGGTGCGCGGCCCTGCCTTCGGCGGTGTCGCCGTCGACGGACTCGATCAGCACCTCGAGCATCTCCCCGACGCGCTCCTCGGCGCGCTGGCTGGTGAGCTCCTCCGCGAGGGCGGTGAGGCGCGCGACGCGGGCGTCGACGACCTCCTGCGGCAGGTGATCGGGCAGGTTCTCGGCCTCGGTCCCGTCCTCGTCGGAGTAGCCGAACACCCCGATGGCGTCGAGCCGGGCCGCGATGAGGAACCGCTCGAGCTCGTCCACGTCGTCCTCGGTCTCGCCGGGGAACCCGACGATGACGTTGCTGCGCACCCCCGCGGTCGGCGCGGCCGCGCGCACCTGCTCCAGCAGGGTGAGGAAGCTCTCGGTGCCGCCGAACCGGCGCATCCGGCGCAGCACCGTCGGGCTGCTGTGCTGGAAGCTCATGTCGAAGTACGGCGCGACGCCCTCGGTGGTCGTCAGGGTCTGCACCAGCGTGGGGCGCATCTCGGCCGGCTGCAGGTAGGACAGCCGCACCCGCGGGACGATCTTGGCGAGCTCGGGCAGCAGCGTCTCGAGCAGCTTGAGGTCACCGAGGTCCTTGCCGTACGACGTGCTGTTCTCACTGACCAGCACCAGTTCCTGCACGCCGTGGTCAGCGAGCCACCGCGCCTCGGCCAGCACGTCGGACGGACGGCGGCTGACGAACGCCCCGCGGAAGGACGGGATGGCGCAGAACGAGCAGCGCCGGTCGCAGCCGCTGGCCAGCTTCAGGGACGCGACGGGGGCGTCGTCGAGCCGCTTGCGGAGGACGTGCGGCCCGCCGGCGTGCCCGGGGATGCCGACCTCGAGGTCGGCGGCGGGCTGCTGGCGCTCGACCGGGCTGATCGGCAGCAGCAGGCGCCGGTCGCTCGGGGTGTGCGCCTCGACATGGCCGCCGGCCAGGACCGTCTGCAGGTGGGAGGACATCTCGGCGTAGGAGTCGAAGCCCAGCACCGCGTCGGCCTCGGGCAGCTGGTCGGCGAGGTCCTTGCCGTAGCGCTCGGCCAGGCACCCGACGGCCACGACCTTGGCTCCGGTGTCGGACGCCGCGAGCAGCGTGTCGATGCTGTCCTTCTTCGCCGACTCCACGAAGCCGCAGGTGTTCACCACCACGACGTCCGGGTCCTCGTCGGTCAGCTCCCAACCGGCAGCGTCCAGGCGACCGGCAAGCTCCTCGCTGTCGACCTCGTTACGGGCGCAGCCCAGGGTGACGAGGGACAGGCGGCGGGACACGCTGCTGAGTCTAGGCGGGACGGGCCCTGGCTCAGGCGTTGAGCGAGTGCAGGCCGTCGGCCGTGCACTCGAAGCGACGCACGGCGCCGGACGCACCGGCCGGGCCGCTGTCGACCCCGCCGCAGTTGAGGTTGACTGCGACGGCGTTGCCGACGATCACCTTCAACCGCGTCGGGTCCTGGAAGTCACGGAACTCGCCGTCCTTCAGGACGCCCTCGAAGAGCGTGGCCCCCGCGTTGCGGACGCTGACCCAGGACGCGCCGCCGATGAGTCGAAGGCGCAGCTGGGCACCGGTGACCTCCGGCTTGGCCGCCGAGAGGTCCGGCTCCTGCGACGGGACGACGATCGGCTCAGGCGCGCGGGGCGTCGGCGAGGCGGCCGACCCGAGGGCGTCGAGGTTGCCGGTGCGGCCGGACGTGGAGGGCTGCTGAAGCAGTCCGACCCCGGTGATGCCCAGCAGGAGCACCGCAGCACCCGCCAGCGCGAGTCCCCAACGGGGACCTCGACGCTCCGGTCGCAGGGCGGCCGAGCTGGCCGCGGCGAAGGAGCTGATCGAGGACGTGGCCGGGGCGGCCTTGGGCAGCGTGGGCATCGCGGTGAGCAGGGCCTCTGACCCGTCCTCACCGGTGGTCGCAGCTCGGTCGAACAGCGCCAGGAGCGGTGCCGGATCGGTGTGCAGCGCCGCGGCGATCGACTTCACGTGGCCACGGGCGTAGACCCGGCCCCCGCTGGACTCGAGGCGGTCGGCCTCGAGGTCACGGATCAGCGTGGCACGGATCCGGGTGTCGGCAGAGACCTGCTCGACGCTGCGTCCCGCCGCCTCGCGCGTCTCGCGCAGGACAGATCCCAAGGTGCGGTCGGTGTCGTGATCGGGCACGGGGATCCTTCCTGGCAACGGGCCGGTACGCGGCTCACACGGCCCTGCGGCGGCAGAGATCACTCTAGGGGTGACGGGTCGGGTCGACAAAACCCCCGACGTCCACGACCTCGACCCGCGGGTGAGGGTTCCCTCAGCGCGACGCGTCGAAGGTGACGAGCGTCTCGCTAGCCCCGCAGGAGCACGAGCGTGCCCTCGAGCTCCTCGGGCGTCACGAGGACGTCGCGCGCCTTCGAGCCCTCGGACGGTCCCACGATGCCGCGGCTCTCCATGAGGTCCATGAGCCGGCCGGCTTTGGCGAAACCGACGCGGAGCTTGCGCTGCAGCATCGACGTCGAGCCGAACTGCGTGGTGACCACGAGCTCGACCGCCTGCAGGAGCACGTCGAGGTCGTCGCCGATCTCCTCGTCGACCTGCCGCTCGGCCACGGCGGGCGCGGCGATGTCCTCACGGAAGGCCGGCTGGCGCTGCTCCTTGCAGTGCTGCACGACCGCCGCGACCTCGGCGTCGCTGACGAACGCGCCCTGGATCCGGATCGGCTTGCTCGCCCCCATCGGCAGGAACAGGCTGTCGCCCTTGCCGATGAGCTTCTCGGCACCGGGCTGGTCCAGGATGACCTTGCTGTCGGTGCCGCTCGACGTCGCGAACGCCAGGCGGCTCGGCACGTTGGCCTTGATGAGACCGGTGACGACGTCGACGGACGGGCGCTGGGTCGCGAGGACCAGGTGGATGCCGGCGGCGCGGGCGAGCTGGGTGATCCGCACGATCGCGTCCTCGACGTCGCGCGGCGCGACCATCATCAGGTCGGCGAGCTCGTCGATGATGACCATCAGGTACGGGTACGGCGTGTAGACCCGCTCGGACCCGGGGGGCGCCACGAGGTCGCCCTTGCGCACCGCGGCGTTGAAGTCGTCGACGTGGCGGAAGCCCGAGGCGGCCAGGTCGTCGTACCTCATGTCCATCTCGCGGACGACCCACTGCAGGGCCTCAGCGGCCTTCTTCGGGTTGGTGATGATCGGCGTGATGAGGTGCGGGACCCCCTCGAACGCCGTGAGCTCGACCCGCTTGGGGTCGACGAGGATCAACCGGACCTCGTCGGGGGTCGCGCGGGTGAGGATGCTGACCAGCAGCGTGTTGATGCAGGTCGACTTGCCGGCGCCGGTCGCCCCGGCGATGAGGATGTGCGGCGTCTTGGCGATGTTCGCCATGACGAACCCGCCCTCGATGTCCTTGCCGAGGGCGACGAGCATCGGGTGCTGGTCGGCCCGGGCCGCCTGGCTGCGCAGGACGTCGCCGATGCTGACGTTCTCGCGGTCGGTGTTGGGGATCTCGATGCCGATCGCGGACTTGCCCGGGATGACATCGATGATCCGGACGTCGCTGGACTTCACGGCGTAGGCGATGTTGCGCTGAAGGGTCTTGACCCGCTCGACCTTGACGGCCGGGCCGAGCTCGATCTCGTAGCGCGTCACCGTCGGCCCGCGGCTGAAGCCCGTGACCGCGGCGTCGACCTGGAAGTCGGTCAGGACCTGGGTGAGCGCCGCGATGACCTCGTCGTTGGCCGTGCTGCGCTTCTTGGGTGGGGTCCCCACACCCAGCAGATCGGCGGGCGGCAGGGCGTAGTCGCCCTTGAGGACCAGCTGCTCGGCCTTCTTCGGCGCCGGGGTGTGCGCCGGGGGCTCGACCTCGGGCGCGCGGGTGTCCTCGGCAGTCACAACCACGTTGAGGTCGACGGGGTCGTCCTGGGAGACGCCGACGCGACGGCGGGGGCGGGTGCGGGTCAGCGGCGCCAGTGGCTCGAGGGCTTCGGGCTCCGGGTCGGGCTTCGGCTTGAGCAGCAGCGTGTCCCTGAGGCCGCGCAGGGCGGTCGGCACCTGGTGCACGGGCGTGGCCGTGACGACCAGCAGACCGAAGGTCGCGAGGAGCAGCAGGACGGGGACGGCGACCCAGCCGGTGAGCATGCCCTGCAGCGGGTCCCCGAGCAGGAAGCCGACCAGGCCGCCCTTGCGCTCGTCGGGGAGGTCACCGCGGACGACGTGCAGGACACCGAGCGCGCCGAGGCTCAGCGCCGTCCAGCCGACGAGCAGGCGGCCGCGGCCGCCCGGGGCGTCGGGGTGCCGCAGCACGCGGACGCCGGCCACGGCCAGGACGAGGGGCAGCACCATGGCACCGCGACCGAGCAGCCCCTCGGCCAGGCCGGCGAGCTCGTCTCCAGCCGAACCGGCGTGCCACCACGCTCCGGTCGCCGCGAGCAGGGCGCCGACGAGCAGCGCGAGTCCGAGCCCGTCGCGACGGTGCGCGGGGTCCAGGTCGCGGGCGCTGGAGCCGGCGGCGCGGCTGAGGCTGCCGACACCGGTGGCAGTGAGCTTGACGGTGCCACCGACGAGCCGACCGGTGGCGCGGCCGGCGCGGACCACCGGTCCCGGCCCGGAATGCCGGGCCGGTGCCTGACGCGCCCCCCGCGCCGCACCCTTCGCTGCCCCCTTGGCTGCTCCCTTGGCGGCGCCGCGCGCTGCCCCGGTGGCGGCGCCGCGAGCAGCGCCCTTCGCTGCTCCCGTCGCGCTGGCGGCACGGGAGGAGCGGCTGGCGGGGGCTGCCGGGCGGGTGGACGTACGTGTGGCCATGATCGGAAGGTATCCCGGGAGCCCCTTGCGTCACACCTGTCACACGCCGTACGGCGCCAACGAGCCTGAACTGCCCCCTGACCCTTCCGCCGCCCCCGGTGGCCCCCCGACCGAGCGCGGACGGGGTCAGACCTCGAGGACGACCGGGATGATCATCGGACGGCGCCGATAGGTGTCCGACACCCAGCGGCCGAGCAGCCGCCGGCAGGACTGACCGATCTGGTGCGGGTCCGCGACCCCCTCGGCGGCGGCCCGGTCGAGCTCGGCCTCGAGCAGCGGCAGGACGTCGTCGAACGCCTTGGGGTCGTCGGTGAACCCGCGGGCAGCGATCTGCGGCGCCCCGACGATCTTCCCGGTCATCGAGTCGACGGCGATCGTGAGGGAGATGAAGCCCTCCTCGCCGAGGATCCGCCGGTCCTTGAGCGTGGGCTCGCCCACGTCACCGACCTCGAGGCCGTCGACGTAGACGTAGCCGCACTCCACGGCGCCGACGATCGAGGCCTTGCCGTCGACGAGGTCGACGACCACGCCGTCCTCGGCGAGCACGACGTTGTCGACGCCGGTGAGCCGGCCGAGCTCCGCGTGCGCCCGCAGGTGGCGCCACTCGCCGTGCACCGGCATGAGGTTGGAGGGCTTGACGGCGTTGAGCAGGTAGAGCAGCTCCCCCGCGGGCGCGTGCCCCGAGACGTGCACCTTCGCGACGTCCTTGTGCACCACGCGCGCGCCCCAGCGCGCCAGGCCGTTGATGACGCGGTAGACGGCGTTCTCGTTGCCCGGGATGAGCGAGGACGCGAGCACGACCGTGTCATCGGCCTCGATGCGCACCTGGTGGTGGGACCGGTTGGCCATCCGGGAGAGCGCCGACAACGGCTCGCCCTGCGACCCGGTCGACACGAGCAGCACCTTGTTGCGCTCGAGCTGCTCGACCTTCTTCATGTCCACGATGATCCCGTCGGGGATGCGCAGCAGACCGAGCTCGGACGCGACGCCCATGTTGCGGACCATCGAGCGGCCGACGAAGGCGACCTTGCGCTGGTGCTTCTCGGCGGCGTCGAGCACGGCCTGGACCCGGTGGACGTGGGAGGCGAAGCAGGCCACGACGACGCGGCCGCGCGCGCTCCGGACGACCTCGTCGATGACGGGCCCGATCTCGCGCTCGGAGGTGACGAAGCCGGGGACCTCGGCATTGGTGGAGTCCGACAGCAGCAGGTCGACGCCCTCGGCGCCGAGCCGGGCGAAGCCGCCGAGGTCGGTGAGCCGGCCGTCGAGCGGGAGCTGGTCCATCTTGAAGTCACCGGTGTGCAGCACCAGGCCGGCGCCCGTGCGGATGGCCACCGCCATGGCGTCGGGGATCGAGTGGTTGACGGCGAAGAACTCCAGCCCGAACGGTCCGACCTCGACCAGGTCGCCCTCCGCCACCTCGTCGAGCACCGGGACGATCCGGTGCTCCTTGAGCTTCGCGGCGAGCAGCGCCAGCGTGAAGCGCGAGCCGATGATCGGGACGTTCGCGCGCTCGCGCAGCAGGTACGGCACGGCGCCGATGTGGTCCTCGTGGCCGTGCGTCAGGACGATCGCCAGGATGTCGTCGAGCCGGTCCCGGATGGAGGAGAAGTCGGGCAGGATCAGGTCGACGCCCGGCTGCTCGGTCTCCGGGAACAGCACGCCACAGTCCACGACGAGCAGCTTCCCGTCGTACTCGAAGACGGTCATGTTGCGGCCGATCTCGCCGAGCCCGCCGAGCGCGACGACGCGCAGGGATCCGGGGGCGAGCGGGGGCGGCGGGCCGAGCTCGGGGTGCGGGTGGCTCACGCGAGCACCTCTGCACCGACACCGGCGGCCACGAGGTCGGCGCGCAGGACGGCGATCTCGTCCGCGGTCGCGGGCACGAGCGGCAGACGCACGCCGCCCACCGGGAAGCCGAGCAGGTCCAGTGCAGCCTTCACGAGCAGCGTCCCCTGAGTCCGGAAGATCCCGGTGTAGATCGGCAGCAGCTCCTCGTGGAGCGACCGGGCAAGCGCGACGTCGCCGGAGCGGAACGCCGAGATGAGCTGCTGCGTGCGGCCGGACACCAGGTGGGTCGACGTGCCGACCACCCCCACGCCCCCGATCGCGAGCAGCGGCAGGGTCCAGGCGTCGTCCCCCGAGTAGTACGCGAGGTCGCTGCGGCGCAGGACCCACGACGAGGCTTCGAGGTCGTGCTTGGCGTCCTTGATGGCGACGACGCGCTCGTGCTCCGCGAGGCGGACGATCGTGTCGCTGGTCAGGGCGAGGGCGGACCGGCCGGGGATGTCGTAGAGCATGACCGGCAGGTCGACGGCGTCCAGGACGGCGTGCATGTGCGCGATCACCCCCGCCTGCGGGGGCTTGCTGTAGTACGGCGTCACGCTCAGCAGCCCGTGCGCGCCGGCCTTCTCCGCGTCCTGGGCCATCAGCACCGAGTGGGCGGTGTCGTTGCTGCCCACGCCCGCGATCACGTGCGCGCGGTCACCGACGGCCTCCACGACCGCCCGCAGCAGGTCCGCCTTCTCGGCGCGGTGGGTCGTGGGCGACTCGCCCGTCGTTCCGCTGACCACGAGGCCGTCGTTGCCCTCGTCCACCAGGCGTACGGCGAGGGCAGCCGCCCGGTCCGTGTCCACCTCACCGTCGGCGGTGAACGGCGTGACCATCGCGGTCAGCACCTGACCGAAGGGGGGCGTGCTCATGCGTCTGAGGCTACTCGGCAGGCCTGCGCGAGGCGGTGAGGCAGGGCTCAGCGACGGGCGCCGGTGCGCGGAGGGTCGAGGTGCAGCACGCGCTCCTGCTGCGAGCCCGTCGGCGCGGCGGCGAAGGACGCCAGCAGCAGCTCGGTGAGGTCGTGGGCCCCGAGGACGACGCGCAACCGGCCGATCCCGATCAGCACCTGGTCGTCGCGCAGTTGGACCTCGACGTCGACGTCCTCGGCTGCGCCGTCGATGAGTCCCGCGGTCAGCAGGCCGCGGTCCACGACCAACGTGCAGAGGGCCTCGTCGTCCAGCACCGGCACGAGGCGCACCTGCTCCGGCTCGTCGGCGCGGTGGTCCAGCAGCACGAGGACGGCCAGGTCCGGCTCGCCCGGCAGGCGGAGGCTCCCGGCGACGGCGCGGCGGGTGAGCGTGGTCGGACCGGTCATCTCAAGCTCCTGGGATCGGCAAGGGCCTTCCCCGTCCTGTCGGCAGGGCCGATCAGCCCCTGAGCCCTGGTCATGAAGAACTATGCGCGACCAGACGGCTACGGAGCGTCAGCCCTCGCCGACGAGGGGGCTGGCCGCCACCTCGGTGCCGTCCGGCAGGGCGCTGATGACGAAGTCGGCGAAGGCGTTCGGCGCCACCCGCTGCAGCTCGCGCAGCATGGCGATCGCGAGCTCGCGGATCTCGACGTCGGCGTGCTCGCTGGCACGCATCGCCACGAAGTGCCGCATCGCCCGGTAGTTGCCGGTCACCACGATCCGCGTCTCGGTGGCGTTGGGCAGCACCGCGCGGGCGGCCTGGCGGGCCTGCTTGCGCCGCGCCGTGACGTTCTCCACGTCGGCGAACTTCTTCTCGAGCCCTTCGAGCAGCTTGGTGTAGCTCGTGAGCGCCGCGTCGCCGGCCTCGAGGAACAGCGCGTGCAGCTCGGGGTCGCTCGCGATGACCTCCGGCTCGACCATCGCGGCATCACGCTCGGGCACGTAGCGCTGCGACAGCTGGCTGTAGGAGAAGTGCCGGTGCCGGATCAGCTCGTGCGTGAGGGACCGGGAGATACCGGTCAGGTAGAACGAGACGCTCCCGTGCTCGAGCACCGACAGGTGCCCGACCTCGAGGATGTGGCGCAGGTAGCCCTCGTTGGTCGCCGTCGACGGGTTGGGCTTGCTCCAGCTCTGGTAGCAGGCGCGGCCGGCGAACTCCGCCAGTGCCTGACCACCGTCGACGTCGGTCTCCCACGGCACGTCCACCGGCGGCTCGAAGTGGGTGTAGCCGATGACCTGGACCTTGAGCGGGGCGAGCGCGACCACGAGCAGTTCTCCGTACGGCGGTACCGGCCGTCTCCGGCCGGTGGGAGGAGCCGCGGGCGGGGAAGAGCGGCGCGCACCAGACTAGCCGGGGCACGGGCCCTCACCCGGTCGGCTCGCCGGACCGTCCGGCAGCGCGTCGCAGCTCAGCGGCCAGGTCGCCACGGTCCTCGACCAGCACCTCGGACAACCCGAGCCAGTCAGCAGCCCGTCGCAGCTCCGCGGCGAGCTCCGTCACCCCGCCGGGTGCCTCCCGCCAGCTCGCCAGCACCCGCAGCACACCCGCCTTCCGGTCGGCCTTGAGGTCGACCCGGGCGCGGATCGCCTCGTCGTGCAGGAACAGCAGGCAGTAGTAGCCGTAGACCCGCTTGGCCGCCGGGACGTAGATCTCGATCCGGTAGTCGACGTCCCACAGACGGCTGGTCCGCGACCGCTCCCAGACGAGCGGGTCGAAGGGCGACAGCAGCGCGGAGCGGCGGACGTGCCGGGGGACCTTCGTCCCGGGCAGGACATAGCCGACGTCGCGCCAGCCCTCCACGCGGACCGGTAGCAAAGCGCCGTCCTCCACGAGGGCAGCCACGGCGACGCGCGACTCGTCGGGGCGGAGCCGGAAGTAGTCGCGCAGGTGCGGCTCGGTCGCCACGCCGTGGGCACGCGCGGCCAGCAGCACCAGCGCGCGCTGGGCGTCCTCCCGCGTCGGCGTGGGAACGGCCAGCACCTCCGGGGGGAGGACGCGCTCGGTGAGGTCGTAGATCCGCTCGAACCCCGCGGTGCGGTGGGCCGTCGTCACGCGGCCGGACCAGAACAGGTACTCCAGCCCGCGCTTCACGTCGTCCCAGCCCCACCAGGCTCCCGCTGCGCGCGGCGCGTCACGCAGGGCACCCGCCCCGCACGGCCCTTCGTCCTCCAACCGACGGACGAGGTCGGCGACGAACGCCGGCCGGTCGCGGAACACTCTCAGCGGCCCACCCCAGCCTTCCTCGAGCGCCTCCGCGCGCGCCATCCGCCAGCGCAGCAAGGGATGCAGCGCCACCGGGAGGTACGACGCCTCGTGGCCCCAGTACTCGAACAGCTCACGGCGCCGGAACGCCACGTCGTCCAGCAAGGAGGTCGGCCACGGACCCAGGCGGCTGAACGCCGGGAGCAGGTGCGCCCGGGCAAAGACGTTGACGCTGTCGATCTGCAGCAGATGGGTGCGGCCGAGCACGCGCCGCAGGTGTCGGGCGTCCACCGCCCCCGCCGGCCGCGGGTCCGCGAAGCCCTGCGCCGCCAGAGCCACCCGCCGGGCCTGTGCCTGGTTCAGGGAGTCCACCGGCGCATCCTTGCGCGTGCACCCGACGGACGGGCTGCGTTCACCCGAAAGCCCCCGTCGGACGGCAGGATGTCGGACATGCACACCCCCTTCGGAGACCTTGACCCCCGTCGCAGCGCGCGGATGTCCATGGCGGACATCAACGACGCGCTGGCCCGGCCGGTGTCCCGCCGCAGCCTCGCCAAGGGCGCTGCCCTCGTCGGTGCCGCCAGTCCGCTCCTGTGGGTCAAGCCGGGCCATGCCGCCGTGCCGCCTGCGGGGACCCACCTGACGTTCGGCGAGGACCCCGCGACCGAAGTCGTCGTCTCGTGGAGCACCGCGGGCAGCGTCGCCAAGCCGGTGCTCGAGCTCGGCACGACGAAGGCGTACGGCACCAAGGTGGCCGTCGAGACGCGCGCTGTGCGAGGAACGCCGACGGTCTACCACCACGCACGCTTGACGTCGCTGCTGCCCGCGACGACCTACCACTACCGCCTCACCCACAGCGGTGGGAGCACCCCCGACCGCACCTTCACCACCGCCTCGACCTCGCCGACGAAGGCCTTCCGGTTCACGGCGTTCGGGGACCAGGGCACCAGCACCAACAGCGCCGCGACCGCGGCGCGCATCGCCGCGGTGAAGCCGGCCTTCCACGTCCACGCCGGCGACCTCTGCTACGCCAACTCCACCGGCATGGGCGGGGAGAACCAGACCTACAACGCGGGGATCTGGGACACCTGGATGACGCAGAACACCGTCGTCGGCAACCTCGGCATCCCCTGGATGCCCACCGTCGGCAACCACGAGATGGAGCCCGGCATGGGCCCGCAGGGGTACGACGGCTTCCTCGGCCGCTTCGTGCTCCCGCGCAACGGCGTCCCCGGCGCGCTGAACACCTGGTGGTTCCGCTACGGCAACGTGGCCGTCGTCGGTCTCGACGGCAACGATGCGTCGTACGAGATCGCGCACAACAACGGCTGGCTCGGGGCCCGGCAGGACGCGTGGCTGAAGGCGACCCTCGCGGCGCTGCGCAAGGACCCACGCGTGGACTTCCTCGTCGTGGCCTTCCACAACTGCATGTACTGCAGCAACACCGTCCACGCCTCCGACGGAGGTGTGCGCAGCCGCTGGGAACCGATCTTCGACACCTACGCCGTCGACCTGGTGGTCAACGGCCACAACCACAGCTACGAGCGGACCCACCCGCTGAAGGCCGGCGCCGTCACCGCCCAGGTGCCCAGCGGCGGGACGGTCACCCCGGCCACGCAGGGGACGACCTACATCACGGCCGGCGGCGGCGGGCAGACCGGTTACCCGATCAACCTCACCCCGGTCTCCTACGTCGTCGAGGAGGGGAACGTGCGGGTGCCCGAGCTCACGACCTGGTCGGCCATCAGCACCGAGGACTACAACGTGCTGGTCGCGGACGTCACCCCCTTGACCGCTGACCGGACCGCCACGATGCGGCTGCGGGCGGTCCAGCCCGACGGCACCCTGATCGACGAGGTCACGCTGGTGCGACCCGCGCGCGCCGGGCTCCGCCCGAGCACGCCGACGGCGACGCCCGCCGCCCCGCGGCCGGCCCAGGCTCCCCCCGTCGCCCCCGCGCCCGCCCCCCGTCGGCAGGGCTGCCCGTGACCGGTCCGCGCGACCTGCTGCTCCCCGCGCTGGGCGCGGCGGCGGTCGGCGCCGCGCTTGCCGGGTCACGAGCGCTGTCGGAGTCCTGACGGCACCTAGGCTGCCGGCATGGCCGATGTGAGCGTGCGCCCCGCCCGGCCCGAGGACGCGGAGCTCGTCGCGCACGTCCAGCTGACCACCTGGCAGGAGGCATACGCCGGACTGCTGCCGGCGGACGCGCTCGCGGTGCCGATCGTGCAGGTGGCGGCGGTGTGGCTGAACGCGATCGAGGCCGCCCCGTCCCCGCGCCACCGGGTCCTCGTCGCCCTGGACGGAGCGCAGGTGGTCGGGTTCGCCGCCTCCACGCCGGCGACCGACGACGACCTGGACCCCGGGCTGACCTCCGAGGTCGCAAGCCTCCTGGTGGAGCCTCGCTGGGGGCGCCGGGGCCACGGCTCGCGGTTGCTGGCCGCGACGGTCGACCACTGGCGCGGCGAGGGCGTCCAGCTCGGCGTGCACTGGGCGTTCGAGGCCGATGCCGTGGTGCTGGGCTTCCTCGAGGCCTCCGGCTGGGCGCTCGACGGTCTCGGCCGGGGGCTCGACACCGGCCCGCGGATCGTCACGCAGCGGCGCCTGCACACCGCCTTGGTCTGAGGCTCCCCCTCAGGCGAGGCGGAAGTGCCGTCCACGGGCGTCCGCCGCCAGCCCCTCCTGGTAGGACGCCCACAGCTCGGCTCCCCGCAGCTCGACCGCGCGCCCGTCGCGGACGAGGCCGTCGATGACCTGCTGCACCGCAGACAGCGAGATCCCCTGCTGCGCCAGGAACTGCCCGGCGACCTGGCCCTCCGCGGGCGCGGCCCCGCCCGGGACGAGGGCCAGTGCCAGGTCGGTGACCTTGCGCGGTGTCGGGGACAGCACCCGCAGCAGGTCCTTGTCGGTCGGCGTCACGGCTGGCTCTCCTTCGCGCGTTCCAGGGCGACGGCCTTGCGCATGGCGCGCCGGCCCCGCTGCGGGTCCCGCGCCGCGTCGTACGCCGTGGCGAGGACGAACCAGGCGCGCCAGTCCTCCGGGCGGGCCTCGACCTCCGCCTTGCGCTGGGTGAACAGCGCGTCTGCCGCGTCGCGGTCGACGCGGCCGCTGGCCGTGGTGGGCAGGTCCTGCTCGACGAAGCCCTCCGCGAACAACCGCTCACCGAGCCGCTGCGACGCCAGGCCCAGGCGGAACTCCCCCACCACGAGCAGCCCTCCGACGGCGACGAGCAGCACGACGCCGACGGCGAGCAGGCTGCCCTTCAACGTCCCGGTCTGGACCAGGTTGACCGCGCGCCAGAGCATGTAGAGCCCGACGATCAGGGTGGCCGCGACGACGGCGTACGCGCCGCGCTTCACAGGTCCAGCAGGTGCTCCAGGCCCACGGTGAGGCCTGGCCGGTCGACGATCTGGCGGATGCCGAGCAGCACGCCGGGCATGAACGACCCGCGGTCGTAGGAGTCGTGGCGCAGGATCAGGGTCTCCCCCGCTCCCCCCAGGATGACCTCCTGGTGAGCGACCATGCCGGCCATCCGCACGGCGTGCACGCGCACGCCGTGGACGTCCGCGCCGCGCGCTCCGGCGAGCTCCTGCGTGGTGGCGTCGGGCATCCCCGACATCCCGCGCCGGGCCTCGGCCACGAGCTCGGCGGTGCGCCGCGCCGTACCGCTGGGGGCATCGGCCTTGTTGGGGTGGTGCAGCTCGACGATCTCGACGCTGTCGAAGTAGCGAGCGGCCTGCGCGGCGAACTGCATCATGAGGACCGCGGCGACCCCGAAGTTGGGGGCGATGAGGACACCGACGGACGTGCCGTCCAGCCAGGTGCGGAGCTGGGAAAGGCGGTCCTCGTCGAACCCGGTGGTGCCCACGACGGCGTGGACACCTGCCTCGATGCAGGCCCGCAGGTTCGCCATGACGGCGTCGGGGTGCGTGAAGTCGACGGCGACATCGACGCCGCTCAGGTCGAGGGCGTCCCCGACGTCGTACGTCGGTCCGAGCTCCAGGTCGTCGGCGGCCGTGACGGCGCGCGCCACCTCTGACCCCATCCGGCCGTTGGCCCCCAGCACAGCCACACGCGTCATGACAAGACCTCCGCGAAGTCGCGATCGGGGAACGGACCGATGATGCCCAACGACAGCGGCCTGCGCAGCACGTCGTCGGCGACCGCGCGGACGTCGTCCGGCGTCACGGCGGCCGTGCGGGCGAGCAGTTCCTCGACGGGGAGCACCTCGCCGTGGACCAGCTCGGCCTTGCCGATACGGCTCATCTGCGACCCGGTGTCCTCGAGCCCCAGCACGAGCGAGCCACGCAGCTGACCCTTGGCGCGCGCGACCTCCTCGTCGGTGAGCCCCTCGTCGGCGACGGCGAGCAGCTGCTCCCGGCACAGCGACAAGACGTCGTCGACCCGCTGCGGCGAGCACCCGGCGTAGATGCCGAACATGCCGGCGTCGTGATGGCTGCTGGCGTAGCTGTAGACGCTGTAGGCCAGGCCGCGCTTCTCGCGGACCTCCTGGAACAGCCGGCTGCTCATCCCGCCACCGAGGGCGTTCGAGAGCACCGACAGCGCCCAGCGGCGGTCGTCGGAGCGATCGAGGGCGTGCATCCCCAGCACCAGGTGCGCTTGCTCGGTGGGCCGGTCCTCGACGACCGCACCCGTCAGGGAGGGCGGTGGCGCCCAGCCGCGCGTGGGCGCGGGGGCTTCGTCTCCCCCAACGGGGAAGGCGCGACGGACCAGCTCGACGACCTCGTCGTGGTCGACGTTCCCGGCGACGCTGACGACCATCTCCGGCAGCGTGTAGCGGCCCCGGTAGTAGCCGGCGATGAGCTCGGGCGAGAGCGTGGCGATGCTGTCGACGGTGCCGATGATCGGCCGGCCGAGGGCGTGGTCGCCGTACAGCGCCTCCGCGAACGCGTCGTGGACGACGTCGCCCGGGTCGTCGTCGTGCATGGAGATCTCCTCGAGGATCACTCCCCGCTCGGACTCCACGTCCTCCGGCGACACCAGAGCGCTGGTCACCAGGTCGGCGACGACGTCCACCGCGAGCGGCAGGTCGGCGTCCAGCACCCGGGCGTAATAGCAGGTGTACTCCTTGGCGGTGAAGGCGTTGAGCTCGCCGCCCACGGCGTCGATGACCGCCGCGATCTCCATCGCGTCGCGCTGCCGCGTGCCCTTGAACAGCAGGTGCTCGAGGAAGTGGCTCGCGCCGTGCTCGGCCAGCTGCTCGTCGCGCGAGCCGACCCCCACCCAGACGCCGAAGGCGGCGCTCCGGACCCCGGGCACCGCCTCCGTCACGACGCGCAGGCCCCCGGGGAGGACGGTTCGACCGAACCCGTCCGGGGACCTGCGCGTCAAAGGACCTACTCCGCCGCGGCCGGCGTGGCCGTGCTGTCGGCGCTGGCATTCTCGACCGGGGTGAGGCTGATCTTGCCGCGCTGGTCGATCTCGGTGATCTCGACCTGCAGCTTGTCGCCGACGTTGACGACGTCCTCGACCTTGCCGACGCGCTTGCCGTTGCCGAGCTTGCTGATGTGGACCAGGCCGTCGCGACCAGGCACGAGGGACACGAACGCCCCGAAGGCGGCGGTCTTGACGACCGTGCCCAGGAACCGCTCGCCGACCTTCGGCATGGTCGGGTTGGCGATCTGGTTGATCACCGCGAGAGCCGCCTCAGCAGCGGTCCCGCTGGTGGCACCGATGTAGATGGTGCCGTCGTCCTCCACGGTGATGTCCGCACCCGTGTCGGCCTGGATCTGGTTGATCATCTTGCCCTTCGGGCCGATGATCTCGCCGATCTTGTCGACGGGGATCTTCACGCTGAGCACGCGCGGGGCGTACGGCGACATCTCGTCGGGCTCGTCGATCGCCTCGCTCATGACCTCGAGGATCGCGAGGCGCGCGGTCCGGGCCTGCTGGAGCGCGGCGGCCAGGATCGGCGACGGGATGCCGTCGAGCTTGGTGTCGAGCTGCAGCGCCGTGACGAACTGCGGCGTGCCGGCGACCTTGAAGTCCATGTCGCCGAACGCGTCCTCGGCACCGAGGATGTCGGTCAGCGTGGCGTACTCGCCGCCCTCGAAGATGAGGCCCATCGCGATGCCGGCGACGGGTGCCTTCAGCGGCACCCCGGCGTTGAGCAGCGACATGGTCGACGCGCAGACCGAGCCCATCGATGTGGAGCCGTTGGAGCCGAGGGCCTCGGACACCTGACGGATCGCGTAGGGGAACTCCTCGCGGCTCGGCAGCACGGGCACCAGCGCCCGCTCGGCGAGCGCGCCGTGGCCGATCTCGCGCCGCTTCGGCGAACCGACGCGGCCGGTCTCGCCCGTGGAGTACGGCGGGAAGTTGTAGTTGTGCATGTAGCGCTTGCGGTTCTCCGGGTTGAGCGTGTCGACCATCTGCTCCATGCGGAGCATGTTGAGGGTCGTGACACCCATGATCTGGGTCTCGCCACGCTCGAACAGGGCCGAACCATGCACGCGCGGCAGGACCTCGACCTCCGCAGCGAGCTGACGGATGTCCTCGAGCCCACGGCCGTCGATACGGACCTTGTCCTTGACGACGCGACGACGCACGAGCGCCTTGTTGAGCGACTTGAAGGCCGCCTTGAGCTCGTTGCCGCGACCCTCGAACGTCGCGCTGAGGGCCTCGATCGTCTTGTCCTTGAGCGCGTCGGTGGCCGACTCGCGCTCGGCCTTGCCGGCGATCGTCATGATCGTGGTGAGCTCGGACTCGGCCGCGGCGGTCACGGCGTCGAGCACGTCGTCGTCGTAGTCGAGGAAGACGGGGAACTCGAGCGGCTCCTTCGGCGACTTCGCCTTGAGCTCGAGCTGGGCCTTGCAGACGGCAGCGATGGCCGGCTTGGCGGCCTCGAGGCCGGCAGCCACGATCGCCTCGGTGGGGGCCGCGCCGCCACCGTTGATGACCTCGTAGACGTTCTTGGTGGCCTCGGCCTCGACCATCATGATCGCGACGTCACCGTCGTCGAGCATGCGACCGGCCACGACCATGTCGAAGGTGGCGTTCTCGAGCTCGGAGTGGGTCGGGAACGCGACCCACTCACCGTTGATGTTGGCGACGCGGGTGGCGCCGACCGGGCCGGTGAACGGCAGGCCGGACAGCAGCACGGCGCAGGCCGCCGAGTTGATGGCGAGCACGTCGTAGAGGTGATCGGGGTCGAGCGCCAGGACGGTGCTGACGACCTGCACCTCGTTGCGCAGGCCCTTCTTGAAGGACGGGCGCAGCGGGCGGTCGGTGAGGCGGCAGGTGAGGATCGCGTCCTCGGACGGCCGGCCCTCACGACGGAAGAACGAGCCGGGGATCTTGCCGGCGGCGTACATCCGCTCCTCGACGTCCACCGTCAGGGGGAAGAAGTCGAGGTTCTCCTTGGGCCGCTTCGACGCGGTCGCCGCGGACAGGATGAGGGTGTCGTCCTGGTAGATCGTGACCGATCCGGCAGCCTGCCTGGCCAGCCGCCCGGTCTCGAAGCGCAGGGTCCGGGTCTTGCCACCCGGGTTGGTGATGACGGCCTCGGAGAATTCCGAGCCGTAGATGTTGCTCTCGCCCGTCATGGGCACTCCTCTTTGTGACGGCCGCGGGTCGGGGTGTTGCTCCCGGGGCGGCGCCTGATGTCGTTGAACGGTCGCCCAACGACGAAGGGGAGCACCCGGATGGGCACTCCCCTGTCGTGCAGCTAGCGGCGCAGGCCGAGGCGCTCGATGAGCGCGCGGTATCGCGCGATGTCGGTCTTCTCCAAGTACTTGAGCAGGCGGCGGCGGCGGCCGACCATCCCCAGCAGCCCGCGCCGGGTGTGGTGGTCGTGCTTGTGCTCCTTGAGGTGCTCGGTCAGGTCGCTGATGCGCTTGGTGAGCATCGCGATCTGGACCTCGGGCGAACCCGTGTCGTTCGCGACCGTGGCGTACTCCGCCATGATCGTCTTCTTCTGCTCAGTGGTGAGCGCCACGGTTCGTCCTCTTTGTCATCAGGTGTGTGCCCAGGGTCTTCTGCACCTGGACAGGAATGCACACCACCGGTTGCCCGGCGTGACGACCACGCTACCAGTCACGCGCCGCGGGGAGGCTGGCGTCTGCGGGAGGCGGGCCGGCAGCCCACGAGGCTGGCGGGCCGGCAGCGTCCGGGGCCAGGCGGCGGCGCGGCTGGGGTCTGCGAGCCGCCGCCGCTCGGCCGCGGGACTGTCCATCTGGTGTCACGGACACGCGCGCGTCACGACACCATCCCGCCAGTGACCCCGGTGTCGGGGCGTACGGCGGGGTGCCGGGCGGGGCCATGGGGCGTACGGCGGGCGGCGGGTCAGCCCGCGAGGCTGGCGTCGGTGCTGGCGCCGCTGAAGAGGTAGTCGAGGTAGCGCAGCAGCTCGGTGGGGTCGAACGGCTTGGCCAGGAAGTAGTCGACGCCCTCCGTCCAGGCCCGCCAGGCCTGCGCGTCGTCCGCGGCAGCGGTCAGCATCACCACCGGCAGGTCCGGCCCACCGTCAGCAGCGCGGATCCGCTGCAGCACCGCGTGCCCGTCGAGGCCGGGCATCATCACGTCAAGCACGACGCAGTCCGGGCGCCGACCCTCGATGGCTCTCAGGCCGGCAAAGCCGTCCTCGGCGCAGCGGACGGTGTAGCCCTCGATCTCCAGGACGTCGGAGACGAGCATGCGGATCGAGGGGTCGTCGTCAATGACGAGGATGTCGGGCACAGGTGGTTCCTCCTCCAGGCTTCACCCTCCACGTCGGTCTGCCGGACACCCGCTCAGGTCACCCGATCGGGTGATGTCGGACCGGCTCAGCGGACGAGGCTGCGCGCCTGCTCCACGTCGATCGCCATCTGCGCCTTGAGCGGGTCCATCCCGTCGAACCGCAGGGTGTCGCGCAGGCGCGCGGTGAACGACAGCCCGACGTGCTCGCCGTACAGGTCGCCGTCGAAGTCCAGGACGAAGGCCTCGACCCGCCGTTCGTTGCCGGCGAAGGTCGGGTTGGTGCCGATGCTGATCGCTGCGGGCAGTGCTCGTTCCTTGGCCCCGACGCCCCGGACCAGTCTGCCCGCGTAGATCCCGTCGGCGGGTACGGCGCTGAACGGCAGCGGTTCCAGGTTGGCCGTCGGGTAGCCGAGCTCGCGGCCCCGCTGGTCGCCGCGCACCACGATCCCGTGGATGCGGTGCTCGCGTCCAAGGGCCGCGGCAGCAGAGGTGACGTCGCCGGCCGTCACGCAGGACCGGACGTACGTCGAGGACCAGCGCGTGTCGCCGCTGCCCTGGAGCGGGAAGCCCTCGACCCCGAAGCCCCACCGGTTGCCGTCCTCGGTCATGTCCTCGACGGTGCCGGAGCCGTCGGCGCCGTACCGGAAGTTCTCCCCGACCACGACGACGCTCGCGTGCAGCTTCTCCACCAGGATCGAGTGCACGAACTCCGACGGCGACCGTCGCATGAACTCCAGGGTGAACGGCAGGACGAGGAAGACGTCGACACCGTGCTGCTCGACCAGATCGGCTTTGTACCGCTGGCCGCTGAGCATCGGGGGGTGGCTCCCCGGGCGGATGACCTCGATCGGGTGCGGGTCGAACGTCATGACGACGCTCGGGACCCCCAGCTCGCGGGCAAGCGCAACGGCCCGCCCGATGATCTGCTGGTGTCCGAGGTGCACACCGTCGAAGACACCGATGGTCACGACGCACCGGCCCCACTTGCCAGGGATCCCCTCGACCCCGCGCCACCGCTCCACGACAGCGAGCCTAGTGACCCACGGCGGCGGACCGCGGGCGCCCGGCCAGGCGGACGCACACCGCGAGAGCCAGCGCGGCCTGCAGCAGGTGCAGCAGGCCGACCAGGTACAGGGGGACGCCCAGCAGCGCCACGATGAGGGTGATGGCAGCCACGACCACAGCGACGCTCGGCCAGCGGTTCACCACCACGGCCGCAAGCGAGGTCAGCAGCACGAACGGAGCGGCGAACCACAGCAGCGAGAAGTCACCGTCCTGCACGCCGACGACCAGTGCCGGCCAGGTGTGGGCGAACGCCAGCAGCAGCAGACCGCCCCGGGCACCCATGCGGCGCAGGATGACAGATCCGCTCAGGTCGAGGCGGGACGGAACACGACCTGGGCTCGGGCGACGTCGTCGCGGTCCTCCACCAAGGCGACACACCGGCCCTCCGCGTCGAAGGCGCCGACGACGCCCTGGCTCCCCGTCGGTGCCAGTCGCTTGCCGTGCGACAGGTCGACCGCCTCGTCCCCGGTCAGGTCGCGTCGAGGGAACGATGCCGCCACCGCGTCGTCCAGCAGCACGACGTGGGGATCGAGGTCCTCGAGGTCCTCGAGCGTCCTGGCCGCGCTCAGGTCGAAGGGGCCGACGCGGCTGCGGCGCAGCGCCGTCAGGTGTCCGCCGACGCCGAGCGCAGCACCCAGGTCGCGGGCCAGCGCCCGGATGTAGGTGCCACTGGTGCAGGTCACCGTCACGTCGAGGTCGTCGCCTCGGCGGGCCAGCACGTCGAACCGGCCGACGGTGACCGGCCGGGCCTTGAGGACGACGTCTTCCCCTGCCCGCACCCGGGCGTAGGACCGCTGCCCGTCGACCTTGATCGCGCTCACGGACGAGGGCACCTGCAGCAGATCGCCGGTCAGCAGGGCGATCTGCGTGGCGATCTGGGCGTCGGACACGTCGACCGGTGTCGTGGTGACGACCTCGCCCTCGGCGTCGTCGGTGATCGTCGTCTGCCCCAGGCGGATCGTGGCGGCGTAGTCCTTGTCCGTCAGGGCGAGGTGGCCCAGCAACCGGGTGGCCTTGCCGATGCCGAGCAGCAGCACGCCGGTCGCCATCGGGTCGAGCGTCCCGGCATGGCCCACCTTGCGGGTACGGGCAAGACGGCGCATCCGACCGACCACGTCGTGGGAGGTCCAGCCGGCCGGCTTGTCGACGACGACCAGCCCGTCGGGTGCGGTCATGCGTCCAGGTGCGGCGCGGACGCCAACGCGCTGCGGACGCGCTCCATCGTGGCGGCCAGGGGGTCGTACGACGTGAAGCCGGCGGCGAAGCGGTGGCCACCTCCACCGAGCGAGGTGCAGACCGCCCCGACGTCGATGCGACCCTTCGACCGCGACGAGACCTTCAGCAGACCGTCCTCGGGGTCGGTCTTCACGACCACCGCGACCTCGGCCTCGCGGGTCGTCCGCAGGACGTCGATGACGCCTTCGACGTCGGACAGCGCGAGGTCGTAGCGGTGCAGGTCGTCGGCGCCGACGGCGGTCCAGACCAGACCCAGGCCACCCACCTCCGCGACCTCGAGGACGGACCGTGCGCACACCAGGCCCAGCAGCTTGACGTAGCCGAACGACGCGGTGTCCCAGATGTCGCGACTGATGACGTCGTGGCGGATGCCGGTCTCGAGCAGCCGGGCGGCCAAGGCGTGGACCGAGGGCGTGGTGGCGGCGTACTTGAACGAGCCGGTGTCGGTGACCAGCCCGGTGTAGACGGCGGCCGCGATGTCGGCGGTCAGCGCGAGCCCGAGCCGGTCGAGCAGGCCCACGACGACGACCGCGGTCGCCGCCGCGGTCTCGTCGACCAGGTTGACCGTGCCGTAGCGGGTGTTGCTGACGTGGTGGTCCACGACGAGCACGTTCGCTGCCGAGGACACCAGGTGCTCGAGCGCCCCGAGCCGATCCGCGCTCCCGGTGTCGAACGTGACCAGCAGCTCGGGTGCCTCGGGCACCTGGTGGGCGGGCACGAGCAGGTCCAGCCCGGGCAGACCCGCGTAGGAGACCGGTACCTCGAACGGCTCGCTCCCCCAGGAGGCGAGCACCGTCGTCCCGCGGTCCCGTAACGCGATCCCGAGGGCGAGCATGGAGCCGAGGGCGTCACCGTCCGGCCCGACGTGGCAGACCAGGGTCACCTCGTCGTGGCGGCGGAGCAGGTCGACGGCCTGCTCCCACGCGCCCTCGGCCGCCGTCACGACAGCTCGTCCTCGACCGCTTCGTCGTCTTCTTCGTCGTCCTTCTCGTCGTCGTCTGCGTCGTCCTCGACGACGCGCGGCACGCGGTACGGGTCGGCGTCGCCGGCCGGCGCCGCCGCACGGCTCAACTCCTGCACCCTGGCGTCCTCCGCCCGTGCGGCCGCCAGCAGCTCCTCGAGCCGGCCCGTCGTCTCGGGCACGACGTCGGCGATGAAGGCCAGGGAGGGGGTGTACCGCACCCCGGTCTGCTTGCCGACCGTGCTGCGCAGCACGCCCTTGGCGCTCTCCAGCGCCTGCGCCGACTCCTGCCGCGCGACGTCGTCGCCGTACACCGTGTAGTAGAGCGTGGCCTCGCGCAGGTCCGGGGTGACCTTGGCGTCGGTGATGGTGACCATCCCGAGGCGCGGGTCCTTGACCTGCATCTCCAGGGTCGTCGACACGATCTCCTTGATCCGTACCGCGAGCTTGCGCGCCCGTGCGACGTCAACCATCAGAACTCGTCCTCTTCTGTGAACAGCTGCTGTCGCGCCGACAGCACCTCGAGCTCTGGGCGGGCTGCGACGAGGCGCTCGCAGCCGTCCAGCACATCCTTGACGTGGGCGGCGTCCGCCGCGACGACCGCCACCCCGATCAGCGACCGCCGGTGCAGGTCAAGGTGACCCGCCTCCGCCGCCGAGACCTCGAACTTCCGCTTGAGCTCCGCCACCACCGGCCGCACCACCGACCGCTTCTCCTTCAGCGAGTGCACGTCCCCGAGCAGCACATCAAGAGCCAGCGACCCGGTGAACATCAGCCACCTCCCGGCGAAGAGCGGAGGGTCCGGTGGTGCCCGTCAGGCGCATGGAGCGCCCGAAGGGCGCAGCGCCGGAGGGCACCACCGGATCCGTAGCGGACTTACTTGCGAGGCACTTCCCGCATCTCGAACGTCTCGATCACGTCGTCCGACTTGATGTCGTTGAACGAGCCGAGCCCGATACCGCACTCGTACCCGTCCCGGACCTCGGTCGCCTGGTCCTTGAACCGCTGCAGCGACTCGATCTTGAGGTTGTCGGCCACGACGACCCCGTCGCGGACCAGCCGCGCCGAGCTGTTGCGGACGATGGTCCCCGACCGTACGAGGCAACCGGCGATGTTGCCGAACTTGCTGGACCGGAAGATCTCCCGGACCTCGGCGGTGCCGAGCTGGGCCTCCTCGTAGATGGGCTTGAGCATGCCCTTGAGAGCGGCCTCGATGTCCTCGATCGCGGCGTAGATGACCGAGTAGTAGCGGATGTCCACGTGCTCGCGGTCCGCCAGCTCGCGGGCGTTGCCCTCGGGACGGACGTTGAACCCGAGGATGACGGCCTCGGACGCCTTGGCCAGGTTGATGTCGTTCTCCGTGATGGCACCGACACCGCGGCCGATGATCCGGAGGGACACCTCCTCGCCCACATCGATCTTGAGCAGCGCGTCCTCGACGGCCTCGACCGAACCCGACACGTCTCCCTTGAGGATGAGGTTGAGCTGGGTCTTCTCGCCGTCCTTGAGGCGCTCGAACAGCGACTCGAGGGTCGGACGACCACGCGTCTGGGCGAGCGCAGCGTTGCGCTCGCGCGCCTGCCGCTGCTCGGCGATCTGCCGGGCCATGCGGTCCTCGCCGACGACGAGGAACGTGTCACCGGCGCGGGGCACGGAGGTGAACCCGAGGACCTGGACCGGCTGCGCCGGACCGGCCTCCTGGACGTTCTCGCCGCGCTCGTTGAGCATGGCCCGGACGCGGCCGAAGGCGTCACCGGCCACGATCGAGTCACCGACGCGCAGCGTGCCGCGGGTGACGAGAACGGTGGCGACGGCGCCGCGGCCCTTGTCGAGGCGAGCCTCGATCGCGGTGCCCTGGGCGTCGACGGTGGCGTCGGCGAACAGCTCGAGCGCCGCGTCCGCGGTCAGCAGGATCGCGTCGAGCAGCTCCTGCAGACCGAGGCCGGCCTTGGCCGACACGTCCACGAACATGGTCGTGCCGCCGTACTCCTCGGCCACCAGCCCGTACTCGGTGAGCTGACCGCGGACCTTGCCCGGGTCGGCGCCCTCCTTGTCGATCTTGTTGACCGCGACGACGATCGGGACGTCAGCGGCCTGCGCGTGGTTGAGCGCCTCGATGGTCTGCGGCTTCACGCCGTCGTCGGCCGCGACCACCAGCACCGCGATGTCGGTGACCTTGGCACCACGCGCACGCATGGCCGTGAAGGCCTCGTGACCGGGGGTGTCGATGAAGGTGATCTCGCGGACACCGCCCTCCACGGGGTGGTGCACCTGGTAGGCGCCGATGTGCTGGGTGATGCCTCCGGCCTCGCCCTTGACGACGTCCGTGGAGCGGATGGCGTCGAGCAGGCGGGTCTTTCCGTGGTCGACGTGACCCATGATCGTGACGACCGGCGGGCGGGGCGTGAGCTCGGCCTCCTCGTCGTAGTCACCACCGAAGGTGAGGTCGTACTTGTCCAGCAGCTCGGCGTCCTGCTCCTCGGGCGTGACGATCTGGACGTCGTAGCCCAGGTGGGTGCCGAGCAGCTGCAGGGTCTCGTCAGTGCACGACTGCGTCGCCGTGACCATCTCGTTCAGCTCGGTGAAGACGACCTGGACGAGCGAACCCGGGTTGGCGTCGATGCGGTCGGCGAAGTCGGCCAGCGACGCTCCGCGCGCGAGCTTGATGAGCTCACCGTTGCCGCGGGCGACGCCACCGCCCATCGACGGTGCGGAGAGGTTGTCGAACTCCTGGCGACGCTGCTTCTTGCTCTTGCGACCGCGGACCGGACGTCCACCGCCGGCGCGACCGAACGCGCCAGGCGCTGCGCCACCACGGGCTGCACCGCCACGGGGACCGCCACCGGGACGACCGGCGAACCCGCCGCCACCACCCCCGGGACGACCGGCGAAGCCACCGCCACCGCCACCGCCACCGGGGCCACCGGCGGGACGACCGCCGGGGCCGCCACCGGGCCGGGCACCGGGCATGCCCGGGCGCGCGCCCGGCATGCCGGGACGGGCACCGGGCTGGAAGGAACCGGGGCCGGGACGCGGACCACCGGGGCCGGCGCCGCCGGGACCGGCAGGGCCGCCCGGGCGCGGGGCGAAGGAGCCGGGGCCGGGGCGCGGACCGCCGGCACCCGCCGGGGCAGGCCGCGGGGCCGCGGGACGGGGAGGCATGCCGGGGGTCGAGCCACCCGGGCGCGGGGGCAGACCAGCCGGGGACGACGGCCGCGGCGGCATGCCGGGCACGGGGCCAGCGGCGGGGCGCGGGGCCGCGGGACGGGCCGGCAGGCTGCCGCCGTCCTCGGGAGTCATGAACGGGTTGTTGCCGGGGCGCGGGCCTGGCGCGGCCGGGCGCGCGGGCGTCGCGGCAGCGGAACCGTCAGCAGGTCCGTCGGCAGCCGGCTCGGCGGCCGGTGCGGGGGCAGCGGGAGACGCGGGGGCCTCCGGCGACGCCGGGACAGCCGCAGCGGGCTTGGGGGCGGCCTTCTTGGCCGGTGCCGGTGCGGGGGCGGCCGCAGCGGCCGCCGCCTGGGCGGGGAAGGCCTCGCGGACCTTCCGGGCGACGGGGGGTTCGATCGTGGAGGAGGCGCTCTTGACGAACTCGCCGTTCTCCTTCAACCACTCGAGCAGCTTCTTGCTCTCGAGACCGAGCTCCTTCGCAAGCTCGTGGACGCGGGCTTTGCCGGGCACTGTGCTCCTTCATCTGAAGGTCGGGGCCCGGGGTCGATCCCAAGCCTGCGGTGGTTACTGCATGGCGGTGCTGCTCATCGTGCGTTGCTCATCGAGGGCTCATGCCGTCTCGACCTGCTCTCCGACTAGGTGGCTGACGAACGTCCTGCAGGTGCTCCCGCACCGGTCCGGCGTCGAGCGGTACCGGGACCCGGAGGGCCCGCGAGAACGCACGGCGCCTGTCGGCGAGGTCGACGCACGCTGGGTCGGGGTGCACGGAGGCTCCTCGACCCGGCAGGCGACCGGCGGGGTCGACGGTGAGGACACCGTCCACCACGACGACACGCAGCAGGGCTGGCTTGGGGGCTCGTCCCCGGCAACCCACGCAGGTGCGCACCGGGCCCGAGTCCTGGGCCGTCGACGAGTCTACCTCGCCAGGGTCTCCGACCCGCTTCTCACGCCGGGAGCTCATCGGAGGGGGCTGACGCGGGGGGCGCCGCCTCGGTGTCGCTGTGGATGTCGATGCGCCAGCCGGTGAGCCGCGCGGCGAGGCGGGCGTTCTGTCCCTCCTTGCCGATGGCCAGCGACAGCTTGTAGTCCGGGACGACCACCCGAGCCGACCGCGCAACCAGGTCGACGACCTCGACCGACAGCACCGTCGCCGGCGACAGGGCCTCGGCGACGAACCGCACGGGGTCGTCGTACCAGTCGACGATGTCGATCTTCTCGCCGTGCAGCTCGTTCTGGACCGCCCGCACGCGGGACCCCTGCGGCCCGATGCACGCGCCCTTGGCGTTCAGCCCCGACACGCTGGTGCGCACGGCGATCTTGGTGCGGTGTCCCGCCTCACGAGCCAGCGCCATGATCTCCACGGTCCCGTCGGCGACCTCGGGCACCTCGCGGGCGAACAGGCCGCGCACGAGGTCCGGGTGGGTGCGGCTGACCATCACCTGGGGTCCGCGGTGCCCCCGGGAGACCCCGACGACGCGGCAGGTCAGCCGGCTGCCGTGCTCGTACACCTCGCCGGGGACCTGCTCGGGCAGCGGCAGGGTGGCCTCCAACGAGTCCTCGCGCGCACCGAGCTTGACCATGACGTTGCGGTTGACCGGGCCCCCGGGCCGCTGGGGCGCCTGCTGCACGATGCCGCTCACCAGGTCGCCCTCGCGACCGGCGTACTCGCCGTAGGTCACGTCGTTCTCGGCTTCGCGCAGCCGTTGCAGGATCACCTGCTTCGCGGTCATGGTGGCGATGCGCCCGAAGTCACCAGGCGTGTCGTCGTACTCGCGCGCGACGGCGCCGTCCTCGGCCAGCTCCTGGGCCAGGACGACGACCTCACCGGTCTTGCGATCGAGCTCGACCCGCGCGTGGGCGGCGGCGCCCTCCGTGTGGTGGTACGCGGTCAGCAGCGCGGACTCGATGGTCGTGACCACCAGGTCCAGCTTGATGTCCTTCTCCCGCTCGAGGCTGCGTAGGGCGGTCATGTCGATCTTCATGCGTCGTCCCCCGTCTCGTCGGTCTCGTTGTCCGTGTCGTCGGGCTCGGCGTCGGCCTCGGGACGGCGGAACTCGACCTGCACCACCCCGCGGGTGATCTGCGCGAGCAGCAGCGTCCGCTCCGTGCCGTCCACGTCCAGCACGACCTCGAGGTCGTCGGCGCTCACGACGCGCCCGGTCACCTCGCCGTCGGGCTGCCCGTCCGCCAGCACCGCCTTGACGAGCCGGCCGCGGTTGCGGCGCCAGTGGCGGGCGGCCGTGAGCGGCCGGTCGACACCGGGGCTCGACACCTCGAGGACGTAGGCCCCGCCGAGCAGGTCCGGGTCGTCTGCTTCGGCAGCGTCGAGCAGGTCGGACACCACGCGAGAGACCTCGGCCACGTCATCGAGGGTGATGCCGTGCTCGTTGTCGACGAGGACACGTACGACGCGACGCTTGCCCGCAGGCGAGACCGTGACCTCCTCGAGGTCGTGGCCGGTGGCTTCGACGGCTGGGGTGAGGAGCTGGACCAGCCGTGCTTGGGAGGCGCTCACGACGTCACTTCCTGCGTGTGGAGTTGTGGGGGGACCTGCACGCCGAGCCTAGCCTGCCGATCCCCGTCGGCCGCGTGACCGAACCGTGATCCGCGTTCCGCCAAGCAATTCCCGTCCGAACCGAACCGCCCGGGGCTGACGAGCGAAGGCTCCCCTGACGGCCGACTCCGCTCCGCGGTGACGTCCGTTCCCCGATGGGTGCGTGATCGCACGCCCCGTCATCACTGACCCGGATGAGGAGAGTTCATGAGGGAACTGGACATCGATCAGTTCAACGAGCTGATGGAGGAGTCGCAGGACCTGCAGGTGGATGCGATGCGCGAGGCCCAGGCCCCGCTCGACGGCATCGTCGAGGCAGGCAAGGAGCGTCGCGCCAGCAAGGACTACGCCGAGCAGGTTCGCGAAGAGGAGCACAGCCGCCGGAACGGGGCCCTCCTCGGCCTCGGTGTCGTCGCAGGTGCGGCCGGTCTGGTCGCGGCCTCCGCGTCGCCGGCCTTCGCCGCGTCCGACATCGACGTGCAGGCGCTGCAGACCGCTGCATCGCTGGAGAACCTCGCGGTCATCACCTACCAGACCGCGTTGACCCTGCCGTACCTCAAGGGTGACTCCGCTGCGCTCAAGACGGTCGGGGCGTTCGCCACGATCACGATGAAGCAGCACCAGGAGCACGCGGACGCGTTCAACGCCCGCGTCAAGGCTCTCGGTGGCAAGGAGCAGAAGGACCCCAACCCGAAGTACACCCCCGTCGTCACGGGCATGATCCCGGCCCTCAAGAAGGGTGGCCCGCTCGACGTCGTCGCGCTCGCCATCACCCTTGAGGACGTCGCGACCTCGACGTACGTCAAGAACATCTCCGAGGTCACCGACCCGCAGGTCCGCCTGCTGTTCGGCACCATCGCGGGTGTCGAGTCGCAGCACCTCGCGACGCTCTACGCCGTGCAGGCCCTGCTCAAGGGCGGCGGCGCGTCGCTCATCACCGTCAAGGCCACCGGTGGCGCCACCGACGCCGCGAAGCTCCCCGCCGCTGCCGGCAGCGTGGGCTTCCCGGAGGCCTTCAAGAAGACCGCCAACGCCAGCCCGGTTGCCGAAGGGGCCGTCAAGTGAGCAACAACAGCAGCAACGACAAGAAGAACGAGATGCAGATCAGCGAGTCTGAGCTGCGCAGCATGACCGCGCACATGGAGGAGATGCACGAGGAGACCTTCCCGGTCCTCGCGTCGCAGCTGCAGGACCTCGGCGCGAGCATCCGCACCAAGACCGCCGAGATCGGTGCGCGTCGCTCTTCGCGTCGTACCTTCTTCGCCGGCAGCGGTGTCGTGGCCGGTGGGCTCCTGCTCGCCGCGTGCGGCAGCAGCGACAGCGACACCGGCACGGCCACCCCGGGCGCCTCGGCCTCCACCGGCGGTTCCGCGGACGACAAGGCCGCCCTGGCGACCAACGCGTCCCTCGAGGCCCTCGCGGTCTTCGCCTACGACGCCGCCCTCAAGGCTGCGCCCATGGGCAAGTTCGGCAAGACCGTTCCGGCGGCGATCGCGGAGTTCGCGACCGTGGCGAAGAAGCAGCACCAGGACCACCAGGACGCGTTCAACGCGGCCCTCGTGGCTGCTGGCGGCAAGGCCTTCACCGAGCCGGACCCGGCCCTCGCCGCGACCGTCGTCAAGATGTTCGGTGACGTCAACGACGTCGTCGGTCTCGCCAAGCTCGCGCTCACGCTCGAGAACACCGCGGCCGCCACGTACATCCAGCAGATGTCCACCCTGATGAGCCCGATGGCCCTCTCGGCCGTCGCGACCATCGCCCCGGTGGAGCAGCAGCACTCGGCGATCCTGTACTTCGTCCTGGGTGAGTACCCCGTCCCGGACACGTTCGTGAAGCTCGGCGCGACCGACTTCTCGCTGGGCGCTCGCCCCAGCACCGATGCGGGCTGATCGTCGCCCTGTTGTCAGCTTGATGGCGCTCGTCGCCGCCACAGCCCTCGCGGGCTGTGGCGGTGGCGGGTCGTCGGACGCCGGCAGCACGGGCGGCTCCACGCCGACCGGCGGCGCTGTCGCCGGCGATGCCATCTCGATCAAGGACTTCCTGTACGCACCCATGGTTCTCAAGGCCAAGGTCGGCCAGGACATCACGGTCACCAACGAGGACCGGGCTCCGCACACGATCACCGCGGACGACAAGTCGTTCGACTCCGGTGACCTGCAGCAGGGGAAGGTGTTCACGTTCAAGGTCGACAAGGCCGGCACCTACACCTACATCTGCTCGATCCACCAGTACATGAAGGGCACGCTCGAGGTCTCCTGACCTCTCGTCCCCCGCAGACCCCGTCGAGGCCGCCCTCCCCCCAGAGGCGGCCTCGACGGCGTTTCGGGTCCATCCACCTAGGGTGAGGCGGTGCCCCTGACCCGCCGCGACGTCCTGCTGTCCGGTGTCCTGACGGTGACGACCGCCGCGTGCACGTCGGGCAGCGAACCCGCTGTCCCCCCGTCGCCCGACCCCGACATCGCCCTACGGGACGCGGCCCTGGCGCGCGAACGGACGCTGCTGGCGGCGTACGACGCGGCGCTGGTCGCCCACCCGTCGTTGCGCGCGGACCTGGCGCCACTGCGAGCCGATCACGCCATACACCTCGATCGGTTGACCGGTCCTCAGCCCAGCACCCCAGCCACCTCTTCCGAGCCCACCCCTCCCGCCGCGGCGGCGACGACGCCCGCGGCGCAGCGGGCGACCCTCCGGGCGCTCGAGCGGAGCGCCCAGGCAGCCCACCGGGACGGCGCGATCACGGCGTCGCAGGTCCTCGCACCGGTCCTTGCCAGCCTCGCGGCGTGCGAGGCGTCTCACGCGGTCGTCCTGTGAGGACGGTCCCCGCCTCCTTACGGGACCTGCTGGCGACCGAGCACCAGGCCCTCTACGCCTACGGCGTGCTGGGGGCGCGCCTGACCGACCCGGAGCGCACCCACGCGCTGTCCGCCCTCCACGGTCATCAGGCCGCGCGTGACGCCCTGACCGGACTCCTCCGGGCCCGTGGCGGGGCGGTCCCCGCGACCGCGGCGGCCTACGAGGTCGAGGTCGGTTCGCGGGCGGAGGCGCTCGCGCTGGCGGCGAGGGTGGAGACCGACCTCGGTGTGCGTTGGCGCGACCTGGTCGGTCTCACCGACGACGCGCCGCTGCGTCGGATCGCGGTGCAGCAGCTGTCCGACACGGCCGTCCGGGCCACCTCCTGGCGACGCCTGGCCGGCCTGCCTCCCACCGTGGCGCTGCCCGGCGAGGCCTAGGACACTCAGGTCCAGGAGTCAGGTCCAGGAGTCGAGGACGGCGGGAAGGCCTGCCAGGTCAGGGATCTGCGCATCCGGCTCCACGTCGTGGGCCGGGACGGGTCGACCGGTCAGCAGCACCGTGCGCAGCCCGACGGCCTGCGCGCCCGCGATGTCATCGCGGGGCCGGTCACCAACGAACACGGCGTTCTCCGGGGCCACGCCGACGGCGTCGAGCAGGGCGAGGAACGCGATGGGGTGGGGCTTCATGTGGGTGAGGTCGGAGGTGTAGACCCGCGCGTCGAGGTGGTCGAGCAGGCCGGCATCGGCGAGCCACCGCTCGTGCAGGTCACGGGGCCAGTGGGTGTTGGAGAGCAGGCCCGTGGCCCAGCCGCGCGCCTTGATGCCCTTGAGCACGCCCTCCGCAGCAGGGTCGTGGTCGGTGACGGCCTCCCAGGCACCGTGGTAGGCCGCGATCGCGTCGGCGACGGGAAGGTGGGTCTGCGCAGCGACCGACCGGACGATGTCCTCCGTGGTGCCGCTGCCGGTCCCGTCGCCGTCGCTGACCCGCGCGTCCCACCACGCGTGCTCGGCGTCGAGCAGCTGCTGGGCCAACGGCTCGGGGTCCTCGGGCGAGAGCACCGACGCCGCGGCGTGCCACATGCCGAGCAGGTCGAAGTCGCCGTGGGTCGACAGGGTGCCGCCCCAGTCGAACAGGACCGCGCGGATCACCCGCGGACCTCGGCCAGCACCTCGGTCACGGCGTCGACGAGCGCCACGGTCCGGCTCCCACCGCTACGGCGGTCGCGGATCTCGACGGTGCCGTCCGTGGCGAGGTTCTTGCCCACGACGACGTACGTCGGGATGCCGATGAGCTCGGCGTCCTTGAACGCCACCCCGGGGCTGACCTTGTGGCGGTCGTCCAGCAGCACCTTGAGGCCGGCTGCCTCGAGGTCGTCGGCGAGAGCCTGCCCACCCTGCTTCTGCTCGCCCTGTCCTGCGATGACGACGTGCACGTCCGCGGGAGCGACCGAACGCGGCCAGATGATCCCGCGCTCGTCGTGGGACTGCTCGACGATCGCGGCCACCGCGCGAGAGACACCGATGCCGTACGAGCCCATCGTGACGCGGACCGGCTTGCCCTCCGGACCGAGGACGTCCAGAGACATGGCGTCGGCGAAATTCTTGCCGAGCTGGAACACGTGGCCGATCTCGATGCCCCGGTTGATCTCGAGCAGGCTCGCGCAGCGGGGGCAGAGGTCACCGTCCTTAACCTCGGCGACCGGCATCACCCCGGTGGGCGTGAAGTCCCGGCCCATCACGACGTTGCGGGCGTGCTTGCCGACCTGGTTGGCGCCCGTGACCCACGCCGAGCCGGTCGTGATGCGGGGGTCGACGACGTACCGGATCTCCAGGCCCGCCAGCACCTGCGGGCCGATGTACCCGCGTACCAGGCCGGGGTGCTTGGCGAAGTCGTCGAAGACCTCGACCTCAGCCGGGAAGACGTTGGCCTCCACTGCCTTCATGTCGACCTCGCGATCGCCGGGCACACCCACGACGAGCAGCTCGGTCGTCCCGTCGGGGTTGCGCAGCTGCAGCACGACGTTCTTGAGCGTCTGGTGGGCCTCGACGCCGAGCAGGGCGCACAGCGACTCGATGGTCGGGGTGTCGGGGGTGTCGACGACCTCCATCGCGGGCTGGGCGGCGGGGTCCCTCTCCGGCGGGGCGCTGACGGTCGCCGCCTCGACGTTGGCGGCGTAGTCGCAGGACGTGCAGGCGACGTAGGTGTCCTCGCCGTTCTCCGCGACCGCCAGGAACTCCTCAGAGGCACTGCCGCCCATCGCTCCCGAGACGGCGAAGACGACGCGATAGGCCATGCCGAGTCGTTCGAAGATCCGGATGTAGGCGTCGCGGTGGTGGGTGTAGGACGTCTTCAGACCGTCGTCGTCCAGGTCGAAGGAGTAGCTGTCCTTCATGAGGAACTCGCGGCCACGCAGGATGCCCGCGCGGGGTCGCGCCTCGTCGCGGTACTTGTTCTGGATCTGGTAGAGCGAGACGGGCAGGTCCTTGTAGGAGGAGTACTCGCTCTTGACCATGAGGGTGAACATCTCCTCGTGGGTGGGTCCGAGCAGGTAGTCGCCGCCCTTGCGGTCCTTGAGCCGGAAGATGCCGTCGCCGTACTCGGTCCAGCGGTTCGTGGCCTCGTAGGGCTCACGCGGCAGCAGGGCAGGGAACTGCACCTCCTGGGCACCCATCGCGTCCATCTCCTCGCGGATGACGGTGGCGATGTTGTTGAGCACCTTCAGCCCCAGCGGCAGCCAGCTGTAGATCCCGGGCGCGACGCGACGGACGTAGCCGGCACGGACGAGCAGCCGGTGGCTCGGGACCTCCGCGTCCGCCGGGTCCTCACGCAGGGTGCGCAGGAACAGCGTGGACATGCGGAGCACGGGGTTCTCCTTCGATCATGGGCGGAGCGGTCAGCCTATCGACGGCCGCCAACTAGGTTCTGTGGCGTGCTCGTGCTGCTGCCACCGTCGGAGGGGAAGGCGACGGGGGTCGACGGGCCGCGGCTGGACCTCGCCACCCTGTCCTTCCCCACCCTGTCCTCCACCCGCCGGCGCCTGGTCGCCGAACTGGTGCGGCTGGCGCACAAGGATCGGCCCGCCCTGCAAAGGGCCCTGGCGCTGTCGGACAAGCAGGGCGCCGAGCTCGACAAGGACGCCCTGCTGAAGAAGGCGCCGACCCTGCCCGCGATGGAGCTCTACACCGGGATCGTCTACGACAACCTGTCCTACGCCACCCTCCCGTCCGACGCTCGAAGGCGGGCCGACGAGGTGCTCGTGGTCGCCAGCGCACTGTTCGGCCTACTCCGACCGACCGACCGGGTCCCGTCGTACCGCCTGTCGGGTCACACCGTGCTGCCAGGTCTCGGCGGGCTCGCCCCGCTCTGGCGGCCGCCCCTGGAGAAGGTCCTCGCGAAGGAGCCCCTCGTCGTCGACCTGCGGAGCGGCGCCTACGCCAACCTGGCCCGGGTGCCCGGATCGGTGCAGGTGCGGGTGCTGCGCGACGAGGGCGGACGACGCACGGTCGTGAGCCACGACAACAAGTGGACCAAGGGTCAGCTGGCGCGGGCCCTGTGCCTGACTCCCGTGCGTGTTGCCGCCGAGGTCGCGGAGGTCGGCCGGACCGTCTGCGACGACGTGGAGATCGACGGTGACCGGGTGGACCTCCTGCTGCACGGCCTCGCCTCGGGCCGTACGTCCTGACAGGATCACCCGATGACGACGAGCGTGCGTGACCTGCTCCGCTACGACGGCTCCCTGCCCGGGACCCGCGACACCCCAGGCGTGAACAGCCGCTCGAAGGCCGAGAAGCAGACGACGGGCCTCGTCCCCGAGCTTGCCGACCTGCAGGAGCGGTTGTTCGCGAACGGCAAGCTCGGTGACGCCCGGCGGGTGCTGCTCCTGCTGCAGGGCATGGATGCCGGTGGCAAGGACGGCACCGTCAAGCACGTGGTCGGGGCGGTGAATCCTGGCGGGGTCCACATCCAGTCGTTCGGCGCGCCGACCAAGGAGGAGCTGTCCCACGACTTCCTGTGGCGCATCACCAACGCGCTGCCTGCTGCGGGGCAGATCGGGGTGTTCAACCGCTCGCAGTACGAGGACGTCCTCATCGTGCGGGTGCACGAGCTGGTGCCGCGCGCCGTGTGGGGGCGACGCTTCGCGCGCATCAACGCCTGGGAGAGGCGGCAGACAGAGGCGGGAACGTCAATCATCAAGGTCTTCCTGCACATCAGCCCGGAGGAGCAGAAGGAACGGCTCCTCGCCCGGCTCGACGACCCGACCAAGCACTGGAAGGTCGGCACCGCGGACATCCCGGAGCGCCACCGCTGGGCGGAGTACCAGGCGGCGTACGCCGACGCACTCGGCAGGTGCAGCACGGACGTCGCCCCGTGGTACGTCGTGCCGGCTGACCGGAAGTGGTACAGGAACTGGGCCGTCGCCCACCTGCTCGCCGAGACGCTGCGCGACCTGGACCTGGGGTGGCCGGTCCCGGAGGGGATCGACATGGCGGCGATGCGCACGCAGCTGCTCAGCGAGTGAGTGCCCCGACCCAGGCCGAGCGCCGAGCCGCGACCCAGGAGAAGGTCCTGGACGCCACCGTCGAGGCGCTGGTCACCGTGGGGTACGCCGGTGCGTCCACCACCGAGATCTGCCGCTTGGCTGGCGTGTCCCAAGGCGCCCTGTTCCGGTACTGGCCGACCAAGGGCGCTCTGCTGGCCGAGGCGGCCGCCCACCTGCTGGGGCGGGTGACGACCGCCTACGAACAAGCGCTCTCCGGCCGCCCGGTCGGCGCTCGCGAGGCCCTCGAGGCCCTGTGGGACACCTACCGGCAGCCGGACCTGCAGGCGGCGGTCGAGCTCTACGTCGCCGCCCGTACCGACCCGGACCTCGCCGCTGCCCTGCGGATCATCGAGCCGGCCCATCGGGCCAACCTGCAGCGCATCGCCACCCAGGTGCTGGATCCGTCGCTGCTGGCCCTACCGGGGATCGCGGCGTTCGTCGAGCTCGCCTTGGCCGCGGTGCAGGGGGCGTCGATCGGCGCCGCGGTGACGGATACCTCGCACGACGTGATCCTGGACGCCCTGGAGTCGCTGCTCCCCGCTGACCCCGTTGACCCCGTTGACCCCGTTGACCCCGCTGACCCCGTTGACCCGACCCGCCCGCCGCGTGACCCGCCCGCCGCGTGATCATCGGAGTCGCCGTACGCAGATTTCGCGGTGATCCTGTGTTCGCCGACTCCGATGATCATGGAAAGTAGTTCGAGCGAAGATAGTGACAGGTTGCTTTTTATCTGCCACCCTCCTTGGCATGGCTGATGCGATCCTGCTCCTCGCCGTCCCCGGGTTCGTCCTGCTGATGCTGCTCGAACTCGCCGTCACGCGCCGCGGGCAGGCGCAAGAGGCCCGACTGCTCGGCTATCACGGCGCGGACTCCCGGACGTCGCTGGCGATGGGCGGTGGATCGTTGGTCATCAACGGGGTGTGGCGGTTCGTCGAGGTGCTGATCCTGGGCGCCGTCGTCGCGCTCACTCCCCTGGACCTCGGGCACGGCTGGGCCGCCTGGACCGTCGGCCTGCTGGGCGTGGAGTTCTTCTACTACTGGGACCACCGCGCCGGTCACGAGATCCGCCTGCTGTGGGCGTCACACGTCGTCCATCACAGCTCGCAGCGCTACAACCTCTCGACCGCCCTGCGGCAGACCTGGACGGGCGAGTACACCGTTCTGTTCTTCCTGCCCGTGGCGCTGCTCGGCGTGCCCGTCGAGATCATCTTGGTCTCGTGGTCGCTCAACCTGCTGTACCAGTTCTGGATCCACACCGAGGCCATCGACAAGCTCTGGCGCCCGCTCGAGTTGGTGCTCAACACGCCGTCGCACCACCGGGTGCACCACGGCACGCAGGCGCAGTACCTCGACCGTAACTACGGAGGCATCCTCATCGTCTGGGACCGGCTGTTCAGCACCTTCGAGGCGGAGGACGAACGCGTCGTCTACGGGCTCACCAAGAACATCGAGACCTTCAACCCGCTCAAGGTCGCCACCCACGAGTACGTCGCGCTGTGGCACGACCTCCGAGCGACGAGCTCGTGGCGGGAGCGGCTGGGGTACGTCGTCCACGGGCCCGGCTGGTCACCCCAGCCGTCCCGAAACGGCGTGGACGCTCAAGGACTGCCGCTGCCGGTTCAGGGGTAGGCCCGAGAGATGACACTCATCATCATCATTGTGGTCCTGGTCCTGGTCTTCGGCGGCTTCGGCTTCAGCCGGCGCCGCTGAGCCCCGTCCCGTGAGCTCGCGCCGCCGGCCCCGCAGCAGACCGGGGTGTCAGCGCTAGCGCGGACCCTCAGCCCTGGGCCTGCTTCTCGCGCGCCTTCTCGTCCTTCTTGGCCTGCTTCTCGCGGGCCTTCTCGTCCTTCTTGGCCTGCTTCTCGCGCGCCTTCTCGTCCTTCTTGGCCTGCTTCTCGCGGGCCTTCTCGTCCTTCTTGGCCTGCTTCTCGCGGGCCTTCTCGTCCTTCTTGGCCAACGCGTCGCGAGCCTCTTTGTCCGGCGTGCCTTGCTTGTCCTGGGCGCCCTTGCCGTGCGTCGGCGGGGTGGCCCCGGGTGCACCTTGCGGGGGTACCCCGATGGCCACGCCAGCAGAGGTCCCGGCCAAGGTGATACCCGAGCGCAGACCGGCGCCCATCGCGAGGGACGCGTGCGACGCCTCGACGGTCTGGTGCACGGACGCGGGCGGCAGGGCGGCCACCAGGGGCGCGACCGGCGCCACCAGGCCGGCCGCGATGCCCCCTGCGAGGGCGGGACCACCGGCCGTGGCAGCCGTAGCACTGGCGACCTCGACGACGCGGCCGCCGGCCGCTTGAAGGGCCGCGATGAACGGCAGCTGCAGCAACGCGGACATCGGTCCCATGGCCCAGACCAGCCGCGGCAGGCTGATCCTGAGGAAAGCGCGCACCATCACCGGGTCGAACTGCGTGCCGGCGCAGCGGGCCAGCTCCGTGCGCGCCGCGGCGTGGCTCATGGCCTTCTTGTACGCCCGGACAGCAGTCATGGTCTCGAAGGAGTCGACGACGGCCACCAGCCGGCCCGCTTCGCTGATCTCGTGGCCAGAGAGCCCGTAGGGATAGCCCGTCCCGTCGTACCGCTCGTGGTGCTGGACGATGGCCGCCCCCCACTCCCCCAGCCAGGGCATGAGCGGACCGGCGATGTCGCGGCCCACCTGGGGGTGCCGGCGCAGGGTCGCCCACTCGGCGGGAGTGGGCGTGGCCGGCTTGTTCAGGAGGGCCGTGGGCACCTGCAGCTTGCCCACGTCGTGCAGCAGCGCGGCCCACCGCAGGCGGTCCCGCGCGTGCTCGGGGAGCCCCAGCTCCTCGCTGAGCAGGTCGGAGTAGGCGCGCACCCGTTCGCAGTGCCCACGGGTGTGGCGGTCGTGCGCACGCAGCGCCGCAACCAACGACAAGATCAGCTCGGCGGAGGTCGACTCGTCGAGGTCTTCGGACTGCAGCCGCGCGAGAAGCACCCCGGGGCGCCCGGCCTGACGGGCGACCTTAAAGCGGGAGGGCGCGGTGTCGGGAAAAACCATCGTCAGCCGGAGGAGCGCGCGCAGCGGGAGGGCCCGTCGGGTGACACGCTGCGCCAGCGACCCCACCGCCAGGGCCACCAGGACCAGGACGAGCATCCGCGGCACCGTGGGTAGCGGGGCGACCAGGGGAGTCGTGGCCCAGACCGCGGCTGCCGCGAGCACAACCGGGCCCACCACCATCGCCGTTTCGAGTACGAGCGCGGCACCCGGACGACCCCGCCACGTCTGGTCGGCGCGGACCCGCTGCTCCTGGCTTGTGCTCATGTCACCCCTAGCCGGTTTGCGCGACGCGGCAGCGCGCCCTCGCGGGCGCGCGGAGCCCGCGAGGTGGACCGGTCAGGCGCCACCAGCTCGACCATCGTCACTCTCTGTCACCACCTGAAGGCGCGGGGACAAAGGTCACCCGAATGGCCCAATCCTCGGGCCACCCGCCGTCCTCCGGGTGGTTCAGACGGTGTCGGGGTACCGGCTGTACGTCGGGAAGTTGCCATAGAGCTGCTCGCCTGCCGGTCCCTCGGTGACCGCGTCGACGAGCAGGTCGCCACCGACGAACGCGCCCTTCCACGACGCTCCCTTGCCCCCGAAGACCTCGTCCCGGTCTCCCCGGCTGCGCGGCTTGTTGATGCCGACCTTGAAGGCCTGCAGCTGCTCACCGACCCGCGCGCCGAACGCCTCGTCGTCCGTGGCGACCGACGCCACCAGCGCGCCGTTGGAGGCGTTCATGGCAGCGAGGAGCTCGTTCTCGGTGTCGACGACGATGACGCTGTCGAGCGGCCCGAACGGCTCGGCGTGCTGCAGCGCCCAGTTCGACGGCGGGGCGAGCACGGCAGCCGGTGCGACGTACGCGCTGGTGTCCTGGCCGTCGAGGAACCGGCCTGAGGCGAGCTTGCCGTGATACAGGGGGATGGCCCCGCCCTTCACCGCGGCGGCGTAGTGCTCGCGCAGCTCGGCGGCCTTCGTCGCGTGGATGACCGGCCCGAAGTCGAGGTCGGGCAGCGGGTCGAAGCTGGTCTCCACCGCGAGCGGGTGGCCGAAGCGCAGTGACTGCACCACGGGGAGGTACATCTCCAGGAACTCCGGGAAGAGCTCGCGCTGCACGACGTATCGCGGGTAGGCCGTGCACCGCTGCTTGGCGTACTCGAAGCCCTTCTTCAGGTGGGCACCGAGGCTATCCCAGTCGCTGAAGTCCCAGATTCCCCAGGCGTTGAGGCCCTCCTGCTCGAGGAAGTGCCGCTTGCCGGTGTCGGCCAGCGTGGTCGCGGCTTTGCGGCCGTTGGCGCGGCCGCCGACGAAGGCCAGCGCGCCGATCTCGGGGGCGCTGATGAACGCGTCACCGAGCGTGCTGCCGACCCCTGACAGCAGCGTCACGGGCAGGCCCTGCCGACGCATGATCGCGTGCGCCAGGGTCAGGCAGTGGAAGCCGCCCTGCGACGGTGTCTTGGCGACCACGGCGTTGCCGGCCAGGCACTGCACCAGCTCGGCGTGCACCTGCACCGACATCGGGTAGTTCCACGACGCGATGTTGGACACCGGTCCCGGGAGCGGCGTGCGACCGACGAGCTGGCGGTCGATCTCCTCGAGGTACCAGTCGACGCCGTCGAGCGCCCGGTCGACGTCGGCGCAGGCCAGGCGCCAGGGCTTGCCGATCTCCCACACCAGCAGGAGGGCGAGGGTCTCGCGGTGCTCGCGCATCTCGTCGACGGCGGCCTTCACCCGCGCCTTGCGCTCGTCGAGGTCGACGGCGCCCCACGCCTTGTGCTCGTCAGCGGCCTGGGCCACCGCAGCGACGGCGTCGTCGTGGTCGATCCGCGGCGGGCCCTGGATCGGGCTGCCGTCGACCGGCGTGACGTGCTCGCCCGGCGAGCCGAGACGCTTCCACTCCCCGCCGATGAGGTTGAGGATGCGGTCGGCGTCGAAGGCCTCGGGGGCGGGGGAGCGCGCGCGGGCGTAGACCTCGTCCCAGGAGGTACCGGGCTTGAGGATCAGCGTCACGGGGAGCCCTTCGTCGACGGCAGGTAGCCCCGCACCCTCGCTGATGACAGGCCTGCGATCAAGTCCGCAGGACGGTGACGCGCAACACGTAAGAACACGTCCCAGCATGTGGGATCAGAACAGCACGCTGGCGAACGCGCCGACCTCGCTGCATGCCCACCCTCTCGTAGGCCCGCCGGGCGGCGGTGTTGAAGTCGTTGACGTACAGCGACACGATCGGCGACACGGAGACCCTGGCCTGCTCGACCACCGCCGCCGTGCCGGCCGTCCCGAGCCCCTGCCCCCGCAGCCGAGGCTGCACCCACACGCCCTGCACCTGGCAGACCTGCGTGCTGGCCGCCCCGACCTCGGCCTTGAACAGCACCTCGCCGTCCTGGATCCGCGCCCAGGCGCGCCCCTGGCGATGAGCTCCCCGACCCGCGCCCGGTACAGCGCCCCGCCGTCCCCGCCAGCGGCGAGACCCCCACCTCCTCGGTGAACATCGCGACGCAGGCTGGCAGCAGCACCTCGATCTCCTCCGGCACCACCAGACGCACGTCCGGGTCGCGCGGGATGACCGGTGCCCCCTCGATCGCCATCAGCGGCTGCGCCGCCCGCACCTCACGCGCCACCCCCCAGTGCGGCCGCAGCAGCGCCCAGAGCAGGTCCACGTCGCTTGCCGGGCCGACGATCGAGGAGCAGCTGCGCCCCTGTCGGCGGGCGCGTTCGGCGAACGCCCGCAGGGCCTCGGGACCGGCCTGGACGGGGACCAGGTTGGCCCCGGAGTAGCACAGCGCCTCCAGCCGGCCGCGCTCGCCGTACCCCCAGACCTCGGCGCCCAGGCGCCACGGGTCGAGCCCGGCGACCTCGAGCCGGGAGGCGACGAAGACGTCGACGACCGGGTCGCGCGAGACCAGCTCGAGCGCCTCGGGCAGGTCGCGCGCGTCGAGGACCCGGGTCGCGGACGTCCTCAGCACCGGCCGAGCCTACGTCGCGACCGTCGGCTGCCCCGACGGGCCGTCGTACGCCTCCGCGAGGCGCAGGGCCTCCTCGATCAGCGTCTCCACGATCTGCGCCTCGGGGACGGTCTTGATGACCTCGCCCTTGACGAAGATCTGGCCCTTGCCGTTGCCCGCTCGCGACGCCGAGGTCGGCCTCGCGGGCCTCGCCGGGGCCGTTCACGACGCAGCCCATCACCGCGACGCGCAGCGGCACCGTGAGCCCCTCGAGGCCCGCGGTGACCTGGTTGGCCAGCGTGTAGACGTCGACCTGGGCCCGCCCGCAGGACGGGCAGGACACGATCTCCAGCCCGCGCTGCTTGAGGTTGAGCGACTCCAGGATCTGCAGGCCGACCTTGACCTCCTCCACCGGCGGTGCGGACAGCGAGACCCGGATCGTGTCGCCGATGCCCTCGGCCAGCAGCGCCCCGAACGCCACCGCCGACTTGATGGTCCCCTGGAAGGCCGGCCCGGCCTCGGTCACGCCGAGGTGCAACGGGTAGTCGCACTGCTCGGAGAGCAGGCGGTACGCCTGGACCATGACCACCGGGTCGTTGTGCTTGACCGAGATCTTGATGTCGGTGAAGTCGTGCTCCTCGAACAGCGAGCACTCCCACAGCGCCGACTCGACCAGCGCCTCCGCCGTCGCCTTGCCGTACTTCGCCATCATCCTCTTGTCGAGCGACCCGGCGTTGACGCCGATGCGGATCGGCGTACCCGCGTCCTTCGCCGCCCGGGCGACGTCGCCGACGTTGCCGTCGAACTCCCGGATGTTGCCCGGGTTGACGCGTACGGCGGCGCAGCCGGCGTCGATGGCCTTGAAGATGTACTTGGGCTGGAAGTGGATGTCGGCGATGACCGGCAGCTGGGACTTCTTCACGATCGTCTCGAGCGCGTCCGCGTCGACCGGGTCGGGTACGGCGACGCGCACGATCTGGCACCCGGTGGCCGTCAGCTCCGCGATCTGCTGGAGCGTCGCGTTGATGTCCGCGGTGACGGTCGTCGTCATGGACTGCACGCTGATCGGCGCCCCCCCGCCGACGAGGACGCCGCCGACGTCGAGCTGACGGGTCTTCTTGCGCTCCGCCAGCCGTTGCGGGACCTCGGGCATGCCGAGGGAGATGCTCACTGGCTGATCCGGATCGGGTTCACGATGTCGGCACCGAGCAGGTAGACGGTGAAGCTGGCGAACAGCACCACGACGGCGAGGGTGACCGGCATCAGCTTGTTCATGTCGACGCGCTGCAGGTCGCCGGTGTAGCCCCGCAGCCGGCGCAGCCGGTCCCGCACCTGCTCGTAGAAGACGACGGCGATGTGCCCGCCGTCGAGCGGCAGCAGGGGAAGCAGGTTGAAGATGCCGACGAACAGGTTCAGCCCCGCGACCAGCAGGACGAAGCTGGCCATGCGGTCCTGCCAGGACACGGGCGCCGCCGCGATCTCGCCGCTGACCCGGCTCGCCCCCACGACGCCGATGAAGCCGGCCGGGTCACGGTTGGTTCCGTAGACCTCGGTGATCGTGCCGAGCTTCTTGGTGAAGGTCTCGTACGTCCCGGTGATGATCGTCCCGATCAGCGTCCCGGACTCCCGGACCGTCCCGACCGGCCCGTAGTGCTCGTTCACGAACGTCGGCTGCACCCCGACACCGATGGCCCCGATGGTCTGCGTGGAGCCGTCGATGAGCTTGCGGGTCACCGGCGTGGGGGTGACCGACAGCGTGACGGCCTTGCCGTCGCGCGTCACCACGACCGACGTGGCCTGGCCGGCGCGCGGCCGGATCGCGGCGGTGAAGTCGGTGGCGGTCGTCACCTGCTTGCCCTCGACAGACGCGACGACGTCGCCGGTCCGGAAACCCGCGACCTGGGCGGGCGCCGGCACCGAGCCCGGCGCGTCGCACGCCGCGCCGGGGTCGTCGGCCACGCACGCGCTGATCGCCCCGAGCGACGGGGCGCGCTCGGTGGGGACGCCGTAGATCGCCACGGTGCACAGACGAGGACCGCGCAGATGAGGAAGTGCATGGTCGACCCGGCCGACAGCACGACGAGCTTGCGTCCCGCCTTCTGGCGGAAGAACGCGCGTCCCTCGTCGCCGGGAT
>CAVXBV010000006.1:0-232727 GCA_963760125.1 uncultured Actinomycetota bacterium | reverse complement strand
GTCGCAGGTTCAAATCCTGCCCCCGCTACAACGCAAAACCGCAGGTCAGAGGCCGTTTCCCTGGGTAGCAGGGAAGCGGTCTTCTGCACGTTTGACACTGAGGTGACCGTGGACTCCGACGTCTCGGTCAGACTCCGGGAAGAAGATCGTCCGGGCTCGGCTGAGCCCAGGCATCGACGATGCGGTCCAGGGAGCGCCTGCCCCACTGGCTCATCGTTGGGTTGGAGTCGAGGTAGTACCAGACCAACCCCACCGACTGCTGGAAGGCCCACGCCATCCCGCGGCGCCATTGGACGTCGCCGCATCCGAGCGCACGACGGAGGATGCCGCGCTGCCTCTCGTCGAGCAGATGCCAAGCCGCCACGAGGTCGAGCGCCGGGTCCGCTGGGCCGAAGCTGCCGCCGTCCAGGACACCAACCAGACGACCTTCTTCGACGAGGACGTTGGGCGGGGTCAGGTCACGGTGGCACATCACCTCCTCGTCAATCTCAGGAAGCGTCCGAAGGTGCCACCAGATCCGCCGCAGACGTGGCACGTCGAGTATGTCCTCGCTCTGCCGGAAGCATGTCTCGATCCAGTCGTCGTGGTCCGGGAGGTGCCCGCCCCGACCGACTCCGTCGAAGCGATGCCCACGAGTTCCGCGGGCGCGCATCCCGGCGATGAGTTCGGCAAGGTCATGGGCGAAGGCGTTCGACCCGGAAGGGTTCTCGACGGTCGCGTCGTGCCCCGGCAGCCACGTCTGGACGCTCCACGGTAGTGGATAGCCTGCGCCCGGCGCTCCGATCGCTACCGGCTCCGGGATCGGAACGGTGACAGCGCGAGCCAGCGCACGTACGGCCTCGGTTTCGGCCGCCAGCGACCGCCGGACCTGCGCCGGGTCGTGACCGACCAGCGGGAGGCGGGCAACCAGGCTGTCGCCGATCCGGAAGATCGCGTTCACGGTCCCGGACGTGCGTAACTCGGTGATCGTCAGTCCGCGCCACTGAGGGAACTGCACCTCGACCAGTCGACGGACGGTCTGTGCGTCGACGTGGAGCTGGCCGGCGTGCATCGTCATGCCGCCATCCTCCCCTCGGCGACCGCGGGTGTCCTCCGACTTCCGGTCATCGGCGGGAGCACCGTTGGGAAAGGGAGCGCGCCCTCCGGGACCGCACTATCGGCACTCCGCGCCGTGACACCGTGTGTCCGCGGCGGGGTCATCGGTCTCGCAGTCGCTGCGTTGTGCTTGTGTGACCCCGCGTGCTGATGCACGCCTCTGGACGGAGGCTCCATGGGCAAGTTGATCTACGCGGCGAACGTCTCGCTCGACGGCTTCCTCGAGGACGATGCGGGTTCATTCGACTGGTCCGTGCCCGACGAAGAAGTTCACGCATTCTGGAACGAGCACGAGCGGCACATCGGCACGTCGCTCTACGGGCGACACATGTACGAGACGATGCGCGTGTGGGAGAGCGACGACTGGTTGGCGAACGAACCCACGGTGGTGGGTGAGTACGCCGGGATCTGGCGTGAGGCCGACAAGGTCGTCTACTCGACCACACTCACCGACGTGTCGACCGCGCGCACGAGGATCGAGCGGCAGTTCGAGCCTGACGCGGTGCGGCGTCTCAAGGAGACCTCCGGTGCGGACCTGAGCATCGGAGGCGCGGGGATCGCGGCTGAGGCGTTCAGGCATGGCCTGGTCGACGAGTGCGTGCTCCTGCTGTGCCCGGTCCTCGTCGGCGGCGGCAAGCCAGCCCTGCCTCGAGGCGTACGACTCGACCTCGAGCTGGTTGACCATCGGCGATTCGACAACGGGGTCGTCTACCTGCGCCACACAGTCCGCCGCCCCGCCTGACACTCACGCGCCTGGTGCATGAGACGCCGAGTTCGCCGCCTCGCGCGTGGGGGCTGTGCTGGGCCTGCCCAGCATCACGCACTCCTTCGGAGGGCCCGTCCTGCCGACGTTCGTCACCGAAGCCGGGGGCCCCAGCCTTGGGCCCCCAGCCATGAACATCGAGTCCTGGGTTCCTCAGTCGCAGGTTCTCGAGCACTGTCAGGCCCTGACGTCGCCACGGGCGGGGCCGTCGCCGCGGCGGTCACGGCGTTGTTGGCGGAGCCCTCGTACCGGGCAGCGGCGCAAGAGTTAGCGACCGAGCTCGCCACCATGCCCTCTCCGGGCGAGGTCGTCGACGTGCTGGCCCCCGTGGCGCTGACGTTGCCGCGACGCCCGCAGGCCGCAGCGGGGATTCGGCCAGCCAAGGGCACGGAACGCTGCTGAGCAGGAAGCGCGCCCCCGGCGGCGAAGCAACGGGCAACTGCTGATCGGAGCCCGCTGTGAACCTCCCCCCGCTGGACCGTCGCGCCTTCCTGCGCAGTTCGGCCTACCTCGGCCTGCTCGCCGGGGTCGGCCCGCTGGCCACCCAGTCGTTCGGTGCCGCCCCGGCGACCACGGTGCCCGGTGAGGGAGCGGCGTTCGCCCGGGTGCGCCCCCGCACGCTGGCGCAGGCCCGGGCCCTGCTGGCCTTCGACGACACCCACCAGCAGTTCGCCGACGGCTCCCTGGAGATGCTGCTGTGGCCCGGCGACCGGACCCGGCTGGACCGGCTCGGCGTCGAGTACGACGTCATCACGTCAGCACCGTCCGCTCCGGCGACGGGACGTCCCTCGGGCCTGGCGCTGCAGCCCGGTGAGCGCAGCGCGGGGTACCGCCGGCTGGGTGACTACTACGCCGACATGCAGATGCTCGCGACCAAGCACCCCACGCGCGCCCGCATGGTCAAGCTGGCCGAGCGCTCCCTCGAGGGCCGCGACATGTTCGCCCTCGAGATCGCGGACAACGCCGCGCAGGCGGCGACCGACGGCCGGCCGACGTTCTTCGTGGACGGCGTCCACCACGCCCGCGAGTGGCCCTCCAGCGAGTACACGATGATGTTCGCCTACGACCTGCTCGAGAGCTACGGCAAGCAGGACCGGATCACCAGCCTGCTCAAGAAGATCCGCGTCGTCGTCGTGCCCGTGGTCAACCCGGACGGCTTCAACCACTCCCGCGAGGGGCTCGCGCGGGAGCGCACCGAGCCCGAGCTGGTCCTCGCCGCCGCCGGACTGGACACCTACTGGCGCAAGAACAAGCGGTCGCTCACCAACGCCCTCTACGCCGCCGGCGCGGTCAACGGCTACCTCAACGCCGACGCCCACGGCACCGACCCCAACCGCAACTACCCGTTCTACTGGGGCGGTGAGGGCGGCGGCACCGACCCGAGCTCGCAGACTTACGGGGGCGCAGCGCCGTACGCCGAGCCGGAGGCGCGCAACATCTCGGGCTACCTCAAGGCTCACCAGGCGACGGCGTACCTCACCAACCACACGTCCGGGCGGCTGTGCATGCGCCCCTGGGGCTACACCTCGAAGCCGTCCCCGGACAACGCCTTCCAGGAGGACCTGGGCGAGCAGATGTGCGCCCACCACGGCTACAAGAACCAGATCGGCCTGTCCCTCTACCCGACCGCCGGCACCTCGCGCGACTGGTCCTACGGCGCCCTGCGCACGATCGTCTACACCTTCGAGCACAACCAGCAGTTCCACCCTGACTACGCCTCGCAGATCCCCAAGACGTACGCGCTCAACCGGCCCGCCTGGCTGCTGCTCGCCGAGGCCGCCGCCGACCCCCGCAACCACGGGGTGATCACCGGCCGGGTGAACGGCGCGCCGAAGGGGGCGACCGTGACCCTCACCCGCTCCTTCTCCACCCCGACGGCGGTCGACGTGGACGCCCACAAGGACGCCGGAGTCCGTGAGTCCATCCGGACGGTGACGAACGTGCGGGCCAACGGCACCTTCACCGTCCACGCGAACCCGTCCACGCGCCCGGTGACGATCCAGGAGCGGCGCGCCCCCGAGCACTGGACGGTGACGGTCACGGCACCGGGACGCCGTACGGTCACGAAGAAGGTGTTCCTCGACCGGGGCACCAAGGTCGACCTGGGCCGCCTCAGCATCTAGCTGGCGGGGAGCGGGACGCAGTCCGGGTCGGTACCCGCCGCTGCCGCGCCGGGGCGCAGCGGAGCCGTGCGCAGCTGGAGCGAGAGGCCGAGCAGCTTCTCGACGTGCGGCAGCATGCGGTCGATCCGCGGCTGGTACGGGCCGGAGAGCGAGGCCACGGCTCGCCCGGCAGCGTCGATGATCGGTGAGCCCGAGTCACCGCCGGAGGCGGGGAACGCGCCGACGACCGCGTTCGGGTGCGCGGCGCTGCTGCCGACGGCGGTGCGGCCGGGCAGCAGGGTGCGCCCGGTCTCGCGGTTGAACCCGGTCGCGTTGCCGGCGCCGTAGAAGCGCAGCGGCTCGGGGACGGCCAGCTCGGCCGTCCGCAGACCCGTCGGCCCGCCGAACAGGCACACCGCCGGGTTCGCGACCACGGTGTCGTCGAGCCGGATCAGGCCGAGGTCGAACAGCTCCGGCAGCGTCCCGTCCTCGTACAGCACAGGGACCCGCTGCGCCGCGTAGACCACCCGGCCGACCCGTGGCCCACGCACCACCGTGCCCTGGGCGGACAGCGCGGCGAGGGCGACCACCGGGCCGGCACCCTCACGGTGCACCTCCTCGGTCGCCTGCTGGTCGACGAACAGGCAGTGCCCGGCCGTCGCCAGGTAGTACGCCGGTCGGTGCCCCGGGCGCTGGGCCGTCCCGCGGAAGACGAAGCCCGCTGTGCAGGGGTTCTCCACGCCGGGCAGGGAGATGGTGAGGGCCATCCCCGGCCGCACGCTCACGCTCGAGGTGCGGGGGCCGACCGCGACAGCGGTGGCCGCGGACCCCAGCAGGGACAGCAGCGCTCCCAGTGCCATCGAGGTGGTGAGGAGCGGCCGGCGCGCCCATCCAGGTCGGCGTCTCTCGAGGGTGTTGGTCACGGCGCGTTCCCTCCATCAGATCCGGGTTGCGTGGACGGCGGACGTGGCCGTCTGGAAGAAGGGTGACGCGCTGTCCCGACCCGCGCATCGGGGAGCGCCCGGGTGCTCCCTCAGGGTTGACCCTGAGGACAAGCGCACGAGATCTTCGTACGGTCTGTGGCCGGTCGAGGCTGCGCGTGGGCGCGGCAGGTGGGGGGACAGCGTGCCGGTCTGGACGGGTAGGGCTGCCCAACCGACGGCACTGGCGGCCGCCGCCGCGGCCCGAGGACCCGCGGCCCTGCAGGGCGCTCTCCGCCGGGCTGCCGGGGATCCGGAGCTGCTGGTCCTGCTCCCCGACGCCGACGGGTGGGTGGACGTGTCCGGGCTCCCGGCGGCAGGACCTGGGGCGTCGGATGCCCGCCGTACGCCGGTGCCGGTCCAGGAGCAAGGAGGGGCGCTGCTGGGCGTGCTGCTCGTCGACGCGGAGCGCTGTGACGACCCGGTCGTGGAGCTTGTCGTGTCGACGGCGCTGCGCGTGCTGGCCGCACAGAGACTGGGCCACCAGCTGGAGGTCGCCCGCACGGACCTCGAGCAGTCGCAAGCCCGGCTGCTCGCCGCGAGCGACCTTGCCCGGCAGCACGTGCGTGAGGTCCTGGAGGCGGGTGTTCTGCGCCGGTTGCGGCGCGCCCGCTCCCAGCTGTCGCGCATCCCGACGGACCCGCTGCTCCCCGAGATCCGGGAGCAGCTCGACGCCGCCTCCGCCGAGATCGCCGCCCTCGCGACTGGGGTCCACCCGGCGTCGCTGCAGCAGGGGCTGGGGAGGGCCCTCCGGGAGCTCGCCGCGCGCGTGCCGCAGCGGGTTCGCGTGCACGACGCGCGCTGCGGTCCCGTGCCCGAGGCCTGTGCCCGCGTGGCCTGGTACGCCGTCGCGGAGGCGCTCACGAACGCCGCCAAGCACGCACCGGGCGCACCGGTCGGGGTGTGGCTGCGCACGGACGGCGCGACGCTGACCGTCCGGGTCGTCGACCAGGGGCCGGGCGGGGCCGACCCCTCCGGGGCGGGCCTGGTCGGGCTCGGCGACCGGGTCGAGACGTGCGGCGGGACCCTGGTCATCGACAGCGTCGAGGCTGGCGACGTCTGCGGAGGGCGGACGTCGGGGACCAGCCTGCACGTGACCCTGCCGCTGGTGGTGGCCGACCGCGACCGGGAGGCGCCGAGCGCGCCCGCCGAGCGCAGGCCCGCCCCTCTCGCGGCCGAGGGGCCCGCGCGCTGGCGGTGGCTGCCGACGCTGTCGTTGCTGCCCCTGCTGGCGTGGGCCTGGTGGACCTGGCCCACCCAGTTCGACCCGTTCGCGCCGGACTCCGTCGGTCGCACGCCCGGTCGGGCGCTCGACGTGGTGTTCGTGCTGGGCGTCGGCGCGGTCGGGGCCTACCTGACCCGCGCCTGGACGACCTCGGGCACCGGCCCGCTCCTGGCCAGCTACGCCTGGATCTGCTTCCTCGACGACCTCGACTTCGCTCACGGCAGCTGGTGGGGCGTGCTGGGCAGCCTGTCCCGGGCCGCGGGAGGGGTGCTGTTCCTGCTCATCGTGCTCGCCTACCCGGCGGCCTGGGTACGTCGACGCGCCGAGCGACGCGTGCTCACCGTCCATGCCCTGCTCACGTTCGTCCTCGGCGGGATCGGCTCCTTGCTGTTCTTCGACACCGAGGACCTGCTCTGCGGCCCGGAGTGCGCGCCGGACGGCAACCCGCTGAACGTCGTGAACAACGGCGCCGAGGTCTTCGTGCCCTGGGCCGGTCCGGTGGTGATCGGCGGGAAGGTCGTGGTCACCGTGGTCGCCCTCGTGCTGCTGTCCCGGCGCGTCCGGGCGGCGACGCGGCGCGGTCGTGCGGTCCTGCTGCCGCTGGTGCTTCCGTGGTCTGTCGCGCTCGCGGCGGTGGTACCGGTAGGCGTCTACGACGTCATCGACATCTTGCGGCGCTCCGTGCTGGGAGGGGGCGACTGGCTGCCCTCGGTGGAGGGGCTCATCCGCATCGCGCTGGCGGCCAACCAGGTCGCGCTCGCCGTGGTCCCCCTCGGGTACTTCCTGGGCATGCGCCGCCTGCTGGCGCGGCGCCACCGGCTGTCCGGGCTGGCGGGATGGCCCTCCGGCGCCGACCTCGACGAGCGGGTCCAGGCGGTCCTGGACGACCCGCAGGCGCACGTGCTCCCGGGCGACGAGACCGCCGGTGGCCCCGGGCGCACCCCGCTGGTCGCCGCCGGTGTCAGGGTCGGCACGTTGCAGCATGACCCCGCGCTGGAGGGGGAGCCGGCCCTGCTGCACGCCGCGGCCGCACTGCTCGCCCTGGCCGTCGCCCAGGACCAGCTGACCGCACGGCTGCAGGGCGAGCTGGTTCAGGCTCGGGAGAGCCGCGAGCGTCTGCTGCACGAGGAGCGGCGTACCAAGCGTCGCATCGAGCGCGACCTGCACGACGGTGCCCAGCAGCGGCTGGTCGCGGTGCAGGCCGCGCTCGGCTTGCTGGACAGCCGGCAGGCACAGGCCGCTGCCGGCGAGGTCGCGGCGGCCCTGACGTCGCTGCGGGTGCTCGCTCGCGGGCTCGCTCCGCCGGCGCTCGAACTGGGGCTGGTGGCCGCCCTCACCGCCCTCGGCGACCGGACGCGCGTCCCCCTGCGGATCACCGGCGAGGCGGAGGGTCTCGCTCGGGACGTCGCCGACGCGGCGTACGACGTGCTCGCGCTGCTCGTCGACAGCGCTGCCGCGGAGCAGGTGCACGTGGACCTGAGCGTCGACGCCGACCAGCTGCGCATCACCGTCCAGCCGCCGCTGGTCGTGGATCGGGGCGCTCTCGACCTTCTCGAGGCCGAGGGCGGGAGCGCTCAGCTGCAGGCGGACGCGCTCGACCTCGCCCTGCCCACACGCCGCGTCCTGGTCGCCGCGCCATGACGCGGGTCGTGCTCGCCGACGACTCGGGGCTGCTGCGCGAGAGCCTGCGCCGGGTCCTGGAGGCGCACGACATCCAGGTGGCCGACGTGTGCGCGGACGGGGAGGGCTTGCTGCGCCTGGTCGACGAGCACCGCCCCGACGTCGTGCTCAGCGACATCCGGATGCCCCCGACGCACACCGACGAGGGCCTGCGCGCCGTCCTTGCGGTCCGCGGCAACCACCCCGGCATCGGGGTGCTCCTGCTGTCGCAGTACGCCGAGGCGGAGTACGGCGTCCGGTTGCTGCAGGAGGCAGGCCGGGGCGTCGGGTACCTGCTCAAGGACCGGGTCGCGGACGGTGCCGCCCTGGCCGAGGCGGTCCGTCAGGTGGAGCGGGGCGGGGTCGTGGTGGACCCCGATGTCGTGGAGCTCCTGCTGCATCGCCCCCGCATCGACGACGGGCTGGCGCGGCTCACCGAGCGGGAGCGAGAGGTGCTGCAGCTGCTGGCCGAGGGCCTGACGAACAGCGCCGTCGCGCGCCGTCTCAGCCTTTCCCCGAAGACGGTGGAGACGCACGTCGCCGCGGTGTTCGGCAAGCTGGACCTGCCACCCGCACCCGACGGGCACCGTCGGGTGCTCGCCGTGCTGCGCTGGCTGCGGAGCACCCCGGCCGGTGGCTGAACGGGCCGGAATGAGCCGTGGGACCGCGTTGGTCGCGACGTGGGTGGCCACCCGCTACGAGATCCCTTGTCGCGTAAGGGGAACGGTCTCGGTCGGGGGCGAGACGCTCACGCTCGCCCCGGCCAGCGCGACCACTCCTGGGGTGTCCGTGACTGGTGGGCTGCCGACTGGACGTGGAGCGCGTTCCACCTCGAGGACGGCACGGACCGGTCGCGTACGGGCGCTGCGCTTCGTGGCGCCCGACGGACGGGTCACGCACCTCCCGCGGGCCCTCGCGCGGGTGCGCACTGCTGACGGCCGCAACGGCGTCGGCTGGATCGAGTGGAACCAGAACCAGCCGGCCGGCTCGTGAGTCGTGCCCTTCACGACCCCCCGATGGACGGTTAGGACTCTGTGGCCGCCAGGCGCTCGAGGACCTTGCCGGTCACTGCGCGCAGCATCCTGACCTGCGGCCCGCTCAGACCGTCGAACACCAGCTGCCGCACGGTGTCGGCATGCCCCGGGGCGGCCTGCTCGATCGCCGTGCGGCCTGCGTCGGTGAGGACGACGAACGCTCCCCGGCGGTCGGACTGGCAGTGCTCGCGGGAGAGCAGGTCGCGCTTGGCCATCCGCGCGAGGTGGTGCGACAACCGGCTCTGCTCCCAGTGCAGGGCCTGGGCGATCTCGAACATCCGCAGGCGGCCGTCGGGTGCTTCGCTGAGCGGCACCAGGACGGCGTAATCGGCCCCGGACAGGCCGCTGCTGTCCTGCAGCTGCCGGTTGAGATGAGCATCCAGCTTTGCGGTCATCTGCAGCAGCTGCCGCCAGGCGCACTGCTCGTCCTCACTGAGCCACTGGGTCATACCGGCCACTGTACCGGGAATTGTTGACACGTCATGCAGGTTCGGTACAGTGAATGACACGTCATCCACTCGGGATGACGGACGGACCTGACGGAGATCACGATGACCGCCCCCACCACCACGGGCCTGACAGCCCTCACCGGCACCTACACGATCGACCCGACCCACAGCCGCGTCGGCTTCGTCGCACGCCACGCGATGGTCACCAAGGTGCGAGGCGCGTTCAACGCGTTCGAGGGCACCGCAGTCCTGGACGGCGCGAACCCGGCTGCCTCGACCGCTGAGGTGACCATCGAGGTCGCCAGCATCGACACCCGCAACGGCCAGCGCGACGAGCACCTGCGCACCAACGACTTCTTCGACGCCCCGACCCACCCGCAGATCACCTTCCGCAGCACCGCGGTCCAGGTCGTCTCCGAGGACACCGTCGAGCTCACCGGAGACCTGACGATCAAGGGGACCACCAAGCCGGTCACCATCCCCTTCACCTACGAGGGATCGGCGACCGACCCGTACGGCAACCTGCGCGTCGGCTTCGAGGGCTCCGTCGTGGTCAACCGCAAGGACTGGGGCATCAGCTGGAACACCGGCCTTGAGACCGGCGGCGTCCTGGTCGGCGAGAAGATCACCCTCGAGTTCGAGGTCTCCGCGATCAAGAACGCCTGACCACGCTTCCGGCCTGTCCCACGACGTTCCCTGACGGGGACACCCTGCCCACCCGGCTCCGCCGCCAGCTAGCCAGGTGTGGCCACACCGGGAACGGGTGCCTCCAGCAACCTGAGCACCGGATCGAGCGCGCCGCGCTCCTCGGCGAGCGCCTTGGTGGTGAACGCGATGATGGCGAGCTCGTGCTCGACGACGTAGTCGAAGAACCTGGCCTCGCCTGTTCCGGCGTAGTGCTCGGCGAGGCGTTGGAACGCCGGCAGGTAGCGCTTCGTCCCCTGCCGGACCACCTTCAGGCGGGTCCTGGAGGGGACGATCCGGAGTCCGGCGGCCCCGGAGACCCCTGCCAGGGAAGCGAGGCGGTGCGTTGCGCTCAGCGGCAACTCAGCGCGCTCCAGGAAACTGGCCACGCCGGCGTTGGTCTGCCTCTCGAGGTCGCGCAGCGTGCCCCACGTGCGGCGCTCCTGCTCGGTGACACCGAGGCGGGCCGCCGTCGCGAACATTCCCTCACCGATCGCTTCGGACTCGATCAACCGGGCCAGGTCGCGTCTGACGCGGGTGGGTAGTGGCGGGTGAGACACGGCCGGTCCTTCCGGAAGGGTGGGCAGATCATCGTGGCATCGCCTGCCTGGCGAAAGAGATGACCTCGGCGGCGAACGCACCGGCCCGCTCGAGCATGACCAGGTGTCCCGTGCCCTCAAGAACGACGATCCGTGCGCTGGGTACGCGCTCGGCGAACTCCGCCAGATCGGCCAGTGAGGCGATGGGGTCGTGGTCCGCACCGACGGCGAGCACCGGGCAGCCCGGTGGGGTCAGCCACTGCTCGGGGCGCAGTCGGCCGACTGCTCGGGCGGTGGGCAGGACGCCGCGGGCACCCGCCCCGTCGACGAGCAGCGCGATGGCGGCGGGGGGCAGCGCACGTGGTCGATGCAGGTACGGCCACAGGAACAGGAGGCGGAGCAAGGATCGCGACATGACCTGCCTGCGGAAGACCTGCGGGGTGGGCAGACCTGCGGTGACCAGCTCGGCGAGCGTGGCGAGGACCGTCAGCGGCCGTCGAAGCCCATGACGCCGCCTGCCGAGCACGGCGGCGAAGGTCTGCACGGTGCCGGCAGCGAGAACGATCGCGGCCACCAGGTCCGGATGGCGTAGAGCGAGCCGAACCGTGACCGGTCCACCGAGCGAGTGCCCGACCACGACAACCCTCGGCTGCTGTAGCTGAGTCACCAGCTCGGCGAGGGCATCAGCGAAACCGTCGAGGCTCGCGCCTCCAGGTGGTGCCGCAGAGCCGCCGAAGCCCGGCAGGTCGACGGCGATGACCCGACCGTGCTCGGCCAGCTCCGGGATGGTCTCCGTCCAGTGCTGCCAGCGCCCACCCAGGCCATGGACGAGGAGGAAGACCAGGCCGTCCGGACAAGGATCGCCGTAGTCCAGGTAGGTCAAGGTCGACCCGGCAACCTCGGAGGTGTGTACGTGCTGGGTCCAGTCGACGTCGCCTCGAGGCCTTCGGCCAGGCAGCCCGTAGTCACCAGCGAGGGGGACAATCCGCCATCCCGGTTGCGTCCAGGTCATGAGTGACCTTAGGGGCCTGTCCGAGCGACGGTTGCCGCCCCGGATCAGTGACAGCAGCGTCGGCAGCAGGCGTCGACCAGTCCCGTCGAAGACAGGCGTCCGGCGGGTACGGCGCCGGTGGGACCTCTAGACCCGGTCGGCCCGCTCCTTCTCGTAGTCGCCGATCGCGGTGAGCTGGGCGCCGAGGGTGGCGTCGATCCAACGGGACCCCTGCCCGCGGGTCAGGTCGTAGCTGGTCTGGACGGGCGCCGCCTGCCCGGTGAAGTGCGGCATGACCTCATAGGCGAACAGCTCGTAGCTGCGCTTGGTGGCCTCCCACGGAGCGAAGTCGGCGCCCATCATCATGTAGGTGCCGAATCCGCCGGTCTTCTGCTGGAGCCGCTCGATCTGGGCGATGGCCATCTCCGGCGTGCCGATGACCATGCGCCCGTTGTCGTTGAGGAAGTCGACGAAGCCGTCGAAGTCCGACGGCGGCGGGGGAGCACTCGGATCACCCATCGGCAGCAGGTGGGACAGGTAGTCGAAAACCCACTGGAGGCCGTAGCGGCAGTTCTCCTTGGCCTGCTCGACGGTCTCGGCGATGTGCATGGGACCCATCAGCCGCCACTTCGCTCGGTCGGCCACGTGGCCGTGGCGCTCGGCCTCCTCGTTCCAGACCGTGAAGTTGTAGTCGAGCACCTGAAAGCCGGCCGGTTCGGTCGCGGCGACGGAGATGAGCCCGGTCCCGTAGCGGCCCGCCAGCTTCGAGCCCGACGGCGAGATGCTCGACACCAGCGCCACGTCGAAGTTGCTGTAGGGCCGCATCTGGAGCACAGCCTCGTTGCACGTGAACCAGTCGGTCTTCTCCGTGACGGTCTCGCCGGCGAACAGGCGCATCATCACGTCGAACGCCTGCTCCATCCGAGGGCGCTGATCGTTGGGCTCGATGCCCAGCATGGAGGCATCGGAGGTGAGCTGTCCTGGCCCGGCACCGAACATCATCCGGCCGCGGGTGAGGTGATCCAGCATCACGATGCGGTCAGCCAGCATGAAGGGGTGGTGGTAGGGGAGCGAGTTGACGCCGGTGCCCAGGCGGATGTGCCGCGTGCGCTCGGCAGCAGCCGCGATGAAGACCTCCGGACTGGCGATGAGCTCTGATCCCGCCGAGTGGTGCTCGCCGATCCACGCCTCGTGGTAGCCGAGCTGGTCGAGCAGCGTGACCAGCTCCAGGTCGCGGTGCAACGCCAGGGTCGGGTTCACCCCCGTCTTGTGCATCGGCGGGAGGAAGATCCCGAACTCGAGGGGGGACTGGAGGGGTCGGAGCTGGCGCATGAACCGGACCCTAACGCCGGCGTCTCCGTCAACGGTGGGTGCCCGTCCGGCACAGAAACCCGCCCTGCGGACTTGACAGAAAAGTTGCAGGTTTCCTAGCCTTGTGGCTGCAGGGCTCGAGAGGGTCTTGGGCCCGCTCCGATGGAGGTGGAGCAATGCTGGTGAAGACTGATCCGTTCCTGGCCGAGTTCGACCGGCTGGCACACCAGGTGTTCGGCAACGCCGAGGCGGCAGGGCTGCCGATCGACGTCACGCGTCGTGGCGACGAGCTGACGGTGCGGTTCGACATCCCGGGGGTGGCGCGGGACAGCATCGGGTTGGACCTCGACAAGCACATCCTGACCGTCACGGCCGAGCGGCACGCCGGCTACGGCGACGACGAGACCGTCCTGATCCAAGAGCGCTTCGACGGCCGGCTCACGCGCCGGCTGCGTGTACCGGAGTGGGTGGATCCGGAGCGCGTCACGGCCGACTACTCCGACGGGGTCCTGACGGTGCAGCTGCCCATCGCCGAGCAGGCCCGGCCGAGGAAGATCGAGATCCGGCCGGCCGACTCCCAGGTCACGCTCGAGGCGGGCAGCGCCGCCTGACGTGCCCGGACTGCCGTTCGACGACGACCTGGCCCCGCTCTACAGCGTGGGCCAGGTCGCCGGCATGCTCGACGTCCCGCAGGCCTTCCTGCGCCGGCTCGACCGGGAGGACGTCGTCACTCCCGACCGGTCGCCGGGCCAGCAGCGCCGCTACAGCCGCACGGATGTCGGGCACCTCCAGCACGCGATGGGACTGATCGACGAGGGGCTCACCCTGGAGGGCGTCCGTCGCGTCATGCTGCTGCAGGACGAGGTCCGTGAGCTCAAGCGCCAGGTCGCCGATCTGGAGCGGGACCAGGCTTCGAGCCCCGACCCGGGACGCCGTCAGCGCTCCAGGTGAGCCCAGGCGTGGCGCGCCGCGTGCCAGCCGCACATGCCGTGCACCCCTGCGCCGGGCGGCGTCGAGGCCGAGCACAAGAACACCCCCGGAATGCCTGTGGTGTAGGGGTTTCGGCTCAGCACCGGTCGGGCGACGAGCTGCGGCAGAGAGTTGGAACCGCCGGTGATGTCACCGCCGACGTTGTTGGCGTTGTAGGCGGCGTAGTCCGCGGGGGTCATCACGGACCGCCCGACGATCCGGTCACGGACGTCGGGGGCGAACCGCTCGATCTGGCGCAGGACCGCCCCGGTCGCGTCACCGGTGAACCCGTGCGGCACGTGCGCGTAGGCCCACACGGGGTGGACGTCGCCCTGGGATCGGGTCGGGTCGGCGAGGTACTGCTGGCCGACGAGCACGAAGGGCCGCTCGGGCATTCGGCCCGCGCAGACGTCCGCCTCCGCAGCGGCGACCTCTGCCGCCGTACCGCCGAGGTGCAGCGCCCCGGCCCGGCGACACTCCTCGTTCGTCCAGGGGATCCCGCCCTCGACGGCGAGGTCCACCTTGAATGCCGCCGGGCCGTAGCGGTAACGGCGGTACGCCCGCGCCCGTCCGGCCGGCAGGCGGTCGCCGGCGAGGCGAGCGAGGGCCGCGGGGGAGGTGTCGAACAGCGCCACGTCGTACGGCGGGAGGTCGGCCAGCGACCGTACGGTGACGCCGGTCTCGATGGTCCCGCCGAGCGAGCGCAGCAGGCTGGCCAGGGCATCGGTGATGGCCCGCGAGCCACCCTGCGCGACGGGCCAGCCGTGCCGGTGCCCGGCGGTGATGAGCATCGTGCCGACCGCCGCGGTCGCGGGCCGGTTCAGCGGTTGCAGGGCGTGGGCGGCGCAGCCCGCGAACAGGGCCCGGGCCGGTTCGTCGGCGAAGGCCCGCCACAGGGCCGCCGCGGGCAGGCCGGCGCGCAAGCCGAACTGCGCCAACCGGAGCGGGTGCGCAGGAACGCGCAGCAGTGGGCCGAGCACGTCAGGGGCGAGGTCGTCGAACGCCTCCGCGAGCGGACCGAACAGCCGCCGCCATCGCGTGCCGTCCGCCCCCAGCCCGCTGACCGTGTCGTCCAGCGATCGCAGCAGGACCGCGGCGCGACCGCCGTCGAGCGGGTGGGCGAGGTCGACCTCCGGCCAGCTCCACACCAGCCCGTGCTCCTGCAGGGGGAGGGACGACAGGAACGGCGAGGCCACCCCGAAGGGATGGGTGGCGGAGCAGACGTCGTGCAGGACCCCCGGGACGGTGAGCTCCGCCGTACGCGTGCCTCCGCCGATCTGGTCCGACGCCTCCAGCACGGTGACGGCGTGGCCTCGTTGGGCGAGCGCGACGGCGGCCGCCAGGCCGTTGGGGCCGGAGCCGACGACGACGGCTGCGGTCACGTGACGCGGACCGGGATGGTGTCCCAGGGCTGCGCGGCCAGCATGTCCTTGACGTCGACCTCACCACGTTCGAAGACGCCGGTGGCGGCGTCGACGAGCCGGTACCGCTGCACCGGGCGCTGGATCGGCTGGGCCTCCAGCATGATGACGCGCAGCTCGCCGGGCGCGAACTGGCAGCGGGACTGCAGCGCTGCGAGCAGCTGCTCGTCGTGCAGGTGGCCGTCGCCGAAGTTCCACCCCAGGGCCACGCCGGCGATGAGCTCGCCCTCGATCATCGTGTAGTCGGTCTCGCACGTGGGTCCGCAGGCGCGGGAGACCAGGGTCAGCAGGGCTCGACCGTGGCTGTGCATGGCGCGGAAGGCGTACCCGATCCAGATCGGCACCTCCATCTGCTCCTTGCCGTAGAACTCCTCGAGGGCGTCGTAGGGGAGCGGTGCCGCGCGAGGCGTTCCCGCCCGGAGCTTGTCCAGGCCCGCGTCGGTGAAGCACCACTGCGAGGTGTCCCAGTTGCCGGCGTAGTAGCGCATCGCCGGCAGGAAGCTGACCCGGTCCGGTCGGGCATTGCCGTAGGCGACGACGCCCACGATCGCCGCCACCAGGGCGATCACGGGCAGCGGGTGCGTGAGGTCGCCGAGCCCGAGGTCGGCCTGCTGCACGAACAGCGACCACACCGCGAAGCTCATGAAGACGTTCCACTCGAGCGGTGCGCCCTGCGGCATCGAGATCAAGATGTTGAGGTGGAACACGATCATCACCGTGGCCGCGACGGTCGTGACCGTCCCGCCCCGGGAGGTGAGCAGCACCAGGGGGACGACGTACTCGACGGCGGTGCTCGCATGGGCGATGGTCTTCGCGACCCGAGACGGGCGCAGGTCCTCGGGGAACGACTGGTGCAGCAGCAGCTTGGCGCGTCGTGACCTGATCACGGCCGAGTTGCTCAGCATGCAGGCGATGACGTTGGGGAAGTGGCTGTTGAGCTTGGACGTCGCGGCGCCCCACCAGATCAGCAGCATCACCAGCTTCGCGCCGATGATCGCGTCGGTGCCGGTGAGCAGGAGCGCCACCATCAGCGTGCCGTAGACCTCGCCGCGAGCAGCGAGGAACAGCGTCTTGTCCCGCAGGCCGCACAGCACCAGCAACGCGAGCACCGCGACGATCTGTGCACGCGGCACGGCGCCCCAGGCTGCGACGACCAGGCTGACCAGCAGTCCGGCGTACAGCACGACGTCCAGGGGAGCGCGGGCGTCCCCGGCAGTGCCCGGGACCTGGGAGGGCCACGGAGGGAGCCGGATGGTGCCCGGTCGCAGCCAGTAGAGGAACGAGCCGAGTGGTGGGTTGATCCGCAGGTTCAGCGGCCCGAAGCCGCAGCCCAGACCGAGGACCTCGAACAGCGTCGTCCAGAGCACGAGCTTCACGAACACGACCGGCGCCGCCCACCAGTCGGTGAGGGAGAAGAAGCCGTCGACGCCCGGGGTGGTGAGGGCGAACCCCATCGCGCCGGCGACGTAGAGCACGATCTTCATGGCATAGAGGCTGTAGACGACGTCGGGGGTGCCGAAGCCGACCGACGCTACGTGCCGAGCCATCGGCTTGAGGCGCTCCGACCGCGAACCGCGGCGCCACTCCTCGAGATCGAGATCGGGGAAGGACGGCTGGATCAGGCCCATCGTGCTCCTTGCTGAGCGGTGAGGTGGCGGGAGAGGCCTGCTGGCCGCGACCGCTCGTCGGGGGCATCCTGTCAGGCCTTCGGTACGGGTGGCAGCCGGCGCGACGGGGCCGGGTTAGCGTGCACGCGTCTGGTCGTCACACCCCGAAGGAGCGGCATGCCCGCACTGCCCCCGCACGGCGTCCCGCGCGAGGACCTGCTGGCCGACCTCCGCGCCAACCGGCACGACGACGCGGACTGGCGCAGCGGCCGGATCTTCGGGCTCGTCTACCACCCTGACGACCCCGACCTGGAGGAGACACTCGCCGCGGTGAGCCGGGAGTACCTCGCCGAGAACGCCCTCAACCCCTTCCGCTTCCCGTCGCTGGCGCGGCTCGAGCGGGAGACGGCGGACATGGTGCTGGACCTGCTGCACGGCCAGGCCGGGAACGGCGGGCTGACGAGCGGCGGCACCGAGTCGATCCTGCTCGCGGTCTACGTCGCCCGCGAGACCGCACGCGCCAGGGGAGTGACCGCTCCGTCGATCGTCACCGGGACGACGGCGCACCCGGCCTTCGCCAAGGCCTGTCACCTGCTCGGGGTCACGCAGGTCAAGGTCGCCGTGGGTCAGGACAAGCGGATCGACGTCGCCGCCCTGCGCGCGGCCGTCGACGACGACACCGCGATGGTGGTCGCCAGCGCCCCCAACTACCCGTTCGGCGTCATCGACGACGTCACGTCGATCGCGCAGGTCGCGGACGAGCGCGGCGTGCTCTGCCACGTCGACGCGTGCCTCGGCGGGCTGCTGCTGCCGTTCTGGGAGCGGATCGGTGAGCCCGTTCCGCCGTGGGACTTCCGGGTCCCGGGCGTCACGAGCATCAGCGCCGACCTCCACAAGTACGGCTACGCCTACAAGGGCGCGAGCGTGCTGCTGTTCCGCGACCTCGCGCACTACTGGACGCAGTGGTGGTTCGACGACGGGTCGTGGGGCGGCGGGATGTACGGCTCACCCACGGCCGCGGGCACCCGGCCGGCGCCGCCGATCGCCGGCGCCTGGGCGGCGCTGCGGACGCTGGGGGAGGACGGCTACCTGCGGCTGGCCGAGGTGGTGCGGGACACGCGGGACCGGCTCGTCGCCGGCATCCACGACATCGAGGGCCTGCGGGTGACCGTGCCGCCCGACCTGTCGGTCTTCGAGGTCTCCTCCGACGAGCTCGACCTGGAGGCGGTCGCCGAGGTCCTCGCGGAGCGCGGGTGGTACCCCGACCGGCAGGAGGGCGGCCTGCACTTCATGCTCTCGCCCTACCACGCCCACATCGTCGACGAGCTGCTCGCCGTGCTGACCGACGCCACGGCGGAGGTCCGCGCCGGACGGACCGCCGACGGAGCCGACGCCACCTACGGCGCCACCTTTCCTGCCCCCGAGGAGAACCTGTGACCGACCCCTGGCTGCTCGACGCCTGCTCGCTCGTCGAGGCCTACCGGGCCCAGCGGCTGTCTCCCGTCGAGGCGGTGCAGGCCGTCCTCGACGCGGCCGCCACTGACCCGTACAACGCGATCTGCCACGTCGACGCCGACGGCGCGCTGGCTGCGGCCGCGGTCGCGGACACCAGCAAGCCGTTCGGCGGCGTGCCGTTCGCCGTCAAGGAGCTCGAGATGGTGCAGGGGTGGCCGTTCGCCTACGGCAGCAAGCTTCTCGAGGGGACGCTCGGCACCCACACGATGGTGCACGTCGAGCGGCTGCGCGACGCCGGGGGCGCGATCCCGGTCGTGCAGACCACCAGCAGCGAGCTCGGCCTGATGGCCTACACGAGCACCAAGGTCCACGGCACGACGACCAACCCCTGGGACACCACCCGCACCCCGGGCGGTTCGAGCGGGGGCACGGCCGCTGCGGTGGCGGGCGGCCTCGTCCCCATCGGAACCGGCACCGATGGTGGCGGTTCCATCCGGATCCCCGCGGCGTACGTCGGGCTGGTCGGCTTCAAGACCTCCTTCCGGCGCATCCCGTTCGCCCCGCAGGCGCAGATCGAACCGCTGACCTCGACGGTCGGGTGCCTGTCCCGCTCCGTGCGCGACACCGCGCGCTGGCTGGACGTCGCCAACGGGGCGCACCCGCGCGACCCGTTCTCGCTGCCCCGGGTGGAGGGCTTCGAGGCCGGGATCGGGACGCACGAGCTCGCGGGGCTGCGGGTGGTCGTGCTGCCGACGTTCGGTGGCGCCGTGGTGCACCCCGACGTCCGGGCGGTCGTCGAGGACGCGGCGCGGGAGCTCATCGCGGTGGCCGGGATGAGGCAGGTCGACCTGGACCTCGTGCTCCCCGACATGGGCCCCGCTTGGGTCGCGCCGGCGCTCCCCATCATGTGGGCGGGCATGGGTGCCTTCTGGCCCGACATCCGCGAGCTGGTGACCGACGAGGTCGCCACGGCGATGGACCTGGCCGCGAGCTACGACATCGCGACGGCCGCGGCCATCGACCCGGTGCGCAAGCTGCTCAACGAGGCCGTGGCCGACCTGTTCGACCAGGTGGACCTCGTGCTGTGCGCCACCAACCCCGATGATCCCTACGCCGCGGAGGGCCCCGCGCCGTCGCTCGTCGGGGACGTGCCCGTCGACCCGTTCAACACCGGTCGCCTGACGATGGCCATGAACCTCACCGGTTTGCCCGCGATCAGCGTGCCGGCGGGACTGTCCCCGCGGGGGCTCCCGGTCGGCCTGCAGGTCGTCGGGCAGCGGCACACCGACCACCTGCTGCTCAGCGTCGCCGCGCTGCTCGAGCAGATCCGCCCGTGGCCGCTGGTGGCCCCGGGCGTCGGGAAGGGGACGCGCTGACCCAGACCCGCTGTCAGTCCGCGCTCGGGACCCAGCCGGCCGGACGTCGTTCGCGGAAGGCCGCCATGCCCTCTTGCGCCTCGGGGGACACGAACAGCTCGGCGGAGAGCTGCTGCGTGTAGGTGAAGGCCTCGTCCCGACCCATCGGGGGGACGTCGCGCAGCAGGACCTTCGCCGCGGCGAGGCCCGCGGGTCCACCGGCCACCAGGTCGCTGAGCAGCGCCTCGATCGTGGCGTCGAACTGCGCCTCCGGGACCGCCCCGTTGATCAGGCCGACCTGCGCGGCGCGCTCAGCACTGATCTTGTTGCCCCGCAGGAACAGCTCGGTGGCATCGGCCTTCGACAGCTTGGGCAGGCAGACCACGGAGATCATGGCCGGCGCCACCCCGAGGCGGACCTCGGTGAAGCCGAACCGCACGTCCGTGGTCGCGTAGGAGATGTCGGCCGCGGCGGCGAGGCCGACGCCGCCGCCCATGCAGTGGCCGCGCAGCACGGCCACGACGGGCTTGGGGGCGTCCTGCATCGCGGCCAGCACCAGGGGGAAGGTGAAGCGCGACTCCTCCACGGGCCCGCCCCGCTTGAGATCGGCCCCCGCGCAGAAGGTGTTTCCGGTGTGCGTGAGGACGATGACGCGGACGCTCTCGTCCGCGACGGCGCTCGTCAGCCCGTCGCCGAGACCGTTGATGATGGCCGCGTTCAGCGCGTTCTTGCTGTCGGGCTGGTCGAGGGTGAGAGTCGCCACCCCGGCGGTCACCTCGTAGCGAACGGCGGTCATGGGTTCCTCTCCAGCAGGCTTCGGGGGATGTCGACGTGCTTGGCGCGCAGGTACTCCCCGAGGCTCTTGGCCTGAGGGTCGAGACGGGTCGAGGCGGCGACGCCTTCGCCGAGCAGGCCGTGCACGACGAAATTGAGCGCCCGCAGGTTCGGCAGCACGTGCCGGTCGACGGCTCCTGCCTCCGGGACGAGCTCGGTGAACCGCTCCACGGTCAGGAGCTGCTCCAGCCAGGCGAACTCCTCCTCCGTGCGCACCCACACGCCGAGGTTGGCGTTGCCGCCCTTGTCGCCCGAGCGGGCACCGGCGATCAGCCCCAGCGGCGCACGCACCGTCTCGCCGCTCGGTGGCGTCACCCTTGCCACAGCGGGGACGTCCGCGACCGTCGGGGCCGCCAGCGTGGGGGCCACGTCGACGGCCTGGTCGCCCAGGACCACGTGGTGGGTGAGCAGCTCGGTCGGGATGAGCGCGGGCCAGTACACGCCGTACGCCTGGCTGCTCGAGGGGCCGCCGAAGAAGCCCGGGTACGACGCGAGCGCGAGCTCGGTGATCGCGGTGGTGAGGGGCCGCCCGAACTTCGTGGCGTCCTGGTCCTTCAGGGAGATCCGCAGCTGCGCGATCGCCGTCTCGTTGCGGGCCGGGTCGTCGTGCTCGGAGCGCACGAGGTCGACCTCGACGCTGTCGAAGCCCTCGCGCCCCCCGGGGAGCCCGGCGAACAGGCCCTTCACCAGCAGGTCCGCCTTGGCCTGGAGGTCGAGCCCCACGAGCAGGAAGGAGTACGTCGCCTTGGTGGCCCCCGCGAGGTTGAGGCAGACCTTCGACGTGATCGGCGGCGCCTCCCCGCGGACCCCGCTGAGACGGACGCGGTCGGGGCCCTCCTCGCTCACGGCGATGCTGTCGAAGCGCGCCGTGACGTCGGGGTTGAGGTAGCGGGGACCGCCGATCTCGTAGAGCAGCTGGGCGGTGACCGTTCCGGTGCTGACCTGGCCGGCGTGGGCACTGTGCTTGGTGATGACGCTCGAACCGTCGGCAGCGATCTCCGCGATCGGGAAGCCCGGATGGATGAGGTTCGGGATCTCGGTGAAGAAGGAGTAGTTGCCGCCCGTGGCCTGGGTGCCGCACTCGATGACGTGACCGGCGACCAGCGCACCGGCGAGGGCGTCCCAGTCGTCACGCGCCCAGCCGTGGTGGTGGGCGGCAGGCCCCATGACGATGGCCGCGTCGGTGGTGCGGCCGGTGATGACGACGTCGGCGCCGCGGGACAGGGCGTTCGCGATACCCCACCCGCCGAGGTAGGCGTTCGCGGTCAGGACCGTCCGGTCGCCGAGGGCCTGTCCCGTGTCGAGGTGGGTCAGGTCTCCCAGCTCGCCGAGGCGAGGCAGAACGTCATCGCCTGTGACGTAGGCGATCCGGGGGGTGAGCCCCAGGGCGGCCGCGACCTGCTGGACCGCCTCGGCACACCCTCGCGGGTTGAGCCCGCCGGCGTTGGCGACCACGGTGATGCCGCGCTCGAGGCAGGTGCCGAGGACCTGCTCCATCTGCCGGACGAAGGTCTTCGCGTAGCCCCCGTCGGGGTTCTTCAGCCGGTCCTTGAACAGGATCAGCATCGTCAGCTCGGCGAGCCAGTCGCCGGTCAGGACGTCGATCGGACCGTCCTCGACCATCTCCCGCGCGGCCGACAGGCGGTCGCCGTAGAAGCCGCTGCAGTTGGCGATGCGCAGCGGAGCGGTCACGCCAGCACCACGAGGACGTCACCGGCGGCGACCTGGTCCCCGACGGCGACGCGGACCTCGGCGACCTGCCCATCAGCCGGTGCCACCACGCGGTGCTCCATCTTCATCGCCTCGACCACCACCAGCAGCTGGCCGGCGGTGACGTCCTGACCGGCGGTGACACCGACGAGGAGGACGGAACCAGGCAGGGGAGCGGTGAGGCCGCCTTCGACGGTCTCCTTCTCCGCGACGGGGAACCGGGGGTGCTGGCGCAGCTCGACCTCCCCGACCCACCAGCGATCGTCGGCGCGACGTACGGGGACGCGGTGGCGCACTCCGTCGATCTCCGCCTCGACGCCGGTGGCGGTGACGGCCAGAACTGCTGCCTGCCAGCTGAACTCCGCAGCGGTGACGTCGAACACTCCGTCGCGGCGAGCCCTGTAGGTCACGGGGATCTCGCGCTCACCGCAGCTGAGGACCACGTGCTGGGGGGGCAGGACGGAGTTGCGGAACCCGGAGGGGAACCGGCCCAGGGGCGAGGCTGCTCGGCGCCAGGCTTGCGCGGTCAGGGCCGCGAGCACCGCGCACCTCGCGACCTCCTCGGGTGGGATCTCCCGGGTCCGTGGCGGGTTGAGCCGGGTGATGAAGTCGGTGGTCGTGTCACCGTCGAGGAACGCCGGGTGGCGCAGGGTGGCGACCAGGAAGTCGCGGTTGGTGATGGTCCCCTGGACGGCCGTCCGCTCCAGGGCCAGCGCCAAGGCGAGGGCGGCCTCCCGTCGGGTAGGCGCGTGCGTGATGACCTTGGCCAGCAGGGGGTCGAAGTCGACGCCGATGACGCTGCCGGACTCGATGCCGCTGTCGTAGCGGGCCCCGGCCGCCGGTTCCCAGGTGAGGACGGTGCCGGTCGCAGGCAGGAAGTCCCGTGCCGGGTCCTCCGCGTAGAGCCGGGCTTCGACGGCGTGACCGCTGATCGTGACGTCCGCCTGAGCGAACGACAGGGCCTCGCCCTGGGCGATCAGCAGCTGCTCGCGCACCAGGTCGAGACCGGTCACCAGCTCTGTCACCGGGTGCTCGACCTGCAGGCGGGTGTTGACCTCGAGGAAGAAGAAGTCCTCCCCGTCCAGCAGGAACTCCACCGTGCCGGCGTTCTCGTACCCGATGGCCTTGGCCGCCGACAGGGCCGCCTCACCGAGCCGCTCCCGGAGCGCCGGGCTCACCGCAGGGGACGGAGCCTCCTCGATGATCTTCTGGTGGCGGCGCTGGATCGAGCACTCGCGCTCGCCCAGGTGCACGACGGTGCCGTGCGCGTCCCCGAGGATCTGCACCTCGACGTGGCGGACGCTGGTGAGGTAGCGCTCGAGGAACACCGTGTCGTCGCCGAACGCGGCCAGCGACTCGCGGCGGGCGGACGCGAGCGCCTCGTCGAGGTCCTCGGCGCGCTCGACGACGCGCATGCCCTTGCCGCCGCCGCCCAGGGCCGCCTTGACCAGCACCGGGAACACTCCTGGCGGGGCGTCGAGGGTCGGCACACCAGCACCGGCCATGAGCTGCTTGGCCTGCTGCTTGTCGCCCATCGCGGCGATCGCGGCCGGCGGGGGTCCGACCCAGATCAGGCCCGCGTCGATCACGGCCTGCGCGAACGCGGCGTTCTCGGACAGGAAGCCGTAGCCGGGGTGCACCGCGTCGGCGCCGGTCCGCTTCGCCGCGGCGAGCACCTTGTCGGCGTCGAGGTAGGTCTCCGTCGCGGTCCGTCCGCGTAACGCCACGGCTGAGCCGGCCTCGCGGACGAACGGTGCCTGCGCGTCACCGTCGGCGTACACGGCGACGGTGTCGATGCCCATGGCATGGGCGGTGCGCAGGACGCGACGGGCGATCTCGCCGCGGTTCGCGACGAGCAGGCGGCGGATCACCGGAAGACCCCGAAGGAGGCGTTGCTGCCGGAGGACCCGGCGCCCTCGACCGGTGCGCTGTGGCAGGCCGACAGCGCCAGCCCGAGGACGGTACGGGTGTCCCGCGGGTCGATGACGCCGTCGTCGACGCCGCGACCGGAGGCGTACATCGCGAGGGACTGGCGCTCCTGCACCTCAGCGACGGTGTCGGTGATGAGCGTCTCGAGCGCCTCGTCGATCGGCTCTCCCTTGCGCGCCGCCTGCGCCCGCCGGACGATCGACATGACCCCGGCGATCTGCTGCGGACCCATCACCGCGATCTTCGCGGTCGGCCAGAGGAACACGAACCGGGTACCGAACCCGCGGCCGCCCATGCCGTAGTTCCCCGCGCCGTAGGACGACCCGAGGATCACCGTGACGTGCGGGACGGTGCTGTTCGAGAGGGCGTTGATCATCTGGCTGCCCCACTTGACCATGCCGGCCTGCTCGTAGTCCTTGCCGACCATGTAGCCGGTGATGTTCTGGAGGAACACCAGCGGCGTCGAGGTCTTGTTGCAGAGCTGGATGAACTGCGAGGCCTTCTGCGACGACTCGGGGAACAGCGGGCCGTTGTTGCCCAGGATCCCGACGGGGAAGCCGTGGACCTCGGCCCAGCCGCAGACCAACGTCGTGCCGTAGCGCTCCTTGAACTCCTCGAAGCGGCTGCCGTCGACCACGCGTCCGATGACCTCGCGGACGTCGAAGGGCTGGCGCAGGTCCCGTGACACGAAGCCCAGCAGGTCTTCCGCGTCCAGGACGGGGTCGTCCGCCGGGCCACAGGGCCCGGGGCCCTGCTTCTGCCAGTGCAGGTGGTGCACCACGTCACGGCACTGCCGGATCGCGTCGCGCTCGTCCTGTGCGAGGTAGTCGGCCAGGCCGCTGGTCGAGGCGTGCATCTCGGCGCCGCCGAGCTCCTCGTCGGTGGACTCCTCGCCGGTCGCGACCTTCACCAGCGGCGGTCCACCGAGGAAGACCTTGGCGTTGTCCTTGACGAGGATCGTGTACTCCGAGAGCCCCGGCATGTAGGCGCCGCCGGCGGTCGAACTGCCGAACACGATCGCGATGGTCGGGATGCCGGCCCCGGACAGCGACGTCGTCTCGTAGAAGAAGCCCCCTGAACCCGCGAAGTGGAAGGTCGCGCTCTTGAGGATCTCCTCGATGTCACTGCCCCGCGGGCGCAGGTCGCCGCCGGCCGACTCGATGAGCTGCACGTAGGGCAGGCGGTTCTGCTTCGCGATCTGCAGCGCGCGGTCGATCTTGGGGATGCTGGTCTGGGTCAGCGCGCCGCCGAGCACGGTCGGGTCGTGGCCGAAGACCACGCACTCGGTGCCGCTGATCGTGCCGATGCCCACGAGGGCACCACCGCCGACCGGGTAGTCGGTGTAGAAGCCCGCGAGGGCGCCGATCTCGAGGAACGGGGTGTCAGGGTCGAGAAGCAGCGCGACGCGTTCGCGCAGGGTGAGTTTGCCCCCGGCGCGGTGGCGCGTGACGGCGCGCTCGCTGCCGCCGGCTCCGGCCAGCTGGAGCTGCGCCTCGAGCTCCGAGATCTGCTCGAGCATGTCCGTCCGGTTCTGGGTGAACGGCTCCGAGTCGGTGTCGGCGCTCGAGCTCAGGATCGTCAACGGGTGCTCACCTCGGTGTCGGGGGACGTGGCCCCGAAACTACCGAGTGGTGCGCGCCCGCCCCCGGCAGGACCGGCGAACGCCTGGGCCACCGACAGCCAGAGCTCGGCGACGTCGCCCTCGACGGTGAGAGCCGTGTCCGACCGGTGCCGCCGCTGCGTCACGAGCAGGGCCAGGTCGAGTGCCGTCCCCGTGACGCGGTGGGGCGCGTCCTCGGCGCCCCACGTCCAGAGGTCGCCGTGCGGACCGGTGACCTCCACCCGCACCGGGTCGCCGGGGTCCGGCGCGCCGTGCACGAAGAAGGAGAAGGCCCGCGCCCCGACGCAGAGGTGGCAGACGTTGCGGAGCCGGTCCTCGTGTGACAGCGGCGCGCCGAGGGCGTCCGCGACGTCGACGCCGTGTGCCCACGTCTCCATGAGGCGAGCCGTCGCGAAGCTCCTGAGCGACATGGCCGGGCCGTACCAAGGCACCCGCGCCGACGGGTCAGCGGCACGCAGGCCCGCCAGCAGCCGGGTACGGCGGGAGCGCCACTCCGCGAGCAGCGCCGTCCTGCCGAGGCGGCGGCCGAGGGCGACGTCACTGGCCTCGCCGAAGCCGTGCGCGAGGACGTCTTCTGCGTGCGCGGCGAACGCGACGGGGTCGACCAGCGCGGTGAAGGCCCGCTCGTCGAAGTAGGCCAGGTGGCTGATCGTGTCGAGGACGGTCCAGCCCTCAGCCGGTGTGGGGCCGGCCCAGCCGGGGGCCGACAGGCCGCCGACCAGGCCGTCGAGGTAGTCGTGCTCGGCCACCAGGTCTTCCAGGATGTCGCCCACGGAAGGAGCCTCTCATGAGGCGGGTCACCGGTCGGTCACGCTCGAGGCCTGCGCGGATGCGCGATCATGGACGGCGTGATCACCTCCCTGGACCTGCCCGCCAGCTGGACCGCCCGCGAGCCCGCCGCTGCGGACGTCGACGACCTGCACGCCCTGCTCGCGCGGCACGAGGTCGCTGCTCGGGGAGGTACGTCGGCGTCTGCTGAGGGCGTGGCGGTGGACGTCACGGGGGCGGGCGCGGGCGCCCGGCGCCACGTGGTGCTGCAGCACGAGGGTGCGCCGGTGCAGGCCTGGGCAACGGTGCACGACCGAGCCGCGGGCCGGTCGCTCGTGTCCGTCGCGGTCGACCCCGACCTCAAGCCCGACGTGGCCGACCGCCTCGCGCAGGAGCTCTTCGGCTGGGCCCGGGCCGAGGTGCTGCGGATCGGCGTCGAGCGAGGCGTCAGCGAGACCCAGGTCGACAGCGGCGCGTTCGCCGACGACGCGCGGCAGCAGCGCTGGCTGCAGCAGGCGGGGCTCGAGCAGGTCCGGAGCTGGTGGCAGATGAGCCGTCCGGTCGCACCCCAGGAGGCCAGCGAGCTCCCGGACCCGGGACCCGGAGTGGTGATCCGCAGCGTGGCGCACGAGGAGGGCCAGATGCCGTTGGAGAGCGACCTCACGGCGATGCACGACATCCTCGAGACGTCGTTCACCGATCACTTCAACTACCACGAGGAGACGTTCGACGAGTTCGTCTCGCGGCTGCGGGAGGACCCGGGACACCGCTGGGACCACTGGTGGATCGCCGAGCTCGAGCAGGACGAGGGCCCGCTGCCCGTCGGTGCGCTCGTGGGGGCAGTGTCCGGGGACGCCAGCTACGTGGAGTACCTCGGAGTCCTGCGCACAGCGCGCGGGAGGGGGGTCGCCAGCTCGCTGCTGCGCGCCGTCATCGCTGACGCCGCCGAGCGTGGACGACCGACGGTCGGCATCGAGGTCGACCAGGACTCCTCGACCGGAGCGGCTGATCTCTACCTCTCGATGGGCTTCGTCACCACGTACGTCACCCAGTCCTGGCACCTCGACCTGCGCGTGGGCTGACCGCCCCCTTCGCGCGCTCAGAGCGAGGCGGTTGCTCCGGTGCGCAGCGGCGCGCACCGGTCGCGGGCGTCCCGCAGGGGATCGGACAGCACACCCGTCCGGCGGCCGAGCTCCATCACCCGTCGGCTCTCGCCGTACTCCGGCCAGGCGGTGAGCCGTGGCGAGGAGGGGACGCCGGTCCGGGCGAACGATCCCCAGCAGTCCCGGACGATCCGGGACAGCAGCGCGGCGTCGTCGGGGTCGCCCACCCAGTCTCCCCAGCCCGCCCGGTCGAGGCTGCCGAACGTGAACGGCAGGTCGACCGCGTGGCAGGCACCGACGTCACCTGCCGCCTGCCAGGTGAAGGAGTAGGACCACACCGGTCCGGCATGGCGGTCGAGCAGGTCGTGCAGGGGCAGGCGCATGACCGCATCGGTCGCGACCTGCGCGAACACCTCCCGCCCGTCACCGGGGTAGGTCGCGACGACGGCCGTCACCGCCTCGGTGCCCAGGGGGCGGTGGGCCTCAGCAGACAGCAGCGGCTGGAGGATCGTCACCAGGGTGGGGGTATCGAAAGACGCCAGGACAGGGTCGGCGAACAGCCGCATCTCCTCGCTGGTGCAGCCCGCCAGCAGCGGCAGCTCACCGGAGTCGGCCAGCGGCGCGTGGGTGAGCACCTCCCCGTCGAGCGCCGGGTGGAATGGCATCGACCCGACCGTCATGAGCAGCTCGTCAGCGACCTCCCGCTGAGCGACGAGCAGCTCCTCGACCGGGGCGTCGAGGGAGACCTTGGCCGCGAAGGCGTGGCTGATGACCGCGGCCACCTCGCGGGGGAGGGTCTGGCCGGCCCCTGGGCTCTGGGCGATCGCCCGGTGGAACAGGCCGCGTGCGGTCGGAGCCGTGAGCAGGTGCAGCACCGACCCCGCTCCGGCTGACTCGCCGAAGACCGTCACCGACGACGGGTCCCCGCCGAACGCACCGATGTGGTCGCGCACCCAGGTCAGCGCCAGCACCTGGTCGAGCAGGCCGCAGTTCGCCTGCACCCCCGGAAGGCCGGTCAGCCAGCCGAGCGCGCCGAGCCGGTAGTTGATCGACACGAGGACGACCTGCTGCTCGCGGGCCAGCAGCGCTCCGTCGTACGTCGCGAGGCTGCTCCCGCCGAGGACGAACGCGCCGCCGTGGACCCACACCAGCACCGGGAGCCCCGCCGCGTCGCTGGGGCTCCAGACGTTGAGCGTCAGGCAGTCCTCGGAGGTCGCGGCGACCCCCATGCCCGGGACGAGGCCGCTGAACGGCCCGTCGCTCGCCTGGGGGGCGCTCGGCCCGAACGCGTCCGCGGCCAGCAGGCCCTCCCACGGCGGCGCCGGCACGGGCGCCTGGAAGCGGCGTGCGCCGACGGGCGGCAGGGCGTAGGGCAGTCCGAGGTAGGCGTCGACGCCGTCGAGGGACCGGCCGCGGACCGCACCGAGGGCGGTGCGGACAACGCTCATGGTCCTCCTTTGATGATGGGGAACCACCAAGGTCGCATCATTGGTATGTTGCGCACAAGGAGGACACATGGCGAACAAGGTCGCACTGGTCACGGGCGCGAGCCGCGGCATCGGCAAGGGCATCGCCCTCGAGCTGGGGGCTGCGGGCATGACGGTCTACGTCACCGGGCGGAGCACCGGCGAGGGCGGCATGCTGCCGGGGACCGTCGGCGAGACGGCGGCGGAGATCGACGCCTTGGGCGGCGCCGGCATCGCCGTCGCGTGCGACCACCACGACGATGCGCAGGTCGAGGCGGTCGTCGCGCGCGTCCTCGAGGAGCAGGGCCACGTCGACGTCCTCGTCAACAACGTGTTCTCCGCTCCCGACCTCGCAGGCTGGCTCGGGACGCCCTTCTGGGAGCTGCCGACGCAGGCCTGGGACCAGGTCATCGACATCGGCACCCGCTCCCACTACGTCGCCGCGGCCCTCGTCGCGCCGAGCATGGTGGCGGCCCGTGCGGGCCTCATCGTGAACATCACCAGCGACGGGTCGGTGCAGTACGCGCACAACGTCCCCTACGGCGTCGGGAAGGCCGCGGTCGACAAGATGACCGCCGACATGGCGCACGAGCTCGCGCCGTACGACGTCACGGCGGTGTCGGTCTGGCCCGGCCTGGTGAAGACCGAGCTGGTGATGTTCGGGGCGAAGACCCGGGACGACGGCACGAGCTACCTCGACCTCGGCGGTGAGGGAGCGTTCGAGCTCGCGGACGCTGAGACCCCGCGCTTCGTCGGCCGCGCCGTCGCCGGTCTCGCCCAGGACGACGACGTCCGGCGGCACACGGGCAAGGCCGTCCGGGTCGCTGACCTCGCGGACCTCTACGGGTTCACCGATCTCGACGGCACCGTGCCGCGCCTGCGCCTGCGGACCGAGAACGCCTAGCTGCTAGGAAAAGCGACGCAGGTGCTCGGCGCGGACCCGTCCGCCAGATCCCTTGCCCAGCGGGTACTGCTGCGCGGTCGCGAGGTGCTTGCGCGCCGTCCTGGCCGCCCGATCGATGTCGCCCTCGGCGATGGCCTCGATGAGCTGTTCGTGCTCGTGGAGCGCCCGCTTGCGCAGCAGCGGACCGGGAAAGCTGCCCTGCTCGTTGGCGGTCACCGACCAGGACTCCTCGTGCGCTGACCAGAGGCTCTCGAGGGTCCCGGCGAGCAGGATCATGGTCTCGTTGCCGGAGCACCGGACGAGCTCCTCGTGGAACGCGCGCGAGGCGGGGACCGCCGCGGTCTCGTCGTCACGGTCGACCGCGTCCACCAGGCGCTGGTGTGCAGCGGCCAGGCGGGGCAGCACCTCGGTGGCCCGGTCCTCGCGGCCGGCGCACAGGGCCGCGCACAGCGGCTCGAGGTACTGCAGGGCCGCGCCCACGTCGGCGAGCATGACCTTGCGCGACTGCAGGACCAGGCTCAGCATGTACGCCGCAGTCTCCTGCGTGGGTCGGTGCACGACGGCGCCGCCGACGTTCCCGCGCAGGACCGTGACGAGGCCCTCGGTCTCCAGGATCCGGAACGCCTCGCGGGCCGAGGCCTTCGAGGTGCGGAACTCCGCGAGCAGGTCGTCCTGCTTCGGCAGCAGCGCGCCGTCCGCGAGCACCCCGGACACGATGCGCTCGCGGAGGATGTCGGCCAGCATCTCGGCGACGCGGGGCTGTCGCAACTTGGCGCGAGAGCGCCGTGGTGCGGCCACGGGCGCCGGGATGCCATCCATGAGCACAAGCGTAGACCGCCGGTGCGCTTGTTGCCATCATTAGCATGATGGGCTACTTTCGACCCACTTTGTGAGGGCCATCACACGGACCCTTCCAGGGGTGCTCTGTGCCTCCGACCCAGACCGAGGAGTTCCGTGGCGTCCAGATCGAAGACCGCGCTGTCCCGCACGGCACTGCTGGCCACGATCGTGCTGAGCCTGTCCTCCTGCGGCGTTCAGGTGAGCGACGAGCTGCGCGCGAAGGGGCGGGGCGAGACCGGGACCGGGGTCGTGGGGTCGACCAGCGGCGGCGTGCCCGGAGGCGGGGGGACCACCGGCGCGACCGTGGACGGCAGCGGGACCAGCGGAGCGCTCGCGGGCGCGACGGGCGCCTCGACCGGCGGCACCAGCGGCGGCGGCGGTGGCAGTGCCACGGGCGGCGCGACCGGCGGCAGCTCGACGGGAACGTCCGGCGGGTCCGGGGGCAGCGCGACCGGCGCCGTGCCCGCTCCGGCCGGCGGCAACGGGGGCGCCACCGACGTGGGGGTGACCGCTGACAAGATCACCGTGGGATCGGTGACCACGCTCTCCGGCGTCGTCCCGGGACTGTTCCAGGGCGCGGTCTACGGCGCACGAGCCTACTTCGCCTACCAGAACAGCCTCGGCGGGGTCTACGGCCGCCAGCTCGACCTGTCCGTGGCCGACGACCAGCTCGACTGCGGGCAGAACCGCGCGCAGCACCTCAACCAGCTGCCGAAGGTGCTGGGCTTCGTGGGGTCCCTGTCGCTGTACGACAACTGCGGCGCCGAGGTGCTGGAGAAGAACAAGAACGTGCCCGACGTCTCCCTGGCGCTCAGCTCGCGCGCCGGCGACTTGCCGAACAACTTCAGCCTCGCGCCCGTCGTCCCGGGTTACCGCCTGGGCGTCCTCAACTACTACAAGGAGAAGTTCCCGCAGGCCGTCCCGCACATGGCGTCGCTGGTTGGCAACATCGGGTCGGCCGTCGAGATCTGGCAGGGCATCAAGGCCGCGGCGGAGTCGGTGGGCTACCACGTCGACTACGAGCGCAACTTCAGCCCGGGCGAGACGGACTTCACCGCGGACGTCATCCAGATGCGTCAGAACGGCGTCCGGATGATCTACTTCGTGGCTGCCGACTCCCACACCATCTCGCGGGTGCTGAACACTGCCGCCCAGCAGAACTGGAAGCCGGACGTCATCGCGGTGGGGGCCGGCAACGCGGCGTACGACCCCAGCTTCATCGCCGAGGCGGGCGCCGCCTCCGAAGGGATGTACGCCGACCAGGCTCAGGCGCTGTTCTTCAACCCTGAGGACGCGAAGAACATCCCGGGAGTGGCGCGCTACCAGGAGTGGATGAACAAGATCGGTCAGGGCAAGCGCACCGACCTCTACTCAGCCTGGGGCTGGGGCTCAGCCCTGCTGGCCGTGCAGGGGATGAAGGCCGCGGGTCCCAAGCTCACCCGTGACTCCTGGCTGGCAGCGATGACGTCGATCCACACGTTCGACGGTGACGGGATGTTCGCCGTCAGCGACCCGTCGTCGAAGAAGCCCACGACCTGCTACCTGGTGATGAAGGTGGCGAACAAGAAGTTCCAGCGCGTCGACACGCCACCGTCGTCGTACCGCTGTGACGGCGCGTTCTACTACCACAAGCCGTGACCGCCTTCCTGGCGCTGACGCTCGTCGGCCTCGTCGTCGGGTGCATCTACGCCCTCACCGCGTGCGGCCTGGTGGTGACGTACACGACGAGCGGCGTGTTCAACTTCGCCCACGGTGCGATCGGGATGCTCGCCGCCTTCACCTACTGGCAGCTCAGCGTCGGCTGGGGCCTGCCCGTCCTGCTGTCGCTGTTCCTCGTCCTGCTCGTGCTCGCCCCGCTGCTGGGCGCCACGATCGAGCGCTTCCTCATCCGACCGCTGTACGGCGCGCCGGTCGGCGTGACGCTGGTGGTCACCCTCGGTCTGCTCATCACGATGATCGGCGTGGCCAACGTCGCCTGGCCCCCGGCGACGGCGACCCGCGTGCTGCCCAAGTTCTTCGAGGGCCGCACGGTGGAGATCTTCACCCTGGTGGTCAGCTACAACGAGATCCTCGTGATCGTCTCGGCGATCGCTGTCGCCGGAGCGCTGCGCAGCTTCTTCACCTTGACGCGCACGGGCATCGCCATGCGCGCGGTGGTCGACGACCCCGACCTCGCCGCCCTCGCCGGCACCAACCCGGTCCGGGTCTCGCAGCTGTCGTGGGCGCTCGGTTCCAGCCTGGCGGCCCTCGCCGGGATCCTGCTGGCACCCCTCGTGACTCTCGACATCCTCGGGCTCACGCTGCTGGTCATCAACGGCTATGCCGCGGCGATGGTGGGCCGGCTGCGCAGCCTGCCGATGACGGTCGCCGGCGCGCTCGCGATCGGGCTGCTGGCCTCGCTCTCCCTGTTCCACACCCCGCCGTTCTTCATCAACTACGTCAAGCCGGCCCTGCCGATGGTGGTGCTGTTCGCCGCCGTGCTGTTCCTGAAGCAGGAACGGCTGCGTTCCGGCTCGCTCACCGGGGTCCGCATGCCGCGGACCCCCGGCCGCCGCGAGTCGGTCCTCACGGGGCTGGGTTTCGTCGGCGTCATCTGGGTGATCTCCGGGCAGCTCGGTGCGGGGGACCTGTCCACGCTCGGCCGAGGGCTCGTGCTCGCGTTCGTGCTCCTGAGCCTCGTCGTCCTCGCCGGGTACGGCGGCCAGGTCTCCCTGTGCCAGCTGACCTTCGTCGGCCTCGGGGCGTACGCCATGGGCCGCACCGGCGGGGGCGTGCTGGGACTGGCCGCCGCGGTCGCGCTCCCCGCGGCGGCCGGCGCGCTGGTCGCGCTGACCGTCGTCCGGCTGCGCGGGCTGTTCCTCGCCCTGGCCACCCTGGCGTTCGCCCAGGCGATGGACCTGGTCTTCTTCTCCAAGGTGCTGGGCTCGGGAGGCAGCCTGCAGGTCAAGCGACTCCCGCTGCCAGGGATCGACGTCGCGAACGAACGGACGTACGCCCTGCTGCTTGCCGTGGTCTTCGTGATCGCTGCGGTCGCCGTCCTCGAACTGCGGCGTCGCCCCTTCGGCCGGCGGCTCGTCGCGCTCAACGACAGCCCGGCGGCCTGCGCCACGATGGGGGTCAGTGTCACGGCGACCAAGCTCATCGTGTTCACCGGCTCGGCCGCCATGGCGGGTCTGGGAGGGGCGCTGCTCGGCGGGCTCAACGGCTCCGTCAGCCCCAACGACTTCTTGCTGCTGAACAGCCTGGTGCTGCTGCTCCTGGCGACGGTCGGCGGGCTCTACACCGTCTCCGGGGCCATGATCGCCGCGCTGTTCTACGCGAGCTTCCCGATCCTGCAGAACCGCTACCCCGGGCTCGGGCAGGTCAACTTCCTGCTCACCGGCCTCGGCGCCCTCGTGATCGGTCGCTACCGGTACGGCCTGGTGGGCCTGCTGGGGCAGGTGGCCGACAGGCGTCGTCCCCGGCTGGTTGCCGCTCGACGCGTGGAGGTGGCCCGTGCTGCAGGTTGAGCAGGTCGACGTCCGCTTCGGCGGCGTTCAGGCTCTCAAGGGTGTCGACCTCACGGTCGAGCCCGGCACCCTGGTCGGGCTCATCGGACCGAACGGCGCCGGCAAGACGACGCTGTTCAACGTCATCACCGGCCTCGAGCGCCCGGCCGCGGGACGCATCGCGCTCAACGGGCGCGACGTCACCGGGCTCCCGCCGCACCGCCGGGCTCGGCTCGGCCTGGGCCGCACCTTCCAGCGGATCGAGGTCTTCAGCTCGCTGTCGGTCCGCGACAACGTCCAGGCCGCCGCGGAGGCGCGGCGCTCCTGGTCCAACGACGACGCCGACCCGGTCCGGACGGCCGAGGTCCTGCTCGAGCGCGTCGGACTGGGTGACCTGGTGGACGAGCGCGTCGACCAGCTCTCGACCGGTTTGCTGCGTCTGGTCGAGGTGGCTCGGGCCCTCGCGTCGAAGCCGTCGCTGCTGCTGCTCGACGAGCCCGGCTCAGGACTGGACCCGACCGAGTCGGAGGCGCTGGGAGACTTGTTGCTCGACCTCGTCGAGGACGGCACGTCCATCCTGCTGGTGGAGCACGACGTCGAGCTGGTGATGCGCGTCTGCGCTCGGCTGTTCGTGCTGGACTTCGGCCAGATCATCGCCAGCGGGACCCCCGAGCAGGTGCAGCAGGACCCCGCCGTCCAGGCCGCCTACCTGGGCGCCGACACCGGGGCGGTGCCGGCATGACCGATGCTCTCGAGCTGATCGGCCTGCGGGCCGGGTACGGCTCCATCGAGGTCCTGCACGGCGTGAGCCTGCGGGTCCCGCCGGCGACCGTCGTCGCCCTGCTCGGTCCCAACGGGGCCGGCAAGTCGACGCTGCTCAAGGTGGCGAGCGGAACGGTCGCCCCGACCGAGGGGTGCCTGCACGTCGGCGGGGTGCACGTGAACGGCGCCGGCGCCGCAGCCCTGGCCCAGGCCGGTGTCTGCCGGATCCCCGAGGGACGAGGGGTGTTCCCCAACCTCACCGTCGCGGAGAACCTCCGCATGTGGACCGGCGTCGGCGACCTCAAAGCGGCTGAGGTCGCCGAGCGGACCTTCACCCGCTTCCCCCGGCTCGGCGAGCGACGCAAGCAGCTCGCCGGGACGCTCTCGGGCGGCGAGCAGCAGATGCTCGCCATGTCGAGGTCCTTGCTGGTCGACCCTGCGGTCCTGCTGCTGGACGAGATCTCGATGGGACTCGCGCCGCTGGTCGTCGCCGAGCTCTACGAGCTCGTCGGGGCGCTGGCCGACGAGGGCATCGCGATCCTGCTCGTCGAGCAGTTCGCGCGGACGGCCCTCGCCGTCGCCGATCACGCGGTGATCCTCGCCCAGGGACGGGTGACCCGGACCGGGACTCCTGCCGAGGTCGAGGAGCACCTGTCGGCGGCCTATCTCGGAGGTGCGGCATGAGACGACCCGTTCTGCTGATCTCGGCGGTGGCCTGCTTCGTGGGCGCCGCGCTCACGTCAGGGGCCGGCGCCGCAGCGCCACCCGGCGAGGCGTTCCTGGGCTACACCCTCACCGCGCAGGCCCATGGCCTGCAGATGACGGAGGACCAGCCGACCGCCACCTCCCACCCGGAGGCCGAGGGCGAGGTCCCGCTCAGCCAGGTCTCCCTGACGAGCGGTCCCGTCGGCTACGCGCTGTCCACCGCCGCGTGGCCGGGATCCATGGCGGCCAACCTCGGCTCCCTGCTGCTGCTGGTTGCCCCGAACGCACCAGAGCAGGCGCTGCTCCTCAACGACCCGGTCCGCGCCGAGGCGCGCACGGGGACGGCGCAGGACGACGTCACGAACGCCGACTACCCCGGGCTCGTCATGAAGGCCAAGGCAACAGCGGCGGACGTGTCGGCCAGTGCCGTCGCGGACGGTGGGACGGCAGGTCAGACAGCCGGCGTCGGTCGTACGACGACGGCCTCACGCGCGCTTCTCGACGGTGACACCGCCCGCACCGTCGCGGACAGCACGGCGAAGGATCTCGAGCTCGCCGGGGGCGTGGTGCGGGTGGGTTCGGTGGTCTCGCACGCTGAGGCCTCGACCGACGGGCTGGTCGCCACCGGCAGCGGGGCGACGTCCGTCACCGGGATGACCATCGCCGGTGTCCCGGTCCGCGTCGACGACAAGGGCGTGACGGTCGACGGGACGACCACCCCCATCGACCCGGTCGCGGTGGCGACGGTGAACCAGGCCCTGACCGGCCTGAACATGACGATCGCGCTGAGCAGCCCGAGCCAGACGCGGGACGGCGGCAGCATCACCTACGACGCCGGATCGCTCATCGTGCTCTGGAAACCCCCGGGCAGCGCGAGCAGCATCGCGGCCTTCCTCGGCGGTGCCCGCGTGGTCGCCGCCGCGACGAGGGCTGAGGCCTTCGTCGCCCCGCCCGTCACCCCGCCCGTCACCCCGCCCGCCGCGCCGGTCGTGCCGCCGGTGACCGACCCGGCTCCCGCACCGCCAGGCGAGCCCGTGAGCGGCGGGTCACCCGACCTCGGTGCACCGCCGGTCCCCGTGGCCGAGGGCCTGCCGCCGCAGGCGGCTCCGCCCGCTGAGCCGGTGGTCGCCGCACCCGTGGCTGTCGTTCCTGCCGCGCTGGAGGACCTGTCCGTCCCCGGCCTTCCCGTGCTGCTCACCGTCCTGGGCGGCGTGCTCGCCCTGGGCGGGCTGCTGCGACTGCCCGCCTTCTACGTCCCGCTGCCCGCCGCCACCCCCTGTCCCCTCGAGGAGGGCGCATGACCACCACCGCACCGGAGCTCGGCTCCGGCATGATCGCGCGCTACCAGCGGCTCACCGACCGAGCCGCCGGCATCCGCACGCGCCGCAGGGGGGACCGGCCCACGGCCCTGGTCGTCGCCGGCGCCGTCCTGCTGTCGCTCGGGGTCGTGCTCGTGGTCCTGGGCTACCAGGGCGCGTCGCACACCATCTACGTGTTCGAGCAGATCCCCTTCCTCATCTCCGGCGGGATCCTGGGCGGCTGCCTGGTCATCGCGGGGGGCTTCCTGTACTTCGCCTACTGGCTCACGCGGCTGCACGCTGAGCTGGCCGAGAGCCGCCTCACCAGCGAGCGCGCGGCGGCGAGCCTCGAGCACGTCGAGCAGCTGCTGACCCAACTGGTGGAGCAGCAGCCGGTGGCTCGACCCCGCGCGAGGAAGGCGAGCGCGTGACCACCAGCCTCGACCGCCTCGACGACGTGGTCCGCGCCGGCGGCAGGGAGGTCTGGAGCCCCTCGATCACCCCGCCGATCGGCCGGGAGCTCACCGCCCGCCAGGAGCTCGCCTGCAGCTTCCGGATCCTCGGGCGCAGCTCGTTCAGCGAGAACATCGCCGGCCACATCACCTGGGACCCCACCGGGGACGGCAGCCTCTGGATCAACCCGTGGGGGCTGTGGTGGGAGGAGATCACCGCCTCCGACCTGTGCCGGGTCGACGCGGACGGCACGGTGATCGAGGGGAAGTGGGACGTCACTCCCGCCTTCCACATCCACACCGAGCTGCACCGCCGCCGCCCCGACGCGCGCGTCGTGGTGCACAACCACCCGTACTGGGTGAGCGTCCTCGCCGGCGCCGGCATCCTGCCCGAGCTCGTGCACCAGACCGGGAGCATGTTCGACGGTGAGCTGGGGTTCGTGGAGGAGTACTCCGGCGAGGTGGACAGCGTCGACCTCGCCGTACGGCTCGCGGAGCAGATCGGCGACCACTCGACGACGATCCTGGCGAGCCACGGGATCATCGTCACGGCGCCCACCCTCCAGGAGGCGACGTACAAGGCCGCCTCGATCGACCGGGTCTGCAAGCTGGCGTATGACCTGCTGGTGCTCGGGCGTGACCCCCTGCCGATCGGTGCGGGCATCAAGGCCGGCATGAAGAAGTCCCTGCTCGAGCGGGGCACCGAGGTGTACTGGAACGGCGCCGTCCGGCAGCTGCTCCGCACCGAACCCGACGTCCTCTCCTGAAAGCGACCCCATGGCTGACTTGGACGACCTGATCAACAACGGCAGCGGCTTCACGACGGCGGTGAAGGGCAAGGTGACCCTGCTGCCCGACCCGCCCCGGGCCAAGCGCGACTACACCTTCATCTCGGTCGACGACCACATCGTCGAGCCACCCCACGCCTTCGAAGGACGGATGCCGGCCAAGTTCGCCGAGCAGGCGCCGCGGGTGATCGAGAAGGACGGCGCGCACCTGTGGATGTATGACGGGAACGTCTTCCCGAACGTCGGCTTCAACGCCGTGGTGGGCCGGCCGCTGGACGAGTGGGGCTTCGACCCGACGCGCTTCGAGGACATGCGCCGCGGGTCGTGGGACATCCACCACCGCGTGCGCGACATGGACCTGTCCGGTGTCTACGCTTCGCTGTCGTTCCCGAGCTTCCTGCCCGGCTTCGGCGGTCAGCGCCTGCAGCTGTCGACGAAGGACCCGGAGCTCGCCCTGGCCGCCGTTCGGGCCTGGAACGACTGGCACTTCGAGGAGTGGCACGGTTCCTACCCGGACCGCATCATCCCCTGCCAGATCCCCTACATGCTCGACCCGGAGGTCGGCGCGCAGGAGGTCTACAAGAACGCCGCGCGTGGCTTCAAGGCCATCACGTTCACCGAGGCTCCGCACATGCTCGGCCTGCCCTCGCTGCACACCGGGCACTGGGACCCGATCATGCGGGCCTGCGCCGAGACGGGCACGACCGTCAACCTGCACATCGGCTCCTCGGGGACCTCGCCGTCGACCAGCGACGACGCCCCGCCGGACGTCGTCGGCGTCCTGTTCTTCGCCTACGCGATGTACGCCGCTGTGGACTGGCTGTACTCCAAGATCCCGGTGCGCTTCCCCGACATCAAGATCGCCCTGTCGGAAGGCGGCATCGGCTGGGTGCCGGCGCTGCTCGACCGGCTGGACCACATGGCGACCTACCAGTCGATGTACGGGACCTGGGACGACGTCAAGGACGTCATGCCCGCCGACGTGCTCAAGCGCAACTTCTGGTTCTGCGCGGTCGAGGACCCGACGGCCTTCGCGCTGCGCGACCGCATCGGCGTCGACCACATCCTGCTCGAGGAGGACTACCCGCACTGCGACTCGCTGTGGCCGCGGACCCAGTCCGTCATCGCCCAGTCGCTGCAGGGCCTGCCGGACGAGGACGTCCGGAAGATCACCTGGGAGAACGCGTCGAAGCTCTACAACCACCCGGTCCCGCAGTCGGTCATCGACGACCCGGAGAGCTTCAGCGCCGACGGCAGCCGTGCCCTTCCCGCCTGAGGTCGTCGCCGACTACACCGCTCGCGGCTGGTGGGGGATCGACACCCTGTCGGAGATGGTGCGGCGGCACGCGCGCACCGCGCCGGACGCGACGGCGTACATCACTCCCGACCGGCGAACCACCTGGGCGGAGTACGACGCTGAGGCCGATGCGGTGGCCGGCGGGCTGAGCGATCTCGAGCCGGGCTCGCGACTGGGGGTGCTGCTGCCCGACAGCGAGCAGGTCCACGTGGCGCTGCTCGGCGTCGAGCGGGCCGGCCTCGTCGCCGCTGGGCTCGGCGCCCGCGCGGGGCAGGCGGAGATCGAGCACCTGGTCCGGCGCACCGGGGCGGTAGCGGTGCTCACCGACCGGGACCTGCCGGGCATCCCGACGCGCGAGATGCCGACGGTTCCCGGTCGACCCGATCGCAGGAGAGCCCTCGGCCCGAACGACCTGTGGTTGCTCAACAGCACCAGCGGGACGACCGGCATGCCCAAGGTCGTCACCCAGACGCAGAACCGGTGGATCCGCTTCCTCGAGCACGCGGTGGACGTCGGTGGTCTCGGGCCGGACGAGCGCTTCATGAGCGTCATCCCCGCGCCCTTCGGGTTCGGCCTGTGGACCTCCCACGTCGCTCCTGCCTACCTCGGGGCACCCACCGTCGTGCTGCCGCGCTTCGACGTCCCGACGATGGTGCGTCTCATCGAGCAGGAGCAGGTCACGGTCCTGTGCTGCGTGTCCACGCAGTTCCGGATGTTGCTGAACCACCCCGTCGCTGCGGAGCACGACCTGTCCTCGCTGCGCGTGATGTTCACCGGTGGCGAGATGATCCCGCCCGACCGCGCCGCCGAGTTCGAGGAGCGGACCGGCGCGGTCGTCCTCAGCTTCTTCGGCTCCAACGAGACGGGGGCGCTCACCGCGACCCGCCACGACGACCCGCGTGAGAAGCGCCTGACCACCGTCGGGCGTCCGCTCGCCGAGATGAACGTCCGCCTGTACGACGAGGCGGGCGAGGTGGTGGAGGGGGAGGGCATTCCCGGCGGGCGCGGGCCGCTGACCTGCGCCGGCTACTACGACGACGACGAGGCCAACGCGGCGCTCTACGCGCCCGACGGCGCGATGCTCATGGGCGACCTCGTGCGCGTCGACGCGGACGGGTACCTGCAGGTGATCGGGCGCACGAGCGACATCATCATCCGCGGCGGCAAGAACATCAGCGCCGTGCAGGTCGAGATCGAGGTCGATGCGCACGCGGCGGTCGACGAGGTCGCGATCGTCGCGGTGCCCGACGCGGTCTTCGGCGAACGGGTGTGCGCGGTCGTGACGCTGGTCCCGCAGACCGCCCTGACGCTGGGCGATCTGACCGCCCACCTCGCGGCGCGCGGGCTGGGCAAGGAGTCCTGGCCGGAGCACCTGCTCGTCGTGGAGGAGTTGCCTCGGTCCTCCGGCGGCAAGGTCGCCAAAGGGGAGGTTCGGGAGATCGCCCGTACGCTCGTGGCCTCCGACGACGTGGTCTCCTCCGGCGGGGCAGATACGTCCCGGTGAGTGGGACCTCCCTGTCGCGCTCGTTGTCAGGACTCCGTACCGTCGTGGGCAACGACGAGAACCGGGGAGCCAGCATGACGACGGTGATGCAGCGCATCGAGCAGCACGCGGACGAGATCGCCGCGAACGGACCTGCCAACGAGGCCGAGGGCAAGCTCACCGAGTCCTCGGCGAAGGTCCTGCGCGAGGTCGGCATCATGCGGATGCTCGGACCGAAGCAGCACGGCGGTTACGAGTCCCACCCGGTCGAGTGGGCCGAGGCCGTGATGGCTCTCGGCGCGCTGGACGGGGCGACCGGATGGCTCGGGGGCATCGTCGGCGTGCACCCCTGGGAGATCGCGCTGAGCGACCCCAAGGTGCAGGAGGAGATCTGGGGCGAGGACCAGGACGTCTGGGTCGCGTCGCCGTACGCCCCGATGGGCATGCTCGTCCCCACCGACGGCGGCTACACCTTCAACGGGCACTGGCAGTACAGCAGCGGCACCGACCACTGCCAGTGGGCCTACCTGGGCGCGTTCGTCGCGGACGCCAACGGCCAGATGATCATGCCGCCCAAGATGGTGCACGTCCTGATCCCCCGCACCGACTACACGATCCTGCACGACTCCTGGGACGTCGTCGGGCTCAAGGGCACCGGCTCCAAGGACCTCGTGGTCAAGGGCGCGTTCGTCCCGGAGTACCGCGTGCTCGGCTACGACACCCTGGCCAGCGGGAACGCCGGCAAGGAGGCGGGGCTCACGAACCCGCTGTACCACGTGCCGTTCAGCGGCATCTTCCCGCTCGGCATCACGGCAGCCGTGATCGGCATCGCCGAGGGCGCCCTCAAGCACCACCTCGACTACCAGCGCGGCCGCGTCCAGGTGACGGGCATCGCCATCAAGGACGACCCCTACGTGCTGACCATCATCGGCGAGGCCGCGGCCGAGATCCACGCCTCGCGGGTGGTGCTGCTCGACGGCGTGAACCGGATGTTCGACGGGGTCAGCAGCGGCAAGGAGTACAGCTTCGCCGAACGCGCCGACAGCCGCCGCAACCAGGTGCAGGCCGCCTGGCGCGCGGTGCGCGCCGTGGACGAGATCGTCGCCCGCTCCGGGGGCAACGGGCTCCGGATGGACCAGCCCCTGCAGCGCTTCTGGCGCGATGCGCACATGGGCCTCGCGCACGCCATCCACGTTCCCGGGTCGGTCAACCACGTGTCGGCGCTCGGGATGGTCGGCCACGAGCCGCCGCCCGGCCCGATGCGCGCCATGATCTGATCAGTCGCTGGGCTTGGTGACCTTGGCGATCAGCTCGAGGGCGATGTCGCGCAGCTTGAGGTTGGTCCGCTGCGAGATCGCGCTCAGCATCGCGAAGGCAGTCTCCGCGTCGACCTTCTCGCGGGCCATGATGATCCCCTTGGCCTGCTCGATGGCGGCCCGGCTCTCCATCGCGAGCTTCATGTTCTCGGCGAGCGTCGACGCGGCGTCGTAGAGGTGCGCGTTGGCCACCGCCACCGCGGCGTGCGCGGCGAAGGTCACCCCGAGCTCCACGTCCGCCTCACTGAACGCGTCCGCCTGCTCCCCGTAGATGTTGAGCGCCCCGACCAGCGCCTCCTGGATCGGCAGCGACAGCGACAGGCTGCTGGCCACCCCTGCTGCCATGGCCGCGGTGCAGAAGGCCGCCCAGCGCTGCTCGCTGCTCATGTCGCGCACGAGCATCTTGCCGGTTGACTGGGCGACGTCCATGCAGGGCCCGTGCTCGCCCTGGTACTGGCTCTCGTCGAGCCGAAGGGCCCGGTCGCTGGTGTACGCCGCCGTGAAGGCCTGGCCGTCGCGGATGAGCGTCACGGAGACGTCCGACGCGCCGTGCAGAGAGCGCTGGGCCAGCTGGGCGACCTTGAGCAGCACGGCGTCCAGATCGTCCTCGTCGAGCCGGATCGACGCCAGCTCGGCGATCGCCTCGCGCGGTGCGATCTCGTTGGTGGTCACAGCTCTCCTGAGCAGCTGGCACGACGCACGGCACCCTGTCGCGGGTGAGCAGCGAGTCGCGGGTCGGCACCCCCGAGATCGGGAGCGCTGTGGGCCGGGAAGTCGGCCGGACCCTCGCCTGCTCTTAGACGCTGATTCCTTCCTCATCGGATGACAAGGAAGCGCAGTGAAGCAAGCCTAGCGCGGCCGTCCACGGATCCTCGCCCGTGCCCCTCACCCGTCCGACCAGGTGGTGCCTAGGCTGAGGACATCACCCCTGCCTGCCTGAGGAGCCGCTGCCCGTGGCCGTCCTGGTCGCTCTCGAGCACCGCACGACCTACTCCTTCGACCGGCTGACCTCCCTGGGTCCCCACGTGGTCCGGCTGCGGCCGGCGCCGCACTGCCGCACGCCCGTGTCGGCGTACTCCCTGACGGTCTCGCCGGGCAGCCACTTCCTGAACTGGCAGCAGGACGTCTTCGGCAACCACCTGGCGCGGCTCGTCTTCCCCGAGCCGGCGACCGAGCTGTCCATCACGGTCGACCTCGTGGCTGACCTCACGGCCATCAACCCGATCGACTTCTTCGTGGAGGACAGCGCCCAGCGGTTCCCGTTCCTGTACGAGCCCGAGCTGCGCGCCGACCTGGAGCCCTATCTCCGCTCGGTGGCCGGTCCGCGGACGCAGCAGTGGCTGACGTCGGTGGGGCCGCCGCCGGAGGGCGGCGTCCCCGTCATCGAGTTCCTGGCCAACCTCAACCAGTGGGTCGCGCGGACCATCGCCTACACGGTGCGCATGGAGGCGGGGGTGCAGACCCCGGACGAGACCCTGGAGAAGGGCATCGGTTCCTGCCGCGACAGCGCCTGGCTGGTCGTCGCGGCGCTGCGCGAGCTCGGCATGGCGGCCCGGTTCGTGTCCGGCTACCTCGTGCAGCTGCGCCCCGACGTACGACCGGGCGAGCTCCGGGACGGACCGGTCAGCGACTTCACCGACCTGCACGCCTGGGCGGAGGCGTACGTCCCCGGCGCAGGTTGGGTCGGGCTCGACGCGACGTCGGGGCTGTTCGCCAGCGAGGGCCACCTGCCGCTGTCGGCGACCCCGCACCCGGGCTCGTCCGCGCCCATCACCGGTACCACCGGGCCGACGGAGACGACGTTCAGCTTCAGCAACACCGTGCGCCGGCTGCACGAGGACCCGCGGGTCACGGCGCCCTACACCGACGAGCAGTGGGAGCGCATCACCGTCCTGGGCACCTCGGTCGACGCGGCTCTGGATGCGGGCGATGTGCGCCTCACCATGGGCGGGGAGCCGACCTTCGTCGCCGTCGGGGACATGGAGTCCGACGAGTGGCGCATCGACGCCGACGGCCCCGGCAAGCGCGAGCGGGCCTCGGCCCTCGCCGCGTCGCTGCGCGAGCACTACGCCCCGGCTGGACTGGTCCACCGGGGCCAGGGCAAGTGGTACCCGGGAGAGCCGCTGCCCCGCTGGCAGATCGGCGTGACCTGGCGCACCGACGGCGTGCCCGTGTGGCAGGACAGCGCGCTGCTCGACGATCCTTGGGGTCAGCCGCTGCCCGACCCCAAGGACCAGCAGCTCGCGGTCGCGCTCGCCAAGGAGCTCGGCTTCCCGGAGGAGGCCGTCCACCCGGCGTACGAGGACCGGCTGCACGAGCTGTCGGAGCAGTCGCGGCTGCCGGCGGGCGCGCCCCCCGCCGTCGACGCCGATCCGACGGACCCGGCGCTCGTCGCACCCTCCTCCCGCGAGCTCGCCATCGCCCGCCTTGCCGCACCCACCGACGGTCCCGCGGGCTGGGTGCTTCCGCTGTTCCCCGTCGACAGGGGGTGGGGGACCGCGCCCTGGCGGACCCGCCGCGGCCACCTGTTCCTGCTGCCGGGCACGTCGCCGGTCGGCATGCGCCTGCCGCTGGACGCCCTGGGCTGGGAGCCGCCGCCGGGGAGCCCCGACGCCTCGCCGTTCGCCGCCCTGATGGCCCTCGACCTCCCGGACGGTCCGGCCGTCGTCGTCGAGCTCGGCCCGGACACCCCTCGGACGGCCCTTGCCGTCGAAGCACGGGACGGCCACGTGCACGTGTTCCTGCCGCCGCTCGACACCGCGGACGCCGGCCTGCGGCTCGTCGCCGCCGTCGAGCGGGCGGCCGCCGTCGTCGGGACACCGGTCGTGCTCGAGGGGTACCCGCTGGCTGGTGACCCGAGGCTGCGGACCCTGTCGGTCACGCCGGACCCCGGCGTCGTCGAGGTCAACGTGCACCCGGCCGGGTCGTGGGACGAGCTGGTCGAGATCACCGGAACCGTCGCCCGGCTGGCCCGCGAGAACGGCTTGAGCACCGAGAAGTTCGCCCACGACGGCACCCACACCGGCACCGGCGGCGGGAGCCACCTCACCCTCGGTGGGACGACGCCTGCGGACAGCCCGCTGCTGCGCCGACCGGACCTGCTCGTCAGCATGCTCACCTACTGGCAGCACCACCCGTCGCTGTCCTACCTGTTCTCGGGCGCCTTCATCGGACCGACCAGCCAGGCACCGCGCGTCGACGAGGCGCGGCACGAGGCGCTCTACGAGCTCGAGATCGCGTTCGCCGAGCTGGCCGCTGCAGAAGACCCCCGGCCCTGGGACGTGGACCGGGCGCTGCGCCACCTGCTCACCGACCTGACCGGCAACACCCACCGGGCGGAGTTCTGCGTCGACAAGCTGTTCAGCCCGGACAGCGAACGAGGTCGGCTGGGGCTGCTGGAGCTGCGCGGCTTCGAGATGCCCCCGCATCCGCAGATGTCGCTCGTGCAGGCGCTGCTCGTGCGGGCCCTCGTCGCCCGGTTCTGGGACGAGCCGTACACCGGCCGGCTGGTGCGTTGGGGGACCGAGTTGCACGACCGCTTCCTCCTCCCGGCGTTCGTCGCGGCGGACATCGCCGACGTGGCAGGCGATCTGCGTGAGCACGGGTTCGCCTTCGAGACCTCGTGGCTCGCGCCCTTCCTGGAGTTCCGCTTCCCGCGGCTCGGGCAGGTGGAGGTCGCCGGTGTCACCCTGGAGCTCCGCGCGGCCATCGAGCCCTGGCACGTGCTGGGGGAGGAGTCCACCGGTTCGGGAACGGCGAGGTACGTCGACTCCTCCGTCGAGCGGCTGCAGGTCCAGGTCACCGGCTCGACCGCGGACCGGTACGTCGTCACCTGCAACGGCCGCCCCGTGCCGCTGTCCCCGACCGGAACGCCCGGCACGTTCGTCGCTGGTGTGCGCTACCGCGCGTGGCAGCCCTGGTCCGCGCTGCACCCCTCGATCAAGGTGCACGCCCCGCTGGTCTTCGACGTCGTCGACCGCTGGAACGGCCGGTCGGTGGGTGGCTGCACCTACCACGTCGTGCACCCCGGAGGCCGGGCGTACGACACCTTCCCGGTCAACGCCGGCGAGGCCGAGTCGCGTCGTACGGCGCGCTTCGTGCCTCATGGCCACACGGCCGGCCCGGTGGACCTCGCGGCCCTCGACGCGGCGCTCGCCGCACCGAGCGGGGAGTATCCGCGGACTCTCGACCTGCGACGCAGCAGCCTGCCCTAGTGCTTCCCACCACCGCCGGACCAGGTCTGGTCGAGGCCTACCGCTCCCGTCCTCGTCCGGGCTACGACGAGATGCTGCGCGCCGACGGCACGGTCCGTCCTGCCTGGCAGCCGCTCTCGCAGGCGCTGGACCTGCTCGGGAGCACCGGGCTCGCCAGCAGCAGCGCGAACGCAGCCCGGCTGCTCGACGGCGACGGCGCGGTCTACCGCACCTGGGACACCGAGGAGCCGCAACGGTGGCAGCTCGACCCGGTGCCGCTGCTGATCGACCCTGCCGAGTGGGCTGCCCTCGCCCCAGCCCTCGCACAGCGCGCTCGGCTCCTCAACGCCCTCGTCGCCGACCTGTACGGCGACCGCACCTCCCTGCACACCGGGGTGCTGCCGGCCGAGATCGTGCTGGCTCACCACGGCTTCCTCCGAGCGTGCGACGGACTGAGGGTGCCGGGCCCGCACCAGCTGTTCACCGTCGCCGCCGATCTCGCGCGCGACGCCGAGGGTCGTTGGGTGGTTCTCCACGACCGCACCGCGTCCCCCTCGGGCGCCGGCTTCGCGATGGAGAACCGGCGGGTCGTCTCACGGGTGCTCACCGGCGCCTACCGCGACGCGCGCATCGAGCAGCTCGCCCCGTTCTTCCAGGCGATGCGCCGCGGACTGCAGGAGGTCGCGCCGGCGTCGGCGGAGGCCCCCCGGGTGGTGCTGCTGACCTCGGGACCGCTGAGCGAGACCGCCTACGACCAGGCCTTCCTGTCGCAGCTGCTGGGCTACCCGCTGGTGGCCGGCTCCGACCTCGTCGTCCGCGAGGGCAAGCTCTGGCTGCGCGGACTCGACGGATCGGACCAGGTCGACGTCGTGCTCCGACGTGTCGACAGCGACTTCTGCGACCCACTCGAGCTGCGCGCCGACTCGCAGCTCGGCGTGCCGGGCCTGCTCGAGGCGAGCCGATTGGGGACCGTGTCGGTCGTCAACGCCCTCGGTGCCGGGGTCCTCGAGAACCCCGGCCTGCTGCCGTACCTGCCAGCGCTGAGTCGCCACCTGCTGGACGAGGACCTGGCCCTGCCGTCGGTGGCGACGTGGTGGTGCGGAGACCGCGACGGGCTGCGCCAGGTCCGCGACCGGTTCGACCAGCTCGTCCTCAAGCCGATCTCGCGCGGCACCAGCCGGTCGAGCTTCTTCCTCTGGGAGCTCTCGACAGCGGAGCGCGGAGCCCTGCGCGCTCGGGTCGAGGCGGAGCCGCACCTCTGGGTCGGTCAGGATCAGGTGGCGGCGAGCACGGCGCCCACCTTCGCGCAGGCCGAGGTCGCGCCACGCAGCCTGGTGCTGCGGACGTTCGCTGTCGCCCAGGGCGGGGAGTACCACGTGATGCCCGGGGGGCTGGTGCGCGTTGCGCCCCGCACCGGCAGCCTGCTCGTGTCGTCGCAGGCAGGCGCCGTCGCCAAGGACGCGTGGGTGCTCTCCTCCGCGCACGCGGCTCCCGCGGACCCCTGGTTGCTGGACGGGACGCCTTCGGAGGTGCGGCACATCGCGCTCTCGCCCCGCATGGCCGAGGACCTGTTCTGGTTCGGCCGCTACACCGAGCGCGCGGAAAGCACCACCCGGCTGCTGCGCGCCGTACGCGACCGCACGCGCGACGTCGCGCACAGCGGGAGCCCGGTCGAAGCGGCGTCGGTCGCGGCGCTCCTGCAGGTGCTCGCGCAGGTCACCGGCACCCGCTGGACAGGCGACCTGCTGCCCCTGCTCGTCGACGTCCGCCGACCCGGGACCTTGGCCCACGCGGTCCACGGCCTCACGACGACCGCCCGCGGGGTGCGCGACCAGCTCTCGGCGGACACCTGGCTGGTGCTCGCGTCCCTGGAGAACGGCCTGCACGACCTGCGCGACGCCGGGAGCAGCGAGCTCAGCGACGTGCTCATCGGGCCGACGCTCTCGCGATCTCTGGGGAGCCTGCTGGCCCTCGCCGGCTTGTCGGCCGAGAGCATGGTGCGTGACCTCGGCTGGCAGTTCCTGGAGGCGGGACGGCGGCTCGAGCGGTGCCAGCAGGTCGTCGCCCTGCTGCGTGCCGCTCTGGTGGACCAGCGCACGGCCGAGGTCGACGGCCTGGTCGTCGAGTCGGTGCTGGTGGCCGCCGAGAGCATCATCACCTTCCGTCGTCGCTACACCCCGCGCTCCGAGGTCACTACGACGCTCGAGCTGCTGCTGGTCGACCGCGGCAACCCCCGCTCGGTCTCTCACCAGCTCGACCGGCTCTGCCACAACCTACGCAACATCCCCGACAGCGCAGGCCTTCTCGAGGAGGCCGAAGCCCTCGGTGTCGAGGTGCGGGCGTCGTACGCCGCGGCGGTGGCCGCACCCGTGGTCGCTGGGCGCCGCGCTGAGCTGCTGGACTTCCTGCTCGTCGTCGGTGCACGGCTCCGCGCGCTCAGCGATGCCCTCGAGCGGAGCTACTTCGAGGAGCTGCTGCCGCCGGTGCCGCTGTCGCAGGTGCTCGCGTGACCGCCCGCGCCTTCCAGGTCGTGCACCGCACGGCGTACACCTACGACGCGGACGTCAGTGCCAGCCACGGCCGCGCCCACCTGCTGCCGCGCGACGAACCCGGGCAGCAGGTGCACGCGCGCAGCGTCGAGGTGACCCCGCTGCCGGACGAGATGCACGAGCACGTCGACTACTTCGGCAACCGGTCGACCTACTTCCGGGTGGAGGTGCCCCACCGGGACCTGAGTGTCGTCTCGACGCACCACGTGGAGATCGACCGCGAGCCCGTGCCCTGGGGGGACATGGACGTGGCGCGCGTCCCCGCCCCGGGCGACCGACAGGCCTCGGACGTGCTCGCGCGGGAGCTGGCCCTGCCGTCCCCGATGGTGCCGCTCCTGCCCGCCGCCGCGACGTACGCCGGGAGGGTCCTCGTCCCGGGCCGGCCGCTCGGCGAGGCCCTCTCGCACCTGCTCGACGTCGTGCACCAGGACTTCACCTACGCGAGCGGGTCGACGACCATCAGCACTCCCCTGGAGACCGTGCTGGCCGAGCGGGAGGGCGTCTGCCAGGACTTCGCCCACCTGCTGCTCGCGTGCCTGCGGGTTTCTGGCCTGTCGGCGGGGTACGTCAGCGGCTACATGGAAACCCTTCCTCCGCCCGGCAAGCCCCGTCTCGTCGGCGCCGACGCCTCGCACGCCTGGGTGTCGGTGCTCGTTCCAGGAGTCGGTTGGGTCGACCTCGACCCGACCAACCACCAACGCGCCGACTCCCGGTACATCGTCGTCGCCCGCGGGCGGGACTACGCAGACGTCCCGCCCCTCAAGGGCGTCATCTACACCAAGAGCACCCGCAGCACCCTGCAGGTGTCCGTCGACGTGCAGCCCGTCACGCCCGTCCTGTTCTAAGGAAGCCGCGTTGCGCGCCTTCAGCTGTGACCACTGCGGTCAAGTCGTCTTCTTCGGCGACGACCTGTGCCTGCGCTGCCAGTCGCCCCTCGGGTTCGACCACGAGCGGGGCGAGGTGGTCGCCCTCACCGACGTGGGTGACGGGCGGCTGCTGGACCTCACCCGGTCGACCCGCTCGTGGAACCGGTGCGCCACCCGGCCGCTGACCGGCTGCTCCTGGCTGGTCCCGGCGCACAGCGGCGCGATGTGCGCCTCGTGCGCGCTGACGCGCACCCGGCCGTCCGACAGCGACGCCGAGGGCGTGGCGGAGTGGGTACGGGCGGAGGCCGCCAAGCGCCGACTGTTGCACCAGCTGCGGTCCCTGGGACTGCCGATCACTGCGCGCGACGAAGAAGCGGGCATCGGCCTCGCGTTCGACCTGCTCTCCAGCGCCGTGACCAAGGTGATCACCGGTCACGACAACGGGGTCATCACGCTCGACCTCGCCGAGGCCGACAGCGAGCACCGGCTGCGGCTGCGCCGTCAGCTGGGTGAGCCGTACCGCACGCTGCTCGGGCACTTCCGGCACGAGATCGGGCACTACTACTGGTCGGTGCTCATGACCGACGCGGACCTGCTGGCAGCCTGCCGTGAGCTGTTCGGCGACGACCGGGAGGACTACGGCGAGGCGGTCACCCGGCACTACGCGAAGCCGGACGACAGCAGCGAGCGGTGGGTCGACCGGCACATCAGCCAGTACGCCACGATGCACCCCTACGAGGACTGGGCGGAGACGTTCGCGCACTACCTCCACATCCACGACACGCTCGAGACGGCGACCAGCTTCGGTCTCAGCGGCTCGGTCGACCCGCCCCAGACCTTCGGGGAGCTGATGGACCGATGGCTGGAGCTCACCCTGGGGCTCAACGAGGTGAACGCCTCCATGGGACGCGGCCCGCTCTACCCGTTCGTGCTGGCCCCGGCCGTCGTGCGCAAGATCGCCTTCGTGGACCGGGTGATCCGCCTGCACACCCGCTGAGGCGGGACGGGGTTGCCAGGTGGCTCACAGGTCCGTCACAGGTCCAGCCCGCAGGATCGACGTGTCTCAGACCCCACCTGGAGGAGCACGTCATGCGCTCACGTACCGCCGCCCTCGTCCTGTCCGGCTCGCTCGTCGGGGGGTTCATGGGAGCCGTGGCCCTCACACCGGCCTCCGCAGAGTCGTCCGCGAACCCGGTTAGCTCCCGGCTCGGCGCCCTGAAGTCCGCGCTGGGTGGGCTGGTCAGCGATGGCACGATCACCCAGGCGCAGGCCGACAAGGTCGCCAGCACCTTGGACGGCGCCCTGCCGAAGCGGGGCCAGGAGGGGCGTGACGGCAGGGGTGGACCTGGACGGCACGGCCACGGGCTGCGCGCCGACGAGGCTGCCGCCGCCGCCAAGGTGCTCGGGCTGACCGCGGCCGAGCTGCGCACCCAGCTCATGAGCGGGTCCAGCCTCGCGGACATCGCCGCGGCGCAGAAGGTCCCGGTCGACACGCTCGTGACGGCGCTCGTCGCCGCGGCGAAGGACCATCTCGCCAAGGACGTGGCCGCCGGACGGCTCACCCAGGCCCAGGCCGACAAGGTCGCGAGCACGCTCACCGAGCGGGTGACCGACCGGGTCAACCGCACCAAGCCGACCCGCGGTTCCCGGCCCGGCGACGTCGAGCCCGCCCCGGATGCCCAGGGCTGACGTCAGCGCGCCGTGCCGAGGGTGAGGGCGACGAACGGCTTCGGCGCGCCCTTCTCGTAGAACGCACGCAGCCCGTCGGTGCTGAAGCCCCCTGCCGCCAGGAGCGCTGCCACCTCGCGGGTGAGGTGGCAGCCTCCGAAGGCCCTGCGCTGCAGGGGTTCGAGCCGTCGCTGCCAGGTCCGGACCCCGTCGTCGGGGGCCAGGCCGTGCTCGACCAGGTGCAGCGTCCCGCCGGGGCGGAGCACCCGGCGCAGCTCCGCGACGGCGGCAGACGCCTCAGGAACGGTGCACAGCGTCCACGTGCACAGCGCGCTGTCGAAGGACCTGTCCTCGAAGGGCAGCCGCTGACCGTCCAGGCCTGAACGGCGGACGGGAACGGGGGAGGCGCGGACCCGGCCCTGCGCCCGCTCCCAGCCCAGGTCGCTGGGTTCGACGGCGTCGACGCTCGCCAGTCCCGCGGGGTAGAAGGGGACGTTCATCCCCGACCCGAAACCGATCTCGACGACCCGGCCGGTGAGCCCCTCGCAGACCTCGCGACGGGTGTCGGCGGTGGTCCGGAGCGACAAGCCGGCCTCCACCAGACGGGGGACGACCTTCTCGACGTACCAGCTCATGCGCACAGCCTGCCGTGTGCGGGCGGGGGCCGCTAGCGTCTGCCAGATGCTGCTCACCGTCTCCGGTCACACCCCCCAGGTCGACCCGACCGCGTGGATCGCGCCGCACGCCGTCGTGGTGGGGGACGTGCGGCTGTTCGCCCGGGTGAGCGTCTGGTACTCCGCGGTGGTCCGCGGCGACGGCGACGCCATCAGCGTCGGGACGGGCAGCAACCTGCAGGACGGGGCCGTGCTGCACACCGACCCCGGGTTCCCGCTGCGCGTCGGCCGGGGCGTCTCGGTCGGCCACAGCGCAGTGCTGCACGGCTGCGTCGTCGAGGACGACGTCCTCATCGGCATGGGGGCGATCGTCATGAACGGTGCGGTCATCGGCCACGGTTCGATGGTGGGGGCAGGGGCCCTCGTGACGGCCGGCACCGTCATCCCGCCGCGGTCCCTGGTCGTCGGTGCGCCGGGGAAGGTGCGCCGACGCACCACCGACGAGGAGCTTGCTGGCATCGAGCTGAACGCGGCGCTGTACGACGACCTGCGCGTCGCACACGCGGCGGCCAGCGAGACCTGAGTGCTCACCGTCGCGGAGTGGACCGCTCGCCGGTCCGCGCACGAGCAGCGGGTCGACACCTGGACCGCGGGTCATCGCGAGCGGGCCTCGCGGGCCGAGCCGCACCCGGTGGAGGACTTCCTGTTCACCTACTACGCGCACCGTCCGTCGCGCTTGCGCCGGTGGTCGCCAGGTGCCGGCGTCGTGTGCGAGGCGTACGACGGGGACCAGCCCTGGCTCGAGGTGACCGATCGGGCGCGGCGCACCGCTGCGTGGGTCGCGGATCTGCTGGAGCGCACGGCGTCCCGGCCGGCCGGTTTCGGGTGCTTCGGCCTGCACGAGTGGGCGATGGTCTACCGGGACGAGCGCCGGCACCGCGACTGGCCACTGCGGCTCGGGGAGGAGGGGACGGCTGCAGTGGTCGAGGCCCAACCCCTGCGCTGCACCCACCATGACGCCTTCCGGTTCTTCACCGCACCGGCGCGTCCGCTGAACCTGCTGCAGCCGACGCGCGAGGACCAGGGCGACCTGGAGCAGGGGGGCTGCCTGCACGCGAACATGGACCTCTACAAGTGGTCCTTCAAGCTGTCCCCGTGGATCCCCGCCGAGGTCGTGGGCGACTGCTTCGACCTCGCTCGTCGCGTGCGCGTGCTGGACATGCGCGCCTCGCCGTACGACTTCGAGGCTCTTGGGCTGTCGCCGGTCCCGATCGAGACCGCCGACGGCCGGAGCACGTACGTCGAGGGGCAGCGTGCGTTCGCGTCCGAGGCCGCGGTGCTGCGCGGCCGCCTGGCTGCGCTGGCGCGCGGCATCTGCTAGAACACGTTCTATGGGAACCAACCAGCGCGCGAAGATCCAGATGACCGATGGGGAGATCGCAGCCTTCCTGGAGCAGTCGCGGGCCGCGACGATGGCCACGATCGGTCCGGACGGGATGCCGCACCTGGTGGCGATGTGGTACGCGGTGATCGACGGGGTGATCTGGTTCGAGACCAAGGGCCGGTCGCAGAAGGCCGTCAACCTCGGACGCGACAACCGGATCACGGTGCTCATCGAGAGCGGGCACACCTACGACTCGCTCAAGGGCGTCTCGTTCGAGGGTCGGGCCGCGGTGATCGATGACGCGGAGGCGCTCTGGCAGGTCGGCGTCAGCGTCTGGGAGCGCTACACCGGGCCGTACACGGAGGAGATGAGGCCGTTCGTCGAGATGATGCTCACCAAGCGGGTGGCCGTCCGCGTGGACGTCGAGCGGACCCGCTCCTGGGATCACGCCAAGATGGGGATGGAGCCGATGCCGCTCGGCGGCACGACGGCGGCCTTTCTGTAGCCGGCGCTTGCGGCTGCGCGAGACCCGCCGGGCTAGCCTGCGCCGGTGGCGACCACCTGGCAGCGCGTGCGTCGGGCGTCGTCCCGGCTGTCGACGGACGCCGTGCGCCGGATGGACGGCCTCCCGTGGTTCACGGCGCTGTCCGCGGCCCAGCGGGCGGATGTCGGCCTCGTCGTCCAGGCCGGCATCGGCGCCTTCACCGTCTGGCTGCGTGACGCCGCCGCCGCCCCGGCCCCCGCCCCGGACGTGTTCGGAGCGGCCCCGCGCGAGCTCACGCGGTCGATCAACCTCAAGCAGACCGTGCAGCTCATCAGGGTCGTTGTCGGCGTCCTCGAGGAGCAGGTCCCCGACCTGGCCGTCCCGGGGGAGGAGCGCGAGCTGCTGGAGTCCGTGCTGCGCTACTCCCGCGAGATCGCCTTCGCTGCCGCGGAGGTGTACGCCGCCGCGGCGGAGGCACGGGGTGCGTGGGACGCGCGCCTCGAGGCCGGCGTCGTCGAGGCGCTCGTCCGCGACCAGGTCGGTGACCTCACGCTGTCCCGGGCCGCGTCGCTGGGGTGGGGGCGACCGACGTGGACGACCGCGCTGGCCACTCCGGTCCCCGAGGGTGCGCTCGAGCCCAAGCTCGAGGACCTACGCGGGCACGCCCGCCACTCCGGGCTGTTCGTCCTGACCGGCGAGGTCGGCGGCGGCTTGGTCGTCGTGGTCGGGGGCCACGGGACGGTCCAGCGGGCCGTCGAGCAGATCGTCGCCGCGCTGCCCGACGGGCCGGTGGTGGTGGGGCCGCAAGCCGACGACCTCGCGGGTGCGGCGACGAGCGTCCAGGACGCGCTCTCCGGCCTGATGGCCGTCGCGGCCTGGTCCGACGCGCCCCGTCCGGTCGCGGCGGACCACCTGCTCGCCGAACGCGTGGTGCTCGGGGACGCGCGCGCCCGGACGCGGCTGCTCGAGCGGGTCTGGGGACCCCTCGACGCCGCCGGCGGAGACCTGCTGGGGACCGCCTCGACCTTCCTGGACACCGGGGGGTCGCTCGAGGGGACGGCTCGGCTGCTCTACGTCCACGCCAACACGGTGCGGTACCGCCTCCGCAAGATCGACGACCTGCTCGGGCTCGATCTCATGCAGGCACGGGACGCCCACGTGATCCGCGTCGCCCTCGTCCTGGGTCGGACGCATCCGTTGTAGGTTTCCTACAAGGTCACCGGCCGGTTTCGGTCGACCGCGACGCCCCCGACGGCGTCCCGAACAGGCCACGCTGTCCCAGTGATCGTCCTCCTCGCACCCGGTCAAGGTGCCCAGTCGCCCGGCCTCCTGCTCCCGTGGCTCGGCCTGCCGGGCGCCCGTGCCCTGCTCGCGGAGTGGTCGGCTGCTGCGGGGATCGACCTGCTCCACCTGGGAACTCAGGCGGATGCCGACACCCTGCGGGACACGGCCGTGGCGCAGCCGGTGCTCACCGCGACCGCGCTGCTGAGCCTGCAGGCGCTCGACGTGCGTCCGGACGTCGTCTGCGGCCACAGCGTCGGTGAGCTCGCTGCCCTGGCTGCGGCGAACGTGATCGATCCCACAACAGCCGTCGTGCTCGCTGCGGAGCGCGGACGGGCCATGGCCGCCGCGGCGGCGCAGACCCCCACGGGCCTGGCCGCGGTGCTCGGGGGCGATCCGGTCGAGGTCGAGGAGGCCGGGCTCCGGCACGGCCTCGAGGTCGCCACGGTCAACGTGGCGGGCCAGGTCGTGCTCGGCGGACCGGTGACGGGGCTCGACGCCCTCGCCGCCGACCCGCCGGCTCGGGCGCGGGTGCGCCGGCTCGAGACGGCCGGCGCCTTCCACACCCGCGCCATGGCCCCGGCGGTCGAGCGCCTGCGCGACCTCGTCGCCCGCATCACTCCCGGGACACCGACCTGCCAGGTCGTCGCCAACGCCGACGGCGCGCTGGTCGCCGACGGGCGAAGGCTGCTGGACCGGCTGGTCGGTCAGCTCACGGGGCCGGTCCGGTTCGACCAGTGCTTGACCACGATCGCGTCGCTGCGACCGACCAGGGTCATCGAGCTCGCCCCCGGGGGGACCTTGACCGCCATCGCGAAGCGGGGTCTTCCCGACGTCGGCCTGCTCGCGCTGACGAGCCCCGCCGACGCCGGAGTGCTGGCGTGAGGCCTCGCGTGCTGCGCGGGGCGGCCGTCACCGGCCTCGGCGCCCACCGACCTGCAGACCGTCGTGACAACCTGGCCCTCGCCGAGCGCATCGGGTCCACCGACGCGTGGATCCGCGAGCGCAGCGGGATCGTGACGCGCGGCGTCGCCGGGCCGGACGAGACCGTCGTGGAGATGGCCGTCAGCGCCGGGGCCAAGGCCCTCGCTGCGGCTGGGGTCGACGCGGCGGATGTCGGCTTCGTCCTGCTCGCGACCTGCTCGATGCCGGGCCCGCTGCCTGGCGGTTCCCCGGAGGTCGCAGCGCTGCTCGGCGCCCGCTCCGCCGGTGCCTCCGACATCGGCGCGGGCTGCGCCGGGTTCACCTACGGCCTCGCCCTGGCCGCCGACAGCATCCGCACCGGCACCTCCGAGCACGTCCTCGTCGTGGGCTCCGAGCGGCTGTGGGACATGGTCGACCACGACGATCGGGGTACGGCGTTCCTGTTCGGTGACGGGGCGGGCGCCGCCGTCGTGTCGGCGTCGGCCACCGAGAAGATCGGCCCGGTCGTCTGGGCCCACGACGGCGCCCAGCACGCCAAGCTCACCATCCACGGCTCGCCGCCCCGGCTGGCGATGGAGGGCCGGGCGATCTACCGCTGGGCCACGACCTCGCTGCCCGACCTGTGCCGACGCGCGTGCGCCGAGGCGGGCCTCGAGGTCGCCGACCTGGCGGCGTTCGTGCCGCACCAGGCCAACCTCCGCATCACCGAGTCCGTCGTCAACACCCTCGGTCTGGGCGGGGTGGTCGTCGCCCGCGACATCGTCGACAGCGGCAACACCAGCGCTGCGTCGGTCCCACTGGCCCTCGCCCGCCTGCTCGAGCGCGGCGAGGTGACGAGCGGAGACGCCGTCCTGCTCGCTGGTTTCGGCGCCGGCCTCACCGCGGCCGCCCAGGTCGTGCTCGCTCCCTGAACCACCCCGAGGCCGCAGCTCGCGTCCCGGAACCCACACCAGGAGAACCCGCCATGCCGCTCACCCAGAACGACCTGCTCACCGGTCTCGCCGAGGTCCTCGAGGAGGTGTCCGGCGTCTCCGCCGACAAGGTCACCCGCGAGGCCACCTTCGAGAACGACCTCGAGGTCGACAGCCTCACCATGGTCGAGGTCGTCGTCGCGTGCGAGGAGCGCTTCGACGTGCGCATCCCCGACGAGGCGCTCGAGGATCTCAAGACGGTCGGCGACGCGATCGACTACATCGCGTCCGTGGCGGCCTCGGCCGGCGTCTCCGCCTGATGGCCGTCGCTGTCACCGGGCTGGGGGCCCTCACCCCGCTCGGCCCTGATGTCGCTGCGCTGACGGAGGGCCTGCTCACGGGCCGCTCCGGCGTGCGGTTGCTGTCGGGCGACCACGAGTCGGGGACGTCCTGGGACGCCCTGCCGGCCCGGCTGGCAGCGACCGTGGACCTCGAGGGCCGCCTGGAGCGGCTCGAGGCCCGCACCCTCGACCGCGTGCAGCAGCTCGCACTCGTCGCGGCCCGCGAGGCCTGGGACGACGCCGGCGTGCCCGCCGTCGAGCCCGACCGCCTCGCCGTCGTCATCGGCAGCGGTATCGGCGGGGCGATGACCCTGCTGGCGCAGGCCGACGTCCTGCGCAACAAGGGCCCCCGGTCGGTCAGCCCGCACCTGGTCCCGATGCTCATGCCCAACGGGCCGGCGGCCACGGTCGGCCTGGCCCTCGGTGCACGCGCCGGCGTCCACACGCCGGTCAGCGCTTGTGCTTCCGGCGCGGAGGCCATCGCCTACGCCCTCGACCTGCTCCGCAGCGGGCGCGCGGACGTCGTCGTCGCCGGTGGCGCCGAGGCCTGCGTGCACCCGCTGCCGATGGCCGGCTTCGCGCAGATGCGGGCGCTCTCGACCCGGCACGACGAGCCCGAAGCCGCCTCCCGGCCGTACGACAAGGGCCGCGACGGCTTCGTCCTCGGCGAGGGCGCGGGGGTTCTCGTGCTCGAGACCGAGGAGCACGCGCGGGCCCGCGGTGCCCGCATCCACGCCTTCTTGGGCGGTGCGGGGCTCGCCTCCGACGCCCACCACGTCACGGCCCCCGACCCCGAGGGGACCGGCGCGGCGCGCAGCATCACCCTCGCGCTGCGCGATGCGGGCCTGAGCCCAACCGACATCGGCCACGTCAACGCCCACGCGACCAGCACGCCGCTCGGCGACGTCGCCGAAGCCCGCGCGCTGGCACTCGCGCTCGGCGACCACCGTCCGGCCGTGACGGCGACCAAGTCCTGCACCGGGCACCTGCTTGGCGCCGCCGGTGCGGTCGAGGCCGTGGCCACGGTCGTGGCCCTGCGGGATGCGCTCGTCCCGCCGGTGCGCAACCTCGACGACCCGGACGACGCCGCGGACGTGGACGCCGTGCGCGTCGTCCCCCGTCAGCTCCAGCACAGCGCGGCGCTGTCCACCAGCTTCGGCTTCGGCGGGCACGACGTGTCGCTGGTCTTCGTGCGATGACCGCCCCCGAGCTGCTCAAGGACGAGATCTCCCAGCCCTGCCGGGAGCGGCTCGACCTGGTCTTCGACGACTGGGACCTCATGCTGGCGGTTGACGGCGTGGCCGTCGGCGTCGGCGTCATCAAGGGCATCGAGGTGGTCGCCTTCGCGACCGACCCGACCGTTCAGGGCGGTGCTCTCGGCGTCGAGGGCTGCGGCGCGATCTCCGACGCCACCGATGTCGCCAACCTCCGGCAGGCACCGTGCATCGGCATCTGGCACTCCGGTGGTGCGCGGCTGCGCGAGGGCGTCGCCTCGCTCGACGCCGTGGGCCGGGTGTTCGCGGCGCAGACCCGCGCGTCCGGCCGCGTGCCCCAGATCTCCGTCGTCCTCGGCCCGGCGGCCGGCGGTGCGGCGTACGGCCCAGCCCTGACCGACGTCGTGGTGATGGGTCCCGAGGGCCGGGTCTTCGTCACCGGCCCCGACGTGGTGCGACGGGTCACCGGCGAGCAGGTCGACATGGAGCGCCTCGGCGGCCCCGACACCCACGGCCGCATCAGCGGGGTCGCGCACGTCGTGGCGCCGACGCAGCAGGAGGCGCTGTACACCGCGCGCCGGCTCGCGCTGCTGCTCGGGGCTCAGCACGGGACCGCGCCGGACCTGGACCTCGAGGTCGATCCCGGCCCGCTGGTGCCGAGCGACCCGCGTCACTCCTACGACGTGCGCCCGGTCCTGCGGGCGGTCCTCGATCCCGGCAGCTACCTCGAGCTGCACCGCGACTGGTCGACCAGTGCGGTCACGATGCTCGGGCGCCTCGGGGGCCGGACGGTCGGTGTGGTCGCCAACGACCCGCAGCGGATGGCCGGCTGCCTCGATGCCGCCACCGGCGACAAGACCGGCCGCTTCGTGACCTGGTGCGACACGATGGGCCTGCCCCTGGTGTTCGTCGTCGACGTCCCGGGCTACCTGCCGGGAGTCGGTCAGGAGGATGAGGGCGTGCTGCGTCGCGGGGCCAAGCTGCTCCACGCGTACGCCGGGGCGCGCGTGCCACGGCTCACCGTCATCACCCGCAAGGCGTACGGCGGTGCGTTCATCGCCATGGGGTCCAAGGGCCTCGGCGCAGACCGCGTGTTCGCGTGGCCGGGTGCGCAGGTCGACGTCATGGGCGCCACGGCTGCGGTCGAGGTGCTCAGCCGGCGCGAGCTCGCCGCGGTCCGCGACCCTCAGGACCGAGCGGCGCTGGTCCTGAAGCTTGCGGCGGACCACGAGGCCACGACAGGTGGGCTCACCCGCGCCGTCGAGTGCGGCGCGGTCGACGAGGTGATCGAGCCGGCGACCACCCGAAGGCGGCTGCTCGAGGCCCTCGCCGCGCTGCCCGACCGACGGGGCAAGCGCCCCAACCCGCCGCAGTGAGCCGGTCCGTGCTGGTCACCGGTGGCAACCGGGGGATCGGCCTCGCCACGGCCAGACTCCTTGCCGCACAGGGGCATCGCGTCGCCGTGACCAGCCGCAGCGGTGAGGTCGACGGGCTGCTGACCGTGAAGTGCGACGTCACGATCAGCGAGGACGTCGAGCACGCCTTCGCCACGGCCGAGCAGGCACACGGCCCCGTGGAGGTGCTGGTGTCCAACGCCGGGATCACCGACGACCAGCTGCTGCTGCGGATGAGCGAGGAGTCGTTCACGAGCGTCCTCGACACCAACCTCACGGCGGCGTACCGGCTCGCGAAGCGGGCGTCGCGCTCGATGCTGCGGGCCAAGCACGGTCGGCTGCTGTTCGTCTCCTCGGTGGTGGGTCTGTCCGGTGGCGCGGGTCAGGCGTCGTACGCCGCCTCGAAGGCGGGGCTCGTCGGCTTCAGCCGTTCGCTCGCCCGCGAGCTCGGTGGCCGCGGGATCACCAGCAACGTCGTCGCGCCGGGGTTCGTCGACACCGACATGACGTCCGACCTGACCGAGGCGCGCAAGACCGCGGTCCTCGCGAGCATCCCCGCGGGGCGCACCGCCCACGTGGACGAGGTGGCGGCGGTGCTGGCGTTCCTGGCCTCCGACGACGCGTCCTACGTCAACGGTGCGGTCGTGCCCGTCGACGGCGGCCTCGGGATGGGCCACTGATGACCACCCTGAGCCTGCAGGCAGGGAGCGTCGCCGGTGTGGCCTTCACCGTCCTGGGAGAGGGCGGTCCCGTCACGGTGTTCGCCCACGGCCTCGGGGGATCGATCGCCGAGACCCGCCCGCTGGCCACCCGGGTCGCCGGGACCCGCGTGCTGCTGGACTTCCGGAGCCACGGTGCCAGCGAAGCGGTGGCCGGGGGATGGGACTACGACTCGTTGGCCGACGACCTGCTCGCGGTCGCGGACGCGACGGGAGCGACGCAGGCGGTGGGCCTCTCACTCGGTGCCGGGGCGCTGCTGCGTGCCCTCTCCCGCGACGCGGACCGCTTCTCCCGGCTGGCCTTCGTCCTGCCGGCGGCGATCGACGCCACCCGCCGCGACGGTGCCACGGCACGGTTGCACCAGCTCGGCGCTGCCATCGCGGCCAAGGACGCCCGCGCCGTCGCGGACGTGCTGGTGGAGGAGCTGCCGCCCGCGATCCGGGCACGCAGGGGCGTCGACGCCCTGCTGCTGCGCCGGGCCCAACAGCTGATCACCCGCCCCGCACCCGCCCCCGCGCGGGAGGACCGGCCGCTGCCCGACCGAGGCCTGCTGGGCGCGATCGACGTCCCGACCCTGGTCGTCTCGCAGGCCGACGACGATCTCCACCCCGCGGACCTCGCGGTCGACCTGACCGCGGCACTTCCGCAGGCGTCGTTGCTCGCCCTCCCCGCCGGGGGCGTCTTCTGGACCGCTGCCCGTGACCTGCAGACCGCCCTCGCCGACCACCTCTCGGAGTCCTGATGCTGCTCGAAGGCAAGCGCCTGCTCGTCACCGGTGTGCTCACCGACAAGTCCATCGCGTTCTCCGTGGCGCGGATCGCCGCCGAGCAGGGCGCCACGGTCGTCCTGACCGGCGTCGGACGGTCGCTGTCGCTCACCACGCGCATCGCCAAGCGCCTGCCCGGCGCACCGCCGGTCGTCCCGCTGGACGTCACCAGCGAGGAGGACCTCGAGCTCCTGCCCAAGCGGTTGCGCGAGCACGTCGACGGCCTGGACGGCGTCCTGCACGCGATCGGGTTCGCCCCGGCCGACGCGCTGGGCAACGGCGTCCTGGACACCAGCTGGGAGTCGGTCGGCACGGCGCTGCAGATCTCCACGTGGTCCTACCCGGCACTGGCACGCGCCGCCCTGCCCCTCATGGAGCGCGGCTCGTCGTACGTCGGGCTCGACTTCGACGCGCGCGTGGCCTGGCCGGCGTACGACTGGATGGGCGTCGCCAAGGCGGGCCTCGAGAGCGCGAACCGCTACCTGGCAAGGGATCTCGGCGCGCACGGGATCCGGTCCAACCTGGTGTCCGCGGGTCCGCTGAAGACGATGGCCGCGAAGGCGATCCCGGGGTTCCAGCAGTTCGAGGACGCGTGGGGCGCGCGCGCCCCGCTCGGCTGGGACGTCACCGACCCCGTGCCGACCGCCAAGGCGTGCGTGGCGCTCATGTCGGACTGGTTCCCGGCGACGACCGGGCAGATCGTCTACGTCGACGGGGGCTTCTCGGCCGTCGGCGTCTGAGCGGCCCGGTCCGCGGCCCCGCCGGCGCCGACCAGGCGGGTGGGGTCGACCGCTGCGCTGCGGATCCCGGCCTCGACCTTGCGGACGTCTCGTCGGGGGGCGAGCGCCGACACCGAGGGGGTGAGGGCGCGGACCCAGGTCAGGCCGCGCACCCACCTCTGCGCGTAGACCCGGGGCTTGCGGGCGACGATGCCGTCGACGATCCGCGCGACCGACGGCTCCAGCGGGTAGGTCTTGCCGAGCACCCCCGGCAGCTGACTCCGCAGGTCGCCGAGACCCGCCGTGGCGTCCGCGCCGCGCACCATGTCGGTGTCGGTCCACGTGAGGTAGGCGACGCCGACTTTCGCGCCGTGCGCTCGCAGCTCGCCCCGTAAGGAGAAGGCGAACGCCTCGACGCCGGACTTGCTGGCGCAGTAGGCGCTCATCATCGGAGCCGGCACCAGGGCCGCGAGGGAGGCGATCTGCAGGACGTAGCCGCGTGACTCGATCACCTGGGGGAGGAAGGCGCGCACCGTGCGGATGCTGCCCAGCAGGTTCACCGTGATGACCCGGTCATAGGTCGTGGCGTCCGCCAGCAGCAGGGGCCCGCCGGCGGCGATCCCGGCGTTGGCGACGACCCCCCAGGCTGGTCCGAGGGTCGTGCGCACCTCGGCAGCGACCAGGTCCAGGGCGGCGCCGTCGGTGACGTCGACCTCCCACCACCCGCTGCCGGGGAGCTCCGCGCTGACCTCCTGGAGCTCGCGGGGCTCGAGCCCCAGCAGGGCGACCGTGGCGCCGCGCGCGCTGAGCTGACGGGCCAGCTCGGCCCCGACCCCGCGTGCAGCGCCCGTGACGACGACGACCTTGCCGCTCAGCTCCATGCGCCCGACTCTTGCAGAGCACGGCGAGAGCGGATCGGTCAGCCTCCAGCGCTGGCGAGGACGACCTCGAGGGTCCGCGTGGCCCCGCCGCGCGTGACGGTGAGGGTCACCGTCTCGCCCGGGTCGTGGGACCGGATCGCGACGATGAGGCTGTCGGCATCGGTGACGCGACGGTCGTCGACCTTGGTGACGACGTCGCCGCGCTGCAGCCCGGCCTTCTCGGCAGGGCCGCCTGCCACGACGTTGGAGATGGCGGCGCCGAGGCCGGGGGCGCCATCGGTGGTGTTGGGGGCGTCGGAGACGCCGACGCCGATCTGGGAGTGCACCGCAGAACCGGTGGCGATGATCTGGTCCGCGATCTTCGTCACGACGAGGGACGGGATCGCGAAGCCCACGCCGATGTTGCCCGAGCTGCCGTCGCCGGCGGTGGCGATCGCGCTGTTGACGCCGACCACCCGACCGGCGAGGTCGACCAGGGCGCCGCCGGAGTTGCCGGGGTTGATCGCCGCGTCGGTCTGGATCGCGTCGATGACGGCCTGGGTGCCGGCGTTGTCCCCGGTACGGACCGGCCGGTGCAGCGTCGAGACGATGCCCTGGGTGACCGTGTTGGACAGGCCGAGCGGCGCGCCGACGGCGAGCACGGCCTGCCCGACCTTCAGCTCCGCCGAGCTGGCGAAGGTCGCGGCTGTCAGCCCGTCGACCCCCTCGACCCTGATGACGGCGAGGTCGGTCGTCGGGTCGGTGCCCACGATGGTCGCCGGGTAGGTCGTCCCGTTGGCCAGGGTCACGTGCACCGTGCCGGCGCCGCCGGTGGCTGCTTCGACCACGTGGTTGTTGGTGACGATGTAGCCCCCGTCGCGGATCACGATCCCGGAGCCGGTCCCGGAGCGCTGCTGACTGCCGAACTGCGTGCGCGTGGTCCCGGTCACCTCGACGGTGACGACGCTCGGGGCGATCGTCGCGGCGGCGGCCTCGGGTGTTCCGGGGACCGCGCTGCTGCTGCCGTCGGCGACGCTCCCGCCGACCAGCGGGGTCCGGCTCGCGGTCCCGGTCGAGGTGGAGGTCACGCTGCTGCGGCCGTCCAGGCCTGCGGCGACGGCCCCGCCCGCCACGCCACCGGCGAGCAGTGCGAGGGCCAGCAGTCCCGCCGTACCGGGCTTGGCGAACGGCGTGCGGGCGCGCTTGGGCGCGGCCGGGACGTCACCGGGCGGCGCGGAGACCGGCTCCTCCGGCGTCAGGACAGCGGTCGCGCCGGGCTGCGACCACCAGGGGGCGTCCGGCATCGAGGGGGTGGGAGAGCTGGAGGGGACGGGCGTCTCGTTCATGCCTCCATCCTGCCCGCGAACCTGGGAGGTCGCTGTGAACAGCGTCGGACGATCCTGGGAACCGTGCCGGGTAGCCTCAGGACCCGTTGCGAGGCCCGGGCGCGGGCCCACATCCACGCCTTTCGGGTCCAGGAGGAACACACGTGCGAGCGCTGCTGCTCGAGGCGATCCACGACGACGCAGCCTTCGCGCTGCGCGACGCCGGCTTCGAGGTCGAGCGGCTGGACCGTGCGCTCGGCGAGGACGAGCTCGTCGAGCGGCTCGCCGGGGTGCAGGTCCTCGGGCTGCGCTCCAACACCCACCTGACGGCCGCCGCGCTCGCCGCCTCGCCCGACCTGCTGGCCGTCGGGGCGTTCTGCATCGGGACCAACCAGATCGACCTCGCCGCCGCCTCCGACCAAGGCGTGGCCGTGTTCAACGCGCCGTTCTCCAACACCCGGTCCGTGGTCGAGCTCGCGCTCTCGGAGATCATCGCGCTGACCCGCCGGCTGACCGACAAGAACGCCGACATGCACGGCGGCGTCTGGGACAAGAGCGCGGTCGGCTCCCACGAGGTGCGCGGTCGGCGCCTGGGCATCGTCGGGTACGGCAACATCGGCTCCCAGCTGTCCGTGCTCGCCGAGTCGCTCGGCATGCGCGTGCTGTTCTTCGACACCGCCGACCGGCTCGCCCTCGGCAACGCGCGCCGCTGCGGCACGCTGGACGAGCTGCTCGCGGAGTCCGACGTCGTGTCGCTCCACGTCGACGGCCGGTCGTCCAACAGCGGCATCTTCGGCGCCGACCAGTTCGCCCGGATGCGCCCCGGGTCGATCTTCCTCAACCTCTCGCGCGGCTTCGTGGTCGACCACGAAGCGCTGCGGTCCTGCATCGAGTCCGGCCACATCGCCGGCGCGGCGGTGGACGTCTTCCCGGTCGAGCCGAAGGGCAAGGGCGAGGAGTTCGTCTCCGTCCTGCGCGGACTGCCCAACGTCATCCTCACGCCGCACGTCGGCGGCTCGACCGAGGAGGCGCAGCAGGACATCGGCCACTTCGTCGCGGGCAAGCTGCGTGACTACGTCGCGGACGGCGGCACGTCGCTGTCGGTCAACCTGCCGCCGGTGGCCCTCCCGCGCGAGGCGGACCGAGCCCGCCTGCTGCTCCTGCACGTGAACACCCCCGGGGTCCTGGCGCGGGTCAACAGCCTGTTCGCCGAGCACGGCGTCAACATCGAAGGCCAGCTGCTGTCGACCAGCGGCTCCCTCGGCTACGTCGTGACCGACCTCGCCGAGGCGCCGACGCCTGACGTCGTGGCCGCGCTCGAGGGCCTCGCGGAGACGGTGCGGCTGCGGGTCCTCGCGTGACGCTGATCGAAGGCCTTGCCGCGGTCGTCGGCCCCGAGCACGTTCTCGTCGACGACGACGTGCGGGCGTCGTACGAGACCGACTGGACCGGCCGCTTCACCGGGCGCTCCCTCGCGGTCGTCCGTCCGGGTACGACGCAGGAGGTGGTCGAGGTGCTGCGCGCGTGCACCGCGGCCGGCGTCTGCGTGGTCGTGCAGGGCGGCAACACCGGCCTGGTCGGCGGCGGCATCCCGGCCGGTGGTGAGGTCCTGCTGTCGACGACGCGGCTCACCTCGCTGTCGGAGATCGACCCTGCCAGCGCCCAGGTGACCGCGGGCGCGGGGGTCACCTTGACGGCGTTGCAGGCGTTGGCCCGCCCGCAGGGCCTCGACGTCGGGGTGGACCTCGCGGCGCGCGACTCGGCGACCGTCGGTGGGCTCGTGGCCACGAACGCCGGCGGCATCCGGGTGCTGAGGTACGGCTCGATGCGGGCCCAGGTCCTCGGCCTCGAAGCCGTCCTGGCCGACGGCTCGGTGATCAGCCACCTGGCGGGGCTTGAGAAGGACGGCACGGGCTACGACCTGGTAGGCCTGCTCGCGGGGTCCGAGGGGACGCTGGCCGTCATCACCGCAGCACGCCTCAAGCTGGTGCCTCGGCTCACGCAGCGGGCGGTGGCGCTGCTCGCCTTCGACTCCACCGCGGCAGCGGTCGCGGTGCTGCCCGCCCTGCGGGCCGGTCTCCCGTCGCTCGCCGGCGCCGAGCTGTTCTACGGCGAGGGTCTCGCCCTGGTGCGCAAGCACTCCGGCTTGCCGGCGCCCTTTCCCGCTGCCCACGCGGCGTACCTGCTCGTCGAGTGCGCCGACGTCCGTGACCCCCTCGAGGAGCTCGCCGCCGCGGTCGAGACGTTCGAGGGCCTGGTCGACGCCAACGTCGCGACCGACGCCGCCGGGCAGCGGGCGCTGTGGGCCTACCGCGAGACGCACACCGAGTCGATCAGCGCCGAGGGCGTGCCGGTGAAGCTGGACGTGTCGGTGCCCGCCGGTGCCCTCGCGGACCTCGTCGACCGGCTCGGCCCGACGATCGCGTCGGTCTGCCCCGCGGCCCGGCCGATCGTGTTCGGCCACGTCAACGAGGGCAACCTGCACGTCAACGTGCTCGACACGGGCGAGCTGTCCGAGCAGGTCACCGACGCCGTGCTGCGGCTCGTGGCGTCGCTGTCCGGCTCGATCTCCTCAGAGCACGGCGTCGGGCGGGCCAAGGTCGCCTGGCTGGGGCTGTCGCGCTCGCCGGCGGAGATCGCCGCCATGCGCGCGGTGAAGACCGCCCTCGACCCGGGCGGCCTGCTCGCCCCCGGGGTGCTCTTCCCGGCATGACCACCGTCGCGGCCCTGCACCGGTACCCCGTCAAGTCGCTCACCGGGGAGTCGGTGGACCGGCTGGCCCTCGACGCCCGGGGCGTCGTGGGGGACCGGACCCTGGCCGTCCGTACGGCCGACGGGGGGCTGGGCAGCGGCAAGACGACCGGTCGCTTCACCGCCGTACCCGGCCTGCTGCTGGTCCGCGCCGCGACCGCGGGTGGGTCGGTCGTCCTGACCCTGCCGGACGGCAGCACGTACGACGCCGCGGACGCCGACGGGCCGCTGTCCGAGCTGCTGGGTCAGCGGGTGCACGTCGTGCACGAGGACGTGACGAGCCACGTCGACGACGGCCCCGTGTCGCTGCTCGGCACGGCCTCGGTCGCCGCGCTCGCCGCCGAGCGGGGTGCGGACGTGGACCCGGTGCGGTTCCGACCGAACCTGCTGCTCGCGACGGAGCGAGCGTTCTGCGAGGACGACTGGGTGGGCAGGACCGTGCAGATCGGGACGGCCACGCTCGGGGTGACGATGACCTCGCCCCGCTGCGTGATGGTCGACCTGGAGACCGCCGACCTGCCGGCCCAGCAGGGCAACCTGCGCGCCGTGGGCCTGCTGCACGACGCCTGCCTGGGGGTGATCGCCGACGTCCTGGTCCCGGGAACGGTCGCGGTCGGGGACGAGGTCGTGCTGCTGTGACCGCCGCGACGACCCCCCGCCGGCTGGTGCTCGTCCTCGGGGCGCTCAGCGCGTTCGCGCCGCTGTCGCTGGACATGTACCTCCCGGCTTTTCCCGAGCTGGCCGAAGACCTGTCGGCCAGCGCCTCGCAGGTGCAGCTGACGATCACCGCCTGTGTCATCGGCCTCGCTGCCGGCCAGCTGATCGCCGGCCCGCTGTCGGACCGGTTCGGTCGCAAGCGACCGCTGCTCATCGGTGTCGGGGCGTGGGCGCTGGCCTCGGTCCTGTGCGCGATCGCGCCGGACATCACGACGCTCACCGCAGCCCGCGTGGTGCAGGGGCTGGCGGGGTCTGCCGGCATCGTCATCGCCCGCGCGGTCGCCCGCGACCTGCACAGCGGGCCGGCGCTGGCGCGGTTCTTCGCCCTGCTGCTCCTGGTGAACGGCGTCGCGCCGGTCCTCGCGCCGACGCTGGGCGCGCAGGTGCTGCACGTGACGTCGTGGCGCGGCGTGTTCGTGGTCCTTGCTGTCCTGGGCGCGCTGCTGTGGACCGCGACGGCGCTGGTGCTGCAGGAGACGTTGCCTCCCGAACGTCGGCGGCCCGGCGGGATCAGAGCGACGCTCGGCACGTTCCGGGTGCTGCTGTCCGATCGCGCCTTCACGGGGATCGCCCTCACCTCCGGGCTGGTCTTCGGCACGCTGTTCTCCTACATCGCCGGGTCCTCCTTCGTGCTCCAGGAGGTCTACGGGTTCTCCGAGCAGCAGTTCGCCCTTGCGTTCGGCGCCAACGCGGTCGGGCTGATCAGCGCCGCCCAGGTGAGCGCGCGTCTGGTCGGGCGGCTCGGTCCCGAGCGGATCCTCGGGTGGGGGCTGCGCGGCTCGCTGACCGGGTCGCTCGGGTTGACCGCCGCCGTCGCCACCGATGCCGGGCTGGTCGCGGTCCTGCTGAGCCTGCTCGTCGTCGTGGCGAGTGTCGGGCTCGTCGCCCCGAACGCGGCCGCCCTCGCCCTGGCCGATCATCCGGAGGTGGCGGGCAGCGCGAGCGCCCTGCTCGGGACCAGCCAGTACCTGCTCGGTGGCCTGCTCGCGCCGTTCGTCGGCCTGGCGGGTCAGGCCTCGCTCGCCGCGGTCGTCCTCGGGTGCAGCGTCGCGGCGACGGTGGTCCACCGGGTGCTGGTGACGAACCGGTGACGTGGGAACGCGCGACGGACGCCCGTGGTTGAACCCGACATGTGGAGCTTCGGCAAGAAGGCAGAGCTGGTCACCGCGGACGAGGCCCTGAAGGGTCGGTCCGAGCCGCTGCGCGTGACGGGACCGCACACGGTCCTGGGGACGCCGCTGCAGGGGCCGTTCCCGGACGGCCTGGAGGTGCTGTACGTCGGGATGGGCTGCTTCTGGGGGGCCGAGCGCTTCTTCTGGAAGGTGCCCGGTGTCTACACGACCGCTGTGGGCTACGCCGGAGGGCACACGCCCAACCCGACGTACGAGGAGACGTGCAGCGGCCGGACCGGTCACACCGAAGCCGTCCAGGTCGTCTTCGACCCCACGCAGACCAGCGTCGAGGCGCTGCTCAAGGTCTTCTGGGAGAACCACGACTCCACCCAGGGCATGCGGCAGGGCAACGACGTCGGCACGCAGTACCGCTCGGCGATCTACCCGACGACCGACGACCAGCTCGCCGCCGCGAAGGCCAGCCGGGAGACCTACCAACAGGCGCTCACCGCGGCAGGTCGCGGGACCATCAGCACCGAGATCGTGCCGGCGGGCGAGTTCTACTTCGCGGAGACCTACCACCAGCAGTACCTCGACAAGAACCCCGGCGGCTACTGCAACCACGGCTTCAACGGCGTCACCTGCCCGGTGGGGCTCGACGTCCCGGCGCAGATCGACGTCGTGAAGCCCGGGGCGCTCACGGACTGAGTCTCTGGCAGGCTGGTCGGGTGCCCGTCCCCCTGGTCGTCGTCGTCTGGATCGCGGCGACCCTCGGGCTGGACCAGCTCGTCGGGATCGGCGGCCAACGGCTGCTCGGCGTCGGCACCTGGGTGCTGCTGCTGTGGATGCTGCAACGGGAGGACCGCACCACCCGCGTGCAGGTGGGCGTCGTGGTCGTCTTCGCCAGCGTCGTGGAGTACGTCTTCGCCGGCTGGCTCGGCGTCTACGTCTACCGGCTCGACAACGTGCCCGCGTTCGTCCCGCCGGGCCACGGGCTGGTCTACCTGGCGGCGCTCGCGATCGGCCGCTCCGCCTGGGCGGCCCGGTCGTCCTGGCTGCTCCCTGCCTGCCTGATCGCCTGCGGTCTCTGGGCGCTCTGGGGCGTGACGCTCTCGCCGACCCTCGACGTCCTCGGCCTGTTCTGGTTCGGCTGCCTGATCGCCTTCGCCCGATGGGGTCGCAGCCCGCTGCTCTACGCCGGCGCGTTCCTCGTCGTGTCGTACCTGGAGATCCTCGGGACCTCGCTCGGGACGTGGACCTGGCAGGCCTACGACCCGACGGGCCTGGTCGCGATCGGCAACCCGCCGAGCGGAGCCGCCGGCGGTTACGGCTGGTTCGACGCGGCGGCGCTCGCGCTCACGCCCCGGCTGCTGCTCTGGTGGGACGGCCGCCGGGCGCTCGTCGACGCGTGAGCGCCTCCCGCCGGCTCGGGGTGCTGCTCGCCCTGCTCAGCGCCGCCTCGTTCGGCGTCATGCCGGTCCTGACCAAGGTCGTGTACGACGACGGCGCCGACGCCATCGGGGTGCTCTCGGTCCGGTTCGCCCTGGCCGCCGTGGTGCTGTTCGCGGTCGCCGTCGTGCGGGGGGAACGGTTCGCCCGGGGCCGGACCCTGGTCGCCCTCCTGCTGCTCGGCGGCGTCGGGTACGTCGTGGAGTCCCTGTGCTACTTCGCCGCCCTGGAACGGATCTCGGCCGGCCTCACCGCGCTGCTGCTGTACCTGTACCCGGCCCTGGTCGTGGTGCTGTCCGCCGTGTTCCTGCGTCACCGACCCTCGCGGATCGCGGTGGGGTGCGTCGTCGTCGCGACGGTCGGCACGGCCCTCACCATCGGTCCCGTCCAGGGCGGGCAGGGGACCGGTGTGCTGCTGGGGCTGTGCGCCGCGCTGGCCTACTCGGCGTACATCGTCGTGTCGAGCAGCGTGACCCAGGGCCTGGGGCCGTTCGCGACCAGCGCCGTCGTCATGGGCGCCTGCGCAGCGGTGTACGCCGTCCTCGCCGGTGTCCGTGGCGCGTCGGTGCCGACGCACACGGGGCCGTGGGTCGCGCTGGTGGGCGTCGCGCTCATCGGGACGGTCGTCGCGGTCGCGGCGTTCTTCGGCGCGCTGTCCCTGCTCGGCCCGGGGGACACAGCGGTGGTCTCGACCCTCGAGCCGGTCGTCAGCGTGGCGGCGGCCACGGCGTTCCTCGGGGAGTCGCTCGCCTCGGTCCAGCTGGCAGGGGGAGTGCTCGTCGTGACGGCGGTCGTCGTCCTCGCCCGCCAGCCGGTGCGCGAGCACCTGCCCCTCGACGCCCCCTGACCCCGCCAGCCGCGTGAGTCAGCGGGGGGCGAGACCCGCGAGGACCTCGTCGTGCAGGAGACCGTTGCTGCAGACGACGCTCCCGCCGTCGGGCCGCGCCTCCCCGGCGAGCGAGGTGAACCGGCCGCCCGCCTCCTCCACGAGGATCTGCAGCGGCGCGAGGTCCCACAGGGACACCTCGGGCTCGAAGGACGCGTCGACCGCGCCCTCGGCGACGAGCACATGGGACCAGAAGTCACCGAACGCCCGGGTCCGCCAGCACCGGCGGGACAGGTCGAGCAGCCCCTCCAGTCGGCCCTGCCCCTCCCAGCCGGTGAGCGAGGAGTACGACAGGTGGGCGTCGCCCAGCGTCGCCACCTGCGACACCCGGATCGGTTGACCGTCCGCCCAGGCGCCCGCCCCGCGCGCCGCCCACCAGCGACGACCGAGAGCAGGTGCGCTCACCACGCCGACGTCCACCCGGCCGTCGACGCGCAGCGCGATCAGGGACGCCCAGACCGGCACGCCTCGGACGAAGTTCTTGGTGCCGTCGATCGGATCGACGATCCACTGGCGCGGTCCGGTACCGGTCGTCCCGTGCTCCTCACCGAGCACGGCATCGGCCGGGCGCTCGACAGCGAGCAGGTCGCGCACCGCCTCCTCGACGGCGAGGTCCGCATCGCTGACCGGTGTGAGGTCCGGCTTGGCAGACACCTGCAGGTCCAGCGCACGGAACCGGGCCAGCGTCAGGGCGTCCGCGGCATCGGCGAGGCGGTGCGCCAGAGCCAGGTCCGCAACCAGATCAGCACCAGGGGCAGCGTGGGGGGTGCTCATCGGCGCGAGCCTACTGAGCGTGGACCCCGTCAGCGGCGTCGAGGTGCGGGCGCGCCTCGGTCGGGGGGTAGGCCGACCACGGAGCCGGACCGTTCACGAACGCCAGGACCTCCCCGGCCTCGAGCGGGGGGAACAGGTTGAAGCCCTGCGCGAACTCGCAGCCGAGCCGGGCGAGCACTGCGGCGTCCGCCGTGCCTCCGACGCCCTTGGCCACGACCTGCAGCCCGAGGCGCTGCCCCAGCAGGGCGACCGCTTCGACCGTCGCCATCGCGCGCGGGTCGTCCTGGGCGACCGCAGCGACGAGGGCGGGGTCCAGCTTGACGATGTCGAAGGGCAGGGACCGCAGGTGCCCGAGGTCCGCGTGCTCGCTGCCCACGTCGTCCAGGGCAAGGCTGACCCCGAGGTCCGACAGCGCCGCCAGGGTCTCCCGCGCCCTCGTCGAGTCGGCGAACTGCGCCGTGCGCGTCACCTCGAGGGCCAGGCGAGACGGCGGGAGTCCCGAGGTCTCGAGCGCCGAGCGCACCGCCTCGACGGTGTCGGCCGACACCAGCTCGACGGCGCTCAGCGGCAACCCGAGCTGGAAGCCCGCCGGCCAGGCCGCGGCGGCCACACAGGCACGCCCCAGGGACCAGCGAGTGAGGGTGCCACCGGCGCCGGCGCGTTCGGCGGCAGGGAGGAACAGCGATGCCGGAACGAGTCCCCGGCGCGGGTGCTCCCAGCGCACCAGTCCCTCGAGGCCCACGACCAGGCCCGTGGCCGTGGCGATGACCGGTTCGAAGCGGACCTCCAGCGACTCATGGTGCAGCGCGGCGAGGAGGTCATCGAGCAGCGCGCCGGTGTCGACGGACTCGGTCCGCAGCGCCGGCTCCCACACGACGCAGGTCCCGCGGCCGCGGTGCTTCGCGGCGTACAGCGCGAGGTCCGCGTCGACCAGCAGCCCGCTGCTGGTCGAGTCGCGCACCAACCGGACCCCGATGCTGGCACCGACGGACGGGTGGAACGGCCCTCCGTCGTACGCCGCGACGGCGTCCAGCAGGCGGTCGGCGAGCAGCGCTGCCTCGGCCTGCCCGGCGATGTTGCGGGCCAGGACGGCGAACTCGTCCCCGCCGAGCCGGCAGACGATGTCGCCCTCGCGCGCCGCGGTGCTCAGCCGGCGGGCGACGCCGATGAGCACCGCGTCGCCCTCGGCGTGCCCGTGCAGGTCGTTGACCGCCTTGAACCCGTCGAGGTCGAGCAGCAGCAGCGCTGAGGGCCGTTGCGCGGCGACGTCCTCCTGGAGGCACTCCAGCAGGCGACGCCGGTTGACCAGGCCGGTGAGCGGGTCGCTCGAGGCTTGGCGGGCGAGGATGTCGAGGGTGCGCACCATGGCCAGGGTCGCTGCGGTCTGGCTGGCCAGCAGCTCCATCGCCGCGGTCATCATCGGGTCGTGGGCAGCGGGGGTGCTGTCGGCGACGATGAGCAGCCCCACCACGGCGGAGCCCACGAACAGCGGCTGCAGCGACAGGGCGTGCAGCCCGCGGCCGAGGAACTCGAAGCCGGGGGGCACGTGCTCGCCGTCCGGGAAGTACGACGTGGTCCCCGAGCGGACCCAGCGGCCCAGGGTCGTCAGGGCGCGCTGGTCCCAGGCCAGGATGAGGGGAGCGAGCGGGCCGGCCGCGTGCCGCACCTCCCACACGCCGTCCTTGACCCGCGCCAGCGCCGCCGTCTCCATCCCGGACAGCTCGAGGGCGGCCTGGACGGCGGTACGGCGGACACCCTCCTGGTCGGTCTGGCCGGCGAGCGTCACGGCGATGCGGCTCATCCGCTCGGCCAGTGACGGCGGGGGCAGGCCCCCGAGCTCCTCGAGGCGACGCCCGAGGACGGTGGCGGCGACCTCGAGCTCGGCAAGAGCGTCCGCGTCGAGCCGCGAGCGGGACTCGAGGTTCACCGCGCCCTGCACGCGTCCGTGCACCAGGACGGGGACGCATGCCTCCGACCGCAGGCCGGGGATGGCGGCGACGAAGTCGGGGTCCTCGGTCACGTCGGTGATGAGCTCGCTGCGTCCCGACGTCACCACGCGGCCGATCACGCCCGCCGTCGGGGCGAAGCCGTCCGACACCTGGAAGTACCCGCGGGAGGCCTGGCACCGCAGCCGGCCGTCGATGAGCAGGTAGATCGAGGGAAGGTCCCACCGCGAGTGCAGCTCGTCGACGAGCGCCCTGCAGGCGTCCCGGAGCGAGGAGGCTGAGCGGCAGGCGGCGAACGACCCTGGCCCCGCGTCCGTGCTCATCTCGCCCCCCGGTCGCGGCCGTTCCGCGCGGTGATGATGGACCTCGGCCGGGACCCGGGGGTCGAACCCGGAAAAGATGCCCCGAACGGACTACCGCGAGCCGCCCAGGCACCACCCGAGTGGCCCCCCGTCGGCCGTTTGGCAGGATCACGGCATGACCCACGGTGACAACGCCTTCGCCCACCTGCAGTCCGCCCTCGGCGCGAGCGAGGGGGCCGGCGACTGGTTCGTGGTCGACCAGGCCCGCATCGATGCGTTCGCGGAGGTGACCGAGGACCGCCAGTTCATCCACGTGGACCCCGAGGCCTGCGCGCAGATGTCGCCGTGGGGCGTGCCGATCGCGCACGGGTTCCTGACCCTGTCGCTGCTGACGCACTTGCTCGCCACCGTCCCGCAGGACCCCAAGTCGCTCGAGGGGATCGTCATGGGCGTGAACTACGGCTTCGAGAAGGTCCGCTTCGTCAACCCGGTCAAGGTCGACGCCCGGATCCGCGCCACGAGCACCCTGGCGGCCGTGGAGCAGAAGGACCCCAACACGCTGCACCTCACCCGGTCGATCACCGTCGAGATCGAGGGCGAGACCAAGCCCGCCCTCGTCGCGGACTGGGTCACGCGCCTCGTCTTCGGCTGACCGTGCCGCGACTGCTCGTCGTCCACCACTCGCCGTCACGGTCCCTCCAGGCCCTGACGAGGGCGGTGGTCGCGGGGACGGCGGACCCGCTGATCGCCGGCGTCGAGGTCGTCGTGCGCGACGCGCTCGAGGCGACCGCGGACGACCTGCTGGGCGCGGACGGCTACCTGCTGGGCACCGCGGCGCACTTCGGCTACATGTCCGGGGCGCTCAAGCACCTGTTCGACACCACCTTCCTGCAGGTCGGTGGCCGGCTCGACGCGTCCGGGGGCGCCGGCGGCGCGGGCGGGTCCACCGCCAAGCGGCCGTTCGGGCTCTACCTCCACGGCAGGTACGACGTCACCGGGGCCGTGCGCTCGGTCCTGTCGATCACCGGCGCCCTCGGCTGGACGCAGGGCTCCGAGGTGCTGGAGGTCCTCGGCGACGTCGACGACGGGGTGGTCGCGAGGGCGTACGAGCTCGGGGCCACGCTCGCGGCCCTCGTCGCTCCTGGCGTGTGACGCACGGCACAGGTACGTTCCGTCCCTACCTGACCGGATCCTGCTGCGAGGAGCGTGCGTGGCGCCGCCATTGGTGAAGGGCCGGGCCCTTCTCCGACGACGACTGTCCGGCGTGGCCTTCCTCGTGGTGCTGACCCTGCTCGTCCTGCTGTCGATCGGGATCTACCAGAAGGCGTTCACCACGACCATCGACGTGGCGCTCGAGACCGACCGGGCGGGCAACCAGCTCACGGTGCACGCCGACGTGAAGGTGCGCGGCGTCCTCGTCGGGGAGGTCCGGCGCATCAGCTCGACAGGGCAGGGCGCGGTGCTGGAGTTGGCGCTCGACGCGGACAAGGCCTCGCTGGTCCCGCAGAACGTCGAGGCGCGGCTGCTGCCCAAGACCCTGTTCGGGGAGAAGGAGGTCCAGCTCGTCGTCCCTGCCGTGCCGGCCCGCCCGATCCGCACCGGTGACCGGATCTCGCAGGACCGGACCTCGACCGGCCTGGAGACCGAGCGCGCCCTCGACGACCTGATGCCGCTGCTGCGCTCCCTCGACCCGCCGTCGCTGTCCGCGGCGCTCCACGCGCTCAGCACGGCGCTGCGCGACCGAGGGGACCGGCTGGGCCAGAACCTCGCCCTCAACGCCGCGTACCTCAGCCGGCTCAACCCGGCCCTCCCGACGCTCGCCCAGGACATGCAGGGCCTCGCCGACTTCACCGACAGCACGGCCACTGCCACGCCCGACCTGCTGGCCACGTTGGAGAACCTGTCGTTCAGCAGCCGGTCGCTCGTGCAGCAGCGCGCCGCCTTCGACACGTTCCTGCGCAGCACCACGGCGTTCGCCGACAGCGCGCGCACGCTCGTGGCGGCGAACGAGCAGCGATTCGTCGACCTCGCCCGGGACAGCCTTCCGTCGCTGGACCTCTACGCGCGCTACAGCGACACCTTCCCCTGCCTGCTGAACCGCATCGCGTTCTCCGAGATCGAAGGGGAGCGGGTGTTCGGCGGGGGGCAGCCCGGGCTGCACATCACGGTGGAGGTCGTGCGTGACCACGGCCCGTACACGCCAGGGCAGGAGCCGAAGTACGGCGAGTCGCGCAACCCGCACTGCTACGGGCTCGGCCCGACGCCGATCACCCCCTTCCCGGCGTACATCAACCCGGTCGACGGCTACAACGACGGCGACCCGCCGGAGGACCCGGGCACCGGGCCTGGGCGCCTCGGTGCGCAGTCCTGGTACGCCCCGCTCGCCCTCGCACCGGCCGCTGGTACGTCGCGGAGCCTCCCCGCGGCGACCACCGAGCTCGAGGCGATGCTGCTGGTGCCGCTCGGCGGCGCCTGACACCACCCCCGGACGTGTCTTGACACCGACCGGCTCGATGACAAACACTGTGACGGTGATCACCACGCGGGAGTCGCTGCTCGACGCGGCGTACGACGCAGCCCTTGCGGGCGAGTGGACGCGGGTCCGGATGATCGACGTCGCCCTGGCCGCGGGCGTCAGTCGGCAGACCCTGTACTACGAGTTCGGGTCCAAGGACGCCCTCGCGGAGGCGCTGGCCCTGCGGGAGGCCGCCCGCTGGATGGCGGGTGCCGACGACGCCATCGTCGGCCACGACGGGTCACCCGCGGAGGCCGTCGCGGCGAGCACCGTGTGGACCCTCGAGGAGGCCGCACGCAACCCGCTGCTCAAGGCCGTGCTCACGGACGACGTCGGTGGCCTCGTCCCGTTCCTCACCACGCGCGGCGAGGCCCTCCAACGCGCCGCCCGAGAGCACTTCGCCGAGCACCTGCGCTCGCACTGGCCGGACATCCCCGAGGACCGGGTGCTGCTCGTCGCCGACACCGTGACCCGCCTGACCTTCAGCCACCTCGTCCTTCCCGGGGGCCACCCCGAGCAGGTCGCGCACGACATCGCCGTCCTCGTCTCATCGCTGCTAGGAGCCCGCTCATGAGCACCCACGAGCTGTACACCGTCCCGGTCGAGATGGCCACGTGGGACGTCGAGGCCCAGGGCGCCGCGCGCTTCACCTGGGAGTACGACGACGGTCGCGACCAGCTGCTGAGCCTGTACCAGAAGGGCAAGGACAAGCAGTGGGACCAGGTGCACCGCATCGACTGGTCCGAGCAGGTCGACCCCTACGACCTGCTGGGCATGCCGGAGGAGGCCATCTCCATCTACGGCACGCCGATGTGGGACAAGCACTTCGCCCACGACCAGAAGGCCAAGGACGAGCTCGGCCTGCACCTGGGCGCGTGGCAGTTCAGCCAGTTCCTGCACGGCGAGCAGGGCGCGATGATCTGCTCCGCCCGGATCGTGGAGTCCGTCCCCGACCTCGACTCCAAGTTCTACGCCGCGACGCAGACGATGGACGAGGCGCGGCACGCCGAGACCTACGCGCGCTTCCTGCAGGAGAAGGTCGGGCTGCTCTACCCGATCAACCCCCACCTGAAGTCGCTGCTGGACGACACCCTGTCCGACAGCCGGTGGGACATGCCCTACCTCGGGATGCAGGTCCTCATCGAGGGCCTGGCGCTGGCCGCGTTCGGGCTGTTGCGCGACATGACCACCAAGCCGCTTCCCAAGCAGATCCTGGCCTACGTCATGCAGGACGAGGCCCGCCACGTCGCGTTCGGGCGCATCGCGCTGCGCGACTACTACAAGGAGCTCACCAGCAAGGAGCGTGAGGAGCGCGAGGAGTTCGTCGTCGAGGGCTGCTACCTCATGCGCGACCGGTTCCGGCAGCAGGAGGTCTGGGAGAACATGGGCCTGGACGTCGAGGCCTGCCTCGAGGCCGTCGCCAACGCGCCGTACTTCCAGGCCTACCAGTCGCTGCTGTTCCAGCGGATCGTCCCCTGCGTCAAGGACATCGGCCTCTGGGGGCCCAAGGTCCAGAAGGCGTACGGCGACATGGGCGTGCTGGACATGGCCGGCATCGACCTCGACGCCCTCATGAAGAACGACGAGGACGCCGCGGACCTCGTTGATGCCGAGAAGCGCGAGATGGCCGCGCGCAAGGGCCAGGTCGACCAGGTCGTGCAGATCGGCGCGCTCGCCGACTGACCGGACTCGCGGACCTCAGCGCGCCCGTTCGTACGCCGAGAGGGTCGAGCGCAGGGCGTCGGCGACCTCGCCGGCGAGCCCGATGACCCGCTCGACGAGTTCAGCGGTGTCGGGGTGGATGCTGGCCGCGCACTCCGCCTCGTGGCGCAGCGCCCGGCAGTGCACGATCTCGCGCGGCATCGGCTCGACGTGCGCCCGCTCCTTCAGCGCCTCCAGGACGCGCTCGGCGTCGCGCAGGTGGCGCACCACGCTGGAGTGGGACGCAGCCACGAGGTCGGAGCCGCAGGCGCGGCACAGGGCCTCGGACCGCGCCGTGTCGTACCTCTTGGCGAACAGTCTCGAGCCCGGGGCGAGACGGTTCTCGCACGCCGGTTGGGTGTGCAAGCGCAGCAGGAAGCCCTTGCCCTCCTGCTCGGTGGCCGGCCGGGACTCTGCGTGCACCGTCACCGGCTCGTCCCAGAACAGCTCCTCGACGGAGAACGGCGAGGTTCTGCTCGGGGCAGGGGGACTGGTGCGCACGGGTCCCCATCGGCACGACGCGCCTCGTCGTTAGGGTGCGCACGTGGAGTGGATCCAGCACGGGGAGCGGTCGCTCTACGAGTCGCCGTGGGTGTCGTTGCGCCTGGTCGATGTGGAAGTGCCCGGCGGCGCCCGGTTCGAGCACCACGTCATTCGGCGCCACACCCCGGCGGCGGGGACGGTCGTCCACGACCCGGAGCGTGGCCTCCTGCTGCTCTGGCGGCACCGCTTCATCACCAACACCTGGGGCTGGGAGGTCCCAGCCGGACGCGTGGACGAGGGGGAGACAGCCGCCGAGGCCGCCGCCCGCGAGGTGCTGGAGGAGACGGGGTGGACGCCGGGTCCGTTGCGCCACCTCATCGGCTACCACCCCACCAACGGGCTGTCCGACGGTCGGTTCGAGCTCTTCGCCGCCGACGGGGCGACGTACGTCGGGGAGCCGACCGACCCGAGTGAGGCGGAGCGCGTCGAGTGGGTCCCGGTGGAGCGGGTGCGGGCCCTCGTCCGTGAAGGCGCGATCACGGACGGGCTGTCGCTGTCCGCACTCCTGTGGTGGCTGCTGCACGAGGGCTGCTAGGAGAATGGCGGTCGCCGGGCCGGGAAGACCTCCTCGTCCTAGTCCTGCTCGGCCCCGTCCCGCGAGGACAGCAGCCGGCGGTAGGACTCGAGCCGGGCGGCAGTGGCGTCGCCGTCGGCGACCAGCAGGTCCAGGGCGCAGCCCGGCGAGGAGTGGTCGCAGCCCGGGGGGCACTCCTCGGCGGCGAGCTTCAGGTCGGGGAAGGCCGCGAGCACGCGTTCGGGTGTCACGGCGCCGAGGCCGAACGACCGGACCCCGGGGGTGTCGATGACCGTGCCGCCCCCGGGCAGGGACAGCGCGATCGCCGACGAGCTGACGTGGCGGCCCTTGCCCACACCGGAGACGTCGCCGACCGCGCGGAAGGCGTCGGGGACGAGCTGGTTGACCAGCGTGGACTTGCCGACCCCCGACTGGCCGAACAGCACGGAGACCCTGCCCTGCAGGCGATCTCGCAGCTCCTCGACGCCGCCGCCCTGCCGTGTGACGACTGCCTCGACGCCGAGCGGGGCGTAGAGCGCGAGCATCTCGTCCGGCGGGGCGAGGTCGGACTTGGTCAGGCAGAGCAGGGGCTCCAGCCCCCCGTCGTACGCCGCCACGAGGCACCGGTCGACCAGCCGGGGCCGCGGGACCGGGTCGGCGAGCGCGGTGACGACGACGAGCAGGTCGGCGTTCGCGACGACCGGCCGCTCCAGCGGGTCGGTGTCGTCGGGGGTGCGGCGCAGCAGGGACGTGCGCTCCTCGACGCGCACCACGCGCGCCAGCGAGTCCGGGCCGCCGGACAGGTCGCCGACCACGGCGACCCGGTCCCCGACCACGACCGCCCGTCGCCCGAGCTCCCGGGCCCGGACGCAGCTGACCACCTGCTCGCCGACGAGCACGCGGTAGCGGCCGCGGTCGACCGTGACGACGGTGCCGGCCGCGGAGTCGTCGTGCGAGGGGCGCGTCTTGGTGCGGGGACGCGTGCTGCGAGGCGGACGGACGCGAACGTCGTCCTCGTCGAGCTCGCGGGGCACTCAGGCCCCCAGCAGGCTCGACCAGGAGCCGACGAAGTCCGGCACCGTCTTGCGCGTGGTCGCGATGTCGTCGACCTCGATGCCCTCGACGCCGAGGCCGAGAACAGCCCAGGCCATGGCGATCCGGTGATCGTCGTACGACGCCAGAAGCCCTCCGCGCAGCCGGGCCGGCCGCACGAGCAGCCCGTCCTCGGTCTCCTCGGCGTCGCCGCCGACCTTGGTCAGCTCGGTGACCAGCGCCCGCAGGCGATCGGTCTCCTGCAGCCGGATGTGCGCGACCCCGCGGAACTGCGAGGGGGAGTCGGCGAGGGCCGCCAGCGCCGTGAGCACCATCGTGAGCTCGGGGGCGTCGCCGAGGTCGGCGTCGATGCCGTGCAGGCCGTCGCCGGCGCTGACGGTCACCGACGTGGGGGTGCGGGTCACCACGGCCCCCATCTGCTCGAGCAGGTCCGGCAGCACCGCCCCGGGCTGCCGGGTGTGCAACGGCCAGTCCGTCGACGGTGACCGACCCGCCGGCGACCAGCGGGGCGGCGAGGTAGGCCGCGGCCGTGGACAGGTCCGGCTCGACGACGGCGTCGCGCGGCAGCAGCGGACCGGGCGCGACGCGCCACTCGTTGACGCCCGTGTCGTCGACGGTGGCGCCGGCAGCGCGCAGGGCGTCGACGGTCATGGCGATGTGCGGCGCGCTCGGGAGCCGACCACCGTCGTGCCGGACGGCCACGCCCTGCTCGGTGCGCGGACCGACGAGCAGCAGACCGCAGACCAGCTGCGAGCTCTGGGTGGCGTCGACCACGACGGCGCCGCCGGCGAGCGTCCCGGAGCCGCGGACCGTCAGCGGCAGGCTTTCGACGGTCGACAGGTCCGCGCCGAGAGCCTGCAGCGCGACGAGCAGCGGGGACAGGGGGCGCTCCCGGACGCGGGGGTCGCCGTCGAAGGTCACCGGCGAGAGCGCGAGCGCCGCGAGGGGCGGCAGGAACCGGGCGACCGTTCCCGCGTTGCCCACGTCGATCGCGTCGCCCGTGGGACGGAGCGGACCTACGACCCCGTCGACGACCCAGTCCTCCCCGTCCTCGGTGACGCCGACGCCGAGCACGCGCAGGGCCGCGGCCATCAGCTCGGTGTCCCGGCTGCGCAGCGGACGCCGCAGCACGCTGCGGCCCTCGGCGAGGGCGGCGAGGACGAGGGCACGGTTGGTGAGCGACTTCGAGCCGGGCAGCGCGACGACGGCGTCCAGGGGGGCGGTGGCGCGGGGCGCGTTCCAGGTGCTCACCCCCCCATCGTCGCAGCCTGCGCGCGACGGCACCTGCCCGTATCCTCGACCCACGATGATGCGCCTCACTCCCAGCCTGCTCGCCCTGCTCCTGGTGAGTGCCTGCAGCGGCGGCGGCTCGACCGCGGCCCCGACGCCCGAGCCGGTGCTCAGCGAGGCCCCGTCCCCGACGCCCGAGCCCTGCCCGATCGTCCCGACGGCGCGCTTCACCTGGCCCAAGGAGGTGCCTGCGGACCTCCCGCAGCCGCCGGCGGCGACCCTGGGCGAGACGACGCGCACCAAGGACGGGCTCACCCTCGTCCGCTTCACCACCACCACCTCGTTGCAGCAGAGCGTCGTGTACATCGTCGACAACGTGCAGAAGGCGGGCTTCACCCTTGGTCGCGGCGACGCCGAGCCGGCGGAGGCCGACGCGCCGTTCGCCCGCGACGACCTGCGGGGGATCTACAAGATGGTCGCCAAGGACCGGTGCGTCACCGACTGGCTCGTGGCCGTGACCCGCACCCGTCCTGGCGGGGGCAGCCCGGTCCTGCCGACCGCCTCGCGCGGTCCGCAGTCCTCGCCCCTGCCCTTCGGCTGACGGCTCCGCGGTGGACGCGGGGGTGCTGCTGCAGGTCGTCCTGTCCGGCCTGGCCGCGGGCGCGGTGCTCGGCCTCGTCGCGGCCGGCTTCACCCTCGTCGCCGGGACGGTCCGCGTCCTGCACCTGGCCCACGGTGACCTCGTGGTGGCGGCGGTCTTCACCGGCGTGCTGGGCGTCCTCGGACGCACCCCGGTGGCGACCGGCCTCAGTGGGCTGACCTCGGTCGGCTTCGTCCTGCTCGTGCTCGGCGCCGGCGCGCTGCTGTCGGGCCTGGTGGCGCTGCTCGCCGTACGCCCCTACCTCGCGGACCGCGGGCGGGCAGCCGACGCCCTCGGCTGGGTGGCCGGTGGCGTCGCCGCCGGTCTGCTGCTCCGTGCGGTCCTCGGCCTGCTGCTCCCCCAACAGGGGTACGCCGTCCCCGACCCGCTGCGGCTGTCCGCGCTGTCCTCGGACGGCCTGCTCCACCTGCCCGGCGGCGCCACCCTGCCGGTCCGGGTGCTGGGCGTCCTCGTGCTCGGCCTGCTCGTCGGGCTGGCCGCCGACCTGCTGCTCGTGCGCTCGCGATTCGGCCGGTCCCTGCGGGCCGTGGCCGACGACCCGGATGCCGCTGCGCTCTGCGGGGTCGATGCCCGTCGGGTCGTCCTCGTCGTCTTCGTCGTCGCCGGACTGCTCGCCGGGCTGGCCGGCCTGCTCGACGCACCCGGTCGCGCGGTGAGCGTCGACGACGGCGTGGTGCTGGGCCTCGAGGGCATCGCGGCGGCGCTGCTGGGCGGGCTCGGGTCGCTGCGCGGAGCGGTCGTGGGCGGACTCGCCGTCGGTCTGCTGCAGGCCGTCGCCGTCTACGTCGGGGGGGCCGCGCTGCAGGACGTCGCGCCCCTGTCGCTGCTCGTGGTGCTGCTCGCCGTACGCCCCGAGGGTCTGCGCCGGGTCGCGACGTGAGCACCGTCGACGTCGCCACCGCGCTGTGGCTGCTCGTCTCGGCCCTGGGGCTGTCGCTGTCGGTGTCCTGGGCCGGGCTGCCGGTCCTGGGGCAGGGCGCGTTCATGGCGGTGGGGGCCTACGGCACAGCGCTTCTGGGACCGGGCGGTGCGGGGCTACCGCTGCTCGTGGCGGTCGGGGTGGCGGTCCTCGCGGCGGCCCTCGCGGGCTGGGCGGTAGCGCTCGGGGCGTCGCGGCTGGAGGGGGCCTACCTGGCGCTCGCCACCTGGGCGCTCGCCTGGCTGGTGCAGCGGACCCTGCTGGCCTACCCCGGCGCGTTCGGGGGGGTCGACGGGCTGACCCGCGCCGCCCCCGCGCACCTGGTGAACCCCGCCCTCGGACTCGATCTGGTGCTCACACCGGTGGTGCACGTCGTGGTCGCGGGGCTGGTTTGCCTCGTCCTGCTGGGGTTGACGGTCCGCATGAGCGCGGGGCCCGGCGGGCTCGACCTGGCCGCGCTGCGGGAGGGGCCGGAGCTCGCCGCCTCGCTCGGTGTCCCCGTCGCGCGCCGACGGCGGACCGTCCTGTCGGTGACCGCCGCCCTGGGGGCGCTGTCCGGTGCCGGGACGGTCGTGCTGCTCGGTCTCGTCGCCCCGTCCGACGTGAGCCCGCTGGTGTCCCTGCAGCTTTTCGTCGCGGTCCTGCTCGGCGGCACCGCCCGGTGGTGGGGGCCGGTGCTCGGCGTCGCGGTCCTCACGGCGCTGCCGCCGGTCGCCGATGCCGCCGCGCGCGCTGGCGGTCTGGACGCGGAGCGGTCGCGCGGGGTGCTCACCGCAGCGCTGCTGGTGGCCGTCCTCGCGCTGCGCGGGCCGATCGGTCGTGCGGTGCGTCGGCCGGGGACGGCCCCAGGATCGCCTGTCGCTCCTGGGGTTCCGATCGTGGGCGAGCCCGGCGAGGTCCTGCTGCGTGCCGACGACCTGCACATCGCGTACGACGGGGTCCGTGCGCTGGACGGCGCCGGCCTGGAGCTGCGAGCCGGAGCGGTGCACGCGCTGGTCGGTCCGAACGGCAGCGGCAAGACCACCCTGCTCAAGGTGCTGTCGGGCGCTCTTCCGGGCGAGGTGCGGGTGGACGGACAACCGTCCGTCGGCGGCGTGCAGGAGCGCGTGCGGGCGGGGGTGGTGCGCACCCCCCAGCAGACCGTGCTCCTGCCTCGGCTGGCGGCGGACCGGCAGGTGGCGATCGGTGTCCGTGGCGGAGCGCCCGCGCCGCAGGAGGTGCTGCGGCACCTACTGGCCACACCGTCGTCGCGAGGGTGGGACAGCGGTTCTGTCAGCGGCGCCGTGCTGGACGCGCTGGAGCTCACGGACCTGACCCATGTGCTCGGCGCCGATCCGCAGGGTCTCACGTCCGGCGACCAGCGGCTGCTGCAGGTGGCCCGCGCGGTCGCCACAGGGGCGCGGGTGCTGCTGCTCGACGAGCCCGCGGCGGGCATGACCACCGATGAGCGGACCCGCCTCGCGATCGTCCTTCGTACGCTGGCCGGGAACGGCGCGGCCGTGCTGCTCGTCGAGCACGACATGCGCCTGGTCGGGGAGGTCGCCGACGAGGTCACGGTGCTCGACCAGGGCCGGGTCCTCGCCCACGGCACCCCCGACGAGGTCCGCGCCGACCCCGCCGTCCGCCGGGCCTACCTCGGCGGCACCCTTCCGGAGGAATCCCTGTGAAGCGCCCCGCTCTGCTGCTGCTCGTCGCCTGCCTCGGGCTCTCTTCGTGCAGCTCCGGGGCGTCGGCGGCCAAGGACGAGGCCCTCGTGGTCGTCAGCGCACCGCTCACCGCGCAGCCCTGGATCGGTGAGTTCCTCGACAAGGGAGCACGTCTGGCCGTCGACCGGGTCAACGCCGGGTCCGGCCGCAAGGTCCGCCTCGAGGTGCTGGACAACGGCGGCTCCGCCCAGTCGGCCGCGACCCATGCCCGGACCGCCGTGTCCAAAGGCGCCGTCGCGCTGATCATCGACGGGGTCGGCGCGGAGGCGGTCGCTGCGGTCACCGACCCGGCCAGCCTGCCGGTGTTCGTGACCTTCGAGGGTGGTGCCTCGATCACCGACGCCGCGTCGCGTCCGACGGTCTTCCGCATGGCCCCGGCCAACGTCGCGCTCTGCCGACGCATGGCGGACTACCTCGCGGACACCCGCACCGGCGAGCCGGTGGCGCTGCTGGCCGATGACTCCTCCTACGGCCGCGAGGGCGCCGCCAACGTCAAGGCTGACCTGCTGCACAACGAGGTGCGGGTCGTCAGCGAGCAGACCGTCCCGGAGAGCGCGAGCGACGTGAGTGCGCAGGTCCTCGCCGCGCGACGCAGCGGGGCGAAGGTCCTGGTGGTCTGGGCGCGCGCGGCCGGGGTCGCGGCGGTGCTGCGGGCCGCCCGCAGCACCGGGTGGGACGTCCCCGTCTACACCGGCCCGGCGGGGGAGGACCCGCTGGTGCGGCAGCGGCTGGCGGACCACCCGGAGTGGCTGGACGGCACGATCTTCGTGTCGTTCCGGATCACCAGCGAGGTGGGTGGGGCGCCCTTTGCGGCGTACCGCGCGGAGTACGAGAAGAAGTACGGTCCGGACACCATCGGGGTGCAGGTCGGGGGCCAGGACGTCGTCATGCCGCCCGACTGGTCGATGTACCCGTACGACGCGATCGTGCTGCTCGAGGCCGCGCTCGCGCGGGCCAGGAGCACCGAGCCTGCTGAGGTCCTCGCCGCTCTGCAGCAGGTCACGGTCACCGGTGCCAACGGGGACGAGCGCGGCTTCGGGCCGGACGACCGGGAGGGTGTCAGCCCCGACGACATGTACTTCGCGGAGTACCAGGACATGCGCTTCTTCCCGCGGAAGGACGACAAGCTGTCGACCAACCTCCCGCTGGTCCCGCAGTAGATGTGCGGTCGCTACGCCTCCAGCCGCCGGCCCGACGACCTGGCGTCGTTCTTCGACGTCGAGGAGCCGCCCGAGCAGGAGCTCGCGCCCTCCTGGAACGTCGCCCCCACCGACCCGGTCTACGGCGTCGTGGCGTCGAAGGAGGGCGTCCGGCAGCTGCGCGTGCTGCGCTGGGGGCTGGTGCCGTCCTGGTCCAAGGACGCCAAGGGGGCGGCCCGGATGATCAACGCGCGGGCCGAGTCGGTGCGCGAGAAACCGGCGTTCCGCAAGGCGTTCGCGGGGCGCCGGTGCCTGGTCCCCGCTGACGGCTACTACGAGTGGAAGGCCGACGGCACGACCAAGCAGCCCTACTACCTGTCCACCCCCGACCCACTCGCGATGGCCGGCCTGTACGAGCACTGGAAGGGGCCCGAGGGGGAGTGGCTGTCCACCGTCACGGTGATCACGACGAGTGCGCCCGATGACCTCGGTGAGATCCACGACCGCACGCCGCTGCTCGTCCCGCGCGAGCACTGGTCGGTCTGGCTCGACCGGGCCGTGGCCGACCCCGGTGACCTGCTCGTCCCGGGCGTCGCAGGGGTGTTGGACGCCTGGCCCGTCAGCAAGGACGTCGGCAACGTCCGCAACGACGGACCCGACCTGATCCGTCCGGTCTAGCTCTGCCGCCAGAGCAGTCCGGCCTGGGAGAGCAGCACCAGCAGGGCGAGGCCGGTGAGCGCCAGCACGCCCCACTGCGGGGTCAGCCCCTGGACCACGGCGACCCGCTCCGGAGGGGGCGCGAAGGCGTAGCGGAACTCCGTCGTGCCCGTCCCCTGCAGGTCCGCCCCCAGGTACGGGCTGTACGACGACGCGCGTGCGCCGGTCGCCGCCACCGCGATGAGCAGGTCCAGCGCCTGCTTGCGCTGCGCGACCGGCGGCTCGGCGGCCGCCCAGCGAGCCCACGTGGAGAAGCCCTCCGGCGGGGTGAGCTCGCCGGTGTTCAGCGCGCCGACCGCCGTCAGGTCCACGGTGAGGACGCCGGGTCCCTCGGTACGCACGGTGAAGGTGACCGCGGCACCGGCGTTGGCGGGCAGGGAGCCGCCAAGGGTTCCGGCAAAGGTCGCGCCCGTCGCCGTGGGCGTCGTCGACGGCCCTTCGACGGTGGCCGTGGTGCCCGTGACGACGAGCGACCCGGTCACCCTCAGCGGCACCGCCTGGCTGGCCTGGATGCGCGCCGCGCCGGTCGCGGCCAGGGACGTCGGCAGGCCGAGGTCGGTGCTGGGCAGCCGCCCGGGACCCGGCCGCCGGCTGACGGCCAGCGCCGCGTCCAGCAGGGGGGCGACGACCGCGGCAGCTGCGTCTGCTGCTGTCGGCAGCACCTGGGGCTGGCTGGTCGCGTTGGTCACGGTCAGCGTGGTGGTCCCCGCCTCGGGGATGCGGCCCCCGGGCTGCAGCGGGCGGGCCTGGCCGTCGGCGCCGGTGAACGACAGCGACACGGTCAGGGGCAGGCGCGGCCCCTCGATCGCCGGGTCGAGCACCAGCCGGGCCGCCAGATCACGGCGGCCGGGGGAGAACCCCTGCCAGACCACGGCGCCGAGCCGGGTGATCGGCGGCCGCTCGCTGCCCAGGCTGGTGGCGGACCGGGCCGGCCCGCGCTCGCGGACGGCGTAGTCGCCCTCACCGGTGAGCTGCAACCGCTGGTCAGCGGTCACGACCTGGACCCCGCCGTCCCCGGCGAGGCCCACGTGGACCACCTCGTCGTTGACGACCGGACCCGGCACGTCGCTGGCCAGCAGCCGGTCGGGCCGGCCGCCGAGGGCGAGCAGCAGGTCGTTCTGCTGCGCGCGGGCTGCCTCGGGGGTGGGCAGCTCGAGGGTGTCCGCCAGCGCCGGTCCGGCGGACGCGAGCAGCAGCGCGCCGACCAGCACCGCCGCGGCCAGGTTCCTCACCGGGCTCAGGCTACGGCGGCCCGCGGCGCGGGTAGGGCATGCTGGACGACCGGACCGGGCAGCACCTGCTCGCCGTACCTGCCGAGCTGGACGACTGAGCACTAGGAGCACCCGTGGACCTCGACGCTGCCCGTACCGACCTCGAGCAGGTCGTGCGCGAGGCCGACGCCGTCATCGCCACCCTCGAGCTCGAGCAGGAGGAGGAGAGCGAGGTCGTCGAGGACCAGGAGGACCTCGCGTCCGAGCAGGTCGAGGCCGACCGCGAGGAGGCCCTCGTCGAGGCCGCCGAGGTGCGCCGCACGGAGGCGCAGGCCGCGCTCGCCCGCCTGGACGCCGGAACGTACGGCGTGTGCGTGGACTGCGGCGAGAAGATCGCCGAGGCGCGGCTGGAGTTCCGTCCTGAGGCGGCGCGCTGCCTCGTCTGCCAGGAGAAGCACGAGGCCAACGAGGCCTGACGCCTCCGAGCTCTCAGCGCAGCGGCGGCGGGCGCTCGCCACCAGGTGAAGGCCGGTCTCGCCCTCCCGCTCGGCGGACAGCGCGAGCTCGGTGCGCACCAGCGCACGGAGCGCCTCGTCACCGCCGGCGGCGACCGCCCGCTCGACCGTGGCCGGCGTGAGCACCGTACGCGGGCGCACCCACTCGACGTCGAAGCCGCTGTCCTCGAGCAGGCTCTGCAGCTCCTCCGGCCAGAAGCAGCGGGTGATGGTGCCGTCCGGGCCGGGCACCAGGACGACGTCGGCGGAGGGGACATCGGCCAGCTCGGCCCATCGGCCCTGGTCGGCCAGGTGGGCCAGGCCGGTCACCAGGGAGTCGACAACCAGCAGCAACCGGCCGCCGGGACGCAGGACCCGCACCAGGTCCCGAGCGGTCTCCTCGGCCGCCAAACAGGCTGACAGGGCACGGGACTCCGCCACCACCGCGTCGACCGCCTCGTCCTGCAGCCACGGGAGCGACCGCGTGTCCGCCATGAGGGTCGTCACGCCCGTGACCGGACCGTCCCCGACCCGGAGGACCTCGTGGCCGGCGTCGCGCAGCAGTCGGGCGCGTCGGGGCCCGTCGCCGGACAGGTCGAGGACCCGCAGGCGCGTCCCAGGCAGCCACGCCTGCAGCTGGGCCTCGGCGACCGCCTCGTAGAACGGCCAGTAGGACGAGGTCGTCGGGGGGACGACGGCCGTCACCGGCGTGGAGACGGTCGCCCCGCCCGCGGGGTCGAGCAAGGGCATGCGCAGCCTCCTACCCTTCGTCCCGTGCGTCTCACCTGTCGCGACGTCGACACTCCTGTAGGGGTCGCCCGGGTGCACGAGGCCGGCTCCGGGGCGGGGTTGCTCGTCCTCGGTCACGGCGCCGGGGGAGGCGTCGACGCGCCGGACCTGGTGGCCGCTGCTGAGGCGGCGTCGGCCGTCGACTGGCGGGTCGCCCTGGTCGAGCAGCCGTGGCGGGTGCGGGGTCGCAAGATCGCCGAGGCCCCGCCCCGGCTGGACCAGGCCTGGCTCGCTGTCCTCGCCACGCTCACCGGTACGCCGCTCGTCGTCGGGGGCCGCAGCGCCGGAGCCAGGGTCGCCTGCCGCACCGCCGCGCTCATCGGGGCCGACGCGGTCCTGTGCCTCGCGTTCCCGCTCCACCCGCCCGGTCACCCCGAGCGCAGCCGCCTGTCCGAGCTGGCCGCCGTCGACGTACCCGTGCTGGTCGTGCAAGGGGACCGGGACGCGTTCGGGATCCCGCCAGGCGCCGTGGTCGTGCCGGGCGCCGACCACGGCTTCCGGGTGCGCAGGCTCGACCCCGAGCCGATGTCGCAGGTACGGGAGCAGGTGCGGGCCTGGCTTCAGGCGCTGACGTAGACCTCGGTCGCCACCGACCGGGCGAGCGTCACGGACACGCCGTCGACGTCCAGCACGACCTCGTCGTCCTCGCCGCTGACGCGGGTGACGGCCTGTCCGGGCAGCAGCCGGCCGCGCTCGAGGTCCACCATGTGCTCGAGCTGGGTCTGCAGGTGCTCGTCGATGCGGCGGACGGTGCAGCGCCGACCGACCGGGACGTCGGCCAGGGCCCGGAGCGGACCGGGGTCGACGATGTTGGCCGAGCCCGGGATGGGGTTGCCGTGCGGGCAGGCACCGGGGTCGCCGAGCAGGCGGACCAGGTGGGCCTCGAGGTTGTCGCTGATCGCGTGCTCGAGCCGGCAGGCCTCCTCGTGCACCTGCGACCACGGGACCTTCAGCACCTCGACGAGCAGCAGCTCGGCGAGCCGGTGGCGGCGCAGGACCGCGGTGGCGTACTCGCGGCCGGTCGCGGTCAGGTGGATCACCCGGTCGTCATCGAGCGTCAGGTAGTCCTCGCGCTCGAGCCGCTTCACGGTCTCGCTCACCGACGGGGCGCTGACGCCGAGCCGCTCCACGAGCCGGGCGCGCAGGGGGAGGATGCCGGACTCCTCCAGCTCGAGGATGGTCTCGAGGTACTGCTCGACGGCAGGGTGGTGCCCGGCGCCGTGCTGACCTGCCGACCGCTCTCCCTGCATGCGGCCGAGCCTAGTTGGCAGGGACGGAATGCCCCACCGCCTGACAAGCGTTGAGAGCGGTGACACACCCCGACGTCCCGGAGGAGGAGCAGATGGTGCCCTGCCGCGCAGCGGTCCCGGCGTACGCCGCCTGGGACCCCACGGCCGCCAGCGACCTGCTGCCCTTCGAGTCTGCTCCTGTAGCGTCGGTGGCGCCTGAGGAGGTGCCAGTGCCCGAGGAGACCAGCGAGCAGCGGAACGCGCGGTTCGAGCGCGACGCCCTGCCGTTCCTCGACCAGCTCTACTCCGCCGGGCTCCGGATGACGCGCAACCCGGCGGATGCCGAGGACCTCGTCCAGGAGACCTTCGTGAAGGCGTTCGCGGCGTTCCACCAGTTCCAGGAGGGCACCAACCTCAAGGCCTGGCTGTACCGCATCCTCACGAACACGTTCATCAACACCTACCGCAAGAAGCAGCGCCAGCCGCTGCAGTCCCCGACCGAGCAGATCGAGGACTGGCAGCTCGCGGCGGCGGAGGCCCACACCTCCACCGGCCTGCGCAGCGCCGAGATGGAAGCGCTCGACCACCTTCCCGACAGCGACGTCAAGGACGCGCTGCAGGCGCTCCCCGAGGACTTCCGCATGGCGGTCTACCTCGCGGACGTCGAGGGCTTCTCCTACAAGGAGATCGCCGAGATCATGGGGACGCCGATCGGCACCGTGATGTCACGCCTGCACCGCGGTCGTCGGGGGCTCAAGTCCCTCCTGCACGACTACGCGGTCGAGCGCGGCCTGGTCAAGGTCGCTGAGCCGTCGGACGCCGTTGAGGGTGGGGTCGAGGCATGAGCTGCGGCGACCCGCACGAGACCCCGTGCAGCGAGGTCCTCGAGACCGTCTACCTGTACCTCGACGGCGAGTGCGACGAGCACGCCCGCGATCACGTGCGCATCCACCTCGAGGAGTGCGCCCCCTGTCTGCGCAAGTACGGCCTCGAGCAGGCGGTGAAGGCGCTGGTCGCCCGCTCCTGCTCCGACAAGGCCCCGATCGACCTGCGCGCCCGGGTGCTCACCCGGATCCAGCAGGTGCGGATCGAGATCGAGCACGTGGAGTTCCGCGCCGAATAGGCACCGCTTCCCTCCCTCCTGGGTGTCGCGCCGGCGCCGCGCAAAGTGCTCTGTGACACTTGCCCCGGTTGCTCCGTCCATCTCCTGTCCGGACCGCCCGGACGGGCCACCTCGGGGGAGGCGTGCCATCGCCGTCACCGGCATGGAGGAGATGTTCCGTGAGCACTGGGGACTGGTCCTGGGCTATCTCACGACGCGCGTCCGCGACCGCTCGCTCGCCGAAGAGCTCGCGGCAGAGACGTTCTACCGCGCGACCCGCGCCTTCCTCGGCTGGCGGGGCGAGTCACCGCCGGCCTGGTTGCTCGCCATCGCCCGCAACGTCCTCATCGACGAGGTACGGCGAGGAGCGCGACACACGCGCCTCGACGAGCACGCGCTCGACCCGGTCGAGGCGCTCGACGACGACGTGGCGGTGCGGGTCGTGCTTGCCCGGCTGGCAGAGTCGGATCAGCGGCTGCTCGTGCTGGTGCACGTCTACGGGTTCAGCTGTCCCGAGGTCGCGGCCATGAGCGGGAGCACGCCCGGAGCCGTGCGGACCGCTCTCTACCGCGCGCGCCAGGCAGCCAGGGAGGTGCTCGATGACCGAGCCTGAGTTCCCCCCCTTAGCGCTGTTCGGACCCGACGCGACCCGGTCCGCGGTGACTCGCGGTGTGATCCGCACGGCGGTCCTCGTGCTGGTCGGCTTTCTCGCCTTCCAGGCGGCCGGACGGCTGGTCGGGGAGGCGGTCTTCACCGCGTGGGACCGCCAGGACCGCTTCGCGCGGGTGGGCCTGCAGGGCGTGCTCGTGGCGCACCCCAGCCTCGGACTAGGCCTCGAGCAGACCCGGAGCCATGGTTGGTTGCACACCTCCCAGACGGTGGCGTTCGGCGAGCAGGGGGACCGCACGATTCTCACCTTGCGTCAGGACCTGCTGGGCAGGCTCAGCACGCCCCCGATCCCAGGGGGCGCGCTCGACGAGACCGCGCTCCATTCCCCCCCGAGCTCGCGGGAGCGGGTGAGCGCCCTCGTCGAGGGGCTGCCCGCAGCCGCGCGTGCTGACGTGGTCGTGGCGTACCGGACGCCGATGACCGAGCGCGAGCAGGCGGCCGCTGAGGAGGACTTCGGTGGCGGGGTCGGGCCGGTCTTCTACCAGGATCCGTTCGTCTGGTCGACGGCTCAGTACTCGCCCCAGCGCTACCCGGTGTCCTGGCAGGACAGCTTTTTGTACGGCGGTAGGTTCCCGGACTGGGCGGCAGAGCTGTCCCGTCTCGACGACGGCAACCTGAGGCGGCTCGGTCTGCCGAGCAGCAGCGAGATCAAAGCCCTGGCCAAGACCCCCAAGGTGTACGGCGTGGTGCTGCGCGACCAGTCTCCTGAGCAGCTTCGGCGGCTGCTCGCGAACGATGTGGTGGGCTCGGTCACGCCGTTCGACGTGCACTTCGACCTGCTGCTCGGAAAGGGACGGCCATGACCCGGCGGACGGTGCTTCGAGGTCTGTGGGACGTTCCTTTCGACCGACTCCTGGTCCCGTGGGGCCTGCTGCTGGGCCTCGCCCAGTGGCAGACGTCGCTGGTCGGTCAGACAGTGACGCGCGTCCGGGGCGAGGTGGTCTCCACTAGTTCGGTGCCGCTCGCCGTGGAGGTCCGCGAGCGCCTCCTGCTCACCGTGCTGGTGACCCTGTTCGGGCTCGTCGTCCCCGCGCTGGTTCGCCGGAGCATCCGCACCCGGGGTGCCGGACGGACGCGCCGCGGCATGGCCCTCCTGGACGACCCGTTCCACCGCGACCTCCTGTTCTGGCTCGTTCTCGTCGGCCTGCTGCGGACGGCGCTGGCCAACCTGCCGCAGGCGGAGTTCCAATCCGGATCCAGTGGCATCGACCGGCCGTACACCGCCGACTTCGTCGTGCGGGACGGGTACGGCGTGACCCTGTTCCTTCTGGGGATAGGCGCAGCGGGCTCCATGGTCTTCCTCGCCCTGGCGTCGGCGCTGCGGGACCTTTACCGAGCGGTGTTGTCCCCCGCGGGGTGGGGAGGGGTCTGGCGTCGCCGACTAGGGTCACGGGCATGACGTGGCTGGTGACGGGCGGAGCGGGCTACATCGGGGCGCACGTGGTGCGCGCGATGGTGGCGGACGGCAAGGAGGTCGTCGCGCTCGACGACCTCTCGACGGGTGACGCGTCCCGCATCGACCCCGGGGCGACCTTCGTCCAGGGCAGCCTGCTGGACCGCGACGTGCTCGGGAAGGCGCTCGAGGGCGTCCACGGTGTGGTGCACATCGCCGCCAAGAAGCAGGTCGGGCGAGTCCGTCGCGCAGCCGCTGCACTACTACCGCGAGAACCTCGACGGCCTCATGACGCTGGCCGAGATGTGCCGCGACCGGGGTGTCGAGCAGCTCGTGTTCAGCAGCAGCGCCGCGACGTACGGCATGCCGGACGTCGACCTGGTCGACGAGGACACCCCCAAGGCCCCCCTCAGCCCGTACGGCGAGACCAAGCTCGTGGGGGAGTGGCTGCTCGACGCGTGCCGCGAGGCGTACGGCTTCCGCGTCATGAACCTGCGCTACTTCAACGTCGCCGGGGCGGCGTCGCCCGAGCTCGGCGACCCGGCCGTGCTGAACCTGGTGCCGATGGTGTTCGAGCGGCTCGAGGCAGGACAGAAGCCGCGGCTGTTCGGTGACGACTACCCCACGCCCGACGGCTCCTGCATCCGCGACTACGTGCACGTGGGGGACATCGCGGACGCGCACCTCACGGCCGCGCGCGCCCTCGACGGCGGCTCCGCGGGATCGACGTACAACATCGGGCGCGGCCGGGGGTCCAGCGTGCGCGAGGTGCTGCAGGTCATCGGCGAGGTCACGGGCCTGGACACGACCCCGGAGATCACGCCGCGCCGCGCCGGTGACCCGGCGCGGATCGTCGCGTCGGTCGACCGGATCCGCGAAGGGCTGGGCTTTGTCGCCCGCCACGACCTGCCGGCCATGGTCGAGAGCGCCTGGGCCGGCTGGCGACTGCGGCACTAGGGCCGTGCAGGTCGTCGTCACCGGCGCTGCGGGCTTCGTCGGCAGTCGCCTCGTCGCGCGCCTGGCCGCGGACGGGCACCGCGTCACCGGCATCGACGACCTCTCCTGGGGTCGGTTGGCCGACCTCGCCGACGTACGCCGCCACAAGGGCTTCGGGTTCCACCGGTTCGACGTCACGAGCCCGGACCTCGCTGATCTGCTCGTGCGCGCCGAGCCTGACGTCGTCGTCCACCTCGTCCCGCCGGCCCTCGGGGTCGCTGCGGCCTGCGTGCGGGCGGCGGTCCCGCGGGTCGTGCTCGTCAGCAGCCACCACGTGTACGGCGAGCCCGCCGGGCACCCGGTGGGCGAGCGCGCGGCCCTCCGACCGCTGGACGAGCAGGGGGCCGTCGCTGTCGCCGCGGAGGCGCACCTCGAGGCGGCCGGCCGTCAGCACGGGCTCGGCTGGGCGGTGCTGCGGTGCGGGACGGTCTACGGGCCGGGGGACCGCCGCGGGGTGGTCCGGTGCCTGGCCGATCCGCTGCTCGCTGGCCTCCCCGCGCACCTGCGTGGGGACGGCAGCACGGCCCGCGACCTCGTGCACGTCGAGGACGTCGTCGACGCGGTGCTCCGCTGCCTCGGGGGGCGGGGGGACGGCCGCCGGCTCAACGTCGGGACGGGAGTCTCCACGACCCTGCGCGAGCTGCACCGGCTGCTCGCCGCGGAGGTCGGCGTCCCGGACGCGCCGGACTTCGCTCCGCCGGTCGGCGTCGTCGCGCGGTCGGTCGCGCTCGAGCCCGGGGCGGCCCGTCGGGCGCTCGGCTGGGAGCCGTCGGTCCCGCTCGAGGCCGGCCTGGCCCAGACGGTCGCCTGGCTGCGCACCCGACCCGCCTGACCCCGCCGGATGCACCCCGGACAGCACGAAAGCCCCCACCGAAGTGGAGGCTCTCGTCGTACCAGCGGACGTCAGGCGTTGGGACGCTTGCCGTGGTTGGCGTTGCTCTTCTTGCGCGCGCGGCGCTTGCGGCCCCTCTTGGCCATGGGGTTCTCCTCGCGTCGATGGGTGGGTCGGCTGCTCACCAGCGTGCCACAGCGCGCTGCGGGCTCAGCGGGTGGAGGTGCGCAGCGCCACCGTGCGCCGCCGCGTCATGGCGATCACCAGCAGCTGCCCCAGCCCCGCGGCGATGAGCACGTCCCCGGGCGAGAGCACCTGCGGCGAGACGGGCAGCGGCACGGGGACGACGTCGCCCAGCCACGGGAGTCGGGTGTCCGCGCCGCTCAGCTCGTGCCGCGGGTCGGTCCCCGCCACGATGTCCTGCGTCGATACCCCGGCCCGCCCGCTCGCGGCAGCAGACACCGGCATGGCGCCGTTCACACCGACGACGAGGGCGTTGGCGAGCAGACCGAGCCCGACCAGCCCCGTGCCCCGCACGCCGCGGTTGCGCAGCAGGAAGGCGCCCACCAGCCCCGCCGAGAGCGCGAGCCCGACGGGGTAGGCCGCCCCGCCGATCACCCCACCCGCGACCTGGATCAGCAGCGCGAGGACCACCAACCTGCCCGACCGGAGGTCCAGCTGGCCGATGCGGCCGAGCGATCCGCCGATGAGCACGCCCAGGACGAGCGCGCAGACCAGGACGACCACGACGAACAGCACGGCACCAGTGTCGGTGCCCGGGCGCGCGGGGGCCGCCGCGCCGCGCCAGGCGAGCAGGGGATCCGGCTCCCGGGGGGCCGTTGTCGCCGTACGCTGGGACGATGAGCGAGACACCGCAGGAGAAGCCCGCCGCCGACGTCGCGGACGGCACCGCGACCCATGACCCGAAGCGGCCGGCGAAGCTGCTGGAGTTCATGAGCACCGGCTGGGCCGACCGCGACGCGACCCTGCCGAGCGAGGGCGTGGCCGCGCCGTACCGCCGAGCCCGGCGTGAGGCGCTCGCCGCTGCCTTCCCCGGCGAGGTGCTCGTCGTCCCGAGCGGGGGTTTCAAGGTCCGTGCGAACGACACCGACTTCCGCTTCCGTCCGGGCACGGACTTCTCCTGGCTGGTCGGCTCCACCGAACCCGATGCCGTCCTCGTCCTGGACGCCGAAGGGGTGGCGACGCTCTACCAGGCGCAGGCCTGGGACCGCACCACCCCGGCCTTCTTCACCGACCGCAACGGTGAGCTCTGGGTCGGTCCGCGCCCGTCGCTGGACTCCGTGAGCGCCGAGCTTGGCCTCGCCACCAGGCCCATCGAGGAGCTCGAGAAACTCCAAGGCTCGACGGCCCGCGTCCTGCAGGGGTACGACGCGAAGGCCGCCGCCCTCTTCGAGGTCGACGAGGAGAAGGACAAGGAGCTCACGACCTGGCTGGCCGAGGCGCGGCTGGTCAAGGACGCCTGGGAGGTCGAGGAGCTGCAGAAGGCCGTCGACGCGACGATCAAGGGCTTCGAGGACGTCGTCAGGGCGCTGCCACAGGCCGTCGAGACCAGCGAGCGCTGGGCCGAGGGAGTGTTCGGACTGCGCGCCCGCGTCGAGGGCAACGACGTCGGCTACGGCTCGATCTGCGCCGCCGGGGCGCACGCCTGCACCCTGCACTGGACCGACAACGACGGTGCGGTCCGTCCGGGGGAGCTGATGCTGCTCGACATGGGCGTCGAGGGCCACGAGCTCTACACCGCGGACGTGACCCGGACCTTGCCGATCAACGGCACCTTCACCCCGCGTCAGCGCGAGGTCTACGAGCTCGTCTACCGCTCCCAGGAGGCGGCGCTCGCCGAGTGCCGCCCCGGGGCGTCGTTCCTTGACCCCCACCGGGCCGCCATGCGGGTGCTCGCCGAGGGCCTGGAGGCGATGGGGCTGGTCGAGTCGGCCGAGGAGGTCCTCGACGAGGACGACCAGCGCTACACGCGCTGGACCCTGCACGGCGTCAGCCACATGCTCGGACTCGACGTCCACGACTGCGCGGCGGCCCGTAAGGAGATGTACCGCGAGGGGACCCTGCAAACCGGTTACGTCATCACCGTCGAGCCCGGGCTCTACTTCCAGCCTGATGACCTCCTGGTCCCGGAGGACCTGCGCGGGATCGGAGTCCGCATCGAGGACGACGTGCTCATCACCGAGGACGGCCACCGCAACCTGTCGGCCGCCCTCCCGCGCGACCCGGACGGTGTCGAGGCCTGGATGTCCGGGCTGAGATAGGCCGAAGGGCGCAGTCAAGGTCCCGTGCGCCTGCGCCGAAGCAGTCAGGGTGACGACCTCGATCGAGCCCTTCCTCCGCGCGTTGGTCGAGTGCGGGGGTTCCGACCTGCACTGCAAGGTCGGCTCCCCGCCCCGCGTGCGCATCGACGGGCGCCTGCGCAAGCTGCAGACCCGCGACCTGACGAGCGCCGACACCGAGCAGATGGTCACCGAGGTGCTGCGCGAGGACCTCGTCGAGGAGTTCCACCGCACCAACGAGGCCGACTTCGCCTACTCGCTGTCCGGGCGTCGGCCGGTTCCGCGTGAACGCCTTCCGCAGCCGTGGGTCTGCGGGCCTGGTGTTCCGCCGGGTGTCGGTCGGGGCGATCCCGCTCACCGATCTCGGGCTGCCGCCGGTGCTCGCCTCGCTGGCGATGGAGCCCCGTGGCCTGGTGCTCGTCACCGGCCCGACCGGGTCCGGCAAGACCACCACCCTCGCCGGGATGATCGACCACATCAACGCGAACAAGGAAGTGCACGTCGTCACGATCGAGGACCCGATCGAGGTGCTGCACTTCGACAAGATGGCGATGGTGAACCAGCGCGAGGTCCGGGTCGACACCGAGGACTTCGTCACGGCCATGCGTGCCGCGATGCGGCAGGACCCGGACGTCATCCTCGTCGGCGAGATGCGCGACCACGAGACCGTGAAGGCCGGCCTGGCCGCCGCCGAGACCGGGCACTTCGTGATGTCGACGCTGCACACCACGGATGCCTCGGAGACCATCAACCGCGTCATCGACTTCTTCCCCCCGCACGAGCAGAAGCAGGTCCGGCTGGCCCTCGCGGCCTCGCTCCGCGGAATCATCTGCCAGCGCCTGGTGCCTCGCGCGGACGGCGAGGGTCGCTGCGTCGTCATGGAGATCGCGGTCAACACCGGGCGCATCGCCGACGCCATCGCCGACCCCGACAAGACCTCCACGATCCCCGCGCTGATCGCCGAGGGCACCTACTACGGCATGCAGACCTTCGACCAGCACCTGGTGTCGTTCATCCGCGACGGGGTCATCACCCTCGAGGCCGCCATGGCTGCCTCGACGAGCCCGCACGACCTCACCGTCGAGCTGCGCCGGCTCGGCCTCGTCGCCTAGGTCGCCTGGTCGCTCAGACCGCCGACAGCAGGACCAGCAGCCCGCCGGCCCCGGCCAGCAGCAGCGTCGTACGGCGGGCAGCAGCCGCGCTGACCCGGCCGGTCAGCAGGCTGCCCAGGACCAGCCCGACGAGCAGGGCTGTGAAGACCGCCAGGACCCGGCCGGCGGGTAGCGCCGGCAGCCCCAGGCTGAGCAGCGCCACCGCGTTGAGCCCGAGGAAGTAGACCTGCAGCGTGCTGCGGGTCCGCTCGACCGACCAGTCGGCGTTCTCCGCCCACAGCGCGACCGCCGGACCACCGATCCCCGCGACGGTGTTCATCGCGGCGCTCACGATCCCCGCCGCCACCATGCCGAGGCGGCCGGCGGCGCCGGGTGCGCGGGCCCCGAGGAGCAGGGCGCCGGCCCCGAGGACCGCGGCCGTCCCCGCGAGGACCCGTCCGGGTCGGTCGGGGAGGTCGCGGAGCAGGTACGCCAGCAGGGGGGTCGCCACGACCGCGGGCAGCAGCAGGCCGACAGCGCCGCGCCGGTCGGCGTCCCGGTGGTGCCGCAGCAGCACCGCGACGTTGACGACCAAGGAGAGCAGGACGACCAGCCGGACGCCCTCGGCAGGGCCGAGGGCGGCGACCAGCGCCGGTCCGCAGACCAGCCCGAAGCCGATCCCGCTCACCGACTGCGCCAGGGCTCCCAGCGCCACCGTGAGGGCGACGATCACCCGGTGCGGGTGCCGTGCTCGACGCAGCGCGCCGACCAGCCGGTCGGGTGCACCTGCACGACCATCCGTCGGCGGCACCTCTCGCAGAACCTTGGTGGGTCCAGCGGGGTCTCGTGCCGCAGCCCCGGTTCACCGCAGTGGCCGCACCACGTGAGGGCCAGGCGGTAGCCGAGCAGCTGGAGCCCGGGAACGGGCTCCCAGTCGCCCGTCGGGTCGCGGGTGAAGCCGAAGCTCTCGTAGATCTGCCTCGCTGCGTCCATCGGAGCCTGCGTCGACAGCCGCACCACCTCGACGCGGGTTTCCCGGGCGGCGTCCAGGCAGGCGGCGACCAACGCGCGACCCGCGCCGTGTCCGCGCGCGGCGGGCAGGGTGCAGAGCATTCGGAGGACGGCCTCGCCGGGGGCGGCCTGCTCGGCGTACGGCCCCTCGGTCGCGAGGGTCGCGCTGCCGACGACGCGGCCGTCGAGCAGGGCCACCAGAACCGTCGCGTGCGCCGCGCGATCGGCCACGTCTCGCATCACCGGTTCGTAGCTGGCGTCCGCCCAGCCCTCGGCGAGGTAGGTCTCAGCGACCAGGTCGGCGACGGTGGCGTACTCGTCCGGGCGGACGGGGCGGATCTCCAGCACGCGCCAGTGTCTAGCAGCCGCAGCAGCGCGGCGGCTGCCAGTCCCTCCCGTCCCGGGTGTCGGCGCCGTACCGCGGCGCCAGGAGAGCGAGCAGGACCACCACCAGAGGGAGCACCAAGATCGTCATGACGGCAGTCTGTGCGGCGCGAAGGTCGGCCACCAGTGGCAGAAACGTGCATGACCGACAAGAACCTGCCATCCTGGTAGGCATGCTCCGGGACGTGGTGGCGGTCGTGTGCGAGGGGTTCGCGGCGTTCGAGCTCGGTGTGGTCTGCGAGGTGTTCGGGCTCGATCGCCGCGAGCAGGGGATGCCCTCCTACGACTTCGCCGTCGTCGCCGGTGAACCGCCCCCGTTGACCTCCGGCCAGGGCTTCCGGCTCGACACCGACCACGGGCTGGAGCGGATGGCGACCGCCGACCTGGTCTGCGTCCCGGCCTGGCGCTCGGTCGACGAGCAGCCCCCTGAGGCCCTGCTCGAGGCCGTGCGCGACGCCGTGCACCGAGGTGCCCGCGTGCTGTCGGTGTGCAGTGGCGCCTTCGTGCTGGCCGCTGCGGGGGTGCTGGACGGCCGGCGGGCGACGACGCACTGGCGGCACGCCGCAGCGCTGGCGGAGCGGTACCCGCTCATCGACGTCGCGCCGGACCTGCTCTACGTCGAGGACGGTCCGATCGTGACGTCGGCAGGCACCGCGGCCGGCATCGACGCGTGCCTGCACGTCGTCCGCCAAGCCCACGGCGTGACGGTCGCGAACGCTCTCGCCCGCCGCATGGTGGTCTCCCCGTTCCGGGAGGGCGGGCAGGCTCAGTACGTCGAGACGCCGGTCCCGCTGGACCGGCGCGCGGGTACTGACCACGTGGCCGCGCTGCTGGACTGGATGACCGAGCACCTCGCCGAGGACCTGTCCGTGGAGGCGCTGGCCCGCCGCTCGCTCATGTCAGCACGGACCTTCGCCCGCCGCTTCCGCGACGCCACCGGCACGACTCCGCATGCGTGGGTGCTGGCCCAGCGCGTCGGGTTCGCGCAGCGCCTTCTCGAGCAGGGGACGTCGGTCGAGGAGGTGGCCCGTCGCTCCGGGTTCGGGTCGGCGGCGACCCTCCGCGCCGCCTTCGCCCGCGAGCGCGGGACGACACCGTCGGCATACGCCCGCGCCTTCTCCGGCGGCTGACGCGGTCAGGTCGGGAAGGTGGCCAGCCACGGACCGAGCTCGTCCGCGGGGAGGGCGGGGGACCACAGGAACCCCTGGCCCCAGAGCAGGCCGCTGGCGCGCAGTCGCGCGACGGTGGCCTCCTCCTCCACTCCCTCGGCGACGACCTCCATCCCCAGCGCGTGACCCAGCTGGGTCATCGCCAGCAGGACCTGATCGCCCCGCGGTCCGTCCAGACCGAGGACGAACGCGCGGTCGAGCTTCACCTGCTGCACGGGGAAACGGTGCAGGGAGGCGAGCGAGGAGAAGCCGGTCCCGAAGTCGTCGAGGGACAGCCGCACCCCGTTGGACGAGAGCTTCGCGATGACCCCGCGGCCGTGGTCGTCGACCAGCCAGGACTCGGTGATCTCGACGGTGATCAGGTCGGCGACCTCGATCAGCTGGTCGAGCAGGTCAGCGCTCAGCGCCGTGTCGGCCACGGCGGCCATGCTGAGGTTGACCGAGCAGCGCAGGTCGTGTCCCGCTGCCCGCCAGGAGCGCGCGTCGCTGATCACCTGCTGCAGCACCCACTCGGTCAGCGGCAGGATCGTTCCGGTCTGCTCCGCGAGCGGCACGAAGCGGCTGGGTGGCACGGCTCCGCGACCCTCGTGCGGCCAGCGGCAGAGCGCCTCGAGGGCGTGCAACCGGCCGGTCGCGAGGTCGACGACCGGCTGGTAGTGAACCCTCAGTCCACCGGTCTCGATGGCACTGCGCAGCTCGGTGGTGAGGGCCAGGCGTTCTGCCTTGGCCTCGTCGAGCTGTGGGTCGTACAGGCTCCACCCCAGGCCGCGCGCCTTGGCGCGGTACATCGCGATGTCGGCGTGCCTCATCAAGGTCGACGTGTCGTCCCCGTGCCGGGGGCTGACCACCACGCCGATGCTCGTCGAGAGCGTCACCTGCAGGTCCGCGACGGGGAACGGGGGCCGCATGCAGCGGACGATCTCGTCGGCGACCCCCAGCACATCGATCTCGGTCTCGCGACCGACGATGCAGATGGCGAACTCGTCCCCGCCGAGGCGGGCCACGGTGTCGAGGGGGCCGACGGCTGACTGCAGGCGACCGGCGAGCTGACGCAGCACCTCGTCGCCGGCCGCGTGGCCCAGTGAGTCGTTCACGTCCTTGAAGCCGTTCAGGTCGCACAACAGCAGCCCGATCGGACCGCCGCGGGGGATCGACGGGTCGAGGGCACCCTCGAGGCGCAGGCGCAGCAGGTCCCGGTTGGGCAGGTCGGTCAGGCTGTCATGGGTCGCGAGGTGCTGGAGGCGTTCCTCAGCAGACAGGCGCTCGGTCGCCGCTCCGACGATGTGCGCGACCTGCTCGAGGAACGCGACGTCCGCGCCGTCGAAGGTGCGCGGCCAGGTGTCCGCGCACCCCAGCGACCCCCAGACGCCGACCCGGACCCGGATGGGGACGGCGACGGCACCGCGGGCGCCCGCCTGGACCTGCAGCGGGTGCGGCGAGGGGACGTCGAGGACGTCCGAGGACAGCGCCGGGGCGCCGGTGAGCGCGGCGCGACCGGACACGGTGCTCGCGTCCAGAGCGACGAACCCGTGCGGCCCGTCACCGGTCCCGAAGCCGGCCGCCTCGCAGATGCGCAGCTGCTCGCCGACCCCCTCGGTAGCGAGCACGCAGACAATCGGCACTGACAGCGCCAGACGGACGGCATCGACGACCTCGCGGAGCAGGACCTCGTGCGGTGTCGCCTCGAGCGCCAGCCTGCCCAGGTCGGCGACGGCCTTCTGCTGCTGGGCCTGCCGCATCGGCAGCGTGAGGTCGCGGGCGAGCCCCCAGACCCGGTGACCGTCGGACCCCGTGGACCACTGCAGGGTGCGGAACGAGCCGTCGGCGTGCCGGTAGCGGTTCACCAGCGCGCGCTGAGCGGGATCCGCCGCGAACGCCGCCAAGGTCCGCTCCACGTCCTCCGGGTGGAGGAACTCCACGAAGTTGTGGCCCAGGACCTCCTCGAGGCGCCAGCCCAGCGCCTCGCGCCAGGAAGGGCTCACGGAGAGGATCTCCCCGCGCAGGTCCGTGATGGTGAGAAGGGCGGTGGAGATGGCGGCGAACTGCCTCAGATCGGCATCGCTGAAGTCCACGTCGGGAGCCACGACCGCGACGCTACGCCTGGGGCAAGATCAACGTCCGGAGTTGCTCGACCTGATCGCGCACGGGGCACGCTGCGAGGTGGTCGTCGACCACGCCGCAGGCCTGCATCAGGGAGTACGCCGTCGTCGGACCGACGAACACGAACCCCCTGCGCTTCAGGGCCTTGGCGAGCTCCACGGACCCCGGCGTGGTCGCGGGCACGTGGTTCCACGAGGCGGGTGCCGGGCCGTCCACCCGGTAGCCCCAGATGAGCTCGACGAGGTCGACGTCCAGGTTCAGGACGGCGCGCGCGTTGGTCACGCAGGCCTGGAGCTTGGCGCGCGCGCGGATGAGGCGCGCGTCGTGCAGCAGCGGCTCGACGTCCAGCGTCGCGACGTACACCGGGTCGAAGTCGCCGAACACCTCGCGGAACGCCTCGCGCTTGCGCAGCACCGTGATCCACGCGAGTCCGGCCTGCATGCCCTCGAGGCAGATCTTCTCGTAGAGCTGGCGCGTGGTCCGCTGGGGCCGACCCCACTCGCTGTCGTGGTAGCTCTCGTACAGCGGGTCACCCTCGCCGAAGCACCTCACGCCAGTGCCGTGACCATCGCACCGGTGACCGTCGCGACGTCCTCGGCGGTGCTGACGTACGGCGGCATCGTGTAGACCAGCCGACCGAACGGACGCACCCACGCGCCGAGCTCGACCAGGCGCGGCTGGAGCGCCGCCATGTCGCACGGCTCGTCGAGCTCGATGACGCCGATGGCCCCCAGCACGCGGACGTCGGCGACACCGGCCAGCTCCCGCGCCGGCGCCAGCCCAGCGACGAGCTGCTCGGAGATCCTCGCGACGGTGCCCCGCCAGTCCTGCGACAGCAGCAGCGAGACGCTCGCGTGAGCCACCGCGCAGGCGAGGGGGTTTCCCATGAACGTCGGCCCGTGCATCAGGGGCCCCTCGACGCGCGCCGCGACCTCGTCGCTGCACAGCACCGCACCGAGCGTCATGGTCCCGCCGGTGAGGGCCTTGCCGAGGCAGGCGATGTCGGGCACCACCCCAGCGTGGTCCATGCCCCACAGCTGTCCGGTCCGACCGAAGCCGGTGGCGATCTCGTCGAAGACCACCAGCGCACCGTGCGCGCGCGCCAGCCGGACCAGGCCGCGCAGGTAGTCGGGGGAGTACCACCGCATCCCGCCGGCTCCTTGCACGATGGGCTCGATGATGACGGCGGCGAACGGTCCGGAGGCGAGGGCCTTGGCCAACGGCTCCAGGTCCGCGTCCGTGCACTCCTGGTCGTACGTCGGACGCGGGCGCTCGACGAAGACGTGCTCCACGACGTAGGAGCGAAAGGCGCCGTGCATGCCGTCGGGATCGGTCACGGCCATCGCGCCGGCGGTGTCCCCGTGGTAGCCGCCCCGGACCGTCAGGACCCGGGGGACCCCGGTGGCCTGGACGGCGAGCTTGAGGGCGACCTCGACCGCCACGGAGCCGGAGTCGGCCAGGAACACCCGCTGAAGCGGATGGATCGACGTGAGCAGCTCGGCGAGGGCAACGGCCGGCTCGTGGGTCAGCCCCCCGAACATGACGTGGCTGAACCGGTCGACCTGGCTGTGGAGCGCCGCGTCGAGGACGGGGTGGCGGTAGCCGTGGATGGCGGCCCACCACGACGACATCCCGTCCACGACGGTCCGGCCGTCCTCCAGGGTCAGCCGCGTGCCTTCGGCGGCCACCACGCCGTACAGCGGATGCGCGCGCACCGGGGCGTAGGGGTGCCAGAGGTGGGCGCGGTCCCGGTCGACCAGGCTCACAGCGAAGCCGACAGGCCCTTCAACGGCATCTTCAGGTCGGCCAGCATGTCGAGGTCCTCGGTCGCCGGGCGGCCCAAGGTCGTGAGGTAGTTGCCGACGATGACGGCGTTGATGCCGCCGAGCATGCCGTCCTTGGCGAGGTCGCCGAGCGTGATCTCGCGGCCGCCGGCAAAGCGCAGGATCGTGCGGGGCATCGTCAGCCGGAAGACCGCGATCGCCTGCAGGGCCTCGTTGGCCTCGAGCACCGGCAGGTCACCGAACGGCGTACCGGGGCGGGGGTTCAGGAAGTTGAGGGGCACCTCGTCCGGCTCGATCGCCGCGAGCTGGGCGGCGAACTCCGCACGCTGCTCGAGCGTCTCTCCCATGCCGAGGATGCCGCCGCAGCAGACCTCCATGCCCGCCTCGCGCACCATTCGCAGGGTCTCGAACCGCTCCTCCCAGGTGTGGGTGGTCACGACGTTCGGGAAGTGCGAGCGGGCGGTCTCGAGGTTGTGGTTGTAGCGGTGCACGCCCAGGGCCGTGAGCTCGTCCACCTGCTCCTGGGTGAGCATGCCGAGGGAGCAGGCGATCTGGATGTCGACCGCCTCGCGGATCGCGGCGACACCGAGAGCGATCTGCTCCATGAGCTTGGCGTCCGGCCCGCGGACCGCCGCGACGATGCAGAACTCCGTGGCGCCCGTGGCGCGGGTCTCCACGGCGGCCTTGACCAGGGACGGGATGTCGAGCCAGGCGGCGCGCACGGGGGAGAGGAACAGACCCGACTGGCTGCAGAAGTGGCAGTCCTCGATGCACCCGCCGGTCTTGAGGCTGATGATCCCCTCGACCTCCACCTCGGGGCCGCAGTGGGTCATCCGCACCTCGTGGGCGAGCTGCAGCAGCTCGGGCAGCCGCTCGACGGGCAGCTGCAGGCAGGCGAGGGCCTGCTCCTCGGTCAGCCCGACCCCCCGGTCGAGCACCTGCTCGCGGACGGTCTCCAGCAGGTCGGTCAGCAGCTCAGTCACGCGACGCATCCTGCCATGTCGGTGTCGGGCGGTTCAGGCGTCCCAGCGGGCGCGGAAGGCGCGGGCGTCCCACGTGCCGCCGAGCTGGGGGCCGAGTCCGGCCCGGGCGACGTCGAGGAAGGCGCCCTGGTCCAGGTCACCGACGCCGGCGGGGAGCGCGCCGAGGAGGGGGCGCGCGGCAAGGGTCTCGAGGTCGCGCAGGTTGGCCCGCTCGGCCAGGCCGGGGTCCTCGGGCCACGAGCCGAGGACGATGCCGGACAGCTCGATCCCGCGATGGGCCAACGCCTCGAGGGTGAGGGCCGTGTGGTTGAGCGTCCCGAGCCCCGGCTCGACGACGACGAGCACGGGGGCGCGCAGCCCGCGGGCGAGGTCCGCGAGCGTGGTGCCCTCCTCGTCGAACCGGACCAGCAGGCCGCCGGCTCCCTCGACGAGCACCAGTCCGTCCGTGAGGCGCAGTGCCACGTCGTAGAAGAGCGCCGGGTCGAGGGCCGCGCGGCCGGACCGGCGGGCCGCGGCGGCAGGAGAGAGCGGGTCGGGGTAGCGGACCAGCTCGCGCACCTCGACGGGACCGGCCAGCCGCTGGACGTCGGCCAGGTCGCCGGCCTCTCCTGGCGCCGCCCCTGTCTGCGCGGGCTTCACGACGGTGCACCGGCCACGCCCCAGCGCGAGGGCGGCCACGGCCGCGGTCACGACCGTCTTGCCGACGCCGGTCCCGGTGCCGGTGACGAACAGCAGGCTCACGCGGCCACCGCCCGGCGGACGATCTCGGTCGCGCGCTCCACGTCGTCGGGGCTCAGGTCGGCGCGGGCCGTGAGACGCAGGCACGACTGGCCCGCGGGCACCGACGGCGGGCGAAAGCAGCCCACCCGGATCCCTGCCTCGCGACAGGCCTGCTGGGCCGCGACAGCGACGCGGGGATCTCCTACCGGCACGCAGATCACGGCGCCGGGCGTGGGCGGCACGCCGAGCCGCTCCGACAGCAGACGCTTGATCCCGGCCAGGTCCGCCAGGAGCTCGTCGGTCACCAGCGCGAGGGCGGCGAGGGCCGCACCCGCGGACGCCGGCGCCAGGCCGGTGTCGAAGATGAAGGCGCGCGCCGTGTCGATCAGGTGGTCGCGGAGAGCGGCGGTCCCCAGGACCGCGCCGCCCTGGGACCCCAGCGACTTCGACAGGGTGACGGTCCGGACCACGTCGGGCTCCACCTCCAGACCGACGGCGGCGCACGCACCCGCTCCGCGGGGACCCAGCACCCCGAGGCCATGGGCTTCGTCCACGAGCAGGAGCGCCCCGTGCCGACGCGTCACCTCGTGCAGCGCCACGAGCGGCGCCACGGACCCGTCGACGGAGAAGACCGCGTCCGTCACGACCAGCCCCCGCCCCGGGTGCCCCGCGAGCGCCCGGTCGACGGCGTCCGGGTCGGCGTGGTTTACCACCGCCACCTCCGCCCGAGAGAGCCGGCACGCGTCGACGAGGGAGGCGTGGTTCGCAGCGTCCGACACCACCAGGGTCCCGGGACCGGAGAGTGCCGTGACGGCGCCGAGGTTGGCGAGGTAGCCGGAGGAGAACACCAGCGCTGCCGGTGCCCCGGTCCGTTGCGCCAAGGCGTCCTCGAGGTCGAGGTGCAGCGACGTGGTGCCCGTGACCAGCCGGGAGCCGGTGGCGCCGGCCCCGAAGGCGCGCAGGGCGTCGTACGCCCCCTGGAGGACCGCCGGGTGGCGGGACAGCCCGAGGTAGTCGTTGGAGGCCAGGTCCAGCAGGCCCCGCTCCGGGTCGAGCTGCCGCTGCAGGCCACGGGCACGCGTGTCTGCCCGCGCCACGTCCAACCACTGCCAGGGATCCCCCACAGCGCAACCCTAGGCTGCGGCACGTGGCCACCTTCGCCGACCTCGTGCGGGAGCGCACCACCCTGACGCGGCTCGACCTCGTCCACCTCCAGGCGCTGCTGGCCGAGTGGCAGCTGCTGGCAGACCTGTCGTTCTCCGACCTGGTCCTGTGGCTGCGGACCACCGACGGCAGCTGGCTGGCCGCCTCGCACAAGCGCCCGACGACCGGCCCGACCAGCCACCCCGACGACGTCGTCGGGGCAGAGCTGGCCCACGCCCCGCGCCTGGACCTGGCGTGGGACAAGGCCTCGATCATCCGGCCCTCCGACCCGGTGACCGTCAAGGGCCTGTCGGTCCGCCAGGAGGCGATCCCCGTCCGGCGGGGCGAGCGGATCGTCGCGATCTTGTCGCGGGACACCGATGTCACCGCGAAGCGCGTCCCGAGCCAGCTCGAGCTCGCCTACGTCTCGAGCGCCGGCGAGCTCGTGCAGATGGTGAGCGAGGGGACGTTCCCGTTCCCCGGCGCCGACCCTGATCCCGAGCACGCGCCGCGCGTGGGGGACGGCCTGCTGCGCCTGGACCGCACCGGCCACGTCGTCTACGCCTCCCCGAACGCCCTCTCGGCGTACCGCCGGCTGGGAGTGACCGGGGACCTGCTCGGGGCGCACCTGGGTCACACCATCGCCCGGCTGTCCGCGGGTCCCGGGAAGCTGGACGAGCCTCGGGGGAGCGCCGCCCTCGCGGCGGCCCTGCGCTTCCGGGAGCCGCGCGAGAGCGAGGTGGAGGCGCGCGGCGCGGTCGTCGACCTGCGCGTCCTCCCGCTGGTCCCCGGGGGCGAGCCGCGCGGTGCCCTCGTCCTGGTGCGGGACGTGACGGAGGTACGACGTCGGGACCGCCAGATCATGGGCAAGGACGCCACGATCCGCGAGATCCACCACCGGGTGAAGAACAACCTGCAGACGGTGGCCGCCCTGCTGCGGATGCAGGCACGGCGGACCGGTGACCCGACGGCCAAGGCGGCGCTGCAGGAGTCCGTCCGTCGGGTCGCCGCGATCGCGATCGTGCACGAGACGCTCGCCCGCGCGTTCGCGGAGACGGTGGAGTTCGACGACGTGGCCGACAAGGTCCTCGCGATGTGCGCCGACATCGCCACGCTGGGGGCGCCCGTCTCGGTGGTCCGCACGGGGACCTTCGGGACGCTGCCGGCGGAGGTCGCGACCCCGCTGTCGATGGTGCTCACCGAGCTGGTGCAGAACGCCGTCGAGCACGCCTACCCGGACGGTCGTGCGGGGACCATCGAGGTCGGCGTCGACCGGCGCGACAGCCTGCTCACGGTCGAGGTGCTCGACGACGGCGCCGGCCTCCCGGCGGACTTCGACCTCTCAGCGAGCACCCGGCTAGGTCTGCAGATCGTGCGGACCCTCGTCGGCGGTGAACTCCGCGGAACGCTGGACCTCCTCCAGCGCGACACCCGGGGGACCCGGGCGGTCCTCACCGTGCCGCTGGTACCACCGACACCGACGGAGTCCGGGCGGGACTGAGCCCGACCCCGAAACCGGGGTCCTCGTCGGTGATTCCCGCGACCTTCAGGAACAGCACGAAGACGAACACCCCGATGATCGCGAGCAGGACGCCTGTCAGCACGCGGAAGCGCCACCGGGCGGCCGTGGTCGACGGGGCCTCACGGCCGAGGACCGGGGGATGCACCCACTGCTCGGCCACGCTCAGGCCGAGCGGACGCGCGCGGGAGCCGCGCTGCGGACGAGCAGGCGGCGCTCGTCCTCGTCCGTGGCGCCCCAGACGCCGGCGTCCTGACCGGTCTCGAGGGCCCAGGTGAGGCAGGGCTCGACGACCGCGCAGCGGCGGCACACCGCCTTGGCCTCGTCGACCTGGGCCGCAGCGGGGCCGGTCGTGCCGATGGGGAAGAAGAGCTCGGGGTCCTGCTCGCGGCAGAGCGCGCGCTGGCGCCAATCCATCCGGTCCAACTCCTCAACGCTCGCCGGACGCGTGGGACGCGCCCGGCGTTGGGTCCGGCGCGGCTGCGCCGGAAGCTGTGGGACGACGGGGCCGGACCGGGGGGTCCAGCACCGAACGCGGTTCTACCCAAGCACCCGCGGGGCATGCTGGCAAGGCTTCGCGGGTCTGTGAACGACGGGTGCCCTGTCGCCTTCGTCACGTCGGCGGATCTCGAGGTCGCTGCCGTCACCCCACGGTGTGACGCCCGTCACCCGGAGGGGTTACAGGACGACGTCGAGCGCGTGGGGAACCGCGGTCAGCACGACCCGGTCCCGGTCACCGAGGTAGTCGCCGTCAACCTGCAGCGGCAGGGGCTCAGCGGACGTCAGGACGAAGCTCTCGAGGTCGTGCAGCAGGACCACGCGCTTGCCCTTGGGGCGGCGGCCGGAGACGAGCAGCTGGGCGAGGTGGCGCAGCACCGGCAGCGTCGGGATCGACGTCAGGCCGAACAGGTCCAGGCCGGTGTCGAAGCCGGCGTCAGGGCACGGACTCACCGGGCGGTCGCCCAGGTAGGTCCACGGATCGGTGTTGCAGACAAGGGCGAGCCCCAGCACCACAGGGTCGGCTCCCGGCCGTTCCAGCGTGACCGGGCTGGTACGGGGCGAGCCGACGTAGAACTCGCGCAGGGCTGCGCGAACGTACTTTCCCTGCGTCGCCCGTCGCCCCTTGTCGCGGGACCGCTCGACGCGCCGGACGGCGCCGGCGTCCAGGCCCAGCCCGACGTTGAAGGTGAACCAGCGGTCGTCGGCCAGGCCGAGCCCGATGGTCCGGCGCCGGTTCTCCAGCAACCCCTCGAGCAGCTGGCTGGTGGCCTCGATCGGGTTGTTGGGCATGCCCAGCGTGCGGGCGAACACGTTCGTGCTGCCGGCGGGCACCACGGCCAGCGCGGGCAGGCCCTCCTGGGGGCCGGCGTGCAGCAGGCCGTTCGTGACCTCGTTGACCGTCCCGTCGCCGCCGAGGGCGACGACGACGTCGAGTCCGTCCACGGCGGCCTGGGTCGCGAGCTGGGTCGCGTGGCCGCGATGGGTCGTCTCGACGACGTCGAGCTTGACCTCGCTGGCGAGCGCGTGGGCGAGCACGTCGCGCGCGCGGGCCGAGGTCGTCGTGGCCTTGGGGTTCACCACCAGGAGCGCGCGCATCGACCTAGTCTACCGGCGTGACCTTGCTCCGACGGCTCGCGCTGCTGCTCGCTCTGGAGGGTGTCGCGCTCGGCGCGCTGGGCGTGGCCTACGCCGCCGTGAGCAGCGATTCGCGTCCGGCGCTGCTCGAGGCTGGCGCGGCAGTGGTCACCGGCCTGCTGCTGCTGGGTCTCGCCCGCGCGGTGGACCTGGCCAAGCGCTGGGCCCGGTCGCCCGCCGTCGTGCTGAACGTCATCCCGCTCCCGGTCGGGCTCACCGCCCTGCAGAGCGGAGCGTGGCCCACCGCCCTGCCCGTCCTGCTGATGGCCGTCACGGTGCTCTACCTGTTCGCGACGCCTGAGCTGCGGGCGATCTTTCGCGAGCGGTAGTCAGTCCTCGGCGAGCATGCCCACGCGCAGCTGGGCCAGCGTCCGGGCGAGCAGCCGGGACACGTGCATCTGGCTGATGCCCAGCTCGCCCGCGATCTGCGACTGGGTCATGCCGCCGAAGAAGCGCAGCATGAGGATCTTCTTCTCCCGCGCCGGCAGCTTGTCGAGCAGGGGCTTGAGGGACTCGCGGTCCTCGACCCCCTCGAGCGCCTCGTCGACCATCCCGAGCGAGTCGGCCACGGCGGGGCTGTCGTCGTCGCCGCCGTCCGGGGCGTCAAGGGACACGGCGGAGTAGGCGTTGGCGGACTCCAGCCCCTCGAGGATCTCCTCCTCGGTCAGACCCAGGTGGCCGGCCAGCTCGGCGACCGTGGGGGCCCGCCCGTTCTTCTGGGACAGCTCGCCGGTGGCCTTGGTGAGCGAGAGCTTCAGCTCCTGCAGGCGACGGGGCACGCGGATGGCCCAGCCCTTGTCGCGGAAGTGCCGCTTGATCTCGCCCACGATCGTGGGGGTCGCGTAGGTCGAGAACTCGACGGCCCGCTCGAGGTCGAAGCGGTCCACGCTCTTGATGAGCCCGATCGTGGCGACCTGCACCAGGTCGTCGAGGGGCTCGCCGCGGTTGCGGAAGCGCCGGGCGAGGTACTCCACGAGCGGCAGGTGCATCTCGACGAGCTCGTCGCGCAGGCGCGCACGCCTCGGGTCACCGGCCGGAAGGGCAGCGAGGTCGGCGAACATCACGCGCGCCCGGGCGCGGTCCGCGGCGATCCGCTCCTTGCGTGTGTCGCCGAGCTCCGCCACCACGTCCGCCGTGGCGGCGATGACGTCTGGGTCCAGCGCGTCGGCGTCGGCGGCTTCGACCTGCTCCGGGACGGGGGTGAGCTCGGAGGAGGGGGTGCTCATGACGCCACAGCCGAGTCGTCCAGGCGCTGTTTGTGCAGCGAGATCGTCACCACCTGGTCGGCGTCGACCGACGCGTCCACGTCGCCGGCCAGCGCCGTCAGTACCGTCCAGGCGAACGTCTCGCGCGAGGGGACCTTGCCGTCGACGGTGGGGACCGAGACGGAGACGGACAGCCCGTCCGTCATGAGCTCGAAGGAGCACGTGAGCTCGGCGCCGGCGACGGCCTGGCTGAGCAGCATGGCGCACGCCTCGTCCACGGCAATGCGCAGGTCCTCGATGTCGTCGAGCGTGAAGTCGAGCCGGGAGGCCAGCGATGCCGTGGCCGTCCTCAACACCGACAGGTACGCCCCTTGCGCCGGCAGGCGCAGCACGACGTTGTCCTTCACGAGTCCCCCTTTTGGTGATGGGCGTGGAGCGCCCTGAGCCCAACCGTCCCCGTTGGGGACGGGTCTGACACCTGTCTCGTCGATCACGTCCCTGCACAGGGTCACACAGGTGCGATCCTGTCCGCATGGACATCACACGCAGGACTGCTCTGCAGGGCGCCGCGGTCGCCGGAGCGGTGACGTTCTTCCCCACCCGCTCCGCGCGCGCAGCGGCTCCTGCGCCCACGGCGACGCTCGCGTCGACCGTCGTGCGCGGCCCTGCGGGCGCGGGTGGTTACGTCCGCCTCCTGGCGGGTCCCGGTGAGCCGCACACCGTCCGGGAGGACCTCGGCACGCGGGCTCAGGCGGGTCGCGCCGGCCGTCGTACGGCCCTGGTCGCCTTTGCCCACCTGACCGACATCCACGTCGTCGATGCGCAGTCGCCCGCACGCGTGGAGTTCCTGGACCGCTACAACGACGGGCCCGGGTCGCCGTTGATCTTCGGGGCGGCGTACCGGCCGCACGAGATGCTCACGACCCAGGTGGCCGACCGGATCATCGCCGCCGTCGAGCAGGTCGGGCGCGGGCCGGTCGCGGGGCGGACCCTCGACTTCGTGATGTGCACCGGTGACAACACCGACAACTGCCAGCACAACGAGCTGCGCTGGCAGATCGACCTGCTCGACGGGGGGACCGTCCGGCCGGACAGCGGGTCCACCTCGCAGTGGGAGGGCGTGCACGACCAAGAGCCCACCAGCTACGACGTCCACTACTGGCACCCGGACGGCACGCCGAGCGGGAAGCAGGACGACGAGCTGCGTGCGAACCACGGCTTCCCCCTCGTCAAGGGGCTGCTCGACGCCGCCCGCCGGCCGTTCAAGGCGCACGGCCTGAAGCGCCGCTGGTACACCTGCTACGGCAACCACGACGGCCTGGTGCAGGGCAACTTCCCGCAGTCGTTCCAGCTGTCCAACGCTGCGACCGGCCCGGTGAAGATCACGTCCTTGCCCGCTGGCGTCTCGCCGGAGGACGTGGCCGCGGGCGACCCGAGCGTGCTGCCGGCCCTGGCGGCGGCGCCGGCGCGCCAGGTGACCGCTGACCCCACGCGCGAGGTGATCACCCGCACGCAGACGGTCAAGGAGCACTTCACGACCGGTGGCGTGCCGCTCGGGCACGGCTACACGTCGTCCAACCTCGCCGCGGGGACCGCGTACTACACGTTCGTCATGGCCCCGCACGTGCTGGGCATCGTGCTCGACACGGTCAACCCGAACGGCGAGAGCAGCGGCTCCATCGACCAGCCGCAGCTCGCCTGGCTCGCGGCACAGCTCGAGGCGGCGAAGGACAGCTACGTCGTGGTCTACAGCCACCACACGATCGGCTCCATGACCAACCAGATCATCGGTCCCGACGATCCGCGACCGCGCGTCCTGGGACCGGCGGTGCGCGACGTCCTGCTCGCCCACCCGAACGCGATCGCCTGGGTCAACGGCCACACGCACGTCAACCGCGTGACGCCGTACCTCCGTGCCGGTGGGGGCGGGTTCTGGGAGGTGAACACCGCGGCCCACGTCGACTGGCCCGCTCAGGCCCGGCTGCTCGAGCTGGTCGACAACCACGACGGCACGCTGTCGCTGTTCGGCACGGTCATCGACGCCGCAGCCCCTCTCGCGTACGGCGGGAAGCTGGACAGCACCACCGCGCTCGCCTCCTTGGCCCGCGAGCTCGCGGCCAACGACCCGCAGGAGCGCACGGACGCGCGTCGGGGCAAGGTGGAGGACCGCAACGTCGAGCTGGTCCTCGCGGCGCCCTTCCGGCTCGCAGCGGCTCCCGCACCGGCCGCTCCTCAGCCGGTCCCGCCATCGCCGGCGGGCCCGGCTCTCCCGGTGACCGGCTTGGCCACCGACGTCGCCTGGCTGGCCGCCGGCACGCTCGCTGCGGGTTACGCGGCCCGCCGCGTGCGGGAGGACCCCGACCCGACCTGACAGGCTGCGCGCGTGCCTGCCGTCCGTCTCCAGATCGCTGTCGCCGCCGGTGGTGCGGTGGGTGCTGTGGCGCGCTACCTGCTGGTCCTGGCTGGGCCGGACCTGCTCCTCACCCTGGTCGTCAACGTCGTCGGGGCGTTCCTGCTCGGTCGCCTCGTCGCCGCGCGGCCGGGGGAGCGGGTCCGTGCGGTGGTCGGAACGGGCGTGCTGGGCGGCTTCACGACGACGTCAGCGCTCGCCGTGCAGACGATCACGTCGTCGTTCCCGGTCGCTGCCGCCTACCTCGTGGCCACCCTCGTGCTGGGGACGGCCGCCGCCCGCTGCGGTCTGGGCAGATGACGGTCCTGCTGGTCGCCGTGGGTGGCGCAGCGGGTGCGCTGGTGCGCTTCCTCGTGGCGGTGGCCCTGCCCGGCCGCCGGGCCACGTTGGCGGTCAACGTCGTCGGGAGCGGCCTGCTCGGCGCCCTGGTCCAGTCCTCACCGAGCGTCCTGGCGCTGGTCGGGATCGGTTTCTGCGGCGGCCTCACGACGTTCAGCACCTTCGCGGTGGAGGTCGCCCTCGACGTCCACGCGCGCAGCAGCCGCCGCTACGTCGTCGCGACGGTCGTGCTGTGCGTGGCTGCTGCGGCGCTCACCCGAGCTGCCGTGGGATGACCGGAACCCTGCTCGGAGCGATCACGCGCGGCGGGGGGACGAAGGCCACGGTGGCGGGGAGCCCGGTCAGCGGGTAGCGGTGCCGTCCCACCAGGAGCGCGCCAAAGGCGTCGGCAGGCATCGGCCGGTCGAACAGGTACCCCTGTGCGAACCGGCAGCCCAGGGCGCGGACCACCTGGAGCTGGTCGAGGGTCTCGATGCCCTCGGCCACGGTGAGCAGGTCGAGCGACCGGGCCATGCCGATCACGCTGGCCACCAGCGCCCGGGTCCGGGCCTCGTCGGGAAGGGCCTGCACGAACTCCCGGTCGACCTTCACCGTGCTGGTGTCGAACCGGCGGAGGTAGCGCAGGGAGGAGTAGCCGGTGCCGAAGTCGTCGACGGCGACCCCGACGCCGATCTCCCGGAGCTCCCGCACCACCTCGACCGCGGTGGCCCAGTCGTCCATCAGGGCCTGCTCGGTGATCTCCAGGACGAGGCGGGAGGCCGGCAGGTCGTGGTCGGCGAGGACCTCGCGCACCAGGTCGCACAAGCCCTGTCGGCCGAGCTGGCGGGGGCTGAGGTTGACCCCGATGGACGCCGCCACCAGCGGCTCACCCCGCTCCACGGAGGCCGTCAGCCACCCGGCAAGGTCCCGGACCGCTGTCCTGAGGCAGAGCTCACCGAGGACGTGGATCGCTCCGACCGACTCGGCCAACGGGATGAACTCGCTCGGCGGGATCGCCCCGAGTTCTGGGTGGTCCCAACGCAGCAGCGCCTCGGCACCGATGACTGCGCCGGAGACGAGGTCGACCATGGGCTCGTACACCACGTGGAACTGCGTGAGGTCCGGACGGGAGATGTCGTCGCGCAGCTGCACGCGGGCGGCCGCCGCATCGCGGGACGCACCGGACAGGACCACCACTCCCGACCGGTGCGGCTCCTTGGCCGCCTTGGCCTCGTACATCGCCACGTCGACGTGCGACAGGGCTGTCGCAGCACCCGAGTCGGCGATCACCACGCCGATGCTCGCCGTCACGGCGAACTCCCGACGACCGACTCGGATGGGCGTGCCCAGGGCCGTGACCATGCGATCGCCCAGCAGGCGCGGGGACGCACCGCCGCGCAGGCACACGGCGAACTCGTCGCCCCCTAGCCGCACCACGAGCGCACCTACCGGAGCCGCCAGCTGGAGCCGGAGCCCCACCTCGCGCAGCACCTCGTCCCCGGTGTCGTGCCCGTGGGTGTCGTTGATGTCCTTGAAGTCGTTGAGGTCCAGGAGCGCGAGGGCGACCGGTTCGTGGGTGGGGGACTCGAGCAGGGCGTCGAGCACCCGGTGCAGCTGGGTGCGGTTCCCGAGGCCGGTGAGCGGGTCGCGCAGGGCCTGGGCGCTCGCCTCCTGCTCTCGGGCGGACAGGGCAGCGAGGGCGCAGCCCTGCTCGGCGTTGTTCAGCACCTGGCGCGTCACGACGGCCAGGGCGACCACCCCGCTGATCAGCAGCCGGGTGCGGCTCGCCGGGATGTCGCGCGCGACCAGGTAGCCGAGCACGCCGATGCCGACGAGCAGCGGGAGGTAGGGCGCCGCAAGCTCCAGGTGGCCGGGGGGCGTGACGACCACGCGGCGCTCGTCCGGCGCCGGCAGCAGGGGAGCCAGGGCGAGCAGCACCAGGCCGAGCTGCATCAGCAGCACCACGGGGTGCGTCGGCGTGTACCACCCGTCGAGGACCCCCACCGCGTAGCAGATGTCACCGGTCATCAGCAGGCCGAAGCCGGCACCGACAAGGCGGAGGAAGGGCCGCAGCGGTGTCGTGGCTCGCGGGAGCACCGCCAGCAGCACACCCATGACGAAGACGGCGAGGACCGGGTAGGCGACGGCGGCGACGGTGGCGCGTCCGTCGCTATGGCTGTCGCCGACCATCCGCTCTGCCAGGCCCGCAACAGCGAAGCCGAGCGACCCGACGGCCACGGTCACGTCGGCCAGCGCGCGGAAGAGCCAGGGCGCCTCGGTCGAGGTCCGGGGGAGGGCCAGCAGGCCGGCCACCGCGAGCGGCGCGTAACTGAGGTAGAGCCAGTCCGCGAGGGCTCCCGGCGGGCTCGGGACACCGTGGATCGCCAGGTGGGCCATCGCCGCGACCCCGGACAGGATCCCCATGCCGAGGGCGCCGGCGAACAGGTGCCGCGCCCGTCGGGTGGCCTGCGGTCCCGGCCGGACCAGGAGGCCGATGGCGACGAGGGCGGTCACCAACCGGACCAGGTAGGAGGCCGCGGCATCGGTGAGGACCGCCCCGAGCGACATCAGGGCGAGCGCGATGGCCGTCAGCAGGGGCCAGGTCCGTCGCACGCTGCGAGTCTGACGGGCCCGGGCCCCCGTCGGGACCTTTGCCCTCCGAGATGACCAGCAGGTGATCCTTTGTGGTGGGTTCGGATGGCCCGATCGAGGGATGGCGTCACCCGCCGGCAAGGCGGTCCAGCGCTGCGCCCTCGACGCGCCAGACCGTCCAGTCGTCCTCCGGTCGCGCCCCGAGTGAGCGGTAGAAGCCGTGCGCCGGGGTGTTCCAGTCGAGCACCCACCACTCGAACCGGGTCCAGCCGCGCTCTGCCGCGATCGTGGCGAGGGTCACCAGCAGCGCCTTGCCCAGCCCGGTGCCCCGCGCGTCAGGTCGGACGTAGAGGTCCTCGAGCCACAGTCCCGGCTTGCCCTGCCAGGTGCTGAAGGTGCGGTACCAGAGGGCGAAGCCGACGACGGCGCCGTCCACCTCGGCGACGTGACACGCCGCGCTCGGATCCGGCCCGAAGAGGGCGGCCAGCAGATCGGACCCGGTGGCAAGGACCGCGTCCGGCTCCCTCTCGTACGTCGCGAGCTCGCGGATCAGGTCCAGGACCACGGGTACGTCGGTCGGCGCGGCCTCGCGGATCATGCGTTCCACCTCGTCATCGCCGGGTAGTCGTGCTCGGTGCTGAGGACGCTGATCGTCGCTGGGCTCAGGACGAAGTGCTTGCCCGCGCGAGGGTCCAGTCCGAGGTAGGTCGCGGTGAGGACGCGCAGCACGTGCCCGTGCGCGACCAGCAGCACGTCGCCGTCAGCCGCTGCCGCGCGGGCGATCACGCGGCGGGTGCGCTCCGCGACGTCCTGGATCGTCTCCCCGAGGGCGACGTCGTCCCACACGCTCCATCCCGGACCCATCTGCTCGGTGGTGAGTCCTTCCGCCGGCCCGTAGTCCCACTCCTGCAGGTCCGGCTCCGGCTCAGGGCTGAGGCCCGCGAGCTCCGCCGTCCGCCAGGCGCGCTGCAGCGGGCTGGCCAGCACCCGCGCGAACGGACGGTCGAGACGGTCCTTCAGCGCCACGGCGTCAGCCTCACCCTCAGGCAGGAGCGGGAGATCGGTGCGTCCGGTGTGGCGGTGGTCCCGGGACCACTCCGTCTGCCCATGTCGCACCAGCCACAGCTCGCCCATGTCCCTCATGCAACCAGCCCGGCCCCCGCGAGGAGGACCGGGCTGGCGAGGTGCAGGTGATCAGGCCTTCTTGGTCTCCCAGAAGATGGTGTCGATCTGGGCGATGCCGTCGAGCAGCTTCTGCGCGTCCGCGGCGTCCATCGACTGCTTGCTGCCGGTGCCGCTGGACAGCTTGATGGTCTCGTTGAACAGCGTGTGCAGCTCGGGGTACTTCTCGAAGTGCGGGGCCTTGAAGTAGTCGTGCCACAGCACGGCCAAGTGGTGCTTGACCAGCTCGGCGCGCTGCTCCTTGATGGCGACGGCGCGGGCCCGGAACGTCGGGTCCTCGTTACCGGCGTACTTCTCGCAGATGGCCTTGACGGACTCGGCCTCGATGCGCGCCTGCGCGGGGTCGTAGACGCCGCAAGGCAGGTCGCAGTGAGCCGACACGATGGTCTTCGGGCTGAACAGGGACATGATGCTTCCTTCGGTCGGGATGATCGCTCGGGGAAACCGCTTCCCCCGACCCTAGACCGACAGGAGGAGCCGGTGCGCATCGGGACCGTCCGCGTCAGCGGCCCGTCGATGGTGCCCGCACTGCGCGACGGGGACTGCCTGCTCGTGCGGTACGGCGCACGGATCCGCCCGGGCGACCTCGTCGTCGCGCGCTTCCGCGAGCGCCCGGACCTGCTGGTGGTGAAGCGCGCCGTACGCCCCGTGGGGGAGGGCTGGGAGGTGGCGTCCGACAACCCGTTCGTCACCGGCCCGGGTGGGCTCGCGGACGTGGAGGCCAGGGTCCTGCGGCGCTACTGGCGCAGCCGCTCGTAGAAGGCCACACACGCGTCGTACGTCGGGAGCAAGCCCTGCGTGGCGGCCTCGGCGAGCGTGGGTGCTGCCGCGTCCTTGTCCGACAGCAGGTGCTCGATGTCGTCCGGGAACGGTAGGTCGAGCTCGGTGTCGAGCGGGTGGATGCCGTGCTCGCCCGTCGGGTTGTACGGCTCGCTGCACAGGTAGGTGACGTTGGCGTCGTCGGTGAGCGCGAGGAACGCGTGCCCCAGCCCCTCGGACAGGTAGACCGCGCGCCGGTCCACCTCGTCGAGGCGGACGGCGTCGCTGATCCCGAAGGTCGGGGAGCCGACCCGGATGTCGACCATCACGTCCAGGACGGCGCCCTTGGTGCAGTAGACGTACTTCGCCTGCCCTGGCGGTACGTCGGCGAAGTGCACGCCCCGCAGGGTGCCCTTGCTGCTCACCGAGTGGTTGGCCTGCTTGACGACGAGGTCGTGCCCGACGGCCCCGCGGAACACCGGCGCCTTGAACCACTCGAGGAACACCCCGCGCCCGTCCGGCCACTGCTTGGGCGTGAACTCCCACGCTCCCGGGACCTTGAGTTCGCGGACGTTCACTGGACCTTCCCGAGGAAGGTGCGGGTGCGTGCCTGCTGCGGCGCGTCGAGCACCTGCGCGGGGTTTCCCGTCTCGACCACGACTCCGTCATCCATGAACACCACCGTATCCGCGACGTCGCGCGCGAAGTCCAGCTCGTGGGTCACCACGATCATCGTCATGCCGTCCGCGGCCAGCCCGCGCATGACCTCCAGCACCTCCCCGACGAGCTCCGGGTCCAGGGCGCTGGTCGGCTCGTCGAACAGCATGAGCTTGGGCTCCATCGCCAGGGCACGGGCGATGGCGACCCGCTGCTGCTGGCCGCCGGACAGCTGGGCGGGGTAGGCGTCGAGCTTGCTGGACAGGCCCACCCTGGCGAGCAGCGTCCGTCCCATGGCGCCGGCCTCCGCCTTGGTGAGCCCACGCACCCGGATCGGGGCCTCGATGACGTTGCCCAGCGCCGTGAGGTGCGGGAAGAGGTTGAACCGCTGGAAGACCATGCCGATCTGCGCCCGCTTCGCGGCGGTCTCCTTCTCCCGCAGCTCGTACAGCTTGTCGCCCTGCTGCCGGTAGCCGACCAGCTCCCCGTCGACCGACAACCGGCCGGCGTTGATCTTCTCGAGGTGGTTGATGCAGCGCAGCAACGTGGACTTCCCCGATCCCGACGGGCCGAGCAGGCAGCACACCTCCCCAGGGGCGACGGCCAGGTCGATCCCCTTGAGGACCTCGAGCCGGCCGAAGCTCTTGTGCACCCGCTCGGCGAGCACCATCGGGCGCGTCACAGCCGGGGTCCGCTCGACAGGGCCTGCCGGACCTTCTGCAGCGGGGTGAGCGCCGGCGCGTGGCTCGAGCCGCGGGCGAACCGTCGCTCCAGGTAGTACTGACCGATGCTGAACACGCTGGTGAGCAGGAGGTACCAGAGCGCCGCCGCGAACAGCAGCTCGACGATCTGCAGGTTGCGCGTGTAGACGTTCTGCGCCGAACGCAGGAGCTCGGGGTAGGTGACGAGCGCGGCCAGCGAGGTGGTCTTCAGCATGTTGATGAACTCGTTGCCGGTGGGCGGGATGATCACGCGCATCGCCTGCGGCAGCACGATGCGACGCAGTAGCTGGCCGCGGCGCATCCCGAGCGCCTGGGCCGCTTCGGTCTGCCCCTCGTCGACCGCTCCGATGCCGGCCCGGACGATCTCGGCCATGTAGGCGCCCTCGTTGATGCCGAGGCCGAGCAGGGCGGCGACGAAGGCCGTCATGATCGTGTTCGTGTCGACGCCGAGGATGCTCGGGAAGATCAGGGCGAGGTTGAACCAGATGAGCAGCTGGAGCAGCACGGGCGTGCCGCGGAAGAACCAGATGTAGAGCCACGCGACCGCACCGGTCACGGGGTTCCCGGACTGCCGCATGACGGCGAACACGACGCCGAGAACGATCCCGAGGGCCTGCGCGCAGACGCTGAGCAGCAGGGTGTTGCCGGCCCCGCGGACGATCGTGTCGAAGGTGAAGTAGGTCCGGGTGGTGCCGTAGTTGATGTCGGCAGTGGCGAACGCGTAGACGAGAGAGCCCAACAGGGCGACCACGACGACGCCGCTGACCCAGCGACCCCAGTGGCGGAGCGGGACGGCGACGAGACGTTCCGGCGCCACCCCGCGCGACGTCTCTGCGAGCTGCTCGGGCACGTGCGGTGCGGGCTCAGCCGCCGTTGACGGCGGCTGTGGTCAGGGCGCCAGAGGTGACCTTCCACTTCTCGAGGATCTTGGTGTACTCGCCGTTGTCGATCAGGGCCTGCAGCGCCTGCTGGATCGCGTCGCGCAGCTGGCTGTCCTCCTTGCGGACGCCGATGCCGTACGGCCCGGCCTCGATCTGCTCACCGACCACCTCGAAGTCCTGGGACTGCGTCGTGGTGTACGCCGCGACCGGGAAGTCGTTCATGTCGGCGACGGCACGTCCCTGCTTGACCTGCAACAGCGCCTCGGGGTCGGTGTCGAACTTCAGGATCGTGAGCGTGTTGCTGCCGCACTTCTTGGCTTGGGCCTCCGCGACGTCGTCCTGGGTGGTCCCGCGCTGCAGGGCGACGGTCTGGCCGCAGAAGTCGTCGAGGGTGGTGATGTTCTTGGGATTGCCCTTCTTGACGAGGATGGAGGTGCCGGCGGAGAAGTAGTCGACGAAGTCGATCTCCTCCTGGCGCTTCTTGTTGTCGCTCATCGCGCTCATGATCAGGTCGATGCGCTTGCTCTTGGTGAGCGAGGCGATGAGACCGTCGAACGTGCCGTTCTGGAACTCCAGCGTCACGCCGAGCTGGGCCCCGATGGCCTTGCCGAGGTCCGGGTCGATGCCGATGATGGTCTTGCCGTCGGCGTCGTAGAACTCGACGGGCGCGTAGGCGACGTCCGATCCCACGACCAGGGTGCCCTTGTCGCGGATCGCCTGGGGGAGCAGGGACGCGAGCGGGGCGGCGGCGCCGGGCCCACCGTCGGCCGCTGGTGTGCTGCTGCCACCGCAACCGCTCAGCAGCACGACGGCCGCAGCGGACAGGGCGAGCAGGCGGGGGGTGGTGCGCATGCGAGGACCTCCGGGTCGATGTCGCGAGCATCTTGCCATTGTGGGTTGTGCGTCCCGTCACAGCAGCGCGCAGCGGGGGCCTGCGACGTGCCGCTGTGACAGGATGGGAGCACGGGCAACCCCCGACCGACGCCGCGCGCCACCAGCCTCGCGCTCCACCGAACCGTTCGTGTTCGGCGTCGTCAGGACCCCGTTTCAGGGGCCGTCGGCGCCGTGAGGAGACTCATCAGTGACCACCTTCCTGGAGGACCTGTCCGTGCTGCCATCGACGAGCCGTGACGACGACCCGGCCTTCGCGCTGCACCGCGGCGGCAAGATCGAGATCGGCCTGACCGTTCCGCTGGAGACGCGCGAGGACCTCTCGCTGGCGTACACCCCGGGCGTCGCGCGCATCTGCACCGCCATCGCCGAGAACCCCGACCTCGTCTACGACTACACCTGGATGTCGCGCACCGTCGCCGTCGTGACCGACGGCACCGCAGTCCTCGGGCTCGGCGACATCGGCGCCCGCGCCGCCCTGCCCGTGATGGAGGGCAAGGCCATGCTCTTCAAGCACTTCGGAGGCATCGACGCCGTCCCGATCTGCCTCGACGTCACGGACACCGATGAGCTGGTGGAGACGATCGTGCGTCTCGCGCCGGCGTTCGGTGGCATCAACCTGGAGGACATCAGCGCGCCCCGCTGCTTCGAGGTCGAGCGGCGCGTGCAGGAGCGCCTGGACATCCCGGTGTTCCACGACGACCAGCACGGCACCGCGATCGTGACGCTTGCCGCGCTCCGCAACGCCGCGAAGCTCACCGGCCGCACGCTCGGTGACTTGCGCGTCGTCGTCGGTGGCGCGGGCGCGGCCGGCATCGCGGTCTCGAAGATGATCCTCGAAGCGGGCATCGGCGACCTCGCCGTGGCCGACTCCAAGGGGATGGTGCACATCGACCGGACCGACCTGAACGACGAGAAGCGGATGTTCGCCACCATCAGCAACCGCGGGGCGTTCACCGGATCGCTGGCGGACGCCCTGTCCGGGGCGGACGTCTACATCGGGCTGTCCGGCGGCAAGGTCCCCGTGGACGCCGTGGCGGCGATGGCTCCCGACGCGATCGTCTTCTCGATGGCGAACCCCGATCCTGAGGTCCACCCGGACGACGCGCGACGTGCGGGGGCGCGGGTCATCGCCACCGGCCGTTCGGACTTCCCGAACCAGATCAACAACGTGCTGGCGTTCCCTGGCGTGTTCAAGGGCGCCATGCAGGTGCGTGCCACCCGCGTGACCGAGGGGATGAAGCAGGCGGCTGCCTTCGCCCTCGCCGCCGTCGTGGGCGACGACGAGCTCAGCGAGGAGTGCGTGATCCCGTCGGTGTTCGACCCGCGCGTCGCCGCGGTCGTCGCCGAGGCCGTCGCGGCTGCTGCCCGCGCCGAAGGGGTCGCGCGGCTCTGAGCCGACGCTGACTAGGGTCAGGAGATGCTCGCTGCCACCTGCACCAGCCAGTCCGCTGACGACCCGCTGTCGGGCCTGACGGTTGGGGAGCGCCCTGACCCGACCGTCCCGGACGGTTGGGTGCGCGTCACGGTCAAGGCGGCCGCGCTCAACCACCACGACCTGTGGTCCCTCAAGGGCGTCGGTCTCTCCGCGGACGCCCTGCCGATGGTGCTCGGCTGCGACGCCGCTGGGACCCTTGACGACGGCACCGAGGTCGTCGTCCACGCCGTGGTCACCAGCCCGGGCTGGACCGGTGACGACACGCTGGACCCGAAGCGCACCCTGCTGTCGGAGAAGCACGACGGGACACTCGCCGAGCAGGTGGTCGTGCCGGCGCGCAACGTCCTGCCCAAGCCGGCCGAGCTGTCCTGGGAGGAAGCGGCCTGCCTGCCCACGGCGTGGCTGACGGCGTACCGCATGCTGTTCACCAACGCCGGCGTCCGTCCCGGTCAGACCGTGCTGGTGCAGGGCGCCGGAGGGGGTGTGGCCACCGCCGCGATCGCGCTGGCCCGCGCTGCTGGCCTCACCGTCTGGGCGACCAGCCGCGACGACGACAAGCGGACCAGAGCGCTGGACCTGGGCGCCCACGAGGTGTTCGAGACCGGCGCCCGCCTGCCCGGCAAGGTCGACGCGGTGCTCGAGACCGTCGGCAAGGCGACCTGGTCGCACTCGATGCGGGCCCTGCGTCCGGGCGGCACGCTGGTCGTCTCCGGCGCCACCACCGGCCCGGACCCGAGCGCCGACCTCAACCGGCTGTTCTTCCTGCAGCTGCGGGTGGTCGGCTCGACGATGGGCACGCGGGACGAGCTGGCCGACCTGCTCGGCTTCTGTACGGCGACCGGTCTCCGTCCGCTCATCGACGACGTCCGCCCGCTCGCGGACGCGCGGTCGAGCTTCGTCCGGCTCGCCGAGGGAACGGTCTTCGGCAAGCTCGTCCTCACGACCTAGACAGGAGCGCGCGTGGTCCTGCCCGTGCACGACGTCAACCCCACGCGGCGCACGCCGGTGGTCACCTACCTGCTGGTGGCGATCAACGTGATCGCCTTCGTGCTCAGCCCGCTCGCCGCCCAGGTCGTCGGCGAGCCCAGCGCCGCGCGCGAGTGCCGGATCGTCGCCTTCCTGGACCAGTACGCCGCGATCCCCGACGAGGTGGTGCACAACGTGCAACAGCCCTCGGCCGCCACGGGGGCCATCGGCCGCGACGGCGACCGCGTCGGCTGCGTCGAGCTGACCCCACCACCGTTCGAGAAGCGGCCCTACGTCTCGGTGCTCACCGCGATGTTCCTCCACGGCGGCTGGCTGCACCTGCTGGGGAACATGCTGTTCCTCTACGTCTTCGGCAACAACGTCGAGGACCGGCTCGGCCGGCTGCGGTTCCTGGCGTTCTACCTCGGCTGCGGGTACGCCGCGACCTACGGCTTCTCGCTGCTGGACGCGGGGTCCACGCAGCCGCTGGTCGGGGCCTCGGGGGCGGTGGCGGGGGTGCTCGGTGCCTACCTGGTGCTGTTCCCGAGGGCCAAGGTGTGGTCGCTGCTGACGTTCTTGTTCTTCCTGCCCGTCCGGCTGCCTGCGTGGCTCGTGCTCGGGAGCTGGTTCGTGCTGCAGTACGCCTACTTCCGGGGTGCCGGTGTCGCCGGGGCGTCCGGCGTCGCGTACGGCGCCCACGTCATCGGCTTCCTGCTCGGGGCGGCGCTGGTGTGGCAGCTGCGGGGGACCGCGCGGCCCCGCGAGGTCAGCGCCCGCCGGGGCCGGCTGTCCCGCTGACCGACCGCACCCTGCCGACAAGGACGCCGCGGCGTCGTGCAGGGACGGCGGTCAGTCCTCGGCGTCGTCGAGGCGAGCGAGCCACGTGGCGAAGCGCTCGACGGGCACCTCGAACTCGGGGTGCTCGTCGACGAAGTCCTTGAGCCGCTGGGACAGCCACTCGAGGGTCACCTGCTCCTCGCCGCGGCGCGTCGCGAGCTCCTCGATCCCTCGGTCGGTGAAGTACACCTGATCCCCCCTGCCGGCTAGCGCGCGAAGACGGCCTCGACGAGCGCCGCCTGCTCCGCCTCGTGGACCTTGCTGGATCCCGCCGCGGGCGAGGCGGCCGCGCGACGCGAGACCCGTCGCAGCCGGAGCTCCGAGGGCAGGTGCTCGGGCAGCGAGAGCGCGATGTGCGACCACGCGCCCTGGTTCGCCGGTTCCTCCTGCGCCCACACCACGTCCGTGGCGTTCGGGTAGGCGGCCAGGGCTTCACGCACCTGTGCCCCCGGGGTCGGGTAGAGCTGCTCGACCCGCAGCAGGGCCACCGTCTTGTCCTCGCTCTTGCGGCGCGCCGCCGCCAGGTCGTAGTGCACCTTGCCGGCGGTCAGGACCACGCGCGTCACGGCGGCGGGGTCGAGCTGCTCGGGATCGGCGAGCACGGGCTGCCAGCGGTTGGAGGTGAAGTCCAGCGGCATGGACGCTGCCGCCTTCAGCCGCAGCATCGACTTCGGGGTCACGACGACCAGCGGGCGGTTGACCGTCGACATCGCCTGGGCCCGCAGCAGGTGGAAGTGCTGGGCGGGTGTGGTCGGGTAGGCGACGGTCATGTTGTCCTCGGCGCACAGCTGCAGGAAGCGCTCGATGCGGGTCGAGGAGTGGTCCGGGCCCTGGCCCTCGTAGCCGTGGGGGAGCAGCAGCGTGACGCCGGAGCGCTGGCCCCACTTGGCCTCGCCGGAGGAGATGAACTCGTCGATGATCGTCATCGCGCCGTTCACGAAGTCCCCGAACTGCGCCTCCCACAGCACCAGCGCCTCGGGCCGGGCGACGGAGTAGCCGTACTCGAAGCCGAGGCAGGCGAACTCGCTGAGCAGCGAGTCGTAGACGTAGAACGTCCCCTGGTCCTCGGTCATCGCCTTGAGCGGGGTGTACTCCTCGGCGGTGCGACGGTCGATGAGGGTGGTGTGCCGCTGCACGAAGGTGCCGCGGCGCGAGTCCTGACCGGCCAGACGGACCGGCGTGCCCTCGAGCAGGAGGGAGCCGAAGGCGAGGATCTCGCCGAAGCCCCAGTCGATGCCGCCCTCGGTCACCATGTTGGCGCGGCGCTGCATGAGCGGCGCGAGCTTGGGGTGAGGGGTGAAGCCGTCGGGGAGCTCGACGTGCGCCTTGCCGATGCGGTCGAGCACGTCCTGCTCGACCGCCGTCTCGATGGCGGACAGGTCCAGCGACGGCACCATCGGGGGCTCCACGGCCGTGGCGGTGGACGCGTCGCGCGTCTCGGCGAAGACGCGCTCGAGCTGGGACTGGTAGTCGGCGAGCGCCATCTCGGCCTCCTCCGCCGTGATGTCGCCGCGACCGACCAGCTGCTCGGTGTAGGTCTTGCGGACCGACAGCTTGCGGTCGATGACGTCGTACATCGCCGGCTGGGTCATCGAGGGGTCGTCGCCCTCGTTGTGCCCGCGGCGGCGGTAGCAGACGAGGTCGATGACGACGTCCTTCTTGAACGCCTGCCGGAACTCGAAGGCGAGCTGCGCGACGCGCACGCAGGCCTCCGGGTCGTCCCCGTTGACGTGGAAGATCGGCGCCTGGACCGTCCGCGCCACGTCTGTGGAGTACGTCGACGAACGGCTGAACTCGGGGGCAGTGGTGAAGCCGACCTGGTTGTTGATGACGACGTGCACCGTGCCGCCGGTGCGGTAGCCGCGCAGCTGACCCATCTGCAGGGTCTCCGCGACGACGCCCTGGCCGGCGAACGCCGCGTCGCCGTGCAGCAGCAGCGGGAGGACGGTGAAGCCCGCCTCGCCCTTGTCGATGACGTCCTGCTTGGCGCGGACGATGCCCTCGAGCACCGGGTTGACGGCCTCGAGGTGGGAGGGGTTGGACGTGAGTGACACGTTGGTCGTCGAGCCGTCGCTGGCGGTGAAGGTGCCGCGCGCCCCGAGGTGGTACTTCACGTCCCCGGATCCCTGGACGGTCTTGGGGTCGATGTTGCCCTCGAACTCGCGGAAGATCTGGCCGTAGGACTTGCCGACGATGTTGGCCAGCACGTTCAGCCGGCCCCGGTGCGCCATGCCGATGACGACCTCGTCGAGCTTGGCGCGAGCCGCCCCCTGCAGGACCGCGTCGAGCATCGGGATGACGGACTCGCCCCCCTCGAGGCTGAACCGCTTCTGCCCGACGAACTTGGTCTGCAGGAAGTTCTCGAACGCCTCCGCGGCGTTGAGGCGCTTCAGGACGTGCAGCTGCAGGTCGCGGTCCGGGGCTTCGCTCTTCTTCTCCACGCGCTCCTGCAGCCACCGCCGCTGCGCGGTGTCCTGGATGTGCATGTACTCGATGCCGACGTTGCGGCAGTAGGAGTCGCGCAGGACACCGAGGACCTCACGCAGCTTCAGGGTCCGCTGGCCGGCGAAGCCGCCGACCGGGAAGGTGCGGTCGAGGTCCCAGAGGGTGAGGCCGTGGTTGACCACGTCGAGGTCGGGGTGGCTGCGCACCTTGAAGTTCAGCGGGTCGGTGTCGGCCATCAGGTGACCGCGGACGCGGTAGGCGTGGATGAGCTCCATCACCCGGGTCGACTTCTCCAGGTCGCCCTCGTGGCTCGTGGAGACGTCCGGCACCCAGCGGACCGGCTCGTAGGGGATGCGCAGCGAGCTGAAGATCTCGTCGTAGAAGTCGCCCTCGCCCAGCAGCAGCTGGTGCATGCGGCGCAGGAACTCCCCGGACTGCGCACCCTGGATGACGCGGTGGTCGTACGTGGACGTCAGCGTGATGATCTTGCTGATCGCCAGCCGGGCGAGCTGCTCTTCCGAGGCGCCCTGGAACTCCGCGGGGTACTCCATCGCGCCGACGCCGATGATGGCGCCCTGGCCCTGCATGAGGCGCGGCACGGAGTGCACGGTGCCGATCCCGCCGGGGTTGGTCAGGCTGATGGTGGCGCCCTGGAAGTCCTCGACGGTGAGCTTGCCGGTGCGGGCCCGCTTCACGATGTCCTCGTACGCCGCGACGAACCCGGAGAAGTCCAGGGTGTCGGCGTTCTTGATGGCCGCCACCACCAGCGAGCGGGTGCCGTTGGCGTTCTGCAGGTCGATCGCCAGCCCCAGTCCGACGTGGGCGGGGGTGACCAGCTGAGGCTTGCCGTCGGTGAGGGCGTAGCTGGTGTTCATCACCGGCACGTCCATCGCCGCCTTGACCAGGGCGAAGCCGATGAGGTGCGTGAAGCTCACCTTGCCGCCCCGCGAGCGACGCAGGTGGTTGTTGATCACGGTGCGGTTGTCCGCCAGCAACTTGGCGGGGACGGCGCGCACGCTGGTCGCCGTGGGGACCTCGAGCGAGGACTCCATGTTGGTCACGACGCGGGCCGCCGCGCCCTTGAGCGGGGTGCTCGTCGGACCCTCGTCCACCTCAACCTGGGGAGCAGCCTCGTCCGTCTTGGGGGCCGCCTTGGGTGCCGCCTTGGGCTCAGCGGCAGGAGCAGCAGCCTGGGGAGCCGCAGCCTTCGGAGCCGCAGCCTTCGGCGTCGGGGCGGGAGCCGCGGGGGGAGCCTCGGTCTGGGGCGCGGGAGCGGCCGGGGCGTGCGTCCCGTTGGAGGACGCGCCGCCAGCCTCGGCGGCCCCGGCGGCGTAGTCGGCCAGGACGGAGCGCCACTGCTCCGGCACGCTGTCCGGGTCCTTCTTGTAGTCCTCCAGGAGCTCCTGGATGTACCACTCGTTGGCACCGAAGTCGCTGCTCTGTCCGGGTTGCCCGGTCGTTGGGGACACGCTGAAACGCCGCCTCTAGATCATGTCGGGTGGGCCTGGCTGCCGGCAGACAAGGCTACTCGCGTCCCGCGCTCTCCGTGGCCACCGGGCCGTCCCGGCTCGGGCGTGTCAGGACGGGCCGCCGGACCTGACGTTTGCTGACAGACTGCACGGGTGCGCCCCCGCCTCCCCGCCCTCGTCCTGGCCGCCCTGCTGCCCCTCGCCGCCTGCTCAGGCGGGTCGACGGAGGACCCCGGCGCCGTCCCGGCGAGCCCGTCGCCGTCGGCAGTCACGCCCAGCGCGACCGCGACGTCCTCCGCCGCTCCGACGGCGACCAGCACCGCGACCGCGACTCCGGCCCTGTCGCGCGGCGTGCTGTCGCCCTGGAAGTCCTGCGACGGGGGTGGCTTCCAGTGCGCCACGCTGACCGTGCGCCTGGACGAGAAGGACCCGGCCAAGGGCACGGTCGCGCTGGCGATGACCCGGCACAAAGCCACCGGCGGCAGCCGCCTCGGCTCGCTGTTCGTCAACCCGGGAGGTCCCGGCGCGAGCGCGGTCGAGTACCTGCAAGCGGCGTACACCGGGATCCCTCAGCCGCTGCGCGAGCGCTTCGATCTCGTGGCCTTCGACCCGCGAGGCGTCGGCCGCACCGCCCCGGTGCGCTGCGAGACCACGGCCGAGCTGGACGCGTACTTCCACCTCGACCCGGTGCCGGACGACGACCAGGAGCTCACCGCCCTGGACCGGGGCAACCGCAAGCTGGCGGCCGGCTGCGCGAAGCGCTCCGGCCGGATCCTGCCGTTCGTCGGGACCGACGTCGTGGCGCAAGACCTCGAGCGGGCGCGTCTGGCCGTCGGCGACGCCAAGCTCACCTACCTCGGCTACTCCTACGGCACGGCGATCGGGGCGGCGTACCTCGACCAGTTCCCGACGAACGTGCGGGCGATGGTGCTCGACGGAGCTCTCGACCCGAGCAACAGCTGGGACCAGCTGCTCGCCGGTCAGTCGCGAGGCTTCGACGTCGCGCTGGGGGCGTTCCTCGCGAACTGCCAGAAGACCAGCTGCGAGTTCCGCAAGAAGGTCAGCGGGGACCTCACCAAGGCCTTCGACCAGCTGGCCGCGAAGGTCGAGACCACCCCCTTGAGCGGCAACGGCAACCGGGTGGTCGGACCGGCGGAGTTCAGCTACGGCGTCGGCCAGGCGTTGTACAGCACCAGCCTGTGGCCGTCGCTCGCGCAGGCGCTGACCGAGGCGGTCGACGGAGAGGGCGCGACGCTGCTGACCCTGAACGACAACTACCTCGAGCGCAGCGACAGCGGCTACGCCAACCTCATCGAGTCCAACTTCGCGGTGAACTGCATCGACCGGCCCTGGCCCCGGGAGATCGCGCCGTACCAAAAGCTCGCGCGCGAGGTCGGCAGGGACTACCCCCGCTTCGGCCCAGCCATCGCCCTGTCCGGCCTGGGCTGCGCGGTCTGGCCGCTGGAACCGACCTCGACGCCCCACAAGGTGACCGCACCGGGCATGCCGCCCGTGGTCGTCATCGGGACGACCCGCGACCCGGCGACGCCGTACGTCTGGGCTCAGCAGCTGGCCGCCCAGCTGTCCAAGGGGGTCCTGCTGACGTACGACGGAGACGGGCACACCGTCTACCGCGCGAGCGCCCCGGCCTGCATCACCAGCCCGGTCAACGCCTACCTGATCAACGTGAAGGTCCCGCAGCCGGTCCGCTGCTGATCAGCGGTCCCGCACCCGGACGACGAAAGCCAGCCCCGACCACGTCGCGTCGATCGCGCAGACCTTGACGTCCACTCGGCCGTGGGTCAGGCCGTGCTCGCGCACGGTCGCGTCATCCAGGTCCGTCGCGAGTCCGCTGGCCCGCTTCGGCCAGGCCACCCAGAGCTTGCCCGCCGGGGTGACCGCGGCGTGCACCGCCGCCCAGCGTCGTTCCAGGCGGGACCGGTCGGGGCAGAACAGGAGCGCGACGTCGTACGGCACGCGCCCGATCCTCCGGTGCGGCGCGGGCACGTCCGGGAGCTGGAAGCCCGTCGGGGCTCCGTCGAGCAGCACGCGGCTGGTGTCGGTGATCCCGAGCTTGCGGGCGAGCGGCGCGCCCGAATGGCCCTCAGGAGACGAAGACGTCACCGTCGCGCTCCACGACCTTCCCGCGGCCGAGCGGGAGCACCTTGGTGAGGGTGCGGAACGCGAAGCCGAGGCCGGGGACCTTCGCGAAGACGCCCTGCGGTCCGCGGACCATCTGGCCGGTCGTCACGTCGTAGGCGGACTGGTGCCAGGGACAGACCAGGCAGCCCGAGGGGTCGACGCCGCCCGCGGCGAGGTCCGCGCCGAGGTGCCGGCAGCGCCGCGTGACGGCGAACAGCTCGTCGCCGTTGTTGCCCACCGCCCACTTCCCGGCGCCCACGACCTTGCGCTTGCCGAGCTCGGACCGGGCTGCTGCGCGCTGCTCGCTCATGTCGTCCTCCCGCTCTGACCCGCCTCGTCAGCAGGTTCACAGGGCGCAGCGTCCCACGGCAGGCACCGGCCGTGAGAGGCTGACCCCAACGGGTGTTCAGCCAGGGGGCTCGACGGTCGACACCACGGTCAGCGCGACACCCAGCAGCTCCCATGACCCAGGACAGGACCCCCCCACCCCGTGCCCAGCACCCACGGCATCGAGATGCCGTCGATCCGCTCCATGCTGGGCCGGATCGGCTCACAGGTCTTCGAAGCCACCGTGGTCCCGGCGTTCCTGTTCTGGGCCTTCCTGCACCTGACCGGCCTGGTGTCGGCGCTGTTCGCGGCGCTGGCGTGGTGCTACCTGTCGATCGCTCGGCGCTGGTGGCGCGGAACGGCGCTGCCCGCTGTCCTGATCGTCGCGGCGCTGCTGTTCACGACCCGGACCGGGATCGCGCTCGCGTTCCACTCGACGTTCGTGTACCTGCTGACGCCCACGATCAACGCCTTCGTCCTCGCTGCGGCGTTTCTCGCCTCGGCCGTGGTGGGCCGGCCGCTGACCGAGCGCTTCGCCCGCGACTTCGTCGGCCTGCCGCCGCAGGTCACTGCCTTGGTCAAGGTGCAGCGCGTGCTGCGGCACCTGTGCGGGGTGTGGGCGGCGGCCAACATCGTCAACGGCTGGGTGGCGCTCCAGCTGCTCGTCGCGGACCGGTACGACGCCGTCATGCTCGCCCGGTCGGTCCTGACTCCGGTGCTGACCTCGATCGCGGTCGCCTGCTGCGTGATCATGGGGCGGCGGGCTTTGCGTGCCGAGGGCATTCACCTGCACGTGCGCTGGCGCGACGCGTAGTTCGCGCACGTGGTCTGATGCTGTCTGTGCGACACCCAGCGCGCGACGCAGCGGTCTTCGTGCTGGCCGCCGCCGTCACGAGGCAGGTTGTGGGTGTGCTTGCCCTGCGCAGTAGCGTCCCGCACCGCGAGGCCTTCTGGCAGCGCGTGGCGACCGAGCAGGGCGACCTGCTGCTCGTCGCGCTGGGAGACTCGGTCTCCCAGGGGATCGGGGCCAGCCGCCCTGAGCTGGGCTGCATCGGGCTGCTCGGGCAGCGGCTGTCGCTCGCCACCGGACGTTCGGTCCGGACCGTCAACCTCAGCCGGACCGGAGCCGGGATCGTGGACGTGCTGGACCGGCAGCTGCCGGCCCTGCGAGAGCTCGACCAGGAATCGGCGCTCGTCCTCGTCGAGGTCGGCGCCAACGACATGATCCGGGGCGACCTCGAGCCCTTCATCGCCCGCCTGGACGACTTGTTCGACGCCCTCCCGCCCCACGCGGTGGTCGCCGACGTGCCCTACCTGATGCACGGCCGGTGGGAGCGCGACGCCCGACGCGCCGGGGAGATCGTCACCGAGCGGGCCCGAGCGCGGGGGTTCGTCGTCGTCCCGATCCACCGGGCGCTGTCCCGTTTCGGCCTGCTGGTGATGATGTCGCACGTTGCCGCCGACCTGTTCCACCCCAACGACCGCGGTCACCGGGTCTGGGCGGACACCTTCTGGCAGGGGCTGGTGCGCAGCGGCGCCCTGAAACGGTTGGCCAGCGGCGCCGGGGGACCAGCGGCGCTACCAGGGGCCCGGTGAGGGCCCGGTGAGGGCCCGGTGAGGGCCCGCGGCCTACTTCTTCTGCCGACGGCTCCCGGCGTGCCAGTCCTCGGTCGACCCGGCCTCGTCCTCGGGCACGCCGAGCGCTCGTAGCTGCGGCATCTCGCGCAGACTGCGCTTGAGCTCGGCGAACCCGGCGAACCGCGCCAGGCCGAGGACGTGATCCCAGAGCTCCACGGCGTCCTCGGGCGAGGGCAGCCGGCTGATGACGGGCCCGAAGAACGCCGTCCCGTGGGGCGGGTCGACGTGCAGGATCGGCGTGCCGACGTCCTTGCCGGTGAGCGAGAGGGCGTGAGCGGTCTCGGCCTGGATCTCGAGGTCCCAGGCCGCGTCCTCGAGGGCCTCGGCGTGGTGGGCAGCCAAGCCGGCCTCGGCCAGGCAGGTGGCTGCGATCGCCTTGGCCTCGGCTGCGGTGTTGCCGCCGGGTGCGCTGTCGAAGATGTGCGTGCCGAAGGCGAGGTAGAGCGGACCCATCGCCGCGGGGCCGTGCTCCTTGCGGGCCGACGCAGCGACCCGCAGCAGCCGCAGTCCCGCGGTGTGCCCGGCCTCGTACTCCGGCGGGAAGTGGCTGTCGTAGTCGAGGTGGCTGTTGAGCTGACGCAGCGAGATGAAGCGCCAGGTCACGTCGTACTCCTTCTGCTCCGCCACCAGCCGCACCCACTTGCTGGTCATCCAGGCGAAGGGGCACACCGGGTCGAAGAAGAACTCGAGGTCGCTCATGCCCTCACGGTAAGCGGCCGGCAGCGGACCCGCCTCTCGGCGCGATGAGCCCGCCGAGATGATGGTGGTGTGGATCCTGAGAGTGGTGCCGGTCTGCTGCACCGGCTGACGGCGTACTCGCCCGCCCGCGACTGGGACGTGCCGGCCGAGGACCCGCGGGTCCGGCACGACCTGGTGGCCAACGACCCCGAGACCTTGCCGCCGCCGGTGAAGTCCTACCCGGACGGGCTCCCCGTCCTGTCGCTCGCGCGTGACCTGCCGCCCAGCCCCCCGGCGGGGCAGGTGCTGTCCGGAACGGCTGCCCCCGCGAGGTCGCTGGCGGCCGCGGAACTCGGACGGGTCCTGTTCCTGGGCGCCGGTGTGGTCCGCACCTCGGTGCATCGCCTCGGGCCCATGCTCTTTCGGGCCGCTGGCTCGGCAGGAGGGCGCTTCCCGCTGGAGGTCTATGCGAGCACCCGCGACGTGGACGGCGTCCCGGACGGCGTCCACTGGTACGACCCAGTGGACCACGCGCTCGTGCAGGTGGGCCCGCCGGCCGGTGGCGACGCGACGACGCTGGTCGTCACCGGCATCCCGTGGCGCACCGGATGGCGGTACGCCGAACGTGGCTGGCGCCATCAGTACTGGGACGGCGGGACGCTGCTGGCGCAGCTGCTGGCCGCGAGTGCCGGCCTGGATCCGTTGCTGCGCAGCGACTTCCCCGACGCGCAGGTGCGCCAGCTGGTGGGTGCCGACGGTGTGCACGAGCAACCCCTCGCGCTGCTGACGCTCGGTTCTGGTGCGCCGGCGATCAAGCCGGGAGGTCGTGCGGAGCCGGGGTACCTCCCGCAGGTCGAGCTGCCGCTGTGCACGACGGCGCAGCAGGCAGGGGAGCGCCTCGCGCTGGGCGAGCCCTGGTCGGCCGGCGCCGTGGTCGGCGGTGCTCCGGAGACAGCCCCGCTCGACCGAGTCGTGCTCGCGCGAGGATCACAGCGGCGCATGGACGCCACCGCGGCGCTGCCGCGAGAGCAGCTCACCTGGGCGATGTCGGTCGCGATGCGGGGCATCGACGTCCCGCACTGGGTCGTCGTGCACGCCGTGGACGGGATGGAACCTGGGGTCTACCGGTGGCCGGAGCTGGACCGGCCGGTGCGGACCGCCTCGTTGCGCGAGGAGCTCATGCGGCTGGCGCTGGGCCAAGGGCTCGCTGCGGATGCGGCCTACGTCGTGATCGGCGCTGTCTCAGGAGATCTGCTCGACGACCGCTCCTACCGGACCGCTCAGCTCGCGGCGGGCGTCGTCGAGGGTCGGTTGCACCTTGCGGCGTACGCCACGGGCGCGACGGCGACGGGCATGACGTTCCTCGACTCCGAGGTGCCCGCGCTCCTGGGGGAGGGCCCTGACCTCGTGACGCTGCTGTGGACCTGCGTCGGGGTGGGGGAGTACCGCTCCACCCCCGGCGGCGGACCCGGCGCCCCGGTGGCCGTACGCCCTGTCGCCAGCCGCCTCGCCGAGGACTGACCGGAACGACAAAGGCCCGCTCCGCAGGCGGAGAAGGCCCTGATCGTGGGGGGTGGTGCGCCGCCAGGGACTCGAACCCCGGACCCGCTGATTAAGAGTCAGCTGCTCTAACCAACTGAGCTAGCGGCGCGCTGTCGTGCGAGCGGAAACGATAGCAGGGGTTCGCCGTACACCCGATCGGGTGAGACAGCCCTTGCGGGTGAGGTCGATCAGCAGGGTACGGACGAACCTTCCAAGGATGGGACCTGACATGACCGCCCCCACGCTCACCGGGCTCACCGGCCCCCTCGGCCCCCTCGGCCCCAACGGCCTCAGTGCCCCGCTCACCTTGGCCGATCGCTGCGACCGCTGCGGTGCGCAGGCCTTCATCCGCGCGCTGTTCGTCTCCGGGGAGCTGACCTTCTGCGGTCACCACGGGCGGGCACTCAGCATCCCCCTGGCGCGGGAGGCGCTGCTCGTGGAGGACGGCACCGACCTCATCAACCACCGGCCCAGCCCGAGCGCCAACAGCGACTAGCTGCCGACTAGCTGCCGACTAGCTGCGCAGGCCCTCGGAGCGCCGGGCCTGGCTGAGCAGCTGGCCGAAGTCGTCGGCGTGCAGTTCGGCGAGCTGCTCGAGCGCCGCTTTCTTGGCACGCCGCTCGCGCACCTCGAGGTCGCCACTGCCCACCTTGCCGAGCAGCGGGCCCCGCTCCTCGGGGGGCGGGACTGGCGAGGCGGCCCGGACGGTCTTCACCGACGACGCGCGGGTCGACTTCGCCTTGGGCGGTGGACCGGCCAGGCACGCCTGACAGGTCTCTGCCTCGCCGTCGAAGGCCTCCGCCGGGAGGACCTTCCGGCAGGTCGCGCACTTCCTCCAACCAGCCATGCCACCAACGTAGGCGACGGAACGACCGTGCGACCATGAGGGGGACCCGTCTCGCGAGGTGAGGATCCCCATGACGTCCGTGGCCGACCGCCCCAGCACGACCAGCGCGACCCCTGACCCGGCCGAGGTGATCGCCGGCCTGCGCGCGGCGTACGACACGGGCCGGACCCGTTCACTGGAGTGGCGACGCCGGCAGGTCGAAGGGATCTTGCGCTTCTGCGAGGAGCGCGAGTCCGACATGGCCGCGGCGCTTGCCGAGGACCTCGGGCGCAACGCCCACGACACGTGGTTCGGCGACATCGCCTCGACGGTGGGCGAGGCGAAGTACGCGCTCAAGCACCTCAAGCGCTGGATGCGCCCCACGCGCACGGCCGTGCCGCTGGCGCTGCTCCCCGGACGAGGGAGCTACCGCTACGAACCGCTCGGGGTGGTGCTGGTCATCGGGGCGTGGAACTACCCGATCTACCTGTGCCTCGGCCCGATGATCGGCGCCTTTGCCGCCGGCAACAGCGTCGTGCTCAAGCCCTCGGAGCACGCCCCCGCCGCCTCGCGCCTGCTCGCCGAGGCACTGCCGGCCTACCTCGACCAGGACGCCTTCCGCGTGGTCGAGGGAGAGGCGCAGATCACCCAGCAGCTCATCGACGCGCGGGTGGACCTGGTGTTCTTCACCGGCGGCACTGAGATCGGCCGCAAAGTCATGGAGTCGGCGGCCAAGCACCTCACGCCGGTCATCCTCGAGCTCGGCGGCAAGAGCCCCGTCATCGTGAGCCGCCACGCCGACCTCGAGGTCGCCGCGCGCCGCGTGGCGCTCGGCAAGCTGCTCAACTCCGGACAGACCTGCCTCGCGCCCGACTACGTCCTCGTCGACGAGCCGGTCAAGGACGCGTTCGTGCAGCACCTGCGCACGGCCATCTCGCAGATGCGCGAGGGTGAGCCGGAGACGCAGCCGATCGTCAACGACCGGCAGTTCACCCGGCTCGCCGGTCTGCTCGACTCGGGCCAGGTCGTCCAGGGCGGGACCACCGGCGACACGGCGGTCGCACCGACGGTCGTCGTCGATCCCGCACCGGACTCACCGGTGATGGCGGGGGAGATCTTCGGCCCGATCATCCCGGTGCTCGGGGTCAAGGACGTCGACGACGCGATCGCGTTCGTCAACGCCCGCGAGAAGCCCCTGGCGACGTACGTCTTCACCAACGACAAGGACGAGCAGCGGCGCGTCACCGAGCAGGTGCCGGCCGGCGGCATGGTCGTCAACCACACCGTCATGCACGTGCTCGCGCCCCAGCTGCCGTTCGGCGGAGTCGGCGAGAGCGGGATGGGTGCCTACCACGGCAAGTGGGGGTTCATGGCTTTCAGCCACCGCAAGCCCGTGCTCGTGATGCCCACCAAGCCCGACCTCAGCGTGATGTACCCGCCGTACTCCACACGGGACAAGAAGCTGCTGCGCCGCCTGCTCTGAGGCGGGAGGCGCACGGTCGTGTGAACGACCGTTAGCATCGACCCATGCAGCGATCCCTCTACGAGTCCGAGCACGACGCCTTCCGCGACAGCGTGCGCGCCTTCTGCGAGAAGCAGATCGCGCCGTTCCACGCCGACTGGGAGAAGGACGGCATCGTCCCGCGCGCGCTGTGGCTCGAGGCCGGCAAGCAGGGGATGCTCGGCACGGACGTCCCCGAGGTGTACGGCGGGGGCGGCGTCAAGGACTTCCGCTACAACTGCGTCGTCGCCGAGGAGGTCGTGAAGGTCGGCGGCTCCGGCGTCGGCTTCACCCTGCACAACGACGTCGCGGCGCCGTACCTGCTGGACCTCACGACGGACGAGCAGAAGCAGCGGTGGCTGCCCGGCTTCGTCACCGGTGAGCTCATCACGGCGATCGCGATGTCCGAGCCCGGCGCCGGATCGGACCTGCAGGGCCTGCAGACCCACGCGCGGCGCGACGGCGACGACTGGGTGCTCAACGGCAGCAAGACCTTCATCACCAACGGCATCAACGCCGACCTGTGCATCGTCGTCGCGCGCACTGACCCCGAGGCGGGGGCGCGCGGGTTCAGCCTCCTTATGGTCGAGCGGGGCATGAAGGGCTTCGAGCGAGGGCGCAACCTCGACAAGGTCGGCATGAAGGCCCAGGACACCGCGGAGCTCTTCTTCGACGACGTCCGCGTCCCGGCCACCAACCTCCTCGGCACCGAGGGCGCCGGCTTCATCCACCTGATGGAGAAGCTGCCGCAGGAGCGGCTGTCGATCGCCGTGGTCGCGGTGGCGGCGTCCCGCAAGGTGCTCGACCTCACGGTCGACTACTGCAAGGAGCGCAAGGCCTTCGGCAAGCCGATCGGCTCCTTCCAGCACAGCCGCTTCGTACTGGCCGAGCTCGAGACCGAGGTCTCGATCGCCGAGCAGTTCCTGGACCGCTGCGTCGCCGAGCACAACGCGGGGCGCTTCGACGTCAAGGACGCCGCGATGGCCAAGTGGTGGACGACCGAGCTGCAGAAGCGCGTGGTCGACGCCTGCGTGCAGCTGCACGGCGGCTACGGCTACATGCTGGAGTACCCGGTGGCCAAGGCGTTCATCGACTCGCGGGTCCAGACGATCTACGGCGGCACCACCGAAATCATGAAGGAGATCATCGGGCGGTCCCTCGGTGTCTGAGTCGTCGTCGGAGTCCGTCGAGTCGTACGGCGCCCGCCTGCGCGCTGGTCAGGTGGAGCGCCCCCCTGGTGCCCTCCCGCCGCACCACCCGGAATGCTTCGGCTGCGGTCCCGAGGCGCTGCAGGGACTGCACCTGGTGCCGTACCGCGTCGAGGACGAGATCCGCGCGTCGTACACGTTCCGCCGGGAGCACGCCGGTGCGCCGGGCATCGCGCACGGCGGGCTGGTGGCGAGCCTGCTCGACGACGTCTGCGGGTTCGCACTGTTCGTCATCCGGGCGCCCGCCGTGACGCGGCGCCTGGAGGTCGACTACCTGAGGCCGGTGCTGCTCGGGGTGGAGTACGCGGTCGTCGCCCGCATCGACACCTTCGAGGGTCGCAAGCTCTGGGTCGACGCGGAGGGACGTGATGCCGCCGGCGTGCTCACGTTCTCGGCGCGCGGCCTGTTCATCGTCGTCGACCCCTCGCACTTCGCGCAGGGGCAGGCAGGTGACCAGCCGACCGTGGCGACCTGACGGTCAGGCGAGCAGGGCGGCGAGCACCTGCCGGCGGAGGACGGCCGAGCGCTGCGCCGGCGGCAGGGGGGAGTCGATGAGCGATGAGGTGTTCAGCATCGCGAGCGCGGCACCCACCGTGAGGGCCAAGGCGCTGCGGTCGAGGTCGGGACGCAGCGGTGTCACCGCGCGCAGCCACGCCTGCTCGTAGGCCCGCATCCGTCCGCGTAGGGACCGCCGGGTGGCGTCACCGAGCGAGCGCTGTTCGCGGACCCAGACGCTGATGAGCGCCCGGTCGCTGACCACCAGCGCGACGTGCTCGTCGACCAGGTCCTCGAGCGCCTCCAGCCCGTGGACGCGGGTCAGCATCCGGTTCATCGTGTCGTCGACGAGCGTCTCGAGCAGCGCCTGCTTGGACGGGAAGTGTCGGTAGACGCCAGGTCCGCTGATCCCTGCCGCCGCGCCGATGTCGTCGATGCCCACGGCGTGGAAGCCGCGCTCGGCGAACAGGCCCGCGGCCGCCTCCAGCAGCAGGGCTCGACGCGGTGCGGTCGTGGTCACGCGCTCAGGTTAGCCTCGGTTCACTGACGAGGAGGTGGCCCGTGCTGACGTCCCTGCTGGCCGATCTGGCCGCTGAGCACGCCGACCTGAAGGAGTGGGTGCGGCAGGCCGGCCTCGACCTCGAGGTCCCGTCCGACCCCTGGGACGTGCGCGACGTCGTGAGCCACCTGCTCATGGGCGACCGGAAGGCGACCCTCGCCGCAACCGACCCAGCGGGCTTCGCGGCCGAGCTGCCGCTGGTCCTCGAGGACCCGGTGGCCTTCCTGAACGGCTGGCTCGACGTCGGACAGGGCCTCAGCTCGCAGGAGCTCGAGGCCCAGTGGTCGCTGGCCTTCGCCGACCTGCTCGCCGCCCTGGCCCAGGTCCCGGACGGCGTGAAGCTCCCCTGGTACGGCCCCCCGATGAGCCCGATGTCGGCGGCGACCGCGCGGCTCATGGAGTACTGGGCGCACGGGCAAGACGTGGTCGACGCCCTCGGCGCCCGACGCGCGCCGACGACGCGGCTGCGGCACATCGCCCATCTGGGGTTCCGGACCAGGGGCTTCTCCTACGCCGTACGCGGGATGCCCGTGCCGGAGGGGGAGGTGCGCGTGACGCTCACGGCCCCGGACGGCGAGGTGTGGGAGTGGGGCAGCGGCGCCGACGCGATCGAGGGGTCGGCGGAGGACTTCTGCCTGCGGGTGACCCAGCGCCGGCACCGGTCGGACACCGCGTTGGTCGCGACGGGCCCGCTGGCCGACGACTGGCTCGACCACGCCCAGTGCTTCGCCGGACTCCCCACCGCCGGGCGTGAGCCGCGATGAGTCGCTGGGACACCCCCGAGCGGCTCGCGCTCCGGCGGCTCGCCCGCGACGTCGTGGCCAAGGAGGTCGCGCCGAACGTCGCGGAGTGGGAGCGGGACGGCCTGCTACCGCGGTCGCTGCACCGGACGTTCGCAGCCGTGGGGCTGCTCGGTGTCGGCTTCGCCGAGGACGTGGGCGGCTCCGGCGGGGACAGCGTCGACGCCGCGATCGTCGCCGAGGAGATCCTGCTCGGTGGCGGCTCCGGCGGCGTCGTGGCGAGCCTGTTCACCCACGGGATCGCCGTCCCCCACCTGGCGCGGGTCGGGACGCCCGAGCAGATCGACCGCTGGGTACGCCCCACGCTCGCCGGCCACCTCATCGGGGCCCTCGGGATCACCGAGCCCGGTGGCGGTTCGGACGTCGCGGGACTGCGCACGACGGCGCGGCGAGATGGCGACGCCTACGTCGTCAATGGCGCCAAGACCTACATCACCAGCGGCATCCGGGCGGACTTCGTCACGACGGCCGTCCGCACCGGCGACGCCGGTCACGGCGGGATCAGCCTTCTCGTCATCGAGAAGGGGACACCCGGGTTCACCGTCAGCGCTCCGCTGGACAAGATGGGCTGGCGCTGCAGCGACACCGCTGAGCTGTCCTTCGCCGACGTGCGGGTACCGGTCACCAACCTCGTCGGCGCCGAGGGCGCCGGCTTCGTCCAGATCATGCAGCAGTTCCAGAGCGAGCGGCTCGCGCTGGCCACCCACGCCTGGGCGACGGCGCAGCGCTGCCTCGACCTCACGATGGAGTGGGTGAAGGACCGCGAGACGTTCGGGCGGCCGCTGTCCTCGCGCCAAGTGGTGCGGCACAAGATCGCCGAGATGGCCCGGCAGGTGTACGTCGCCCGGACGACCACGCGGGCGGCGTACGACGCCTGGCTCGACGGTGGCGACCAGCTCGACGCGGCGGTGACCGAGGTGTCGATGGCGAAGAACACCGCGTGCGCAGCCTGCGACCACGTGGTCGACGAGGCCGTCCAGCTGTTCGGCGGGCTCGGCTACATGCGTGAGGCCGAGGTGGAGCGGCACTACCGGGACAGCCGGATCCTGCGCATCGGCGGCGGGACGGACGAGATCATGAACGAGGTCATCGCCCGCCGCCTCGGCCTGTGAGGCCCGCGCCCGGTCAGGCCGCGCGGTCAGGTCGCGCGGTCAGGTCGCGCGGTCAGGTGAGGTCGTCGGCGGAGACGTCCTCGGCCGGCTTGTCGCTGTCCGTCCCGTCGCTCTCGCGCTCGAACACGTCCTCGGCCTTGAGGTCGCTCGCCGTCTGATCGGCCACCTGCTGCACCATCTCCTCGTCGGTGAGGCCCTCGCCGGCCGGCTGGGTGGTGTCGTTGCTCTGGCTCGTACCGCTCATGGTCACTCCTCGATCAGGGTCAGTGGTGTGGCTGGAGTGCCCCGACTCGGCCCTCCCTACCCCTGACCGGGGCACACCGGTTTCCCGGCCGGGGCGCAACGGTGCGACAATCATCCCGAACACCCACCGCACGCAGGATCGCCCGCCCGATCCGCCTCACGAGGCCACCTTCGAGGAGATCATCCGAGCATGAGCGCTGCCGTACCCGAGCAGCCGCCGGCGACCCGTAGCCGCGCGAAGAAGTCCGTCGCCGTCGTCGCCGAGGCCCCCACCGTCGACAGCGCACCCGTGGCGCCCGCCAAGAAGGCTGCGGCCAAGAAGGCGCCGGCCAAGAAGGCCGCCGCGAAGGCGCCGGCCAAGGCTGCCGCCGACGCCCCTGCGGTCGCCGAGGGCGCCGTCGCCGTCGTGCCCGGCATCGACGTCACCGAGGTGACGACCGAGGAGCCCACCGCGGAGGAGCTCGCCGCGGAGGCGGAGAAGGAGGAGCAGGAGGAGATCGAGGCCGGCGCGACGCTGTCCGTCGACGTCCTGCGCCTGTACCTCAACCAGATCGGCCGCGTGCCGCTGCTCACCGCCGAGATGGAGGTCGAGCTCGCCCGGGCGATGGAGGCCGGCCTGTTCGCCGCTGAGCGCCTCGCGCAGGGCGGCAAGATCTCCCCCCAGCTGCGCGCCGACCTGCAGTACATCGTCCGTGAGGGCGAGCGGGCCAAGCAGCACATGCTCGAGGCCAACCTGCGCCTGGTCGTGTCGGTCGCCAAGAAGTACGCCGGCCGCGGGATGGGTCTGACGGACCTCATCCAGGAAGGCAACCTCGGCCTCATCCGCGCGGTCGAGAAGTTCGACTACACCAAGGGCTTCAAGTTCTCGACGTACGCCACCTGGTGGATCCGCCAGGCGCTGACCCGCGCCATGGCCGACCAGGCCCGCACCATCAGGCTGCCCGTCCACATGGTCGAGCAGGTCAACAAGATCCGCCGGGTCGAGCGCGACCTCGTCGTCCAGCTCGGTCGCAAGCCCACGGCGGCTGAGATCGCCGTCGAGGTCGACCTCACGCCCGAGCGCGTCGAGGAGATCCGCTCTTACAACCGCGACCCCGCGAGCCTCGACGCCCTCATCGGCGAGGACAGCGACGCCAGCCTGGGTGACTTCATCGAGGACGAGCACGCGGTCATGCCCGGCGAAGCCGCCGCGTTCCTGCTCATGCGCGAGGAGCTGTCCGCGGTGCTCGCGTCGCTGACCGACCGCGAGCGTCGGGTCATGGAGATGCGCTACGGCCTGGTCGACGGCCAGCCGCGCACCCTGGACGACATCGGCAAGGACTTCAACCTCACGCGCGAGCGGATCCGCCAGATCGAGGGCAAGACGCTGTCCAAGCTGCGGCACCCGTCGCGTTCCGCGTCGCTGCGCGACTACCTGGACGACTAACCTCATCAGGGTGATCCGCATCCTGCTGGCGCCGCGCTGGCTGTTCCGGCACGCGTTGCTGATCGTGGCCGTCGGGGCGTGCTACGGCTTCGGTCGTTGGCAGCTCGGCCGCGCCCTGGACCGGCACAGCATCCTGAACTGGTCCTACACGGTCGAGTGGGTCCTGTTCGGCCTGTTCGCCTTGCTGAGCTGGGGGTGGCTGCTGCGCGACGACCTGCGCGGTGGCCCGGTCGAACCCGAGGGTCCCGCGCCGCGCGTGTACCTGCCGACCGCTCAGCCGGTGACCGAGGACGAGGACCCGGAGCTCGCGGCGTACAACCGCATGCTCGTCGAGCTCAACGCGCACGCCGTCGCCAAGGAGTCCCGCTGACCACCACAGCCCCCCCGACGGGCGCCCTCATGCGCTACCGCGTCATGGCCTACGTCGTCGGGACCCTGCTGGTGCTGCTGGTCTGCCTCGCCGTACCGCTCAAGTACTTTGCGGACCAGCCGACGCTGACCACGGTCCTGGGGATCGCGCACGGTTACCTCTACGCGCTGCTGCTGGTCACGATCGCCGACCTCTGGCGACGTCGACGCTTTCCGCTGTCGGCGGTCGTCCTGGTCGCGCTGGCGGGCACCGTGCCGTTCCTGAGCTTCTACGCCGAGCGGCAGATCACGACGCGAATCCAGGACGGCCGGTACTGACGGTGAGCCGCCTGCTGGACCGCGTGTTCGGGCACCTGCTGCTGGTCGTGCTCACCGAGGCCCTGTTCGTGGTGCTCGTGCTGCAGAACCCCGGGGCGTGGTTCGACAAGGCGTGGGGGGCGTTCGTCGCCTTCGGCCTGGGCGCGCTGGGGATCCCCTGGACGCTGCCCGTGCCCTACCTGATCACCCAGGACAAGGTCGGGCCCGCCGTGCTGGTGCTGCTCCTGGCTCCCGTCGTCAACCTGTTCCTGCGGGTGGTCGGCGTGCACGTCGGCGCTGACCGGGCGGAGCGTCTCGACCCCCAGCCCGGGACCGACCACTGATGGATCCCGTCGAGGGCGGGCTGGACGCGGCCCTGGAGCAGGCGCTGCTGCAGCTCATCGAGCGGCCGGGGACCGTCTGTCCGTCTGAGGCGGCACGGCGGGTCGACCCCGAGGGCTGGCGGGCGCTCATGGAACCCGCCCGCGCGGCCGCCGCCCGGCTGGTCGCCGCCGGGCGGGCCGAGGTCACGCAGGGCGGGGTGGTCGTGGACCCGGCCGCTGCCCGCGGTCCGATCCGGGTGCGCCGACCGGCTGACCGCTGACCGTCAGCCGTCGAGGTTGCCCTGCTGCCAGGTCTCCCAGGAGTAGTTCCAGTCGGCCATGCCGGCGTCCCAGAGCGTGGGCTTCACGACCGCGTTGACGACGTTCACGACGTCGCCCTTCTTGGCCAGGCCGAAGAACCACTCGGCGTTGGCCGGGCTGAGGTTGATGCACCCGTGGCTGACGTTGCGGCTGCCCTGGGCCCGGATGCTGCCAGGCTGGGAGTGCACGAACGCCCCGCCGTTGGAGATGCGGACGCTCCACGGGAGCTTGGTGTAGTAGCCATCAGGGCTGGCGGTCGGGATGCCGACTGTGGCGCTGTTGAACGTGTGCTCCCGCTCCTTGAGCAGCACGATGTGCACGCCGCCCTTGGTCGGGTACTTCTCGCTGCCGGCCGACATCGGCAGCACCTTGAGCACCCTGCCGTCCTGCGTGACGGTGAGCGTGTGCTTGGCGATGTCGGCGGTGCTGACGACCGCCGAGCCGACGGTGAACCCGCCGGTCTGGCGGGTGAGCGAGCCCCACGTCTCGGTGCCCGGGACGCGCAGCAGGCTCAGGTCAGCGGCCACCGCCACGCTGGTGCCCGGCTTCCAGTACTCCGCCGCCCGGTAGTGCACCTCGTAGCTGTTGTACCAGCGCCAGGCGCCCTGGACAGCCGGGGTGGTGGTCACGCCCAGCCGGCTCATCACCGCGCTGCGAGCGGCGGCGCTCTTCACCGGCTCGTTGAAGCGCACGACCACGGGCTGGGCGACACCGACCTTGCCGACCGGCCGGTCGACGGTGGCCCGCAGCACCGTCGCGGCCTGCGTGCTGCGCACCTCCTGCGTGACCGTGGAGCTGCGGCCGCGCAGGTCCTTGACGACCGCGGTGAGCGCGTAGCGGCTGTCCGGCAGCAGCGAGCGCGTCCCGGTCCAGCGGCCGTCGGTGAGGGTGCCCGCGTAGGGCGTGCCGTCCGGTCCGGTGACCTCGACCGACGTGAGCTCGCCGTCGGCGACGACCATGGTCAGCGGTCGCTGCCACTCCACGGCCGGCCCGACCCGGCCGGCGAACGACAGCGTCGGCTCCGGGACGGGCCCGGGGGCGGAGTCGCCCATCGCCGACAGGGGAGCCGCCCCGCGCTGCGCCACCAGCGCCGCGCCGCCCGCACCGACCATGAGGGCGGCGGCCAGGCCGAGGACCAGGGCGACGCGGCCCAGCCCGGCGTCGTTGCCGTACGGGGTCGGGGACGTGCGTGTGCGGGACAGCGACGTGCGGTGGCGGGACAAGGGGCACCTCGGGAACGCGACATCAGGTCAGGGGAGAAGCGCCATTGTGCCCGGTGTGGGGCGTCGCGCGTGCTGCGCGACGGTGACACTGCGATGTCGGCGTCCGCGCCGGTCGGTTCGCGCCAGACCAGCTAGCCGGCCAGCACCTGCTGGAGCTCGGCGATCCGCACCGGCATCCCCAGGGCGAGCGCCTCGTCGAGCCCTCGCTCCAGCAGGACGCGCCCAGCCGAGAGCGCATCCACGCTGCCGACCTCTCGCAGCACCTGGTGGCACAGCAGCGCCATCATGGGGAGCAGGGGACGCACCCCGGCCTCCACGACCACCCGCCACGCGGCGGTCGCCTCGGTCCCGGCGCGCTCGAGGTCGCCGGCCCCGACCGCGCACTGAGCGGCCGCGAGGTGCAGCGGGCTGGTGGGCCAGGCGCCGGTAGCGGCCCAGCGGTGCTCGTGCCCCCGGAGCCTCGGACCGAAGGCGGCGAGTGCGTCGAGATCCCGCGTCGCCCACAGGACGCTCGCCTGAACGCCCCAGCAGGCGAGCTCGAACATGTCACCCCGCGCCATATCGGGGTCGCGAAGGTGGTCGCGGTCCACCAGCGCCTGCACGCGAGCGTGATCGCCGCTCTGCTGCACGGCCAGCGCGCGAAAGACCCGCCAGCCGATGCCCTTGGGCGACTGCACGACCAAGTCGTCCAGCAGCGGCAGCATCTCCCCGAGGGTCCCCTCGGCGTGACGCAGGCCAAGCTCGAGGGCGCCCCACCAGATGGCGCTGTCGGGCTCGCCCAGAGCGCGACCGAGCTCGAGGCAGGACCTCCCCTCAGCACGGGTCGCAGCCACGTCACCGTCCCAGGAGGCGAGCTGGGCAGCGAAGGACCGGGAGAACCACTGCGCGGCGGGAGTGCTCTCGGCAAGGGCGAGGGACCTGGCCTGCTCGAGGTGCTGCCGCGCGCCCAGCAGGTCGCCGTTGAGGGCGCGCAACCACCCGCCGATGCCCCGGAGGTGGACGCGGACCAGGGGGTCGACGCCTTGGTCCGCCAGCGCAGCGGCGCGATCGGCCACCGCCTGCATTTCGTCCAACCGGTCCGGCACGGTCCGGGGGTTGCTCGCCGCCACGCAGACCCGCGCGATGAGCGCCAGGTCTCCTGTCTGGTCGGCCAGGCGGCAGGCCTCGTCCGCGAGCTCCTGGCGCAGCGCCAGCTCGGCCGCGTCGCTGGCCAGCTCGGTCGCGAGGGCGGCGGTCAGCGTCGCGCGCAGGGCCAGGTCGAGCTCGTGGCCGCGGTCGAGCACCGCCTTGAGCTGCTCCACGCGTTCGGTGTCCACCCCGCCGATCCGGCTGGAGAACCCGCGTCCGTTCGCCGCGGCCGCGCGGGCCGCCAGGTCGAGCCGGTTGTGCCGCAGTGCGTCGACGGTGACGTTCAGCAGCAGCTGTCTGTGGGCGGCGTCGCCGAGGTCGCGCTTGGCGACGCCGAGCCCGCAACGTGCTTGCAGGGCCTGTTCCGCAGAGGAGCGGGTGGCATCCTCCATCATCTCCAGGGCCTGCTCGAAGAAGGCTGCCGCGTCGGCGACCGCGCGCCCCTGCAGGGCTTGCTCCCCGGCGGCGATGCTGTAGCCGATCGCGCCGGACAGGTCGCCACCGACCGGCCCGCTCTCCATTGAGTGGCGGGCGAGAGAGGACAGGTCGAAGGGACGCAGCCGTTCCAGTGCCTCGACCACGCGGCGGTGCAGCCGCCGGCGCCGGGTGGCGGACAGCTCCTCGTACAGGGTGGTGCGGGTGAGGGCGTGCGAGAAGCGGAACTGCTCGTCGGCGGTCTCCTCGACCAGTCGGGCGGCGCAGGCGGAGTCCAGGGCGTCCAGCGCCTGGTCGATCCCTACCCCGCTGACGGAGGCAACGAGGTCGAGGGTGAAGTCGCGACCGATGGTGGCGGCGGCGGTCAGGACGACGTTGGCGGTGTCGGACAGCCGGTTGAGGCGCCGACCGATGACGTCTCGCACGCCCTCGGGGACGTCGATGACGTCGGGGTTGTCGACGATCCACCGGCCGTCCACGTAGCGGACGGCGCCGGACTCGACGAAGTGACGCAGGACCTCGGTGACGAAGAAGGGGTTGCCCTCGGTCTCGGCGTGGGCGCGTCGGGCGATCGCGACGATGTTCTCGTCGAGGTCGTGCCCGGCGAGGGTCTCGATGAGGTCGATGACCTCCCCCTCGGACAGCGGATCGACAGGGAGGCGCTCGACGCCGGGCAGCCGGCGAAGGTCGGCGAGCGTCGAGGAGAGCGGGTGGGTGCGATCGACGTCGGTGTCGCGGTAGGTCCCGACGAACAGCACGCGCGAGGCCTCGTCGGAGACGGCCGTGCGCACGACGTGCAGGAGCATCTGCAGCGTCGGGTGGGTCGCCCAGTGGAGGTCGTCGATGACGAGGACCAGACCCCGGTCGTACGACGCGGTCGAGATCCAGGAGGCCACCGCCTCGAACAGCCGGTGCTCCTCGGCGCGGGGGTCGGAGGAGATCGCCGCGGGCAGTGAGTCGATGCGGAGCCCGAGGTCAGGGACGAGGCGGACCAGGTCGCCGGGGAAACGGCCGAGCGGCAACGCTGCCGCGTGCAGTGTCTGGTGGTCCAGGGCCTCGACGAACGGCTCGTAGGGCAGGGCGAGCTCCTCGTCGCACCGGCCGTAGAGGACCAGGGCCCCCTCGTCGAACGCCTGTCGGGCGAGCTCGGCGGCGGTGCGCGTCTTGCCGATGCCGGGCTCACCGACCAGCAGCAGGGTCTGCGCCCCCTGTCCACTCCCGACGCGCTCCCAGGCCTTCTGCAGCGCCGAGAGCAGCCCCAGCCGCCCGGCGTAGCCGACCGTGCTGGCAGGAACCAGCAACGGGGGGAACGGGATCATCCCCGGCGCCGCGGCGAGTGGTTCCCACCCGACCCAGCAGGCGGCGACCGGGGCGTCGAGACCCTTGAGCACTAGCTCGCCGACGCTCTCGAAGACGTGTCCGCCGCGGCCGCGGGCGAGCGCCCGGACCAGGTCTGACACCAGGATCTGGCCGCTCTGGGCAACGTCGCACAGGCGGGCGGCCTCGACGACCGCGGTCCCGAAGTAGTCGCCCGCCTCGGCGACGATGTCGCCCACCGAGATGCCGGCGCGGAGGGCGAACGCCTCGTCGGGGACCGCGCGCCCGTGCCGGTCCGCGGCGCGCTGGGCGTTCACGGCACCGTCCAGAGCGTCGGCGCTGGAGGTGAAGACGGCCATGACCCCGTCGCCGAGGCCCTTGACGACCTGTCCGCCGGCGCTCTCGACGGCCTCCCGCATCAGGTCGTCGTGCGTCCGGAAGAAGGCCCGGGCGCGGTCCTCACCGAGCCGCTGCAGCAGGGCGGTGGACGCGACGACATCGGTGAACAGCACCGACGTCGTCCCGGTCGTCATGCTCGCCCCCCGTCACCGCCCCAGGTGCCCGCTTCGGACTCTAGGGCCACGGGTGACCAGCAGAAAGGGGACAGACCAGTCAGCCCAGTGCCCGCTTGTCGCGCAGCTCGGGCTCGCCGAGCCGCGCCTGCCGGCCGTCGCGCTCGCCGGCCCGCCAGGCACCACCGCTCACCTGACGATCGCCGCGCTGGTTGCCCCGCCAGGAGCCGCGCGCCTCGGAGGCGCCGTCGTGGAAGGCCTTGACCCGCTCAGCCTTCTCCCGCAGCACGAGGGCGGCGCCCGGCTGCCCGTCGGAGGGGCGGACCTGCGCCATCGCGCGCTCGCGGGCGGCGACCAGGCGCGCCTGCACGGCGTGCACCCAGCCCTCGTAGAACGACAGCCGCCAGGTGACGGCGGCCACCCCCTCGGCCCGGTGCTCGCCGGCACGCAGTCGGCGCGCGCCCGACGTGGCCATCTGCGTGGCGAGCGACGCCCACAGCTGCTCGACGACGTCGAGGTCGGCCGGGTAGCCGAAGCCGAGCACGAACGTCGAGTCGGTCGCGACGTTGACCAGCACGTCGTTGGCCTGGGCGACGACGAGGTAGAGCACCACGAGCTGGCGGTTGCCGCGGGCCCCTCGCTCGCCGATGCGCAGGCGACGCTGCTCGAAGGAGTCCTCTGCCGACCGCAACCGCCGGGCTGCCTGTCGGGACCGCGCCAGCTCCAGGTCGACGGCGTAGGTCGTCGCGAGCTCCTGCGCCCGGGTCACGAACGCGTCGGCCTCGTGCTCGTTGTCGGTGCCCTCCGCCTGCGCCAGGAGCTTGCCGATCTTGTCCAGCACCCGCTCAGTCACCCGTCACGCCCCGTTCGCCGTACTCCACCCGCAGGGCCAGCGCCGCCTCGGGGCCGAGCACCTGCCCGACGAGCTCCAGCATGCGGGACACGTACGTCGGGCCGTGGTCAGCGGCCCCGTCCCTGTGGAAAGCCGCGTGGTGGGCCAGCTCGTGCAGCAGCACGCTCTCGCGCAGCGCCCACGGGGTGCCACGCTCCGGCACGGGAAGCGCGATCGTGCCCGGGGCCTCCCAGTGCGCCTGGGCCGGTCCCCGACGCCGCCTGATCCGCACCGGCGGAAGGTCGGGCAGCACCGTCACGGCGTACGCCTGCGCCGCCTCCAGCGTGCCGAAGTGCCGCTCTTGCGGGAGGAGGACGCTCGAACCTGCGACCACAGCGCGGGGGGCGCCGCGCCGGGCCGCGTCCAGCAGCAGCGCCCAGGCGTCCTCGGCGGCGTACACCCGGGAGCGCTGACGGTCGGTCACCCGACCGGTCTAGCAGGTCAGGGGGCGGGTGAGAGGTCGGTCACAGCGGGCCTGTGGGAATCGCTTTCCGGCACCTTCGCGTTGCACCCTGAGAGATCACGACGGACCTCGGGGAGCACAGAGTGGTGGACGGACGCCCGGCACGCATCGCGATCGTGGGTGCTGGCCCGGCCGGCATCTACGTCGCCGACGTCCTCATGAAGTCCGACCACCCGGCCGCGCAAGGGGTGAGCATCGACCTGTTCGAGCGCCAGCCCGCGCCGTTCGGGCTGATCCGCTACGGCGTCGCGCCCGACCACCCGCGTATCAAGGGCATCATCACCGCCCTCCACCAGGTCTTGGACAAGCCGCAGATCCGGCTGTTCGGCAACGTGGAGTACGGCGTGGACCTCAAGCTCGAGGACCTGCAGCGCTTCTACGACGCCGTGGTCTTCACGACCGGCGCCGAGAAGGACCGCGATCTCGACATCCCGGGCATCGACCTGCCGGGCAGCTTCGGCGGCGCCGACTTCGTGTCCTGGTTCGACGGTCACCCTGACGTGCCGCGGGAGTGGCCGCTGGAGGCCCGCAGCATCGCCGTGATCGGCGCCGGGAACGTCGGTCTCGACGTCGCGCGGATGCTCTCCAAGACCGCCGACGAGCTGCTCGTCACCGAGATCCCGGCCAATGTCTACGAGGCGCTGAAGGCGAGCCCGGTCGAGCAGGTGCACGTGTTCGCCCGCCGCGGCCCCGCGCAGGCGAAGTTCACCCCGCTCGAGCTGCGCGAGCTCGACCACAGCCCGAACGTCGAGGTCATCGTCGCGCCCGAGGACATCGAGTACGACGACGGCAGCGTCGCGGCGATCAACAGCGACAACCAGACCAAGCTGGTCGTGCGCGAGCTGGAGCGCTACGCGATGCGCACCGCCGAGCAGGGGCTGGGCGAGCGCCCGCGCAAGCTGTTCCTGCACTTCTTCGAGAGCCCGGTCGAGGTGTACGGCGACGGGCGCGTCGAGGGCTTCCGGACCGAGCGGACCGAGCTCACCGGTGACGGCAACGTCACGGGCACGGGGACGATCAACGACTGGCCGGTCCAGGCGGTCTACCGCTGCGTGGGCTACCGCTCGAGCGAGCTGCCGGGCCTGCCCTGGAACACCCGCGACCACGTCATCCCGCACGCCGCAGGACGGGTCCTCGACCTCGACGGTCAGCACCTGACGGGCATCTACGTCAACGGCTGGATCAAGCGCGGACCGGTCGGCCTCATCGGCCACACCAAGGGCGACGCCATCGAGACCGTCGGTTCCCTGCTGGAGGACCTGCCCACCACGCCGCCGGCGGCCGAGCCCGACGAGCAGGCCGTCACGGAGTTCCTCGACGGCCGCGGCATCCGCTACACGACGTGGGAGGGCTGGTACGCCCTGGACGCCCACGAGAAGTCCCTCGGCGCGTCCTGGTCCGCCGAGCACGGTGATGTCGCCGGCAAGGACGGGGTCCTGGCCCCCCGGGTGCGGGTCAAGGTCGTGGACAAGGACGAGATGACCCGCGCGGCCCGCAGCGAACGCTGATCCTCACCCTGCGTGAATGGCGGAGGGCCGCAGCGGGGAGATTGCGCCATCTGGCCGGTTGAGTGTGACGCAGAGTGACTACATGCTGATGATCACCTCGGGGACGCCCCCGAGCCGGACCGGGCCACTCCCGGAGGACGCGATGATCCGTCCCCGCCCCACCGACAGGCCCTGAGCCTGCACGGAGAAGCACGGTCGCCCAGCGGGGGCGGGGAGCGAGTGGCGAGACCGACCTGACTTCCTCCGAAGCAGGCCACCATGCACTCGCACGCTCCCTCCCGCGCGACCCGTCGGCTCCTTGGTGCCGCTCTGGTCGGGGTCACCTCCCTCGCCGGCGCCCTCATCTCCGACCTGACCGACCTGACTGTCCACCGGACCGTCACTCCGGTCGTCCTCGCCGGCGACGCCAGCCCGATCGTCGTGGTCCTCCCGCTCCCGGGGCCCGTCGCGGCACCCCCCGTGGTGCGTCCGACGGTCGCACCGGTTCCGGTCCGCAAGCCAGTCCCGAAGGCGACACCCGCCACAGCGCCGGCGCGTCCTGACAAGGGCAAGGCCGCGCGTGCTGCGCGCCGGGCTCCTGCCGCCCAGCCGGCCGCCCAGCCGGCTGCCCGGGCTGCCGCCCGTCCGGCCCCGTTCACCGCAGCGGAGGCCGAAAGGCGCGGCCGTGCGGCGTACAACTCCCTGCACCACGCCCTCCCCACCGGCTGGCGCCTCGACGTACGCGTCTACGCCGGCACGAACCAGGGCCTGGCCGACAGCGCCGCCCGACGGGTGACCCTCTGGGTGCGTTCTTCCGACACCCCGGCGGAGCTGCGGATCACGCTGGCCCACGAACTCGGTCACGTGCTGGACTACACGACGCTGTCCGACCGCGACCGGCAGCGCTACCTCGAGCTGCGGGACCGCGTCGGGAGCACCGCGCCGTGGTACCCGCGCAACGGCACCTCGGACTACGCCTCCCCGGCCGGTGACTTCGCCGAGGTCTACGCGCTCTGGCGTGGGGGGGCGGGTGACTTCCGCAGCACGTTCGCCCCTGCACCCGACCGGGCGCACCTCGACCAGGCCGTGAGCCTGTTCCGCGAGCTCGAGGCGCGCCAGGCCTGATCCAAACCTGGCTCCACCGCCATGACATCCTTGCCCGGTGCAGCCCGCCTCGACCCAGCCCGTGTCCTCTGGCGCTGCCCGCCGTTGGACGGGTGTGCGCCTGATCACCCCCCGCGTCCTGGTTCCGCTCCTTCTGCTCGCCGGGCTGGCTCTCGCGCCGGCCCCGGTGTCGTCCGCGGCTCCGGTGGTCCAAGGCATCGACGTCTCGAAGTACCAGCACGACGACGGGCGCGCGATCGACTGGGGCGCGGTGAAGCGCTCGGGCCAGACCTTCGCCTTCCTCAAGGCGACCGGGGGCAGCAACCGGGTGGATCCCTGGTTCGCCCGCGAGTGGGCCTCGGCCGGCCGCGCCGGCATGGTGCGCGGCGCGTACCACTACGCCGACCCCTCCTCGAACCCGGAGGCGCAGGCCGCGCTCGTGGTGCAGACGGTCGGGTCGACGCGAGAGGCCAACAACCTCGGCATCGTGCTCGACCTCGAGACCGACGGCGGTCTCGGTCCTGTCGCCCTGGCCGCCTGGGCACACCGCTTCCTGGACGCCGTCGAGGCCCGCACCGGGCGGACCCCGATCCTCTACACCTACGTCTACTTCTGGCAGCACGCGATGGCCAACAACACCTCCTTCGGTGCCTACCCGCTCTGGCTCGCCCGCTACGCCGACAAGGCGCCGGCCCCGGTCGCCGGCTGGTCGCAGTGGACCTTCTGGCAGTACTCCAGCAGCGGAAGCGTCCCCGGCATCGTCGGTACGGTCGACCGCAACCGGCTGTGCTGCAGCCTGGGCACGCTGCAGGCTCTCGCCGACGGCCGCAGCAGTCAGATCGCTGGGTTGTGGCGACGGCTGGGCGGCGCGTCCGGTGACCTCGGGCTTCCGCTCGGTCCGGAAGAGGCCATCCCCGGCGGGTGGGGCCAGCGCTTCCAGAAGGGGTACGCGTCCACCACGCGCGAGCACGGGACGCACGCCGTCACCGGCGCTGTCTACCAGCGCTATCTCGCCGCCGGACTGGCAAAGGGGGCCCTGGGTGTCCCGGTCGGCGACGCCCGGAGCATCGCCAAGGGGGTGACCGAGCAGCAGTTCGCGAAGGGCCGGATCCTGCACACCGCAGTCACCGGCGCCCACGCGCTGCGCGGCGCGGTGCTGACGCGCTGGCTGGCCGACGGCGGGCTCCGCTCGCAGGAGGGCCTGCCGACGACCGAGCAGGTCGACGGCCGCCAGCAGTTCGTCGGCGGCGGTCTCTACCTCACTCCGGGCGCCGTGCGCCTGGTCCCCGGGGCGATCCGCGACCGCTACGAGGAGCTCGGCGGACCGTCCTCGAGCCTGGGTCTGCCCACCACCGAGGCCACGGTGCTCACCGACGGGGCGCGGATGGTGCAGTTCGAGCTCGGTCAGCTCATCGAGGTCGCGGTCCTGGGCCAGCGGGTCGTCATCTGAGTTGGAGGTTTCCTCCAACAACTGCCCGGGGGCACAGGAGCACTCCTGAGTCGTGCTGGAGCGCCCCGACCGGCAGGCTTGTGGGATGACGACCCTGCACGCCCGCCCCGAGGCCCTCGCCGAGCACCTGACCGCCCGGCTCGAGACGGCCTTCGCGAGCCACCTCGAGCGCGCGCAGGTCTGGTACCCCCACGAGTACGTCCCGTGGGCCGACGCCCAGGACTTCGCCGCGCTGCCCTTCGCGGAGAGCCAGAGCCGCCTGTCGCGCGAGGTCCGTGCCTCGGTGCAGCTCAACCTGCTGACCGAGGACAACCTGCCCGGCTACCACGGCGAGATCTCCCGGGTCACCGGTAACACCGACATCTGGAAGACCTGGCTCGACCGCTGGACCGCCGAGGAGGGCCGTCACGCGATCGCACTGCGCGACTACCTCACCGTCACCCGGTCCGTGGACCCGGTGGTCCTCGAGGACGAGCGGATGGCGACGGTGTCGGGCGGCTTCAGCGCCGGTGACCGCGACGGCCTGCGCGTCATCGCCTACGTCGCCATGCAGGAGCTCGCGACCCGTGTGGCCCACCGCAACACCGGGCGCTTCAGCGACGACCCCGGCCTCGACAAGCTGCTCGCGCGCATCAGCACCGACGAGAACCTGCACATGGTCCTCTACCGCGACCTGTTCCTCGCAGCCCTCGAGCTCGACCCGGTGGCCGCCCTCACCGCCCTGACCACCGAGATCGTCGGGTTCCAGATGCCGGGCACCGGCATCCCCGGCTTCGTCCGACGCGCCGCGATCGTCGCGCGCGCCGGCATCTACGACCTCGCCGTCCATCGCGAGCAGGTTCTCAGTCCGCTGCTGCGGTTCTGGGACGTCTTCGAACGCGACCTGCCGCCCGCGGCCGAGGCGGTCCGCGACCAGCTCGCCGCCGTGCTCGCGGAGATCGATGCCCGAGTCGCCAAGCAGCAGGCGCGCCGCCCCGTCACGGCGTGATCCCTGCACCGGGGAGAATGCCCCGGTGGACACCGACGAGGCGCTGCGCGCCGACATCCGCCAGGTCACGACCCTGCTGGGCGAGACCCTCGCGCGCGTCGAGGGACCCGAGCTTCTCGACCTCGTGGAGCGGGTCCGCGAGCAGGCCAAGCACGGCAGCCTGCACGACCTGCCCGAGCTGCAGGACCTCGACCTCGCCACAACGATCCGGTTGGTCCGCGCGTTCACGTCGTACTTCCACCTGGCCAACGTCACCGAGCAGGTGCACCGCGGCCGGACCCTGCTGGCTCAGCGGACCGCGGAAGGCGGCTGGGTCGAGCGGGCGCTGAGTCGCATCGACGCCGCGGGGATCACCGCCGAGGCGCTGGCTGTCGACGTGGCCCGGCTCGCCGTGCGCCCCGTGCTGACGGCGCACCCGACGGAGGCGGCGCGCCGCTCCATCCTGGACAAGCTGCGGCGGGTCGCGTCCCTGCTGGACGCCCCCGACACACCGACCCGGTCGCGGCGCTTGGCCGAGGCCGTGGACCTCGTCTGGCAGACCGACGAGCTGCGCGTGGACCGCCCCGACCCGCTGGACGAGGCCCGCAACGGCGTCTACTACCTCGAAGGTCTCGGTGGGACGGCGATCGGCGACGTCCTGGAGGACCTGCGCGACCAGCTGGCCCTGCGTGGGGTCACCCTCGAGCCGGACAGCCGACCGCTGACGTTCGGCACCTGGATCGGCGGCGACCGCGACGGCAACCCCAACGTCACGCCGGCCATCACCCTGGAGGTGCTGCGGCTCCAGACGGTCCACGGCATCCGACTCCTGCAGTCGCTCGTCGACGACCTGCGCCGCGACCTGTCGGTGTCGCAGCGCGTGTCCGGCGTCTCGCCCGCCCTGGCCGCTCGGCTGAAGGAGTCGCTGGTCGACCTACCCGAGGTAGAGCCCCGCTACCGCCGGCTCAACGCCGAGGAGCCGTACCGCCTGTTCCTGACCTGCGTGCGCGCTCGACTGTCCCTCACTGCCGACCGCGTCGAGTCCGGTGCGCCGCACCACCCGGGACGTGACTACGCCGACGGCGCAGCGCTTCTCGCCGACCTGCTGCTGCTGCAGGAGTCGGTGCGCGAGCACCAAGGGGCGCTCGTTGCGGGTGGCGCTCTCGACCGGCTGGTCCGCACGGTGGCAGCGATGGGTCTGCTCCTCGCCACCATGGACGTGCGAGAGCACGCCGACAAGCACCACCACGCCGTGGGCCAGCTGCTGGACCGGACGTGGGAGCTGTCCTTCCCCTACGCCGATCTCGCTCGCCCGCACCGGCTGGCGGCGCTGTCCAAGGAGCTGCGGTCCCGCCGGCCGCTGGCCGCGCACCCACTGCCGCTCGACGAGGAAGGGGCCCGCACGGCGCAGGTCTTCGCGACGATCGCCTGGGCTCTGGACACCCTGGGCGCGCAGGCGGTCGAGAGCTACGTCGTGTCGATGACCCAGGGCGCCGATGACGTCCTCGCGGCCGTCGTGCTCGCCCGTGAGGCCGGCCTGGTCGACCTCGCCGACGGGGTCGCCCGCGTCGGGTTCGTCCCGCTGCTCGAGACGACGGTCGAGCTCGAAGGGGCCGGGCAGATCCTCACCGACCTGCTCAGCGACCCGTCGTACCGCGAGGTGGTCCGGCTTCGGGGCGACGTGCAGGAGGTCATGCTCGGCTACTCCGACAGCAACAAGGCGGCCGGTATCGCGACCTCGCAGTGGCTGATCCACCGAGCGCAGCGGACGGCGCGTGACGTGGCCGCGTCCTTCGGCGTGCGGGTGCGGTTCTTCCACGGCAGGGGAGGCTCGGTCGGTCGCGGGGGCGGTCCGACGTACGACGCGGTGATGGCCCTGCCCAACGGTGCCGTGGACGGCGACGTGAAGCTCACCGAGCAGGGGGAGGTCATCAGCGACAAGTACGCCCTGCCGGTCCTCGCGCGCGAGAACCTCGAGCTGCTGCTGGCCGCGTCGCTCGAGGCGACAGTGCTGCACAAGAACGCCCGGCGGACCGACGAGCAGGGCGACCGTTGGGACGCGGCGATGGACGAGGTGTCCGCGGCCGCGCACGTCCGCTACCGGTCGCTCATCGACGACCCTGACCTCCCGGCGTACTTCTTGGCCGCCACCCCGGTGGACCTGCTGGGCGAGCTGCACATCGGTTCGCGTCCCTCCCGTCGCCCCGACGGCGGTGGGGGAGTCGAGGGGCTGAGGGCCATTCCCTGGGTGTTCGGCTGGACGCAGTCGCGGCAGATCGTGCCGGGCTGGTTCGGCGTCGGCACGGGCCTTGCGACCACCGCTCTCCCCGTGCTGCAGGAGATGTACGCCGACTGGCACTTCTTCCGCGCCTTCCTGAGCAACGTCTCGATGACGCTGGTGAAGGCGGACTTGGCCATCGCCCGCTCGTACGTCGAGCAACTGGCCGACCCCTCGCTGCACCACCTGCTGGAGGCGATCGTCGAGGAGCACGACCTGACCGTCGAGCAGGTGCTGCGGGTGACCGGTGAGGACGAGCTGCTCGGTAGCGACCCGGTGCTGCTCAAGACGCTGCGCACCCGCGAGGCCTACCTCGACCCCCTGCACCACCTGCAGGTCGAGCTCCTGTCCCGGCGCCGGGCCGGCGACGAGGACCCGCTGCTCGCCCGGGCCCTGCTGCTCACCGTGAACGGGGTGGCCGCAGGGCTCCGCAACACCGGCTGACGATCTTTGCGGTCCCTGCCCCGTAGGCGATCAGCGTCAGGTGCGGTCGTTCAACCAGGTCGTCCAGGGCTCGAGGTCCATCCCGTGGTCGGCGACCCAGGTGTCGTTGTAGACCGAGTCGACGTAGCGGTCGCCGCGGTCGCACAGCAGCGTGACGATCGATCCCTGCTGGCCGGCGGCGCGCATCTCGTGCGCCAGGTGCAGGGCGCCGATGAGGTTGGTCCCGGTGCTGCCGCCGGCGGACCAGCCGGTCCGGGTGCGCAGCCACCGGGCCGCGGCGATGCTGCCCGCGTCGGGGACCCGCAACATGCGGTCCACCACGCCGCCGACGAACGACTCCTCGATGCGCGGACGGCCGATGCCCTCGATGCGGGACGACGTGCCGGTGGCGTCCTGGTTGCCGGCGCGCCAGCCGTCGTAGAACGCTGACCCCTCAGGGTCGACGACGCACACCTGGGTCGGGTGGGTTCGATAGCGGACGTATCTGCCGAAGGTCGCGCTCGTGCCTCCGGTGCCCGCGCCCACGACGATCCAGGTCGGCACCGGGTGCGGCTCGGACCGCAGCTGCGCGAAGACCGACTCCGCGATGTTGTTGTTGCCCCGCCAGTCGGTGGCTCGCTCCGCGAAGCGGAACTGGTCGAGGTAGTGGCCGCCGCACTCCGCGGCGATGCGCGCGGCTTCGGCGTACAGCGTCGTGGGGTCGTCCACGAAGTGGCAGGTACCTCCGGCGAACGCGATGAGCTGCACCTTCTCGGCGCTGGTGGCGCGCGGGAGCACGGCGACGAAGGGCAAGCCCAGCAAGCGGGCGAAGTGCGCCTCGCTGACGGCCGTCGACCCGCTGCTCGCCTCGACCAGGGTCGTGCCCTCGTGGATCCAGCCGTTCACCAAGCCGTACAGCACCAGGCTGCGGGCCAGCCGGTGCTTGAGGCTGCCGGTGGGGTGGGACGACTCGTCCTTGAGGTAGAGGTCGACGCCGGCGAACGACAGCGGCAGCGCGAGCAGGTGGGTGTCAGCGCTCCGGTCGGCATCGGCCTCGATGCGGCGCACCGCCTCGACGACCCAGGCTCGGTCCGACGGCTGCGTGCGGTCCTCGATCACGAGGGCAGCCTAGGGCTGACGCGCTGAACCGCGAGGGAAGCACAACGGCAACCGAGCTCAGGTGGGTCGGGATGCCTTGAGCGTCGGCGTCCGGCACAAGGCTGACCGGCGTTGCTGTTGTGCCTCGCTGCGGACGGGGCCCGTGCCGTGCTGGGGCGGCCAGGTGCCCCGCGGCCGGGCTGGTGCCGCGCGGGCCTTCCGGTCTCAGAAGTCGCCGGCGGTGCGCCGCAGGTCGGTGAGGACGTTGACCAGGGTCGCCACCCTCCGGGGACCGACCCCCGGCTGCTCGAAGACGTCGCGGTTGAGGGCCTCGGTCGCCTTCAACGCGACCTCACGACCCTGGTCGGTCACCTCGACGAGGGTGGCTCGGCCGTCGGTCGGGTGGGGAAGGCGCCGGACGAGGTCGGCTGCCTCGAGCCGGTCGACGCTGTTGGTGATGGACGTCGGGTGCACCTGCAGCCGCTGGGCCGCCTTGGTCACCGGCATCGACCCCCGGCTGCTGAAGTGCAGCAGCATCAGCACTTCGTAGCGCGCGAAGGTCAGGTCGTAGGGCCGCAGGACCTCGTCGACGCGCGCCTGCACGATCTGCTGGGCCCGCATGATCGAGGTGACCGCCGCCATGCCCTCGGCGGCGTCGAGCCAGCCGTGCTCGGCCCACTTGTCCCGGGCCAGCGCGATGGTGTCTGGACGCGTCATGGACCTACACGTTCCTGCGGTACTGCCCGCCGACCTCGAAGAACGCCTCGCTGATCTGCCCGAGGGAGCAGACCCGCACGGCGTCCATGAGGGCGGCGAAGACGTTCTCGCTGCGCATCGCGGCCTGCTGCAGTGCAGCCAACGCTGCCGGCGCCTCCGTCCGGTGGGTGTCGTGGAAGGCGTGCAGCCGGTCGAGCTGCGACTGCTTCTCCGCCTCGGTGGCACGGGCCAGCTCCACGGTCGGCGGGGCCTGGTCGCTGTGCGGCGCGACGAAGGTGTTGACGCCGATCAGCGGCAGCGTGCCGTCGTGCTTGCGGTGCTCGTACAGCATGGACTCGTCCTGGATCCGTCCGCGCTGGTAGCCGGTCTCCATGGCTCCCAGGACGCCACCCCGCTCGGCGATGCGGTCGAACTCCCGCAGCACGGCGGACTCGACGAGGTCGGTGAGCTCGTCGACGACGTACGAGCCCTGGAGGGGGTTCTCGTTCATCGACAGGCCCCACTCCTGGTCGATGATCATCTGGATGGCCAGGGCGCGGCGCACGGACTCCTCGGTCGGCGTGGTGACGGCCTCGTCGTAGGCGTTGGTGTGCAGGGAGTTCGCGTTGTCGTACAGCGCGCAGAGCGCCTGCAGCGTCGTGCGGATGTCGTTGAAGTCCATCTCCTGGGCGTGCAGGGAACGGCCGGACGTCTGGACGTGGTACTTCAGCTTCTGCGACCGCTCGGCGGCGCCGTACTTCTCCTTCATGGCGATCGCCCAGATGCGCCGGGCGACGCGACCGAGGACGGTGTACTCCGCGTCCATGCCGTTGCTGAAGAAGAACGACAGGTTGGGGGCGAAGTCGTCGATCTTCATGCCGCGCTCGAGGTAGGCCTCGACGTAGGTGAAGCCGTTGGCCAGGGTGAAGGCCAGCTGGCTGATGGGGTTCGCCCCGGCCTCGGCGATGTGGTAGCCGGAGATGCTGACGGAGTAGAAGTTCTGCACCCGGTGGTCCACGAACCACTGCTGGATGTCGGCCATGCAGCGCAGGCTGAACTCCGTGCTGAAGATGCAGGTGTTCTGACCCTGGTCCTCCTTGAGGATGTCGGCCTGCACGGTGCCGCGGACGTTCTGCAGCACCCACGCGCGCAGGTCCTCGGCCTCGGCGGTGTCGGGCTCGCGGCCCTCCTCCTCGCGGAACCGGTCGAGCCGTTGGTCGATCGCGGTGTTGAGGAACATCGCCAGGATCGTCGGCGCGGGGCCGTTGATGGTCATCGACACCGAGGTGGTGGGGGAGCAGAGGTCGAACCCGCCGTACAGCACCTTCATGTCGTCGAGCGTCGCGATGCTGACCCCGGACGTGCCGACCTTGCCGTAGATGTCCGGGCGCAGGTCGGGGTCGCGGCCGTACAGGGTGACGCTGTCGAACGCGGTGCTCAGCCGGGTGGCCGGCTGGCCCTTCGACAGGACCTGGAAGCGCCGGTTGGTGCGGAAGGCGTCGCCCTCGCCGGCGAACATGCGGGCGGGGGCTTCGCCGACGCGCTTGAACGGGAAGACGCCGGCGGTGTAGGGGAAGTAGCCGGGGAGGTTCTCGCGGCGCAGGAAGTCGACGAGCTCACCGTGGTCGGTGGTACGGGGCACGGCGACGCGGCGCACCTTGTTGCCCGACAGCGTCTCGCGGGTCAGGGGCGTGTGGATCTCCTTGCCGCGCACGGAGTAGACGAGCTCGTCGCCGGCGTACTCCTCGACCCGGGCGGGCCAGGCGTCGAGCAGGTCCTGAACCTCGGCCGCGACCGGGGTGCCGGCGATCAGGGCGTCGAGCTCGGCGCTGTCCTGGACGAGCGCCCGCGCCGTGGCCAGGTGCTGACGCGTGCGGGCGGCGTCGGCCTGCTCGTCCGTCGTCGCGTGGTACGCGCGGACGGAAGCGCTGATCTCGGCCAGGTAGCGCTCGCGGGTGGCCGGCAGCACCGAGGTGAGCCCGGTGGAGACCTTCGTGTCGGCCTCGGGCAGCACGCCCTCGCTGGTCGTGAGGCCCTTCTCGACGAGCAGGCCCCTCAGGTGCTGGTACAGCGCGGTGACGCCGTCGTCGTTGAACCTCGCGGCGCTCGTGCCGAAGACCGGCATGTCCTCCCACGAGCCGCTGAAGCCCTGACGGTTGCGCGCGACCTGCCGCGCGACGTCCCGGCGGGCATCGTCGGCGCCGCGGCGCTCGAACTTGTTGATCGCCACCACGTCGGCGTGGTCGAGCATGTCGATCTTCTCGAGCTGCGAGCTGGCGCCGTACTCCGGGGTCATGACGTAGAGGGAGACGTCGCTGTGGTCGGTGATGGTCGCGTCGCCCTGACCCACGCCGGGCGTCTCGATGACGACGAGGTCGAAGCCGGCGGCCTTGCAGGCGGTGACCATGTCGTCGAGGTGCTCGGGAACGGCGTGGTTGCCGCGGGTGGCCAGGGAGCGGAAGAAGATGCGGTCGCCGGCCAGGGAGTTCATGCGGATGCGGTCGCCGAGCAGCGCGCCGCCCCCCTTGCGGCGGGTCGGGTCGATCGCGAGGACGGCGACGCGCAGCTTGTCCTCCTGGTCCAGTCGCAGCCGGCGCAGCAGCTCGTCGGTGAGGCTGGACTTGCCTGAGCCGCCGGTGCCGGTGATGCCGAGCACCGGTACGTCGCCTGCCGCGGCGGCCAGGGCGGTCGCGAGCTCGGGGGAGCGGCCAGCTTCGAGGACGGTCAGCGCCCGAGCCAGGGCCGAGCTGTGCCCCGACAGGACGTCCTCGACGGCCGGCGGGGTCTGCGCGAGATCGAGGTCGCAGGACGCGACGAGCTGGTTGATCATCCCGGCGAGACCCAGGCGCTGGCCGTCCTCGGGCGCGAAGATCGTGACGCCGCGCGACTTCAGCAGCGCGATCTCCTCGGGGACGATCACGCCGCCGCCGCCGCCGAAGACCTGCACGTGACCGGCGCCCAGCTCGGCGAGACGCTCCTTGAGGTAGGTGAAGTACTCGACGTGCCCACCCTGGTAGGAGCTGACCGCGACGCCTTGGACGTCCTCCTGCAGCGCTGCGGTCACGACCGACTCGACGCTTCGGTCATGGCCGAGGTGGACGACTTCGACGCCCTGGGCCTGCAGGACGCGGCGCATGATGTTGATCGCGGCGTCGTGGCCGTCGAACAGGCTCGCAGATGTCACGAAGCGCACGGGGTTCACGGGCACGTGCAGCGTCATGGGGGCTCCTGCGGTCATCGGGTGGTCTGCGCAAGTTACTAGGACGTACACGTACTTGGCTAGTGACAGATAGCAGGACGTCCACGTATTCTCGGGGTGACTCGAGGAGACGATGACCGTGTTCGACACGTATGCACTGTCCGAGGAGCACCTGGCGCTGCGGGCGGCCGTCCGCTCGCTGGTGGCCGACAAGGTCGCGCCGTACGCCGCAGAGGTGGACGAGACCGCGTCCTTCCCGCAGGCGGCGTACGACGCCCTCCGCGGCGCGGAGCTGCACGCGATCCACCTCCCCGAGGAGTACGGCGGCCAGGGCGCCGACGCGCTCGCGACCTGCCTGGTGATCGAGGAGGTCGCGCGCGGCTGCGCCTCCACGTCCCTCATCCCCGCGGTGAACAAGCTCGGCTCGCTTCCCCTGCTGCTCGCCGGCACCGAGGAGCAGAAGCAGGCGTGGCTCGCGCCGCTGGCCAAGGGAGACGCGTTGTTCTGCTACGCCCTGTCCGAGCGGGAGGCGGGCTCGGACGTCGCCTCGATGCGGACGCGCGCGGTGCGCGACGGCGACACGTGGGTGCTCGACGGGGTGAAGTGCTGGATCACCAACGCGGGAGAGGGTGACTCCTACGTGGTGTTCGCCGTCACCGACCCCGACGCCCCGCGGGGCAAGCACATCAGCGCGTTCCTCGTGTCCAAGACCGACGCCGGGGTGTCGTTCAGCCCCAGTGAGCGCAAGCTGGGCATCAAGGGCTCGCCGACCCGGGAGGTGCGTCTCGACAGCGTGCGCCTGCCGGCCGACCGGCTGCTCGGCGCGCCCGGTGAGGGCATGTCGCTCGCGTTGCGGACTCTCGACCACACCCGCGTGACGATCGCCGCTCAGGCGCTCGGCATCGCGCAGAACGCGATCGACCTGTCGGTCGCCTACGTCAAGGAGCGCCACCAGTTCGGCAAGGCCATCGCCGACTTCCAGGGCGTGCAGTTCATGCTCGCCGACATGAGCATGAAGCTCGAGGCCGCGCGTCAGCTCACCTACGCCGCCGCCGCGCGCTCGGAGCGAGGTGACGCGGACCTGACCTACTTCTCGGCCGCCGCCAAGTGCGTCGCCTCGGATGCCGCCATGGCCATCACGGTGGACGCCGTGCAGCTGCTCGGCGGCTACGGCTACACCCGCGACTTCCCCGCCGAGCGCCTGATGCGCGACGCGAAGATCACCCAGATCTACGAGGGGACCAACCAGGTCCAGCGCATCGTGCTGGCCAAGCAGCTGCTGAACGGGGTCAACGCGTGAGCTTCTCCAAGATCGGCGTCATCGGGGGCGGCACCATGGGCGCCGGCATCGCGGAGGTCTGTGCCAGGGCCGAGTGCGACGTGATCGTGCTCGAGGTGTCCGAGCAGGCGCTCGAGGCCGGACGGGGTCGCGTCGAGACCTCGCTCGGACGGGCGGTCCGCAGTGGCCGGTTGGACGAGGACGCCCGGGACGCCGTGATCGGTCGGCTGCAGTGGGTCACCGACTACGCCGACCTGCACGACCGCGACCTGGTCATTGAGGCAGCCCCCGAGATCGAGGCCCTGAAGTTCGACATCTTCCGCACCCTGGACGAGGCCGTTCAGCCGGCGGCGGTCCTTGCGTCCAACACCAGCAGCATCCCGCTGGTGAAGATGGCGGCCGTCACCAAGCGGCCGTCGCAGGTCGTCGGCGTGCACTTCTTCAACCCGGTGCCGGTGCTCCCGCTCGTCGAGATCGTGGAGTCCCTGCTGACCAGCCCGGGCACCCTGCTGGCCGTCACCGACTTCGCGGAGAAGGCGCTGCAGAAGCAGACCATCCGCTCGAAGGACCGGGCCGGCTTCGTCGTCAACGCCCTGCTGATCCCGTACATCCTGTCGGCGGTCCGGATGCTGGAGTCGGGTTTCGCCTCCGCCGCGGACATCGACGAGGGCATGGTCAAGGGGTGCGCGCACCCCATGGGCCCGCTGCACCTCGCTGACCTCATCGGCCTCGACACCTGCGCGGCCGTGGCCGACTCGATGTACCACGAGTTCAAGGAGCAGTTGTTCGCGCCGCCGCCGCTGCTGCTGCGCATGAACGAGGCCGGGCTGCTGGGTCGCAAGACCGGTCAGGGCTTCTTCAGCTACAGCTGATCAGCCGGTGAGGTGGGCCCAGTCGGCCTCGAGGTCGGCCCATGACCCCTGGGCGACGACGCGGCCCTCCTCGAGGACGACCACGCGGTCGGCCCGGCGCAGCGCGGCCCGCTTCGAGCTCGAGCCCAGCACCGTCGCTCCGCGGGCACGGAGGGCGTCCCAGAGCTCGAGCTCGGTGCGGGCGTCCAGGGCGCTCGAGACGTCGTCGGCCAGCACCAGCTCGGGCTCAGCGGCCAGCGCTCTTGCGAGCGCGACCCGCTGAACCTGCCCACCGGACAGGCGCACGCCCCGATGGCCGACCAGTGCGTCGGCCCCGCCGGCCTCGTCGATGTCGACGGCGAGGCGGGCATCACCGACGGCGGCGGCGAAGTCACGCCGGTGGTCCAGGCGCAGGTTGTCGGAGAAGGTGCCCGACAGCACCCGCGGCACCTGGGCGACGTACGCCACCTGACCCGGGCGCAGGAACACCTGGGGATCGGTGACCTCGACGCCGTTCCAGCGCAGGCTGCCGACGTGATCGACGAGCCCCGCCAGGGCCGAGAGCAGGCTGGACTTACCGGAGCCGATCGGACCCAACAGCAAGACCAGCTCCCCCGCGCGGACGGTGAGGTCGACCTGCTCGACGCCCAGCGTGCCGTCGTCGTGGATGGCGCTGAGGGCGGTGAGCTCCAGCTGCTGCAGCGGCTGCCGCTCGGGGGAGACGGGCTGCGGCGCGAGCCCGTGCACCAGGTCCACGTCCGGGGGAAGGTCGATGAGGTTGACGCCGCCGGCCAGGCGGGAGGTGGCCTGCCCCCAGGCGCGGGTACCGGGCGCCTCGGTGATGACGGAGCCGGCCACCCGGCCGAACCAGTCGAAGCCGGCAACGGCCGTCGCGACCAGCAGAGCGGTGGACAGCCCCCACCCCCCGAGCTCGTAGACCAGCCAGGCGGCGACGACGCCGACCTGCACGAGGACGAGGGGCACGCCGTCGAGCACCGCCTGCACCCGGTGCTCGCGGACGGCCGCCTCGATGCGTCCGCCGTCGACCTCGCGCAGGTGCCGGTGGACCGCCGGCGTCGCGGCGGCGAGCTTGACGGTCCGGGCCGAGTCCAGCGCCGAGACCAGCGAGCGACCGAACCGCGCGCGGGCGCTGGAGGAGGAGGCTGCCGACCGCCCGGCGAGTGGGGAGCCGAAGGCCGACGCGGCCGACGACAGTCCCATCACGGCGACGAGCACGCCGGCGCCGAGCAGGCTCTGGCTGACCAGGCCCGTGAGCACGACGATGACGATGCCGTTGACGAAGTCGACCCAGCGGTCGGCGTACCGCACGAAGCGGTCGGCATCCAGGGTGCGGCCGACGACCTCCCCGGCCGGCGTGCGGGGCAGGCGGTGCTGCATCGTCTGCCCGCGCAGCACCGACAGGCGCATCCGCAGCAGCAGGCCGCTCCACCACTGGGGGTAGACGCGGAACGCCTGCGCCAGCAGCAGCGGGGCGACCAGCAGGCAGACGCACAGCAGCGCGGTCTGCAGCACCGGCCGCCCGCCGCCTTGGAGGTCTTCAACGACCCGGCCCCAGAAGTATCCGGTGATGGCGCCGTACGCCCCAACCAGGGAGGACAGGAGGAACAGGCTCCCGCCCAGCAGACCCCAGCGCGGGTAGGCCCTCAGCATCGACAGCGTGGCCCTGGTCAGCGACGGGCCGCTCCCGACCTCCTGCTCCGCACGGGGCGCGCCGCCGCGGCGGGCGGTGCCGACCGAGGCGCCCGGGTCGTGGCTCTCCGGGACCTGGTGGCCCGCGGCGTCGAGCAGGTCGCGGAACGGACCGGGCGTCGAGGCGAGGTCGGCGCGCAGGCCCTGCTGGCTGACCCGACCGTGGTCCAGCACGGCGACGAGGTCGGCACGCGCGGTGGTGCTGAGACGGTGGGCGATGACCAGCCCGGTCCGGCCGGTGAGCAGCCGCTGCGAGGCCCGTACGACGCGCGCCTCGGTCACGGGATCCATCCGGGCGGTGGCCTCGTCGAGGACGACGACCTGCACGTCCCGCACCAGCAGCCGGGCGAAGGCCACGAGCTGCTCCTCACCGGCCGACAGGGTCGTCCCGCCCGGTCCGAGCAGGGTCTCGAGCCCGTCCGGGAGGCCGGCCACCCAGTCGTGCAGGCCCAGGTCGGCGACCGCCGCCTCGACCGTGCCGTCGGGGACGTCGCCGAACAGCGTGAGGTTGTCGCGCAGCGACGCCGCCAGCACCTCGGTCCGCTGCGTGACGACACCGACCGTGGCCCGCAGGAGCTGCAGGTCGAGGTCCAGCACGTCGATGCCCCCGAGCAGGATGCTGCCGCGGGGCGGCTCCATCGCCCGTGACACCAGCGAGGCGAAGGTCGACTTGCCCGAGCCGGTACGGCCGACGAGGGCCAGGGTCTGGCCGGCCGGGAGCTCGAGGTCGACGCCGGACAGCGCGAACGTCCCCTCGGCGTAGGAGAAGCGCAGGTCCCGGACCGACAGGCTCAGCGGTCCCGGGGGCACCGGGGCGCCGCCGGAGGGCTCGGGCTCGGCCTCGAGCATGCTGCGCAACCGGGCCAGCGCGCCCAGGCCCGCCTGCAGGTCCGGCAGGTGACGCGCGATCTGGTCGATCTGGCCGACGAACGTCGTGGTGACGAGGAACAGCGTGACGAGCGCTGCGGTCGACAGGTCGCCGGCCACGACGAGCGCGGTCCCGGCGGCGGCGGTCGCCGCGAGCAGCCCGTGCAGCAGCAGCCCGGCCCGCCGCCCGATCTGCGTCGCGGTCCGGCAGCTCGCGTCCACCCGCTGATGGACGACCGCGGACAGCTCAGCGAACCGCCGGACGAGGTAGGCCTGCCCGAGGCTGGAACGCAGGTCGTCCCGGGCGGCGACACCCTCCTCCATGGCCGCGGCGTGGTCGGTCCAGGCGATCTCCTCCAGCAGCTTGCGCTGGGCGATCTCGGCACTGAGCGGCCGGACCAGCAGGACCGTGCCCACCCCGACCAAGGGGAACAGCAGCCAGGCCGGCCACCAGGTCAAGCCGGCGATGATCCACATCGGTACGGCGCGCAGCAGCGTGCGGATCAGGTCCCAGACCATCCGGCGCATGAGCTGACCGAGCTCGTAGGTGTCGTCGTCGACTCGGTCCAGGACCTCCCCGACCGCCTGCTCCGACAGCACCGAGAGGGGCTGGTGCAGCGCGGCGTCGAGCAGGTCGGCGCGCAGGTGCCCCTCGGCGCGGTCGACGACGCCGGCCCAGGCCGCACGACCCAGCGTGTCCAGCGCCGCGCCGCCCACGATGCACAGGGCCAGCAGCAGCACGAGCGTGCGCGTCGGACCGTCGGCCAGCTGGCCGGCCACGACCGTGCCCAGGCTCTGGCCCAGCGCCGCGATGCCGGCGGCCCACAGGGACCACGTGGTGACCGACCCGCGCACGCGGGACAGCCCGACCACGCGCTCCGGGGGGAGGGCGAGGGGAGGGGCGACCTCAGCGGGGTCTGCGGCAAGGAGGGTCATGGCGGTCCATGACGCTAACCGCAAGGACCGACGGCGTCGCCGGAGTTATCGGGTCCGCAACGTGATCAGCCGTCGCCGAACGGGTCGCAGAGCTTGCAGGGCGTGAGCCCGGCGGTGGTCGCGGTGACGGACCGCAGGTCGGTCTTGGCCTCGACGGCGATGCAGTCCGGGCGGTGCAGCATCGTGCCGGTCTTGGTCGCGACGAGGGTGGGAGAGGGCGTCCCCTTGCGCGTCCTCGGGGCGGTGGCGGCGACGGACTGTTCCTGCAGCAACGTCTCCATGCGGAGCATCACCGCGGTCAGGTCCTGCAGCCCGCTGCGGTTCTCCTTCACCAGGATCGTCAGCCAGTAGGCGAAGTAGACGAACCCGCCGGTCACCACGAGGCCCAGGCCGAACGCGGCCCCGGAGAGCAGGTACGGGACCTGCTCGAAGACCAGCACCGTCCGGGAAGCGCCGAGGTAGCCGATCAGCACGACGATGAGGCCGAGCGGGAGGAGCGTTCCCCCGACCACGAGCATCCACCGGTCGCCCTCGAGCAAGGTGGCGCGACGGACCCGCAGAGTGGAGAGGTTCTCCGCCAGGCGGGTCTGGCGCACGGATGCGTCGGTGGTCATCGGTTCTCCTCCAGGGGACAGAGCGCGGCGCCGGGCATCAGCACCCGGTCGGGGAGCCGGCGCATCGCGGCCATGAACAGGAATGACCCGAGCAGACCCAGCGCGATGATCGCGGGACTGACGCCGTCAGGCAGGCGGTACGAGCGCGCGGCCACGGTCGGTGCGGTCTCCGGAGTGACCGCCGGGGGGGCACCGGGGGTCAGGGGGGGAAGCTCGGTCCCGGTCAGCGGAGGCGCCTCGGTGGAGCCGCCGGTGAACGTCGGAGGCAGCGCCGTGCCGCCCGTGGACGGGGGAGCCTCGACCGGCGTCGTGGGCTGGTCGACCGGTGTGGTCGGCGGTTCGGGGGTCTCGGGGAAGGCCGGGTCGGCGTCGACGGACACGGCGGCCCCGCCCAGGGTGACCGTGAAGCTGCTCCCGCCTGGCAGCGGCACCTGCGGCGGGGGAGCGGGGGGCTCCCAGAAGATGACCAGGCTGCCGGCGAAGTAGTCGACGCCCGGTCCTTTGCCGGTTTGCTCCGGAGGGCCGAGGACGATCTTCATCCCGAGGTTGGCGAGGGCGGTGTTGACCACCTGCTGGGCCGACTGCACGGGCACCGGGCTCGCGCCCTGCGCGGTGACGCCCCTGCCGTCCACCGTGACGGGGACGCCCGCGATCGACATGCCGCTGACCACGGTCTTGCCCGAGGCCTTGGCCTGGACGCCGTCCGTGGTGGCCACGGCGTCGGAGACGACGGAGTCGATCTTCACGACGCCGGCGGCGAGCGACACGTCGTTCACCTTGCTGTGCGCTGCGGCGCGGGTCAGCTGCACCTCGGCCAGGGTGACGTCCGTCGTCCCGGTGATCTTGCCGAACGTGCCGACGGGGTTGGCCTGGGACTGGGAGATCGAGGCGTCGGCGGTGGCCGCCAGCGCGTTGGCCGTGGCCGTCATCGACGTGCCGGGCACGCTGGTGTTGCTCGCCTTCTCGTGGTCGCTGTTGGTCTCGGCCTCAGCCCGGACCGGGTCGTTGAGCATGCGGGCGCTGTCCGGGATCTGGCCGTCGCTCGCGGTGATGAGCAGCGACCCGATGTCGGCGGCCAAGCCGCCGGGCCAGACGACGGCAGCGAGGCCGCCGCCGGTCGGGCCGTTGCCGATCCGGCTGGTCGCCTCGGGCAGCACGAGCTCGCAGCCGTTCTTTCCGGCAGGAGAGGAGTAGCAGAAGGCAGGGTCGGCGATGCGTACCTGCACCGCGGGTGCCTTGGCGGACACCTTGTAGAAGCCCAGACCGGATCCGGGAGCGCCCGCCGCCGACACGGGGGACAGCGCGGGACCGAGGCCCAGCACGGCGCTGCACAGGACCGTGGCGGCACCGGTGACCGCCAGGGCGCGGTGGGTGCGGGGCGGACCGGTCATGCGGCACCTCCGAGATAGGCCTCGTTCACGAAGTCGGCCACATCGGCCGGTTGCCCGACCATCGCGATGCGCCCGCCCGTCATGACGGCGGCGTAGTCCGAGACGGCGAGGGCCGTCTTGGCGAACTGCTCCACGAGCAGGATGCTGATCCCCTCCTGGGCGAGCTGCGCGACGACGTCGTACAGCTCCGAGACGATCTTCGGGGCGAGGCCCATGGAGATCTCGTCCAGGAGCAGCACCCCCGGGTTGGTGACGAGGGAGCGTGACATGGCGAGCATCTGCTGCTCGCCGCCGGACATGGTCCCGGCCAGCTGGTCGCGGCGCTCACCCAGGCGAGGGAAGCGGGCGTACGCCGTGTCCTGGACCTCCTCGGTGGACAGGCTGCTGGCGTAGGTGAACATCCGCAGGTTCTCGGCCACCGTGAGGTTCGGGAACACGCCGCGTCCTTCGGGGATGCGGCAGACCCCCGCCCTCGCGAGGTTCTCCGGCGCGATCCGGTTCACGTGCGTGCCGGCGACGTGCACGCAGCCGCTGGTGGACTTCATGTGACCGGAGGCGATCTTCATGGTCGTCGTCTTGCCGGCGCCGTTGGGACCGAGCAGGGCGAACACGGTGCCGGCGGGAACGCGCAGGGAGACGCCGTGCAGGACCTCGATCCGGCCGTAGCCGGCGACGATGTCGATGAGCTCGAGGGCGGGGATCATCTAGTCGGCTCCGAGGTAGGCGGCTTGGACGGCGGGGTCGGCCTGGACCTGACGGGGGGTGCCGATGCAGATGATGCGTCCGAAGTCCAGGACGTGGATGCTGCTGCAGACCCGCATGACGAGCTCGACGTCGTGCTCGACGATGAGCACGGCCATGCCTTCGGCGGCGAGCTCGAGCAGCAGGTCGCCGAGCGCGTCGCTCTCGGTGATGTCGAGGCCGGAACCCGGTTCGTCGAGCAGCAGGACGCTGGGCCTGGTGGCCAGCCCTCGACCGAGCTCGACCAACCGGGCCAGGCCCGTGGGGAGGGCATCGACCCGCTCCTGGGCTACGTGCTGCAGACCGACCCGCTCGAGGATCCCTGCCGTGACCTGTCGCGGGTTGCTGTCGTCCTTGGACCAGGAGCGCCGGAACTCCGCGGCGGCCAGGATGTTGTCGTGCGCCGTGAGCGTGCCGAACACCTCGAGGCGCTGGAACGTGCGGGCCAGCCCGAGCCGGGCTCGGCGGTACGGCGACAGGGAGCTGACGTCCTTGCCGCCGAGGAAGATGCGTCCCTCGGACGGCGCCTCGAGGCCGGTGATGATGTTGAAGGTCGTCGTCTTGCCGGCCCCGTTGGGACCGATGAGGCCGGTGACCTCACCGCGCCGCGCGGTGATGCGGGCCTGGCTGACGGCCTGCACCCCCCCGAAGCGGACGCTGACGCGGTCGACGGCGAGGGCGACCTCGGGGTCGAGCGGGTCGACCTCGGGGAGGTCGGGTTCGTAGGACTCGAGGTCGGGCGCCTCGGTGGTCTCAGGAGTTGACAAGCTGCGCCCCCTCGTACGTCGGTGCGGCGCTGCCGGCGGTGGGTCGCGGGTTGCGTCGGGCCCGCAGCTGCGCGCCCAGGCGGGAGATCTGCCCGCCGACGCCGTCGGGGTCGCGACCGACGCTGATGGCGGCAAGGCCCGTGAGCAGGTAGGCGATCTGGATACGCGGCTCCACCAGGTCCTGCAGGATCGGGAACATCGCGATGCTCAGGGCGCCGAACAGGGCGCCGGTCACGGTGTTGACCCCACCGATGCGCAGCGCCAGCAGGAGCGACAGGCTGCCCAGCACGTTGAAGTCGAGGGGACCGACCAGGCCCTGCAGGCCGCCGAACAGCGCCCCGGAGACGCCGGCGATGGCGGCCGAGACGGAGAAGACGACCACCTTCGTGATGGTCGTGTTGACCCCCAGCGTGGCGCAGGCTGCGGGGGAGTCGTTCAGGGCCGTGAGCTGACGGCCCCATCGGCCCCGGCGCACGGCGAGGATGGCGACGGCGGCGACGCAGAAGATCGCACTCGAGAACACGAAGAACGCCTGGTCTGATTCCGTGGGGATGCCCGGCAGGTTCACGCGTGGGACAGGGAGCTGCCCGCCGGAGCCCAGGTGGAAGGGGAAGAACGACTCGTCCAGCCCCTTGGCGAACGCGAAGGTCGCGAGAGCCAAGTAGAGCCCCCGCAGGCGCGCGGTGAACAGCGCGATCAGCGCGCCCGCACCGGCGCAGAGGACGGCGGCGTAGACCAGGCCCAGGACCGAGCCGCTGGTGACGCTCCCCATGGCGAACGCGCCAAGGCCGACGAACGACAGGTGGCACAGTGAGGTCTGACCGCTGTAGCCGGTCAGCAGCACGAGCGACAGCAGGGTGAGGCCGAGCACGGCGACCCGCGCGCCGATGACCAGGTTGGCGGAGCCGAGCGACAGGGAGAGCAGGATGACGAACGCGAACAGGCCCCCGGCGCTCAGCAGCGTCTGACGGCTGCCGGGGACGGTCGGCGCGATACGCCCGGCGGCTCCGCTGGTCCGCAGCCGGGCGGCCGGCACGAAGACCAGCAGCACGAACAGGAAGATCATCGGCACGGCCTTCTCGAGCTGACCGAAGGTCATCGCGGCGAACGGGATCTTGGGAGCGACGTACGTCGGGTAGAACGCCGTCAGCATTCCCAGGATGATCGCGCCGACGGCGGTGCGCGGCAGGCTCTTGAGCTGGCCGAACAGCGCGGCGGCGTACCCGTTGATGACGAGCAGCGTGAGGGTGACGCTGGAGAGGGTCACGATGGGAGCGAGCAGGATGCCGGCGAGGGCGGCCAGGGACGAGCCCAGCGCCCAGGAGAGCTGCTGGATGCGGACAGGGGATGCACCGGCCATGGCGGCGAGCTCGGGGTCGTCGACCACGCCGCGCATCGCGATGCCGATGCGGGTCTGGTTGAACAGCACGCGCAGGCCGAGCGCCACGGCGAGGGCGACGACCACGACCAGGATCTGGCCCCAGTCGACGGTGAGCAGGCCGATCCTGATCGGGGACAGGCGCTCCAGGAACTGCGGGAGGGCGCGCGCCACGCCCGGCTCCCAGATGTAGTTGGCCGCACCGAGCAGCGACAGGAGCAGCCCGAGCGTGACGACGATCGTCAGGTCCACCGGGGCCCCCCGCAGGGGTCGCATGAGCAGCCGCTCGATGATCGTCCCGAAGATGGGGGCGATGACGAGCAGCACCATCGGCACGGCGATCAGGGCGGGCAAGCCCCAGCCCTCCGTGAGCTGCCAGTAGGTGAAGGCCCCCACCATGCCGATCGCGCCGTGGGCGAAGTTGAAGATCCCCGACGTCGTGTACGTCACCACGAGGCCTGTCGCCGACAGCGCGTAGATGCAGCCGTAGACGATGCCCAGGGTGAACAGCGCGAGGAAGGTTGCCACGGCCTACTTCCCGGGGTTCGGGTTGTTGTAGTAGCCGCCGTCGCACCGGTACTTCGCCGCCGGCGAGTCGATCCGCACGAACTGGTGGTTCTTGATGACCGAGAGGATCCAGCAGGTCGCGGGCACCTTGCCCGCCGGGTTGGCCGGCGCGAACAGCCCTCCGGCGTCGAAGCTGGTGATCGAGCGGAGGGACTTCAGCACATCGGCTCGGTTGGCCTTCGGCCCGGCCTTCTTCAGCGCGTCGACGAACAGGTTGGCGGACGCCCAGCCGTAGGCGGAGAAGATGTCGAGCTGCTGCTTGCGGTCGGTGACCCCCATCCACTTCTGGTACTCCGCCGCCGCGGGCAACCGCGAGGCCTCGTCCTTGTTGAAGAAGAGCGCGAACTGCGAGTCGTTGAGGACGCCCTCGTCGTTGTTGCCCTTGATCTTGCTCAGGAAGTCGGGCGCGTAGGCCGTCCCCCCGAAGACGACGGGCCAGTCGAGACCTTGGGCGCGGATGGCGTTGACGATGTTGGCGCCGGTGGGTCCGTCCGTGGTGTTCAGGAAGACCATCTGCACGCCATCGCTCTGCATCCGGACCACCGCGCCGGTGAAGTCGCTGTCGGTCGCGCCGTACGACTCCTCGTGGACGACCGCGCCTCCGCTGTTCTTGATGGCGGACTTGCAGTTGAAGTACAGCGCCGGACCGCTGCCGACGCCGGCGTAGATGGCGCCGATCTTCTTCCACTTCGCGCCGAACTTGTCGTTGTAGTACTTCAGCGGGCCGGTGCGCCAGCCGCTCCCCAGCGGGGCGATGCTGAAGTTGCTCTCGAGCTTCTGAGACGCGCCACCGAGGGCCGCGTGCACGTCCGGGATGTTGGTGTTGTCCTTCAGCACCGTGGTGCCGCAGTCGTCGAACAGGCTGAACGAGCCGACGTAGGCGAAGACCTTCTTGAGGCGGCTGGAGGTCTCGGCCTTGTTCTTGGCGCAGTCCAGGGCGCTGTCGCCGAAGTCCATCTTGAGCTTGCGGCCGTAGATGCCGCCCTCGTTGTTGATCTTGTTCAGGTAGGCCTGGGTGCCCACGCGCGCACCGGCGAACAGGCCGGGGCGCGGACCACCGGCGTCGGAGATGTTGCCGATCGTGATCTGCGTGTCGGTGACGCCGACGTCGGTGGAGCCGCCGTTGCCGCCGGCCGGCGCCGGAGCGCCGCCGGACGTGCTGCCCCCGCCTCCGGTGCTGCCGCCGGAGGTCGTGCCCGAGGATCCACCGGCTCCGGTGCTGCCGCCGGTGCTCGTGCCGGAGCTCCCCCGGTGCCACCGCCCGAGGTCGTGCCGGACGTGCCGCCGCCGGAGCTGGCGCCGGTCGCGTCGCCGGTCGTGCCCCCGTCCAGGGAGCCGTCACCGGTCGTCCCGCCGTCGCCGCCTGTCCCCAGGCCCGTCGAGCTGCCGCCACCACCGCCGCCGAGGGCTGCGGCCGCTGCTTGCTGACGCAGCGAGTCGTCGGCGCGCGAACCGCATGCCGTCAGAGTGAGGAGGACGGCGACAGCGACAGCGCATGTGCTCTGGCGGGACCGGGCCATGTGTTTCCCTTCGGTGGCGGAGCTACCTGCTCAGGATGCCCTTGCTGATCAGCATCGTGAGGATGTTTCGGGCACTTTCTTCCGCGGACTGGTCCGCGGTGAGCAGGTGGAGCTCCGGGGCGAGGGGTTGTTCGTACGGCGCATCGACGCCTGTGACGTTCGTGGCCTGTCCCGCGGCGGCCTTGCGGTAGAGGCCCTTGGGGTCCCGCTCCTGCACCACAGACAGCGGGGCGTCGACGAAGACCTCGAAGAACTCGCCCTCGTCGAGCCGGGCCCGGACCTGGTCGCGGTCCGCGCGGTACGGCGACACAAGCGTCACGAGAACGATGAGACCGGCGTCCGCCATCAGCTTGGCCACCTCGCCGACCCGGCGGATGTTCTCGACGCGGTCCTCGGGGGTGAAGCCGAGGTCCTTGTTGAGGCCGTGCCGGACGTTGTCGCCGTCGAGCAGGTAGGTGTGGGCTCCCTGCGCGTGGAGCAGGCGCTCCGCCAGGTTGGCCACGGTGGACTTCCCGGCGCTCGGCAGACCGGTGAGCCACACGACGGCGGGGCGGTGGCCCTTCTGCGCGGTGTGGGCGGCCTTGGTGACGTCGAGGGCCTGCCAGTGCACGTTGTCGGCCTTGCGGCTGGCCTTGCGCAGCAGGCCCGCCGCCACGGTGCCGTTGGTGAGCCGGTCGACGAGCACGAAGCCGCCCAGGTCGCGGTTCTCGACGTACGGCGCGAAGGGGACCTCGCGGTCGAGGCTGACCTTGACGACACCGATCTCGTTCAGCACGAGGGTCTTCGCCGGTTGCTGCTCCATGGTGTTGACGTCGACCTTGTGGTCGGGCGCGCTGATGGTCGCCGTGACGGTGCGGGCCCCGAGCTTGAGCAGGTAGGGCCGGCCGGGCTGGAGGGCCTCCTCAGCCATCCACACCAAGGTGGCCTCGAACTGGTCCGCGACCTCCGGGGAGCTGTCGGCGGTGGCGAGCAGGTCGCCGCGGCTGACGTCCACCTCGTCGGTCAGCGTGAGGGTCACCGACAGGCCGGCGACCGCCTCGGGGAGGTCCCCGTCCATCGTGACGATCCGGTCGACCGTCGACACGCGGCCGCTGGGGAGGACGCGCACCTCGTCTCCGGTGCGGACGGTCCCGGAGACGATCTGGCCGGCGAAGCCGCGGAAGTTCAGGTCTGGCCGCGAGACCCACTGCACCGGCATGCGGAACGGCTGGTGCTGGAGGGCGTCCTCGACCTCGACGTTCTCGAGGTGCCCGAGCAGCGTCGGCCCGGTGTACCAGGGGGTGTTCGGGCTCAGGACGAGGATGTTGTCGCCCTTGAGCGCGCTGGTCGGGATGGTCGTGATGTCGGTGAGCCCGATGCCCGCGGCGAACTCCCGGTAGTCGGCATCGATGCGCTCGACGACCTCCTGGGAGTAGTCGACGGCGTCGACCTTGTTGATCGCGAGCACGACCTTCGTGATGCCGAGCAGCGACACCAGGTAGCTGTGGCGCCGGGTCTGGGTGAGCACTCCCCGGCGCGCGTCGATGAGGATGATCGCCAGGTCAGCGGTTGAGGCGCCGGTGACCATGTTGCGGGTGTACTGCTCGTGACCAGGGGTGTCGGCGACGATGAACTTGCGCTTCTGGGTGGAGAAGAAGCGGTAGGCGACGTCGATCGTGATGCCCTGCTCGCGCTCGGCGGCCAGGCCGTCGACGAGCAGCGCGAGGTCGAGCTCGCCGCCTTGGGTCCCCATGGTGCGGCTGTCGGCGGTGAGGGCCGCGAGCGTGTCCTCGAAGACCATCTGCGACTCATAGAGCAGCCGGCCGATGAGGGTGGACTTGCCGTCGTCGACCGAGCCGCAGGTGATGAAGCGCAGCAGGCTCTTGTGCTCGTGCTCCTTGAGGTAGCCGTCGATGTCGGAGGCGATGAGCGCGCGCTGCTGCGCCATGTCCTCGGCGGCGGTGCTGGGGGTCGTCATCAGAAGTACCCCTCCTGCTTCTTCTTCTCCATCGAGGCCTTGCTGTCGTGGTCGATGAGACGACCCTGCCGCTCGGAGGTGGTGGCCAGGAGCATCTCCTGGATGATGGCCGGGATGGTGTCGGCGTCGGACTCGATGGCGCCCGACAGCGGGTAGCAGCCCAAGGTGCGGAACCGCACCTTCTTGGTCATCGGCTGCTCACCGGGTCGGAACTGGAAGCGGTCGTCGTCGACCATGATGAGCGTGCCGTCGCGCTCCACGACGGGGCGGTCCGCGGCGAGGTACAGCGGCACGATCTCGATGCCCTGCTGGGCGATGTACTGCCAGACGTCGAGCTCGGTCCAGTTGCTCAGCGGGAAGCAGCGGACGCTCTCGCCAGGCTGGACGCGACCGTTGTAGAGCCGCCAGAGCTCGGGGCGCTGCTGCTTCGGGTCCCAGCGGTGGTCCTTGGTGCGGATGGAGAAGATCCGCTCCTTGGCCCGGGACTTCTCCTCGTCGCGGCGGGCGCCGCCGAACGCGAGGTCGAAGCGGCCCTTGTCGAGCGCCTGCTTGAGGCCCTCGGTCTTCCACATGTCGGTGTGCGTGCCCGATCCGTGGTCGAACGGGTTGATGCCCAGGCGCTGCGCCTCGGGGTTGTGGTGGACGAGCAGGTCCGCGCCGACCTCGGCGGCCTTGCGCTCGCGCATGCGGTACATGTCCTGGAACTTCCAGGTGGTGTCCACGTGCAGCAGCGGGAAGGGCAGCTTGCCCGGGAAGAAGGCCTTCTGCGCGAGGTGCAGCATGACGGCGCTGTCCTTGCCGATGCTGTAGAGCATCACCGGTCGCTCGGACTCCGAGACGGCGTCGCGCAGGATCGCGATGCTCTCGGCTTCCAGCCGCTGCAGGTGGGTGAGCGTGCGCGTGGGCAGGTCGGTCATCGGTGGCACACCTCGAGGGCGATCGCGGCGTACTCCGGGCGGCACACCAGCAGGTCGGGCAGGTAGGGGTCGTCGCGGTTGTAGACGAGCGGGGAGCCGTCGAGCCGGCTCACGTGGAGGCCGGCGGCGGCGGCGACGGCGACGGGAGCCGCGGAGTCCCACTCGTACTGACCGCCGGAGTGCGCGTAGACCTCGACCTCGCCGAGCACGACGGCCATCGCCTTCGCGCCGGCGGAGCCCATGGGGACCAGCTCGCCGCCCAGCTCGGCGGCAAGCGCCTCGGCGTGGGCAGCGGGCCGCGTGCGACTGACGGCCAGGCGCGGCTTCCCGGCGTACGGCGGGAGGGAGGGGAGGGCGGTGCCGGTGGCCAGCGTGATCCCGCGGGCGGGCAGCGCGACCGCGCCGATGGTGGCGACCCCGTCGACGCAGAGGGCGACGTGGACGGCCCAGTCGTCACGCGGCGGCTCGGAGTACTCGCGGGTGCCGTCGAGCGGGTCGACGATCCAGACGCGGCTCATCGTGAGCCGCGCGGGGTCGGCCTTGCCCTCCTCCGAGAGCACGCCGTCGGCGGGGCGGAGGCGAGCGAGCTCGGCCATCAGGTGCACGTGGGCCTCGCGGTCCCCGGCGTCCTTGAGCTCGGTGCCCTCGAGGCCGGTGCTGCGCAGCGCGAGCAGCAGCTCACCGGCGGAGGTGGCGAGATCCCGTGCGACCTCGTGGTCGGTGCGGGGATCGGGGGAGGCGGTGGCAGCAGAGGTGGCAGTCATGAGATGACCACTGTGCCCAGAGCGTCCTGGAGCATCGCGCCCAGGTCGCCCTGGCCGTCGCCGGCCAGCCAGGCGTCCAGGGAGATGCGGACGGCGGCCATGGTCAGCGCGCCGACCAGCAGGGGGCGGGGATCGCCGGGTACGAGGTCGGTGAAGCGCTCGGTGACCGCGGCGGCGATGGCCTGCTCGAACTTCACGTAGACCCGCAGGGTCCAGGCCTCGAGGCCGTGCGAGGCCTGCGACATCCGGGCCTGCTGCAGGACCAGCTCGCGTCCGCCGTTCTCGAGGGCGCCGGCGAAGCCGCAGGAACGTCTCGCGGACGGCGTCCAGCGCGCTGAGCTCAGGCGGCTGGACGAGCAGGTTGTCGATGAGCAGCAGGCGCCACGGGAAGCTGAACCCCTCGGCGACCGCCGTCTCCTTGGCGTCGAAGTAGCGGAAGAAGGTGGCGCGTCCGACCTGGGCGGCGGCGGCGATCTCGTCGATCGTCGTCGCGTCGACGCCCTTCTGCGTGGCCAGGCGCGCGGACTCCTCGGCGATGCGCTGGTGCGTGGCCCGCCGCTTGCGCTCGCGCAGGCTCATCTCGAGCGTCGGTGTGGTCTGAGACACAGTCGCAAGTTAGACGAAATCTCAGATTTCCGAAAGCCCCCTAACCGACGCGCTCGCTCTGCGTGGCCGATCGGCTGCTCACCGACGCGAGGGCCTCGCAGAGCGCGGCCTGGAACTTGTCGGCCTTGAGGACGAGTGACACATGGCCCCCGTGCACCTCGTGGACCTCGGCGCCCGGGATCGCGGCCGCGAGGCGGCGCTGCCGGTGGGCCGGGATCGCACGGTCTCGCGTCGTGACGACCACGGAGGTCGGGGCCGTCACCTCGCCGATCCACGGGGCGGAGTTGAAGCGGCCGAGCTCGTCGAGCACCGCAGGCATGGACCAGGCACTGGTACTGCGGAACTCGTGCAGCCCCCATCCCTTCTCCGACGCCACGAACGAGGGCAACGGGGGCAGGCTGGCGGCGGCGACCTCGACGCGCCCACGACACAGCGGGCTCAGCGGCATCATCGCGGTGCTGACGAGGGGGAAGAAGAACTGCTCGCGTCGCTTGCCGCGGAAGTTGCGCGCGGTGGAGCACAGGACCAGCCCGGAGACGCGCTCGGGGTGCTGCTTGGCGACGAGCTGGGCGATGAGGCCGCCCATGGAGTAGCCCGCGACGATCGCCGTGTCGATGCCGAGCACGTCCAGCACGGCAGCCACGTCGTCGGCGCAGTCGGAGAGCCTGAACTTCTTCGACCGGATCCCGCGACCGTGCCAGCGCTGGTCGAACAGCACGACGCGGTAGTGCTTGCTGAGCTCCTCGAGCACGGGGTACCAGGACAGGTAACCGGTGCAGCCGAGGGCGTGGAGCAGCACGACCGTCGGTGCCCCCTCCGGCCCGGGCGCGTCGACCACGTACGTGCTGCCGCGACCGGGCAGCTCGACCATCCCGCCCTCGGGCACGGACTCCACGACCGGAGCCGACGCGACCTTGCGCAGGACCGGGCCCAGCATCTTCTTGGCGCGCACGTGCGTCGTACCTCCTCCGGCGCGCTCGCAGCGCGCTCAGGGCATGGACTCGCAGAACGAGAACAGGTTACAGATCTGCGGCCGTCCTCGCGGCAGAACGCAGCTCTTCCAGCGCGTCGCGCAGGAATCCGGTGAGCACGTGCAGGTCCGGCAGCGTGTCCGGGCAGGCCAGGGCGCTGAACGACATCCGCCCTTCGTAGGACCAGACGGTGAGGTTGAGCCCGATGCCCTGCAGGATCGGGCCGACGGAGAACAGCTCGTCCAGGCGCGCGCCGGCGATCTGCACCTCCACCGGGGGACCGGGGACGTTGGAGACCACCAGGTTGAAGGGCGCAGCGTGCAGGTCGGCCGCGCGCAGGTGGGAGTAGGCGCGCATGAAGGCTGCGAACGGTGCGGGGGGCGTGAACTGCACCCAGCTCTCGAGCATGTCCAGGCCCAGCGTGCGTTGGACCACCTTGGCCTCCGCCGTGGTGCGGCTGATCGCGCGCAGCCGTTCGATCGGGTCGGCGAGGTCGGTGTGCAAGGAGGTGAACAGGTTCGACACGCGGTTGCCGCCGAGGCGGACGGCCGCCTCGGCGGAGTCGGTGGCGACGGGGACGCCGGCGACCAGGGAGGTCTTGGGAAGCTCGCCGTGCAGGTCCAGCCAGCGCAGCATCGCCCCGGCGACGACGCCCAGGACCACGTCGTTCAGCGTCACGCCGTACGCCGTCTTGACGTCCTTGAAGTCGCTGAGCGGCAGCGTGCAGGTGGCGAAGGAGCGCCGCGCCGTGATGGCTCCGTTGAACGAGGTGCGGGGCGTGTCGAGGACCGGGCGGGGCGTCGTCACGTCGGAGGAGCGCTTGTGCCGGACGACGGCCACGATCGCCCGCAGCGTCTTGAGCAGCAGGGCGGGCACCGTCCACAGCTGGGCGATCGCGTCGCGCAGGGCGTCGCGGACGAGGCCGGTGCCGTCGGGGGTCGGCTCGCCCTCCCAGGGCTCGTGCGGCAGAGCGGGCACGGCGGCCGGGCCGAGGTCCATGATGTTGGCCAGCAGGGCGTTGGCCGCGACGCCGTCGGCGAGGGCGTGGTGCATCTTCGTGACGACCGCGATGCGGCCGTCCGCCAGCCCCTCGCAGACGTGGATCTCCCACAGCGGCCGGCTCCGGTCCAGGGGCGTGCTGGCGATCTCGCCGATGAGCACTTCGAGCTGGCGCATGCCTCCGGGCGCCGGGACGGTGTCGCGCCGGACGTGCAGTCCGAGGTCGAAATCACGGTCCTCCACCCACACCGGGTGATTGAGCTGGAAGGGGACGTTCACGACGCGACGGCGGAACGGCGGCAGCAGGTGCAACCGCGATCCGAGCTCCTCCTGGAGCAGGGCGAACGTGTAGCCACCAGGGGCCGTCGAGGCGTCGATGAGCGCGATCTTCAGGGTGTGCATGTGGAGTGTGGGGGTCTCCATGTACAGGAACCCCGCGTCGACCCCGTCCAGCCGCTCGACCACGCGTGCTCCTGTCCCTCGGTGAGGGGGGAGTGTTCCCCCCGTGTGTCACCCGGGGCAAGATCTCCCCGTGCCGCCCCGTGATCCTGCCGTCCAGAAGCTGCTCGACCAAGCTGCGGTGGACGTCGACAGCGGCCGCCTGCCGTCCTGCCAGCTCGCCCTCGCCCGCCACGGCGAGCTCCTGGAGCTCGCCACGTTCGGCGAGGCCACCGAGGCGTCACGGTACGTCGTCTTCTCCGTCACGAAGGCGCTGATCGCCGGGCTGGCGTGGCAGGTCATGGGGGACGGGCTGCTCACCGAGCAGACCCGGGTGGCGGAGTGGGTGCCGGAGTTCGATGTCGACGGCAAGCGGGACGTGACCGTCGAGCACCTGCTGACGCACACGGCCGGCTTCCCCAACGCGCCCATCCGGTCGCTCGACGGTGCGACTCCGGAGGGGCGGGCCGAGCGCTTCGCCCAGTGGCGGCTGGACTTCCCGCCGGGATCGCGGACGCAGTACCACCCCGTGGCCGCGCACTGGGTCGTCGCCGACCTCGTGGAGAAGGTGACCTCGACCGACTACCGGGTGGCGCTGCGCGAACGGGTGCTCGACCCGCTGGGGCTTCCGAGGCTGCAGCTCGGGGTGCCGGTCGAGGAGCAGGGCGACATCACGTCGTTGGCGCTCGTCGAGTCGGGGGAGAGCGCGCAGGAGGTCCCGGTGCGGGTCGAGGCGGCGACGACGCTGCAGTTCAACGAGCCCGAGGTCAGGGCAGTCGGAGTGCCAGGTGGAGGCGGGGTCTCGGGGGCGGCCGACATCGCCCTGTACTACCAAGCGCTGCTGGCCGGTGGGGTGTGGGACCGCGACCTGCTCGCGGATGCCACCTCGCGGGTGCGTTTCGACCACCTTGACCCGTTCACCGGCGTCCCCGCCCACCGTACGCTGGGACTCACGGTCGCCGGCGACGACGGCAAGGCGGCGCTGCGCGAGTTCGGGAAGGACGCCTCGCCGCGGGCGTTCGGCGCGTCCGGGCTGGGCGGCCAGGCCGCTTGGGCGGACCCGGACTCCGGCCTCTCGTTCTGCTACCTCACCAACGGGATGGAGACCGACGTGGTCGCGTCGTTCCTGCGGTCCTCCCGGTTGTCCACCCTCGCGGCGCGATGCCGCGCGGCCACGTAGGGGAGAGTGACGTCGTGACCTTCAACCTGGCCTCGCTGTTCGAAGCCGTCGTCGACGCCGATCCCGACCGAGAGGTGCTCGTCTGCGGGGACCGTCGCCTGACCTACCGGCAGCTCGACGACCGCGCTAACCGCTTGGCGCACGTGCTTGCCGAGCACGGGGTCGGCGCCGGCGACGCGGTCGGGCTGCAGCTGGCCAACGGCAGCGAGTACCTCGAGGGGATGCTTGCGGCCTTCAAGCTGTCGGCCGTGCCGGTGAACATCAACTACCGCTACGTCGAGCGCGAGCTGCAGTACCTGTACGACGACTCCGGCATCGTGGCGCTGCTGGTCCACCGGTCGTTCGCCGGCCGGGCGGCCGGGGCCGGCGCGGACGCGATGCGCCTGGTGCTGGACGTCGCCGACGGCGGGACGGGTGAGCCGGTCCCGGGGTCGCTGGAGTACGAAGCGGCGCTCGCCGCCGTCTCGGCGAAGCGGCCCCACGACGAGGGGCGCTCCTCGGACGACCTGTACCTCATCTACACCGGCGGCACGACCGGCATGCCCAAGGGCGTCGTGTGGCGCCACGAGGACATCTTCAAGGCCGCCATGGGCGGGGGAGACCTCACGCAGGGCGGCGACTTCGTCACCTCTGCGGCCGAGCTCGCCGGTCGGCTGCCCGAGAACGGCATCACGGCCCTTGCTGCCCCGCCGTTGATGCACGCCGCCGCGCACTGGCTGGCCTTCCACCAGCTCTTCACCGGTGGCAAGGTCGTCATGATGCCGCTGGGCCGCTTCGACCCGGCCGAGGTGTGGCAGACGATCGCGGACGAGGCCGTCTTCAACATCGTGCTGGTCGGCGACGCGATGATGAAGCCGCTGCTGGACCACCTCTCCTCCGGCGCTGCCGATGTCCTCCGACGGGCTGTGGGTGCTGGCCTCCAGCGGTGCGCCGCTGTCGCAGCACAACAAGGACCGCCTCGCCGAGCTCCTCCCGGGGCGGATGCTCATCGACTCCCTGGGTTCTAGCGAGACCGGGATCCTCGGCGCCAAGGACGGGGGGACGTTCACCATGAACGCCTCCACCACGGTCATGGGACCGGACGGCACCGTCGTGACCCCGGGGTCGGACGTGGTCGGCAAGGTCGCTCGCCGCGGGCACGTCCCGCTGCGCTACCACAACGACCCCGAGAAGTCGGCGGCCACGTTCGTCGAGGTCGACGGGGTCCGGTGGGCGCTGACCGGCGACGACGCGACCCTCGGCGCCGACGGGACAGTCACCTTGCTGGGCAGGGGATCTCAGTGCATCAACACCGGCGGGGAGAAGGTCTACCCCGAGGAGGTCGAGGAGCCGATCAAGGCGATGGCGGGCGTCGAGGACGCCCTCGTCGTCGGGGTCCCGGACGAGCGGTGGGGTGAGCGGGTCGTCGCGGTGGTGCACGCGACCGGGCCGCTGCTGCTCGCGGACCTGCAGGCCCATGTGCGCGGGCACCTCGCGGGCTACAAGGTCCCCAAGGACCTCGTGCTGGTGGACCGCGTCGTGCGGTCGCCGGCCGGCAAGGCGGACTACCGGTGGGCCAAAGCGGCCGCTGTCGACGCAGTCAGCAAGGGGTAGGTCGTGGAGCAGCTCAGCGCCATGGACGCGTCGTTCCTGTACGTCGAGTCGCCGGCGGTGCCGCAGCACGTCCTGGGCGTCATGCTGCTCGACGCGGTGGGCTCGAACGGGGCGTACAGCCACGAGCGCTTCCGCAAGGTCCTCGACGAGCGCGTGCACCTGATGCCGGCCTTCCAACGCCGCCCGGTGCAGGCCCCGCTGAACCTCGACCACCCGTACTGGGTCCACGACCACGACCTGGTCATCGACGAGCACCTGCACCACGCCACGCTCGAAGCGCCCGGTGATCTGCACGCCCTCGGTCGGTTCGTCGGTCGTGTGGGCTCGACGCTGCTGCCGCGGGACCGGCCGTTGTGGGAGCTGTGGCTCGTCGACGGGCTCGCGACCGGCCAGGTGGCGATGGTTGCCAAGATGCACCACTCGACGATCTACGGGTCGGCGGGGGCGGACATGATGGCGCATCTGCTCGACCTCGACCCGGCTGGTCGCGAGGTCGAAGCGGCGCCGGTCCTCCCGGTCGAGCCGCTGCCGTCGACGGTCGATCTCCTGCGCCGCGCCGCCGCCAACGGTGCACGACGTCCGGTGCGCTCCGCACGTTCGCTTGTGGGGTCGCTGGGCCGTGCGCGGCAGATGGGCGGCATGGTCGGGCGAGCCGTGACCTCGAAGTCGCCGGTCACGCTCCCGTTCAGCGCGCCGCGCACGCTGATGAACGGACGGCTCACCGAGGGCCGCGACACCGCTTTCACCTGCGTGGACTTCGCCGACATCAAGGCGATCAAGACCGGTTTCGGTACCAAGGTGAACGACGTCGTCCTCGCCGCCGTCACGGCGTCGCTGCGGGAGTACCTGCTCGCGCACGGCGGTCTGCCGAAGAAGCCGCTGGTCGCGAGCGTCCCGATGAACCTCGGTGCTGGTGCGGTCGCGGGCACGGACAAGATCACGGCACTGATGGTCCCGCTGCCGGTGCAGACGGCTGACCCCGTCGAGCGGTTGAAGCAGATCGCTGCGTTCAGCGTGGAGAGCAAGGGCATGATCGACGCCCTGGGGGTCGACGCCGTCGGCGACGTCGCCGAGCTCCTCCCGCCGCTGCTCATGGTCGGTGGTTCCAAGGTGTACGACGGACTGGGTCTGTCCCGGCTGCACCCGCCGCTGCAGTCGCTGGTGGTCTCCAACATGCCCGGCCCGCCGATCCCGCTGTTCCTCGCCGGCGCGCGGGTCGACGCCGTGTACCCGTTCGGCCCGCTGCTCCCCGGCTCGGGTCTGAACATCACGGTGCTCTCGAACATGGGCAACCTCGACGTCGGCCTCATCGGCTGCCCGGACCTGGTGCCGGACCTCTGGGACGTGGCCGAGGGCTTCCCCAAGGCCGTCGCCGAGCTCAAGGCGCTGCTTCCTCAGGCCCCGGCCGCCGCCGGCTCTGCGCCCCCGGCCCCCGTTCCGGTCAAGAAGGCTCCGGCCACGAAGGCTTCGGTCAAGAAGGCTCCGGTCAAGAAGGACGCCCCTCCCCGTTGAGCCGGTAGGCACGGCCGTTCGCTCTTCCGCTACCAGCCGCGGAGCAGGGGTCTGGGTCTGCGTAGGTGGGTGCGGCCGAGGGGGGTGTTCCACTGCAGGGTGCTGTCGGGATGCTGGGTGACGGTGAAGTAGTGGTGCTTAGCCTGGTGGTGGTGGGTGCATTCGCTGCTGCCGTTGCGGGCTGCGGTGGGTCCTTGGGGCCAGGGGATGATGTGGTCGCTTTGGCAGTCGCGGGCCAGGCGGGGGCAGGCGGGGAAGGTGCAGGTGAGGTCGCGGATCTTCAGGAACCTCGCGATGCGGGGGCTGAAGGGGTAGCTGCTGGTTTCCAGGGGCCGGGTGTCGGTCTTGTCGGTGCGCAGGCGGCGGTGGGCTCGGGTGAGCGCGTGCAGGGTCCAGCCGCCCTGTCTGCTGCTGGGGGTGCGGGGTGGGCAGCCCAGGGGGCAGTGCGGGCTCTCCCGCTCGTACCGGCTGCTGGGGGTGGTGAGGCCGTCGTGGTGGTCCCACGCCGCGCGGTCCAGGGTCTGGTCGTTCCAGAGCCGATCGCCGTCACTCGGCGGCTGGGGCTCGGGTCGGGCTCGGGCTCGGGCTTGGGTGGGTCCGGGGGTCCTGAGCCGCCCCCACCGCCGCCTGGATCCTCGGGGGGCTCGTGCCGCAGCCTGATCTCGACCGGCCGGTGCGGGCGGAACTCCTCCACCCGGCCCAGTCAGCGCCGGCTCGGGCTCCGGCTCGCGCTCGGCCTGCGGCGCCGACCAGCGTGTGTGCGCTCAGGAACGCCCGGAGCTGGGTCTCGAGGGTGCTGGTCAGCTGGTCCACGAGCACTTCGACCTCGCCCGGCTCGACGTCGCCTGGATGGACCTCGTCGTTGGGGGCCGGGTCGGGTGGGAGGGTCTCGGGGTCGGGCTCGGGTTCGTGGCGGCTGTGGCCACACCCCGCCTGGGCCGGCGCGGGCGCGGACTCAGGCGCCGGCGCGGACTCGGGCGCCGTGTCGGGGGCGGGGGTGTCGGGCGCCTGGTCGGGGGTGTGGGTGTGGCCGTCGACCGCCACGAGCGTCCCGTCGTGGTCGACGAGGACGCGGCGGAGCTCGGCGTGGGTGAGGAGCTCGCGGGCCTCCTGGGCACAGATCAGGCCGAGGCCGGGGATCTCCGCGGGCTCATCGCCGCCTTCGAGGGTGGTGAGGCTGACCACGATCAGGGCCTGCCAGGACGTCGCTCGGGCGCGGCCGCAGACCAGGTCGGTCAGGGCATCGAACCGGCGCTGCGCCACGGCTGCGGTCATCCCCAGGCTGCTGCGGGCCGGCGTGGGCGTCGATCGCGGCCCACAGCATCGCGATCTGCCCCTTGCTCCCCAGCGCGGTGAGGATCGCGTCGTCGTTGAACGCCTCCGTGAGCACCGACCGGTCCTTCTTGGCCTTCTCCCACCGCCGCGCGGCGGCCTCGGGGTCGATGACCATGACCGCGGCCTGCGCCGCGAGCCGCACCTGACGCGGCGACCCCACCCCCGACCCGGCCGACCCGATCACGAGGTCGATGACCTGCGCCTGCTGGGCGTCGGTGAGCCCGACACCGCTGATCACGTCCAGCAGCGCCTCGGCGTGCCGGATGCTCCACCCACCCTCAGCGAGGGGCAGCGCGACCTGCGCCATCACGACCGGGAAGGCCACGAACCGGCGGGCGTGCTCCAGCCGGGTCTGCATCGTGCGGGGGCTCTCACCCAACGCCGGCGCGAGCTCGTCACAGGCGTAGTCCCGCATCCCGAACCCCAGGTCCTGGGCGAACGCCACGAGCTCCTGCCGCAGCTGCACCTCCAGCACCGCCTGCTGATCGTGCAGCCGCTCCAACGCCTCCAACCGCACCGCCGCGCGGCCCAACCGCGACAGGGGTTCAGCGAGCTCCGACATACCCCCATTGCTACCGCCAATAGAACACGTGAGCAAGAGCAGAACGGTTGCTGTGCAAGGAAAGTTTGCCCTTGTGGTGATCCTCGGCCAGCATCCTCAAAGCGGCGGTGGGGCCGGTTGCGGCCGACCCGCGCCCTCATCGAATCGCCACCCGGCACGGGCACGTCGCCAGCGGCGGCGGCCGACCTGTGCCCTCACCGAACCGCCCCCCGGCGCACGAGCGCCACAGCGGCGGTGCCGAGGGCGGTGTCTACCCCTGAGCGACCGTGACGCTGTGTGAACGCCTCAGGTCGTTGGGTGAACTTGGCCCTGAGGCGCGAGGAAGCTGGGGTTCGTGCGTCGTACGAGCGAGGGCAGTTCGCCCCCACGCTCAACCGACCGAAGCCTGGAGCCCGACCGCATGCGCCGACGCTTGAGCCTCCCCGTTCTACTCGTCTCGTCCGCCACCCTCGCCGCCGCGGCGATGATCGGGAGCCCGGGTACCGCGAGCGCCCTCTCGGGCACCCCGGCGTTCGTCAACTACGCCGCCCCGAGCGGTCTGTCCGGCGCCAACAACGCCGGGGAGCCGAGCATCGGCGTCAACGGCAACAGCGGGGCGATGCTCTACCAGGCGGGCACCAGCACGCTGAAGGTCACGGTCGCGCCCAACGGCACGGCGACGTGGACCAACGTCACGCCGCCGAACAGCCTGTTCAACATCGATCCCATCCTTGCCACGGACCGGGTCACCGGCCGGACGTTCGCCGGTGGGCTCGCGGGGGAGTGCTCGGCCTTGGCCTACACCGACAACGACGGCGGTTCCTGGACGCCGATGGGCAACGCCTGTGCGGGCGTCGTCGATCACGAGACCATCGGTTCCGGCCCCTGGAAGGGCTCAGCCCCGCTGGGGTCGACCTACAGCCGGGCGGTCTACTACTGCGCCCAGACCGGCAACGACGCCTGCGTCACCAGCAGCAACGGTGGGCTGAGCTTCGGTCAGCCGGTCGTCGTGAGCGGCGCCTGCAGCAGTTTGCACGGCCACGTGAAGGTCAGCGCTGACGGTACGGCGTACCTCCCGAACAGCCATTGCGGCGGCAAGGCCGGCGGTGGCATCACCAACAACAACGGCGCGACCTGGACGTCGTACACGATCCCCGGCAGCACGGAGGCGGCGACCGGCTTCGACCCGTCGGTCGGGACCACCCCGGACAACCGCGTCTACGAGTCGTGGGAGGGAGCGGACCACCACCCGTACGTCGCGACGTCCACGACCCACGGCACCACGTGGAGCGCCCCGGTCGATCTCGGCGCCACGATGAACCCGCCGATCGTGACCTCCACCTTCCAGTCGGTCATCGCCGGTGACAACGGGCGCGCGGCGGTGGCCTACCTCGGCAGCCCCACCGGCGGCAACCCGTTCGCGTCGAACTGGCCGGGCGTCTGGGACCTCTACGTCTCCTACACCTACGACGCGGGCACGACCTGGTCGACGGTGAAGGCGACCAGCGACCCTGTGCAGCGCGGCTGGATGTGCGCCGACGGCACCACCTGCAACACCGGGCGCAACCTGCTCGACTTCATGGACGTCAGCATGAGCAAGGACGGCCGGGTGGTCGTCGGGTACGCCGACGGCTGCATCAACACCTGCGCGACCGCGGCGGGGACGCCGGCGCAGTCCACCAGCCAGTACGCCACCATCGCCTACCAGGCAGCGGGCAAGGGCCTGCTCGCGGCGTACGACGACACCGTGACGCCGACCCCGACGGCCACCTCGACGGTCAGCCCCACCCCGACGGCCACAGCCACGGCCACGGCGACCCCGACCGCTACGGCCACGGCGACCCCGACCGCTACGGCCACGGCGACCCCGACCGCCACCGCGACCGCGACGGGTGACCCGGACCCGGGTACGCCGACCCTCACCAGTGGCGTCACGACGTCTGGCAGCAGCGCGCCCAAGGGTGGCTTCCAGTACGCCAAGATCGCCGTACCGGCTGGGGCAAGCAGCCTCACCGTCACCTTGACCGGTCCGTCGTGCGGTGCGTTCGGGCTCTCCTGCAACCCCGACCTCGACGTCTACGGTCGAGCCGGCTCAGCGCCCACCACGACCGCCTCGACGGCGTCGAGCGCGACCGGCAGCAACAACGAGTCGTTCACCGTCAGCGCCCCGCCGGCTGGCTGGTACTACGTCGGCGTCTACACCTACAGCGGGACCAAGGCCGGCAGCTACACCCTGAAGGCGACCGTCTCCTAGCAGCGCACGAACGACCTCCCGCGACCTGCATCGGCGACACTGTCCCGATGCAGGTCGTGGCGGTCGTCGGTCCCACCGCTGCCGGGAAGTCCGACCTGGGTGTCGCGCTGGCACAGGCGCTGGGCGGGGAGGTCGTCAACGCCGACTCGATGCAGCTCTACCGCGGTCTTGACATCGGGACGGCCAAGCTCACTCCCCAGGAGCAGCAAGGCGTCCGCCACCACCTGCTCGACGTCTGGGACGTCCGCGTCACCGCCACCGCAGCGGCCTACCAGGACCTTGCGCGACAGGCCATCGTCGAGCTCCTCAAGTGCCGGGTGACGCCGATCCTGGTGGGCGGAAGTGGCCTGTACGTCCGCGCCGCCCTGGACCGGATGGAGTTCCCCGGCACAGACCCGGAACTCCGCGCCGCCCTCGAGGCCGAGCTCGCAGCCGACGGCCCCGGGGCGCTGCACGCCCGCCTCGCTGCGCTGGACCCCGCGGCGGCGGGTCGCATGGAGCCCAGCAACGGCCGTCGGATCGTCCGGGCCCTCGAGGTGGTCACGCTGACCGGGTCGATGCCCGGCGCGCTGACGTCGTACGACCCCTTCTTTCCCACGACGTACGTCGGACTCGATCGCGACGACCTCGGTGAGCGCGTCGCCACCCGCGTCGACCGGATGTGGGAGCAGGGACTGGTCGCCGAGGCAGCCTCGCTTGACGGGCTGCGGGACGGGGTCACGGCCCGGCGCGCCCTCGGGTACGCGCAGGCCCTCGCTCAGGTCGACGGTGAGCTCACCGAGCCGCAGGCCAAGGAGCAGACCGTCGCGGCGACCAAGCGGTTCGTCCGACGCCAACGGGCCTGGTTCCGGCGGGACCCGCGCGTGACCTGGCTGCAACCAGGCGCCGACCTGCTCCCGAGGTCACTGGCCCTGCTGGGCAGGACGGACTAGGGCAGAACCACCCTGGATGCCCATGGGTCAGAGGGACAGATCGGTCGATCCTTCGGACATGGCCCTCACCGCTGTCGACCCCGTCGCTCTCCACCGCGCCACCACGGACGGCTCGCTCGAGCTGATGTACCAGCCGGAGATCGATCTCGACAGCGGCGCCATCGTGGCGATGGAGGGGCTGCTGCGCTGGCACCACGGCGATCTGGGCATCCTCGGTCCCGACTCCTTCCTCGACCTCGCCATCCGCTCCGGCGAGATCTCCGGCATCGGTGAGTGGGTCCTCCGCACCGGGGCGGCCGAAGCGGCGAGCTGGGCGGACCTCCGCGGCCCCCGGCGGCAGCTGCGCCTGAACGTCGACGTCGAGCAGCTCCGGTCGCCCGGGTTCTCCGAGCTCGTCGCGGCGGTCGTCAACGAGCACCAGCTGCCCGCCGGAGCCCTCGGTCTGGAGGTGACCGAGCGAACGATCCTGGACCTCGGGCTGCACGCCGCAGCGCTGCTCAACGCGCTCCGGGCCACGGGGGTCAGCCTCGTCGTGGACGACTTCACCTCCTTCTACGCCACCCTCGGCGCCATCGAGGCCCTACCCGTGGACGGGGTGAAGCTCGGACACCGCTACGTCCGCGGCGTCGGAGAGGCCGATCACGACGACAGCCTGGTGGCCCAGGTCATCGAACGAGCCCACGCCCGTGGGTTGTTTGTCGTGGCGGAGGGCGTGGAGACCTGGGGGGAGCACGCTCGGCTCATCGAGCTCGGCTGCGACCGCGCCCACGGGTGGCTGTTCGCCTCGGCGCAGCGCGCGGACAAGGCCCGGTGGCTGCTCACGCAGGGCACCGGCTGGCGCGGTGGCGTTCTTGCCTCGGCCCCGCCCGCCCCGCCGCTCCCCCCGCTCCCGCTGCCCCGGGTCACTGCCTGACCCCTCGGGGCATGATCGAGCGGTGACGGCACCGGACAGACGCCCAGCGCCGCTCGTCACCGTGCACGACCCTCGACGCGGGGAGGTCCCGGCTCCGCCGCCGCGACGCCGGCGCCGTCCGCACCGGGCGTGGAGCACGGCAGAGCGGACCGTGGCGACGCTGTCGGTGCTGCTCCTGCTGGCCGGAGTCGCGGTGGCCCGCGACCTCGAGGGCCGGGAGCAGCGGCATGCGCAGTTCGCCGGCCTTCGCCTCCGGGCCACGGTCGACGGGATCGAGCTGCGCGACACCACGGTCCGCGCCCGGCTCGTGCTGTTCCCCGACAGCCCGTTGCCGCTCGAGCTCCAGGGGGTCACCCTGGACGCCGGGTGGCGGCTGGCCGCGACGACAGCGTCCCTGCCGAGCGGGCTGGAGGCGCGCTCGGCGCGGTCGTTCGTGCTGCAGCACGACGTCGACTGCTCGCCGGGTGCCCTGCGCCTGCCCGCCACGGTGTCCTTGCGGGTCGCCACCGAAGATCGCGAGACCCGTGTGCTCGACGCCGCTGTCGAGGGTCCCGACGATCCGGGACCCTCGCCGCTGGAGCTTGCCTGCGGCACGCTGCCGCCGGAGGGCGCGGTGACCCTGCTGGCGAGCAGCATCGTGCGGGCGGCCGGCAGGACGACGGTCGCGCTCCGACTTGCCGACCGCGCCCCCCGCGAGGTGGTCGTCGTGGCGATCACCTACGGCGGCTTCGCCATCACTGCGGTGCCGTCCCTCCCGTTTACTCTCCGCGGTCGTGCTGCTGGCGCCGGAGGTGCCCTGGTCTCGCAGGTGCTGACGCTCACCCTCCGCGTCGTCGACTGCGACGACGCGGCCGCAGCGCTGACGGTCGCGCGCCAGGTCTCGCCGCCCGACCTGCTGCCGCTCGACCTCGCCACCCGCGCCATGACGAAGCTCCGCGTCTCCACGCGCAGCGAGATCGACGTCCCCGGGCTCACGGACTACCTGGTGCAGGAGCGGGAGGCTGCCTGCGGCGGAGGTACGCCAACCGGGTGAAGGGCTAGCAGATTCACCCGATTGGCCGCTACAGTCAGTGACGACAGGCGCCGAAGGGGCGCGGCAGCAGGGGGTGGATGATGAGGCGGACCACGCGGCGCGTGCGTGCGTCGGTGGTCCTCGCCGCCCTCTCTTTGTCGTTCGGCCTCGGAGGTCAGACCCCCGCGATCGCCGCGGCAGGCGACCTCGGGACCGTGGCGGGTGCGTTCAGCGGCACCGGTGCGGGCTCCCCCACGGGGGAGAAGCCCGAGAGCAAGCTCTGGTGGGGCCACGGGTCGTGGTTCGCCTCGATGCAGGGCGCCGGTGGGGGGTACTCCACCTTCCGGCTCGACCGCACGAGCGCCACGTGGGTCGACACGGGCGTCACGCTCGACGATCGACCCACCAGCCGCGCGGACGTCGTGACCAGCGGGGACGACGTGTACGTCGCGTCGCACGTCTTCAGCAGCAGCAGCACCAACGGTGTGGCGGACGGCGCGCGGCTCTACCGCCTGCGCTGGGACGCGGCAACGGCGCGGTATGTCCGGGTCGGTGGTCCGTCGGCGATCAACGCGATCAGCAGCGCGACGCTGACCCTCGACCGGGACAGCGCAGGTGTGCTGTGGGCGACGTGGATGCAGCAGCAGGCGGTGCGGGTCGCCGCGTCGCAGGACGGTGGCACCACCTGGTCCGCGCCCGTCACGCTCAGTGACCCGAGCGGGGTGACCCCGGCTGCCGCAGACATCTCCGCGCTCGTGGCCTTCGGGTCGTCGATCGGCGTGCTGTGGAGCAACAAGGGGAGCGGGGCGTTCCTCTGGGCAGAGCACCGGGCTGGCGATCCGACGTCCGTGTGGCAGCCGACGACGATCCTGGCGCAGGGCGCCAACCTCCCGGGCAACCACCTCAGCCTCAAGACCGACACGGTCGGCCGGGTCTACGCCGCGGTGAAGACCAACCTCGACGTCACGGGTCCCGGGAGCGCCACGCAGATCCTGGTCCTGACCCGCTCGATCAGCGGGGCCTGGTCCTCGACGCCCTTCGCGACCGTGGACGACTGCCACACCCGGCCTGTCGTCGTCGTCGACGAGGACGCGCAGCGCCTGCGCGTCTACGCCACCGGAGCCACCTCGGGCTGCCCCTGGCCCGGGTACGCAGGGACGGTCTACGAGAAGACCAGCCCGCTCGGGACCCCGTCGTTCGGGCCGGGCCGTGGCACGCCTGTGCTGTACGACGCGACGAACGACAACATGAACAACGCCACCGCGGCCAAGGCACCGGTGACCTCGACGTCCGGCCTGGTGGTGCTCGCCAGCAACGTCACGACCGGGCGCTACTGGTACGCCGACCGTGCCCCCGCGGCAACGCCCACCCCGACCGCGACGGCTACCCCGACGGCTACCCCGACGGCTTCCCCGACCCCGACGGCAACAGCGACCCCGACAACGACGGCCACGGCCACGACGACTCCGACCGCGACCCCGGGCGGGAACGGCACGGTGGCGGGTTCGTTCAGCGGCACCGGTGGCGGGTCGCCGACCGGGGAGAAGCCCGAGAGCAAGCTCTGGTGGGGTCACGGGTCCTGGTACGCCTCGATGCAGGGCAGCGCAGGCGGCGCTACTCCGTGTTCCGGCTCGACCGCGCGAGCGCGACCTGGGTCGACACGGGCGTCGCGCTGGACACCCGGCCGACCAGCCGGGCGGACGTCGTGACGAGCGGCGACGACGTCTTCGTCGCGTCGCACGTGTTCAGCAGCAGCAGCACGAACGGTGTGGCCGACGGTGCGCGGCTCTACCGGTTGCGCTGGGACGCGGCGACGGCGCGGTACGCCCGGGTCGGGGGATCCTCGGCGATCAACGCGATCAGCAGCGAGACGCTCACCCTCGACCGGGACAGCGCGGGTGTGCTGTGGGCGACGTGGATGCAGCAGCAGGCGGTGCGGGTCGCGGCGTCGCAGGACGGCGGCACGACCTGGTCCGCACCGGTCACGCTGACCGACCCGAGCGGGTCGGCGCCGACGTCCGACGACATCTCGGCGCTGGTCGCGTTCGGGTCCTCGATCGGCGTGCTGTGGAGCAACCAGGGCAGTGGGGCGTTCCTGTGGGCGGAGCACCGCGCCGGTGACCCGGTGACCAGCTGGCAGCCGACGACCGTGGTCGCGCAGGGCAGCAACCTCGCCGACGATCACCTGTCGCTCAAGGCCGACAGCGCGGGCCGGGTCTATGCCGCGGTGAAGACGAGCCTCGATGTCCCCGGGCCGGGGACCGCGACGCAGGTCCTGGTGCTGACCCGCGCGAGCGGCGGCGGGTGGTCGTCGACCCCGTTCGCGACCGTGGCCGACTGCCACACCCGCCCGGTCGTGGTCGTCGACGAGCAGACGCAGCGGCTGCGGGTGTTCGCCGCCGGCGCCACGTCGGGCTGCCCCTACTCCGGCTACGCCGGCACCGTCTATGAGAAGAGCAGTCCGCTCGGCACCCCGTCGTTCGGACCGGGGCGGGGCACGCCGGTGCTGCACGACGCCGCCAACGACAACGTGAACAACCCGACCGCGGCCAAGGCCCCGGTGACGGCGGTCTCCGGGCTGGTGCTGCTCGCCAGCAACGTCACGACCGGCCGCTACTGGTACACCGATCGGGCCGCCACCGCGACGGCTACGCCGACGGCGACGGCGACGCCCACCGCCACCGCGACAGCCGGCCCCGACCGCCAGCCCCACCGCGACAGCCAGCCCGACCGCCACCGCCACCGCCCCCGCGCCGCCCGCGCCGCAGGCGGCGTTCACGACCGGCACGACGTCGGGTCGCCGCCCGCTGGGCGTGAGCTTCACCGACACCAGCGCCGGTGCACCCACCACGTGGGCCTGGGACTTCGGCACCGGTGACACCTCCAGCGAGGCGTCCCCGACGTACACCTACACGCGCAAGGGGACGTTCACCGTCACGCTGACGGTGGCGAACGCCGGCGGGACGTCCACCGTCGTCAAGACCCGGCTGATCACCGTCAAGTAGCCGCGTGCCCCTGCCCGAGTCGACTGCCGCGCTGACGCCGCCCCTGCTGACGCGGGCCTTCGCTGCTCTCGACGGACTCGGGATCGGCTGGGCAGTGCTCCGCGGGGCGGACCGGCTCACCGACCCGGGGGACGACGTCGACCTGCTCGTCGACCTGAGCGACCTGCCGGCTCTGGACCGGGCCCTGGCCGCGCTCGGCTGGTGGCGGCTGCCCGCCCCGGGCAGGGGCCCCCACCACTTCTGGTTCGCGTACGACGCGGACGCCGATCGGTGGCTCAAGCTCGACGTCGTGGACAGCGTCGCGCTCGGCCGCTGGCACGAGCACCCGCTGCTGGACGCCCAGGTCCTGCTGGCCCGACGTCGGAACAACGCGGGGATCGGCCGGCTCGACCCGGCGGACGAGACCTGGCTGCAGGTGCTGCACGACACCTACGACAAGGCCCGGCCGGCGAGCAGGGACGACCTGCCTGCGGCAGGGCCGGTCAGCGAAGCGTTCGACCGGTTGGCCGGCCCCGGCGCCGCAGAGCGGCTGCGCGCGGGCGCTCCGACCTCCCTGACGACGGGACGGTCCCGCCGCGCCGCGCTCGGAAAGCGGCTCGCCCGGCGCCTCCACTCCGGTCGGAGGCTGCCCGTCGGCAGGGGAGCGGTCGTCCAGGTCGCCGGCCCGGACGGCGCGGGCAAGAGCACCCTCGCGGCCGCGCTGGTCGAGCAGCTGCCCGTGGACGCCGTGAGCGTCTACCTCGGGCTGTGGCGCCAGACGCCGGCTGGAGCGACGGCTCGCGCGCGTCCCGGGGAGCCGGACGCTCGTGCGGCTCGGCCGGGCTGCCCGCGGGTGCGCCACGGCCCGCGCGCACGTGCTGGCCGGCCGGGTGGTGGTGCTGGACCGCGCACCGACGGACGGCCTGCTCAGCGACGCCGACACCAGTGCGGGCGGTCGGCTGCTCCTGCGCTGCGCTCTGGCCTGGGCACCCCAGCCGGCCGTGGTGGTCCTGCTCGACGCCCCGGGCGACCTGCTGTTCGCCCGCAGCGGCGAGCACAGCCCGCAGGTGCTGGAAGCCAGACGCCAGGACTACCGCCGCGTGCACCCTGACGCGGTCGTGCTCGACGCGACCGCGCCGATCGACGAGGTACGGCGCGCCGCCCTCGCCGCTGTCTGGGCTCGACTGCTCGTCGCTCGCGCGTGACGCACGCCCCGGAGCCGGCCGTCAGCCTTCGGCTCTGGCGCCTGGTCGACTGGCGGTTCCTGCTCCCTGACCCGCTGGAGGGCGTGCTGCTGCTCGGCGGCTCACGCGCCGGCGATCCGGCCTTGCGTGCTGCCCTGGGGCTGCTCCCCGCGCTGGAGGTCCGCACCGACCCGTGCCTCGCGGACCTGCTCTACCTGGTGGATCCTGAGCCGGCTGACCTCGACCGACTGCTGCCCTCGCTGCGACCCGGCGGGCTGCTGTACGCCGAGGTGTCCCGCCGAGGCGCCAGGACCCCAGGCGCCTGGCGGCGCCGCGTCCTGAGGGCCGGCCTGAGCGACGTGCAGGTCCACTGGCACGCCCCCGACTTCGCGCAGCGCACCCGCATCGTCCCGGTCGACGACCGGGCCGCGGTGGCGGACACGGTCAGCCGGCACGACGGGCGGCTCAGCAGCCGGGCGCAGGCGGGCGCGGCGCTGCTGTGCCAACGGGCCGGGGCGCTGGACCACCTCGTGCCGCACGCGTCCGTCCTGGCGCGACGATGAGCGTCGTCGAGGCCCTGGTCCGGGCGCGCAAGGACGCCTGGGGCCTACCGGACGCGGAGCGGGTCGTGCTCGTCACGCCGTCCTACGACACCTCCCGGCACGTCGTCGCGCTCGTCTTCGGGCGCCGCGACCTCCGGGCCGTGATCAAGATCGCGCGTCGCCCGCGCGACGGTGACGGCCTGCGGATCGAGGGCGACGCCCTGCAGAGCCTCGAGCGGCTCCGGGGTCGCGCCGACGACGTCGCCCGGCTGCTCGACCGCACCGAGGTGGCGGGCTGCCCGGCCATCGTGCAGACCGCGGTGGCAGGGACACCGCTGGGACCGGAGATCGTCCGCCGCGACCCCCAGGCGGCCCTGCGGGCGGCGGCAGCGTTCGTCGCCACCCTGCCGGTCACCGCCGAGCACGCGCCCGGGTGGCACGACTCCCTGATCGGCGGACCGGTCGACCGGTTGCTGCGCGCCTTCCCGTCCCTGGCCCGTGACGACCTCGCCACCCGGACGCGCGACGCCCTCCACTCGCTGGATCGGACCGCGCTCCCGGCAGTCTTCGAGCACGGCGACCTGAGCCACCCGAACGTCCTGAACCAGGGACAGGGCAGGATCGGGGCCGTGGACTTGGAGCGCGCCGTCGAGCAGGGGTTGCCCGGCCACGACCTGATCTTCTTCGCGACGTACGTCGGAGAGGCCGTCACGGGGGCCGCGACCCTGCCCCAGCGGCTGGCGGCGTACGACGCAGCGTTGCTGCACGAGGGCGGGTGGGCCCGGCCGGTGGTGGCCGAGCACCTGGCCGCGCGAGGCGTCCCGGCGGAGTCGTTGGAGCCGCTGCTGCTCGCCACGGCCGTGCGGGCGGCCTGCACCCTGCACGACCGGCTGCTCGGGGGCGACGCGGAGGACCTCGACGCTGCTGCGGACGTGGCGGCGCGGGATCGGGACGTCGTGCTCTGGCGACACGTCCTGGAGCACCTCGAGGGCACGGCCGCGTGAAGCTCCTCCTGGTCTGCGAGGGCGTCCCCAACCGCGACCCCCGCCGCGGTGACGGCAGCTCGATGATCACCTACCACCTGCTGACCGGGCTCCCGGACGACGTCGAGGTCGAGCTGTTGACGTGGGACTCCGGGATCGAGATCCCTCCCGAGGTGGCCGCCCGCTGCGCGACGGTCACGGTGCTCCCGCTGCTGGCCCGGCGACCCGCGAGCGTGCTCGCCGTGCTGCGGTCGCTGTCGCTGGGCAACGCCCAGCGCCGAACGCGGGACGCGGTGCGGCTGGTCGCCGAGCGGTCCCGTGGCGCGGACGTGACGCTGCTGCACGGGCCGCACACCGCGTCGTTCACCGAGGACGTCGTGGGCCCGTGCGTCTGGCAGACGGTCGACCCGTGGCCGCTTCGGCTGGACATGGAGGCCACGATGACCAGCGGGGTGCGGCGTGGCTACGTTCGGTTGCGCACCCGCCAGCTGAGACGGCGCGAGCGTCGCTTGCCCGAGCGCGTGGAGCTGCTGACCGTCGGGACCACCGACGGGCAGGTGTGGGGGGCGCAGCTCGCCCGGGCGGTCCGTGCGGTGCCTAACGGCGTCACGTCACCGGTGCGACCTGAGGGCCGGCCCTCCTCACCGACCGTCGTCTTCGCCGGCTCGCTGGACTACGCCCCCAACATCGACAGCGCGCGCCGCCTGGTGCATGACATCGCCCCGCTGGTCTGGGCGTCCGTTCCCGAGGCGCGGTTCGTCCTGACCGGCCGTCGGGCCGCTGCCGCGGTCCGCGCCCTGGCCGGCGACCGCGTCGAGGTGCGGTCCGACGTCCCGTCCCTGCCGGACGAGCTGGCCCAGGCCTCCGTCGCGGTCTTCCCCGACCGCTTCGGGCTCGGGCTGCGCAACACCGTCCGGGAGGCCCTCGCCGCGGGAGTCCCCGTCGTCGCGACCGAGGTCGCGTCGCGCGAGCTGCCTCCGCACCCGGGGCTCCTCGTGAGATCGGGCGACCAGGAGCTCGCCGACGAGGTCGTCAGGCTGCTCCTGCAGCCGGAGGTCGTGCTGCCGCCCGAGGACACCGCCTGGGAGTCGACGGTCGCGACGTACCTGCAGATCCTCGGTCAGGCCGCAGGCCGCTGACGACGTACGCTCGGCGGGTGCGCTTCCTGAAGGGGCACGGCACCGAGAACGACTTCGTGCTGCTGCCCGATCCCCACGGCGAGCTGGTGCTGACCCCTGAGCTCGTCCGGTCGCTCTGCGACCGGCGCTCGGGCCTCGGCGCCGACGGGGTGCTGCGGGTGGTGCCCTCGGCCCTCGAGCCGGAGGCGGCCGAGTGGAGCGACCAGGCGACGTGGTTCATGGACTACCGCAACGCCGACGGATCCGTCGCGGAGATGTGCGGCAACGGCGTGCGCGTGTACGCGCGCTACCTCGTCACGGCGGGACTGGCCGAGAGCGGGCTGCTCGTCCTCGCGACGCGCGGCGGCGTCAAGGAGGTCCTCGTCGACGACGAGCAGGTCCTCGTCGACATGGGGCCGGCCGTCGTGGGCGACCCGGTCGAGGTCGACGGGACCCCGGCCACCAGCGTCGACATGGGCAATCCGCACGCGGTGGTCCACGTCGCGTCGGTCGAGGCGCTCGGCACCCTGGACCCGGACCGCAAGGACCTGAACGTGGAGTACGTCGAGGACCTCGGCCCCACGCACCTGCGGATGCGCGTCCACGAGCGGGGAGTCGGCGAGACGCGCTCCTGCGGTACAGGAGCGTGCGCGGCCGTGGTCGCGACGGTCCTGCGCAAGGGTCTGCCCCGCGGGGAGGCGTACGACGTCGACGTGCCCGGCGGTCGGCTGGTCGTCACCTGGCGCGAGGACGGACACGTCACCCTCACCGGCCCGGCCGTGCTGGTCGCTGAAGGAGAGGTCTGGCCCGCATGACGGACCCCCTGACGGCGCCCATGACGGCGCCCATGACGGCGGCGGAGTGCACCCGTGCCGTGGCCGGTCCCGTCGGCAAGCTCGGCGGCGCGTGGATGTTCGACGCCGAGGTCCATGCCCGCGGGACGGCGCTCGGTCTGGACACCTGGTCCTGGTACCACTGCGGCCGTGGCGGCGTGCTCGGCGACCCCGACCCGTCGGTGGTCGTCGCGGCCTTCGGCTTCTTCCCGCCGGCGCTGCAGACCAAGGCGTGGAACAAGGGCGTCGCGGTCATGCCGGCCTCGCAGATCGCCCGGGAGTACGCCGCTGCCTGCACCGCCTGGGGGACGCGCACCTTCGGTGAGGGAGCCGACCGGCTGGCGGACCTGGTGACGACGGCGATGACCGGCGCCGACGTCATGGGGCTGCCCCTGTTCGCCGGCTGGCGCGCGGTCCTGCTCGCGCACACGCGGGCCTCCGGCCCGGAGCGGCTCGCCCTGGCGCTGCAGACCGCGCGCGAGCACCGCGGCAGCTGTCACCTCGCCGCCGTGACTGCGGCGGGCCTGTCGCCGCTCCAAGCGGTCATGTCCGGTCGGTACGGCGCGACGAACGCCGAGTTCTTCGGCTGGCCGAAGCCCTGGCCCGAGCCGGAGCCGGCGCGCGAGGCCATGCACGCGGTCGAGCAGGTCACCGACGCCCTCGTCGCACCCGCGTGGGCCGTCCTGTCGCCGGACGAGCGCGCCGAGACCGCGGCGGGTCTGCGCGCCCTGTGAGCACTCGGCGCCGCGCGCGCCGTCGTGGTGAAATGACCTCATGTCTACCGCTCTGCGCACCACCCTGACCCCCCGCCGTGCCCGCGCCCTCCTGGCCCTCGTCGGGCTGGCTGCGACCCCGCTCCTGCTCGCCGGGTCGGGCGGGTCGACCGTCGCGTCCGCCGAGCCGGTCTGCCCGGCAGGAACGGCCCTCGCCTCCCGCAGCAGCGGCGAGGTCGGGCACGCCGCGCGCTCCGCCGAGCCGGGGTTCGGCGACCTGGTGGGCGCGGTCAACAAGGTGGGCGACCGCTACTGCCGCTCGGTGCGCACACCCGAGCCGTACGCCGAGATCAAAGCTCTCGCCGACCAGCGCGCGGTGATGACCGCCGGGCCGCAGGGCTTCACGCCCCCCGCCGCCCTGCGCAACGCCATCGCGCAGCAGCAGACGATGGCCGCCGCCGCGGCGACCGTCTCGGGGGCCGCAGGAACGTTCGCCAAGGTAGGCACCACCCCGCTCATCACCGATGACCCGAAGGCGCCCGAGGTCAACGGCCTCGGGCTGGCCGATCAGGCCGGCCGGGTCGACAGCTACGCCTACGACGCCTTGCACAACCGGCTGTTCGCCGCGCCGGGGACCGGGGGCGTCTGGGTCTCCACGGACAAGGGCAGCAGCTGGACGTCCATCGGCGACTCCCTTCCCTACCAGTCGGTCGGGGCCGTCACCTGGAGCAAGGCCGGACCGGCCGCGACCGGCACGATCGTCATCGTCTCTGGGGAGGCCTCCGGCGGCGGGAGCGTCTACACCGGCCTCGGCGGCTTCTACAGCACCGACCTCGGCAAGACCTGGAAGCAGAGCAAGGGCATCCCGGACGGCCTCATGGGCTTCGAGATCGAGGTCGACCCGAGCAACCCCACGGTCGTCTACGCGGCCACGAGCCAGGGGCTCTACCGCAGCGCGGACGTCGGCAAGACCTACGTCAACGTGAAGCTGCCGACCGGTGCGTGCGCGGGCAAGACGGGCTACAAGAACATCTGCCACAACGCCAACTGGGTCACCGACGTGGAGATCCAGACCCCGGGTGGCACCAAGGCCGCCAAGGGCGGACGGGTGCTCGCTGTCGTGGGCTACCGCGCCGGGACCCGCGCCTACCCGGGGACCGACGTCCCGCAGTCGCCGGCCAACGGCATCTACCGGTCCGAGACCGGAGCCCCCGGGACCTTCACCAACCTCGACGTCTCCGGGGACGGTCAGACGCCCGTGGGCTTCGCCCCGCAGGAGCGGATCGGCCGCACCGAGTTCGGTGCCGCCGTCGGTGCCTCGCAGAACCACGACTTCGTCTACGCGATCGTGCAGGACGCGGTGCTGTTCAACGGCGGCGTCCCCGGGCTCGACCTCGCGGACGAGACCGGCGTGACGGGTGGCGTGCCGAACAACACGGCCCTCAACGGCATCTACGTCTCCGACGACTGGGGCAGCAGCTGGATGCGGATGGCCGACGAGCTCGAGCTCCAGTCGCCCATCACCGAGTCCGCCCTCATCGGTGCCAGCCAGGCGTCCCTCTACGCCCCGGGCGTCCAGGCCTGGTACAACCAATGGATCGCGCCCGACCCGTCGCGCCAGACCGAAGACGGCATCCCCACCCGCTTGGTCTTCGGCCTGGAGGAGCTGTGGGAGTCGCGCATCCCGAACACCCCGCAGGACGGCCAGACCCAGTCGGTCGAGCCCGCGTCGTTCCGCGTCATCGGTCCGTACTTCTCCGGTGACACCTGCGGGTTCCTGTCCAACCCGCTGCCGATCTGTGTCACCCAGCAGACCCAGTCCGGGGACAAGACGACCCACCCCGATCAGCAGTCCGGCATCTGGATCCCGTCGGAGGACGGCGGGGTCACGCTGGTCGTCGGCAACGACGGCGGCACCTACCGCCAGCAGCTCGCGCGCGGTGCGGAGCTCTCCAAGGAGTGGGGTCGTGGCTCGCAGAAGGGCTACAACACCCTGCTGCCGTACGACGCCAGCGCTGCCAAGGACGGCACCGTGGTGTTCGGCCTGCAGGACAACGGCTCCGGGCACATCACCCCGGCCGGCAAGATCATCGGCACGTACGGCGGTGACGGCTTCTACTCCGCCGTCGACCCGGACAACAGCGCGGTCTACTACAACGAGGTCACGCTGGCCACGATGCAGGTGACGCGCAACGGCGGCCAGTCCTACACCGACATCTCGCCGCCGGTGACCAACCCGCAGTTCGGCAACCCGTTCGTCATGGACCCGACCGACGCGAACCACCTGCTCACGGGCGGGCCGGAGATCGTCGAGCGCACCACGGGCCCGAGCGGCGCGTGGAAGCAGGTGTTCAACCTCGACGACACCGAGGGCGACACCCACCAGATGACCGCCGTCGAGCTGCAGGGCGACGCGGCGTACGTCGGCTGGTGCCAGATCTGCGACATCATCAACAAGACGCCCGAGCAGGTGTTCCGCTCCGGCCTCGCGACCAACGTCGGCAGCGGCGAGCAGGCAGCCGGCAGCGCCGCCGGCTGGCACATGGCCGCGGCGAAGGGCCTGCCCGACCGCTACATCAGCGGGATCGCGGTCGACCCCAAGGACCCGAAGCGCGTCGTCGTGGCCCTCGCCGGCTACGCCAACCGCCAGTGGTGGCCGGCGGGTGCCTTCAACGACCGCAACCCCAACATCGGTGAGGGACACGTCTTCCTGAGCACCGACGCGGGCGAGACGTTCACGGACATCAGCGGCACCGTGCCGGACGTGCCGGCCCGGTCGATCGAGATCCGCGGCAACCAGGTCGTCGTCGGCACCGACATCGGCCTGTTCCTGTCCAGCGACCTCAAGGGCACGCAGTGGGCGGCGCTCAAGGGCCTGCCCGCCGCGCCCGTGGCCTCGGTGAAGAACTGGCCGGGCAAGCCGGACAAGCTCGTCATCGCGACCTTCGGCCGCGGGGTGTACTCCTACACCTTCACGAGCGCCGCTGCGGCGCCGCCGGTGGCCACGCCCCCGGTGGTGAAGCCGCCCAAGCCGGCCGGCCCCCTGCCGGCCACCGGTCTGCCCGTCGCGCTGGGTGCTCTCGGCCTCGCGCTCCTCGGCGGTGGGCTGCTGGCCCGTCGCCGTCGTACGGCGGTCTGAGCGCCGTACGGCGGAACGGGTTCGCCCCGGACCCGGCGCGGTGCGACGATGGAGCGAGGGCCGCACGTCGTGGCCAGGTCGCACCAGAGACGAGCAGGATGACTGAGCCGCACGCCACCCCAGGTCGCTCCCGACGCGCGTCGGGCGACGGGGCGATTCATCTGGACGCCGAGCTGGCGCCGACCCCGGTCGACGACAGCGCCTGGCACGACCTCGAGGGCGACGGGTACGACCTGGAGGAGCGCAACGCGCTCCGCCGGGTCAGCGGCATCCGCACCGACCTCGAGGACGTCACCGAGGTCGAGTACCGCCAGCTGAGGCTGGAGCGCGTGGTGCTGATGGGCGTCTACCAGCGCGACGACGACGTGGACACGTCGCTGTTCGAGCTCAAGGCGCTGGCCGAGACGGCCGGTTGCGAGGTGCTCGAAGGGCTGGTGCAGCGCAAGGACAAGCCCGACCCGAAGTCCTACGTCGGCAAGGGCAAGGCGGAGGAGCTGCGGGACGCGGTCCTCGCCACCGGCGCCGACACGGTGATCTGCGACGGCGAGCTGAGCCCCGGCCAGCTGCGGTCGCTCGAAGAGCTCGTGAAGGTCAAGGTCATCGACCGGACCTGGCTGATCCTCGACATCTTCGCCCAGCACGCCACGTCGCGGGAGGGCAAGGCGCAGGTCGAGCTCGCGCAGATGACCTACATGCTGCCGCGCCTGCGGGGCTGGGGTGAGTCCCTGTCGCGTCAGGGCGGTGGCGCCGGCGGGTCCGGCGGCGGCGTCGGCACGCGTGGTCCTGGTGAGACCAAGATCGAGACGGACCGGCGGCGCATCCGCAACCGCAAGGCCAAGCTGGCCGGCGAGATCAAGCTCATGAAGACCGCCCGCGACGTGAAGCGCCAGGAGCGCAAGCGCCACCAGGTGCCGTCGGTCGCGATCGCCGGCTACACCAATGCCGGGAAGTCCTCACTGCTCAACCGCCTCACCGGCGCCGGGGTGCTCGTCGAGGACGCGCTGTTCGCCACCCTGGACCCGACGGTCCGCAAGGCACAGACGCCGACCGGACGCGAGTTCACCCTCGCCGACACCGTCGGGTTCGTCCGGCGCCTGCCGCACCAGCTCGTCGAGGCGTTCCGCTCGACGTTGGAGGAGGTGGCGGACGCCGACCTGATCCTGCACGTCGTCGACGGTTCCCACCCCGACCCGGAGGGCCAGCTGGCGGCGGTCCGTGCGGTGTTCGTCGACGTCGGTGCCCACGACGTGCCCGAGATCGTCGTCATCAACAAGTCCGACGCCGCCGACCCGCTGGTGCTCTCGCGCCTGCAGCGGCAGGAGAAGCACTGCGTCCTGGTGTCTGCCAAGACCGGCGCCGGCCTGAGCGACCTGCTGCAGGTCCTCGAGGACGAGGTGCCGCACCTCGACACTTTGGTGGAGGTCGTGCTGCCCTACTCCGAGGGACGGCTGGTCGCCCGGATCCACGAGGAGGGCGAGGTCCTCGTCGAGGAGCACCTGGACGAGGGCACCCGGCTCGAGGCGCGGGTCAAGCCGGCGCTGGCGGCCGATCTCGCGTCGTACGTCGTCGCCTGACCGCGCGGATCAGGACGCGCCCTGGCCCCTGAGCCTGCCGGTCAGGTCGTCGTCCGGCGCGGGGGCCACCGAGGGCCGGGACCGGCTCTCCTCGCTGTTGCTCTTCTTCGCGCCCTCGTCGGCGCGCGTGTCCTTCGGCCCGTCGCTCGGCCGTTCCTGACCTCGATCTGGGCTCGGCGCTGTCGTGTGCTCGCCGCGCTGCTCGTGCGACTTCTGCTCCACCGACTTCTGCTCCACCGACTTCTTGTCCACCGACTTCTTGTCGTCGGTCTTCGTGTCGTCCGTTTTCTTGCCCTCGGCGTCCCGGCCCTGCTGGCCGGGGGCCTGCTCGGACCTGCCGCGGTCGCCGGGCACGGGGTGGTCCGGCGTCGCGCGCGGACCGGCCGGGACCTCGAGCGGTCGCACGCCAGGCGCGACGGGGGAGATCTGCACCGGCGTCGGGAGCGGGCGCGTGGGGCGGGGGAGCTCGACGCTCGTGACCTGCTGGACGACGTTGGCCACCCGCTCCTGCACCGCGTCCGGGAGCTGATCGGCGGCGGCAGCCCCCACGGTCAGGGCGAGCAGCCCCGTGCCGACACCGGCCACCTGCACGACGCGGCGGGTCCACGTGGTCGAGCGGGTCCAGGTGGTGGAACGGCTCCAGCTCGTCGCGCGGCTCGCGGTCGCGGACCGGATCCAGTTCGTGGACGCGGCGAGAGCCGGCGGGGACGTCGTCACACCGTCCGCGAGCATGACCGCCAGGGCGTCCGAGGGGGCGGGGGCCTGCGTGGGCACCGACGTCCGCAGGGCCTGGACGATCTCCGCCACGCCTTCCTGCCCGAGGACAGGCCGGCCCGCGAGCAGCGCCTCGATGGTCTGGTCGTCCAGCGCGTCGGCGTTGCGGCGGGGGGTGCGGCGGAGGGTCACGTGTGGGTCATCGTTCCAGGAGGTCACAGGGTTACGCCGCTCGCGTCCCCGGTGCTGAGCGTGGCGCGCAGGGCGACCAGCCCGCGTCGCTGCAGCTGCTTGACCGCGCCCTCGGAGCGGCCGAGGGCAGCCGCCACCTGCTCGACCGTGAGCTCGCCGAGGATCCGCATCGCCAGCACGTCGCTCTGGTCGCGCGGCAGCGTGGCCAGCAGCCGGGAGACGCGCTCGTGCTGCTGGCCGGCGAGCGCTTCGTCCTCCGACGAGGGCGTGCGGCGCGGGTCGCTCTCCGGGCTGTACGGCGCCATCGGCTCGCGCCGGCTGCGGCGCCGGAGGTCGTCGACCAGGCGAGCGTGCGCCACGGAGAACGTGAAGGTGCGCAGGCCCGCTGCCCCACCGGTGAGGGTGTTCAGCTTCGGGAAGACCGTGAGGAACACCTCGCTGGTGAGGTCCTCGGGCTCGCTGGCTCCCCGCGTGCGCAGGTAGCCGAGGACCGCCGGCGCGAGCGTGTCGTACACCACGCGCAGCGCCCAGGCCTGCCCGAGCTGGGCGGCGGGGAGCACGTCGTCGAGCGTCGGGTCGCTCACCCGCACGGCCTGGCGTGGCGTGGCCCGAACGCGATCATGCCGCCCGACACCGGAAGGTGCCGAGCGGCATGCGTCGTGCGGGGTCATCTGTCAGTCGTCGGAGTCCGCGTCGTCGTTCTGAACCTCAGAGTCGGACGACTTCTGGGCCTTGCGGTCCGACTGCGCCTTCTTCTTGGCGTCCTGGCGCTCGTCGTGATCGGCCTGGTGGTCGGCCTTGCGCTCGTCGCGGGCTGCCTTCTGATCGGCCTTGCGCTCGTCGTGAGCGGCCTTCTTTGCCGCCCTCGCCGCGGCCTTCTCGGGGCTCTGGCCGAGGTGGCGACCGCAGTCGGTGTGCCCGTCGCCGTTCGCGTCGCCGCGGGGCTCGCGCGCGGCCCCCGCCTTGTCGGCCGCCTTGTCGGCGTCGTCGGCGTCGTCGTTGGGCTCGGTCTTGGCCTCGTCGGCCTCGTCGGCCTCGTTGACGTCGTCGGCGTCGTCCTGGTTGGCCTCGTCGCTCTCGTTGACGTCGTCAGCGTCGGACTCGTCGGCGTCCTTCTCGGTCTTCGCGGCCTTGGGCGCGTGCACCGGGCAGGTCTTGGCCTTGGCGGCCGGGGCGGCATCGCTGTCGTCGGCGCTCTCCGGAGCGGCGACGGGCGTCAGGACCTCGGGCGTCACGGAGGTCTCAGAGGTCTCCGAGACCTCGGGCTCGGGGCTGGTGGCCGTCTCGGTGACCACCACGTCCGAGCTGGGGCCGGACAGGGCCACCGGGATCGCGACAGCGGCGCTGGCGGCGCCGAGCGAGAGGGCGGCTGCGCCGGCCACGAAGGTGATCTTGCCGGCCGTGCTGGCGGCAGCCAACTTGCCGGTCAGCTGGGCGAGAAGGGCACTGAGCACGAGCGTCGTCCTCCAGAGGTGTCCCCGATGACGGGGTGGTCCGCCACGCGGCGAACCACCCCTGTCATCGACGGTTCCGCACCCAGAGTTACGCCTCGGTGCAAAAAACTTCGGACGACGTCCTCAGAGCTTGCGCAGGACGGTCACCACGCGACCCAGGATGGTCGCCTCGTCGCCGTTGATCGGCGAGAACGCGGGGTTGTGCGGCATGAGCCAGACGTGCCCCTCGCGCTTCTTGAACGTCTTGACCGTGGCCTCGCCGTCGATCATCGCCGCGACGATGTCGCCGTTGTTGGCGGTCGGTTGCTGGCGCACGACGACCCAGTCGCCGTCGGCGATGGCGGCGTCGACCATGGACTCGCCTACGACCTTGAGCAGGAACAGCGTGCCCTCCCCGACCAGCTCGCGGGGGAGGGGGAAGATCTCCTCGACGGCCTGCTCGGCGAGGATCGGCCCGCCGGCGGCGATGCGACCCAGCACCGGGACGTACGCCGGGGTCGGGTGCGTGGAGTGCTGCGCGCCGTCCTCGAGGGCGTCCGGCATCTCGCTGGGGAGGCGGACGTCGACGGCGCGCGGCTTGGTGGCGTCGCGGCGCAGGTAGCCGCGCTTCTGCAGGGAGATGAGCTGGTAGGAGACGCTGCTCGTGCTGGCCAGGCCCACGGCGTCGCCGATCTCGCGGATGGTGGGCGGGAAGCCCCGCTGCTCGACCGACTCGCGGATGAACTCCAGCACCTTGCGCTGACGGACCGTCAGGCCGTCGTCGTCGGCCGGTCCGTCGGGCAGGTTGTGGATCTGCGTGGTCCGCGGCGGCACGCCGGCCTTGCGACCCGGCCGGGACCGCAGGCCCGCCGCGAGCTCCTCCTCGGTCGGGGGGGCCTTCGGGGCGCGCGCGACGCCGATCCGGGGACCGGGCTTGCCGGGCTCGTTCCACGGGGCCTTCCCGTCCTTGGGGGGCCGGTCGGCGGCGTTGGCCTTCCCCTTCGCGGGGGCCTTCGCGGGGGCCTTCGCGGGGGCCTTCGCGGGGGCCCTGCCTGCGCCCTTGTCGGCCGAACTGTCGGTGCCTCGTGCCACGGTCACTCCTCTCGCGGGTCGCCGCTCTCCGGCGGTGACGTCCTTCGAGAACCTAACGCCGACGACCGCACAATTCCAAACACCTGTTCGACGTGTCGTGGATTTTGTCGGTCCCACCTGTTAGAAAGTGCTCATGCATTCGAGAGAACACGCGTTCGACCACCGGCCCGCTGTCGGGTCGCTGCTCGAACGCAGCAGCGAAGGCCCGCTCAGCCAGAGCGGCATTGACAGTCCCCGCACCCCCGTCCACGCCGATGCCGAGGAGTTCCCCATGAGCAGCAGTGCCGCCGTCCACGGATCCCTGCGGCTGACCCGTCGCGGTCGCCTGCTCCTGCTCGCGGCGCTCGTGGGCATGCTGTGCGCCGCGTTCACCCTCGGGCGGGCCGGCGACTCGCAGGCCGCCACCGACCGCAGCGCGCCGACGCCGTACGCGTCGACGACCGTCCACCAGGGCGAGAGCCTGTGGGCCGTGGCGCAGCGCGTCGCGCCGGGGCAGGACCCGCGGGGCCTGGTCCAGCAGATCCGCGAGCTCAACGCGCTGTCCGGGGCGACCGTGCAGGTCGGTCAGCTGCTGCTGATCCCGCACCTGACCTGACGGTCCTGCGGCGTCAGGCGGGCAGGACCGCTTCGATCGCCGACACGAGGGTCGGGTCGAGCGGCTCGGTGGCCGGGCGGAAGCGCTGCACCGACCCGTCCGGGGCGACCAGCCACTTCTCGAAGTTCCACTGCACGTCCCCAGCCTCACCCGCGGCGTCCGGCACAGCCGTGAGCTCGGCGAACAGCGGGTGCCGGTCCTCCCCGTTGACGTCGACCTTCTCAAACATCGGGAAGCTCACGCCGTACGTCGCGGAGCAGAACTCCGCGATCTCCTCGCTCGTGCCCGGCTCCTGCCCGAGGAACTGGTTGCACGGGAAGCCGAGCACGCTGAAGCCGCGGTCGGCGTAGGTCTTCTGCAGCTCCTCGAGCCCCGCGTACTGCGGGGTGAGGCCGCACTTGGAGGCCACGTTCACCACGAGCAGGGCCTGGCCGGCGGGCAGTGCGCCGGAGGTGCCGTCGAGCCGGGTCAGGGGAATGTCGGAGAGCGTCATGCCTCAGATCATGTCCTATGAGTGCAGGTGCTGACACCTGGCCCGTCGAAGCAGCACACGACTCCCTCCTCCCCCCCGCCCTCTGGAGCCCCGTGAAGCGCCGTACCTCCCTGCTGCTCGCTGCTGTCCTCCTCGCGACCGGTGTCCCGGGCATCGCGGCGTCGGCCGCGGCCACCAGCACGCCGCCGTCCAAGGCGGCGAGCCCGCGCTACGACGCGACCATCCGCACCACGGAGTACGGCATCCCCCACATCGAGGCCAAGGACTGGGGCGGCCTGGGGTACGGCTACGGCTACGCCCTGGCCAAGGAGACGATCTGCACGCTCGCCGACACCTACACGACCGTGCGCGCGCAGCGCAGCAGGTTCTTCGGCGAGACCGCCGGCTACGTGTTCCGGGGCAACGGCGCGAGCGTCAACAACCTCAACAGCGACGTGTTCTTCCAGCAGATCATCGACGACAAGCGCGTCGAGAAGCTGCTCGCCGCAACGGGGATCGGCGCCCCCAAGCCCGAGATCCGGCAGACCGTCACCGGGTACGTCGCGGGCTACAACCGCTGGCTCGCCGACCAGGGCGGTGCGAAGGGCCTCACCGACCCGAACTGCACGGGCCAGCCCTGGGTCACCCCGATCACCGAGATGGACGCCTACCGCCGCTTCTTCCAGCTCGCCCTGCTGGCCAGCAGCGGGGTGGCGATCGACGGCATCGGCGGCGCGCAGCCCCCGACGCCCTCGGCCCCCATCCCGACCGTCGACAGCGCCGCGATCGCCGAGGGGCTCAAGAACGAGTTCAAGGGCCTGGCCATCGGGTCCAACGCCGTGGCGCTCGGCAGCGAGGCCACCGCAGGCGGCCGCGGGATGCTGCTGGGCAACCCGCACTTCCCGTGGATCGGCTCGGAGCGGTTCTTCCAGGCCCAGCTGACGATCCCGGGCAAGCTCGACGTCACCGGCGGCTCGCTGCTCGGCGTCCCGATCGTCCTCATCGGCCACACCGCGCGTCAGGCCTGGTCGCACACGGTCTCGACGTCGTACCGCTTCACGCCGTTCCAGGAGACCCTCGTTCCGGGGTCGCCGACGACTTACCTGTACGACGGGGTCCCGACCGCGATGACCCACCGGGAGGTGAAGGTCACCCGCAAGGACGGCTCGACGCTGAGCCGGACCGTCTGGGCGACCAAGCACGGCTCGATCTTCACCAGCCTGCTAGGCATCCCGCTGCCGTGGACGCCGACGACGGCCTTCTCGATGGGCGACGCGAACGCGCCGAACTTCCGCTACCTCAACCACTTCTTCGAGGTCAACCAGGCGCAGAGCAGCCGCGAGGTCCTCGACGTCCTCAAGCGCAACCAGGGCGTCCCGTGGGTCAACACGATCGCGGCGGACGACAAGGGCGAGGCGCTGTACGCCGACATCTCGGTGACGCCACACGTCACCAACAGCCAGGTCACGCAGTGCGCCACGGCCGTGGGGGAGGCGACCTTCGCGGCGCTGCGCCTGCCGGTGCTCGACGGGTCCCGGTCAGCCTGTGAGTGGGGGAGCGACCCCGACTCCGTGCAGCCCGGCACGTTCGGGGCCAACAAGATGCCGAGCCTGATCCGGCGCGACTACGTCACCAACTCCAACGACTCCTACTGGCTGAGCAACCCCAAGCAGCCGCTCGTGGGCTTCCCGACGATCATCGGCGACGAGGGCAGCGAGCGGACCACCCGCACCCGCTCCGGGTTGGTCATGGTGGCCGAGCAGCTGGCGAAGGGGACGTTCACCCGCCAGGGCCTGCAGGACCTGCTGTTCAGCGACCGCCAGCACTCCTTCGAGCTGGTCAAGCCCGACCTGCTGCAGCTGTGCGGGATGTTCCCCGGCGGCAACGCCCCCTCGAGCAGCGGCCCGGTCAGCATCGGCGACAGCTGCAAGGTGCTGTCGACCTGGAACGGCCGCGACAGCCTCGACGCGCGCGGCGCCCTGCTGTTCCGCAGGTTCTGGACGCGTGCGACCGCTGTCTCCGTGGGCCTCCAGAGCGCCAAGCAGCAGACCCCGATCTGGAAGACACCGTTCAGCGCCGCCGACCCGGTCAACACCCCGCGGGGCCTCAACGTCGCGAACCCCCTGGTCTGGCGGGCCTTCGGGGACGCCGTGGCCGACTTGAAGGGCGCCGGCATCGCGCTCGACGCCCCGCTGGGCCAGTACCAGATCGACCTGCGCCCGGACGGCACGGCGACGCCGTACCACGGCGGGCCCGGCGGGCTCGGGGTGTTCAACGCCCTCGCCGCTCCCTGGGACGCCACGAAGGGGTACGTCGGCCAGCTGCCCCACGGGTCGAGCTTCATCCAGGCCGTGTCGTTCACCGGCAGCGGCTGCCCGGACGCGCGCACGATCCTCACCTACAGCCAGTCGACCAACCCGAAGAGCGCGCACTACGTCGACCAGACCAAGCTCTACTCCCGGTCCGGCTGGGTCACTGACCGCTTCTGCAGGGCCGACGTCCTCAAGGCCACCCTCAGCACCGTCCAGCTGACGAACGGTGCTCCCGGGGCGGTGCAGGCCCCGGGGCAGGGGAAGGTCCCTGCGACGACCCCGGTGGCTGCCCCTGGCCGGTCGCTGCCGACCACCGGGGTCGGGGGCCTGCCGCTGCTCGGCCTGCTCGGCGTTCCGCTGCTGCTCGCGCTGCGTCGACGTCGTGCCACGGCCTGACCGGCCCTGAACCCGTTCCCCAGACGTCCTAGCCTGGGCCCATGACGGAGTCGCCCTTCGAGGTCGAGCAGCGGAAGCTGGCGCGCATCAAGTTCGAGGCCGGTGAGCTGCGGGCCGCGTTGCACGTGTGGGACACCCTGGAGTACCCCGAGCTGCTGTCGGAGGAGGACGTCGTGCTGTTCGAGACAGCGCGTCAGCAGGTCCGCGGCACCTGACGTGCGCTGAGCGACCCCACCTCCGTGCCCCCGCCCGTGGCACGCTGCGGGCATGACGCGCGGCCGGGTGACGCGAGCGCTGGTGCCAGCGGTGACGGTCCTGCTGCTGCTCACCGCTGGCTGCGCCGCCGACGTCACCACCGGCCCTCAGGCCCTCGCGCCCGCTCCGTCACCGAGCCGGACCTCACCGCCGCCGACCGTCATACCGCGGCCGATGGCGACCCGCCCGCCGGCCATCGTGCCGACCCCGCTGTCGACCCGCCCGCCGACCGCCCGCCCGGCGCCGAGTCCCCCGCCGCCGCGGGTCGTGGAGGTCCGGTACCGCGTCGAGCGCCGCGTCGCCGACAGCCCGGAGTTCGCCGCCGTCGTGGACGCGACGCTGCACGACTCCCGGGGCTGGCAGCGGGCCGGGTTCCGCCTCGTGGAGGACCCGCGGGCGTCGTACGTCGTGATGCTGGTCGAGCCGGACGAGGCGCAGGAGCGTTGCCGGCCCTACGACGTGTACCGGAAGTACTCGTGCCAGAACGGCCCGCTGGTGGTGCTGAACGCCGACCGCTGGAGGAACGCGACCAAGGAGTGGACGGGGACGCTGGCTGCGTACCGGCAGATGCTGGTCAACCACGAGGTCGGTCACCTGCTCGGTCGGCACCACCCGCCGGCGCCGCAGTGCCCGGGGCTGGGCGTCCGGCGCGGGTGATGTCCCAGCAGAGCACCGAGCTCAACGGCTGCCTGCCCAACCCGTGGCCGCTCGCCCAGGAGATCCGCGACGCCGCCCGGCACGACGAACCGCTGGCCCCGCCGCCGGACTGATGCGCATCGCCGCGGCACCGGGCTCTTTCCTGCGCGGCCACCGACCCGGCCGGCGTCGCCGTTCTTGGCTCAGGGCAGGACGACCCGCGAGAGGTGCTTGAGCAGCAGGACGACCGGCTCCGGGGCCCACCCCTCCGGGCGCTTCGGCAGCACCTCGACCCGCTTGGTGCGGATGCGGACGACGTTGCCCACCACGACCCGTCGCCGCCGCTCGAAGCGCAGGTCCAGGACCGGGGCGAGCGACCCTGCGGTGAACAGCACCGTGCGGGTGTCGGTGAGATCGAGCAGCTCGACGCGGTCGCGGGCGTGGACGCGGTCGACCTTGTCGGCGCGCGGCTCGTCGGCCCGCTTGAGCCTGCGGATGTCGCCGTTGCGCAGCAACATGACCTGGCCGGTGAGGGCCTGGACCGCGCACCACTCCTTGCCCACGCCGAGCACGACGCCGCTGACCTGCAGGACACCCCGGCGTCGTAGCTGGACGGGCTTGCCGTGGTCCCGAGCGTCCCGCAGGGTCTTGCGCGTCACGGCCATGCGCCCATCCTGCCTCGGTGCGAGGGGAGGGAGGGCGGATGGGGGCCGCAGGTGCCGATCCGCGACGTCCGCTGCTTCCGCTGTCTCCGCGAAGAGGGTGCCCTTCCTTGTCGAGCCCGCCCCGGAACTCCGGGGCAAGCCCCGGGTTCCCGGGGCAGAGCGCAGGGAAGGCACCGTCCGTCCCGCCGACAGTGCGCTGGGCGGGGTGGTGGCCCTCCTGCCGGGAAGGCACCGTCCGTCCCGCCGACAGTGCGCTGGGCAGTGGCCCTCCTGCCGGGCAGGCACGTACGCGCCGCCGGGGCTGTGCGCAGGGCGCCCTTCACCCCGCCGGTGCTCAGACGCGCGGCGTCGCCCGGCCGCCCAGGTGCAGGAAGCGGCTCCCGTCGGCCAGGGTGAGGAACACCGCGGCCATCCATCCGGTGACCCCCGGCAGGGAGGTCACGAACGTGTCCGGGCCGACGGCGATCAGCGGGCAGGTCAGGCGGTCGGTGCCGAGCGAGGTGGCGAGCACGCCACTGGGCCGCGCCACCAGGGACAGGCCTTCGCCTTCGGCCACGACGTCGTAGACCATCGACTCCCGGCCGTAGGTGCCGATGTACTCCTGGGGCTCGAACACGTAGGGCTCGGCCGGTGGCTCGAGCCGCGCCGGCATCCGCGCCTCGGTGTGCTCGGCAACGAGCTCCTCGACGAGGTCGGCGAACAGGTCCATCGCCGCACCGCCGTTGGTGAGCAGCGCGACGGTCAGCGGCACCTCGCCGTCGATGATCCGCAAAAAGGCGTTCTGGCCGAGAGTCGAGCCGTCGTGCCCGAACACCGGCTGCCCCCAGTCGTTGAGCAGGAACGCCAGGCCGACGCTGCGCCCGAGCGTCCAGCGGTCCGGGACGTCCACCTGGGGGGTGCGCATCGCGCGCGCCGACTCCTCCGACAGCAGGCGGGTCCCGTCGGGGGTGACGCCACCGGCCAGGTGCAGGCGCGCGAACGCGAGCAGGTCGGTGGCCTGCCCGTGCAGCAGGCCGGCGGGACCGGCGGAGCGCGACAGCCCCCACTGCGGCGCGACGACCGGGTCGGGCGTGAGCAGGTGACCGGTCGCGGCACCCCACAGCAGCGCCTGCTCGGGAAGCGTCCCGGCCGCCTCGAGACCGAGCGGCTCCAGCAGCCGCTCGCGCAGCACGACGTCCCAGGTGGCGCCGCGCAGCACCTCGATGAGCCGGCCCAGCAGCGAGAACCCGGCGTTGCAGTAGCTCATGACGGCACCCAGCGGGTGGCTGCTCGTCGGCTCGGCCAGCTCCGCGACGTACCTCTCGAGGCAGTCGTCGCCGCGGCCGTTGTCGGGGAAGAAGTCACCGGAGATGCCGCTGGTGTGGGTGAGCAGGTGGCGCGCGGTGACCTGTGCGGTGGTCTCGGGGTCGCTGAGGCGAAAGTCCGGCAGGTACGACGACACGGGGGCGTCGAGGTCGAGCAGGCCCTCGTCGACGAGCTGCATCACCAGGGTCGCGGTCCACGTCTTGGTGATGCTGCCGAACTGGAAGACGCTGTCCGGCGTGGCGGGCTGGCCGGTGCGGATGTTGAGCACTCCGGTCGCCGCGGTCACGGTCTGGTCGCCGAGGGCGACCGCCAGGCTTGCCCCGACGACCCGGTGCTTGTCGAGGAGGGCGGTGAGGCGGTCCTGCAGGGCGGGGGCGTCGAGGGGCACGGCGGAGGTCCTTTGGCGAGGAGGTACGGGTGGGTCAGGTCAGCGGGAACGGCGGGCCGGTGTAGGTGAAGCAGGAGCAGCCGGGGGACCAGCCGAACAGCCGCCCCTGCGCCGGGCCGGTCCGCCGGCCGCTGCGGAAGTCGGTGAGACCGCCGTACGTCGCGGGGGAGGAGTACGACGTCCCGAGCGCCTGCGCCCCGGCCAGGACGCTGCTGCGGTCGCTGGCGCCGGACGTGCGGGACAGGACCGCGGCGTACAGCCCGACGGCGTCACAGGTCGTGTAGGCGAACGTCCGGTCGGCGGGGGAGGTGGGGACCAGCCCGCGCGCCTTGAGGTCGGCCAAGCACGTGCGCTGCACCGGCCGTAGGTCGGCGGCCCCCTGGGTCGTGTCGACGCTGGGCAGCCAGCCGAGGCCGCGGGCGTTGGCGAGCTGCGCCGGCGGGGTGTTCGCCTCCTGGACCGTGGGGATCGCGACGCTGGTGAGGGCGTAGTGCGGGTGGTAGCCCTGGGACTCGGCGGCGGTGGCGAACAGCAGCAGCAGGTTGCCCTCGCTGGCGCCGGAGACGAACGCCACCTGGGTGATGTTGCTCTGGCGGAAGCGCAGCACCGCGCTGGACATGTCGGACGCCTGAGCGGACAGGTCGCTGATCCCCCCGAAGCAGCGGACGGTGACGTGGTCGGCGACCGGGTGGCCCAGACGCCGCGCGACGGGGACGACCGTGCCGTCGTATGTCCGCTGGTTGTAGGGGCAGCCCTCGACGATGACGCCGAGCCGGTCGGTGGCGCTGAAGCCGCCCACGGCGGTGAGCCGTTCGAGCAGCAGGCGCATCCGGGTGTCGGTGGACAAGGTGGTGGCGGTCAGCAGCCCGGTGTCCGCCTTGAGGGCCTGGTCGTCGCCGAGGGCGTAGTCCCCGGTCACGAGGGGGATCCCGGCCCGGGTGAGGCAGGCGTCGAAGCTCTCGAGGTAGAGCCCCACGACCGACAGGACGACGGCGACGTCGTTGTCCTCGGTGAACGTCGAGCAGGCCGCCGCGAGGTCGGATCCGTAGTTGCTCGAGCTGGACTGCAGCTCGGCGTAGACCGGGACGATCCGGCGGCCGGCCAGACCCCCTCGGGTGTTGTACGACGCGACGAGCGCCTCGAACGCCTTGCGGGGGGTGAAGCTGTTGCCGTTGTCGACGCCCGCGCTGCCGGCAGCGTCGTTGTTGACGGTGAGGATGCCGACGCTGATCGGGGTGCGGTTGGCGCCACCGCCCGTTCCGGTGCTCCCGCCGCCCGTCGCAGATGACGTGCTGCCGGTGGTGCGGCCCCCCGTGGTGGCGGAGCCGGCGGGGACGCGCCCGCTGCTCGACCCGCCCCCGCCGGTGCTGCTGGTCCCGCCCGCGGAGCCGGTGAGGGACCCAGACCCGGAGCCGGTGACGGGGCTGCCGCTCAGCGTGCCCGACGAGCCGCCGAGGGCGCCCCCGTCCGTGCTGCCGGGCCCCCCGGTGGTGCCACCTGTGGCACCCGCCGGGCCGGCTGAGGTGGTGACGGCCACGGTGCTGCCACACGCCGTGGCCAGGGTGAGCAGCAGCGCCAGCGGTAGCGCGAGGGTGCGCAGGCGCGGGGCGCTGGTCATGCGTGTCCCTCCCCGGGTGCTGGCTCTCACGACGATAATGTCGTTACTATGACGGGCGTCCCCACCGGCGTCAAGGGAGGTCCCGTGACCGCAACACCGCTGACTGCTGAGCCTCAGGCCGCGCGGGGTCTCGTGGTGCGGGGGCGGCCGGAGACCCGCGAGGCGTTGCTGAACGCCGTGGAGGAGCTGGTCGCCGAGCGCGGCTGGACCGGCTGCTCGCTGCAGGCCGTGGCGCGGCGCAGCGGACTCACCACCGGCGCGGTCTACAGCACCTTCGGCAGCCGCGGGGCGCTGCTCGCGGCGGCCCTGGTGCGCCGGTCCGCCGAGCAGGCGCGGCTGCCCCTGGACGGGCGCAGCGCCGCGGAGGCGGTGGCTGCCTTCGCCCGCAGCTACCACGCCGCGGTGCAGACCACGGAGGGGACGAACCTCGTGCTGGCCCAGCTCGACCTGGTCAGCCTCGCGCGGACCGACCCGGTGGTCGCCGAGGCCCTGTCCCACGCCCACGCGTCCCTGCTGGCCGGGCTGGTCGAGGATCTCGGACAGCTGATGGCCCTGTCGCCGGTGCAGGCTCGGCTGGTGGGTCAGCGGCTGCTCGCGCTGCTGCAGGGCTTCACCCTTCAGCAGGTCGCCTTCGGCAGTGACGTGCGCGAGCAGGACGTCGTCGACGCCGCCCTGCTCACCGTCGGTCTGTAGCCGACGGGGTCCTCGGGTCCGGCTTGCCGACCCGTTCTGTCGGACCACCGCGCGAGTCTCGAGCTGTGGACACCGACCTCGAGGACCAGCTCGCCGCAGCGATCGTCCGGCACCCCGCGGGCCGGCGCCGGGGTGTGACGCCGGTCACGACAGCGCGACACGCCGAAGCGCGTTCCGGCGAGCCGCGAACCCTGAGCGTGGCCCACGCTCAGGCCCCGGAATCGGCCAAAACTCGCCTGCCAGAACCGTTGACCCCAGCCGTGGGTATCCCTAAGTTCTCAGACACAACATCTAGTACTTACACCGGTGTAGTTCTCCACATGCTGTGGACCACCGCACCCACACCCTGTGGAGAACCCGCCGTGCGTTGCCCCTACTGCCGCTTCGCGGACACCCGCGTCGTCGACAGCCGCGACACCAACGACGGCGACGCGATCCGCCGGCGCCGCAACTGCCCCGAGTGCGGCAAGCGCTTCACCACGGTCGAGGAGACCAGCTTGTCGGTCGTGAAGCGCTGCGGCGTCACCGAGCCGTTCAGCCGCGCCAAGGTCATCAGCGGGGTGCGCAAGGCCTGCCAGGGACGGCCGGTCACCGAGGACGACCTGATCCTGCTCGCCCAGCGGGTCGAGGAGTCGATCCGGGAGGGCGGCGCTGCCGCCGTACCCAGCGACGAGGTGGGCCTGGCGATCCTGGCCCCCCTCAAGGACCTCGACCCGGTGGCGTACCTCCGGTTCGCCGCCGTCTACCGCAACTTCGAGCTCGCCGACTTCGAGGCCGAGATCACCGCGCTGCGGTCCAGCGAGATCCGCCTGCCCGACCCCACGCCCCCGCAGCACCTGCTCGTCCCCGCCAGCTAGCACCACCCCACAAGCAATGCGGCCAGAGCCGCGCGTGTTGACCACTATGACGACGATGAATGAGGAACAGCGATGACCGAGACGATGGGCGTGCCCGCTCAGACCGCCAGCCCCAGCAAGAAGAACGCGCGCCTGCGCCTCGAGCGGCTCTACACGACCGCCGGCATCCACCCGTACGACGAGGTCACGTGGGAGCGCCGCGACGTCGTCATGACCAACTGGCGCGACGGCTCGATCAACTTCGAGCAGCGCGGCGTGGAGTTCCCCGAGTCCTGGAGCGTCAACGCCGCCAACATCGTCACCACCAAGTACTTCCGCGGCGCCGTCGGCCACGACAACCGCGAGTGGAGCCTCAAGCAGCTCATCAACCGCGTCGTGCAGAAGTACACCGCCGCGGGCGTCGAGCACGGCTACTTCGCCACGCGACGTCGACGCCGAGATCTTCGAGCACGAGCTCACCTACATGCTGCTGCACCAGGTGTTCAGCTTCAACAGCCCCGTGTGGTTCAACGTCGGCACCACCGCGCCGCAGCAGGTCAGCGCCTGCTTCATCCTGGCCGTCGACGACAGCATGGACTCGATCCTGAACTGGTACGCCGAGGAGGGGCGCATCTTCAAGGGCGGCTCCGGCGCCGGCCTCAACCTGTCGCGCATCCGCTCCTCCAAGGAGCTGCTGTCCAGCGGCGGTACGGCGAGCGGGCCGGTGTCGTTCATGCGCGGCGCCGACGCCTCGGCCGGCACCATCAAGTCCGGTGGCGCCACCCGCCGCGCGGCCAAGATGGTCGTCCTGGACGTCGACCACCCCGACATCGAGGAGTTCATCGACACCAAGGCGCGCGAGGAGGACAAGATCCGCGCGCTGCGCGACGCCGGCTTCGACATGGACCTCGGCGGCAAGGACATCGTCAGCGTCCAGTACCAGAACGCCAACAACTCGGTCCGCGTCAGCGATGAGTTCATGCGCGCGGTCGAGAACGGCAGCGAGTTCGGCCTCAAGGCCCGCGCCGACGGCCGCGTCATCGAGACCGTCGACGCCAAGACCCTCTGGGGCAAGATCGCCACCGCCGCGTGGGAGTGCGCCGACCCCGGCATCCAGTACGACGACACGATCAACGACTGGCACACCAACCCCGAGTCCGGGCGCATCAACGCCAGCAACCCGTGCAGTGAGTACATGTCGCCTGGACAACTCCTCCTGCAACCTCGCCTCGCTCAACCTCATGACGTTCCTGCGCGAGGACGGCACGTTCGAGGCCAAGAAGTTCGCCAAGGCCGTCGAGTTCGTCATCACCGCGATGGACATCTCGATCTGCTTCGCCGACTTCCCGACCGAGCCGATCGGCAAGACCACCCGCGACTTCCGCCAGCTCGGCATCGGCTACGCCAACCTCGGCGCCCTGCTGATGGCGACCGGCCACGCGTACGACAGCGACGGCGGCCGCGCGCTGTCCGCCGCGATCACCAGCCTCATGACGGGTACGGCGTACAAGCGCTCCGCCGAGCTCGCTGGTGTCGTCGGCCCCTACCAGGGCTACGCGCAGAACTCCGACGCCCACAAGCGCGTCATGCGCAAGCACGCCGCCGCCAACGACAGCGTCCGGACCGTCGGCGCCGACGACGCGCGGATCCTGCACGAGGCCACCAAGGCGTGGCAGGAGTGCCTCGCGCTGGGGGAGAAGAACGGCTACCGCAACGCGCAGGCCTCCGTCATCGCCCCGACCGGCACGATCGGTCTGATGATGGACTGCGACACCACCGGCCTCGAGCCCGACCTGGCGCTGGTGAAGTTCAAGAAGCTCGTCGGTGGCGGCTCGATGCAGATCGTCAACCAGACGGTGCCGCGCGCGCTGCGCTCCCTGGGCTACCAGGAGGAGCAGGTCGAGGCGATCGTCGAGCACATCGCCGAGCACGGCAACGTCGTCGACGCGCCGGGCCTGAAGACCGAGCACTACGAGGTGTTCGACTGCGCGATGGGCGAGCGCTCCATCTCCGCGATGGGCCACGTGCGCCTGATGGCGGCGATCCAGCCGTTCGTGTCCGGCGCGCTGTCCAAGACGGTCAACCTGCCCGCTGAGGCGACCGTCGAGGACGTCGCCGACGTCTACTACCAGGGCTGGAAGCTCGGCCTGAAGGCGCTCGCGATCTACCGCAACAACTCCAAGGTCGGCCAGCCGCTGCAGTCCAAGAAGGACAGCGAGAAGGTTGCGGGGGACGATGTCCTCGTGGCCACCCGTCCCGTCCGCAAGCGCCTGCCCAAGAACCGCCTGGGCCGCACGATCAGCTTCTCGATCGCCGGCGCCGAGGGGTACATGACGGCCAACGCCTACGAGGACGGCACCCTCGGCGAGGTCTTCATCAAGATGAGCAAGCAGGGCTCCACGCTCGCCGGCGTGATGGACGCGTTCTCCATCTCCATCAGCATCGGCCTGCAGTACGGCGTCCCGCTGGAGGCGTTCGTGTCCAAGTACACGAACATGCGCTTCGAGCCCGCCGGCATGACCGACGACGCCGACATCCGCATCGCCGCCTCGGTCATGGACTACCTGTTCCGTCGCCTGGCGCTGGACTTCCTGCCCTACGACCAGCGCGAGGCCCTCGGCATCTTCACCGCCGAGGAGCGCGCCGCGACCGTTGCTGCCGGCTACGGATCGGCGCCGGTTGCTGAGGACGCCGACGTGGACGTCGAGGCCCTCCGCCAGGGCGTCCCGATCGTGGCGGCTCCGGTCGCTCATGTCGGGTCGTCGATGGAGCTGCTCGAAGCGCAGCAGGGGATCGGGGCGGATGCGCCGCTCTGCATGACCTGCGGCGTCAAGATGCGCCCGGCGGGCAGCTGCTACGTGTGCGAGAGCTGCGGAGCACCAGCGGCTGCAGCTGAGCCTGAGGCAGCGAAGGGCGCCCAGCCTGACCTCGGGGCGCCCTTCGTCATGTCCCTGGCACCGACCCGTGGCGTCGCCCCCTCGCGCGAAGCCGTACGCCGTCGTGCGCGTGAGGGCCAACCCGCGAAGCCGCTTACCGCTCATGCCGATGAGCGGGTGATCCGCCTGTCGAGACGTGGACCGGCCGGGATGGATGATGCAGAAGAGCCGCCGGCCAATGCCCGGAGGCGTGCGCCACGCGCCCGGCACTGCTGACGTCAGCTCCGATCCGGGGTTCCGGGCGCATGTGCAAGCCTGGCCCCTGGTCAGCCGCTGTGGAGTTTGTGACACCGCTCGGCGAACAGTGACCTCGCGATACGGTCCCGCGACGCCTACCGGACCGACCTAATCGCCCTTAGCAATTGGGCGGCGAATCTGCCAGGAGCTGCCACGGGCTTACCTCCGACACCTGAGCCGCTTCTGTCTGCATCCATGGCCGGAAACAGCACACGACAGACCATGCGGGAAGCGGACGTCCGCCGCTTCTACCTTTGGTCGCCGCGCGGGGAGTGCTCGAACACCCGTGCGCCCTCCAGGTCCTGCTCGGGGAGAGGCCCGACGCGGCCGGCTCGCGCGCCGATCTACGCACTCTGTTGGCGTCAGCACAGGGCCACTGGCGGCCATCCGGTGCCGATCCCGCTGCTTCTCCGGTCGGGTGCCGGGCAGCCCCATCCGGATCGACCTGCCATCGAGCGGACGCGCTCCCTCGGGCCGGTGGGACCTGGCGATACGAGCCCCGCCATTGCGGTCGAAGCGCGAGGGCCCGCCGCTCGGATCAGGGCCGCTCTGCTGCGCCGCCGGGGCAATGCCACGACAAGGCAGAACATGAACCGCGGCTCGGCCCGCTCGCCCACTTCTTCGGACGCGGATGCCGGGGCTGCGGCACGAGCGGGCGGTCCTACCGCCAATCCTGCCGCGTGCGATCCTTGGCGGCTTCCGCCCCGGTCGCCCCCTCGCAAGGACCTGTATTCAGCAGGCCGGTTCACGCACAGCTCGAGGCCCCTTGTCCAGTATCGGCGGAGCGCTGCTGACCCCCGCGGTCGCCCCGCTGAAGGTGCGAGAAGTCGCGGCCGGCCCCGCCGACACGTCGGGCAGCAGCCCGCGTCGCGGTGCGAGCGGCCGCCTCGACGTCTCGATGCGCGCGTTGTCGGAAAGACCTAGCCGCCTCGCAATGGCCGCCAGTCTCACGACGAGCACCTAAGGGTTGCACCGTGCACTTCGACGCCCATGGTTGTCCTCGACAACGACCGAGTGTTTAGCGCGCCGCGAGGCCCTCCGCATAATCCGGTCGGGCCTACGGCCATGGTTGGCCGAGATGGTAGCGGCGCCTGACGATGGCCCTTCCCTGGGTGATCGCCAGGTCCTCTCCCCTAGGTCACTGGTTCCGACTACCCCGCTGCCGACCCCGCAGCGATCGCAGGTCAGCTGCCGACGTCCCGCATCTGCCGCTGATCGCACCGGGGCGGGTGCGATCAGTTCAAGCGTCAGCCGAGCACATCCTGTCTTGTGGCTCGGCGTCGTGAGGACCTCACAGACGGCGTCGCGATAGCCCGGCGACACACGTCGCGTCATCCGGGTGAAGCACCTGGCGGTCCGCGGGACCGGCACCCGGGCGAGCGCCGTCGGCCTGCTCGTTCGAAGGCGCGCAGGCCGTCAGCTCCTGTGCTGGAGCAGCGACACGGGAGCGGCACTGCTGTCCGCCTGCACGCCCCGCGACGACGACTTCTGATGGCCGGTGAGGCTTCGCCGCGTCCTGTGCGACCAGCGGCAAGCGGGACACGCGTTCTCTCCCACTTCAGGTTCTACGGCAAGGGGGGGCTTGCCGCAAGCCCCCCCTCGTGCCCCAAAGTCTCCGGTCATGACGACGTACGGGGGACATCAGGTGCAGAAGGACGCAGTGGTCGTCGGGGCAGGACCTACCGGGCTGATGCTGGCGATGGAACTGCGCCTGCAAGGCGTTGATGTTCTCGTGGTCGAGCGAGATGCCGCCCCGCCGCAGTACGTGAGGGCGCTGGGGCTGCACGCCCGGAGCGCGGAGGTGCTGGACCAGCGCGGGCTGTTGGACGCGTTTATGGCCCTGGGGCAGAAGTACCCGCTCGGCGCGCACTTCGCGGGCATCGCGAAGCCGCAGCCCACCGGGCTCGACACCTCGCACCCGTACGTGCTCGGTATCCCGCAGACCATCACGGACCGACTGCTCGAAGAGCACGCGCTGCGGGTCGGCGTCGAGGTACGGCGCGGGTGCAACGTGACCGGCCTCAGCCAGGACGAGTCGGGGGTGACCGTGGAGCTCGCCGACGGCAGCCGCCTGCGGTCGCGCTATCTGGTCGGGTGCGACGGCGGGCGCAGCACCGTCCGCAAGCTGACCGGAATCGGCTTCCCGGGAGAGCCGAGCAGAACCGACACGCTGCTCGGCGAGATGGAGCTGACCGCCTCCCCCGCGGAGATCGCCGAGATCAACACCGAGGTCCGCAAGACGCAGCTGCGGTTCGGCGTCGGGCCCACTGGCGACGACGGCGTCTACCGGGTCGTGGTCCCCGCCGCAGGCGTGGTGGACGACCGGTCCGCCCCGCCGGGCCTGGACGAGTTCCGGCGGCAGCTCAAGGCCGTGGCCGGGACCGATCTCGGCGCGCACTCCCCCCGGTGGCTGTCGCGTTTCGGCGACTCCACGAGGCTCGCGGAGCGGTACCGGGCCGGACGGATCCTGCTCGCCGGCGACGCAGCGCATGTCCATCCGCCGGTCGGCGGCCAAGGACTCAACCTCGGGCTCCAGGACGCGTTCAACCTCGGCTGGAAGCTCGCCGCCGAGATCAATGGCTGGGCGCCGGACGGGCTGCTCGACGGCTACGACGACGAGCGGCGACCGGTAGCCCGCGACGTCCTCGACAACACCCGCGCGCAGATGGAGCTGCTCTCGACCGAGCCGGGACCGCAGGCCCTTCGCCGGCTCGTGTCAGAGCTGATGGACTTCGAGGAGGTCACGCGCTACCTGATCGAGAAGATCGCCGCCCTCAACATCCGGTACGACCTCGAAGGCGACCACCCGCTGATCGGCCGCCGCCTCAAGGACGTGCCGCTCGCAAGCGGACGGCTGTACGAGCGCATGCGGGAAGGCCGCGGACTGCTGCTGGACCGGACCGGGCGTCTCTCCGTCCGCGGCTGGGAGCAGCGCGTGGACCTCGTCGCCGACGCCGGCGACGACTTCGACGTCCCGGCGGCACTGCTCCGGCCGGACGGCCACGTCGTGTGGGTCGGCGAGGACCAGGACGAGCTAGCGGGACCCCTGACGAGGTGGTTCGGTACGGCGGCTCCGACGACCTCGCGGTAGGCCCCGACGGTCCCGGCCGAGAAGGCGCCCCTCCGGCCCTGATCCTGCCGAGCCCGAGCCGCCCCAGCAGGCACGTGCCTTCAGCCCGTGACCGAGAGTGATGCCCGCGCCGGCGGCCTGGCTCGGTATCGACAGAAACGCGTTGGGGCCACAGCCCACGAGCCAGCTATCCCAGGCAGCCGCGCGGTCTGGCGCGCGTAGCTCGAACAGCCGGCGCCGGGCAGCCCAGCGGCCGGGACAGCCGACCGGACACCGGACGACCACGTCCTCCCGACAACGCCGTTGCCCTGCAAGAACGGACGAACAACATGGATGAGGAGCCTCAGTGGAGTCGGACAACCGCCCGCAGGCGTCGATCGACGGGCCGGAACCGGACTACTTCGCGCTGCCGGAGCGGCTGGCGAGCAAGGGGAAGCCCGGGGCCGTCGAGCGCGACAGGCTGCACTTCGCCGCCATCGCCGGCGCTCTGCAGCAGTCGATCGCGGACCTGACGGACCGCCTGGCGACCGAGCGAAGGGCGCCCGGCGGCGCCAGGCAGGCAGCGCTCGACCGCGACCTGGAAATCCACCGGCTCTCCGGCCGCCTCCACGCGCTCGGGCGCTTCGGCGTCGACCTGTGCCTCGGGCGAGTCCTGTTCCAAGACGACGACGAGCCGCCGCTCTACATCGGCCGGCTCGGGCTCAACGGCGCCGACGGACAGAGGCTCCTCGTCGACTGGCGGTCCAAGGCGGCCGAGCCGTTCTTCGGCGCCACGCACGCCAACCCGATGGGCCTGCTCAGCCGCCGGCGATACCGATGGACGCGCGGCCGCGTCACCGACTACTGGGACGAGGTCTTCACCGACGAAGGGCTCGAAGGCAACGCCGCCCTGGACGACCAGTCGGCGTTCATCGCGACCCTGGGCGCGGCACGCTCGCCGCAGATGCGCGACGTCCTGGGCACGATCCAGTCCGACCAGGACGCGATAGTCCGGGCCAGCGCCGCAGGCGCGCTCGTGGTCGACGGCGGCCCCGGAACCGGCAAGACCGTCGTCGCGCTGCACCGCACGGCCTACCTCCTGTACGCCGACCCAATGCTGAACAGCCGACGCGGCAATGCGCTGTTCGTCGGACCGCACCAGCCCTACCTGACGTACGTCGCGGACGTGTTGCCGAGCCTGGGCGAGGACGGGGTCCAGACGTGCACCCTTCGGGATCTCGTACCTGAAGGCATGTCCGCGGTCGCCGAGCCGCGCCCCGAAACTGCCGGCCTGAAGACGTCCCGGGACATGGTCCTGGCCGTCGAGACGGCGGTCCGGTTCTACGAGGACCCGCCGACCCAGACGATGCGCGTGTCCACCCCGTACGGGCAAGTCCGCCTCACGGCCGCCGACTGGGCGGACGCGTTCGCCGCCGCCGACCCCGCCAAGTCGCACAACGAGGCAAGGCAGGACGTCTGGGACGAGCTCCTCACCGTTCTGGTGGACGCCCACGACCTCGACGACGAGGACGACGTCTCCCCGGCCGACGTCCGCGCGGCCCTGCAGGACGACGGCGCGCTCGCGGCGTCGTTCAACCGTTCCTGGCCCGTGCTCGACCCCGTCGACGTCGTCGCCGACCTGTGGTCGGTCCCGGCATTCCTGCGGCACTGCGCCCCGTGGCTGACCCCGGACCAGGCGGGCGAGCTCCAGCGTGACGATCCGTACTCCTGGTCCATCTCGGACCTGCCACTGCTCGACGCCGCCCGGCGGCGGATCGGCGCCCCCGACCTCCCCCGAAAGCAGCAGCAGGCCCGGGCAGCGGACGCCGCCGAGCGCCGCCGGATGACGGACGTGATCGACCGGCTCATAGAAGCCGACGACGGCGAAGGGCTCGTCACGCAGCTGCGCCACACCGACCTGCAGGACGCCCTCGTCGACCAGGACACCCTGCCGGCCGAGGCGGTCGACCGCCTCGCAGGGCCCTTCGCGCACATCGTCGTCGACGAGGCGCAGGAGCTCACGGACGCCGAATGGCAGATGCTGCTCGCGCGCTGCCCGTCACGGAGCTTCACGATCGTCGGGGACAGAGCACAAGCCAGGCAGGGATTCCCGGAGAGCTGGCAGGCGCGGCTGACACGGGCGGGGCTGAACCGGGTGTCGGTGTCGTCCTTGACGATCAACTACCGCACGCCGGCCGAGGTCATGAGCGAAGCCGAGCCGCTCATCCGGGCGGCCCTGCCGGACGCCAACGTCCCGACGTCCATACGCAGTAGCGGCGTTCCGGTCCTGCACGCGAGCCACCAGGACCGAGACGCGATCGTGCGGTCATGGCTGGCAGAGCACGACGACGGCATCGCCTGCGTCATCGGCGACGACACCCTCCCGGACACGCCCCGCGTCCGGTCGCTCTCGCCGGCCCTGAGCAAGGGCCTGGAGTTCGACCTGGTCGTCCTGGTGCGACCGGACGACTTCGGACAGGACACCGCCGCCGCCGTCGACCGCTACGTCGCCATGACCCGCACCACACGACAGCTCGTCGTCCTGACGTGACCGCTCCCCTCGTGCGGAGCGGGCCGCAGCGGAGGCAGCGGCCCAAGCGCCTTACGACCGCTTCCGAAGGCGACCGGGGTGAGCGCACCCGCCAGGGTGCGAGCACGGGCTTGCCCGCGGCGCATCGAGTCCCAAGCAACATCCGCTCATGCCGCTGGCCGAGCGGCGTCCCGACCCTTTGGAGGAAAGGGATCAGCGCCGGCGACGACGCCTTCCGCGCTCCTCCTCCAGGAGTCCAAGCTGTGCAGCTACCGCAACCGCGAACGTCAGGACTGAGACATTTCTTGCTGCGGCCGCGCTCTCGATCCGGTCGCAGAAGGCGAGAAAGAGCAGGCACCGAGGCTGCCATGGACAGGAGACCGACTACGCCGCGTGTCCAATGCGGGCTCCAGTCACCGGTGAACCACTGGCGGACGTACCCGACCACCGCGAGCGCCCCTACTGCGAGCAGCGCCACGCCGACGAGCGCTGGCCAGAACAGGTCCCACAGTTCTGATGTGCGCAACCCGTTGGTGAAGAGATCCAGGATCGGCGCATGGGTCGGCGAAGTGCTCGGAGCCGGGGACGCTGCGTACATGGCGGGACCGTATAGCCGAGCTGGGACAGTTCCTGCCGGCGCAGCGATGTCCGCTTCTGCCGCGAGGGGAGCGCCTCGGCTGAGGGCCAACCACTGTGAGCCGCGGGTCGTCCGAACTCGGCTGCGCTCCGTGAGGTTTCACGGCACAGTTCTCCCATGAACCAGCCGGCCGGGAGCGAAGACGACGTGGCGGCCGACGCCGTCCAACGTCCGGCCAGGGCACAGGGAACCCGAGCAGCCTTCGACGTACTGCCGGCAGCACTGATGGCGTGGGTTCATGCGCAACTCGACTTCACGGTTGACCGCGTCCTGCCACAGCCGGGGGGAATGTCCCCTGGCCCAGCTGTTCGGCTGATGTCGACGTCTGGAGATCGAGTCTTCCTCAAGGCGGTAGGAACCGAGCTCAACCCGGATACGCCCAATCTGTTCCGTCACGAGATTCAGGTCCTCGAGCAGCTACCCGAGGTCTCCTACCGTGCGCGGCTGCGCGCGAGTTTCGACGACGGCGACTGGGTAGCCCTGCTGCTTGACGACGTCGAGGGACGACACCCCGACCTCAGCGATGAGACAGACCGGCAGTCCGTGGCAGTGCTCGTCGATGCGCAGACCGCCGAGCTGACCCCTGCTCCCGCGAACCTGCCGCCGAGAACGCTCGCGGACAACGCCCGCATCTGGTCGCAGCGCTGGGAGCGGTTGGTGCCGCTCGCTCCCACGTGGCTGGTCGAACGTTTCGAGGACCTCACTGACCGGGTTCAGGCAGTCGCTGACCGGCTGCCACTCACGACTCTGTGCCACTGGGACATCCGCGAAGACAACCTCCTCATACGCGCAGATGGAAGCGTCGTGGTGGTCGACTGGGGGATGTCCCGCATCGGCCCCGCCTGGGCCGACCGCCTCATGCTCGCGATCAGCAACCCCCGCCCCGCGGACCTGCACGCGCTTCTTGAGACCCACGCGCACGAGGCGGACCTGATCATCGACACCGTCCTCGCGCTGGCTGGGTCGCAACTGGTCCGCTCCAGCGAACCAGACCCTCCCGGACTGCCGACCATCCGCCAGTTTCAGAAGCAGGACGCCCTGTCGCTGTTCTCAGCGATCCGCCCA
>CAVXBV010000005.1:0-42603 GCA_963760125.1 uncultured Actinomycetota bacterium | reverse complement strand
CTTCCCCACCCTGTCCTCCACCCGCCGGCGCCTGGTCGCCGAACTGGTGCGGCTGGCGCACAAGGATCGGCCCGCCCTGCAAAGGGCCCTGGCGCTGTCGGACAAGCAGGGCGCCGAGCTCGACAAGGACGCCCTGCTGAAGAAGGCGCCGACCCTGCCCGCGATGGAGCTCTACACCGGGATCGTCTACGACAACCTGTCCTACGCCACCCTCCCGTCCGACGCTCGAAGGCGGGCCGACGAGGTGCTCGTGGTCGCCAGCGCACTGTTCGGCCTACTCCGACCCACCGACCGGGTCCCGTCGTACCGCCTGTCGGGTCACACCGTGCTGCCAGGTCTCGGCGGGCTCGCCCCGCTCTGGCGGCCGCCCCTGGAGAAGGTCCTCGCGAAGGAGCCCCTCGTCGTCGACCTGCGGAGCGGCGCCTACGCCAACCTGGCCCGGGTGCCCGGATCGGTGCAGGTGCGGGTGCTGCGCGACGAGGGCGGACGACGCACGGTCGTGAGCCACGACAACAAGTGGACCAAGGGTCAGCTGGCGCGGGCCCTGCGCCTGACTCCCGTGCGTGTTGCCGCCGAGGTCGCGGAGGTCGGCCCGACGGTCTGCGACGACGTGGACATCGACGGTGACCGGGTGGACCTCCTGCTGCACGGCCTCGCCTCGGGCCGTACGTCCTGACAGGATCACCCGATGACGACGAGCGTGCGTGACCTGCTCCGCTACGACGGCTCCTGCCCGCGACCCGCGACACCCCAGGCGTGAACAGCCGCTCGAAGGCCGAGAAGCAGACGACGGGCCTCGTCCCCGAGCTTGCCGACCTGCAGGAGCGGTTGTTCGCGAACGGCAAGCTCGGTGACGCCCGGCGGGTGCTGCTCCTGCTGCAGGGCATGGATGCCGGTGGCAAGGACGGCACCGTCAAGCACGTGGTCGGGGCGGTGAATCCTGGCGGGGTCCACATCCAGTCGTTCGGCGCGCCGACCAAGGAGGAGCTGTCCCACGACTTCCTGTGGCGCATCACCAACGCGCTGCCTGCTGCGGGGCAGATCGGGGTGTTCAACCGCTCGCAGTACGAGGACGTCCTCATCGTGCGGGTGCACGAGCTGGTGCCGCGCGCCGTGTGGGGGCGACGCTTCGCGCGCATCAACGCCTGGGAGAGGCGGCAGACAGAGGCGGGAACGTCAATCATCAAGGTCTTCCTGCACATCAGCCCGGAGGAGCAGAAGGAACGGCTCCTCGCCCGGCTCGACGACCCGACCAAGCACTGGAAGGTCGGCACCGCGGACATCCCGGAGCGCCACCGCTGGGCGGAGTACCAGGCGGCGTACGCCGACGCACTCGGCAGGTGCAGCACGGACGTCGCCCCGTGGTACGTCGTGCCGGCTGACCGGAAGTGGTACAGGAACTGGGCCGTCGCCCACCTGCTCGCCGAGACGCTGCGCGACCTGGACCTGGGTGGCCGGTCCCGGAGGGGATCGACATGGCGGCGATGCGCACGCAGCTGCTCAGCGAGTGAGTGCCCCGACCCAGGCCGAGCGCCGAGCCGCGACCCAGGAGAAGGTCCTGGACGCCACCGTCGAGGCGCTGGTCACCGTGGGGTACGCCGGTGCGTCCACCACCGAGATCTGCCGCTTGGCTGGCGTGTCCCAAGGCGCCCTGTTCCGGTACTGGCCGACCAAGGGCGCTCTGCTGGCCGAGGCGGCCGCCCACCTGCTCGGGGCGGGTGACGACCGCCTACGAACAAGCGCTCTCCGGCCGCCCGGTCGGCGCTCGCGAGGCCCTCGAGGCCCTGTGGGACACCTACCGGCAGCCGGACCTGCAGGCGGCGGTCGAGCTCTACGTCGCCGCCCGTACCGACCCGGACCTCGCCGCTGCCCTGCGGATCATCGAGCCGGCCCATCGGGCCAACCTGCAGCGCATCGCCACCCAGGTGCTGGATCCGTCGCTGCTGGCCCTACCGGGGATCGCGGCGTTCGTCGAGCTCGCCTTGGCCGCGGTGCAGGGGGCGTCGATCGGCGCCGCGGTGACGGATACCTCGCACGACGTGATCCTGGACGCCCTGGAGTCGCTGCTCCCCGCTGACCCCGTTGACCCCGTTGACCCCGTTGACCCCTGCCCCGACCCGACCCGCCCGCCGCGTGACCCGCCCGCCGCGTGATCATCGGAGTCGCCGTACGCAGATTTCGCGGTGATCCTGTGTTCGCCGACTCCGATGATCATGGAAAGTAGTTCGAGCGAAGATAGTGACAGGTTGCTTTTTATCTGCCACCCTCCTTGGCATGGCTGATGCGATCCTGCTCCTCGCCGTCCCCGGGTTCGTCCTGCTGATGCTGCTCGAACTCGCCGTCACGCGCCGCGGGCAGGCGCAAGAGGCCCGACTGCTCGGCTATCACGGCGCGGACTCCCGGACGTCGCTGGCGATGGGCGGTGGATCGTTGGTCATCAACGGGGTGTGGCGGTTCGTCGAGGTGCTGATCCTGGGCGCCGTCGTCGCGCTCACTCCCCTGGACCTCGGGCACGGCTGGGCCGCCTGGACCGTCGGCCTGCTGGGCGTGGAGTTCTTCTACTACTGGGACCACCGCGCCGGTCACGAGATCCGCCTGCTGTGGGCGTCACACGTCGTCCATCACAGCTCGCAGCGCTACAACCTCTCGACCGCCCTGCGGCAGACCTGGACGGGCGAGTACACCGTTCTGTTCTTCCTGCCCGTGGCGCTGCTCGGCGTGCCCGTCGAGATCATCTTGGTCTCGTGGTCGCTCAACCTGCTGTACCAGTTCTGGATCCACACCGAGGCCATCGACAAGCTCTGGCGCCCGCTCGAGTTGGTGCTCAACACGCCGTCGCACCACCGGGTGCACCACGGCACGCAGGCGCAGTACCTCGACCGTAACTACGGAGGCATCCTCATCGTCTGGGACCGGCTGTTCAGCACCTTCGAGGCGGAGGACGAACGCGTCGTCTACGGGCTCACCAAGAACATCGAGACCTTCAACCCGCTCAAGGTCGCCACCCACGAGTACGTCGCGCTGTGGCACGACCTCCGAGCGACGAGCTCGTGGCGGGAGCGGCTGGGGTACGTCGTCCACGGGCCCGGCTGGTCACCCCAGCCGTCCCGAAACGGCGTGGACGCTCAAGGACTGCCGCTGCCGGTTCAGGGGTAGGCCCGAGAGATGACACTCATCATCATCATTGTGGTCCTGGTCCTGGTCTTCGGCGGCTTCGGCTTCAGCCGGCGCCGCTGAGCCCCGTCCCGTGAGCTCGCGCCGCCGGCCCCGCAGCAGACCGGGGTGTCAGCGCTAGCGCGGACCCTCAGCCCTGGGCCTGCTTCTCGCGCGCCTTCTCGTCCTTCTTGGCCTGCTTCTCGCGGGCCTTCTCGTCCTTCTTGGCCTGCTTCTCGCGGGCCTTCTCGTCCTTCTTGGCCTGCTTCTCGCGGGCCTTCTCGTCCTTCTTGGCCTGCTTCTCGCGGGCCTTCTCGTCCTTCTTGGCCAACGCGTCGCGAGCCTCTTTGTCCGGCGTGCCTTGCTTGTCCTGGGCGCCCTTGCCGTGCGTCGGCGGGGTGGCCCCGGGTGCACCTTGCGGGGGTACCCCGATGGCCACGCCAGCAGAGGTCCCGGCCAAGGTGATACCCGAGCGCAGACCGGCGCCCATCGCGAGGGACGCGTGCGACGCCTCGACGGTCTGGTGCACGGACGCGGGCGGCAGGGCGGCCACCAGGGGCGCGACCGGCGCCACCAGGCCGGCCGCGATGCCCCCTGCGAGGGCGGGACCACCGGCCGTGGCAGCCGTAGCACTGGCGACCTCGACGACGCGGCCGCCGGCCGCTTGAAGGGCCGCGATGAACGGCAGCTGCAGCAACGCGGACATCGGTCCCATGGCCCAGACCAGCCGCGGCAGGCTGATCCTGAGGAAAGCGCGCACCATCACCGGGTCGAACTGCGTGCCGGCGCAGCGGGCCAGCTCCGTGCGCGCCGCGGCGTGGCTCATGGCCTTCTTGTACGCCCGGACAGCAGTCATGGTCTCGAAGGAGTCGACGACGGCCACCAGCCGGCCCGCTTCGCTGATCTCGTGGCCAGAGAGCCCGTAGGGATAGCCCGTCCCGTCGTACCGCTCGTGGTGCTGGACGATGGCCGCCCCCCACTCCCCCAGCCAGGGCATGAGCGGACCGGCGATGTCGCGGCCCACCTGGGGGTGCCGGCGCAGGGTCGCCCACTCGGCGGGAGTGGGCGTGGCCGGCTTGTTCAGGAGGGCCGTGGGCACCTGCAGCTTGCCCACGTCGTGCAGCAGCGCGGCCCACCGCAGGCGGTCCCGCGCGTGCTCGGGGAGCCCCAGCTCCTCGCTGAGCAGGTCGGAGTAGGCGCGCACCCGTTCGCAGTGCCCACGGGTGTGGCGGTCGTGCGCACGCAGCGCCGCAACCAACGACAAGATCAGCTCGGCGGAGGTCGACTCGTCGAGGTCTTCGGACTGCAGCCGCGCGAGAAGCACCCCGGGGCGCCCGGCCTGACGGGCGACCTTAAAGCGGGAGGGCGCGGTGTCGGGAAAAACCATCGTCAGCCGGAGGAGCGCGCGCAGCGGGAGGGCCCGTCGGGTGACACGCTGCGCCAGCGACCCCACCGCCAGGGCCACCAGGACCAGGACGAGCATCCGCGGCACCGTGGGTAGCGGGGCGACCAGGGGAGTCGTGGCCCAGACCGCGGCTGCCGCGAGCACAACCGGGCCCACCACCATCGCCGTTTCGAGTACGAGCGCGGCACCCGGACGACCCCGCCACGTCTGGTCGGCGCGGACCCGCTGCTCCTGGCTTGTGCTCATGTCACCCCTAGCCGGTTTGCGCGACGCGGCAGCGCGCCCTCGCGGGCGCGCGGAGCCCGCGAGGTGGACCGGTCAGGCGCCACCAGCTCGACCATCGTCACTCTCTGTCACCACCTGAAGGCGCGGGGACAAAGGTCACCCGAATGGCCCAATCCTCGGGCCACCCGCCGTCCTCCGGGTGGTTCAGACGGTGTCGGGGTACCGGCTGTACGTCGGGAAGTTGCCATAGAGCTGCTCGCCTGCCGGTCCCTCGGTGACCGCGTCGACGAGCAGGTCGCCACCGACGAACGCGCCCTTCCACGACGCTCCCTTGCCCCCGAAGACCTCGTCCCGGTCTCCCCGGCTGCGCGGCTTGTTGATGCCGACCTTGAAGGCCTGCAGCTGCTCACCGACCCGCGCGCCGAACGCCTCGTCGTCCGTGGCGACCGACGCCACCAGCGCGCCGTTGGAGGCGTTCATCGCGGCGAGGAGCTCGTTCTCGGTGTCCACGACGATGACGCTGTCGAGGGGCCCGAACGGCTCGGCGTGCTGCAGCGCCCAGTTCGACGGCGGGGCGAGGACGGCGGCGGGAGCGACGTACGCCCCGGTGTCCTGGCCGTCGAGGAACCGGCCCGACGAGAGCTGGCCGTGGTACAGCGGCACAGCCCCACCCGCCACGGCGGCGGCGTAGTGCTCGCGCAGCTCGGCGGCCTTCGTGGCGTGGATGACGGGACCGAAGTCCAGCTCGGGAAGCGGATCGAAGGAGGTCTCCACCGCGAGCGGGTGGCCGAAGCGCAGCGACTGCACCACGGGCAGGTACATCTCGAGGAACTCCGGGAACAGCTTGCGCTGGACGACGTAGCGCGGGTAGGCCGTGCACCGCTGCTTGGCGTACTCGAACCCCTTCTTCAGGTGAGCACCCAGGCTGTCCCAGTCGGTGAAGTCCCAGACGCCCCAGGCGTTGAGCCCCTCCTGCTCCAGGAAGTGCCGCTTGCCGGTGTCGGCCAGCGTGGTGGCCGCTTTCCGGCCGTTGGCGCGGCCGCCGACGAAGGCGAGCGCGCCGATCTCGGGGGCGCTGATGAGGGCGTTGCCGAGGGTCGAACCGACCCCTGAGAGCAGGGTCACGGGGAGCCCTTGGCGCCGCATGATCGCGTGCGCCAGCGTGAGGCAGTGGAAGCCGCCCTGTGACGGGGTCTTGGCGACGACGGCGTTGCCGGCCAGGCACTGGACCAGCTCGGCGTGGACCTGCACGGACATCGGGTAGTTCCACGACGCGATGTTGCTGACGGGTCCGGGCAGCGGCGTGCGACCGACGAGCTGGCGATCGATCTCCTGGAGGTACCAGTCGACGCCGTCGAGCGCGCGGTCGACGTCGGCGCAGGCGAGGCGCCACGGCTTGCCGATCTCCCACACCAGCAGCAGGGCGAGGGTCTCGCGGTGCACCCGCATCTCGTCGACGGCCGCCTTGACCCGCGCCTTGCGCTCGTCGAGGTCGACGGCGCCCCAGGCCTTGTGCTCATCGGCAGCCTGGGCGACCGCAGCGACCGCGTCGTCGTGGTCGATCCGCGGCGGTCCCTGGATGGTCGAGCCGTCGATCGGGGTGACGTGCTCACCCGGCGAGCCGAGCCGCTTCCACTCTCCCCCGATGAGGTTGAGGATGCGGTCGGCGTCGAACGCCTCGGGGGCGGCGGCGCGGGCCCGGGCGTAGACCTCGTCCCACGAGGTACCTGGCTTGAGGGACAGCGTCACGGTGGGGCCCTTCGTCGACGGCAGGTAGCCCCGCACCCTCGCCGATCGAGGGCACCGGGATCAAGAGGTGCAGGAGGTGACGCGCAACACGTGGGAACGGCATCCCAGGATGTGAGATCAGAACAGAACGCTGGCGAAGGCGCCGACCTCCTGCATGCCGACCTTGCGATAGGCCTGCCGGGCGGCCCCGTTGAAGTCGTTGACGTAGAGCGACACGATCGGCGACACGGACACCCTCGCCTGCTCCACCACGGTCGCCATGCCCGCGGTCCCCAGGCCCTGCCCCCGCAGCCGAGGCTGCACCCACACGCCCTGCACCTGGCAGACCTGCGTGCTGGCCGCCCCGACCTCGGCCTTGAACAGCACCTCACCGTCCTGGATCCGCGCCCACGCGCGCCCCAAGGCGATGAGCTCCGCGACGCGGGCCCGGTACAGCGCCCCGCCGTCCCCCGCCAGGGGCGAGACCCCGACCTCCTCGGTGAACATGGCGACGCACGCTGGGAGCAGCACCTCGATCTCCTCCGGCACCACCAGACGCACGTCCGGGTCGCCCGGGATGACCGGCGGCCCCTCGATCGCCATCAGCGGCTGCGCCGCCCGGACCTCCCGGGCCACCCCCCAGTGCGGACGGAGCAGCGACCAGAGCAGGTCCACGTCGCTTGCCGGGCCGACGATCGAGGAGCAGCGGCGGCCCTGGCGGCGGGCGCGTTCGGCGAAGGCCCGCAGGGCCTCCGGACCGGCCTGGACGGGGACCAGGTTGGCCCCGGAGTAGCAGAGCGCCTCCAGCCGGCCGCGCTCGCCGTACCCCCAGACCTCGGCGCCCAGGCGCCAGGGGTCGAGGCCCGCGACCTCGAGCCGGGCAGCGACGAAGACGTCGACCACCGGGTCGCGCCGGACCAGGTCGAGTGCCTCAGGCAGGTCGCGCGCGTCGAGGACCCGGGTCGCGGACGTCCTCAGCACCGGGCGAGCCTACGTCGCGACCGTCGGCTGCCCCGACGGGCCGTCGTACGCCTCCGCGAGGCGCAGGGCCTCCTCGATCAGCGTCTCCACGATCTGCGCTTCGGGCACGGTCTTGATGACCACGCCCTTGACGAAGATCTGGCCCTTGCCGTTCCCGCTCGCGACACCCAGGTCGGCCTCCCGCGCCTCGCCGGGGCCGTTCACGACGCAGCCCATGACGGCCACGCGCAGCGGGACCGTGAGGCCCTCGAGGCCCGCGGTGACCTGGTTGGCGAGGGTGTAGACGTCGACCTGTGCCCGCCCGCACGACGGGCAGGACACGATCTCCAGGCCGCGCTGCTTGAGGTTGAGCGACTCGAGGATCTGCAGGCCGACCTTGACCTCTTCGACCGGTGGTGCGGACAGCGAGACGCGGATGGTGTCGCCGATGCCCTCGGCCAGCAGGGCCCCGAACGCCACGGCCGACTTGATGGTGCCCTGGAAGGCCGGCCCGGCCTCGGTCACGCCCAGGTGCAGCGGGTAGTCACACTGCTCCGAGAGCTGGCGGTACGCCTGGACCATGACGACGGGGTCGTTGTGCTTGACCGAGATCTTGATGTCGGTGAAGTCGTGCTCCTCGAACAGCGAGCACTCCCACAGCGCCGACTCGACCAGCGCCTCCGCGGTGGCCCTCCCGTACTTCGCCATCACCCGCTTGTCGAGCGACCCGGCGTTGACGCCGATGCGGATCGGCGTACCGGCGTCCTTCGCCGCACGGGCGATTTCCCCGACGTTGCCGTCGAACTCCCGGATGTTGCCCGGGTTCACGCGCACGGCCGCGCAGCCGGCATCGATGGCCTTGAAGATGTACTTCGGCTGGAAGTGGATGTCGGCGATGACCGGCAGCTGGGACTTCTTCACGATCGTCGCGAGCGCGTCGGCGTCCACCGGGTCGGGGACGGCGACGCGCACGATCTGGCACCCGGTGGCCGTCAGCTCCGCGATCTGCTGCAGCGTCGCGTTGATGTCCGCGGTCACGGTCGTGGTCATCGACTGCACGCTGATGGGCGCCCCACCGCCGACGAGGACACCACCGACGTCGAGCTGACGGGTCTTCTTGCGCTCCGCAAGCCGTTGCGGGACCTCGGGCATCCCGAGGGAGATGCTCACTGGCTGATCCGGATCGGGTTCACGATGTCGGCGCCGAGCAGGTAGACGGTGAAGCTGGCGAACAGCACCACCACGGCAAGGGTGACCGGCAGCAGCTTGTTCATGTCGACGCGCTGCAGGTCGCCGGTGTAGCCCCGCAGCCGGCGCAGCCGGTCCCGCACCTGCTCGTAGAAGACGACGGCGATGTGCCCGCCGTCGAGCGGCAGCAGGGGAAGCAGGTTGAAGATGCCGACGAACAGGTTCAGCCCCGCGACCAGCAGGACGAAGCTGGCCATGCGGTCCTGCCAGGACACGGGCGCCGCCGCGATCTCGCCGCTGACCCGGCTCGCCCCCACGACGCCGATGAAGCCGGCCGGGTCACGGTTGGGTCCGTAGACCTCGGTGATCGTGCCGAGCTTCTTGGTGAAGGTCTCGTACGTTCCGGTGATGATCGTCCCGATCAGCGTCCCGGACTCCCGGACCGTCCCGACCGGCCCGTAGTGCTCGTTCACGAACGTCGGCTGCACCCCGACACCGATGGCCCCGATGGTCTGCGTGGAGCCGTCGAGGAGCTTGCGGGTCACCGGCGTGGGGGTGACCGACAGGGTGACGGCCTTGCCGTCGCGCGTCACCACGACCGACGTGGCCTGGCCGGCGCGCGGCCGGATCGCGGCGGTGAAGTCGGTGGCGGTCGTCACCTGCTTGCCCTCGACGGACGCGACGACGTCGCCGGTCCGGAAACCCGCGACCTGGGCGGGCGCCGGCACCGAGCCCGGAGCGTCGCACGCCGCACCGGGGTCGTCGGCCACGCACGCGCTGATCGCCCCGAGCGACGGGGCGCGCTCGGTGGGGACGCCGTAGATCGCGACGGTGCCCACGACGAGGACCGCGCAGATGAGGAAGTGCATGGTCGACCCGGCCGACAGCACGACGAGCTTGCGTCCCGCCTTCTGGCGGAAGAAGGCGCGTCCCTCGTCGCCGGGATCGACCTCCTCGAGCGGCGTCATGCCGACGATCTTGACGAACCCTCCCGCGGGGATCGCCTTGACGCCGTACTCCGTCTCGCCCTTGGTGCGCGACCAGACGGTCGGGCCGAAGCCGACGAAGAACTGGGTCGCCTTCATGCCGTAGTGCCGGGCGGTCAGGAAGTGCCCGGCCTCGTGCAGCATCACCGAGATGAGCAAGGCGGCGATGAAGGCGAGGATGCCTACTGAGGTCACGTGGGGTCCTTCTGGCTCAGCTGCTGGGCACGCTCGCGCGCCCACTTCTCTGTCTCCAACACCTCGACCAGGGTCGGGCGTTCCCTGAGCGGGTGCTCGTCCACCACGCGGGCCACCGTGTCGACGATCGCCTCGAACGGCAGGCGGCCCTCCAGGAAGGCCGCGACGCACTCCTCGTTGGCGGCGTTGAGCGCCGCGGGGGCGGTCCCGCCGGTCGTGCCAGCTGACCGGCACACGGCCACCGCGCCGAAGACGGCCTCGTCGAGCGGCTCGAACGTCCAGGTGGCGGACTGCGTCCAGTCCAGCCCGGCCGCCGCCCCCGGGACCCGGTCGGGCCAGCCCAGCGCGAGCGCGATGGGCAGGCGCATGTCGGGCGGGGACGCCTGGGCGAGGGTCGAGCCGTCGACGAACTCCACCATCGAGTGGACGATGGATTGCGGGTGCACGACGACGTCGATCCGGTCGTACGGGACGTCGAACAGCAGCTGCGCCTCGATGAGCTCGAGCCCCTTGTTGACCAGGGTCGCGCTGTTGACGGTGATGACCGGTCCCATGTCCCACGTGGGGTGGTCCAGCGCCTGCTCGGGGGTGATCCCCGCCAGCGACGCCCGGCCCCGGAAGGGCCCGCCGCTGGCCGTCAGGACCAGCCGCGCCACCTCGGCCCGGCTGCCGCCGCGCAGGCACTGGGCCAGCGCGCTGTGCTCCGAGTCCACCGGGACGATCTGCGAGACGTACGGCGTGACGAGCGGACCCCCCGCGACAAGGGACTCCTTGTTCGCGAGCGCGAGCGTCCGTCCAGCCTCCAGCGCGGCCAGGGTCGGCGCCAGCCCGACGGAGCCCGTCATGCCGTTGAGGACGACGTCGCAGGGCCAGGCGGCCAGTTCGGTGAGGGCCTCCGGTCCGGCGAGGATCTTGGGGAGGGAGAACTCGCCGGCGCTGAAGCCCTGCTCCTGCGCGGCGGCGTAGAAGGCCAGCTGCAGGTCCTGCGCAGCCGTCGCCCGCGCCACCGCGACGACCTCGACGCGGAGCTCGAGAGCCTGCCGGGCGAGCAGGTCCACGCGGCCACCCCCGGCCCCGAGACCCACGACGCGGAACCGCTCGGGGGCCGCCCGGACGACGTCGAGCGCCTGGGTGCCGACCGAGCCGGTCGACCCGAGCAGCACGACGTCACGAGGGGTCACCTGACCATTGTGCTGTAGTGCGGAGATCTGCACCCGTCCTTGAGGAGAGCCCGTGCTCGTCGTCATCGCCACCCTGCCCGGCAAGCCCGAGAAGCGCGAGGAGATCGCGGAGGCGCTGGCCACCGCCGCTGCGGCCAGTCGCGGGGACGCCGGTTGCGTGTCCTACGCCTTCCACCGCGACCTCGAGAACCCCGACTCCTACGTCAGCGTGGAGGTGTGGGAGGACCAGGCCGGCCTGGACGCCCACTTCACGACCCCGCACATCGCCGCCCTGTTCGCCGTGGCAGGCGACCTGCTCGCCGGTGAGGTCTCGATCGTCACCTACGAGACCGACGGCCCGAAGGCCTGACCTACTCCAGCGCGGCGAGCTGTCCGCAGGCACCCGCGATCTCACGACCGCGGGTGTCGCGGACGGTCGCATTGACCCCGGCGGCCTTGAGCCGGCGGACGAACTCCTCCTCCACCGGCTTCGGGGAGGCGTCCCACTCCGAGCCCGGAGTCGGGTTCAGCGGGATGAGGTTCACGTGCACGAGCTTGCCCTGCAGTCGCTTGGCGAGAAGGTCCGCCCGCCAGGGCTGGTCGTTGACGTCGCGGATGAGGGCGTACTCGATGGACAGCCGCCGTCCGGTCTTGCGGGTGTAGCCGAAGGCGGCCTCGAGCACGTCGCGCACCGGCCAGCGGGTGTTCACGGGCACGAGGGTGTCGCGCAGCTCGTCGTCGGGGGCGTGCAAGGACAGGGCCAGGGTGACCTGCAACCCCTCCTTGGTCAGCTTCTGGATCCCGGGCACCAGCCCGACGGTGGACACGACGATGTTGCGTTGGGACATGCCGAGCCCGCCCGGCGACGGCTCCAACAGAGCCCGGAGCGCCGTCACGACCCGCGAGTAGTTCGCCAAGGGCTCGCCCATCCCCATGAAGACCACGTTGGAGACGGACCGCTCCCCGCGAGCGACCTCGTCGGCGTTGGCCCGCACGACCTGGTCGACAATCTCCGCGGCCGACAGGTTGCGGGTCAGCCCGCCCTGGCCCGTGGCGCAGAACGGGCAGGCCATGCCGCAGCCGGCCTGCGAGGAGATGCAGACGGTCGTGCGATCGCGGTAACGCATCGTGACGGACTCGACGAGCGTCCGGTCGTGGCCCCGCCACAGCGACTTGATGGTCCTGCCGTCGTCGCAGGACACGTCACGGACGCGGCTCCAGAGCTCGGGGACGAGCGGCGCGAGAGCCTCGCGCGCCGTGGGAGAGAGGTCCGAGGCCTCCGCGAGCGACCGGCCGGCGAAGTAGTGCCGGGACAGCTGCTCGGCACGGAACCCCTTCTCCCCGAGGGCGATGACGGCCGCCTTGCGGGCCGCGACGTCGAGGTCGGCTAGGTGCTGGGGAGGCAGTCCACGACGGGGAGCGTCGAAGACGAGGGGGAGGTTCATGGGTCCGATCGGGCCGTGGGCGGACTCCCAGTCTAGATCCGGGGTCAGCCCGACAGGACCGCAGCGAGCGTGCGCGTGGCCGTCTCGGCCTCGGCGAGCAGGCCGGGGACCTCCCGGTCCGGGATCCCGAGGACCGCAAGAGCAGCGCGGTGCACGGGGTCCCGGTCGCCCGCGGCGAGCTGCCCCAGAGCGATCCCGCCCTGGAGGGCCTTGCGCAGCGGCGTCCCGCCGGCCGATGGCTCGTCGTGGTGGCGACCGATGGCGGAGCAGAGGTCCTCGGGCACGCTCCAGGCTCCCAGCACCCCGGCACACAGCGCGGCGTGGTCGGTCCCGAAGGCCCGTTGCTCCAAGGTGACAAGGGGCAGCTGCGAGGTCTTGACCGGAAGGCTCTCGTACGTCCCGCGGTCCCGCCGCCACAGCAAGATGGTGCCCAGGTCGTGGAGCATGCCGACGCAGAACGCGTCCGGCGCCGAGCAGCCGGCCCTGGTCGCGAGCAGCGCACCTCCGGTCGCAGCAGCGGCACTGCGATGCCAGAATCCGCGCGGGAGGGCGTCCTTCTGCGTCACACCGGCCGCGGCCAGGGCGGCGAGCGAACGAACGGCCTGGAAGCCGACGACCGTCACGGCAAAGGCCGTCGTGCGGATCCGTCCTGACATGCCGTAGTAGGCGCTGTTGGCCACCTGCAGCACGCGGGCGGTGAGGGCTGGGTCCAGGGCCAGGGCCCCAGCCACGTCCGCCGCACCCACCTTCGGGTCGTCCACCAGGCGGATGACTCGCAGAGCGGCTTCCCGCCCGACAGGCGCGGACTCCAGCTCCCTGCCAGCCGCCTCGAGCTGGGCCGCGGGGTCGTCGCTGGGGTCGTCGCTGGGGTCGTCGCTGGGGTCGTCGCTGGGGTCGTCGCTGGGGTCACGGACGACGGCTGCGGTCGTCACCAGGGCCACCGGTCGTCGATGCGCGCTTGCACCTGGGCCGCCGTGAGCGGTCGCGAGAACAGGAACCCCTGCGCGAGGCCGCACCCGAGGCGCTCGAGCTCGATCACCTGGGCAGGTGTCTCCACTCCCTCGGCGACGACCTCGAGCCCGAGCGCTTGACCGAGGCCGACGACGGCCGCGACGACGCGGGCGGCACTGTCCTCGGAGATCTCCGCGAGGAACGAACGGTCGATCTTGAGCAGGTCGACCGGCAGCGTCCGCAGCAGGGCCAGGGAGGAGTAGCCGGTACCGAAGTCGTCGATGGCCACGCGCACCCCGAGCTCCCTCAGAGCGGCGAAGGACGCGGCCGCCAGGGTCGGATCCTCCATGACCGCGCTCTCGGTCAGCTCCAGGCACAGAGAGGAACCGACTAGGCCCGTCTCGCGCAGGACTCGGGCGACCTCCTCCACGAAGCCCTGCTGGCGCAGCTGGAGCGGGCTGACGTTCACGCAGACCCGCGAGGGGGCGAGAGCGCCGTGCGCGCGCTGCCACGAGGCGACCTGGCGGCAGGCCGCCCGCAGCACCTGGCGGCTCAGTTGACCGACCAGGCCGTTCTCCTCGGCGAGAGCCACGAACTCCTGCGGGTTGATCATCCCTCTCGTCGGGTGCTGCCACCGGCAGAGCGCCTCCACGGCGTACGGCGCGCCCGCGACGGCCGCGCCGAGGCGGACGACCGGCTGGTAGGCGACGGACAGCTGATCGGCGTCGAGCGCGTGCCGAAGGTCGAGCACCAGGTCGTGTCGACGTCGGTGCTGCTCCCTGGCGGCGTCGTCGAACAGCACCCAGCAGTCCTTGCCAGCGGCCTTGGCCATGTACATCGCCGCGTCGGCATCGCGCAGGACGTCCTCGGCCTCCCGGTGGTCCTGGCTGACGACCACGACCCCGAGGCTCCCGGACACGTCGAGTCTCACGCCCGCCACCACGACCGGTGCCGTGACGGCATCCATCACCCGACCGGCCAGGTCGAGCGCCGCTGCGCTGTCCGGGGCGCCGGGGCACAGCAGCGCGAACTCGTCGCCGCCGAAGCGTGAGACGACGTCACCCTCCCGGACCGCCTCGACGAGACGGCGCCCCACCTCGGCCAGCAGAGCGTCTCCGGCTTCGTGTCCGAGCGAGTCGTTCACGAACTTGAAGTCGTCGAGGTCCAAGAACAGCAACGTCGCGGCGTCACCGGTGCGCTGGCCCCCGCCCTCCGACATCCGCTCGTTCAGCGCCGCGAGCAGGCCCCGCCGGTTCACCAGACCCGTCAGCGGGTCGTGCACCGCTTGGTGCTCCAGCGAGGCCTCGTAGCCGAGCCGGTCGGTCACGTCCTCGAGCGTGCCGACGAAGCCGGCCGCGCGGCGCTCCGTGCGGACCGGCATCAACCGGACGTGCGCCGTGCGCTCCTCCCCGTGGCGCCGCCGGACGCGGACGAACAGCTCACGCGTCTCGCCCGCCAGGGCCTCGACCATCGCCCCCGTCAACGCCTGCTGCTCCTCGCCCGAGAGCTGGTCCAACCAGCGCATGCCCAGAAGGGCCTCGGGAGACGTGGCGAACACCGCGGCGAAGGCGTCGTTGACGTAGCCCAGGCGGAGCCCCACGTCGCTGAAGAAGATCCCGACGGGCGCTCGATCGGTCACGGCAAGGAACCGCTCGCGCGACAGCCGCAGGTCGTCGTCGAAGCGAGCCGCGTCGGCGAGCGCCGTGACCCGCACGACCCAGGCGCTGCCGACCGGCTGGGACCGCAGGACGGAGGGCACCCGGACGCCGTCGGGCCGGACCACGACCACCTCGCGCACGACTGCACGGACGTCGTCGACCAGCTCGGCAGCCGACAGGAGCTCGGGCGGCTGCGGGGAGGACAGCACCTCGGCGAGCGGCCGACCGCACAGGTCCCGCTCGTCCCGCGCACAGGCCGTGACCGCCGCGTGGTTGACCCAGGACACCCGCAGGTCAGAACCGCGCACCACGAGGACGGCATCGGGCTCAGCCAGAGCCCACGCCGCGAACACGTCCGGCGGTACCTCCGACGAGACCCCCGGATCGGAGGCACGCGGCGCAGGGAGCTGCACGCGAGCAGCACCGTTCTGTGGCGCGGGCATCCGGTCCCCTGAGGTCACTCGTGCAGCCCGTCCTGGGCTGCTCCCTGATCCATCGACGCCCCCCGGGGCGGCTGTTCACCCGACCGGGTACAGGGGCGTCAGACGAAGGCAGCGAGCAGGAGGAAGGCGATCGGCGCGGTGGGGAGCAGGGAGTCCAGCCGGTCCATGAGACCGCCGTGGCCGGGCAGCAGCGTGCCCATGTCCTTGATGCCGATGTCGCGCTTGATCATCGACTCCCCCAGGTCACCCAGCGTCGCAGTGGCGACGACGGCCAGCCCGTAGACGACCCCTAGCCAGGGCGAGGCGTCGAAAAGCGTGACGAAGAAGACCGCGCCCGCGGCGCTGCAGGCGACGGCCGAACCGGCCAGGCCCTCCCACGACTTCTTGGGCGACACCGACGGCGCCATCGGGTGCTTGCCGAACAGCACGCCCGCGGCGTACCCCCCGACGTCGCTGCACACGACAGTGGCCACGAAGGCGGTCACGCGCTTCGGTCCGTCGTCGGCCGCGATCATCAACGCCGCAAAGCCCATGAGGAAGGGCACGTACGCGGCGGTGAACACCCCGGAGGTGAGGTCGCGGAGCACCCCCTCAGCCGGGTCACCGACGCGCCACACGATCAGCAGCAGCAGGGTCAGCGCGAGCGCGAGGAACAGCTGCGCCTCGCCGTACCGGTACGCCGCCACGATCATCGCCGCGCCGCCGATCCACACCGGAACGAGGGGCGGGCGGGCCCCGAGAGTTCGCAGCGCCCGGACGACCTCCCAGCTGCCCAGCGCGGCGGCAGCGAGCAAGATGACCACGAAGGTCCAGCGGTACGGCGAGAAGACCGACGCGAGGATGCCGCCGCCGAGCGACAGCCCGACGGCGATCGCCGCTGGCAGGTTGCGGCCCGCCTTGCTGGGCGGGGCGGGGGGAGCCTCGGGCTCGGTCACGGCCGACATCAGACCTCGAGCAGCTCGGATTCCTTGTGGCGCAGCAGCTCGTCGACGTGGTTCACATGCGCCGTGGTGATCTTGTCGAGCTCCTTCTCCGCACGCGCCACCTCGTCCTCGCCGGTCTCCCCGTCCTTGACCAGCCGGTCGAGCTCGTCCTTGGCCTTGCGACGGATGTTGCGGATCGCGATCTTCGCGTCCTCCGCCTTCGTGCGCGCGACCTTGATGAACTCCTTGCGACGCTCCTCGGTCAGCTGCGGGAACACGATGCGGATGATGGTGCCGTCGTTGGTCGGGTTGACGCCGAGGTCCGAGTCGCGGATCGCGCGCTCGATCACCCCGAGGCTGCCCTTGTCGTACGGCGTGATGACGGCCATCCGGGGCTCGGGGACCGTGAGGCTCGAGAGCTGGATGATCGGGGTCATCGCGCCGTAGTAGTCGACGACGATCTTCTGGAACATCTGCTGGGTCGCGCGACCCGTGCGGATGCCACCGAAGTCGTCCTTGGCCACGGACACGGCCTTCTCCATCCGCTCCTCGGCGTCGAAGAGCGTTTCGTCGATCATGGCGTGCCTTCCTCGGAGGGAGTGCCCTCCGCGTTGATCAGGGTGCCGATCTTCTCGCCGTTGACGGCGCGGCTGATCCCGTTGTCGGCGAAGATGTCGAAGACGACAAGGGGCAGGTCGTTGTCCATACACAGCGAGATGGCCGTGGCGTCCGCGACCTTGAGCCGGCGCTCGAGCACCTCGCTGTAGGACAGGTGGTCGAACTTCACCGCGTCGGGGTTCTTGCGCGGGTCGTCGTCGTAGACCCCGTCGACCTGCTTGGCCATGAGCACCGCCTCGGCGCTGACCTCGAGCGCGCGCTGCGCGGCGCACGTGTCGGTCGAGAAGAACGGCACGCCGAGGCCGGCGCCGAAGATGACGACGCGGCCCTTCTCGAGGTGGCGGATCGCCCGACGCGGGACGTACGGCTCGGCGACCTGACCCATCGCGATGGCGGTCTGGACCCGGGTGTCGATGCCCTGCTTCTCCAGGAAGTCCTGGAGCGCCAAGCAGTTGATCACGGTGCCGAGCATGCCCATGTAGTCGGCCCGGGTGCGCTCCATGCCCTGTTCGGTGAGCTCAGCGCCACGGAAGTAGTTGCCACCGCCCACGACGATCGCCACCTGGGTGCCGCCGCGGACGACAGCCGCGATGCTCTCCGCGATGCCCCGCACCGTGTCGGGGGCGACGCCCATGCTGCCGCCGCCGGCGAACGCCTCGCCGGACAGCTTCAGCAGCACCCGGCTGTAACCCGTGCTCATCGAGCTCCTCGCGTCGTGTCCCGTGTCCTGCCAGGAAGTGGTCCGGACATGCAGGATCCCCAGCACTGTAGTGCTGGGGATCCTGACAAGCCGTGAAGCGGTTAGGCCTGGCCGACCTTGAAGCGCGCGAAGCGGACGACGCTGACGCCGGCCTCCTCGAGCACCTTGGCGACCGTCTTCTTGCTGTCCTTGGCGAACGACTGCTCGAGCAGGACGTTGTCCTTGAAGAACCCGGTCACGCGACCCTCGACGATCTTGTCGAGCGCAGCCTCGGGCTTGCCCTCCTCGATCGCGGTGGCCCGAGCGATCTCGCGCTCCTTCGCCACGGTCTCCTCGGGCACCTCGTCACGGGTGACGAACAGCGGCGGGAGGGCCGTGATGTGCTGCGCGATGTCCTTCGCGACCGCGGCGTTGGGGGCCGAGAGCTCGATGAGGACACCCACCTGCGGGGGCAGGTCCGGGCTGGTCTTGTGCAGGTACAGGCCGACGTACGCGCCCTCAAAGCTCGCGACGCGCCGCGCCTCGATCTTCTCGGCGAGCAGCGCACCCGCGTCGTCCAGCACGTCTTGGAGCTTCTTGCCGTCGACGCTGACCTCGTCGGGGCTGTTGGCCCCCATCGCGGCGCTGACGACGGTCTCACCGAGGGCGATGAACGTGGGGTTCTTGGCCACGAAGTCGGTCTCGCAGTTGAGCTCGACCAGCACGCCCTTCGTGTCGCCCTCGAGCTGGGCGGCGATGAGGCCGTTGCTGGCCGCTCGCCCCTCGCGCTTGGCGACGCCCTTGAGACCCTTGATGCGCAGGAACTCCAGCGCCTTGTCGTAGTCGCCCTCGTTCTCGACCAGGGCGGTCTTGCAGTCGGTCATGCCCGCGCCGGTGGCCTCGCGGAGCTTCTTGATGTCTGCTGCGGTGACGGTTGCCATTGCTCTTCTCTTCGTCTCGTCAGTCAGGGGGTGGTCAGGAGGCGGGCGCAGCGTCGGCCGCAGGGGCCTCAGCAGCAGGCGCGTCGGTCGCGGGGACCTCGACGGCGGGAGCCGCGTCGGCGCCCGGCGGCACGGCCGCGGCGGCACCGTCGACGGTGTCCGCCTTCACCGCGTCGGTCTTCGCGCCGGTGAGGAGCTCGGCCTCCCAGGCGGGAAGCGGCTCGTCGGCAGCGAGGACACCCGGCTCGGGCTTCTCGTCAGCACCGGCGTTGGCCTGCGCACCGGCGCGGGCCATCAGGCCCTCGGCGACAGCGTCGGCGATGACGCGCGTGAGGGTGCCGATGCTGCGGATCGCGTCGTCGTTACCGGGGATCTTGTAGTCGACGACGTCCGGGTCGCAGTTGGTGTCGAGGATCGCGACGACCGGGATGTTGAGCTTGCGGGCCTCGTTGACGGCGAGGTGCTCCTTGTTCGTGTCGACGATCCACACCGCGGACGGTGTCCGGGTCATCTCACGGATGCCGCCCAGCGTGCGCTGCAGCTTGATGCGCTCACGAGTGAGGACGAGGGCTTCCTTCTTCGTCAGCACGGTGGCGCCACCGGTCTGCTCGATGAGCTCGAGCTCCTTGAGGCGCTGCAGCCGCTTGTAGACGGTCTGGAAGTTGGTGAGCATGCCGCCGAGCCAACGCTCGGTGACGTACGGCATGCCGACGCGGGTGGCCTGCTCGGCGATCGACTCCTGCGCCTGGCGCTTCGTGCCGATGAACATGATCGTGCCGCCGTGCGCCACGGTCTCCTTGACGAAGTCGTACGCGCGGTCGATGTACCCCAGCGTCTGCTGCAGGTCGATGATGTAGATGCCGTTGCGCTCAGTGAAGATGAAGCGCTTCATCTTCGGGTTCCAGCGCTTGGTCTGGTGACCGAAGTGGGCGCCGCTCTCGAGGAGCTGGCGCATGCTGACGACAGCCATGCTTTTTTTTCCTTTGTCCGGTTGTGATGCGGCGCCGGGATGGCACCGCCCTGGCGCCCTGACGGGGCACCTTCCCCAAGGGGACCGGGATGCCTCGCCTGTGGTGGGCGCGCGAAGTCACGCGGCGGACCGCGTGCTGTGGACAAGTGTAGGGGAACGGCGCGTTCGCTCCACAGATCGCCGTCCGGCCCGTTCGCGCCAGCCTTCCGGCGGCAGGCTGCCGGGCATGGGTCGCCCTCCGCTCGTTCCGCTCGTGCTGCTGCTGCTCGCCCCGCTGGGCCTGCTGGCCTCGGCGGGGCCGGCGCTGGCAGGTGCGGCGCCGACGGACGGTTTCGGGTGGCCCGTGCGCGGGACGCCCGCTGTCGAGCGGCCCTTCGACCCTCCGCGCACGGCGTACGGCGCCGGTCACCGCGGGGTCGATCTGCAGGCCGACCTGGGGGACGACGTCGTCGCTGCCGGTGCCGGACAGGTGACGTACGCCGGGCTGCTGGCCGGGCGAGGAGTGGTCGCCGTGACCCACCCCAACGGGCTGCGGACGACGTACGAGCCGGTGACGCCGTCCGTGCGGGTGGGTCAGAAGGTCGACCGCGGGGCGCTGCTCGGGACCGTGGCGACCGGCCACCTGGCCTGTGGCGGGCCGACCTGCCTGCACTGGGGCCTCCGGCGCGGCGAGACCTACCTCGACCCGCTGGCCCTGCTCGACCCGCGGCCCCTGCGGCTGCTCCCGCTCCGGCCGGGCCTCCCAGGAGGGTCGGCCGGGCGAGCAGCGCCGCGCGCGGTCGCCCAGGCGAGCGCGGCTCCCGTACCCCTCCACGAAGCCCCGCTGACGGGACCGGGCGCTCCCAGCGCGCCGGCGGGAACGCCGGCAGCCCTGGCCGTGAGCTCCTTGCTCGCCGGGCTGCTGGTCCTGAGGAGTCGGCGCCTGCGCGCACCGGCGGGACCGGCTCCCCCGGTGCCGCTCGCGGCAGGACTCGTGGACTTGACCGCGGAGAGGTCCCGACGACGTCCCGCGTCCTGACGGACCCACCGGTCAGCAGCCCCCGGGCGCGTCGCGCGAGACCTGGACGTGGAGCTGTGCGTGTCCGGCGTCCTCCCGGGCCTGCTCGACCCACCGCTGCCAGATCGCTGTTGCGACGCTGTCGAGCAGCCGTCAGTCCTTCTGGTCGGCGAGCTTTCCGCGCAGCTGCAGGACGGCCTTGGTGTGCATCTGGCAGATCCGGCTCTCGGTGACGCCGAGGACCTGCCCGATCTCCGCAAGGGTCAGGCCCTCGTAGTAGTAGAGGGTCACGACGATCTTCTCCCGCTCGGGCAGCGTGTTGATGGCCCGGGCCAGCAGGTACTTCGTCTCCTCGGTCTCGAACGCCGCGACCGGGTCCTCGGCCTTGGTGTCCTCGAGCGTGTCGACGAGCGACAGCTTGTCGCCCTTCTCCCCACCCGCACCGAGCAGCTCGTCGAGCGCGACGACGTTGACGAAGGAGACCTGGCTGAAGATCGTGTGCAGGTCCTCGAGCTTGATGCCGAGCTCTTCGGCCACCTCGGCCTCGGTGGGCGAGCGGTGCAGCTTGGTCTCGAGGGCGGCGTACGCCCGCTCGACCTCACGCGCCTTGTAGCGGACCGAGCGCGGGATCCAGTCGATCGAGCGGAGCTCGTCGATGATCGCGCCCTTGATGCGGGCGATCGCGTAGGTCTCGAACTTGATCGCGCGCTCGAGGTCGAACTTCTCGATCGCGTCGATGAGCCCGAAGATGCCGTAGGAGACGAGGTCGGCCTGCTCGATGTTGGGGGGCAGGCCCACGCCGACGCGGCCCGCGACGTACTTCACGAGCGGCGAGTAGTGCAGGATCAGCCGCTCGCGGTGGCGCTCCTGCTTGGTGGTCTTGTACTCCCGCCACAACTCGGCGATGGCGGCCTCGATCTCGGCGCGCTCCTCGTCGGACACCCCGGCGTAGCGGCCGGTCCGGCGGACCGGCTTGGGTGCCGCTTCGGCGGGCGTCGCGGGGGCAGCCTCGAGCGCGTCGGCGGGACCGTTGTCGGCCACGGAGACGCCCGAGCCGTCAGGCTCGGGGATGCGCGCGCTCATAGCTCGTCCTCAACCGCTCGATGGAGACATGCGTGTAGATCTGCGTCGTGGCGAGCGTAGCGTGACCGAGGAGCTCCTGGACGCTTCTGAGATCAGCGCCCCCTTCGAGCAGGTGCGTGGCAGCCGTGTGCCGCAGGCCGTGGGGACCAAGGTCTGGCGCCCCGGGTACGGCGGACAGGCGCCGGTGGACGAGAGCGCGTACCGCTCGCGGATCCACCCGGCCCCCTCGGGCGCCGAGCAGGAGCGCCGGCCCGCTCCCCGGCGTGGCCCAGCGCGGGCGTCCCTGGGCCAGCCAGGTGTCCAGCGCGCGCTGCGCCGGGACGCCGTACGGCACCGCGCGTTCCTTGCGGCCCTTGCCGAGCACGCGGACCAGCCGGCGCCCGGGGTCGACGTCGTCGAGGTCGAGCCCGCAGAGCTCACCGACGCGCGCGCCGGTGGCGTACAGCAGCTCGAGCGCGAGCCGGTCCCGCTGGTCGACCACCTCCTCGCCCGCGAAGGAGACCAGCCGCTCGGCCTCGTCCGGGCGCAGGACGTCCGGCAGCGGTCGGTGTCCCTTGGGCGTGGCGAGCAGCAGGCCCGGGTCGGTGGGGCACAGGCCGCGACGGTGGGCCCAGGCGGTGAAGGTACGCGCGGTCGACCCGCGGCGCGCCAGCGTGGCACGACTCACCCCGTCGTGGCGCAGGGCGGCGAGCCAGCTGCGCAGGACCGCGAGGTCGAGGTCGGGAAGATCGGCGACGCCCTCGGCGGCGGCGTGGCGCAGCAGGGACTGGACGTCGCCGTCGTAGGCCCGCACGGTGTGCGGGGAGCGGTCGAGCTCCGCGGCCAGGTGGGTCGAGAACGCCTCGTGAGCCGCCACGAGCGCCTCGGGCAGGTCGGCGGGCAAGTCGGCGGGTTGAGGGGCGGGCTGAGGGGCGGGCTGAGGGGAGGGTGCGGGAGCACCCGCGTCTGCCTCTCCTGCCTCACCCGTCACGTGCGTCACGGTGGGTCACGGAGGGTCTCGAGGTCAAGCCTGCCGCGCCCCGGGCGGGCGGCGCGGGTCTCGAGGTCACGCCGACCGCACCCCCCGTCCCGCGCCCAGACCGCTCAGCCGCCAGCCCGTCTCGTGCTGCTCCACCAGCCCGAGGACGTGCAGCCGGGCCAGGGCGCTCTGGACGATCGGGGCCGCCACCCCGGCCGTCCGGGCGATCCGGGCGAGCCCAACCGGGCTGCGGACCGGAACGGCATCGAGCACCTGACGCACGTCTGCGGACAGGCCATCTCGGGGATCGATCGGCCCCCGCTGGGGCGTGAGCAGGTTCTCCCCGGACCTGCCGATGAGCTCGAGGACCTCCGGGACGCAGGTGACCAGCGTGGCCTCCTGCTCGCGGAGCAGGTGATGGCATCCCGCCGAGGCCGCGCTCGTCACCGGTCCGGGGACGGCCATCACCTGCCGTCCGAGCTCGAACGCCCGCCCAGCCGTCGACAGCGACCCGCTGCGGTGCGACGCCTCCACCACGACGGTCCCCGCGGTCAGCGCGGCGATGATCCGGTTGCGGACGAGGAACCGCACCCTGGTCGGCGCCGAGCCGGGCAGGACCTCGCTCAGGACCACGCCCTCGCGGGCCACCTGCTCCAGCAGCCGGTCGTGCCCGCGGGGGTAGGCGACGTCGACGCCGCACGCCAGCACCGCGACCGTCGGTGCGGCCCTTGCCGTGAGCGCACCCCGGTGCGCGGCGGCGTCGATGCCGTACGCCAGGCCGGACACCACCCCCACACCCGCCTCCGACAGCGCGAAGCCGAGGTCGGTGGCGACATGGACGCCGTAGGGGCTGGCAGCACGTGCCCCGACGACGGCGACCGACGGGGCGGTGGCTGCGCGGAGGTCGGCCGCCCCACGAGCGCACAGCAGCCACGGTGGGGCCATGTCACGCACGCTGCCGCCCAGGACCCCCGGCTCCCAGGTGAGGCCCTCGGGCCACTCCTCGTCGCCCGGGCAGATCACCCGGGCGCTCAGGGCCGTCAGCGTGGCGACGTCGCGCAGCGGGTCGTAGCTGCCCGCCCGCTCACGCAGCCCCGCAAGGCACCTCCCCTTCACCTCGTCCAGCGCCCGCCCCTCCCGGACGGCTGCCCAGACCTCCGCGGCGCCGTGCACCACGATCGCGTCGTGGACCGACCAGGTCCCGGGCTCGGCCACCCGCGACAGCGCGATCCGGGCCAGCCGGTCCGCGGACGGGCCGGCCGTCACGCGACGAGCCCGGGGACGTCGTGGGGCGTGCGGCGCAGGCCGAGGGCCAGCCCCACGTCCGCCAAGGTGGGCACCGGCCGCCCGGCGAGGTCCGCTGCCGTCCAGGCCAGCCGCTGGATCCGGCCGAACCCGCGAGCCGTCAACTGCCCCCGGTCCATGGCGATCCCGGCTTCCCGGAGCGCTGCCCGGGGCACCGGCCACCGGTCGGTGAGGACCGTCGCGGGGACGTCGGCGTTGGTCCGCCAGGGCGTGCCGGCGTAGCGCTCGGCAGCGACCGCGCGCGCCTGCGCCACCCGCGAGGCCATCACCGCTGTGGACTCACCGACACCCCGCTCGGCCAGCAGGTCGCCGCGCGTGATGCCCTGCAGGTTGATCTGCAGATCGACCCGGTCCAGCAAGGGTCCGGAGAGTCGGCCCAGGTAGGAACGGCGCCGCTCCGGCGAGCAGGTGCAGGCGCTGCTGGCTCGCCCGCACGGGCAGGTGTTGGCGGCCAGGACCAGCGCGAACCGCGCCGGGTAGGTGGCCAAGCCCCCGACCCGGCGGATGCTCACCACCCCGCTCTCCAGCGGCTGCCGGAGGGCGTCGAGAGCACTGCGGCCGAACTCCGGGGCCTCGTCCAGGAACAGCACCCCGCGATGAGCCAAGGACACCGCACCTGGCTGGGCGATCCCCGAGCCGCCGCCGATGAGCGCTGCCGGGGTCGTCCCGTGGTGCGGGGCCTGGAAGGGCGACTGCTCCACCAGTGGGGAGCCCTGCGGCAACCGGCCGGCGATGGAGTGGATGGCGGTGACCTGCAGCGACTCCTGGGGCGACAGCAGGGGCAGGATGCCCGGCAGACGCTCGGCCAGCAGGGTCTTGCCGCACCCGGGCGGTCCGGTCATGAGCAGGTTGTGGCCGCCCGCCGCGGCGACCTCGCAGGCCAACCTCCCGGCCGGCTGGCCCGCCACGTCGAGGTAGTCCCCCACGGGCGCCACGCGCGGCCGATGGGGCGCGGGCTCGGGTTGCGGCAGCGGCTGTCCGCGCAACCAGCGGACCAGGTCCAGGAGCGACCCGACGCCGATCGGCTCGGACCCGGGCACGAGCCGGGCCTCGTCGAGGTTGGCCAGCGGGACGACCACCCGGGCGTGCCCTGCCTCGACCCAGGCGAGGACCGCTGGCAGGACCCCGGTGACCGGACGCACCCGACCGTCCAGCCCGAGCTCGCCCAGCAGGAGGAGCCGGTGCAGCGCCGCCGGCGGGGCCTCGCCGGCGGCAGCGAGGAGTGCCGCAGCCAGGCTCAGGTCAAAGCCGCTGCCCTTCTTCGGCAGGGCCGCCGGCGACAGCCCGAGGGTCATCCGCCGGCTCGGCCAGGCGAACCCGGAGTTGACCACCGCGGCCCGCACTCGGTCGCGCGCCTCGTTGAGGGCGGCGTCGGGCAGACCGGTGATCGCCAGCCCGGGCAGGCCCTGCGCCAGGTCCGCCTCGACCTCCACCACGTGTCCTTCGAGCCCGACGAGGGCCACCGCCCAGCTCCGGGCGACGGCCATCAGAAGCACCCCTGCAGGTGAGTGACCGCCGGCGGCCCCGACGGCTGCCGCACCACGCCGACGACGTCGAAGCGCAGGTCGAACGAGCCGGACGGACGGCAGTCGACCAGCCAGCGAGCAGCCAGCAGGCGGATCCGCCGGGCCTTCAGCGCCGTCACCGCCTCAGCGGGCTCGCCGTACCCCGCCCCGCTCCGGGTCTTCACCTCGACGAAGACCAGCAGGCCGCCGCGCTGGGCGACGACGTCGAGCTCGCCCTCGCGGCAGCGCCAGTTGCGGGCGAGCACGACGTAGCCCCTGCCCTGCAGGTGCTGGACGGCGACGTCCTCACCCCACGCGCCCAACGCCATCCGGTCGACCACGACCACCACCTCCGGGCGTCACGCTGCCGCGCAGCGCACCCGCGCGGCCGCCTGCCGCGAAAGATGTGGACGGATCGAAGACCTGTGGATCAGGTGCCGGGGAGCTCCAGCTCGGGCTTCTCGAGCTTCTCCACGTTGACGTCCTTAAACGTCAGCACGCGCACCGACCGCACGAACCGCGCGGGGCGGTACATGTCCCACACCCACGCGTCGGTCAGGGTGAGCTCGAACCACACCTCCCCGTCCGCCGTCCGGGGCGTCACCTCGACAGCGTTGGCGAGGTAGAAGCGGCGCTCGGTCTCGACGACCCAGTCGAACTGCCGCACGACATCGCGGTACTCCCGGTAGAGCTGCAGCTCCATCTCGGTCTCGTACTTCTCGAGATCCTCGGCACTCATGAGCTGCTCACGAGGCAACATCCTGCCCGATCCGCGCGGCGCGCACGTTCACATAGGAGAACCGGTGCTCCTCGCACGGCCCGTTCCGGCGCAGCGCCTCCTGGTGATCAGGCGTCGAGTACCCCTTGTGACGGGCGAAGCCGTACGCCGGGAACCGGCCGCCCAGGTCGTCCATCAGCCGGTCCCTCGTGACCTTCGCGACCACGGACGCGGCCGCGACGCAGGCCGCGACCCGGTCGCCCTTCCACACCGCGAGGGTCGGGGCGGGCAGTCCCGCGATCGGGAACCCGTCGGTCAGGACGTACGACGGGGCCAGGGCGAGCCGAGTGACCGCCTGCCGCATGGCCCTGATGTTCATGACGTGCAGGCCGCAGCGGTCCACTTCCTGCGGCGGGACCACGACGACGGACCAGGCCAGCGCCCGACGCACCACCTCGTCGTACGCCCGCTCGCGCGCCGCCTCGGTGAGGAGCTTGGAGTCCGCGAGACCGGGAACCTCCCCCCGGCGGCCCGCGGGCAGCACGACGGCCGCGACGACCAGGGGCCCGGCGCACGCACCTCGACCGGCCTCGTCGGCACCGGCGACGTGCGGAAAGCCGTGCCGCTGAAGCACCCGCTCGAAGGCCCAAAGGCCGTGCTCCGAGCGGACGACCGGGCGACCGGCGCTCAGCACAGGACGTCCCGGACGAGCGCGGGCAGAGCGCGGGGCGACAGCCGCTCGGTCGTCGCCTCCAGCTCGGCGAGCGTCCACCAGCGGTGCTCCGTCATGCTCCGCACCTCGAAGTCGGTGAACCCCGCGGTGTCGACGTCGTGCCGGTCCACCCGCAGCAGGAACAGCCGTTCGTGCTGGGCGTAGAGCGTGCCGGCGATGTCGGTGCTGACGTCGCGCTCGAGCACCAGCGGACCCAATGCCGCCAGGTCGACCGTCAGGCCCGTCTCCTCGGCGAGCTCGCGGACCGCCGCGGCCTCGAACGACTCCCCCGGGTCCAGCCCACCCCCGGGCGTGATCCACCACGAGCCGCGCTCGGGATCCCGGGCGTGGGACCAGCGGAACAGCAGCACCCGGCCAGCCGCGTCGACGAGCAGCACGCGCGCCGCGTCGCGGGCGATCGGCTCGGTGGTCATGACCGCCCGATCGTACGGCGCGGGGTCAGGCGCAGGAGGGGACGCGCCGCTTGCGCCGACGCCGGAGTGCGGTGACCGGCAGCGCCGCCGCCAGGCCGAGCAGCGGTGGTGTCCCCGTGGCGCCGAGCGCCTGGGTGAACGTGTCCGGCACGCCCAGGATCTGCGCGTGGTTGAACGGGAAGGCGACCGCGAACGCCCGACCGACCACTCGGCTGACCGGGATCGTGCCGAGGTGGGAGTCGGTGTAGTGGTAGCGGGAGTCCGCGGAGCTGCCCCGGTGGTCACCGAGAACGAACAGCCTGCCCTCGGGCACCAGCAGCCCCTGGGCGCCGGGTGGACAGGTCGGCCGGTCGTGGCCCGCACCGCAGAACCACTTGTTGGTGTCCTCCTTGTCAGAGGCCTCGAACAGGTACGGCTCCTGCAGCTCGACCGGCTGCTCGCCGGGCGCCTGCACGACGACGTTGCCGGACGGGCTGCAGCACATCACCCGGTCCCCGGGCAGCCCGATGACGCGCTTGATGAAGTCCTTCTCGTCGGAGGCGACGCCGAAGAACGTCCCCAGGCGGTGCGCCGCCGTACCGAAGAACCCGGTCGGTCGGTCGAGCGCGGCCTCCGGCGCCCAGTCGTCGATCCCGTTGAAGACGACGACTTCCCCACGGTGGATGCCGCGGACGTCGTACACGAGCTTGTTGACCAGGACGCGGTCCCCGATCCGCAGGGTCTGCTCCATCGACCCGGAGGGGATGGAGAAGGCCTGCAGCAGAAACGCCTTGATGATCAGGGCGAGCACGACGGCGAGCGCCACCAGGAACGGCAGCTCGACGTGCAACGGGCGCTTGCGTCGCGGCGGCACCGGAGCGGGCGCGGCCACGTCAACGATCTGCTGGTCGGTCACGCGAGGCTCAACGCCCCACGCACCGGGTCAGTGCCCGTCAGGTCAGTGCCCGTCAGGTCGGTGCCCGTCAGGTCAGTGCCCGTCAGGTCGACGCGACCGGCTTGGCGTCGCGCTTCTCCTTGATCTTGGCCTTCTTGCCGCGCAGCTCGCGGAGGTAGTACAGCTTCGCGCGACGGACGTCACCGCGGGTGACGACCTTGATGTCCTCGATGACCGGGGTGTGCACCGGGAAGGTGCGCTCGACGCCGACGCCGAAGCTCACCTTGCGGATGGTGAACGTCTCGCGGAAGCCGCCGCCCTGACGACGGATGACGACGCCCTGGAAGCGCTGCACGCGGGAGCGGCTGCCCTCGACGACGCGGACGCCGACGTCGAGCGTGTCGCCCGGGCGGAAGTCCGGGACGTCGCTGCGCAGCGAGCGGTTGTCGAGCTCGTCGAGGGTGTGCATCGTGTCGCCTATCTCAGGTGCGGGACGCGCGCAAGTGGCGCGTAGGACTCGTGGGCCGCGGAGGCGCAGGTCGTGGACCCGCGACGTTGCCTCCGTCAGCCCTCTATGGTGCCACACCCTCCGGCGGGCCCTCCGGCGGCAGCAGGTCCGGACGGCGCTCGCGGGTGCGCGCGAGCGACTGCTCGTGGCGCCAGCGCTCGATCGCCGCGTGATCACCCGAGCGGAGCACGGCCGGCACCTCCAGCCCCTCCCACACGACCGGCCGGGTGTACGACGGACCCTCGAGCAGTCCGGCCTGGAAGCTGTCCTCCTGGTGGGACCGCTCGTTGCCCAGCACCCCGGGCAGCAGCCGGGCGACGGCTTCCACGACGACGAGCACGGCGACCTCCCCGCCCGCCAACACGTAGTCACCCAGGCTGATCTCGTCGACGACCATCGTCTGGCGCGCGTACTCGACGACGCGGGCATCGATGCCTTCGTACCGGCCACAGGCGAAGGCCAGCCAGGGCTCGGCGCTCAGCTCCGCCGCCAGATGCTGGGTGAACGGGCGCCCGGCGGGGGTCGGCACGACCAGGCGCGGGGCGGCCGTTGGGCCGGTCAGGGCGCTCAAGGCCCGTCCCCACGGCTCAGGCTTCATGACCATGCCCGGGCCGCCGCCGTACGGGCTGTCGTCGACCGTGCGGTGGACGTCCTGCGTCTGGTCCCGCAGGTCGTGCACCCGCAGGTCGAGCAGGCCGGCATCGATCGCCTTGCCCACCAGGGACAGCCGCAGCGGGCTCAGGTAGTCCGGGAAGATCGTGACGACGTCGAGCTGCACGTCACTCCTCGGGCGGCGGCGGCGCCACCGCGAGCTCCAGCAGGCCCTCGGGCGGGTCGACCTCGAGGGTGCCCGCAGCAAGGTCCACGACCGGCACGATCGCCTTCACGAAGGGCACCAGCAGTTCCGGCTGTCCCTCGCGGCGTACGGCGAGGACGTCGCCGTGCGGGAGGTGGAGCACGTCGTCGACGGTGCCGAGCACCGTCCCGTCGGCCAGCCGTGCGGACAGGCCGATCAGCTGGGTGTCGTAGTACTCGTCGTCCTCCGCGAGCGGCGGCAGGTCGGCGATCGCCAGGGACACGACGGTGTCCCGAAGCAGCTCGGCGGCGTTGCGGTCGTGGACGCCCTCGAAGGCGACGACGAGGTACTTGCCCTGCCAGCGGGACGAGACGACCGTGAGCGTGCCGGTGTCGTCCCCGCGCTGCGTGAGGAGCACGCGGCCCGCGGCGAAGCGGTCCTCGGGGTCGTCGGTGCGGACCTCGACGGTGACCTCGCCCTTGATGCCCTGGGGCCGACCGACGCGCCCCACAACGATCAGGTCCGGCACCTGGACGGGTGCCGGACCTGACTCGCGCTCAGGGCGCCGCGAACCCGCGACGCGCTTGACCATCTGCTAGCGGACCTCGTCGGTGTCGACGACGTCGACGCGAACGCCCTTGCCGCCGATGGCGGCAACGACGGTGCGCAGGGCTTTGGCGGTGCGGCCGGAGCGGCCGATCACCTTGCCCAGGTCGTCCGGGTGGACGCGGACCTCGAGCGTCCGGCCGCGACGACCCGACACCATGTCGACGGTGACGTCGTCAGGGTTGTCGACGATCCCCTTGACCAGGTGCTCGAGGGCGTTCTCGAGCACTACTCGGCGGCCGTCTCGTCAGCGGCAGCCTCAGCGGCAGGCGCCTCGTCGGCCTTGGGCTCCTCGGCAGCGGCGTCCGCGGCCGGCGCCTCGTCGGCCTTGGGCTCCTCGGCAGCAGCCTCCGCGGCCGGCGCCTCGTCAGCCTTGGCCTCGTCCTTGGCCTCAGCCTTGGTCTCGTCCTTGCTGTCAGCCTTGGCTTCGTCGGCCTTCTTCGGGGCGGCCTTCTTCTTCGGGGTGGTGGCAGCGCCACCCTCCTCGCCGGACGCCAGCGCAGCAGCCTCGAAGGCGGCCTTCTTGTCGACGCGCGGCTCCGCCATGAGCAGGGGCGGCGGGGCCGCCTCGCCCTTGAACTTCTGCCAGTCGCCGGTCTTGCTCAGCAGCTTCTGCACGGCCTCGGTCGGCTGCGCACCGACACCGAGCCAGTAGGCAGCGCGGTCGCCGTCGACCTCGATGAGGGACGGGTTCTGCTTGGGGTGGTACTTGCCGATCGTCTCGATCGACCGACCGTCCCGCTTGGTGCGGGCATCGGCGATGACGATGCGGTAGTAGGGGGCGCGCATCTTGCCCATGCGCATCAGCTTGATCTTGACAGCCACTTCGGCGGTGCTCCAGTCGTACAGGCGTGGGTGCGCTCTCGCTGCGCGTGGGGTTGCGCGACGAGGAGCGGCGTGAGGACGCGCTCGCGACGGGTAGAGGGCCGTCGAGGGCGGTGAGTCGCCCACCAGTGTGCCAGACCCCACGTCCGGCACCGACACCCACCGGCCGTCTGTCGGCGACGATGGATCCCGTGACCCTCGCCGCGGACGACCTCGCCCGCCAGCCGCAGACACCGATGTGGCGCGCTCCCGGCCTGGCTGCGCTCTTCACGGCCTCCACCACGGCTCGCCTCGCCAACGAGGCGGCGCGCGTCGCCGTGGTGCTGCTCGTGCTCGACCGGACCGACTCCCCCGCCCTGGCCGGCGCCGTGGTCGCCGCGCTGACGCTTCCCTCGCTCGTCACCGGACCCCTGCTCGGCGCGTGGCTCGACCGGACGGCGCACCGCCGCTTCGCGTTCGTGGCCAACCAGGTCGTCCTGCCGGTGGTCCTCGTGGGCCTGCTGCTCGCGGCCGGCCACGCACCCTCCTGGGTCGTGGTGCTGCTCGGGGGGATCGCCGGGCTCACCAGCCCCGTCCTCACCGGCGGGTTCACCGGCCTCATCGCGCCCCTGGTGCCCGCCCCCCTGCTGCGTCAGGCGTACGGCGCGGAGTCCACGTCGTACAACGTGGCGGGAGTGACCGGGCCGGCACTGGCCGGAGGCATCGCGGCGTTCTCCCCCGATGCCGCCGTGGTCGTGTGCGCGGTCTTGAGCGTCGTGGCGCTGGGCGCCGTGCTCCGTGTGCCGATGCCGGGCTCGGGGATCGCGCCGGACGCAGGCCTGCTCCGGAGCGTCGGTCGGGGCCTGCGGCACCTCGCCACGACGCCGGCCCTGCGCTCGGTCACCGTGGCGACCACCCTGTCGTTCATGGGGATGGGAGCGTTCCCCGTCGTGTTCCCCGCCCTGGCCCGCGAGGTCGGTGCGTCGGCCGCAGCCAGCGGTGCGCTGTTCAGCGCGTTCGCGGTGGGCGCCCTGGTGGGCAGCGTCGCGGTGGCCACGCGAGCACCGCGCACCGGCCCGCTCCGCCTGGCCCTGCTGGGGATCAGCGGCCTCGTGCTCGTCTTCGCGGCGCTCTCGCAGGCCCCCACGCTCTGGACGGCGCTCGCCCTCGTCGCGATCGCGGGGGTGTTCGAGGGACCCGTGCTGGCCTCGACCCTGACCGTCCGCGAGCACCACACGCCGTCGGTGATGCGGACCCAGGTCGTGACGACAGCGGCCAGCATCAAGTTCGGCGCGTTCGCCCTCGGCTCAGCGATCGGCGGTCACGTGGTCGCCGGCTCCGGGGCACGGGCCGGCGTGGGGTTCGTGACGGTGTGCCAGGTCGCCGGTGTGCTTGCCGGGTGCGTGGCGCTCGGTTGGCCCGCGCTGCGCCACCGCTTCGGCCGCTAGCAGGCGCCGGTCTTCACCGCCATGATCCGGGTGCTCCAGTTGAAGGCGCCGGTCGCGGTGAGGTACTCCGTGGTGAACCACAAGGTGCAGTCGTCGACCGGGTCGGCGCTCATCGAGGCGTAGTCGCCCCAGCGCGACAGGTTCGACCCCGACTGGGACCCGCCGCCCACCTGGAGAACGTTCTCGGCCCCGAGCTTGCCCGCGGCGTCGCCGATCCGTCGCGAGGCGACCCGGATCGACGGGGCGCTGCTGCTGCTGGAGGTGCTGTAGCCGACGGCGATCGCGCCCGTCTTGTCCATGGCGGCGGAGCTCAGCCAGCGGTACGCCGCATCCGGCGCGTAGGTGCCCTGCTGGAACACCGACAGGCCGGTGCCGTTGGGCCGCAGCTCGTACCACCGGACGCCCGAGGTGCCCGAGCCCTTGACGGCGTGGGTCACCACGAGCGACGGGCCGCTGGGCAGGACGCGATAGGCCAACCGGTTCATCAGCCGGTCAGCGAGCGAGTCGAGCTTCTGCGAGGTCCCGGGCTGCACGATGCACGTGCCGCCGCCGCAGGCCGTGGTGAACGCCGCGACGCCACTGACGACCGTCGGACCGGTGAGGGTCGAGGGGCCGCCGGACCAGTCGACGTGCAGCCGCCAGCTGTTGAGGTTGGACCCGGCGAGATCGACGAGGTAGGCGTCGGGGCTCGTGGGCGCCGTGGCCCCGTCGAGGTCGCTGGGCAGCAGGCTGGCGTACGACGTCGAGGTGCGGAAGCACTTCTGCGCCGGGACGGTCGTCGGGTTGGTCAGCAGCGTCACCCGGTCGAGCGCGCAGACCTCGCCGCCGGTGAAGGTGCGGCCGTTGGCGAAGACGTTGTAGGTGACGTTGTAGCTCGCCGGCCAGACCCCGATCTTCGGGTAGTCGACGAAGTCGGTGCCGTAGTCGTAGGCGTAGACGTGGTAGGTCCCGCTCGCATCCTCGGTGTCGCTGATCGCCACGCACTCGAGGTACGGCGTGACGGTGACCTGGAACTGCGTGAGCAGCCAGCGGCCGGCGGCCTTGTCGTACTGCACCACGGGGTCACCGTCGTCGTGGTTGGCGCAGGCGGCGCCCGCCCCGGTTAAGCTCCCGAACAGGGTGCTGCCGTAGAAGGGCGCGCCCTGACGGAGACCGGTCGCCTTGCTGTAGACGGCGAACTGCGTGTTCACCGACTGGACGTACTGGTTGACGCCGACGGCGCCGTTGGTGTCCGGCGGGGCGGAGCGGACGCTGAAGGCGTTGTCCGTCAGGCCCAGCCCACCGACGTTGAGACCTGCCGTCGTCACGGTCGAGGTGGGGACGGTCTGCACGACCGGGTCCGTCGTTCCTCCGCCGCCCTTGGGGGCGGAGGTCCCGCCCTTGCCGGGGGCGAGGGCGTTCTCGCGCTCCTTGACCCCGGTGCTCTTGTCCTTGACGTCCGGGGCGAAGTCCTTGGCGGGCTTGGTCTTCGCGTGGTCGACCGCAGGACGCTCGAAGGCAGTGACCGTGTCGGGCGCGGCCGAGAGCGACGGGGCGGTGGCCACCATCGCCCCCGTGGCGAGGCCGACGAGCGTGGCCGCAACGGCCACCTTCAGGCGGGGTCGTGAGCGCATGACGGGGCTCTCCTCAGGGCGTACCTGGTGACGCAGTGAGCGGACGTTAGTCCTCCAGCGTCCGCAGCGATAGCGCCCGTCCGGTGACGTCTCAGACCGTCCCGGGTGGCACACGCGGGTAGTCCTCGTCGAGCAGGTCGCGCAGCCGCGAGACCGGTGGCAGGTGGGCCGGCGGCTCCTCGGTGACCCAGCCGTACTCCACCGCCGAGAGCACCCCGTCGACGACCCAGAGGAGCACCGTGCCGAGGGTCGACCCGTCCTCGGCGTACGCCCAGACCTGGCCGGGAACGGGGCCGTCCGGGAGGTCGGCGGGGACGGCCTCGGCGGCGACCGAGAGGTTGACCGAGGCTGAGCCCTCCTGCCACGTCCCGAGCACCGAGGTCAGCGGCAGCTGAGCGCGCAGCACCTCGACCTCGGGCGTCGGCTTACGCAGGAGGTACTGCAGCAGCGCGGTCTCCTCCGGCGACAGGGGGCGCACCGGGTCAGCCCTTGCGGTACAGACCGAGCGGGTCCGGCCCCTGCGGCGGCGTGGGCAAGCCGAGCGGGTTCGGCGGGCTGGCAGGCAGGCCGGTGGGGAGGCTCTGCTGCTGCCGCGACGGACCGCCGCCGGCGCGCCCCGGGCCCTTCTTCTTGCCGCCCTTGGCGCCCGCGCGCTTGGCCTTGCGTCCCATGCCCGGGATCGCCGGCATGCCCGGGATCCCGCCGCCGGCCATCTGCTTCATCATCTTGGAGGCCTCGGCGAACCGGTCGACCAGGTTGTTGACCTCAGGGACCGACGTCCCCGAGCCCAGGGCGATGCGGATGCGGCGCGAGCCGTTGAGGACCTTGGGGTCGCGACGCTCCTGCGGCGTCATCGACTGGATGATCGCGGTGATGCGGTCGAGGTCACCGTCCTTGACCTGCGCGAGGGCGTCCTTCATCTGCCCGCCGACACCGGGGAGCATCCCGAGCAGCGAGGTCAGCGAGCCCATCTTCTTGATCTGCTTCATCTGCTCGAGGAAGTCCTCGAGGTCGAAGCCCTCCCCCGACTGCAGCTTGTCCGCGGCCTTCTGCGCCTGGTCGGCGTCGAAGTGCTTCTCGGCGGTCTCGATGAGGGTGAGCACGTCGCCCATCCCGAGGATGCGCGAGGCCATCCGCTCGGGGTGGAAAACGTCGAAGTCCTTGAGCTTCTCGCCCGTCGACGCGAACAGGATCGGCTGACCGGTGAGGTGCCGCACCGACAGGGCCGCGCCACCACGTGCGTCGCCGTCGAGCTTGGTCAGGACGACGCCGGTGAACCCGACGCCCTCCTGGAAGGCTTGGGCGGTCGTGACGGCGTCCTGGCCGATCATCGCGTCGACGACGAACAGGACCTCGTCGGGGTTGACCGCGGCGCGGATGTCGGACGCCTGCTGCATCAGCTCGGCGTCGATGCCGAGGCGACCTGCGGTGTCGACGACGACGACGTCGTAGTTCATGCGTGACGCGTGCGCCACGCCCTCACGGGCCGCGGCGACCGGGTCGCCGACCCCGCTCCCGGCGTACGGCGCGAAGACGTCGACCCCGGCCTGTCCACCGACGACCTGGAGCTGGGTGACGGCGTTCGGGCGCTGGAGGTCACAGGCGACGAGCAGCGGCGCGTGACCCTGGGCCTTGAGCCACAGCGCGAGCTTGCCGGCGAGCGTCGTCTTCCCCGCGCCCTGCAGACCCGCGAGCATGATGACCGTCGGGCCGGTCTTGGCGAAGCGGATGAGCCGGGTCTCGCCGCCGAGGATCCCGACGAGCTCCTCGTTGACGATCTTGATGACCTGCTGGGCCGGGTTGAGGGCCTTGGAGACCTCCTCACCGAGCGCCCGCTCCTTGAGCGACGCGATGAACGCCTTGACGACGGGCAGGGCGACGTCGGCCTCGAGCAGCGCGATGCGGATCTCACGCGCGGTGGCGTCGATGTCGGCCTCGGTCAGGCGCCCCTTGCCGCGCAGGGACGTGAAGACCTTGTCGAGCCGGTCGGAGAGGGTGTCGAACACGTCGCTGAGCCTAGTCGGGCCTCACTGCTCCCCGAGGCCGTGCCCCGGGTGGAACCGTCCCTTGCGCTCCCCGCTGGCTGTGGCGACCTGGTGCTGCGAACACGCGCGCGTCACGACACCAAGCCGCCGGCGCCAGGCAGCCACGGACCCTCACGGGAGGACGGCGAGCAGGTCGCGGACCAGCGACTCCCGCATCGCCGAGTCGGTCAGGGGCGGGACGTAGAAGGCATCCACCACGTCCGCGCCCAGCGTCGAGATGTGGGCAGACCGCACGTCGAGGTGGTGGAAGGCCAGCACCGCGGAGATCCGGTGCAGCACCCCGAGCCCGTCCGGCGCCCGTACTTCCACGACCGTCGCGGTCGCGGATGCGTCGTCCACCAGCCGCACCGTCGAGGCGGCGGTGACGGCCTCCGGCCGGGAGTACGCCGCCTCGCGGGTCGCGAGGCCGGCGTCGACGTCCAGCGTGCCATCGAGCGCACGACGGAGGTCGCCGGCCACCACCGCCCAGTCCGGAGCTGCACCGAACCGGGGTACGGCGCGGAAGACCGTCACGGCGGTGGGCCCGACCGTCCAGATCTCCGCCGCGCGGACGCTCATCCGGTGCAGCGCAAGGACTCCCGCGGCGAGCGACAGCAGCCCGGCCCGGTTCGGCGCCACGATCGTGACGGTGTCCTCCTCGACGTCAAGGCCCGGGCCGCCGGTGTCGACGAGGGCCTGCTGCGCCGGGGTGAGGGGCTGGGGCGCAGGCAGCGGGGCGCCGACGAGCAACGCCGAGGTACGCCGGACGAGATCAGCGATGAGCTGGCCCTTCCAGCTGCTCCAGGCCGCGGGGCCGGTCGACGCGGAGTCGGCCTCGGTGAGGGCGTGGAGCAGCTCCAGCACCTCCAGCGACCCGACGGCCTCCGCCACCGCCGCCGCGGTCGCGGGGTCGGCGAGGTCGCGGCGCGTCGCCGCGTCGGGCAGCAGCAGGTGGTGCTCGACCATCGACACGAGGACGCTCGCGTCGGCGTGCGACAACCCGAGACGGGGGGCGATGCGCGCCACCACCTGCATGCCGACCTCGGTGTGGTCCCCGGGCAGGCCCTTGCCGATGTCGTGCAGCAGCGCACCGAGGAGCAGCAGGTCCGGCCGCGACACGCGCCGGGTCAGGGCAGCGGCGTTCGCCGCCGTCTCGACCAGGTGCCGATCGACGGTGAAGCGGTGGTAGCTGTTGCGCTGCGGCTTGCTCCGCACGGTCTCCCACTCCGGCAGCAGCGGGACGAACAACCCTGCCTGGTCGAGGGCCTCGACGACCGCCACCGCCCCCGTGCCGGCCGCGAGCAGCCCGACGAAGGCCTCGCGCGCCGCGGTCGGCCACGGGATCGGCAGCGGCGGGCAGGACGCCAGTCGCTGCAACGTGATCGGTGCGATCGGCAGCCCGGCGCGGGCCGCCGACTCCGCCACCCGCAGCACGAGCAGCGCGTCCGTCGTCGGGTCGGCGTCCCTGGCCAACACGACCTCACCGCCCTGCTCCACCACGTCGGGGGCCAGCGGGGTGCGGATCGGTCCGGCGGTGGGCCGGCGCCCCAGCAACGAGCGCCGAGGCCGCGCGGCCGGAACGACGCGACGCCAGGTCGTGTCACCGGCGTAGGCGATGGTGCGCGCCGCCTCCGACACCGCGCCCATGAGCAGATCGGCGTCCGCGAACCCGAGATCAGCAGCGACCCCGTCCTGCTCCTGCATCAGCAGCCGGTCAACCGTCCGTCGTCCCGCCGACCCGGTCCGCCGGTGAAGCGCCCCGCGCACGTCGAGCAGGACCCCGTACGCCGCGCGAACGGCGGGGGTCGGTGGGTCCGCGACCTGAGCCAGCGCGACGGCGTGCAGCGCGTGCACGTCGCGCAGGCCGCCGCGCGCCTCCTTCAGGTCGGGCTCCAGCAGGAACGCGACCTCACCGAACTCGCGGGCCCGCTCCTCGACGAAGGCCTTCAGCTCGGGCAGCCGCTTCGACGCGCCGACCCGCCACGTCTGCCGGGTGGCGCCGACCAGCCGCGCCGCCAGCTCCGCGTCGCCGGCGATGAAGCGCGCGTCGAGCAGACCCAGGGCTGCCTTGAGGTCGTCACGGGCGACGGCGACCGCCTCGTCGACCGTGCGGACGCTGTGGTCCAGAGCGACGCCGCTGTCCCAGATGGGGTACCAGAGAGCGTCCGCGACGGCGGCGACGTCGCTGCGACCCTCGTGCACCAGGACGAGGTCGAGGTCCGACCCGGGCGCCGGGTCCTCGCGACCCAGCGCGCCGACCGCGAGGAGCGCGATCCCCGGACCGGGGTCACCGACCAGGTCCACCAACCAGGCGTCGTACAGCTCGGTGAGAGCCGCCCGCAGCGGCGCGCCGGTCAGGTCGTCGCGTGCGAGCAGAGCTGCTCGCTCGGTCCTCACGCGCCGATCCTCCGCCATGCCCTCAGCTCCCGAGGCGGCCCAGGGTCCGCACCGATCCGAGGTCGTAGGCCGACTCGGCGTGCAGCGCCTGGTCGAGTCCGGTGTGCTCGTCCTCGAGCGACACACGGAGCGGCAGGACGCTGTTCACGGCCTTGGCCAGCAGGAAGCTGGCGATGAAGGCGAACGAGGCCGCGGCCAGGATCGCCACCGACTGGCGGCCCAGCAGGCCGGCTCCCCCGCCGTACAGCAGTCCCTCGTGGGCGATGCCGGCGTTCACCGAGGCACTGGCAGCCAGGCCCACGAACAGCAGCCCGATGATCCCGCCCACCAGGTGGACACCGACGACGTCGAGGGAGTCGTCGTAGCCCAGCCGGTGCTTCAGCTGGACCGCGAACAGGCAGATGGCACCCGCCAGCGCCCCGAGGACGAGGGCAGGAAGGGGCTGCAGGAAGCCGCAGGCCGGCGTGACCGCGACCAGGCCGGCGATGGCTCCGGAGGCGGCGCCGAGGGTCGTGGCCGAACCGGTTCGCCACCGCTCTACCGCGAGCCAGGCGAGCATGCCCCCGACGCCGGCCAGGTGCGTGGCCACCAGTGCCGAGACGGCCAGGCCGTTCGCGGCAAGCGCGGATCCGGCGTTGAAGCCGAACCAGCCGAACCACAGCAGGCCCGCCCCGAGCAGCGTGAGAGGCAACGAGTGCGGCGGCATCGCCTCGCGCGGCCAGCCGGTGCGGCGCCCGACGACGAGCGCCAGGGCCAGTCCCGAGGCGCCGCAGTTGACCTCGACGACGGTTCCCCCGGCGAAGTCGAGGACGCCGTACCGGGCCATCCAGCCGCCGGGGCTGAAGGCCCAGTGGGCGAGCGGGGCGTAGACGACGAGCGACCACAGGGCGATGAACACCACGAAGGGTCCGAAGCGCACCCGGTCCGCGACGGCTCCCGCGATCAGCGCCGCCGTGAGCACCCCGAACATCAACTGGAAGAACACGAACAGCAGCGGGGGGATGGTCAGCGACAGCCCCGGCACGGCCTCGGAGCCGTGAGCGAGGCCCGCATAACGCAGCCCTCCCACCAGCCCGTTGCCCTCGCCGAACGCCAGCGTGTAGCCCAGCAGCACCCAGGTGACGCTCACGATCGCAATGCACACGTAGCTCTGCATCAGCATCGCCAGGACGTTCTTGGCGCGCACCATCCCGCCGTAGAAGAAAGCCAGCCCTGGGGTCATGAGCAGCACCAGTGCGGTGCAGACCAGCACCCAGGCGGTGTCGCCGGAGTCGAACGCGGAAGGCTCGAGGGCAGCAGCGAGGGGCACGATCAGCAACACTGTTGCACCCTGGTTCCACTGCCGTTCCGGGCGTGTTTCGGTCACGTGAACGCCCCGCCTCCCCGCAAGGGACGGGGGCGTGCACCCACCTACAGGGCCTCGGCCCCGCGCTCGCCGGTCCGGACGCGGACGACGTCCTCGACCGGCGTGGACCACACCTTGCCGTCACCGATGGAACCGGTGCTCGCGGCCGCGACGATGGCGTCCAGGATGCGGCCGGCGTCGGCGTCGTCCACCAGCACCTCGATACGGACCTTCGGCACGAAGTCGACGGTGTACTCCGCACCGCGGTAGACCTCCGTGTGGCCGCGCTGACGGCCGAAGCCCTGCACCTCGCTGACGGTCATGCCCTGGACGCCGGCGGCCTCGAGGGCCGTCTTGACGTCGTCGAGCTTGAACGGCTTCACGATCGCCGTGATGAGCCTCATCGCACGCTCCCCTCGTCACAGATCACAGGGCTTCCACTCCTCGTTCGCCGGTCCGGACGCGGATGACGTCGTCGACCGGAGTGGACCACACCTTGCCGTCGCCGATGGAGCCGGTCTGCGCTGCCTTCGCGATGACGTCAATCACGTCGGCAGCGTCGGCGTCATCGGTCAGCACCTCCAGGCGCACCTTGGGCACGAACGTCACGGTGTACTCCGCGCCGCGGTAGACCTCGGTGTGCCCGCGCTGCCGGCCGTGGCCCTGCACCTCGCTGACGGTCATGCCGTGCACGCCGAACGCCTCCAGCGCGGTCTTGACGTCGTCGAGCTTGAAGGGCTTCAGGACCGCCGTCACGAGCTTCACGTGACGATCCTGGCCGAGGCACCGGCGAACGCCGGCAGCGACGAACCCGTGCTCATGCCCCCGAGCTCGTAGCCGGTCTCAGCGTGCTCGCCCTGGTCGATCCCGGCGATCTCCGACTCCGCGTCGATGCGGATCCCCATGACGGCCTTCAGCACCAACGCGATGAGCGTCGTGACGACGAAGGAGTAGGCGAGCACCGCCGCAGCCGCGAGGGCCTGCTTGCCGAGCAGCGTCGCGGAAGCCGCCGTCGAGCAGGCTGGAGTACTCCGGCCGCGAACTCGCGGTCAGCGACGACACCGATCATCAGCGTGCCGATCAGCCCGCCGGTGAGGTGGACGCCGACCACGTCGAGGGCGTCGTCGAAGCCGAGCCTGTTCTTCAGCCCGATCGCCAGGCAGCAGCCGACTCCGGCGACGGCACCGATGGCGATGGCGCCGAACGGGTTGACGAAGGCACAGGCCGGCGTGATCGCCACGAGACCGGCGACGGCACCTGAGGCTGAGCCCAGGGTCGTGAAGTGCCCGTCCCGGACCCGCTCGCAGAAGATCCACCCGAGGAGCGCGGCCGCCGTGGCGACGTTGGTGTTCATGAACGCCAGCGCGGCCAGCCCGTTCGCGGCGAGAGCCGAACCGGCGTTGAACCCGAACCAGCCGAACCAGAGCAGGCCGGCACCGATCATCACGAGCGGCAGGTTGTGGGGGCGCATGGCCTCCTTGCCGAAGCCACGGCGCTTGCCCAGCACGAGGCACAGCGCGAGGGCCGCCGCGCCCGCGTTGATGTGGACCGCAGTGCCTCCGGCGAAGTCGAGCGCGCCGAGGCGGTTCACGATCCATCCGCCCGAGTCCTTCACGAAGCCCGAAGCCGCCCCCGCGCCGGTCGCGTCGCCCTCGCCCGCCACCACCCCGAAGCCGAACACCCAGTGCGCGACCGGGAAGTAGACGAGCGTGACCCAGATCGTCGTGAAGGCCAGCCAGGCGCTGAACTTCATGCGATCGGCCACCGCTCCGCTGATCAGCGCCACGGTGATGACCGCGAACATCACCTGGAAGGCCGCGAACGTGAGGTCGGGCAGCCCGAACGTCACCGCCACCTCGTCGGTGGTGACGTTCTCCACCAGGTCGCCCAGCCCCACGTAGCCCGACGTCCAGCCGACCAGCCCGCCCCGGGACGTCCCGAAGGCGATCGCGTAGCCGTAGACGACCCACAGGACGCTGACGACGCCCAGCGCACTGAAGCTCATCATCAGCATGTTCAGGACGCTCTTGCTGCGGCACATGCCGCCGTAGAAGAACGCCAGGCCGGGGGTCATGAGCAGCACCAGGGCGGCGCTGGTCATGATCCAGGCGTTGCTCGCGCCGTCGATCACGGGATCCATGAGTCTCCTTCAGAGGCGGGTGAGGACTGCTCATGAGGCTGCTCTGGGGCTGTTCCGCGACCATGACCTCGGTGTTTCGCCGAGGTCACCTCTGACGGGCTCGTGTTTCACCTGCATGAACCGCGCGGGGCGCACCAAGGCAGACTGGCCGCATGAGCAGGTGGCTGGAGGAGACCGGCGGGACGAGCGGCGAGGAGTACGCCGCCCGCTTCGCGGCGCTCGCGGCGACGGGCACGGACCTGGACGGCGAGGCGAGGTACGTCGAGGCGCTCCTCGACCCGGGAGCGCGCGTGCTGGACGCCGGGTGCGGGACCGGCCGCGTCGCGATCGCGCTGGCCCGAGCCGGCCACCGAGGTCACCGGCGTCGACTCCGACGCCTCGATGCTGGAGGTCGCCGGGCGCACCCCGGGGCCACTTGGGAGCTGGGCGACCTGGCTGCGCTCGACCTCGGGGAGCGGTTCGACCTCGTCGTCGCGGCCGGCAACGTGATGGTCTTCCTCGCCCCCGTACGGAGGCCGCCGTGGTCCAGCGGTGCGCGGCGCACCTGCGGCCCGGTGGGCTCCTGTCAGCGGCTGGCGCACCGACCGGCTCGCCGTCCCGTCGTACGACGCCTGGGCCGCGGCAGCGGGGCTCCAGCCGGTGGCACGCCACGCGACGTGGAACGGCGACCCGTGGGTGAAGGGCGCCGACTGGTGCGTCGCGGTGGAC
>CAVXBV010000004.1:0-41696 GCA_963760125.1 uncultured Actinomycetota bacterium | reverse complement strand
TAGCGTGCACGTCATGAGCAAGCGCGCGTACGACATCGTCCTGCACGGCGCGACCGGGTTCGTCGGGGTCCTCACCGCACGGCACCTGGCCGCCACCGCACCGGCGGCACCCGGGTCGCGCTGTCCGGCCGTTCCCGCGACAAGCTCGAGGCCCTCGCGCGGGAGCTCCAGACGGCGTACGGCGTGAGCTGGCCGGTGGTGGTGACCGACGCCGCCGACGTACCGTCCCTGACCGCCCTGGCCGCGAGCACCACCGCCGTCGCGAGCACCGTCGGCCCGTACGCGCGGCACGGCCTGCCGCTGGTGCTCGCCTGCGCGAGAGCGGGTACGCACTACGCCGACCTCACCGGGGAGGTGCTGTTCGTCCGCGACAGCCACGAGCAGGCGCACCAGCTGGCCGTCGACAGCGGGGCCCGCATCGTGCACGCGACCGGCTTCGACAGCGTGCCGTCGGACCTGGGTGTGCACCTGCTGCACGAGCGGGCAGGCCGACGGCGAGGGCACCCTCGAGGACACCGTGCTGCTGCTGGTGTCGATGCGCGGTGGCGTCAGCGGCGGCACCATCGACTCGCTCCGCACCCAGCTCGACGTGCTCAAGAGCGACAAGGAGCAGCGCCCGGTCGTCGCGGACGCCTACGCGCTGAGCCCTGACCGCGAGGCCGACCCGAGCGCGCGAGCGCGACCCCATGTGGCCGACCCGCGACCCGCTGCTCGGGCGCTGGGTCGCGCCGTTCGTCATGGCGCCGTACAACACCCGGATCGTGCGTCGCAGCAACGCCCTGCTCGGGCACGCCTACGGCACCGGCTTCCGCTACCGGGAGGTGATGAGCGTGGGCCGCTCGCCGCTGGCACCCGTCCTCGCAGGCGGGGTCACCGCGGGCGTCGGTGCGCTGGTCGCCGGCATGGCCCTGCCGCCGACGCGCTTCCTGCTCGACAAGGTGCTGCCCGCTCCGGGTACCGGCCCGTCGGAGAAGACCCAGGAGACCGGTCACTTCACGGCCGAGATCCACACCCGCACCAGCACCGGGGCGAGGTACGTCGCGACGGTCCGGCGAAGGGCGACCCCGGCTACGCCGCGACCGCGGTGATGTTCGGCCAGAGCCTGCTGTCCCTCGGGACCGACCCGCTGACCGGCCCCGGCGGCGTCCTGACGCCGGCGGTCGCGATGGGCGGCGCGCTGGTCGATCGGCTGCGGGCACAGGGCTTCACGCTCTCGGTCGAGCGCGGCTGAGGGAGCCGGACCTCAGCCGCTGAGACCTCCGTGAAGCCCTGGCCGACCACGGACAGCGGGTGCAGCGCGAGCACGCAGCGCTGCTCGGACACCATGGCCTCGTAGAACTCCTGCGGGTCGGGGTGCTGGTCCCCGGTGATGCGCTGGTACAGGTCGAGCAGCACCTGGCCGGCCTGGTCCCCGCGCTCGTCGAGACGGGTCCGACCTCGGCGCGCACCGTCAGGGAGGCGTACTCCCAGAAGGTCTCGCCCAGCACGTGCAGGACCGCCCGCGGATCGCGCTGCAGGTTGCGGGTCTTCGCGCGGTCGCTGGTGACGGAGACCCGCAGGACGCCCGCGTCGAGGTCGAAGGCGACGTTGGAGGTCTGCGGCGTGCCGTCGGCCCGGAGCGTCACGAGCACCGCCTGGTGCCGCTCGTGGAGCCACGCCGTGAGCGAAGGGGTGAGGATCATGCCCTCATCATGGCCTGAACAGCGCTGATGTGCTGTCATGACAGGATGGCAGGTCACGGGGGGACGGTCGTAGAGGGCTTCACCCATGGCGGGGGGATCCGGACGAGCTCGCCGGTGCCGTACTACGCCCAGCTCGCCGGCATCCTGCGGGACGCCATCACCGACGGGCTCCTGCCGCCCGGAGCGGCGCTGCCCTCGGAAGCGGAGCTCGGCCAGGCGTACGGGTTGTCGCGGACGTCGGTGCGCCAGGCCCTCAGCGGTCTGGTGGCAGAAGGCCTGGTGCGCAAGGAGAAAGGCCGGGGGACGTTCGTGCGCGGTCCCCAGCGGGCCGACCTCGTCGTGCACCGGATGCGCGGCTTCTACGACGAGCTGACCGACGCGGGCCGGACGGTCGACACCGAGGTGCTTCGCCAGGAGGTCGACGCGGCGACCCCGGACGAGGCGACGCTGCTCGAGGCCCCCGTCGGCACGCAGGTCCTGCGGCTCCAGCGGGTCCGCCACGCGGACGGGACGCCCATCTGCCTGTCGGAGACGGTGCTGGTCGCGGCGCGGTTCCCCGGGCTCGAGGCGCGTGACCTGACCGGGATCAGCCTCTACCGCGTGCTCGCCGAGGAGCACGGCCTGCACGTGCAGGGCGGGCACCGGATGATCGAGGCGGTGGGTGCGACCCGGAGCCAGGCCCGTCACCTCGGTGTCCGCAGCCGCGACCCGCTGCTGAAGCTGTCCTCGCTGAACCTGGACGCCGACCGACGGGTCGTCGAGCTGCTGACCGCGTGGTACCGCGCGGATCGCACCACCTTCCAGGTGACGGTCCACCCGGGCTGACCGGTGCTCCGTCTCAGGACGGGCGCAGCTCGCGCAGCAGTGGGAGGCCCGTCGTGGCGTCGAGCGCCGCACCCTGCACGGAGGGGGCGATCAGCCAGCGGGAGGTGCTGAAGGCCAGCGGGACCATCGGCAGGTCCACGCACAGCACCTGCTCGGCGCGGCGGTACTCCAGCACCCGGTCCGCCGGGTCCTCGGCCTGCCGCGCCAGCCGGCCGACGGCACGGTCGAACGCCGGACTGCTGTAGCGGCTCGCGTTGTCGCGCCCGATCGCGTCCGTGCCGAACAGGCGCGACAGCAGGCCGTCCGGATCGGCGTACGGCGTCGCGAAGCTGAACCGGAACGGTCCGGTCGTCGTGCCGACCTGGGTGAGGAAGGAGGCGTAGGGGCGGGCCGTGACGCGGGTGCTGAAGCCCAGCCCGGCCTTCCACTGCGCCGCCACCGCCCGGGCGAGGACGAGGTTGCGGCCGTCGTCGTTGACGAGGTACGTCGCTGCCGGGCCGGTGAGGTCGACGCCTGCGGACGCCAGGAGCCGGCGTGCCTCGACCAGGTCGCCGCGAGCCGGCAGGTCGCAGGCGGCCCTCGTGAAGACGGGGAGGTCGGTCGGCGGGAGGAACCCGGTGGCGACGGTGTGCGTGGTCGGGAGCACCTGCTGCACCAGGGATTCTCGGTCCAGCGCCAGCGCGAGCGCACGTCGTACCGCGGGCTGGTCGAACGGCGCCGTGGTCGTGGGCAGTCCGACGTACTCCACGACCGGGCCGGGACCGGACAGGACGCCGGCGCGGTCGGTGGGAGCGGCCTCGGCGACGTCCACCGTGCCCGCCCGCTGCTCCGCCGCGGGATCGGCGGAGACCTGGAAGACGATGGTGGTGGCGTAGCCGGCACCTCCGGCCGAGAGGCCCGCGTCGACACCGGCGCGACCCGCGACCCGCTCCAGGGTGATGGTCAGGTCGCCTGGTGCGTACGGCGAGGTGAGGCGGTAGGGCCCGCTGCAGACCGGCTGACGGGAGAACGCGACCGGGTCCCGGGTGACGAGCGCGCGCGGCACCGGCGTGACCAGCGGGGTGGTGAGCAGCCGCAGGAAGTCCGCTCGAGGGGAGTTCAGGGTGATCTCGAGGCTCTGCTGGTCGAGGACCCGCAGGCCGCGCAACCGACGCCGGTCGGTGTCCTTGTCGGTCTCGGTGTCGCCGTGCACCTCGGCGTACCCGTCGATCAGCGACAGCCGCTCCGCCGCCGCACCCGCGAAGTCCGCGCTGGCCACCCGGCTCAGGGTGAAGGCGACGTCGTCCGCCGTGACGGGCGTGCCGTCGGTGAAGCGCAGCCCCTTGCGCAGGCGCACCACCACGCGCTGCCCGCTGTCACTCACGACCCACGACGCCACCAGGGACGGCGTCAGGTCCCCGGTGCGGGGATCAGCAGAGAGCAGCGGGTCGCACAGGGTGCGGGCGATCAGCTCGGACGCCGGCTCGTAGGCGTTACCGGGGTCCACCCCGGAGGGCGTGGTGATGCCGACCCGCAAGGTGCCACCGGGCGACCCGACGGCGGAGGGCACCGACGGCCCGGCGGTGGCGGTGCACGCGCCGAGCGCCGCGGCGAGCAGGAGCGCGGCAGACGCCCTCGCGGGGAGGTGGGGCGTCACGGCTTCGGGACTCGCGGGGGCACGGAGATGGTGGCGGTGTTGGAGCGCTGCACACCGGCGCCGCTGTCGGTGCCGGTGAAGGCCACGGCGTCGCCGACGACGATCCCGCCGTACTGCGTGGCGAGCTGGTAGGTCGCGTCGAACTGCAGGTCCTGGTCCGGCGAGCGCAGCGTCCCCTGCGACAGGTGCACCGTCCAGGTGTCCAGCGGCTCGCCGCAGGCCGCGACCCGAGCCTTGCCCTCGACCGTCGTGGTGAACGACATCGCCGTCTGCGTCTGGGGGTCCACGGCGCGCTGGTCGGAGGTCGCGCCCCGGATGAGCGGCAGGGCGACGACCTGCGGGGCGGGCACCGGGTCGAACGACGCGGTCGTCCCGTCGGCCCTCGCGTAGGTCATGCGCACCAGGTACAGGCCGTTGGTCTCGCTCGGCAGGCTCGCGTCGGTGACGACGCGGTAGGTCGTCGTCGTGGTCGTGTCACCGATCGTCTCCGCGACGTCGTAGGTGAAGGTCCCCGACGAGGGGCGGGTGAGGGCGCCGTACGTCCGCAGCGTGCGCTCGGGGAAGACGCCGCTGCGCGGCTCGGCGCCGCTGACCGCGAACGTGCCGGCGTTGGTGAAGGCGTACGACGCCGGCACGGGAGGGGCGTCGATGCTGGGCGTCGCCTCCAGGCGCGGGGCGGCCAGCGGATCGAGGGCCGGACATCCGGTGGGGCTCGGCACAACGGCAGGGGGCGTCGTCGCCACGGCGACGGGGCTCGGGGAGAACGGTGGGGGCGGCGGGAGGCTCACGACGCTGGGCGGAGGGATCACCGGCAGGGGCAGCGGGGGTGCGGAGGGCGCCACCGCCGACGGGGTGGGGGACCCGCCGAGCAGCACGTCGCTCGGGACCTGGCGGAAGCCGACGTCCACCGGGCGTTGCGGTCCGGCGCAGGCGGCGGTCAGCACGAGCGCCACGGCGGCGGGCAGGAGGGCGGTTCTCATGCGGTGCTCCCTCGGCGGGGATCGGGCAGGGGGACCTCGGGGCCGGCGGTGGCCTGCTCGCCGCGGGCGTAGGCGAGCAGGTCGGCGAAGACCCGGTCCGCGCCGGTGAAGGCGGCCCGCGTGACCATCAGCGTGTAGGACCGGCCGTCGCGGGCGAACGCCAGCAGGAGGGTCTGCTCCTTCTGCTCGATGCGGTAGACCCGCTCCTCGCCGAGGCGGGTGGGCTGGAACCGGCCGCTGCCCAGGCCCTCGAGGATCTGCGCGCGCACCCGACGGTCGCGCACGTCGATCTCCGGCAGGAACCCCGCAACCTGCAGCGAGCCCTGGACCACGTCGCCCTGGTGCAGGCTGAACACGCGTCCCTCGCGGGCGAGCGCGGACGACCCGGCGCGGGCGAACGCCTGCTGGGCCCGAGCCTCGGGCACGAAGCGCACGTCGCCGAGCGCCGCCGGCGCGATGCGGGCGGGCAGCGGGGAGCCGGTCGCCACGACGCGGTCGTCGCGCAGCACCGCGGGCAGCCCGAGGGAGACCAGCGCGACGACGGCCACGAGAGCCGCGGTCGGCAGGGGCCGGGGCGGCCAGTACCACCGGGAGCGCTCGGGCCACGTGGTGGGGAGTTCGCGGGTCCACGGCCGGCTGAGCGACGCGCGCGAGGCCAGTGCTGCCGCCCGGTCGAAGCCGGGCTGGGCAGCGCGCAGCCGCGTGGTCACCGACGCCGACAGCTCGCGCGCGGCCACGACGTCCTGCTCCTGCAGGTCTCGGCTCAGGTCGCCCCAGACCGCCCGCGTCACGAGCCACGCCAGCTCGCGGTGCTCGGCGTCCGGGGCGACGGCGTCGCAGAACTCGAGCGGCGACATCGCGGGGTGCCCGATGGCCAGGTCGGTCGCGGTGTCGCGCAGCTCGGCGTACGCCGCGGCCACCTGCGCCGGCAGGCCGAGCGCCCTCGCGCGACGGCCGCGGCGCACCCGCCGGACCTGGCGCACCGCGGCGGGCAGGCCGAGCAGCAGCAGGGCGCCGACCAGCAGGAACGGCAGGGCCGCCAGCGCGTAGTAGCGGACCAGGACGTACGCGAGCCGCACGGTCTGCAGGCGCACCGGGACGTAGGTGACCAGAGCGAGCTCGTCGGAGGCCTGGACCGACGGGTCGCCGTTCTGCTGGTCGGTGCTCAGCGACACCCGGGCGCGCGGGGGCGTGCCGACGATCGGCACCCAGCCGTAGCCGGTCACGTGCACCTCCAGCCACGTCGCGCCGTTGCGGGGCCGGACCTCGACGCGGCCACCGGTCGGCTGGCCCCCGAAGTAGCCGTAGCCGATCCGGGCCGGCATCCCCGCCCAGCGGGCCAGCAGCGCCTCACCCGCCGTGATCTCGTACGGCGTCGCGGGACTCCCGTCGAGGATCTCCACGACGCGCGCGGGTGAGACGTCGACCGGCTTGCCCGCACCCGCCGCGACGACCTTGGCGTAGTAGGCGCGCCGGACGGCCTGCAGCCGGCCGAACGGGTTGGCCGGAGCGGCGTCCAGCAGGGCCTGCACCTCGGCCGGCACCGCCGGCGCCGCGAGGAACTCCTGCTGCGCCGGGCCGGGGCCGGCCGCTGCCGACAGCTCGGCGCCCGAGGGCGGCAGGGGCGCGGTCACGGTGTAGGTCGCCCCGGACCGGGGGCTCGTGCCGGTGACCCGGAGGGACTGCGTGCGCGGGTCGTACGTCGCGTCGGGCCCGCCGGTGACGGCGAGGGGGCTGGCCAGCGACGGCAGCGTCGTCCCGGTGCCGCCGGTGAGGGTGAACGTCGCGGTGAAAGTGCTGCGCGCGGCGAGCGGTCCTCTGCTGTCCTCCGCCGCACCGACCGGCACGGTCCCGTCCGCCCCGAGGGGTACCAGCCGGGCGGTGCTGAACGGCGGCGTGAGCCAGGCCGGGTCGCGGTAGACGTCGAGCGTACCGAGCCGCCAGGTGACGGGCTGGGGGGAGTCGACGGTGAACAGCACCCGGTCCGGCGCGGCCGGGGGCAGCTGGGGCCGCATCGGTGGCACGACCTGGTCGGTCGTGGCCGTGGGGAACAGGAACCCCAGCTGGGAGCCACCTGCGAGCAGGCCGCCGAGGACGACGAGGGCGACGGCGCCGCGGGCCAGGCGCCGGAGCTCGAACTGCGCTCCGCTCCCGTCGCCGGCGAGGTCGGCGCCGAGCGCGACCGACAGGGCGCCCACCAGCAGCAGCAGGGCGACCACCGTTCCGGCAAGGGACCCGGGCGGCTGCAGCAGCGCCGCCCCGATCACCAGCGGCAAGGCCACGGCCGGCGCGAGGCGCGGCCGGTCGAGGGCGAGCGCGAGGGCCGCGGCGCTCTCGGCGAGCAGCGCCGTGGCGACCACCAGCAGGAAACGCCAGCCCGGGTCGAACGGCACCGGCGGCAGCCCCAGGCCACCACCGCGCAGCGCCTCGGACACCAGCGTCGGGAGGCCGACGCCGTCGGCCACGGGGAGCACCACGAGCGCGCCGAGCACCACGGCGCCGGCAGCGCCGACGTACTGCACGATCGAGGCGCTGCGGGTGCGGGTGGACAGGCCGGCGACCGTGACGCCGTAGAGGGCGGCGAGCAGGGCCAGCAGCCGGGGGAGCGACCCGGTGAAGATCCCCCCGGCGATCCAGGCGAAGCCGGCGGTGGCGAGCAGGGCTGCCGCGCAGGTCAGCAGGACCCCCGGGCGGGGCGGCGCTGTGTCGGTCTCGACCTCGGCGTCAAGGTCAGGGGCGAGCAGGGTCATCGGACCGCCCCCATGACCCGGGCGAACGTGCGGCTCAGCGGCGCGCCGGGGTGCAGCTCGACGACGCTGCAGCCCAGCGTGCCGGCGCGGTGCAGCATCGCGCCGTCGGTGTCCTCGGAGAGCACGAGCACCAGCTGGACCGAGGTCCCGCGCTCCAGCAGGACGCGAACCCGGCGGGCGGCCTCGACCGAGAGGTACGGCGTGACCAGCACGTTGTGGGTGTTGCGCTGCCGGTCCAGGAACAAGCGGTCGAGCGAGGTCGTCAGCCGCACGTCCTCGGGCTGCGCCGCGGCCAGCTGATCGAGCAGCGGCAGGCGCGCCCCCGGACCGCGCAGGGCCTTGGCGACGCGCGCGCCGTTGAGCTCGAGGCTCACCGAGAAGCCGTCGGCGAGGTGCCGGACGCCGAGGGAGGCGACGGCGCGCACGGCGTCCTCGAACGTCGCGCTCGGCGCGTCGGTGCTGTGCTCGTCGACGTCGGTGTCGAGCAGCAGCACCACGCGGTCGGTGATGCCCTGCTCGGACTCTCGGACCAGGTAGCGGTCATCGGTCTTGGCCGACGCGGTCCAGATGATGCGACGGGGATCGTCACCGTTGACGTAGTCGCGCATGCCGTAGAACTCGAACCCGCTCGGCCACGGCTTGCTCTGCGGCGGTCGGATCGGCGGGTCCTCCCACTCGCGGCTGGTGATGCGGTCCTGCACGGACTCGGTGTGCGGATGGACGATGACGGTCTGCGCGGGTGCGACCTCGACGCGCTTGCGGGTGAGGCCGAACGGGTCGGACCACTCGGCCACCAGCGGTCCGACCTGGAACACGCCGCGGCGCCGGGCGGTGAACCGGTAGCCGTGCTCGAGGCTGTCCCCGATCGGCAGCACGGACACCGGCACGCGCACCGGCGTGCCCAGTGCCTCGGGCAGCTGCTCCTCGAACACCAGGGAGGCCAACCGGCGGGTGCTGGTGACGGTGAGCTGGACGTCGACGGACTGCTCGGCGCGCAGGCGTGACGGCAGGGTGCTGCGCTCGGCGGTGAGATCGAGCCGCCGCCGCGCGAGGACCCGCGACAGCGCGAGGACCAGCAGCGCGCCGTACACGAGGAGCAGGACGGGGGCGCTGCCGAGCAGCCGCCCCAGGACGAACCCGGGCACCACGAGAGCCGCCAGCGCCACCCCAGCGGGGGTGACGCCGGTACGGCGCTCGAGGGCGGTCAGCACGGTCAGCCGGCCAGGCCCAGCGGAGCCTTGACGCGGGTGAGCAGCCGGTCGATGACGTCGTCGACGGTCTCGTCGCGCAGCTGGGCGTCCGGGGTGAGCAGCAGCCGGTGCCCCAGGACCGGGCGGACCAGCAGCCGTACGTCGTCGGGCAGCACGTCGTCGCGCCCCTGGCTCGCGGCGACAACGCGGGAGGCGCGCATGAGGGCGAGCGACGCGCGGCTGCTCGCGCCCATCGACAGCGACGGGTCGATGCGGGTGGCCTGGCACAGGTCGACGATGTAGCGCGCGACCTGCTCGCTGATGGTCACGCCGGCGGCCCAGTCGATGAGGCTGACCAGCTGGGCGGTGTCGACGACGGGACCGATCGAGTCGACGGCCTCGCCGCTGCGCGCGGCCATCAGCATCTCGACCTCGGCGTCGGGGGAGGCGTAGCCCAGCGAGAGCTTGAACAGGAACCGGTCGAGCTGCGCCTCCGGCAGCGGGAAGGTGCCCGCGAGCTCGATGGGGTTCTCGGTCGCCAGGACGAAGAACGGCCGCGGCAGCTGGTGGGTCGTGCCGTCGACCGTCACGGTCCGCTCGGCCATGGCCTCGAGGAGCGCGGACTGGGTCTTGGGCGTGGCGCGGTTGATCTCGTCCGCCAGGAAGACGTTCGCGAACACCGGACCGGGACGGAACACGAACGCTCCGGTCTTGCGGTCGAGCACCGGTGAGCCGGTGATGTCGGCCGGCAGCAGGTCGGGGGTGCACTGGATGCGGTTCGTCGTCGCGGACACCGTCGCGCTGATGGACCGCGCGAGCACCGTCTTGCCCGTGCCCGGGTAGTCCTCGAACAGCAGGTGACCGCCGGCGACCATCGCCGTCAGTGACAGCCGGACGACGTCCTCCTTGCCGCGTAGCACCGTGCCGATGTTGGCGACCATCGACTCGAACAGCTCGCCGAAGCCACTGCTGGTGAGGTCCTGCTTCTTCTTGGTCCGTGGGGGCACGGGTCACAGCTCCTGTTGTTGCAGCGGATCAGGGGTCGGGGTGGGGAGGACGGCGTCGAGCAGGCCGCTGCGGGCACCGGCAGCGGCGAGGTACGACGACACGACGCGCGGGTCGGACAGCACCTCGTCGGGGGTGCCCTGCGCGACGACGCGGCCGGCTTCCATGGCGACGAGCTCATCGGCGAGGCCGGTCACCAGCGCCAGGTCGTGCTCGACGACGAGCATCCCGCAGCCGGTCTCGCGGACCAGTCGCGAGAGCAGCGGGCCGAGGGCCTCGGACTCGGCCTGGGCCAGCCCCGAGCTCGGCTCGTCGAGCAGCAGGACGGTCGGCTCCTGGGCGATGACGCAGGCCACGTCGACGGCGCGGCGGGTACCGGTGGACAGCTCGGACAGGACCGAGTCGGCGTGGCTGCCCAGGCCGAGCAGCTCGACCAGGCGCTCGACCTGCCGGGCGATCCGCCGCTCGGAGGTGCGGACCGGCGGGGCCCAGAGCGCGCCCAGCACGGCGCTCTTCACGGTCCGGCGCTCCAGCGCGACCGCGATGCACTCGCGGACGGTGAGGGCGGGAAACAGCCGGGCGCTCTGGAAGGACCGGCCCAGGCCGAGCCGGGCGCGGGCGTCCGGGTTGAGGCTCGTGACGTCGGTGCCGGCGAGCAGGACCGTGCCGGCGCCCGGAGCGACGAAGCCGGACAGCACGTCGAACAACGTGGTCTTGCCCGCGCCGTTCGGGCCGATGACGCCGACGACCTGACCGGGCTGCACCGTGAGGTCGACACCGTCGAGCGCGGTGATCCCCCCGAAGCGGACGCCGACGCCCTTGATCTCGAGGGCGGGGGTCGTGTCGGCGAGCGGGTCGCGTCGGCGGGTGGTGCGGGTGCCGCGGGCGGCGCCACCGAGCAGGACGCTGCGGACCAGGTCGGGGCGGGCCAGCAGGTCGGCGGTGGGCCCGTCGAAACGGACCTCGCCCTTCTCCAGGAACACCGCGCGGCCGGCGACGGTGAGCGCGACGTTGAGGGACTGCTCGACGAGCACGATGGTCGTTCCTGCTGCGGCGAGGTCGCGCAGCACGTCGAGCAGTTGCTCCACGACCTGCGGCGCGAGGCCGAGGGAGAGCTCGTCGACGAGCAACAGGGTGGGTTGCAGCAGCAGCGCCTGGGCGAGTCCGACCATCTGCTGCTCCCCGCCGGAGAGCGCACCCGCGGGCTGGTCGAGGCGCTCGCGCAGCACGGGGAACAGCGTCAGGACGTCGTCGGTGCGCGTGGCGACGAGCTCCGGCTGGTCGGACAGCGTCCACGTGGCGGCCCGCAGGTTCTCCGCCACGGAGAGGCCGGGGAACACCGCCGCCCCGCCGGGCATCATGACGATGCCTTTGGCGGCGATCTCGTGCGGCGGCAGGTGGGTCGTGTCGATGCCGTCGACGACGATCGCGCCGCCGCTCGCCTCCTGCGTCCCCGCGATCGCGCGCAGCAGGGTGGACTTGCCGGCGCCGTTGGTGCCGACCAGCGCGACCACCTCCCCGCGGCGCAGCTCCAGGTCGAGGCCGCGGAGCACCGGGATCCCGTCGTAGGCGACGTCGAGGTCCCGGATCACGACGAGGGTGCCGGCGTCCGCGCCCAGCGCGGTCGCGGCGTCGGCGGCACGCACGGCGCGCAGGTCGCGGTCCACGCCGCCGGCCCCGGTCGCGAGGATGAGGCCACCGATCAGCAGGAGGGGGACGAACACCAAGATCCCGCGTTGCAGCCCGAGGGAGTCGACGAGGCCGAACACGAACGGCGTGGCGATCAACCCGACGAGCTGCCACGGCGCGTTGGTCGCGACCCCGAGCCCGCGCAGGGAGACGGGGACGACGAGGGAGATCAGTGTGTAGAACGCCGGCTGCAGCGCCGTCTCGATGATGACTGCGCCCTGGGTCACGATCAGGGCGACGACCAGGCTGGGGGAGAACGACAGCACGACCAGCAGACCGGCCTGCATCGCCGACACTGCGCCCATGACGACGAGGTAGCGGCCGGGGCGGTCGGCCAGGACCCGGTCGCCCAGCGGCCCCGCGACGAGCAGCCCGAGCAGTCCGGAGAAGCCGGTGAGCGAGACGAACAGGCCCAGCTGCAAGGTCGAGAACCCGTACACCTCAGAGAAGTACGCCGGGAGGATGAGGAACGTGAACAGCCCGCGCAGCGACAGGAACGGGGTGGCGTACCAGCACCGCCGGACCGTGGTGATGGACCCCGCGGCCCGGTAGGCCTGGCGGAACGACAGCGGCGCGGGCAGCGGCCCGTCCTCGGGCTCGCGCTCCTGGGCCCCGCGGACCGGCTCCTTGAGCAGCAGCACCAGGAGCCCCGCGCCAACGGCGAGGCCGCCGAGCACCAGCAGCGTCGGCCGCCAGCCGTAGCGGTCGCCCAGGATCCCGGCGGTGATCGGCCCGAGCACCAGGCCGGCCTGGCCGGCGGCGAAGAACAGCGAGAACACCCGGGAGCGGGTGGACGGCGGGAACCAGTCGGTCTGCAGGGTGAAACTGGCCGGGGCGGCGATGCTCTGCGTCATGCCGTTGCCGACCTTCGCGGCGACCAGACCACCGACCCCGCTGGCGAGCCCCTGGCCCACGACGGTCAGGCCGGTGAGGATCGCCCCGGTGGCGACGAGGCGCACCCGCTTGACCCGGTCGGCGAGGAACCCGGCAGGCAGGGTCGTCGCGACGGCCAGGACTCCGACGAACGAGGACAGCGCGGCGAGGAAGGCCAGGTTGACGCCGAACTCGGTGCGGATCTGGGGCAGCAGCACCCCGAGCGCCTGCTCGTCGACGCGGGCGAACAGCGAGGTGAGGCACAGGACGGCCAGGACGCCCTTGGGGCCGTCGAGGGACCGCGGGTCGAGCTCGCGCAGCAGCCGTCGCACCGGGCCGGCACCGTCGGTCGGCCCCGACGACACATCGGTGATGGGGCCGTCGGGTCCTGTGTTGCCGGGTCGTTCGACCAGGCTCGCGTCGTCGCCGACCGTCTGCTGGCGGCCGGTGGGGACCACGGCCCGTCGACCGGCACGGGCCGCCGTGCGCGCGTCAGCCACGTCGGCCGTCCGCTGCGGTGCGGGCCTGCGCGGTCGTGCCCCACTGGTGGTCGAGGGCATACCGCTGCGGGACGACCGGCAGCACACCCCGCTTGCCGGCGAGGGGGGCGATGGGCGCGACCTCGGGCGGGGACAGCCGGCGCTCGAGGCGACGCAGCAGTCCGTCACGCAGGTCGAACCCGACCTGGGCCAGGCCGCCCGGGGCGAGCAGCAGGAGCGCGAGACCACCCAGGCCATTGATCGCGGCCAGCCAGCCGGGGCTGGACGTCGCAAGGGTGACGGCGGCGAGCGCGGCGAAGCCGACGAGCGGGCCCGCGAGGGAGCCGAGGCCGCCGATGACGGTGAAGGTGAAGACCAGCAGGCTCTTCTCGACGGTGAAGGCGTCGGCGCCGACACTGCCCTGCTGGTAGGCGAACAGCGACCCGGCGAGGGCAGCGAGGAACCCGGACACCGCGAAGGCCGAGAGCCGGGCGCGCAGCAGGCTGATGCCGTACGACTGCGCGGCCGCTTCGTTGTCGCGAGCGGCCACCAGGACGCGGGCGGTCCGGCTGGACCGCAGCCCGGCGACGCCGGCCACGGTCAGCGCCAGGACGACGAGCACGACGGCGTAGAGCAGGCGCTGGTCGTCGAGGCTCACCCCGAGCAACGACGGGCGGGGGAGCGCGTCGGGCAGCACGGAGCCGAGCAGGTCGGGGTTGAGCAGGACCGCCGGTACGGCGGCGGCAAAGGAGAGGGTGCTGACCGCGAGGGTGAGTCCCTGCAGGCGCAGCGCGGGCAGCCCGACGAGCAGGGCGACGACCGCCCCCGCAAGCGCCGAGACGGGCAGGGCCAGCAGGAACGGCAGGCCGGTGGCGGCGGTGACCCAGGCGCCGACGGCCGCGAACCCGAACTGCCCGAGGCTCACCTGGCCGGCCCAGCCGGTGAGGACCAGCAGGGACATACCGACGATCGCGTAGATCGCGGTGGTCGAGACCAGCGCGGTCTGCCGCGGGCTGAGGACGAAGGGCAGCAGCACGATCACCGTGCCGGCGGTGCCCAGCATGCCGCGGCGCAACGAGCGGACGGCCGGCAGGTCGCGCAGCGCCGCGGGCACCGAACGCGCCTGCCGACCGGAGAAGTACGCGCTGCTGCTGTCGCGGTCGGTGCGGCTGTTCTCCTTGCGCTGCAGGAGGAGCAGCCCGGAGACGACGAGGACCAGGCTGCCGTCGAGCACGGTGGTGCTGCCGACGCTGAACTGCACGGCTTGGGTGAGGACGCCGAGGGCCAGCGCCCCGAGCCCGGCCAGCAGCAGGCTGCTGAACCGGGCGATGACGACCACGACGAGGACGCGGACCAAGGTGGTGGCCGCGGCGGGCGCTGTCCCGTCACCGGCCGGGGAGCTCATGGTGGCGAGGACGGACGCCGCACCGGACAGGGCGCCGACGAGCAGCCAGACCCGCCCGGTGACGCTGACGACGTCGACGCCGAGCGTCTGCGCGCGGCTGCCGCTCTCGGCCGCCGCGCGGATCCCGGTGCCCAGTCGGGTGCGCTGCAGCAGGAGCGCGACGCCGGTGAGGGCGAGGACCGCGACGGCCACGGTGAGCAGGTCGGCCGTCCCGAACCGCACCGGCCCGACGGTGAGCTGCCAGGACACCGGTGGGGGGACGGCGGCGGTGGTGCCGCCGAAGGCGCGCTGGTCCGGGGTCGTGAGCAGCGTGACCAGGGCGCGCTGGACACCGGCCAGGGCGGTGATCAGGAACAGCGCCGCGACGGTCGCGACCAGGCGAGGAGCCCGGTCGAGCCGGCGGATGACCCCGACGTACACCAGCCACGACAGGCCGGTCGCCAGACCCAGCCCGAGCGCGAGAGCCAGCCAGTAGTTGGCGGTCCGGACGCCCGAACCGATCTCCGGCAGGCACGGCGGGCACAGCCGCGCGACCCCGCGGGGCAGTCCCTCACCGTTGACCAGCAAGGCGAACAGGGTGCCGCCGACCGCGCCGATCTGCACCTGAGCGAGGTTGAGGAACCGGTTGCTGCGCAGGACGAGGACCAGCCCCGCCGCCTGCAGCGCGAGCCCGGCGGCCGCGACCACGCCGAGTCCCAGGACGCCGACGGGAACGGCGCCCGGGAGCAGCAGCACGACGGGGGCCACCGCCAGCAGGACGAGCAGCTCGGCGCGCTCGCGGAGGACCTGCTGCACGGGCAGGTGCCTCACAAGCAGGGGCCGGTGAAGAAGGCGGCGTCGCCACGGGTCCAGTCACCGAGGGCGAAGCGCCGGCCGCGGTCGACGTAGCAGACCGAGCCGGGCACGGTCGGGTCGATGGTGCCGGGACGGTTGGGGTCGTACCACCACAGGGTGGCGTCGAGGCTCATGACGTGCCTGCCCTGATAGCCCACGAGCGGCTGGTAGGTCGGGGCGCCGCGGGCTCCGGGGTTGGGGAAGCGTGCGGCCTGCAGCCCTCGCTCGAACGACGCCGGGGTGAGGTCGGGGCCGGCCAGCTGGATGCCTGAGGCGAGCAGCAGCAGCTGGGAGTAGCGGGAGTTGGTCGCGTAGTAGGCGTTCCCCTGCGGGTCTGCGCTGGGGTCCCCCTCGCGGACCGCGGCGTACCAGGGCATGTCCTGCTTGGGCAGCAGCTTGGTGCGGATGCTCAGGCCGAGGATGTGGCTCGTCTGGTCGGGCGGGGCGTTGCCGCCGGAGTAGGAGTTGTCGAGGTCGTCGTTGCCGTACGTCGTCATCAGCCACTCGGGCTGGTAGCCCTGGCCGCTGGCCGCCGTCATGTACTTGCCGCGGGCGTCCGCCACGCTGCACAGGCACATCAGCGAGGTGACCCCCGCGTTGCTCATCGTCACGATCGCGTTGACCCCGGTGCGGGTCTGGTCGGCCGTCGCCTCCTCCTGGACCTCCGTCAGGGTCACGCCGCAGGCCTTCAGCCCGGCCCGCAGCGGCGCGAGGTCGGGGGCGCTGCCGTCGGTGGCGCGCGTGGAGATGAGGCCGAACTTCCTCGTCGAGGCGAGCGCTTGCGAGCCTCCGGCGTACCGGGGCGGCTTGCCCGCGAGCTTGGCGCAGACGAAGCGCGACACGTGGGTCAGCAGCGTGTCGACGCCCGGCTGGACGTTCCACTGGTACGGCGCGTGCGCGCGGTAGTTCGCCTCCGTCCCGGTGACCAGGTTGCCGTCCGAGATCGCGAGCACCCGCCGGGCGGCCAGGGCGTCGTAGTAGGCACGGTCGGCGCTGCCGGCGTTGCAGTAGGCGAGCGACGCGAACGCCTTGAGCTCCTCCTGCACGGCGACGGCGTCGGCTCGCTGCTTGTCGGGCGACGGCACGCCGTCGGCGCAACCGGAGGGGGAGTAGGAGCGCAGCACGAGGGTCCGGCCGTAGAACTCGTACCGCTTGTTGAAGTACGCCGCCAGCGCAGCGACCGGCGTCGTCTCGAAGAACTGCGTCGGGACCGCGACGGTGATCTGGTCGCGGGTGACCCCTGGTGTGGTCGCGCCGCCGTTGTCCGTCGCCGGGTCGAAGTAGGCCACGCACGGCGGCGACTGCGGGTCCTCGGTCTGGCGCGGCGGGGTCCCGACGCACTGCCGCACGCGCGGGACGACGATGCCGGAGGGCGTCGGGGTCGGCGTGGCACCGGCGGAGGCTCCTGGCCCGGCTGTCGCGGGTGTGGTCGTCGCGGTCGGCGTGGGGGTGGGGCTGCTCGCTCCGCCGGGTCCGTCCGCCGCGGCCGCTTGGGCGTCGAGGGCCTTCTTGATCTGCTCGACCGACTGCGGGGCGAACTCCGCCACGGCGGGCGGGGCAGCCTGGCGCGACGTCAGCGCCACCGTTCCGACGAGCACCGCGAGCACCACGACGAACGACCCGAGCACCAGTGCCGGGGTCCGGGGGCGGGCAGGCGTCATCACGCTCGATCGTACGGGTACAGGCTCGCAACCTGTTCCCTTTCGGCGGCAGGAGTCATGCGCGCGACGGCGAAACAAGACCGTGACCCCGCGCTCTCCCTCCTGCCCCCCTTGGAGCCCTGCCGTGACCCGCCTCCTGCGCCCCGCCGTCGCCCTCAGCCTCGGCGCCGCCCTGGTCCTCGGCGGATCCGCGCTCGCGGCACCCAAGACGGTCCTGGGCCCGAACCTGGTGATCAACCCCGGCTTCGAGACCTCCAGCAACGACACGGCCACCGACAACGGCATCCCGGTCCTGCCCACGGACTGGACCGTCGAGGGCGCCACGATCTTGTTCGACTACAACGAGCGTGGCGCGCACGGCGGCGCGCGGGTCGTGGCGATCTCCGGCTCACTGGCCCCGGGCGGGCAGGTCTGCGACGCGAGCACCGGCACCTACACGTGCCTCGCCAACCCGGGAGCCCCGGCGACGGGCGCGGTCAACGACGCCGCTCTGCCCTACGCCTCGGTCCGGCCGTTCTGGGTGACCGCCAAGCCGGTGCCGGTGACCGCGGGCCAGACCTACCGCTTCGGGATGTTCAGCCTGCGCCCGAGCCTGGACCCGAATGCCGGCGTCGACGGCGAGGGCGCGGCCAGCAAGGTCCGTTGGGTGAGCGCGAGCGGCGCCGCCATGTCCGTGGTCGACGGCCCCGAGGCGCGCAAGAGCGCCAAGCGAGAGATCGGCTACCGCTTCAGCAGCGCTGACCTGGTCGCCCCGGCGGGCGCGGTCGGCGCGATGCTGCTGCTCGGCCACACCGACTACACCGTGACCTCGGCGCAGGTCGCCTTCGACGACATCAGCTTCCAGCAGGTCGTCAAGAAGTAGCGCCGGCGCGCAGCGTCCCGTCCGCCGGCACGGCCTCGAACGTCGTGCCCTCCGGGGCGAGGCGGCTGAAGTGCCCGTGCCAGATCCCGGCAGCCGCCGGGGTCAGCACCCCGTCGTGCACGGGAAAGGCCCGAGCCGGTCGGACGTCGCGCAGCAGTCCCACCGCCTCCGACAGCTTGAGCCAGGGCGCGTCGGTCGGCAGGCCGAGCACCTCGACGTCGGCCTCCGGGACGGTCAGTGCGTCACCCGGGGTGAAGAACGCCCCGATCAGGTAGCCGACGTTCGGGACGCCCGGGATCTCCGGGTGGATGACGGCGTGGTCGGTGCCGTGCACCGACACCCGCACCCCGAGGTCGAGCACGTTGCCGTGCCCGACGACGACCCGGGGCAGGCCGCCGACGTCGCTCCCGCTGTCGGTGTGCAGGACCGCGTCGGGGTTGGCCGCCATCAGGGGTTCGAGCCGACCGAGGTCGAGGTGGTCGGCGTGCTGGTGGGTGATGAGCACGCCGGTGAGGCCACGCAGGTCCTCGAAGCCGTGGGAGAAGACGCCGGGGTCGAGCAGGACGCGGGCGGCGCCGTCCTCGACGAGCACGCAGGAGTGTCCGAAGCGGGTGATCTGCATGCGCCCCATCCTGCCTCTAGGGTCTGCGCGTGGCTCTCGAGGTACGGCGCGCACGCACGGCGGACGTCAGCGCGGTACGACGGCTGGTCGACACCTACGCCGACGATCGGCGGCTGCTGAGCAAGGCGACCGTCGTGCTGTACGAGGACGTGCAGGAGTTCCACGTCGCGGTGCTCGATGGCCAGGTGGTGGGCTGCGGTGCGGTGCACGTGATGTGGGAGGACCTTGCCGAGGTCCGCACCGTCGCCGTCGACCCGAGCCGGCACGGGCAGGGGATCGGCGCGGCGATCCTGGACCGGTTGCTCGAGGTCGCCCGCGACATCGGGGTGACCCGGGTGTTCTGCCTGACCTTCGAGACCGGCTTCTTCGGATCGCGCGGCTTCGAGGTGGTCGACGAGGTGCCGGTGGACGCCGGTGTCGCCGCCGAGCTGCTGCAGTCCCCCGACGAGGGCGTCGCGGAGTTCCTCGACCTCGCACGGGTCAAGCCCAACACCCTCGGCAACACCCGCATGCTGTTGCGGCTGTGAGCCTGCGCCCTACTCCTGGAAGCGCGAAGGGTCGCCCGCGCCGACGCGCACGACCTCCGGCAGCCCCTCGGTGAGGTCCACCACCGTCGTCGGCTCGGTCCCGCACTCGCCGGCGTCCACCACCGCGTCGAGGACGTGGTCGAGCTCCTCCTTGATGGTCCAGCCGTCGGTCATCGGCGTCGTCTCACCGGGCAGCAGCAGGGTGCTCGACAGGACCGGCTCCCCGAGCTCGCGCAGCAGCGCCTTGACGAACGGGTGGTCGGGGATCCGCACGCCGATGGTCTTCTTCTTCGGGTGCGCCAGCCGCCGAGGGACCTCCCGGGTGGCGGGGAGCAGGAACGTGTACGGCCCCGGCGTCGCGGCCTTGACCATGCGGAACACCGCGTTGTCGAGGTGGACGAACTGCCCGAGCTGCGCGAAGTCCGCGCACACCAGGGTGAAGTGGTGCTTGTCGTCCAGCCGGCGGATACGCCGGATCCGTTCGCTGCCCTCGTGGTTGTCGAGGCGGCAGCCCAGGGCGTAGGAGGAGTCGGTGGGGTAGGCGATCAGCCCGTCGTCGCGCAGCAGGTCGGCCACCTGCGCCACCAGGCGCGGCTGGGGATCGACGGGGTGCACGTCGAGGTAGCGGGCCATCCCCTCAGGCTACGAGGGGCCGCGGTCGGCGAGCAGCGCCTGAGCGCTGGTGTAGCTGGCCATCACGATCCCCTCGTGGAGCGGCAGGTGCACGCCGGCGAACCGCTCGAGCGCGAGCAGGGTGTCGCTGGTGAGGAACAGCGCGCCCCCGGCGGCGGTCCGCGCGTCGCCGGTGTCGAGCGCCGCGAGGGCGGTCGCGAGCAGGGCCGAGCTGTAGGCCAGCACCGGGAGCCGGTCCTTGCCGGTGCGCGGCCACAGGTAGGCGTTGAGCGAGCCCCACGCCAGCAGGTACGGCGTCGCGAGCCACGGCCGCCGCCGCAGCAGTCCGGTGCCGCTCCGTCCGCGCAGCGCCGCGACCCACGCGACGTGCCCGGCGAGGAAGCTGCCGAGGCCCGCCGTGAAGGCCAGGTCGGAGGACCCGAGCAGCGCCACGTCGCCGGCGCCGCCGAGCGCCAGGGCCCGCTGGGTCGGGCGGTCGCGGTCGTGCAGGAGCACGGGCATGAGCAGCGGCTTGGTGAGCCGGCGGGCGCGGTGCCGGTCGGTGGCCGCGAGGGCAGTGTCGAGCGCTGCCAGGCCGACGAAGGGGAGGTTCACTCGACCTTCTGGAACTGGCGGATGGCGAGGGCCATCAGGGCGGTGCCGATCGCCGCGACGAGCAGCAGCTGCGTCCACGTCGGGACCTCCCACCCGAACCAGGTGATCGGCGGGTTGAGCCTGGCGCGCACGTCGTCGGGCAGCGTGAGGTGGTCGAAGACCGCGGTACGGATCGGGTGCACGGCGTAGGTGAGCGGGTTCAGGCGTACGACGATCCCGAGCCACGTGGGCAGGTTGGAGAGCGGGTAGAGCGCGCCGGACAGGAACGACAGCGGCAGGAGCAGCACCTGCATCAGCCCCATCACGGTCTGCACCTGGGTGATGCGCGCAACGATCGCGAGGCCAAGGGCGGTGAGGGTGAACGACAGCAGGAACACCTCGGCCAGCAGCACCACGATCAGGCCGGGCGTCAGCGGGACGTCCACCAACGGGGCGAGGCACAGCACGATGACGCCCTGGGTCGTCGCCACCGTGGCGCCGCCGAGGGCCTTACCCAGGATGATGCTGCTGCGCCGGACTGGCGCGACGAGCATCTCGCGCAGAAAGCCGAACTCACGGTCCCAGACGATCGACACGGCGCTGAACATCGCGGTGAACAGCGTGGACGTCGCGAGGATCCCCGGGAACATGAAGGTCCGCAGGTCGATCGGTCCGGTGGCCCCACCGGTGAGGGAGGCCAGTCCGGACCCGAGCACGAACAGGAACAACAGCGGCTGCACCAGCGCGCTGACGAAGCGGGTGCGGTCCTGCAGGGTCCGGATCAGGTCTCGCTGCACGACGATCTTGATGGCGCGCAGGTCGAGGGCGATGGACCGGACGGGGACGGCGACCGGCGCGACGGTGGTCACCGGCGACCCATCGCGGCGAACATCGCCGGCATGCCAGGGGTCACGTCGGCGTCCCGGATGGTGCGACCGGTGTAGGACAGGAACACGTCGTCCAGCGAGGGACGGCTGATGCTCACGTTGGTGATCGGGATCCCCAGGGTGGCGAACAGCGTGGGGACGTACGCCTCGCCGTTCTCGACGTTGAGGACGAGGCCCTCCGAGGTGAGCACCCCTTCGGGCAGCCGGCCCAGCGCAGCCTGGTCGTCCGCGGTGCGGATGGTCACCCGGTCGGTGCCGACGCTGGCCTTCAGGGCGGCCGGGGTGTCCAGGGCGACGAGCGTGCCGGCGTCCATGATGGCGATGCGGTCGCAGTGCTCCGCCTCGTCCATGTAGTGGGTGGTGAGGAAGATGGTGATCTCCTCCTGCTGGCGCAGCTGGTGGATGTACTCCCAGATCGAGGCGCGGGTCTGCGGGTCGAGTCCCACGGTCGGCTCGTCGAGGAACAGCACGCGCGGGGAGTGCATCAGCCCGCGGGCGATCTCGAGCCGCCGCTTCATCCCGCCGGAGAACGTGAGCACCTTGGACTCGCGCCGCTCCCAGAGCCCGACCATCTCGAGGACCTGGCGCAGTCGCGGGGCGACCGTCGCCTTGGGCATGCCGTACAGCTCGGCGTGGAAGCGGAGGTTCTGCTCGGCCGACAGGTAGGTGTCGAGCGTCGTGTCCTGGAAGACCAGACCGATGTGGCGCCGTACGTCGTCCCGCTGTGTCGTGACGTCGAAGCCGGCGACCGTCGCCGAGCCGCCCGTGGCCTTCGCGAGGGTGCACAAGATCTTGATGGTCGTGGACTTGCCCGCCCCGTTGGGTCCGAGGAAGCCGAAGGTCTCCCCGGCGGCGACGTCGAAGTCGACCCCCTTGACGGCCTCCATCTCGCCGTACGCCTTGCGCAGCCCGCGCACCGACACCGCTGTCATGGCCGGAACCCTACGCACGGGCGCCCAACCCTGCGAGAACGTGTTCCCTGTCGACCCCGACGCCCGCGCTGGGCCGTTCGGCTCAGTGGGGAGGAGCCGGACGGGGTTCAGGACCGGCGGATCCTGGCCGATCATGTCCAGGTGGGGGACATCCGGGGGGAGAGCTCGTTCTGGCGCGGGCACGTCCAGCTCGGCGTCGCCTCCACCTCGGTGTGCTCGCTCGTCGGGCTGGTCTACGCGCTGCTCGTGCCCGGCACCTACCAGGTGCTGGTCGTCGGCGTCGGGATCGTGACGCTGCTGTCCTGCCCGCTGATCCTCACCCGGCCGGTGATGCGCGTGCTCACGGGGCCTGAGCGCGAGCCGTGGCTGTACCTCTGGTCGATGAGCTTGCTGCTCGCCGTCGTCGCGGCGTCGTCCCTCGACGGTGGGGGGCAGTCCCCCCTGACAGCTCTGTTCGCGGCCTCGCTGGTCTTCACCGCGACCGGCTTCGGGCGACGCGGCGCCCTGGTCATGGGCACGAGCGCCGTCGTCGGCTACCTCGCGACCTGCCTGGTCGGCGCGCCGCCGATCTGGCATTTGGTCCTCACCGTCTGCGCGCTGGTCGTGACCGCGGCGACGTGCGTGCTCACGGCGGACCGCCTGCGCGGTGCGCTCGCCGAGCAAGACAGCCTCATGGAGCAGCTGCGCTGGCAGGCGACGCACGACGGCCTCACCGGCTGCCTGAACCACCACGCGTTCCTGGACCGCCTCGACGCCGAGGTCCTGGCGGCGCAGCTGACCGGCCAGCCGCTGGGCCTCGTCACGCTCGACCTCGACGACTTCAAAGCCCTCAACGACACGCGGGGTCACCTGGCCGGGGACGAGCTGCTCCGCGAGCTCGGTGCCGCCCTCCGGGACGTGGTGCGTCGTCACGACGTGGTGGGCCGCGTCGGTGGCGACGAGTTCGCGATCGTCGTCGTCGACGCCGATGAGGTCGAGACGCTCGTGATGGCCGACCGGGTGCGGGCGCAGTGCCGCGCGGTCGGGGCTGCCTCAGGCGTCGGCGTCAGCATCGGTCTGAGCCTGCTCGCGGAGGCCGGTGACGGTCAGGAGCTGCGTCGCCGCGCCGACCTCGCGCTGTACGACGAGAAGTCGACCCGTCGCCTCCCGGCGTCCTGACCGACCGGGTCCTCCCTGAGCCCGCGAGGGCAGGCTCGACCCCGCGTCAGGGGGTGGGGAGCGCGCTGGGCTTGGGGCTCGCGGTGGTGCTCGGCGTCGGCTTCGCGCTGCTCGACGAGCTGGGTGACGGGCTGCTCGTCGGAGACGGCGCGGCCGACGGGGTCGGCTCACCCGACCCGCTGGGCGCCGGCGTGGCCGCGGGGCTCGGCGTCGGGGTGGCCTCGACCGGGTCCGCGGGCGTCGTGTCCGGCGTGTCGCCACCCGGGTCATCGGTGCCCGGGGCCGCCGATCCGGCGGTGAAGGTGTGGGCGCCGCCGTACACGTAGATCCGGGTGCCGACGTTGATGGCCTTGAGCAGCCACTTCGCGTCGGCCCGCGTGACGCGGGTGCAGCCGTGGCTCGCGGGGTAGGCGGGCACGCTGTTGGAGCCGTGAATGGCCCAGCCCTTGTAGAAGTACTGGGGGTCGTAGAGGGTGCCGAGCTCGGCGTGCCGCTCCCCGACGATGCGGCGCTGGACGGTGTAGTACCCGACCGGCGACAGGGCGGTCGCGGTGTTGCCCTTCTTGGTGAGGTACTTCTTGCCGTTGCCCGAGCTCACCGGGAGGATCCGGGTGATGGTGTTGTCCTTGGCGACGTAGAGGACCTGCTTGGTGAGGTCGACCTCGACGCGGACGCCGGACCCGGAGCCCTTGAGCACCGGGACGACGGGCTTGGCGAGCGCAGCCAGGGTCTTCGGCCCGATGCCGCCGTCCACGCCGAGCCCGTTGACCTTCTGGAAGGCCATGACCGCGCTGCGGAGGGCCGAGCCGGTCTTCCCATCGATCGCCCCGAGGAAGTACTTCTGCGTGGTCAGCTGGGTCTGCACAGCCTTCACGTCGTACGTCGGGGGCTTGGGCTTGGGGCTCGCCGTCGGCTTCGCGGCGAGGACCGGAGCGATGGTCGGTGCGGCGGTCGGCTCGGCCGGGAGGGTCGGGTCGGCGACGGGGGCGTCGGTCGTGACGACCGGCGCGGGGGCCGCGACGTCGACGGTGCCCGCGGGCGCCGTCCCGCTGCTGCACCCGGTGAGCAGGACCGCAGCGGCCGCGAGCAGGGCGAGCGAACGGGCCAGAGGCGGACGGTGCGGGGGACGGTGCGGGGGACGGTGCGGGGGACGGTGCGGGGGACAAGGCGTGGCTCCTCGGGTGACGGGGTCCTCGTCAAGAAGGACGCCGTCGGGGGCGCGAAGGTTGCGCCGGGGCAGCGGTCAGGTCAAACCCCAGGTTACGCGAGGAAGTGGTCTGAGCTCGGGAACCCTCGAGGCTGTTGCTCAGAACTGAAACGTGTTCTCATGTCAGGCATGACGACTTACGACATCCTCGGCCAGACCGTGACCATGCCCGTGATCGTGCGCGACGCCTCCGCCGGCACCGTGATCTACGACGTCGACCACGCGGCGGCCAGCGCGCTGTGTCCGGAGGGCTTCACGGTGATCGAGTCCGCGCCGGGGCGGGCGCACGTGGCGCTGGCGCTGGTGGACTACCGCGACAACGACCTCGGCGCCTACCACGAGGTCGGCACGATCTTGTTCGTGCGGCCCGCGGCCGGCGGCCCGGACGGCAGCTTCATCACCCACCTCCCGGTGGACCAGGAGTTCACCTGCGTGGCCGGGAACCAGATCTGGGGGTTCCCGAAGTCCGTCGAGCAGATCGACGTGACGCAGACCGACACCAGCAGCCACTGGGTGCTCACGATGGACGGCGAGCTGGTCCTGGACGTGACGATCCCGCGGGGCGGCACGGACGAGATGCCGGCGATGCCGATGGCGTCGTACACGCTGATCGACGGCGTTCCGCACGCGACGTCGTTCACGCAGAGCGGCAGCGGGTCGTCGATGGGCTTCGGCGAAGGGGTGTCGCTGACCCTCGGGAGTCACCCGATCGCCAAGGAGCTCAGCAGCCTCGGCCTCGCGGAGGCACCGGTCGTCATCACGACGTGGACCGAGCGGATGACGGCGACGTTCGAGGAGCCTCAGCCCGTCTGACGCGCCGCCAGGCCAGCGGCGAGCGACAGCAGGCACATCGCGATGAGGTCGACGGTGCGGCCGTCCGGGTCGGCGCCGGCGTCCACCTCCGTCAGGTCGACGGCGCGTACGGCGGGGTGCCGACCGGCCTCCTCGGCAGCGGCGAGCAGTTCGTGGGGCAGCAGGCCACCGGGCCGGGCGCCCGGGCAGCCGGGGACGAACGCGCTGTCCACGACGTCGACGTCCAGGTCCACGTAGAGACCGCCCGGGCAGGCCGCGGCGAGAGCGTCGAGGTGGGTGCGCACGACGGCGCGGACCTGCCCGCGGACCTCGTCGGCGGTGCGGACCGTGATCGCGTGCTCGTCGCAGAACGTGCGGTACGCCCGGCTGTTGGTCAGCGTGCCGAGGCCGAGCTGGACCACGTGGCGGCCGGGGAGGCCGTCCTCGAGCAGGCCGCGGACCGGGGTGCCGTTGGTGTCCCCGGCGTGGGCGCCGCGGACGTCGTGGTGGGCGTCGAGGGTCAGCAGCCCGGCCGTCGGCAGGTCCAGCAGGGCGGCCATCGCCGGCCGGGTCAGGGCGTTGTCGCCACCGAGCAGCACCACGAGGTCGGCGGGTGGGAGGGCGGTGAGGCCTGCGCGCACCCGAGCCACGTGATCGCCCACGCCGGCGTCGACCACGTCCAGGTCACCGTGGTCCACGACGTGCACGGACTCCAGGTCGACGTCCAGACCCGCGTGGAAGGTGCTGAAGCGGCGCAACGCAGCGCGCACGGCGGCGGGGGTGAGGTGGGCCTGCGACGGGGAGATCGAGGTCCGGGACAGCGGGACGCCGACCAGCGCGAGGGTGGGACCGCTCGCCGCGCCGCCGGCGGCCAACCAGGAAGCGGCACGGGGCCACCGGGGGTCGTCAGCGCTCACGGCGCCCGCCCCTCCACACCTGGGCGACGAGGTCGACCCCCGGTCGGTAGGCCAGGTGCACGGGGCTCGGCGCGTCCAGCACCACCAGGTCGGCACGGGCCCCGACCCGCAGGTGACCCGCGTCGTCGAGACCCAGGGCCGCCGCGCCGCCGAGGGTCACGGCCCGCAGGGCCTCCTCGGGGGACAGGTGCAGCTCGCGCACCGCCAGGGCGACGACGAACGGCAGCGACGTGGTGAAGGACGTCCCCGGGTTGCAGTCGGTGGCCAGCGCGACCGTGACGCCCGCGTCCAGCAGCCGGCGGCCGGGAGCGTACGGCGAGCGGGTGCTGAACTCGGCCGCCGGGACGAGCACGGCCACCACTCCTGCGTCGCGCAGCGCGGCGATGTCGCCGTCGGTCAGGTGGGTGCAGTGATCGGCCGACAGCGCGCCGAGCGAGGCCGCGAGGTGCGCCCCGGGGCCGGGCCCGAGCTGGTTGGCGTGCACGTGCACCGCCAGGCCCGCGGCGGCTCCGGCGCGCAGCACCTGCTCGGTCTGCTCGGCGTCGAAGGCGCCCCGCTCGCAGAACGCGTCGATCGCCGTGGCGACGGGGGCGCAGGCCGTGAGCATCGGACCGGCGACCAGGTCCACGTAGGCCTGCGGGTCGCCGTCCGGGACGACGTGGGCGCCGAGGAAGGTGACGTGCGGGGTCACGGACGCCGCGACCTCACAGCAGCGCCGCTCGTCCTCGACGGTCAGGCCGTAACCGGACTTGACCTCGAGCGTCGTGGTCCCCGACCGGAGCGCCTCGCCGGCCAGGGCCCGGGCGCGGGTCGTGAGGTCCTCGGTGGACGCCGCCCGCGTGGCGGCGACGGTCGTGCGGATCCCCCCGGCGGTGTAGGGCACTCCCGTCATGCGGGCCTCGAACTCCGCGGACCGGTCGCCGCCGAACACCAGGTGGGTGTGGCTGTCCACGAACCCCGGGACGACGCACCGGCCGTCCAGGTCGACCACCTCGTCGGCGGGACCCTCGACGTGCGAGACGACGCGCCCGTCCTCGACCACGAGGGCGGTCACCGGCGCGTCGGTCCAGGTGGTGAACGACCCGCCGCGAAACAGGGTGCTGGTCACAGCATCGGCATGTCGATGCCACGCTCCCGCGCGACCTCGCGGGCCAGGTCGTAGCCGGCATCGGCGTGCCGCACGACCCCCATGCCGGGATCGTTGGTCAGCACCCGGTCGAGGCGCGCGGCGGCGTCGGCCGAGCCGTCGGCGAGGACCTGCGCCCCGCAGTGCAGGGACTTGCCCATGCCCACGCCGCCGCCGTGGTGCACCGCGACCCACGCCGCGCCGGAGGCGACGTTCAGCAGCGCGTCGAGGACCGGCCAGTCGGCGATCGCGTCGGACCCGTCGAGCATCGCCTCGGTCTCGCGGTAGGGGCTCGCCACCGATCCGCTGTCCAGGTGGTCGCGGCCGATCACCACGGGGGCGGAGATCTTTCCCTTGGCCACCAGGTCGTTCAGGATCGCCCCGGCCGTCGCGCGCTCGCCGTACCCGAGCCAGCAGATCCTGGCGGGCAGGCCCTGGAAGGCGATCCGCTCGCGGGCCAGCGGGATCCACCGCTGCACGAACGGGCTGTCCGGGAAGGCGGCGAGCAGCGCCTCGTCGGCGACGGCGATGTCCTCGGGCCTTCCCGACAGGGCGACGAACCGGAACGGACCGATGCCCTCGCAGAACAAGGGACGGATGTACGCCGGGACGAAGCCGGGGAACGCGAAGGCGTCGGTGAGCCCCGCGGCGAGTGCCTCCCCCCGCAGGTTGTTGCCGTAGTCGAAGACCTCCGCGCCCGCGGCGGCGAACCCGCCCATCGCCCGGCAGTGCTCGACCATCGAGGCGCGGGCCCGCTCGACGTACTCGCTCGGTTTCGTGGTCCTGAGCTCGGTGGCCTCGGACAACGACAGGCCGGCGGGGACGTAGCCGTTGAGCGGGTCGTGCGCGGACGTCTGGTCGGTGACGACGTCGAACTGCTCGCCGGCGGCGAGCAGCGCGGGCAGCGCCTCGGCGGCGTTGGCGACGACCCCGACCGAGAGCGCCCGACCCTCGCGCGCCGCCGCGCGGCAGAGCGACAGGCCCTCGGCGAGGGAGCCGGCCTCGACGTCGAGGTAGCGCGTCTCGAGGCGCTTGGCGATCCGGGACGGGTCGACGTCGAGGCAGAGGGCCACGCCGCCGTTCATCGTCACGGCCAGCGGCTGCGCGCCGCCCATCCCCCCGAGCCCGGCGGTCAGGACGACCTTGCCGCGCAGGGTGCCGTCGTAGGACTTCTCGGCGAGGGCAGCGAAGGTCTGGAACGTGCCCTGCACGATCCCTTGGCTGCCGATGTAGATCCACGACCCGGCCGTCATCTGGCCGTACATGGTCAGTCCCATCGCCTCGAGCTGCCAGAAGTCCTCCCAGGTCGACCAGGACGGCACGAGCAGGGAGTTGGCGATCAGGACACGCGGCGCGTGCGGGAAGGTGCGGAAGACCGCGACCGGCTTGCCGCTCTGGACCATGAGGGTCTCGTCGTCCTCGAGGCGCATCAGCGTCCGCTCGATGACCGCGAGGCTGGCGTGGTCGCGCGCCGCCTTGCCGTTGCCGCCGTAGACGACGAGGTTGGCCGGGTCCTCGGCGACGTCGGGGTGCAGGTTGTTGCGCAGGCAGCGCAGGACCGCCTCCTGCATCCAGCCCTTGCACTCGAGTCCGCTCATGCCAGTGCTCCGATCGCTCCCTCGACAGCAGACAGCAGCGCGCCGCTCTGCACCAGCCCTACGGCCGCTTCGATCTCGGGCGACAGGTAGCGGTCCGTCCCCGGGCCCTCGACCACGGTGCGGACGGCGCGCAGCGCGGCCCCCGTGCCCGCGGCGGGTTGCAGGGGGGCGCGCAGGTCCAGGGCCCGGGCGGCCGTCATCACCTCGATGGCCAGCACCCGAGCCAGTCCGTCGACGGACCGGCGGAGCTTGCGGCCGGCCGACCAGCCCATGCTCACGTGGTCCTCCTGCATGGCGCTCGAGGGGATCGAGTCCACGGACGCCGGCGCCGCGAGCCGCTTGAGGTCGCTGACCACGCCGGCCTGGGTGTACTGCGCGATCATGAGCCCGGAGTCGACGCCAGGGTCGTCGGCGAGGAAAGCCGGCAGCCCGTGGCTGCGGTTCTTGTCGAGCATCCGGTCGGTCCGTCGCTCGCTGATGCTCGCCAGGTCGGCGATCCCGATGGCGAGGAAGTCCAGGGCGTACGCGACCGGCGCGCCGTGGAAGTTGCCGTTGCTGCGGATGCGCCCGTCCGGCAGCAGCACCGGGTTGTCGATGGCACTGGCGCTCTCCCGCGAGGCGACGAGACGGGCGTGCTCCAGGCAGTCGCGGACGGCACCTGCCACCTGCGGGGCGCAGCGCAGGGAGTAGGCGTCCTGCACCCGCGTGTCCTCCGGGCCGGCGTGCGAGGCGACCATGGGGGAGCCGGCGAGCAGCCGCCGCATGTTCGCCGCCGACGCCTGCTGGCCAGGGTGCGGCCGGAGGGCGAGCAGCTCGGCGTCCAGCGTCTGGTCGGTGCCGAGCAGCGCCTCGACGCTCATGGCCGCGGCCAGGTCGGCGACCGCGCACAGCCGGACCAGGTCGTGGCAGGCCAGCAAGAGCATCGCGAGCATGCCGTCGGTGCCGTTGATGAGGGCCAGCCCCTCCTTCTCGGCCAGCTCGACCGGCTCGAGTCCCGCTGCGGCGAGGGCTTCCGCCGCCGGGACGGTGCTGCCGCCGTACGAGACCTCGCCCTCGCCCATCACGGCCAGAGCGACGTGCGCGAGCGGCGCGAGGTCCCCCGAGCAGCCGAGCGAGCCGTGCTCCCGGACGACGGGGGTGATGTGGGCGTTGAGCAGGTCGGCGTACGCCTGCGCCGTGGTCGGTCGTACGCCCGTGCGCCCCGTGACCATGGTCTGGAGTCGGAGCAGCGTCATGCCGCGGACCACCTCGTCCTCGACCGGCCGGCCGCTGCTCGCGGCATGTGAGCGGACGAGGGAGCGCTGCAGCTGGGTCCTCAGCTCCGGCGCGATGTGCCTGGTCGCGAGCGCGCCGAACCCCGTCGAGATGCCGTACGCCGGGACGTCGCCCGCGGCGAGGCGGTCCACGTGACCGCGGGCGTCCGCCAGGGCCCGGATCGCGGCCGCTCCGAGGACCACGCGGGCGCCGTCCCGGGCGACGGCCACGACCTGTTCCTCGGTGAGCGGCTGCCCGCCGATGAGCTCGACCGGGTCCACACGTCTGTCCTGCATGCGGTCATCTCACCGCATCTGCGCGCTGCCCGTCGGCGGCTAGTGTTTGCGCGGTTCCTGTGCGGGTTCCACAAGGGGGTTGGCTCGTGCGTCGCTTTGCTGAGCTGGTGCTGCGGCACCGGATCGTGGTCGTCGTGGGTTGGGTGGTCCTGCTCGTCGCCGGGGCGGCCGCGGCAGGAGCCGTGAGCGGTCGCATGACCATCGAGTTCCTGCTGCCCGGTCAGCCGGGAACCGAGGCCTCCCAGCGGATCCTCGCCGACTTCGGCAACGGCGGGACGAGCTCGCCGTACCTCATCACCTACACCGCCCCTGAGGGCCAGACGGTCACCGGCAACGAGGCAGCCCTCCACGAGGCCTTCACCAAGGTCGCCGCGTCGGCACCGGCACTGCGCCTGGTCGACGAGGCCACCAGCGGCAACAAGGTGTTCCGCGGCGAGGACGACCGCACGGCATACGCCATGGTGTTCTACCGCTTCTCCAGCAACCCCTACGACCTCCCGCCGACCGAGCCCATCCGTGCCGCGACGAAGCAGGCGGAGCCGGCCGGCTGGACCTCCGGCGTCACCGGGGAGGACCTGTTGGCCGTCGGTGACGGAGACGGCGGTGGTCCCGGGGTGCTCGTCGAGACGCTGTTCGGCGCCGGCGGGGCGCTCGTCGTCCTCGCGTTCGTCTTCGCGTCGTTCCTGGCGCTGCTGCCGATGCTGGTGGCGGCGGCCTCGATCCTGCTCACCTTCTTGATGGTGCTGCCCATCACCTACCTGATGGACGTCTCGTTCATCGTGCAGTTCCTCATCGCCCTGATCGGCCTGGGCGTCGCGATCGACTACTCGTTGCTGCTCGTCACGCGCTGGCGCGAGGAGCGCGAGCACGGGCGTGACAACCACGAGGCGGTCGTCGTCGCGATGGAGACCGCCGGCAAGGCCGTCATCTTCAGCGGGGTCACGGTCGCGATCGGGCTGCTGGCCCTGGTCGTGCTGCCCGTCCCCTTCATGCGCAGCATCGGCATCGGCGGGGCGCTCATCCCGCTGGCGAGCGTCCTCACCACGCTCACGCTCACGCCGGCGATCCTGTCGAGCATCGGTCCGAAGGTGGACTGGCCGAGGATCCGGCACGAGAACAACGCGAGCAAGTGGTGGGGACGGTGGGCCACCGGCGTCGTGAAGCGTCGCTGGCTCGCGGCGGGCTCGGCCCTGCTGGTCATGGGTGCCCTGGTGGTCGCGTTCACCGGCATCAAGGTCGGCCTGGCCGGGTCGGACTCCCTCGCCTCGAGCGGACCGGCGTACAACGCGCTGCAGACCCTGGAGAAGGGGGGCGAGCCCACCGGCACGCTCACGCCGCTCCAGGTGCTCACCTCCACGTCAGACGCTCCCGAGGTCGCGGCGAAGCTGGCCACGATCGACGGGATCGCGGACGTGGTCGTGTCCACGGACGCCGGCAACACCCGCAACGGCCGCACCGTCGTCCTCGCCATCCCGCAGGTGGAGACGGTCAACTCCACGAGCGTCGGGCCCGTTCGGGACGCCCGGGCGGTGGCCGCGAACGAGCCGGCCATCCTGGGGATCGCCGGGCCGGGAGCGGACCAGATCGACTTCCTCAAGGCCGTCTACGGGAACTTCCCGCTGATGCTGGCCCTCATCAGCCTGCTCACGTTCGTGCTGCTGGCCCGGGCGTTCCGCTCGGTGCTGCTGCCGATCAAGGCGGTGCTGCTGAACATCGTCAGCCTGGCCGCGACGCTCGGGTTCATGGTGCTGTTCTGGCAGCACGGCTTCGGGTCCGAGACGATCTACGGCGTCAGTGCGACCGGAGCCGTGACCTACTGGATCCCGCTGATGGTCTTCGCGTTCCTGTTCGGCCTGTCGATGGACTACGAGGTGTTCATCCTGGCCCGCATCCGGGAGGAGTACGACGAGCACGGGACGACGACGGACGGGGCCGTCATCGAGGGCATCGCGCGCACCGGCAGGCTGGTGACGAGCGCCGCGCTGATCTTGTTCCTCGCGTTCGTGGCCCTGTCGTCGGGCCCGGGCACCGACATCAAGCTCTTCGCCACGGCGCTGGGCTTCGGCATCCTGCTCGACGCGACGGTCGTCCGGTCGCTGCTGGTGCCCGCGCTGGTGTCGCTGTTCGGCGACTGGAACTGGTGGATGCCGGCCGGCCTGGCCAAGGTGCTGCGGATCGAGCCGTCGGCGCCGCGCTCCGAGGTCGCCGCGCTGGCGGACTGACGACGGCGACTAGGGTCGCCGCGTGGTGATGCCGCTGCTGGTCTCCGACGAGCGCTCGGTCACGCGGCTGAGGTCGATGAAGCGCACGGCGACCGGCCTGCTGCTGCTGGCCGCCGTCGTGTACGTCGTGAGCCTGCAGGTCGAGGGGTCCCTGGCGTCGTACGTCCGGGCGGGGTCCGAGGCGGCGATGGTCGGCGGCCTCGCGGACTGGTTCGCCGTCACCGCCCTGTTCCGCCGACCGCTCGGCCTGCCGATCCCGCACACCGGCCTGGTCCCGCGCAAGAAGGACGAGCTCGCGACCAAGCTCGGTGAGTTCGTGACCGGGCACTTCCTCACCCGGGAGGTCGTGCTCCAGCAGCTGCGCGAGGCGGCGCTGCTGCAGAAGGCGGCGGCGACCGTCCGGCGGCCCGAGGTCGCGGACCGGATCGCCCGCGAGCTGTCGTTCAACGCCAGCGCCGTGCTGGGTGCGCTGGACGAGGACGCCGTCGTCGCCTCGGCGCTGGAGCTGATGCGCCGCGACCAGGCCCGACGGTCCTACGCACCGGTGCTCGGCCAGATGCTCGAACGTGCGGTGGACGGCGGGACGCAGCGACCGCTGATGGACGTCGCCGCAGCGCGGGCCAGCGCCTACCTGCGGACCAACCGGGAGGCGCTGCTGCCGTCGGTGCGGGCGTTCGTCGACGAGCGCGGCTGGCTGGCCGCCCTGTTCGTGTCGGACAAGCGGATCCGTGCGGGCATCGACGACATGGCGGACCTGCTGCGTGACGTCGCCCGCAACCACGCCCACCCGCTCCGCCACCAGCTCGACGGCCTGCTGCGCGGGGTCGCGCAGGCCCTGCAGGCCGACCAGGAGGCCGCGGCGGAGCTGGACCGGGTCGTGCTGCGCCTGCTCGACGACCCGCAGGCGCAGGCCGTGCTCCATGACGTGGTGACCGACGCGATCGCGTCGATCCGGGAGTCCCTGTCCGACAGCGACGGGGCCCTGCACGACCGGCTGGCCGGCCTGGTGCGCTCGGTCGCGGATCGGGTGGCCGACGACGCCGCGTTCCGCGGGCGGCTCGAGCAGGTCGCGGAGGCGGTCGTCGGGCACGCCGTGGAGAACTACGGGGACGAGGTGACCAAGCTGATCCGGGGCCAGGTGGAGAAGTGGGACGCGCGCGACGCCTCGAAGAACATCGAGCTCGCCGTGGGCAGGGACCTGCAGTTCATCCGCATCAACGGGACAGCGGTCGGCGCGCTGGCCGGTTTGGCCATTCACGCGGCGACGGCGCTTCTCTAGAACCTGTTCTAGAGTGCGCGGCATGATCACGGTGCTGGACTCCGACCGCGAGACCGTCGTCGCCTCCGACGGGCTGCTGCTGACAGGCGACGCGCTGCTCGCCGCCACCGGCTGGGAGCTCAAGGACGTCGGGCTGTGCCGCGGTGACGTCTGCGTGCCGACGCGACTCACGGCCCCGGTGTCGCTCGCTGAGGTGGCCGACGCGCTGCGCCGTCCGCTGGCCGTGGCGGAGGTGGACGGTGCGTGGGTCGCGGTGCTGGGGGAGGCAGGCGGCACGACGACGGCGGTCGGCGCCGTCGCGCCCGATCTGGTGCTGCGCGACGTCGACGGGATCGACGTGCCGGTGACCGGCTCCGGGCGAAAGACCGCCGTCGTCGCGTGGTCCACCTGGTGCGGCTGCCGCTACGAGCTGCCGGCGTGGAAGCAGCTCGCCGACGAGCTGAAGGCTGACGGCCTCGACATCGTGACCATCGCGCTCGATGAGGACAACGAGGCGGTCCGCCCGTGGGTGCAGGACGGCATGCCGACCGCGGTGGATCCGGAGCACCGCGTGTCCGACGTCTTCGGCATCGTCAACGTCCCGGCCACCGTCTGGCTCGACGAGCAGGGACGCGTCGTGAAGCCACCGACGATCGCCCCGGGCGACGACCAGTTCCTGGAGTTCACCCAGGTCGACGCCGAGCGCCACCACGACGCCCTCCGCGCGTGGGTCCGAGGCGGGGACGTCCCGTTGGTCGAGCCCCCGGCTGACGACGAGGACCTCCGCACCGCGAGGGCGGAGCGCCGCCTCGCTGCGTGGCTGCACCGCCACGGTCACGGGGTGCTGGCCGAGCAGCACTTCACGCGTGCAGTGGACCTGGCCCCGCTCGACTTCAGCATCCGACGGGCCTCGATGCCGCTGCGTGGTCAAGACCCGTTCGGCACGGAGTTCTTCGAGCTCTGGGAGCAGTGGAACGACGCCGGCCGCCCGGGCTACACCCCCACCCCCTGAACCCACCCCTGACGCGAGTAATTTCGGCAGATGGACCTCCTCGCTCCCTGGGCGACCCCCGAGCGGCTGGCCTTGCAGGCGAGGGCTGCGGCCTTCGCTCACGAGGTCGTGCTCCCAGCCGCCGACTCCCTCGATCCGGTGAAGGGGGAGATGCCGACGGCCCTGGTCGAGGGGATGGCCGAGCTCGGCTGGTTCGGCCTGACGCTCCCGACCGCGCAGGGCGGTCTCGGGCTCGGGGTGTTCGAGTACTGCCTGGTGTCGGAGGAGCTCGCCCGCGCCTGGCTCAGCGTGGCGAGCATCCTCGCCCGGGGCCAGGGACTCGGCACTCAGGTGACCGACCCGGCCCGGCGGGAGGACCTGCTCGCGAAGTCCGCCCGGGGCGACTGGATCGGCTCCATCGCCCTGTCCGAGCCGGACGCGGGGTCCGACCTCGCAGGCGTGGCCACGACGGCCACCCGCGACGGCGACAGCTGGGTGCTGAGCGGCCACAAGCGCTGGGCCGGCAACGCCCTGGCTGCGGACTTCATCGAGGTGCTCGCGCGGGTTCGCGAGCCCGGCCCGGACGAGCCGCGCTCCGCCGGTCTCGAGCCGTTCCTCGTCGTGAAGGACCGCGGCGCGTGGCCTGAGGGGATGACCGGGACGGTCATCGACAAGATCGGCTACCACGGCTTCCTCACCTGGGACCTGCTGCTCGACGAGGTCCGGGTGCCCGACACCGACCGCCTCACCGGGTTGTACGGCGACAGCGGGTCCTCGGCCGACGAGGGCGGGTTCGCCTCGGTCCAGCGCGGTCTGAACATCGCGCGCGTGCACACCGCTGCGCGGGCCGTCGGCGTGGCCCGCGGCGCCCTGGAGGACACGACGGCGTACCTGCAGGAGCGCGAGCAGTTCGGTCACCCGATCGGCGACTTCCAGGCGCTCCGCTTCGCCCTCGCCGACATGGCCGCCGACGTCGTGCAAGCCCGTGCGATGTGGTGCCAGGTCGCGCATCTGCTCGATGCCGGCGTGCCGTGCGAGAGCGAGGCCGCGATGGTGAAGCTCCAGTGCACCGAGATGGCCGTCCGGGTGACCGGACAGGCGATGCAGCTGCACGGCGGCAACGGCTACACGACGGAGCGGCGGGTCGAGCGCTACTGGCGGGACGCTCGGCTCACGACCATCTTCGAGGGCACCAGCGAGATCCAGCGCAGGATCATCAGCGACCGGTTGCTGCCGCGCACGTGAGGGGGAGCACGAGTCCGCTCCCCGGCCGCGCCGCCACCTGCGCGAGCAGCTGGTAGCTGCGCAACCGGTCCTGCGGGTCGTGGGCGGTCGTCGTGACCATGACCTCGTCGGCGCCGGTGGCGGCGACCAGCGCCTGTGTCCCAGCAAGGACGGTGTCGGGCGAGCCCAGGACGGCGCTGTCGAGCCGGTGCTCCGCGAACGCCCGCTCCTGCGGCGACCAGTCGTGCGCCTCGGCCTCCTCCTGCGTGGGAAGGACGCCGGGACGCCCCTGGCGAAGGCGCACGAAGGACAGGACCCCGGGGAGGGCCAGGCGCCGGGCCTGGGCGTCGGTGTCTGCCACGAGCACACTGGCAGACACCAAGGCGTACGGCTCCGGCAGGACGCCCGGCCGAAACGACTGCCGGTAGAGGTCCAGGGCGGCGATGGTGTTCTCTCCGCTGAAGTGGTGGGCGAACGCGAACGGCAGACCCAGTAGACCAGCGAGCTGGGCGGAGAAGCCGCTCGAGCCGAGCAACCAGATGTCGGGCCGGTTCCCCGCGGCGGGCACGGCGTGCACGCCCTCGACGGGTCCGTCGAAGAACGCTCGGAGGAGTGCCAGCTCGCCGGGGAAGTCGTCGGCGTTCCCGCGTCGCAGCAGCGACGCCGTACGAGGATCGGTTCCGGGCGCCCGACCGAGCCCGAGGTCGATGCGCCCGGGGTGCAGCGCTTCGAGCAACCCGAACTGCTCCGCCACCACCAGGGGCGGGTGGTTCGGGAGCATGACGCCGCCAGAGCCCACGCGGATGCGCGACGTGGCCCCGGCGAGCGCCGCGATGAGAACGGCGGGGGCGCTGGAGGCGATGCCCGGCATGCCGTGGTGCTCGGCGACCCACACGCGCCCGAAGCCGAGCCGCTCTGCCTCGCGGGCGAGCGCGATCGACTCCTGCACGGCCTGCGGCGTGGTCCGACCGGAGGCGACGGGAGCGAGGTCGAGGACGCTGAGGTCGGTCACGACGCGTACAACGCCGGCGGCGGGGTCAGCCTTCCTGTCCTGAGCGACGGCGCTGGGAGCGCTCGGCGTGCCGGCGCGGAGCCCGACCGACCGGCTGGGGTGGTGCGGGCAGGAGGGCCGTCCGGACCTGGACCGGGCGCCGGGCCGACTCGCCGTCAGCGAGCGGGATCCGCTCGCCGTCGTGGTGCAGCACGAGCGAGGCACCTTCCACCTGGTAGGTCGCCTCGTCGTGCGTGATGCTCACGTGGACCAGCCCGCCGCGCCAGCGCAGGTGGAAGGCCAACCGGTCGAACCCGCTCGGGAGCGCGGGGGCGAACTGCAAGGTCTCACCGACGACCCGCAGGCCGCCGAACCCCTCGACGAGCGCCGTCCAGGAGCCCGCCAGTGAGGCCATGTGCAGGCCGTCACGACTGTTGCGGTGCAGATCGTGCAGGTCGATGAGGGCGGCCTCGGTGGCGTAGTCGTGGGCCAGCTCGAGGTGGCCGACCTCGGCGCAGGTGACGGCCTGCGTGCAGGCCGACAGCGAGGAGTCGCGGACCGTGCGCCGCTCGTAGTAGTCGACGTTGCGGGCCTTCTGCTCGTCGGTGAACGCCGCGCCGCACCAGTGCAGAGCCAGCAGCAGGTCGGCCTGCTTGCAGACCTGCGAGCGGTAGAGCTCGACGTACGGCGCGTGCAGGAGCAACGGGTACTGGTCGTTGTCGTGGGCGAACGCGAAGTCCCACTCGCGGTAGAGGGTGAACCCGCGCGACTGCTCGTGCACGCCGAGCTGGTCGTCGTAGGGCACGGCGACGGTGCGCGCGGCAGCGTCCCAGGACGCGAGCTCCTCGTGGGTGACGCCGAGCTCCTGGGCGCGGCGCGGATGGCGCTCGCACGCCTGGTGGGCGGCCACCAGGTTGCGCGAGGCCATGAGGTTGGTGAACACGTTGTCGTCGGCGATCGCGCTGTACTCGTCCGGTCCCGTGACCCCGTCCAGGTGCCACACGCCGTGCCGGTCGTGGTGGCCCAGGGAGGACCAGAGGCGGGCGGTCTCGACGAGGAGCTCGGTGCCGACGCTCTCGTCGAAGTCGCTGTCGCCGGTGGCGGCGACGTACCTCTCGACGGCGAAGGAGATGTCGGCGTTCACGTGGAACCCCGCGGTGCCGGCCGGCCAGTAGCCGGAGCACTCCTCCCCGGCGATCGTCCGCCAGGGGAACGCCGCGCCCCGTAGGCCGAGGGTCGCTGCCCTGGCGCGCGCCGTGTCCAGGGTCGAGTGGCGCCACAGCAGCGCGTCCCGAGCGGCGAGGGGGACGGTGGCGGCGAGGACCGGCAGCACGAAGCCTTCGGTGTCCCAGAAGGCGTGACCGTCGTACCCGGGACCGGTCAGGCCCTTCGAGCTGATGGCGCGGCGCTCCGTGCGGACGGCGGCCTGCATCACGTGGAAGAGCCCGAAGCGGACCGCCTGCTGGAGCACGGGATCACCGTCGACCTCGACGTCGGCGCCCTCCCAGAAGTCGTCCAGGAAGGTGCGCTGGTCGGCAAGGAGCTGCTCCCAGCCTGCGGTACGGGCGCCGGTCAGCGCTGCGGCGACCTGGTCACGGACCGCAGGCTCGGAACGCGTCGAGGACCAGCCGTACGCGATGAGCTTGACCACCCGCAGCGTCTGCCCGGCGTCGAGCGTGGTGGCGAACGTCGTCCGGGCCCAGTCCTCCCGCGTGTCCTGCTCAATGGCCACGTGGCCCGGTGCGTCGACCTCGTGGTCCATGCCGGCCCCGACCATCAGCTGAGAGGCCTTGGTGCGGTGCAGCAGGACAGCCCCGCACGGCTGGGTGTCCTGGCTGACGGCCTCCAGCGCGTTGGCGAGCGCGCTCGCCACCCGAGGGTCAGACGACGCCGCAGGTTGGGTCTCGTTCGCCACGAGCTCGCTCTGCACGATGACGCGCGTACCGTCGGCGACGGCCTCGACCTCGTAGACGACGGCGGCCACGGCGCGGTGGGTCAGCGACACCAGCCGGGTGGAGCGGACACGCACGGTGCGACCGGCCGGCGAGGTCCACTCGAGGTCGCGCTCCAGGGTGCCGGACCGGAAGTCCAGCACCCGCTCGTGCCGGTGCAGATCGCCGTACCGGACGTCGAGCGGCTCGTCGTCGACGAGCAGCCGGATGAGCTTGCCGTTGGTGACGTCGACGACGCTCTGGCCGGACTCCGGGTAGCCGTATCCCCCCTCCGCGTAGGGGAGGGGGCGGAGCTCGTAGACGCCGGCGAGATAGGTGCCGGGGATGCCGTGCGGCTCGCCCTCGTCGAGGTTGCCGCGCAGTCCGACGTGCCCGTTCGACAGGGCGAACACGGACTCGGTCTGCGCCAGGATGTCGAGGTCGAGCGTGGTCTCGCGGACCGCCCAGGGCTCGACGGGAAAGGCGCTCTCGCCGATCACAGCAGCTCCGCCAGGTCGGTGACGACGAGGTCAGCCCCGTGGTTGCTCAGCGCCGGCCCTTGACCCACGCGATCCACTCCGACGACGAGGCCGAAGGCCCCGGCCCGCCCGGCCTCGACACCGGCAAGCGCGTCCTCGAAGACCGCACAGCGGGACGGCGGGAGTCCGAGCTCGGCGGCGGCCGCCTGGAAGGTGTCCGGAGCGGGCTTGCCGGGCAGGGACCGCTCCCGGGCTGTCACACCGTCGACGCGGACCTCGACGAGATCGGCCAAGCCGGTGACGCGCAGGACCTCCTCGCAGTTGGCGCTGCTGGAGACGACAGCCCGCCGGATGCCCGCGTCGGCGCACGCCTGCAAATACCGCCTGCTCCCGTCGTAGACGTCCGCACCGTCGGCACGCAGGCGCTCGACGAACATCGCCTGCTTGCGGTCGCCGATTTCCTGCACGAGCTCAGGAGTCGCGTCTTCTCCCAGGGAGGCCAGGAAGTCGCGCACGCCGTCGTCCCGTGGCTTGCCGTCGACGTGGGCGTGGTAGTCGTCGTCGGTGAAGGCGCGGGGGGCGAAGGCCTCCCGCCAGGCGGTCCGGTGGACCGACGCGGTGTCGGTGAGGACCCCGTCGAGGTCGAAGAGGCAGGCGGTCACGTCGTCCGGGAGTCCGAGCACAGTGATCATCCTGCCCCGGCAGACTGGCTCCATGTCCCCTCACCTGCAGTACGCCTCCTGGCTGGCCCTCGAGCCGTCCCCGAGCGTGCCGGAGGTGCTCCTGCACCAGGCGGACGACTTGCAGGGCCTGTGGGAGGCCACGGGCGCCTCTGCGCCGCCCTACTGGGCGTTCGCCTGGCTCGGCGGGCAGGCGCTGGCGAGGTACGTCCTGGACCACCCCGAGCAGGTCTGCGGGAAGCGCGTGCTGGACCTCGCCACGGGGTCGGGCCTCGTCGCGCTGGCGGCCCTGCGCGCCGGTGCGGTGAGCGTGCTCGCCGCCGACATCGACCCGCTGGCCGGGGAGGCCGTGGCGGCCAACGCGGCAGCCAACGCTCTCGACCTGCGGACGGGGACGCTGACGTGGACCGGCGTGGACCTGCTGGACGGGTCTGTTCCCGAGGTCGATGTCGTCCTGGCCGGTGACGTCCTCTACGACCGGGACATGACGCCCCGCGTCCTGACCTTCCTGCGCCGAGCCACGGTGCCGGTGCTGCTGGGCGACCCCGGACGGGATTACTGCCCGCAGGACGGCGTGGTCGAGATCGCCGCGTACGACCTCCCGACGACCCGCGAGCTCGAGGGCGTTGCCGTCAAACGGACCCGCGTCCTTCGCCTGGGCTGAGCGGCCGCGTTGCCTTCCTGGGCTGTGGTGTACGTGGCGTCGTGACCCGACGATCGGCTACCAGCCGCGGAGGAGGGGTCTGGGGTGTCGGAGGTGGGTGCGGCCGAGGGGGGTGTTCCACTGCAGGGTGCCGTTGGGGTGCTGGGTGAGGGTGAAGTAGTGGTGTTTGGCTTGGTGGTGGTGGGTGCATTCGCTGCTGCCGTTGCGGGCTGCGGTGGGTCCTTGGGGCCAGGGGATGATGTGGTCGCTTTGGCAGTCGCGGGCCAGGCGGGGGCAGGCGGGGAAGGTGCAGGTGAGGTCGCGGATCTTCAGGAACCTCGCGATGCGGGGGCTGAAGGGTAGCTGCTGGTTTCCAGGGGCCGGGTGTCGGTCTTGTCGGTGCGGAGCCGGCGGTGGGCTCGGGTGAGGCGTGCAGGGTCCAGCCGCCCTGTCTGCTGCTGGGGGTGCGGGGTGGGCAGCCCAGGGGGCAGTGCGGGCTCTCCCGCTCATACCGGCTGGCGGGGGTGGTGAGGCCGTCGTGGTGGTCCCACGCCGCGCGGTCCAGGGTCTGGTCGTTCCAGAGCCGATCGCTGTCACTCGGCGGCTCGGGCTCTGGCCCGGGCTCGGGGGGTCCTGAGCCACCCCCACCGCCGCCTGGATCCTCGGCTCGGGGCTCGTGCCGCAGCCTGATTTCGACCGGCCGGTGCGGGCGGAACTCCTCCACCCGGCCAAGACTGGCTCCGGCGAAGGCGTGCGCCCTGCCTGCGGCGCCGACCAGCGTGTGTGCGTTCAGGAACGCCCGGAGCTGAGTCTCGAGGGTGCTGGTCAGCTGGTCCACGAGCACCTCGACCTCGCACGGCTCGCCCTCATGGTCGGCGAGGTCG
>CAVXBV010000003.1:0-61266 GCA_963760125.1 uncultured Actinomycetota bacterium | reverse complement strand
TGGCCCACGAGTCCTTCGAGGACGACGACACCGCGGCGTACATGAACGCGCACTTCGTCAACGTCAAGGTCGACCGAGAGGAGCGGCCCGACGTCGACGCGGTCTACATGGAGGCCGTGCAGGCCATGACCGGGCACGGCGGCTGGCCGATGACGTCGTTTCTCACCCACGACGGCGAGCCCTTCTTCTGCGGCACCTACTGGCCGAAAGAGCGGCGCCAGGGGATGACGACCTTCGGCGAGGTGCTGCAGGGCGTCAGGCAGACCTGGGAGACCCGCCGTCAGGACGTGCAGGACGCCGGCAAGGAGATCGTCGAGCGGCTGTCGCGACCGGCCCCCGAGGGCACTGTCGAGATCACCGCGGAGCTCCTAGACAAGGCCTTCGACCAGCTCGCCCGGGGCTATGACGGGGTGCACGGCGGCTTCGGGTCGGCGCCGAAGTTCCCACCGTCGATGGTCCTGGAGTTCTTGCTGCGCAGGGCGACGCGGGCGGGGACGGGCCTGGAGAAGGTCGCCCACACCTGCGAGGCCATGGCCCGCGGCGGCCTGTACGACCAGCTCGCCGGGGGGTTCGCGCGGTACGCCGTGGACGAGAAGTGGGTCGTCCCGCACTTCGAGAAGATGCTCTACGACAACGCGCTGCTGCTGCGCGTGTACGTCCACTGGCTGCGCGCCACGGGATCGGCGACGGCGCGCCGGGTCGCGATCGAGACGGCGGACTTCCTGGTCCGTGACCTGCTGACGGCCGAGGGCGGGTTCGCGTCGGCGCTGGACGCCGACACCGACGGGGTCGAGGGGCTGACGTACGCCTGGACGCCGGCCGAGCTGGTCGAGGTGCTCGGCGCGGAGGACGGCGCGTGGGCCGCGGAGCAGTTCGAGGTGACGCCCTCAGGCACCTTCGAGCACGGGTCGTCGACGTTGCAGCGGCTCCTCGAGCCCGCTGATCCCGAGCGGTACGCCCGAGTGTGCGCCGCGCTGCTCGCGGCCCGCGGGGACCGGCCGCAGCCCGGTCGCGACGACAAGGTCGTGGCGGCGTGGAACGGTCTGGCCGTCGCCGCTCTGGCGGAGGCAGGAGTGCTGCTCGAGCGGCCGGACTACGTCGAGGCAGCGCAGCGCTGCGCCGGTCTGGTCCGGTCCCTCCACTGGGTCGACGGGCGGCTGCGCCGGGTGTCGCGGGACGGCGTCGTCGGTCGCCACGCGGGCGTGCTCGAGGACTACGCCGACGTCGCGGAGGGTTTGCTCGCCCTCTACTGGGCCACCGGCGACCTCGACCAGCTCCGGGGGGCGCACGCCCTGCTCGAGGTGGTGCTCACGGAGTTCGCCGACGGCCGCGGCGGCTTCTACGACACCGCTGCTGATGCCGAGCAGCTCGTCCGTCGCCCGCAGGACCCGACCGACAACGCCACGCCGTCAGGCGCGGCCGCGGCGGCGGGTGCGCTGCTCTCCTACGCCGCGCTCACCGGCTCGGACCGGCATCGGGCGGCGGCGGAGGCGTGCCTCGGCGGGCTCGCGATGCTGTTCGGCAAGCACGCCCGCTTCGCCGGCTGGGCGCTCGCGGTGTCGGAGGCGCTGCTGGCCGGACCGGCGGAGGTCGTCGTGCTGGACCGCCCCGACCTGCTCGCCGTGGCGCGTCGCGGGACCTCGCCGGGGCTCGTGGTCGCGGTCAACGGGCCGCTGGCCGAGGGCCGGGCGCCCGGGGCGGCGTACGTCTGCCGCCGGTCGGTCTGCGAGCTCCCCACCACGGACGCCGAGCGCCTGGCCGAGCAGGTCCTCGCCCGGTGAGCCGGCAGCGCTCAGCGGCCGTAGATCGCCAGGCTGACGGCCACGTAGTGCACGACGAACGCCGCCAGCGTGCAGGCGTGGAAGACCTCGTGGAACCCGAACCAGCGGGGCGAGGGGTCCGGCTTCTTGCGGGCGTAGACGACGGCGCCGACGCTGTAGAACAACCCGCCGACGAGCATCAGCACGAGCACCGCCACGCCGCCGTCCTCCAGCACCTGCGGCAGGATGCCGAGCGCGACCCAGCCGAGGGCGAGGTAGAGCACGACGAACACCCAGCGCGGCGGCTGACGGAAGGCGTTGCGCAGCACGATGCCGGCGACGGCACCCCCCCACACGATGCCGAAGATGGCCCAGCGCAGCGACCCGTGCAGCAGCACCAGGCAGAACGGCGTGTAGGTCCCCGCGATGAGGACGAAGATCATCGAATGGTCCAGTCGGGCCATCATCCCGTGGGCCCGGGGGCCCCACGTCCCGCGGTGGTAGGCCGCCGACGTGCCGAAGAGCAGGGCGACCGAACCGGCGTACACGGACGCCCCGACCCGCTCCCGCGCTCCCTCGGCCAGGCAGACGATCACGGTCCCAGTGACCAGGGAGATCGCGAAGGCGACCTCGTGGAGGACGCCGCGCAGGTGCGGCTTGACCGCGTCCTCAACGCGATGGACGGTTTCGCTCAAAGTGTCCAAGGGATGTCCTTCTGATGTCCGTCTGGTGCGCGATCTCACAGGATGGGAGTCTGTTGCGGCTGGGTACATCACGGCAGACTGCATGTCACAGCGCGAGCACAGCACCACCACACTGCCTCACCACCAGCATGCCCCCGACCTCGATGGAGAGGATCCCATGACCACCGCCAGCACGATCCCCGGGCTCGATCAGGCCCCCACGAAGAACGCCAAGCTGGTCGCCTGGGTCCGCGAGATCGCGGAGCTCACCACCCCGGACCGGGTCGAGTGGGCGGACGGCTCGCAGGCGGAGTGGGAGCGCCTCACCCAGCTGCTCGTCGACAACGGCACCTTCGTCAAGCTCGACGAGACCAAGCGCCCGAACAGCTTCTACGCGAAGTCCGACCCGACCGACGTCGCCCGGGTCGAGGACCGCACCTACATCTGCTCCGAGAAGGAGGCCGACGCCGGCCCCACGAACAACTGGATGGACCCCGCGCAGATGCGCGAGACGCTCCGTCCCCTGTTCGCCGGCTGCATGAAGGGCCGGACGATGTACGTCGTCCCCTTCAGCATGGGCCCGCTCGGCTCGAAGATCAGCCAGCTCGGCATCGAGATCACCGACTCGCCGTACGTCGTCGTGTCCATGCGGATCATGACGCGCATGGGCCAGGCCGCCCTCGACGAGATCGGTGAGCACGGCTTCTTCGTCCCCGCCGTCCACACCGTGGCCGCTCCCCTGACGGACGGCCAGGCCGACGTCGCGTGGCCGTGCAACGACACCAAGTACATCGTCCACTACCCCGAGACCCGCGAGATCTGGTCGTACGGCTCCGGGTACGGCGGCAACGCGCTGCTGGGCAAGAAGTGCTTCGCGCTCCGCATCGCCAGCGTCATGGCGCGCGACGAGGGCTGGATGGCCGAGCACATGCTCATCCTGAAGCTCACCTCCCCGCAGGGTGACGTCAAGTACGTCACGGCCGCGTTCCCCAGCGCCTGCGGGAAGACCAACCTCGCGATGCTCCAGCCGACCATCGAGGGCTGGACCGTCGAGACCGTGGGTGACGACATCTGCTGGATGCGCTTCGGCGAGGACGGTCGTCTCTACGCGATCAACCCCGAGGCCGGCTTCTTCGGCGTCGCGCCCGGCACGGGTGAGGACACCAACGCCAACGCCGTGAAGACGTTCTACGGCAACAGCATCTTCACCAACGTCGCCCTGACCGACGACGGCGACGTGTGGTGGGAGGGCCTGACCGACGAGGCCCCCGCGCACCTCACCGACTGGAAGGGCAACTCCTGGACGCCGTCCAGCGAGACCCCGGCGGCGCACCCGAACGCTCGCTTCACCACGCCGGCCGGGCAGTGCCCGACCATCGCGTCGGAGTGGGAGGACCCGAAGGGCGTCCCGATCAGCGCCATCTTGTTCGGTGGTCGCCGCGCGACCGCCGTCCCGCTCGTCACCGAGTCCTTCGACTGGCAGCACGGCGTGTTCATGGGCCTGACGGTCTCCTCGGAGACCACCGCCGCCGCAGCCGGTGCCATCGGCCAGCTGCGCCGCGACCCCTTCGCCATGCTGCCGTTCTGCGGCTACAACATGGGCGACTACGCCGGTCACTGGCTCGAGATCGGCAACGCGACCGACGAGAGCAAGCTGCCGAAGATCTACGCCGTCAACTGGTTCCGCAAGGACGCCGAGGGCAAGTGGCTCTGGCCAGGCTTCGGTGAGAACAGCCGGGTCCTCAAGTGGATCGTCGACCGCCTCGAGGGCCGCGTCGAGGGCGTCGAGACCCCCATCGGTCGCGTGCCGGCCAAGGGTGAGCTCGACCTCGACGGGCTCGAGATGGACGAGCGGGACCTCGACATCCTGCTGTCGGTGGACACTGAGATCTGGAAGCAGGAGGCAGGGATGCTGCCCGAGTTCTTCGACCAGTTCGGCGACCACATGCCGGCTGCCCTCCGGGACGAGCACGCCGCGCTCGTGAAGCGCCTCGACAGCTAGCAGCGTCCGTCCGTCACGAGCCCGCCTCCCTGCCGAGGCGGGCTCGTGCCGTGTCGGGGGGTTCAGATCCAGGCGCGGGTGGTAGTTCGAGCAGCGGAGGTGCGCGTGGCGGTCGTCGGGTGCGTGGACGGAACGGTGCTGTCCGTGCTGCCTGCACCGGTCCTGGACCGCGACGACCGGCCGTATGAGGTGACACTGCGCCTGCTGCGCGACGGCGAGCCGTTCGGCGAGGTCGGGGAGCGGTGCGGGTTCTTCCTGGCCTCCGCGGCCGCGCGCCTGCGTGCTGCCCGGTCCGCCGGGGCGGCGTTCCCGGCGAGCTCGCTGGAGAGCGGCATCCGCGCCTGGGCCGCCCACGGTTCCGACGAGGTGTGGCAGGAGGTCCAGCGCTACCTGCCGCGGGACCGCGAGCTGTTCTGCTTCCGCTCGCGCGACCCCGATGACCTGTCGACCGTGGGCGAGCTGCGCGTGACGCTGCAGGTCGAGCGCGTCTGGGAGTCGACCGGCTGGGTGAGCACGCCGCTCGCCCTGCTCGAGGCCTGGGGTACGGCGGGACAGGGCCTGCGGGCGGTGCTCACGAGCGACCAGCTGCACGGGCTGCTCGAGCAGCTGGAGCAGGACATCGTTGACGTGGGAGCGTCGTCCACGCACGACGCGCAGGTCGTCGGGGTTGTGCGCCCTGTCGGCTGAGCGCGCGAGGATAGGCTCACCGCGGGCCGAGAGGGAGGTGCGTCGTGGGACTGCGTGACCTTGTCTACACGGCGTACGAGAAGCGGCTCGCCAGGTCGCTGCACGCGCGCGGCGCGGTGGTCCCGCGCCACGTCGGGGTGATCCTGGACGGCAACCGCCGCTGGGCCCGGGCCATGGGGGCCTCCTCGGACGCGGGGCACCAGGCCGGCGCGGACAAGATCATCGACCTGCTGCGCTGGTGCGACGACGCCGGCGTCGAGGTCGTCACCCTGTGGCTGCTGAGCACCGACAACCTGGCGCGGCCCGAGCCGGAGCTCACCGCCCTCCTGCGCATCATCGAGACCGTCGTGGTCGATCTCGCGGCCCCCGAGAACCGCTGGACGCTCAACATCGTGGGCGCGCTGGACCTGCTCCCGTCGGAGACCACGCGCGTGCTCAAGGAGGCCGCGGCGGGGACCGGCGAGCGGCCGGGCGTGCTCGTCAACATCGCCGTCTGCTACGGCGGTCGGCGGGAGATCGCTGATGCCGTGCGGTCTCTGCTGCAGTCGCACGCGGCGGCCGGGACCTCGCTCGCGGAGGTCGCTGAGCTGCTGGACGTGGAGCACATCGCGGAGCACCTCTACACCCGCGGACAGCCCGACCCGGACCTCATCATCCGGACGAGCGGCGAGCAGCGGCTGGGCGGCTTCCTGCTGTGGCAGAGCGCTAGGTCGGAGTTCTACTTCTGCGAGGCGCACTGGCCGGACTTCCGGCACGTCGACTTCCTGCGTGCGCTGCGCGACTTCGCCAACCGGCAGCGCCGCTTCGGCGCCTGAGCCACGGGCGCCTCGCGACGACAACGCTCAGGCGCCCCGAGGTCGCGCGTGTCGCTCCGCCAGTTTCGCACCGGGCAGGCGGATATTCATGGGCAGCGGTGGGGCATCCCGTCCCGTCGCTCGGGAGGCCCGGTTGCGCGCACCAGCGTGTGAGGAGGGCCGAGACCCGGCCCTCGGGGCCCGGTCCCGGCTCTGACTCCGGAGGGCCCTGCGATGACTCAAGCCAGCGTGAAGACGTTCGTCCTCGACACCTCGGTCCTGCTGAGTGATCCGGGGGCGATGAGCAAGTTCGCTGAGCACGAGGTCGTCGTCCCGCTGGTGGTGATCTCCGAGCTCGAGGGCAAGCGCGACCACCCCGAGCTCGGCTGGTTCGCCCGGCAGGCCCTGCACGTGCTCGACGACCTGCGCATCGAGCACGGCCGGCTCGACCAGCCCATCCCCCTGGGGCTGGGCACCCTGCGGGTCGAGCTCAACCACTCCTCGCTCGAGGGCCTCCCGGCCGGGTTCCGGGTCGCTGACAACGACAGCCGCATCCTGGCCGTGGCCTTCAACTTCGCCGCCGAGGGGCGCGACGTCGTGCTCGTCAGCAAGGACCTGCCGCTGCGCGTCAAAGCGGCCTCCATCGGCCTGATGGCGCAGGAGTACCGCGCCGAGCTCGCGCGCACCACCGGCTGGACCGGCATGGACGAGCTCACCGTCGACGCCGCCGACCTCGACAGCCTGTACGAGACCGGCCGGCTGGACCTGCCCGAGGCCCGCGAGCTGCCGACCCACACCGGTCTGGTCCTGCTGTCCGACAGGGGATCTGGGCTCGGCCGGGTCGCTCCTGACAAGTCGGTCCGGTTGGTCCGCGGCGACCGCGACGCATTCGGGGTGCACGGCCGGTCCGCGGAGCAGCGCGTCGCCCTCGAGCTGCTGCTCGACCCCGAGATCGGCATCGTGTCGCTGGGAGGGCGAGCCGGGACGGGGAAGTCTGCGCTCGCGCTCTGCGCGGGGCTCGAGTCGGTGCTCGAGCGTCGGGCGCAGAAGAAGGTGGTCGTCTTCCGGCCGCTGTACGCCGTCGGTGGCCAGGAGCTCGGCTACCTGCCCGGTGACGCGTCGGAGAAGATGGGCCCCTGGGCGCAGGCGGTCTTCGACACGCTCGGTGCGCTCGTGGCGCCGGAGGTCGTCGAGGAGGTCATGGCCCGCGGGCTGCTCGAGGTGCTGCCGCTGACCCACATCCGGGGCCGGTCCCTGCACGACACGTTCGTCATCGTCGACGAGGCGCAGTCGCTGGAGCGCGGGGTCCTGCTGACGGTCCTGTCGCGCCTCGGTCAGGGCTCGCGCGTCGTGCTGACCCACGACGTGGCGCAGCGCGACAACCTGCGGGTCGGCCGGCACGACGGGGTGGCGGCCGTGATCGAGAAGCTCAAGGGCCACCCGCTGTTCGCCCACGTGACGCTGACCAGGTCCGAGCGCTCGCCGATCGCCGCGCTGGTCACCGACCTGCTCGAAGACCTCCCCGTCTGAGGCGCCGTGGGCGCCGCCGATCAGGTCTCGGTCGGCGCCGCTCCGACGAGCACGCGAGCGGCGGGCAGGTGCGGCGTGACCAACGCGATGCCGACGGCGGTCAGGGCGGCGAGCAGGGCCAGCACGCCGAAGACGGCGAGGCCTCCCACGGCGAGCAGCGAGGTGAGGAGCACGGGAGCGACGAAGCTGCTGACGTTCCAGGAGGTCTGGTACGCCGCCAGGTAGCGGCCCCGCAGGTGGTCCGGTGCGGCCTCCGCGGACAGCGTCGCCATGACTGGGCTCTCCATCAGCTCCCCGACGGTGAACACGGCCACGCCCAGCAGCACCAGGGCCACCGCCGCTGACCGCGGGACCGGGGACGCCGCGAGCAGGACAGCGCAGGACGCGATCGAGGTGAGTGCGGCGAGCTGGAGGGCTCGAGCGCGCGTCATCCGGCCCATCGCCACGACGACCGGCCCCTGGAACCCCGCGATCAGCACGCAGTTGAGGGCGAACCCGACCCCCGGCACCCAGGCAGGGAGGCCGAGGGACTCGACGGCCCACAGCGGGAAGACGATCGTCAGCGCGAAGCTGCCCGTCGCGGCCGCCACGTTGGTGAGTGCCAGGGCGAGATAGGGCCGGTCAGCAAGGACCGTTCGCCACGGCGCGAGCACGCGCTCCGTGGGACGGGTGCGCCGTCGCGCCGCGGGGTCGCGCACCAGCAGCGCCGCGGCGGCGGCGAACGTCAGGGCGTTCGCAACGACGATGACGCGGTACCCGGTCACGCCTCCGGTGCTGATGGCGACAGCTCCGAGCAGGCCGCCCAGGCCGAAGCCGGTGTTGCGCAGGGCTCCCAGGAACCCGAACCAGCGCTCCCGCTGGCCGGGCGCGGACACCTCCGTCACCAAGGAGGGGTAGGACGACCAGAAGGCCGTGTTCCCCGCTTGGACCACGACGGTCGTCACGACGAGAGCGGTCAGGGAGTCCACGAGCAGGTAGGCGGCGAAGCCCAGCGCCTGCAGGACGTTCCCCAGCACGAGCACCCGGCCGGGTCCCAGGCGATCCACGAGTGCGCCGAGCGCCGGGCCCAGGGGCAACCGGACCAGTGCCGCCAGGGACAGGCCCAGTCCGACCTGCGGCGTCGACAGCGAGGTGGTGGTGGTGAAGTACAGCAGCGATACCGGCAGGAACAGGCCGGTGCCCAGGGCGTCGATGGACAGCGCCGCGACCACCGCCCGGTGCGGCCCGACGGTGGGCAGGCCGTGGGCCCTCAGCGGGTCATCCGCAGGACGTCGAGGGCATCGTCCAGCTGCTGCTGGGTGAGCTCGCCGGAGTCCACGTGCTCCTGGGCGACCTCACGGATCGTCCGACCCTCGGCCAGGGCACGCTTGACGATCGTCGCGGACCTCTCGTAGCCGAGGTGGCGGTTCAGCGGGGTGACGATGCTGGGGGAGCTCTCGGCGTAGCGGCGCATCCGGTCCACGTCTGCCGTGAGTCCGTCGATGCACCGGTCGGCCAGCAGGCGCGTCACGTTGGTGAGCAGGTTCAGCGACTGCAGCAGGTTGCGGCCGATCACCGGGAGCATGACGTTGAGCTCGAGAGTCCCTGCCGCTCCGGCGAAGGCGACGGCAGCGTCGTTGCCGATGATCTGCGCGACGACCTGGCAGGCGGCCTCGGGGACGACCGGGTTCACCTTGCCCGGCATGATGCTCGAGCCCGGCTGCAGGTCGGGCAGATGGATCTCGGCCAGCCCGGTCATCGGTCCGGAGGACAGCCACCGCAGGTCGTTGGCGACCTTGTAGAGCCCGACGGCGATCGTCCGCAGGACACCGGACAGCTCGACGAGGGCGTCGCGCGCCCCCTGCGCCTCGAAGTGGTTGCGGGCCTCGGTCAGCGGCAGCCCGGTGCGCGCGGCCAGGTCCGCGATCGTCTGCGCGGCAAAGCCGACGGGCGCGTTGATGCCGGTCCCGACCGCCGTACCTCCGAGGGGGAGCTCGCAGACGCGCGCGAGCGAGGCCTCGAGGCGCTCGACGCCGTACCTCATCTGCGCGGCCCAGCCGCCGAGCTCCTGGCCGAAGGTGACCGGGGTGGCGTCCATGAGGTGGGTGCGGCCGGCCTTGACGGTGTCGACGTGCGTGGCGGCCTGGCGCTCGAGAGCCTCGGCCAGGTGCGTCAGCGCGGGGACCAGGTCGTCGACGACGGCCGTCGCGGCAGCCAGGTGCAGCGCGCTCGGGAACACGTCGTTGCTGCTCTGGCTGGCGTTCACGTGGTCGTTCGGGTGGGTGCCGGACAGGGTCGACAGCACCTCGTTGACGTTCATGTTGGTGCTGGTGCCGCTCCCTGTCTGGAAGACGTCGATCGGGAAGGCGTCCTCCTCGCCCGTCAGCGTCTCGGCGGCCTGGGCGATCTGCTGGCCCTGCTCTGGCGTGATGACCCCGAGCCCGGCATTGGCCCGCGCCGCCGCGCCCTTGATCTGCGCGAGCGCCCGGATGATCTTCGCGTCCACCCGCTCGCCGCTGATCCCCGCGAAGTTCTCGAGCGCGCGCTGGGTCTGGGCCTGCCAGAGCGCGTGCTTGGGGACGCGGACCTCGCCCATGCTGTCGTGCTCTGTGCGCCACTCGCTCATCCCCTCAGTCTGCCTCGTGCGTCATCACCCCCACGCGTGGTGCCACGTGAGTTGTGAGGACGTCGTGGTACAGCCCCGTCTTGCGTCATCACACCCACGCGTGGTGCCCCCTGAGTCCTGAGGACGCCGTGGGCTGTCCACAGGGGGCAGGGCGGGCAGGTGGGCGTTGGGCTGGGATGGGGGCATGCCCATGAGCTCCCTTCAGGCCCGTGTGGGTCTGGGTCGCGCGGCCCGGGTCGCCGCGTCGCAGTCGCAGATCGCGTCCCGGCGCCAGCTGTACGCCGAGGGCGTCCCCCGCTGGCTGGTACGTCGGGAGCTGCGCGTCGGGAGGTGGCAGCGCACCGGCAGGCAGACGGTGGCCCTGCACAACGGCCCCCTGGACGACGTCGCCCGTCGGTGGGTGGCGGTGCTCGAGCTCGGACCGCGCGCGGCCCTCGACGGGGTGAGCTCCCTGCAGCACGCCGGTCTGACCTCCCTCACCGACGTCCTGATCCACGTGATCGTCCCGCGCGGGACGAGGCGGCTGCGGCTGCGGGGCGTCGCGCTGCACGAGAGCCGCCGGTGGCGCGAGGTTGACGTGATCTGCGACGGGCTCCGCCGGACGCGCCCGGAGGTGGCTGCCGTGCACGCTGCCCTCTGGGCGAGCACCGGACGGCAGGCGGCGTTCTTCCTGACCGTGTCCGTCCAGCAGTCCCTGTGCACGGTGGCTCAGCTGGTCGAGGTGCTCGAGAGCGTCCGCCGGCACCGCTGGCGCCGGACGCTGTGGGAGGTGGCTGGCGACCTCGCCGGCGGTGTCCGCAGCGTCGGCGAGCTGGACCTGGCCCGCGGGCTGCGCCGCCGCGGTCTGCCCGAGCCCGACCGGCAGGCGGTGCGGCACCGACCGGACGGCTCGATCTACCGCGACGCCGAGTTTGCGGCGTACGGGCTGGTCATCGAGAGCGACGGGTCGCAGCACGACCTGCCCTGGGCCAGGCTGGCCGACACGCTGCGTGACCTGGATGAGGCGAGTGAGGGGCTCACCGTGCTGCGCATCCCCCTGCTCGCCTGGCGCCTGGACGAGGAGCGGGTGCTCGATCGGCTGGAGGCGGTCTTTCGGTCGCGCGGCTGGAGACCGCGGGCCGCCTGACGTCCTCAGGAGTCACGGGACGCCGAGCGTGCGCGTGATGACGCAGCGAGGCCTCGGCTCGTGACGTCCTCACAACTCAGGGGATACCGAGCGTGAGCGTGATGACGCAGGGGACAGCGGGGGGCTACCCGTGCGGGGCGGAGGCGATCGTCACGGGGACCGGCCCGGCGTCGGCGTCGGCAGGTCCCTTGCCGATCTCGGTGAAGAAGTCGTTGCCCTTGTCGTCCACCACGACGAAGGCCGGGAAGTCCTCGACCTCGATCTTCCAGATCGCCTCCATGCCGAGCTCGGCGTACTCCAGGACCTCGACCTTCTTGATGCAGTCCTGCGCCAGGCGCGCCGCCGGCCCGCCGATCGACCCGAGGTAGAAGCCCCCGTGCTTGGCGCACGCGTCGGTCACCTGCTTCGAGCGGTTGCCCTTGGCCAGCATGACCAGAGACCCGCCGGCCGCCTGGAAGCGGTCCACGTAGGAGTCCATCCGGCCGGCCGTCGTCGGCCCGAACGACCCGGACGCCATGCCCTCGGGGGTCTTGGCCGGCCCGGCGTAGTACACCGCCATCTCGCGCAGGTACGACGGCATCGGCTGGCCCTCGTCGAGCAACGAGGCGATCTTCGCGTGGGCGATGTCGCGCGCCACCACCAGCGGCCCGCTCAGCGACAGGCGCGTCTTCACGGGCAGCGTCGACAGGACCGAGCGGATCTGCGCCATCGGCTGCCGCAGGTCGATCCGCACGACGTCGTCGTCCAGGTGCTCCTCGGTGACCTCCGGAAGGTAGTGCGCGGGGTCGGTCTCGAGCTGCTCGAGCCACACGCCCTGCGCGTCGATGCGGCCGCGCGCCTGCCGATCGGCGCTGCAGGACACCGCGAGGGCGACCGGGCAGGACGCTCCGTGCCGTGGCAGTCGGACGACCCGGACGTCGTGGCAGAAGTACTTGCCGCCGAACTGCGCTCCGATGCCCAGACGCGCGGTCATCTCGTGGACCTGCCGCTCGAGGTCCAGGTCGCGGAACCCGTGACCGACAGCCGATCCCGACGTCGGCAGCGCATCCAGGTAGTGCGCCGACGCGTACTTCGCCGTCTTCAGCGCGAACTCCGCCGACGTTCCCCCGATGACGATCGCCAGGTGGTACGGCGGGCAGGCAGCCGTCCCGAGCGAAGCGACCTTCTCCTCGAGGAAGCGCATCATCGCCTTCTCGTTGAGAACGGCCTTCGTCTCCTGGTAGAGGTAGCTCTTGTTGGCCGAGCCGCCGCCCTTGGCCATGAACAGGAAGTCGTAGCTGTCGTACGGCGTCGCGTAGAGCTCGATCTGGGCCGGCAGGTTGTTGCCGGTGTTCTTCTCCTCCCACATGGTCAGCGGCGCGAGTTGGGAGTAGCGCAGGTTGAGTCGGGTGTACGCGTCGTAGATCCCGCGGGACAGGTGCTCCTCGTCGTGGCCGTCGGTGAGCACTGACATCCCGCGCTTGCCCATGACGATCGCCGTACCCGTGTCCTGGCACATCGGCAGGACGCCGCCGGCGGCGATGTTCGCGTTCTTCAGCAGGTCGAGCGCAACGAACCTGTCGTTGGACGAGGCCTCCGGGTCGTCGAGGATCCGGCGCAGCTGGGCGAGGTGCGCGGGCCGCAGCAGGTGGGCGATGTCGCGCATCGCCGTCGTGGCGAGCAGCGACAGCGCCTCGCCGGAGACCTGGAGGAAGTCCCGGCCCGCTCCCTGGACGACGGAGACGCCCTCCGACGTGAGCAGGCGGTACGGCGTCTCGTCGGCGCCGAGGGGGAGCAGGTCGGAGTAGGCGAACTCAGGCATGCCCCGGAGTCTAGGTTTGCTGCATGAGCCCCCGGCGCCCGGACGTCCTTCGCGGCTGGCGTCCGGATCCGCGACGGCAGCTGCGCGATGCCTGGGCCCGGTTGCAGGGCGGTGCCTGGGCGTCGGCGCAGTGCGGCCTCGCGGCGGCGATGGCCTGGGCGTTCTCCTCGGAGGTCCTCGGTCACCCGCGCCCGTTCTTCGCGTCCGTCGCCGCCGTGGTCGCCCTCGGCCTCACCGGGGGTGGCCGCCTGCGGCGTACGGCGGAGCTGGCTGCCGGGGTCGCTGTCGGTGTGGCGGTGGGAGACGGCTGGGTGTCCTTGTTCGGGCAGGGGATCTGGCAGATCGGCGTCGTGGTGTTCCTGTCCCTCATGGCGGCCGTGGCGGTCAACGGGGGTGGACTGGCCGTGACGCAGGCGGCGGTGCAGGCGGTGTTCGTCGTCGCGCTGCCCCGGACCCCGCTGTCCGGGGTGCACCGCTGGCAGGACGCGGTCGTCGGTGGGGTGGTGGCGCTGCTCGTCGCCGCGCTCCTGCCGGCGGATCCGTGGAAGGACGCGAACCGGCTGCGGACGCGCTATCTCGCCGACCTGTCCTCGGTGCTGCGCGACGCGGCTCAGGCGGTGCGCGGCGGCTCCTCGACCGAGGCTGCGGAAGCGCTCGCCCGGGGTCGCGTGCTCGAGCCGGTGCTCGCCCGCTGGGACGGCGCGCTGTCCGCCGGTCGTGAGTCGGCGCGGATCTCCTTGCTGCGTCGGCACAAGGGCGATCCGCGGGAGGCACAGTTGTTGGTGGCGCTCAGTCGCGCGACCCGCAACCTGCGGGTCCTCGTCCGCAGGGTGGTCGTCGCTCTCGAGACGGGCGATCCCTTGCCCGCGTGCCTGCCGGACCTGCTCGAGGAGCTCGCCGCCATGCTCGACCCCGTGACCGCCGCGGAGGATGCCCTCGCGCCGTTGATCGAGCTGGCCAGCCGGCTCAACCCGGTGACCCTCGGGGCCACCTCGCTGTCGGGCCAGGTGGTCGTCGCCCAGCTGCGGGTGGCGCTGGTCGACCTGCTGTCCGGCCTGGGGCTCGAGCAGGATCGTGCCCGCGAAGCGCTGCCGAGCCTGCAGCCGTGAGGTGGGTCCTGTTGCTGCGTGCCGTGAACCTGGGAGCGACGAACAAGCTGCCGATGGCTGATCTGCGCGCGCTGCTCGAGGAGCTGGGCCACACCGATGTGCGGACCCATCTCAACAGCGGGAACGCCAGGTTCACCAGTCCCTCCCGTTCGGCCGCGAAGCTCGCGAGGGAGGTCGAGCAGTCCCTTGCCACCCGCTTCAACCTGCACGTGCGGTGCTGCGTCCGCACGGAGGCAGACCTCCGCACGGCCCTCGACGAGCTGCCTGAGCTGCCCGGGTACGTCGTGGTCAACGTGCTCTTCGACCCGCCGACCTCCCCTGCCCTGCACGCGTTCCTCACCGCCGACTGGTCGCCGGAGGTCGTCGCGGGCAACCATCAGGTCCTCTACCTCGGCTTCCAGAACGCCGCGAGGACCAGGCTCACCCAGGCGAAGATCGAGAAGGCCTTGGGCGTCAGCGGTACGGCGCGCACCCCGGCCACCTTGCGCACGCTGCTCGCCGACCCCTGACCAGCGAGGTCACTGGTCGGGGAGCGAGGCGAAGGTCTGCTTGGCGTCGCGGTACCAGTTCATCGCCCGCTTGGGGTTCCGCCACCGGCGCTTCATCGCCGCGCGAGCGTCGTGGTGGCTCGTGTCCCCGGACTCCTCCGCCTGCTTCAGGTGGCGGTCCTGAGCCTTGATGACCTCGTCGGCGCTCTCGCCGTGGTGCTCGAGGTCGCAGGGCCCTCCCAGGGCCCGGCAGGTCATGGTCTTCATGGTCGTCTCCTTGTGGGTGCGGTGTCCTGAGGGGGTGACGGGTCACGCGGACGAAGTGTGACGGGGTCAGGCGCGCCGCTGCCCGCCGTCGCGGCGAACCACGCGCGAGAGGGCGTCGTTTCCAGCTCGGAAGGTGATGGCGTGCACGCGACCGTCGTGGACGGTGAAGTCGAAGACGACCTTGACCGTCCCGCGGTGGTACCAGGCGGCCCCGGGCCGATCAGCCACGAAGACCGGCAGCGCGGCCGCTGCGCTGCCGTTGAAGAAGGTGGCGACCTCGTCGCGTCCCTCGATCTGCTGCGGTGTGCCGGCGAGGACGGCGGCCTCATCAGCGCTCACGCCTGCGTCGGGAGCGAGCAGGCGCAGCAGCTCCCCGAAGTCGCCGTTCTTGGCTGCAGCCATGAAGGCGTCCACCACTGCCCAGTCGGCCAGGGCGTCCTCGGCAGGGGGCTGCGTGACCTTGGCCCGCGCGCGAGACGCGAGCTTGCGTGCGGCCGACGGGGTGGTGTCGAGCACCGAGGCGATGGTCGCGAACGCGAAGCCGAAGCTGTCGTGGAGCACGAAGGCGACTCGCTCGCGCGGCGAGAGCCGGTCGAGCACGACCTGCAGGGCGACGCCCACCGTGTCGGCCAGCGCGAGGTCGTCGGCTGGGTCGTGAGCGGTGTCCCGGACCTCCACCGCGTCCACCGGGACGGGGGTGCGTGCGCGCAGCCGGTCCAGGCACAGCCGCGTGGTGACCGTCGTCAGCCACGCCGGCAGGCTGTCGATCTCGGCGTCCGTTCCGTGCAGCCGGAGCCACGCCTGCTGCACGATGTCCTGGGCCTCGGCGTGGTCGCCGAGAACGCGGCTCGCGAGGCCCACCAAGCGAGGTCGCTCAGCCTCGAACAGCTCCGTCTGGTCCACGGACTCCACCCTTCCACCTCGGGACGTCCTCCCCCCTGACGCACGAGCGGGGCTGAAGGTGACCACCAAGGTCGGGTCAGCGCACCCCGCCGGGGCGGCCGTTGCGGTCCGCGATGAGCCCGGCCACGGTCGAGATCGCGATCTCCACGGGCGTGTGGGACCCGATGTCGAGCCCGATGGGCCGGTGCACCCGAACGATGTCCCCCTCGGACACGCCGCGCTCCCGCAACGCGGCCAGGTGCGGCGCGGTGTGGCGAAGGCTGCCCATGACCCCGACCCAGCGAGTCGGTTGTGCGAGGACCTGGGCGAGGACGTCGCCGAGCTCGGGCCGGTCGTGGTCGCACACGACGACGTCCACGTCGGCACCCAGTGGCCCGAGCTCACCGGCGTCGTGCAGCCGCACCGGCCAGCCGAGTCGACCCGCGAGCAGCGCGATCTCGCGAGCCACCGGCGAGTCGAACACCACGACGAGTCCGCGCGTGTCAGCGGGCAGGGTGACGGTGCCGTGCGCTGCCTCGCAGGCCGCGTCGTGCACGTGACCCGGACCCTCGTCGGCCGTCATGCCAGTGCGAGATCGACGACCACCGGGCAGTGGTCGGACGGCCCTGTCCCCTTGCGGGCCTCGCGGTCGACGTAGGCGTCGGAGACCGTCACCTCGGGCGAGGCGTACACCAGGTCGATCCGCATCCCCTTGTTCTTGTGGAACATCCCGGCGCGGTAGTCGTAGTAGGTGAACGGGGTGTCGTACTTCAGTGCCCGCGGCACGACGTCCCGCAGGCCCAGGTCCCGAAGCGCCGCCAGCGCCTCCCGCTCCGGTGCGGTCACGTGCGTCGACCCGACGAAGTCGCCGATGTCCCAGACGTCCTCATCGGTGGGCGCGATGTTGAAGTCCCCGGTCACCACGCGGGGCCCGCTCTCGGCAGCGAGGGCGTCCCGGAGGGCGGCGAGCCAAGCGAGCTTGTAGGTGAAGTGGGGATGGTCGACCGACCGGCCGTTAGGGACGTACAGGGACCAGACCCGGAGGCCGCCGCAGGTCGCGCCGACGGCACGCGCCTCCACGACGGGGACGGTCAGCAGGGCATCGTCCTCGTTGGCGTAACCCGGCTGTCCGGGGAACGCGAGGGCGACGTCGGCCAGGCCGACGCGGGACAGGATCGCCGAGCCGTTCCACCGGCCGTCGCCGTTGTGGGCGACTTCGTAGCCGAGCGCCTCCACCTCGGCGGCAGGGAACGACGCCGTCTTGGTCTCCTGCAGCGCGACGACATCGGGCGCTGTCTGCTCGAGCCAGGGCAGCAGGCGAGGCAGCCGGGCGGTGACGCTGTTGACGTTCCAGGTGGCGAGGCGCACCCGACCAGGCTCTCAGAGCCACCCGCGACGCGCCGCGAGGACCCCTGCCTCGAACCGGCTCCGCGCGCCGAGCTCGTCGAGCAACCGGGCGATGTCGCGGCGAACCGTGCGGACGCCCAGCCGCAGTTGCCGCGCGATGGCCTCGTCCTGGAGGCCGGTGGAGAGCAGCCCGAGCAGCACCGTGTCCCGTCGCCCGCGCTGCTCGACCGGTTCGTCGAGGAACGGGCGGGCGACCTCCCAGGCCAGGTCGAACAGCGCGGCCATCGGTTGGATCAGGCTGGGGGACCGCAGGAACAGCGCCCCGCGCGAGACGTCGTCGCGGTCGACCGGGATGACCGCCACCGCCCGGTCGAACAGCACCAGGGTGAGTGGCGGGTGGTCGAGCAGGCGGAACTGCTCACCGAGCGCGGTCCCGCTCACCATCTGCTGCAGGTTCGGGGGAGCCTCCAGGACGGCGGTCGGCATCACGTTGACCAGACGCACCCCTCGGGCCATGACGGTGCGGTCGTGCTCGCGCTGCGCGGCAAGGCCCGCGGGATCGGCCAGTCCGACGTTGATCGTGGCGATCCGCTCGGTCGCCTGCTCACCGCACCCCTCGAGGCCGGTACGGATGGCGGGGTAGCCCTGCACGCGGTAGAGGTCGGCGCTCTCGGACAGGACCGCTCCGGCGAGGTAGGTGTCCACGAGGTCGTTCACGTCGCGTCGGGCCTGAAGCAGCGCCTCCTGCCGGGCCAGCAGGTCCCGCTCCTCCTGAGCGAGGCGCGCGGCGACCGCGAGGTCGGGCCGCTCGAGGACGACGCGGCCCGCTTCGCTCCTGGCCAGGCCCTGGCGCACGAGCGTGGCGAGAGCCCGCCGCACCGCCGCCGCCGGGAGGTCGCAGTCGCGCGCCAGGGCCGCGGTCTCGTGCTCCGGGTGGCGCAGGGCGGCGCGGTAGACGGCGGCCTCGCGTGCACTCAGGCCAACGAGCTCCATTGGCAGGATCCTGCCATGACTGGTTGCTGGCCTCAAGTTCCCTTCTCTCCGCCTCCGCGAACCGGCACTGTTCTCCCCACAAGCGACCACACGCGACAGGGACGGGAGGTGCGCCATGGGAAGCAGCTGGACGTTCGACGGCAGCAGCTGGACCTGACCGCGAGGGCGGTGCAGGCACGGTGAGGGGGATCCGCTGCGGCGGGTCCCCCTCACGTCACGGGAGAGGAGCGAGGTGGACGAGCGACGCGCCGGGATCGGCGAGGTGCTGCGGGTGCGGTCCTTCGCCGTGCTGCTCGCCGCCCTCGTCACCAGCGGGCTCGGGGACCAGCTCGCGCGGGTGGCCCTTGCTGTCGCGGTCCTCGAGCGCAGCGGCTCGCTGCTGCTCACCGCCGCTGTCTACGCCGCGTCGTACCTCCCCTTCCTGGTGGGCGGGCCGGTGCTCACGGCCGTCGCCGCGAGGTACCGACCGCGCCTGGTCCTGGTGGTCTGCGACCTCACGCGAGCCGGGATCGTGCTGGGGATGGCGCTCACCAGCCTGCCGGTCTGGGCGCTGCTCGCGCTCGCCTTCCTCACCGAGCTCGCCGCGCCGGCGTTCGACTCCACCCGTAGCGCGCTCCTGCCCGACCTGCTCGAGGGGGACCGGTACGTCGTCGGGTCCAGCCTCACGAGCACGGCCATGCAGCTGTGCCAGGCCGGTGGCCTGGCGCTCGCGGGTGCTGTGGTGGCCCTGGTCGGGACGCAGGCCGCCCTGTTGCTCGACGCCCTCACCTTCGCCGCCTCGGCGGCGCTGGTCCGCTGGGGACTGCCCGACTTCCCCGCCGCCGTCAGCGTGCGGACGTCCGTCCTCGCCGAGACCAGGGACGGGTTGCGGGCAGTCTTCGGCGACCCTCGCCTGCGTCGGCTCGTGCTTCTCGCCTGGATCGGGCTGGGCACCTCGGTCGTCCCCGAGGGCCTCGCTGTCGGGCTGGCGGACCGCCGCGGCGCCGGTCCGCTCGGGCTGGTCGCCCTGCTCGCCGCGCTCCCGACGGGAACCGCGCTGGGCGCGGTGGCGCTCGCGCGACTCCGGCCGCGCACCCGCCGCCGGATGCTGCGGCCCCTGCTGCTGCTGGTCTGCGGCTCGCTGCTGTGCGCCCCGCTCGCCGGCTCGACGCCGGCGCTGGTGGCGCTGGTCGTCGCCACCGGAGTCGGCGCGGCCTTCTTCCCGCTCATCGCCAGCACCGTCGGGCGCACCGTCCCCCCGGAGCTGCGCAGTCGGGTCTTCGGCGTCGCCGCAAGCGGGCTGATGGCAGCTCAGGGCCTGGCGCTGCTGGCCTCGGGTGCCCTCGCCGGCCTGGTCGGCCCGACCGGCGCGCTCGCGGTGACCGGCGCCATCGGCCTGGTGCTGCTCGTCCTGGCCGGGGGTCTGCACGCAGGGCAGGCCATCGGCGCAGGGGATCGGGTGCGAGCCCGGCACGCCCGCCCAAGGGGCGTGCGGCCTGCGGGGGCTCTCTAGTTGGCGTGCTCGAAGTCGATCGCGGAGTATGCCGAGAGCTTGCTGAGCCGGTGTTCGCTGATGACGCGACGGATCGTGCCGGACTTCGAGCGCATCACGAGCGACTCGGTGGTCGCACCCCCGCCGCGGTAGCGGACCCCCTGCAGGAGCTCGCCGTCGGTGATGCCGGTGGCCACGAAGAAGACGTTGTCGCTGCGGACCAGGTCATCGGTCGACAGGATCGCCTCGAGGTCGAGCCCGGCGAGGGCGGCGTTCTCGAACTCCGACTTCTTCTGGGGCCACAGCCGGCCCTGGATCACGCCACCGAGGCACTTCACGGCGCAGGCCGTGATGATCCCCTCAGGGGTGCCGCCGATGCCGAGGAGCAGGTCGACGCCGGTGCCCTCGGTGCAGGCCATGACCGCGCCGGCGACGTCGCCGTCGGAGATGAACTTGATGCGGGCGCCGGCCTCGCGCACCTCCTGCACGAGGTCCTCGTGGCGCGGGCGGTCCAGGATGCAGACCGTCACGTCATCGACGGCGAAGCCCTTGGCCTTGGCGACCGCCTGGATGTTCACGGCGACCGGCGCGGTGATGTCGACGACGTCCGCGGCCTCGTGACCGGTGACGAGCTTCTCCATGTAGAAGACCGCCGAGGGGTCGTACATCGTCCCGCGCTCGGCGACGGCCATGACGGCGATGGCGTTGGGCATCCCCTTGGCCATCAGCGTGGTGCCGTCGATCGGGTCCACGGCGACATCGCAGTCCGGGCCCTCGCCCGAGCCGACCTGCTCGCCGTTGAACAGCATCGGGGCCTCGTCCTTCTCGCCCTCCCCGATGACGACGACGCCCTTCATGCCGACCGTGCCGATGAGCTGGCGCATCGCGTCGACGGCCGCGCCGTCGCCACCGATCTTGTTGCCACGGCCGACCCAGCGACCGGCAGCCATGGCGGCGGCCTCGGTGACGCGCACCAGCTCCAGGGAGATGTTGCGGTCCGGAGCCTCACGGCCGACCGAGAGCGAGTGCGGGACCTCATGGCTCGTCTGCTGGCTCATGGTCCAGACCCTAGTGGGAGCGGGCCGAGGCTCACCAGACGTACCTCGGTGGCCTTCACCGCCGCCCACACGCTCCCTCCGCCGGAGAGGTCCAGCTCCGCGGCGGCGGCAGCGGTGACCTCGGCGACCACCGGCGGATGACTGCCCACGGTCACGCGCACCCGTCCGCCGAGCGCGCGGGTCTCGAGGACCGGCCCGGACAGCACGGTCCTGGCGGAGCCCGATGGAGCAGTCCGATGCAGCGTCACAGCCGACGGCTCGCAGACGGCCAGGGCCGGCTGATCGGCATCCCGCGGCTCAGCCACCGTGATGTGGCCGTCCCCGACCTGGAGGCCGGTCGACGTCGTCACCCCGCTCCACGCGTTGAGGCCGAGCAGGGCAGCTGCCCAGGTGCTGGTGGGAGCGGTGGTCACCTCGGTCACGGTCGCGTCCTGCACCACCGCCCCGCCCTCGAGGACGAGCACCCGGTCGGCGAGCGCGACCACGTCGATCGGGTCGTGCGTCACGACGAGCACCGCCGCGGGGCCACCGACGAGCACGTGGCGCAGCACCCGGCGGACCTCCTCGCGGGTGTCGACGTCGAGCGCGGCAAGGGGTTCGTCGAGCAGCAGCAGCGCCGGTTCCGCCGCGAGCGCCCGAGCCAGTGCCACCCGCGCGGCCTGCCCTCCAGACAGGGTCGACGGCCGTCGGTCCGCGAGGTCCTGCACGCCCAGCCGGTCCAGCCACCCGGCAGCCCGCTCGCGGGCCAGTCCGCGTCGTACCCCGCGGCAGCGCAGGGCGTACGCCGCGTTGTCGATCACCGGTAGGTGCGGGAACAGGGTCGTGCCCTGGGGCAGCCAGCCGATGCCGCGCTCGTGCGCCGGGAGCCCCGCCACGGCCCGGCCAGCCACCTCCACCCCGCCCTCGCTGGCGTCCAGCCCGGCCAGCGCGCGCAGCAGCGAGGTCTTGCCCGCGCCGTTGGGACCGACCACGGCGGTGATCGTCCCGGGCTCGACCGCGAGGGACGCCGTGATGCGGGCGGAACGGACGGACGCCCTCACCGGAGCCGCCCTCGCAGCACGAGCACGAGCGCCACGCTGACCGTCAGCAGCACCGCCGACAGCGCGTACGCCGCGGGCGGGTCGTCCTGCAGCAGCGCGTAAACGGCGAGCGGCACCGTCTGCGTCCGCCCGGGCAGCGACCCCGCGAAGGTCGTCGTCGCGCCGAACTCCCCGAGCGCCCGAGCGCCGGCGAGCACGGCCCCTGCCCCGATCGAGGGGGCGATCGTGGGCAGCGTCACGGTGAGGAAGGCCCGTAGCGGCCCTGCGCCGAGTGTCCCGGCCACCTCCTCGGCGGCCCCGTCCAGACTGCTCAACGCCCCCTCCACCACGAGAACCAGGAACGGCAGAGCCACGAAGGTCTCGGCGAGCACGACGCCCCACGTGGTGAAGGCGGGAACGGTGCCCGTCTCGACCAGCAGCGGTCCCAGCACGCCCCGCCGACCGAAGGCGAGCAGCAGGGCGACACCGCCGACGACGGGCGGCAGCACCAGGGGCACCACGACCAGGCCGCGCAGCAGCCGTCGGCCCGGCAGGCGGCTACGGGCCAGCACCCAGGCCAGCGGGACGCCGAGCAGAACGGACAGCAGCGTCGCCGCGACGGCGCACCGGACCGACAGCCAGAGCGCTTGGCGTACCTGCTCCTGCGCGAGCAGCTCGGGCAGCCGCTGCCACGGCGTACGACGGAGCAACGCCACCAACGGGACGAGCAGCAACAACCCGCCAGCGGCGGCCGGGACGGCCAGCAGGAGCGGGGTGCGCGACCTCACGTGAAGCCCCAGGACTCCATGATCGCGCGGCCCGCCGGGCTGCGGACGAAGCGGAGGAAGGCCTCCGCGTCGGCGGGGTGGGGCTGGCCGGCGACGGCGGCGATCGCGAGGTCGGTGCGCGTGCCCTCCAACGGCGCGCCCTGGATCCCCTCGGCAGAGACGAGATCGGTGGCGTAGGCGATGCCCGCGTCGGCCTCCCCGAGCCGCACCTTGGTCACCACGCCCGTGGCCGAGTCCTCGAGCGAGACCGGCTGCACGGTGACGCCCGCGGCCGCCAACGCTGCGGCGGCTGCTTTTCCCACGGGCACCGTCGGGCCGGCCAGGACGACGCGCCGGCCGCTGAGCTCGGCGAGCCGGGTGAGCTTCGGGCTGCCCGCCGGCGTGAGGAGCGCGAGCTGGTTGTGGGCGAACACCACGGGGGGGCCGTCGAGCCGGGCCGCCAAGCCGTTGGCGGTCGGCAGGTCGGCGGTGGCGATCACCTGTGCCGGTGCGCCCTCGCGGATCTGTGCGGCGAGGGCTTGCGAGCCGGCGAGCGAGAGCTCGACCTGCAGCCCGGGGTGGTCGACCTCGAACGCGCGTGCCATGTCGCCGAACGCCCTGGTCAGCGACGAGGCAGCGAACACGGTGAGGGTCCGGCCCTTCGCGGTGCGCGCGTCGCTGGTGCAGCCGGTGACCACGACCAGCCCCGCCAGGAGCAGGGCGAGTGCCGCGCGACGGCGGGCGGTCCCGGGCATCTGCGGAGGATAGGACGCGGGGTCTGAGAGGCTGTGCGGGTGACGCGCCTCGACCTCGACACCGACGACAGGCTGTCGGCGTGACGAGCACGTCGACCCGCGCTGCCGGAACGCGCGCTGCCCTTCTGGGAGCCGCGCGGGAGGTGTTCGCCGCGTCGGGCTTCGCCGAGGCGTCGATCGCCGACGTCGTGGCCGGCGCCGGCGCCTCCGTCGGTTCGCTGTACCACCACTTCGGCGGCAAGGCCGAGCTCTACCTGGCACTGTTCGAGGACTACCAGGCCGGCCAGGAAGAACGGGCCGCCACCGCCGTACGCTTGGCCAGGACGGACGGGGAACGTGATCCGCTCGCGCTGTTCGTCGTCGGTAGCCGCACCTACCTCGAGGGGTGCTGGGCCGAGCGCGACCTCGCCCGGATGTTCCTGGCCGGTGGGGGTCCGCCCGGCTTCGAGCTGCTGGCCCGCCGGCGGTACCGCGAGTGGACCCGACGCAATGCCCTGCTGCTGGGCACCGAGACCGAGGAACCATGGGGTGATGCGCTCGTGCTCGTGCTGACCACCGTCATCAGTGAAGCCGGCCACGAGGTCGCGGTCTGCGAGGACGAGACCACCGCCCTGCGCCTGGCTGAGGACGTCCTGCTGCTCGTCCGGAAGATCGGGTCATGAGGCTCTTCGACGAGGTACCGCCCCGGCCGCCGCGCACGGGTGCCGGCTGGGAGCAGCACCGCAGCGCCCGGCAGTCGCACGTCGGGCCGCCCCAGGACGAGATCGGCGTGCCGGCGATGTCGAGCTTCGCCCTCGCCCGCAGCGAGGACGTCGCCGTCGCCGTCCGCGGGATCACGGCCTTCTCCGACGGGCTGCTGGTGTCGGTGGTGGTGCTGTTCTCCGACGAGCAGCGACGCGAGACCGTCGAGTGGTCGCTCGCGGAGTTCAGCCGCAGCCCCGGCCGCTTCCGCCTCGGGGTGGAGCTGCCGTCCGGGGCGCGTGCCACGACCGGCACGAAGGACGCGCCCATCGTGGACTCCGGGGACCACGCCGCTGCACTGGTCCTGCAGACGGCAACCACCAGCCCGCTGCTGTGGCAGGGCGAGTACTGGCTGTGGCCGGTTCCCGAGGAGGGCACCATGATCGTCGGTTGCTGCTGGCCCGATCGGGGGATCGAGGAGTCGCTCGTCGCCCTCGACACCGCGCCCCTGATCGAGGCTGCCGGCTCGAGCAAGCCCGTGTGGCAGTCGTGACCGCCCACGACGACCTGCTGTCCCGCCGGTCCGACTACCCCGTCCTGGAGCGCAAGACCTACCTCGCCTCCCACACCCTCGGGGCGATGCACCGCGGGACCCGGGAGCGACTCGCGGACTTCGCCGACCTCTGGGCCGAGCGAGGGGTCGTCGCCTGGGAGCAGTGGGAGCCCGAGGTGCGCCGCATCGGCGACGTCGTGGGATCGCTGGTCGGTGCCCCCGCCGGCACCACCGTCATGAGGCAGAACGTCGCCGACCTGCTCGGCGACGTCATCAGCGGCCTGGACTGGCGAGGGCAGCGCAACCGCGTCGTCACCTCCGACCTCGAGTGGCCGGGCTCGCTGCACACCTGGTCGCAGATCGACCGCTGGGGCGGCGAGGCCGTCGTCGTCCCGCACACCGACGTCACCGCCCTGCCGCTCGAGCAGATGCTCACCGCGATCGACGAGCGCACCCTGGTCGTCGAGTGCTCCCACGTGCTGTTCCGCACCTCGACCCTCAACGACGTCAAGGTCCTGATCGACAAGGCCCACGAGGTGGGGGCCCTCGCGATCGTCGACGGCTATCAGGCAGCCGGCACGGTGCCCGTCGACGTCGTCGACCTCGGCGTCGACGTCTACGTCGGGGGGTCGGTGAAGTACCTGTCCGGCGGTCCCGGCAACGGGTGGATGTACGTCCGTCCGGGCCTCGACCTCGAGCCCGTCACCACGGGGTGGTTCGGCCAGCAGCAGCCGTTCGACTTCGACGCCGACAACCACTACGCCGACGGGGTCCGCCGCTTCACCGGCGGTACACCTGGGGTGCCCTCCCACTACGCCGCAGCCCCGGCGTACGAAGCCCTGGCCGACATCGGGATCGCGAAGGTGCGCGAGCGATCCCTGTCGATGACGCAACCGCTTCTCGAGGCGGCGCTGGAGCGCGGCTTCACCGTCAGGTCGCCGCATGACCCGTCCCGGCGGGGCGGCCACGTGACGATCGACCCGGGCGACAGCCAGCGGGTCCATGACACCCTGCACGAGCAGGGGTTCGTCGTCGATCACCGCCCTGGCGTGGGCATCCGCGTCTCCCCGCACTTCTACAACACCCTCGACGAGGCCTTCGCCTGCCTCGACGCGATGTCGGCCGCGGTGCGCACGAGCGCGTCATAGCCGACACTGGTGGGGTGACCGCAACGACGCAGGCCCCCGCGCCGAAGGCCTCCCGCCGTGGGCGCGAGACCGCGCTGGACATGCTGCGCACGCTCGGCGTCGTGTTCCTGCTCGTCATCCCCCTGTGGTTCTTCGGCCAGGCCTCGCCCAGCGACAGCAAGGCGATCCGCGCCATCGACCCGACGCCTGCGCTCCAGGCGTTCGCCACCGACACCGGTGCCCCCGTGGCGTCCACGCCCACGGGATGGACCCCGAACGTCGCGACGTACGACGGTGGGGTCCTCCGCGTCGGTTTCGTCGAGGGCGACAGCTACGCCGAGTTCACCGCCGGCAGCGGTCCGCTGTTCCTGGAGACGTACGCCGGGAAAGGCTCCACCGACGGCACGGTCGACGTGGGCGGGGCGTCCTGGCAGCGGTACACCTCCACGGACGGCCACGGATCGCTCGTGCGCGAGGTGGCCGGCCAGACGCTGCTGATCGGCGGGCTCCGCGAGACGGCGAGCGAGGCGCAGCTCGTCGAGATCGCCGCGACGGTCCGCTAGCTGCCGAGAGCCGCGTCGAGCCGCGCCTTGGCCCCGTCGAGCCACTCCTGGCAGGTCTTGGCCAGCGCCTCACCCCGCTCCCACAGGGCGAGCGACTCCTCCAGCGACGTCCCGCCCGCCTCGAGCCGGCGGACGACGTCGGCGAGCTCGTCGCGGGCGGTCTCGTACGACGGGCTGGCAGGATCGGTCACGTGACAACCCTACGGCGCGCGACCCCGGAGGACGCGGAGGCACTGACGCACCTGCGCGGGCTCATGCACGAGGCGATGGGGGCGGTGCTCGTGCCGACCTGGCAGGACGCCACCCGTGCCGCGTTCCGCCGTCGCCTTGCCGGGCCCAACTTCGCCGCCTACCTCGTTGAGGCAGAGGACACCGTCGTGTCCAGCGGCGTGGGCTGGCTCGAGGAGCACCTGCCCTCGCCGGGTCAGGTCGACGGCCGGCGCGGCCACATCTCCTCGATGAGCACCGCGCCGGCGTACCGGCGCCAGGGCCACGCCCGCGAGGTGCTGTCGGCGCTGCTGGGGTGGTTCGGCGAACAGGGAGTCCCGCGGGTCGACCTGCGCGCCACGGGCGACGGCCAACCGCTCTACGCGAGCTTCGGCTTCCGCCCCCTCGGGGGCGTCACGATGGCCTGGACGGCGCCCGGAACGACGGTAGGCATGCCTGGCCGTTGAGCGGGGAAGGAGTGGATCATGCGCTTCCTCTCCCTCGCCGTCGTCCTCTGGCTCGCGATCGGTGCCCTCGCGGCGTACCAGCGCGACTACTTCCAGCGCGACAACACCGACTGCGCCAAGAGCAGCACGGTGGTCGTCACGGTGCTCGCAGGGCCGTTGAACTACCTGGGCGCCAACCCGAAGGTCGAGGACTGCAAGCTCCCGCAGCCCAGCAGCTAGCCGTTCGTGACGCGGAGCTCGCCGCGGGCGAGCCGCACCCGTAGTGCCTCGCCGATCACGACTGCCGCGGCCTCGCGCACCACCGTGCCGTCGGGGGTCTGCACGACGGCGTAGCCGCGGTCGAGCGTTGCCTGGGGGCTCAGCGCCACGACCCGCGCACGCGTGTGCAGGAGGTCCTGCTGGGCCTGGACGAGCCCCGTCGAGGCGCACCGGCGAGCCCGGTCGCGCAAGCCCTCGACCGTCGTACGGCGCTCCTCCACGAGCACCTGCGGACGGGCCAGCACCGGGCGGGAGCGCAGCTGCTCGACCCGCGTGCGCTCACGGTCCACCGTGCCCACCGCCACGCGGCGTGCCCGGTCCCGCAGCAGCGCGATGCGCTGTGCCTCCTCGCGCACGTCGGGAACCACGCGCTTGCCCGCGTCGGTCGGCGTGGAGCAGCGGACGTCGGCCACCAGGTCGAGCAGCGGAGCGTCCGGCTCGTGCCCGATGGCACTGACGACGGGCGTTCGGCACGCCGAGACCGCGCGCAGCAGCGCCTCGTCGCTGAACGGCAGCAGGTCCTCGACGCTCCCGCCGCCGCGGGCCACGATGATGACGTCGACCTTGCCGTCGAGGTCGCGTAGCGCCCCGATGCACTGCTCGACCGCCAGGTGCCCTTGGACCGCGACGTTGCGGATCTCGAACCGCACGGCCGGCCAGCGCCGGCGGGCGTTCTCGAGGACGTCCCGCTCGGCGGCCGACTGACGTCCGGTGATGAGGCCGACCGCGCCTGGCAGGAACGGCAGGGACTTCTTGCGCTCGGAGGCGAACAGGCCCTCCTGGCCGAGGAGCACCTTGAGCCGCTCGATGCGCGCCAGCAGGTCGCCGATGCCGACCGGCCGGATCTCGATCGCCTGCAGGCTGAGTGTGCCGCGGTTGAGGTAGACGTCGGGCTTGGCATGCACGAGCACGCGTGCGCCCTCGACGAGCTGGACGGCCTCAGCGACGGCGCGGGGGCACACGACGCTGAGCGAGACGTCCGCGACGGGGTCGCGCAGGGTCAGGAAGCAGGTGGCCCCGCGACCCCCGACCTGGGTGACCTGTCCTTCGACCCACACCCGCCCCAGCCGGCCGACCCACTCCCCGATCAGCCGAGAGACGGTGCGGACGGGCAGGGGTGCCTCGGGCGTGCTCTGCTGTCCCACGCGCCGAACTTAGCGAACGGTCAGGTCGCGCGGACCTTGGTCCGCGGCGCCGTCTGGCCCGCCGGCTTGGTCGAGGCCTTCGGGGTGTCGGTCTTGGCGCGCGCCTGGGAGGGGGTGACCTTCCCGGTGCCGTCGGGCGTCGGTGTCACGGGAAGCTCCCCGCCGGGCGACGGGGTGGAGGCCTCCGTGGCGAGCTTCGCGATCCGGTTGTCCAGCAGGGTCACGACCGGCAGGCGGTCTGCGTGCGCCTTCTCATAAGCCCGCACGGTCACCAGGTCCTCGAGGCTGAGCGACCGGAGGCGGCCGCGCAGCGAGCCCAGGGTGAGGTGGTCGTAGTCGGGCAGTGGCAGGGCGTCGTGCGACGGCGCGGTCGCGCCGGCGGCGACCTGCTCCACCTGAGCCACGACCTCCTCGCTGGCGGCGGTGTCGTGTCTGGTCATCGTGCCGGAGGGGGCGGAGGGGGTGGGTGCTCCCTTGGCGCCGTCCTTGGCCGCGTCGTCGGCGGTGCTCTTGGCGTCTGTGCTCCCCGCCTTCGCTGGGCGCTTGGCCGCGCCCCGGTCGAGCAGTTCGCTCACGGTGCCGACGAGGCTCTCCGTCGCGTCCTCGATGGCGTCCTCCAGCCGGTCGTACGGCGCCGCGAGCGGCGTGCCGGCCAGGCTGTCCTCGGCCCGGTCCTCCAGGGTGTCGAGGGAGGTACCGCGCACGCGGGCGACGAGCTGCTCCCCGCGGTCGGCGAGGGCGTCGTACTCCCGTCGGACGTTCTCCAAGGTGGTGAGCGCGGAAGAGACGGCCAGGATGGGCAGCTGCACGACCTTCCCTGGCACGCGACGTGCGCGCGCGACGACGGTGGGAACGATGCCCAGCGCGGCAGCGACGGGTGTGGGGACGGTGCTCTTGCTCACGATGGCGGTTCCTCCGGTGATGGTCATTGCGGGTTCGTCCCCAGCTCTGCGGCTCGTGACACCCGATCCTCGTGTGGCAAGCACGACGTAGCATGGTCAGCATGGACCCGAGCGCTGCGACCCCTGCCAAGCGGGTGCTGCTGGCCGCTCCGCGGGGTTACTGCGCTGGCGTCGACCGCGCCGTCGTGACGGTCGAGAAGGCCCTCGAGCTGTACGGCGCACCGGTCTACGTGCGCAAGCAGATCGTGCACAACAGCCACGTCGTGAAGACCCTCGAGGACCTCGGCGCGGTGTTCGTCGAGGAGACCGACGAGGTCCCCGAAGGGGCCACCGTGGTGTTTTCGGCCCACGGGGTCGCGCCGACGGTGCACGCCGAGGCCAGCGCCCGGTCGCTGAAGACCATCGATGCGACGTGCCCGCTGGTGACGAAGGTGCACCTCGAGGCCCGGCGCTTCGCCAAGGACGACTTCGACATCGTGCTCATCGGCCATGAGGGTCATGAAGAGGTCGTCGGGACCACCGGTCAGGCGCCGGAGCGGATCCACCTGGTCGACGGGCCGGAGGAGGCCGCGAGCGTCCAGGTACGCGACCCGTCCCGGGTGGCCTACCTGTCGCAGACCACCCTGTCGGTCGATGAGACGGACGTGACGGTGGCCGCCCTGCGCGAGCGCTTCCCGCTGCTCGAAGGCCCGCCGTCCGCCGACATCTGCTACGCCACGAGCAACCGGCAGACCGCGGTCAAACAGATCGCGGCTGAGTCGGATCTGGTGCTCGTGGTCGGCTCGACCAACTCCTCGAACTCCGTGCGGCTTGTTGAGGTCGCCCTCGGTGCCGGTGCCGGTGCCGCCTTCCTCGTGGACAACGCGGATCAGGTCGACGACGCCTGGCTCGAGGGCGTGACGACGGTCGGCGTGACCAGTGGTGCTTCCGTGCCCGAGGTCCTGGTGGACCAGGTCCTCTCGTGGCTCGAGGGTCACGGGTACGGCGCGGCGCAGGAGGTCACCGTCGTGCAGGAGAGCGTGCAGTTCGCGCTACCGCCAGAGCTTCGGCGTGATCTGAAGGCCGCAGGCAGGCTCTAGCCAGCAGGGGTAGACGAGCGCGGCTGGGCTTTACGCGTTGCGGCTGCGGGTCCGGCGCACCAACGCGATGATGAGCGCCAGGCCGGTCGCGGCGTAGAGCGTCGGCGCGCCGAGGATGAGCGCGCTGACCAGCTCCAGGGCCTGCTGGGTGACGAACGAGCCGGCAGCGGCCGTGCGACCGATGGCTGCGCCGATCAGGGCCAGGACGCAGTAGGTCAGCGGCGGGGAGACCACCGTGGCGAGCAGATCCTCGCGGTGTGCGAGGAGCGCCCCCAGGCCGCTGCCCGTGACGAACAGGATGGCGAAGGCGGTGCCGAGGCCCACTCCGGTGTTGACGTCGATGAACGCGCCGACGAGGCCGAGGGCGAGGGCGATCGCGACGGCGCCGGTCGCCGTGAGGCCGCGCCGATCGGCGACGTGGGCACCGGCGGGCAGGTGCAGGTGATGGTCGGCGACGGCAGGCGTGTCGGGGCCAGCGGCAGCGGATCGCGGCGCGACCGGGCGTCCGGTGGTCTCTCCGGTATCGCGACGCTCCGGGGGCGGGGTGGTCCAACTGCTCACCGGCCGGACGCTACCCCCTCGCGGCCCACCCTCCCGACCGAAACTCCGGTGACCCGGGCGCTGGATCCTGGGGTGACGCTCGGGCCTCGCCCGTCCGGCTCGCGGCCTGCGCGTCACCAGCCGCGGAGGAGGGGTCTGGGGTGTCGCAGGTGGGTGCGGCCGAGGGGGGTGTTCCACTGCAGGGTGCCGTTGGGGTGCTGGATGAGGGTGAAGTAGTGGTGCTTGGCCTGGTGGTGGTGGGTGCATTCGCTGCTGCCGTTGCGGGCTGCGGTGGGTCCTTGGGGCCAGGGGATGATGTGGTCGCTTTGGCAGTCGCGGGCCAGGCGGGGGCAGGCGGGGAAGGTGCAGGTGAGGTCGCGGATCTTCAGGAACCTCGCGATGCGGGGGCTGAAGGGGTAGCTGCTGGTTTCCAGGGGCCGGGTGTCGATCTTGTCGGTGCGCAGGCGGCGGTGGGCGCGGGCGAGCGCGTGCAGGGTCCAGCCGCCCTGTCTGCTGCTGGGGGTGCGGGGTGGGCAGCCCAGGGGGCAGTGGGGGCTCTCCCGCTCATACCGGCTGGCGGGGGTGGTGAGGCCGTCGTGGTGGTCCCACGCCGCGCGGTCCAGGGTCTGGTCGTTCCAGAGCCGATCGCTGTCACTCGGCGGCTGGGGCTCGGGGTCGGGGTCGGGATCGGGCTTGGGTGGGTCCGGGGGTCCTGACCCACCGCCGCCGGGGTCGTCGGGCTCATCCGGGGGCTGGTGCCGGAGGTCGATCAGGATCGGCCGGTGCGGACGGAACTCCTCCACCCCGCCGGCTCCGGCTCGGGCTCCGGCTACCGGCTCCGGCTCCGGTTCCGGTTCCAGTTCCAGTTCCGGCTCCGGCGAGGGCCTGTGCGGTGAGGTACGCGTGGAGCTGGGTCTCGAGGGTGCTGGTCAGCTGGTCCACGAGCACTTCGACCTCGCCCGGCTCGACGTCGACTGGATGGACCTCGTCGTTGGGGGCCGGGTCGGGTGGGAGGGCCTCGGGGTCGGGCTCGGGTTCGTGGCGGCTGTGCCCGCACCCCGCCTGCGCCGGGTCGCGGTCACGGTCGGGCGTGTGGTCGGGGGTGTGGTCGGGGGTGTTGGGGGTGTGGGTGTGGCCGTCGACCGCCACGAGCGTCCCGTCGTGGTCGACGATGACGCGGCGGAGCTCGGCGTGGGTGAGGAGCTCGCGGGCCTCCTGGGCACAGATCAGGCCGAGGCCGGGGATCTCCGCGGGCTCATCGCCGCCTTCGAGGGTGGTGAGGCTGACCACGATCAGGGCCTGCCAGGACGTCGCTCGGGCGCGGCCGCAGACCAGGTCGGTCAGGGCATCGAACCGGCGCTGCGCCACGGTGCGGCCGTCCCCAGGCTGCTGCGGGCCGGCGTGGGCGTCGATCGCGGCCCACAGCATCGCGATCTGCCCCTTGCTCCCCAGCGCGGTGAGGATCGCGTCGTCATTGAACGCCTCCGTGAGCACCGACCGGTCCTTCTTGGCCTTCTCAAACCGCCGCGCGGCGGCCTCGGGGTCGATGACCATGACCGCGGCCTGCGCCGCGAGCCGCACCTGATGGGGCGACCCCACCCCCGCCCCCGACCCGGCCGACCCGATCACGAGGTCGATGACCTGCGCCTGCTGGGCGTCGGTGAGCCCGACACCGCTGATCACGTCCAGCAGCGCCTCGGCGTGCCGGATGCTCCACCCACCCTCAGCGAGGGGCAGCGCGACCTGCGCCATCACGACCGGGAACGCCACGAACCGGCGGGCGTGCTCCAGGCGGGTCTGCATCGTGCGGGGGCTCTCACCCAACGCCGGCGCGAGCTCGTCACAGGCGTAGTCCCGCATCCCGAACCCCAGGTCCTGGGCGAACGCCACGAGCTCCTGCCGCAGCTGCACCTCCAGCACCGCCTGCTGATCGTGCAGCCGCTCCAACGCCTCCAACCGCACCGCCGCGCGGCCCAACCGCGACAGGGGTTCAGCGAGCTCCGACATACCCCCAATGCTAGCGCCAATAGAACGCGTGAGCAACAGCAAAACGCCTGCTGTGCAAGGAAAGTTGGTGCTGTGGAGAACCTTGACGATCACCGCAAAGGCAGCGAGGCCAAGGCCCACAGACGCGCGCCCACCCGACACCGAACGGGAGCCAGCAGACGTGTCGCGGAGGCGGGGCGCGCGGCGGCCTGAGTGACGAGCTCAAGCTTCGCGGAGGGTCGCCCTCGGTGCGGAACGCCTCGGCGCGCACGTAGCCCCCAGCAGCCCGCAGTTAACCGGTTTCGGGAAGGGTAACGAGGTGGGGCGCTGACAGGACCCGCGGCACGTCGTCCACGGGGGTGGGCTCGGGAAGAACCCCGTCGAGCCCCAGCTCGCTCATCCGCCGAGCGCTCGGGAGCACGGTGCGCTCGAGCGATCCGACCGTCTTGTTGAAGTCCACAACGGCGGTGCTGAGCGACCTGCCGAGCTTGTCGATGTGAGCCCCGAAGGTCGCGAGCCGGGAATAGAGCTCCTTGCCCGCGACGTGCACCTCGCGGGCGTTGTCCGCGAGCCGGTGCTGCTGCCAGCCGTACGCGACGGCCCGCAGGAGCGACAGCAAGGTGGTCGGGGTCGCGAGGTGCACGCGGCGCCCCATTGCGTGCTCGAGCAGCCCGGGGTCCATCTCCAGCGCGGGGGCGAGGAAGGCCTCGCCGGGGACGAACAGTACGACGAACTCCGGAGTGTTCGGGACGGCCTCCCAGTACGTCTTGTCGGCGAGCCGGTCGACGTGCTGGCGCAGGTGACGGGCGTGCGCCGCCATGCGGTCCCTGCGTGTGGCGTCGTCATCGGTCTCGATGCCCTCCAGGTATGCCGCCAGGGTCACCTTGGCGTCCACCACCACACACCCGCCCCCGGCGAGCCGAACCACCAGGTCAGGGCGCAGGACGCCGGCCTCACCGTCGTACGACGCCTGCTCGGTGAAGTCGCAGCGGTCGAGCATGCCCGCGTGCTCGACGACCTTGCGCAGGTGCAGCTCGCCCCACCTGCCCCGCGCCTGGGGGCGGCGCAGCGCATCGACGAGGCTGCGGGTCTCGCGGCGCAGGCCCTCGGAACCGAGGGCGACGGTGGTGACCTGCTCCCGGAGCTCCGCGCCGGCGCGAGCCCGCTCGACCTCCAGGGACTGGAGCTGGTCCTCGACGCGGGAGAGTTGATGGCGCAGCGGGTCGACGAGAGCGGCCACGGACTGCTGCCCACGCACCACCTCCACGTCCTGCCGGCCCCTCAGGACCGCAGCGGTGAGGTAGCCGAGGACGGCGCCGAGGAACAGGGCGAAGGCGATCTCCATGCCCGAAGCCTGGCAGGAGGGTCCGACAACTAACCTGGAGCCGGTGAGCCTCTCCCTCGGCATCGTCGGCCTGCCCAACGTCGGCAAGAGCACCCTGTTCAACGCGCTGACCAAGAACAACGTGCTGGCAGCCAACTACCCGTTCGCCACCATCGAGCCGAACGTGGGCGTCGTCGGGGTCCCGGACGCGCGGCTGAAGGTCCTGGCCGGCATCTTCAGCAGCGAGAAGATCCTGCCCGCGACCGTCGACTTCGTGGACATCGCCGGCATCGTCAAGGGCGCGTCCGAGGGCGAGGGCCTGGGCAACAAGTTCCTGGCCAACATCCGTGACGCGGACGCGATCTGCCAGGTGATCCGGGTGTTCGCCGACGACAACGTGGTGCACGTCGACGGCCGGGTGTCGCCCGAGGGGGACATGGAGACCATCAACACCGAGCTCATCCTGGCTGACCTCCAGACCATCGAGAAGGCGATCCCGCGGCTCGAGAAGGAGATCCGTCTGAAGAAGGACCAGATCCCTGTCCTCGAGGAGGTCCGCAAGGCCGAGGAAGCGCTGCAGCGCGGGCTCACCGTGTTCGCCGCGGGGCTCGACCGGGGTCTGCTGCGCGAGCTGCACCTGCTCACGGCCAAGCCCTTCCTGTACGTCTTCAACCTCGATGAGGCCGGGCTGTCCGACACCGCGCTGAAGGCGTCGCTGTCCGCGCTCGTGGCCCCCGCCGAAGCCGTCTTCCTCGACGCGCAGGTCGAGAGCGAGCTCATCGAGATGTCTGAGGAGGACGCCCTCGAGATGCTCCAGTCGATGGGTCAAGAGGAGTCCGGCATGCACCAGCTGGCCCGTACCGCCTTCGACACCCTCGGGCTGCAGACCTACCTCACGGCAGGCCCCAAGGAGTCGCGAGCCTGGACGATCAAGAAGGGCGCGACCGCACCGGAGGCTGCGGGAGTCATCCACACGGACTTCCAAAAGGGCTTCATCAAGGCCGAGGTCATCGGGTTCGCGGACCTCGTCGAGGCAGGTTCGGTCGTCAACGCCCGCTCGGCGGGGAAGGCCCGCATGGAGGGCAAGGAGTACGTCATGCAGGACGGCGACGTCGTGGAGTTCCGCTTCAACGTGTAGGTCCTCCGTCGTACGACAGGCACGACCGGCGTCGCCGTGTAAGACACAGCGCTGGAACCTGTTCTACCGTCGAGGGCGTGCGCCGCCTCCTGCTCGCTCTGCTCCTCGTTCCCTTCCTCTCTGCCCCTGCGCACGCGGCTGATCCGCCCCTGCCCGGCCTGCCGCAGGGCGCTCCAGCGGCGCTCTACCGCGCTGAGCCGGTGCTGCCACGGGCGCCCGGGTGGTCGGGCAGCGAGGCCTTCTCGCGCACGAGCGGTACCGGGGTGTACGACAGCGGCGCGTTCCTGTGGACCGACTGGCTGTACGACGACCACGGGGCGATCACGGCTCCGTTGGCCAATCCCGACCAGACCGCGGGGTCGCCGTCGTTCGGCGGCTACTCCTACGCCTCGCCGTCAGCGCACGCCAACGGCGCTGACATCTTCCGTGCCGGGGTGCTGCGACAGGGCGACCGGACCGTCTGGCGCGTCGACTGGACCACGCTCGCCGACCCCTTCGTGCCGATCGCCGTGTGGGCGTTCGACCGTGACAACGACCCGACGACGGGCACCTCGGCCTGGCCGGCCGCGGCCGGCGTCAGCTCCCCGGGCATCGACACGGCCCTCGTCATGAGCGCCCGCGGCGCGCGGCTGATCGACGCCGTCACGGGCGCACTGCTCGCCACCGCCCCGGTCAGCGTCTCCAAGGCCTCCCACTCCTTCGTCACCTCGCTGCCGATGGCGCCGACCGGCTCCTGGCGCCTTCGTCTGGTGTCGGGCGTCGCCAACGCCGACGGGACCGCGCTGGCCCCTGCGGGCGGTGCGCTACCCGGTCAGACCGCGGTCTACAACGCGACCTTCCGCGCGCGAGCGCAAGAGCCGCTGTCGAACTCGTTCTGGAACGACACGGCTCAGGCCTCGGCGCTGACTGCCGGCAGCGTCGCGGACTTCTCGCAGGTGCTGCGTTGGTCCGACCTCGCAGCGCGGCGGTCGACGCCCGAGCCGCGGCCGGCGGGCTGGCAGACGCGCTGGTACGTCTCGGCGACCTCCCTCGGCGAGGGCCTGCTCACCGGGCCGGAGACGATCAGCGACAGGGGCGCGAACCTGCTCGGCAGGCTGCTGCCGTACTCGGTGTACGTCCCGGAGCAGCTGCCGGCTCGGGCGCCGCTGACGTTCCTGCTGCACTCCCTGACCCAGAACCACAACCAGTACGCCGCCACCACGCCTCGGTTCGTGCAGCAGGCGTGCGAGGAGCGGCGTTCCGTCTGCGTCACCACCGGCGGGCGTGGTGGTGACGGCTTCTACGTGGACGAGGCCCAGCTCGACTTCTGGCAGGTCTGGCACGAGGTGGCGCGGCGGTGGCAGCTCGACGCGGACCGCACGGTCCTCAGCGGCTACTCGATGGGCGGGATCGGCAGCAACTACCTCGCCATGGCGCACCCCGACCTGTTCGCCAAGGTGGTCACCCTGGCGGGTGCGCTCGGCGCCGTCCCGGAGCTGGAGAACCTTCGCTGGACACCGATGTACCTGGCCGGCGGCGCTGCCGACGAGCTCGTCCCCGTGACGGTGCAGAGGGCGGAGGCGCAGGCCCTGCAGGCCCTCGGCTACCGCTTCCGCTGGCTGGTGCACCCGGCGACCGACCACGTGGCCTACGAGCTGCAGGACGGCTTCTCCGACGCTGCGGCCTTCATGGGCGACGCCCGCCGTGAGACCGCCCCCGCCCACGTGACGTTGCGCTGGTCTCCGGTGTCGGTTCCGTCGTCGTACGACCCCGTGGGCGGCACGCTGGGCCGGTCGGTGCTGGCTCAGACCCAGCGTCCCGACCTGGGAGTCGGGACGACGGGGGCTTACTGGATGCGCTCCCTGGTCGCCCGAGCGGGTGTCAGCACCGCCCGGGTCGACGCGGTGTCGGCGGCGCTGCGCGCTCCGGCCGTGACCGCCGTACCCAGCAACGAGCTGCTCGTCCCGGGCGACCCCTCGCCGGCGCTGGTCACCCAGCAGACGTGGACGACCGGCCCGGCACCCGCGTTGCGCCAGGAGGCGACCGTCGACCTGGTGGGGGTGCGCTCCGCGACGCTGCTCCTCGCGGACGCCGGCCTCACCGGGTGCGCGACCGTGACGGTCACCTCGGACGGCCCGGGCACGCTCACGCTGCAGGGACCGACAGGCAGCCGGCAGGCGCTGGCCCTCCGGGCGGGGACGCAGTCGGTCCGGGCGCAGTGCGCCGCGGTGCGCGCGGTCGAGAGCCGGTCGCTGCCGGTGACCGGGATGTCAGGCCCGATCGCCGCCCTCGTCCTGCTCGGGCTTGCCGCCGCTGCCCGACGGTGGCCGAGGTCCCGCGGACGGCTGTCCTAGGCAACAGGCCGAGCGGCCGCGTGTCCTGCCCACGCTGAGGGGGCACACTCGCCCCATGCCGCTGACCGGGGAGTACCAGCCAAGCACCCAGCAGTGGGTCCGGGACCAGGTGGAGCTCTATGAGAGTTCGGGCGGGACCGAGGGCACGACCATGCGAGGGATGCCGGTGGTCCTGCTCACGATGCGTGGGGCCACGAGCGGGCTGCTGCGCAAGGTGCCGCTCATGCGGGTCGAGCACGAGGGGCGGTACGCCGCGGTGGCCTCACAGGGTGGCGCACCCACGGACCCGCTTTGGTACGCCAACCTGCTCGCGCACCCGCGGATCGAGCTGCAGGACGGCAGGTCGAAGGGCGACTACGTCGCGCGGGAGGTGCTGGGACACGAGAAGGAGCAGTGGTGGGAGCGCGCCGTGGCGGCCTTCCCCGACTACGCCGACTACCAGCGCAAGACCGACCGGGCGATCCCCGTTCTCGTGCTGGAGCCCGCACCGGACTGAACGGGCCGGCCACCCGAAGGTGACCGGCCCGTTCAGCGTCAGGCGTGGCGACGCAGGCGGTACACACCTCCGCCGGCCGTCAGGGTCAGCAGCGCCAGCAGCGCGACCGGACCCGGACCCGTGGCCGGAAGTCGACCCGGGCTTGCCGTTGGGGGGGTGGCTCGTGGAGCAGCCGGCGCGATCGCGCGCGGCGGTGCGGCCGTCGCGGCGAACACCTGAAGCTCGGAGATGCGCACATTCTTCTTCTGCGAGAGCGAGACAACCGTGTTCGGAGCACCGGCCGCGGCCGCCGTCGTGAACCCGTTCGTGCAGTCCGGGTCGTTGATCGGGTTGCCCTCGGGGTTGGCCGCCGCGGTGTAGTCGGGACCACCGGTGCACTGGTTGTCCAGGACCTTGATCCGGACGTGCGTCGCCTTGACCGGCTTGGGCAGGGGGAACGTGCGCAGGTTGAGATCGGGCGCGGTCGGACGCGGTCGGCCGGCCGGGAACGCGTCGCGGGCGATCAGCGCGGTGGTGAAGTCCCCGTCGCCCGAGCACGACTTGCCGGACGTCGCGTCGCACGTGAGGATCTCGAACGACCTCAGGGCTGCGAACCGGCTCTGGCCACCGGTGTCGTACGGCGCCTCCCGGCTCTTCTCGCAGCCCAGTGCCGCCGTGTCGCCCGTGCACAGGGCGGGCCGGTTGGCCGCGCTGACCTGGATCTCGCCGACCAGGCTGGCCTCACCGGCGAGGTCGACCGTGACCTGCTTGCCGCGCACCGTGATCGGCTCTGCCGGGTCGCGAGGGGCGCCCTCGATCGAGCCCCAGTTGCTGGCCTCGGTGTCGTCGTTGATCAGCGCGAGGTTGCCGCCATCGCCAGTCGCCTTGCCACCAGCGGTGGAGGACGCGAGGTTCTTGCGCATCGGGAGCGTGATCGTCTGCGCACCGGGCTTGATGGTCACCGTCATGCGTCGGTGCCCGTACCCCTTGGCCTGGACCAGGAGTCGGTACGTCCCTGGCGCGAAGCGCAGGGCCTCGGTGAGGGCGCCGTTCTCGGAGACGGCGACCGGGACGATGCGCGCCTCGTAGTCGCCGACGAAGACGTTGGTCTCCTCCGGGATCCCGCCGCCGGCGACAGCGGTCGGCTTGAAGCGCACGACACCGTTGTTCTTGTTCGTCGGGTCCTCGAAGCCGGGGATCGAGGACAGGTCCGCGACGCCCTTGGACGAGGCATCGGCCCCCATGCCCCGCTTGGCGAACTCCGCCCACAGCGTGGAGAGGTTGGCCCCGGCGTAGCGCATCTTGTCGGCTGCGAGGATGGCGTCGCGGCTGGTCAGCATCGTCGTCTGGCTGGGCTGGGTGAGGAAGCCGTCGAACAGGAGCTGGATCCAGCGCCGGTTGCCCGGGCAGGCCGTGGAGACCTTCAACCCGTCGGCGCACGCGTCCTGCAGGACCTTGTTGCTCTCCGGGAACTGCTTGGCGTACTTCGCCACGAGCGCCTGCCGAATCGCGATCTGCGTCGCGTTCCAGATCTCGCCGTCCGCGTGGGGTGAGGTGGTGCCGTTCCCGTCGTACTCGAGGTCGCTGTAGTTGAGCGGGCTCTTGTCCGGGCCGTAGTTGCGGATCCCCGTCTGGAGGTCCCCCGTGACGTACGGCGCGAGCGAGAAGCGGTTCTCCCCGTTGTACGGCGCGACGCCGTACCCGTTGAGGTACTCGGTCGCCATCAGGTCGCTCCAGGACTCTCCCATGGAGCCGGCCTGCATGCCCGACAGGTTGGCGTCCGGCCCGGCGGTCATGCGGTTGCTGATCATGTGGCCGTACTCGTGCCCGACGATGCCCATGTCGTAGGCGCCGTCCGTGCAGGGCGCGTAGAACCCTGCCTGGAGGGGCTCCCAGAGGTACTGGTTCGTGATGGGCGGGACGCCGTCGTTGAGCGTGATCTGGTTGGCGTTGTCGCGACCCTGGAAGGTCGGCCCGCCGCCGATCGACCCGGACTGGCTGTTGCCGATCTCCGGGTCGTTCTCCTGCGCCTCGGTGTCGGCTTCGGTACCGACGTTGTCCACCTGTGCGTTGTAGGTGGTCGGGGTGAAGCCCAAGTAGTACGACCAGTCGTGCATCCGGTTGTGCATGACGAACAGGTTGGTCGTGGCGGCGTCGATGTCGTTCAGGGTGGGGGAGGTGAAGCTGCTCTGAGCACAGCCGCTGGAGTGCCACTGATCGGTGAAGGGGAAGTCGTAGGTGCGGGTCGGGCTGACTGGCGACACCGCGGCGTCGGGGGTCAGGAAGCTCACCCGGGAGGGCGCCGTCTGGGCGTTGTTACCGCGCGTGCTGTTGGTCGGGACGCGCTCGCCGCTGTCCGTCAGCGTCTCGTCGAAGGCGTGGGCTCCGGCCGTGTTGGGCTTGCCGCCCTTCGTCCCGAGCACGCGGTCGCAGGACGGACCGACGATGAAGCACCAGTAGACCCGGTTGTCAGGCGTCTTGGTCGCCTTGGGGAACTGGGGGGCGTTCTTGAAGACCCGCCAGAAGGGCACGGAGGACGCGGGCGGCGCGGCGTCGGCTCCGTCGGCTGCGTGCTGCAGCGCGTTCGAGCGGACCAGCACGGCGCCGCTCTGCGCATCGACGAGGGAGCGGTAGGCGTACGGGTGCTCGCCGGGCTTGTCACCGGGCGTGCCGCGCAGGACGACCGTCTCCCACGCGAGGCGCACGCCGTCGCGGGGTGTCGGGACGGTGACCAGACGCACCGGCTGGGCCTCCTCGATGCCGCGCACGCGAAGGACCTGGGCGCCGCTCGGCATCCGCAGCTCGGTGACGGCGACGTCCTTGCTGCCGACCTCCACCCCCGAGTCCTTGGCGGCCCTGAGGTAGGCGTCGATCATCGTGAGCTCCACCGTGTTGGTCACGGTGGTGTCGCCGGTGACGGTGGAGCTCACGACGGCCACGCGGCCGGCGGCGTCCATGCCGACCGTCAGCAGGCCGTCCTGGCCCGTCGGTGCTCCTGAGTACACCTGCCGGAAGGTGACGACGGTCGGGCGCTTCTTCCGGGGCAAGGGAGTGCCCTCGAGCTCCGCCCGGAGCTCCGGGCTCTCCGCCAGGGGAACGGCGTTGAGCAGCTCGAGCGCTCCCGGGGCGACCTGCGCGGCGGTAAGGCCGAACATCGCCGCGTTCTTGCCGACCCAGGCGCGCGCGACGTCCGCCGGCACGCCTGACTGCGGACCGGAGAGGTACCCGGCGTCGTCCCGCACCAGCATGTCGGGGCTACCGAGCGCGTTCCACGTCGTCCTTCCGCCGAGGGCCCGCACCATCGACCGCTGCGTCGCGGAGGGCTCGACGGCCCCGACGCGAGCGTCCCGGTCGGTCGCGAGCTGCCCGCCTTCGCCCTGGAAGCCGTAGGCGAGCGGGTCCGGGGGCGGGGGGACCGCGGAGGCCCCGGGGCCGAAAGCGGCGCCGGCGACGAGCGCGCCGGAGGCGAAGAGGGCAAGGGCTGGGCGGCGCATGGAGCGTTCCTCTCGGGGGGACCGTCACACGACGGTCCCGTCTACTTCGCCGCCCAGCGGCTGCTCCCTGCCCGCGAAACAGACATTGCAGGACCTTTTGGCGAGCCCTCAGCGCAGCGCGCCGGTCACCACGAGCAGGAGGACGGTGAGCGCGAGGGACAGCAGCAGGCTCGGGAGGCAGCCCAGCTTGTTCGAGAAGAGGAAGAACATGGGGCGGGACTACCCGGGCGGGCCCTCGGCAACCCGTGAGCCAGGCCACTGCCCGTCGGTGCGGCGGCTCCGTGCGGTTGATCAGGCCTTGGGGGCGTAGCGGTGACTCGTCTCGGCGTGGCCGGCGGGCCGGGTGCAGCCGCGACCGCTCATGTTGCGGTGACCGCACACCCCGTCTGCGGGGTCGGCGGGGACTGTGGGTGCGGTAGCGGACTGGCGGGCTTCGCGGAGGGCCCGGAGGGCGTCGACCTTGCTCATCGCCCGACCCTACGTGCCGGCCACGACACGTCAGCCGGCGGCGTCCACCAGGACGGACTCGAAGGGACTCGCGGTCGGTTGACTCGGGACGACGATCGCGCCCCCGGTGAGCCAGCGGCGTCCCAGCAGCGCCGTCAGCGCGGCGAGGCCGGTGCACGCGGCAGCCAGCGTCACGCCGAAGCTGGTGCCCACGTGCTCGACCGCGGCTCCGCCGAGCGAGCTGCCGAGGCCGACGCCGAGGAAGCTGGCGGTCGCGGCGAACGTGAACGCCTCGGTACGTCGCCCGTCCGGGGCGACGCGGGACATCGCTGCGAACTGCAGGGCGGCGGCGGGGGCGATCGCGAGACCGGCCACGAGAAGCAGACCCCCCATGCTCAGGAAGCCGACGGCAAGCGCGGGCAGCAGCATGGTCGCGCCGCTGATGGCCAGCAGCAGGGGGAGCCTGGTGCCTGTCGTGTCCTCGCCCGCCCGTGAGCCGTACAGGTAGCCACCGAGAAGGCTCCCGGAGAGCCAGACCGCCAGCAGGATGCCACTGGAGCCAGGGGAGCCGTGGCCTGAGGCGAACGCGGCGACAGCGACCTCCAGGGCAGCAAGACCCGCCGTGGACAGCAGGACCACGGCCAGCAGGGCGCGCACCCCGGCTGAGGCAAGGGGGCTCCTCCCGGCAGCGCGCTCCCCGCCGGCGTTGTTGCGGCTCCAGGCGACCGAGGCCATGGACAGGCCGAACACCATGGCCCCGGTGTAGCTCAGGCCCGCCGCCACGAGCACGGCGACGTACGGCTTGACCAGGAGCACCAGCAGACCTGCGACGAGCGGGCCCAGCAGCTCGGTGGCCTCCACGATGAGTCCGTCGATGAGCCACGCGCGCGGCATGAGCTCGTCGTCGTCGATCAGCGCCGGCCACAGCGCCCGCATGCAGGAGGTCACCGGCGGGAGCGTCGCGCCGGACGCCACCGCGCCGAGCACGGCCCAGAGGTTCTCGTGGTTGATGATCAGCAGGACCACTGACAGGAGGGCGAGGGGCTGCAGCACGGCGGTGGTGGCGAGGACCGGCCACTGCCCTCGACGATCGACCACGCGGCCGAGGAGTGGCGAGACGACGGCGTTGGCCCCGGCGAACGCCGCCGTGATGGCGCCGGCAGTGGCGAAGGACCCCGAGCGGTGCTGGATGAACAGCAGCAGCGAAAGCATGGTCATCGTCGCCGACAGGCGGGCGAGGCTGTAGGCGACCAGGGCGGTGCGTACACCCGGTCGGCGGAGCACGGCGCCGTACGACGCTTCAGCAGCCCCCAGAGCCACGCCTACCTCCTTGTGTGTCCCGTCGTGCTTCGGCAGATCGGGGCAGGAGGTGAAGGGCGCGCGGCTGCTGCGTTTGGTAGCGGAAGACTCACCCAGCTGGGGGTACGTCGGAGCAGCCATGACGCCGAGGCATTCAGCACGGTCCAGCACAGGGCCGTCTGGTCCGTGGCGGGAGGTGAGTTCATGGTGAACCGACAGCAGCGTCGGGCGGTTCGCTGGTGACAGGCCTGTCACCAGCACCTCCCAGCGCTCAAGAAGAGCGCTGGGCTTCCGAGACCACGTAGGAGACAACCCATGGGGACTCGCGTCCACAAGTGGTAAACCAGCCGGCCCGGCCCCGTCGCTGACGGGACCGGGCCGAGCACCGCCGCCCACTCGGGCCCGGAGACCGGAGGAGGGCAGCGTGACGCGGACCAGGCCGTCCCGCCTGACGGCGTACCTCCTGTCCGTCGAGGCCCTCGCGGTCGTCAGCGTCTTCTGGATCGCGCACCGGTCCCTGAGCAGCCCAGGGATGGCGCCCAGCCTGGTCGTCCTGGTGTTCGCGCTGCTGATCCTGGCCGGCGAGGCCAAGCCGATCCGGCTGTCGCGCGGTGGGCAGGACTACGACGAGGTCACGATCTCGGCCACCTTCTGCCTCGCCTCAGCGATGGTCGGTCCGGTCTGGGTCCTGCTCCTCGCCCAGCTGCTGGCGTCGGCGATCGACGACGTACGGCGTCGCAAGGACCTCCAGCGCGTGGCCTTCAACATGGCCCAGCTCGCCCTCACCGTGCTGGCAACCCGCTTGGCCTTCGTGCTCGTGGCGGGTCGCGACCTGCTGTCCGACGACCGCCCGATGACGCTGCGCGACATCGGCGCCGGTCTGGTGGCCGGCGCGGTCTTCTTCGTCGTGAACAACGGGCTCACCGGCACGGTGGTCGCCATCGCGTTGGACCGGCCGCTGCTGGCCCACCTGCGCGAGGACGTGCGCATCCAGCTCTCCACCTCGGGGGTTCTGCTCAGCTTCGCACCGGTCGTGGTCGTCGCCGGGCAGCGGTCGCTGGCGCTGATCCCCCTCATGCTCATGCCGATCCTCGCGGTGCACCGCAGCGCCGAGCTCGCCCTGCAGCGCGAGCAGCAGTCTCTGCACGACGCGCTGACCGGGCTGCCGAACCGTCTCTACCTGCAGGACGTCGCGGTCCGCGAGCTCGAGGAGGCGGAGCGCACGGGGTTGTGCACGGCCGTCCTACTGATCGACCTGGACCACTTCAAGGAGATCAACGACACCCTCGGCCACCACGTCGGGGACAAGCTCCTGTGTGCCGTGGCCACCCGGATCCGCGAGGCGCTGCGCCCCCAGGACACGGTCGCGCGGCTCGGCGGCGACGAGTTCGCGGTCCTCGCCACCGAGCTCGAGGACAGTGCTGCCGCCCTGGACCTCGCGAACCGCCTCGTGGTCGCGCTGCGGGCGCCGTTCTACCTGGACGGGGTGCGGCTCGACGCGCAGGCCAGCATCGGCATCGCGGTCGCTCCCGAGCACGGTGACGAGGCCGCGGCGCTGCTGCAACGGGCAGACGTGGCGCTCTACTCCGCGAAGGCCCACCGCGGGCGCGCCGAGGTCTACAGCGCAGAGACGGACTCGCACAGCGTCGAGAAGCTCGCCCTGCTCGGGGAGCTGCGTGAGGGCATCGGCAGCGGCGAGCTGCGCGTGCACTACCAGCCCAAGTGCGACAGCGCGTCGGGCGCCCTGGTGGGCCTGGAGGCGCTGGTGCGCTGGGAGCACCCGCGCCGGGGGCTGCTGTACCCCGACACCTTCATCAGCATCGCGGAGAACACCGGCCTGATCGGTCCGCTGACCATGGAGGTGCTGGACCAGTCCTTGGCGACGGCCCGCAGGCTTCGCCACGAGGGATCGCCGCTAGGGGTGGCGGTCAACCTCTCTGTCCGGCTGCTCACGGACCTCGACCTGCCCGCGCAGGTCGCCGCTCTGCTCGGGCGGTGGGGCCTCCCGCCGGAGGTGCTCACGCTCGAGGTCACGGAGACCTCGATCATGGTCGACCCCGCGCGCACCATGGCGGTCCTGGGGCTGCTGCGCGACCTGGGCGTCACCTTGTCCATCGACGACTTCGGCACGGGCTACTCGAGCTTGGCCTACCTGCGGCGGCTCGAAGCGCAGGAGCTGAAGATCGACCGGTCCTTCGTCTTCGCCATGACCTCCAACTCCGACGACGCGGTGATCGTGCGCTCGACGATCGAGCTCGGTCACAACCTCGGCCTGCGGCTCGTGGCCGAGGGTGTCGAGGACGCCCAGACCTGGCGGATGCTGCAGGCCCTCGGATGCGATGTGATCCAGGGGTACCACCTGGCGCGTCCCATGCCGCCTGAGGTGCTCACCTCGTGGATCGCGGCCTACCGGTCACCGATGCACGACGCTGTGCCCGCCCCCCGCGCCTGACCACGCGAGGGTTCTCCGGCCCAGTCGGTGGCTACCGCAACTCGGGCATGAGAGGCTGAGAGCGCACAGTCCGACCAGCCTCGACAGGGGCTGCGCTCAGCACGGGACAGCCCGGCGTCGCCGGGCACCCGCCAGCTCCTGGAGCACCGCATGAGCAAGGACAAGGGCGGCCGCGCCGCCAAGAAGCCCAAGGCCGACAAGAACATCAAGGTCTCCGGCCAGACCCCCGCGCAGGGCAGTGGCGCCGTCAGCGACAAGGTCGCGAAGAAGTAGGTCAGTCCAGGCGGTCGAGCAGGTCGCGCACGCGCGCGTCGATCTCGTCCACGATGCGCCGTACGACGGGCAGCTCCTGGCCCTTCGGGTCGTCGAGCGGCCAGTCCTCGTAGCGGGTGCCGGGAAAGACCGGGCAGGTCTCTCCACAGCCCATCGTCACGACGACGTCGGCCTGCTCGACGCTCTCGGGCGTCAGCAGCTTCGGGGACTCTCCCGCGGTGGACAACCCGCGCTCGCGCAGCACCGCGACCACGGCGGGGTTGAGCTCGGTCCCGGGCTCCGACCCGGCGGAGCGGACCTCGACGCGACCCGCCGCGTGGTGCTCGGTGAGCACCTTGGCCGCCAGCGAGCGGCCGCCGTTGTGGACGCAGGCGAACAGGATCGTCCTCACCTGGACTCTCCCGGGTAGAGGACGCGCACCGCGCCGATCGCGAGGGCGGCGCCGAGCAGCTGCATGAGCACGAACACCGGCACGCTGCCGGGGGAGATGCCGGCGAAGGTGTCACTCAGCGTTCGGCCGACGGTGATGGCCGGGTTGGCGAAGCTCGTGCTGCTGGTGAACCAGTAGGCCGCGGTGATGTACCCGCCGACGGCATAGGGGATCCGTTCGGGCAGCCCCGCGCGCACCAGGCTGAAGATGAGCAGCACCAGGCCGAACGAGGCGACGACCTCGCCGAGCCAGAGGCCACCGGTCGCGCGCTCGTGGGTGCTCAGGGTGACGGGCGCGAGGTCGAACATGAGGTTGGCGAGCACAGCGCCGAGGCTGCATCCGACCACCTGGGCGGCAACGAGAACGGCCGCCGTCCGGGTCGTCACGTGCCCGAAGACGCGGTCGGCCAGGGTGACGGCCGGGTTGAACGACGCGGAGACCGGACCGAGGGCCAGGATCAGGGCCACGAGGACGGCGCCGGTGATGAGGGCGTTCTCCAGCAGCTGGAGGCCGACGTCGTCGGGGGACAGCCGTTGCGCGGCGATGCCCGACCCGATGACGGTGGCCGCGAGGAACAGGCTGCCGAGCAGCTCGGCGAAGGCTTTCCGGAGCAGCACGTCAGCAGCAGTTCGGGTCGAGGACGCGGCACAGGGCGGCGAGAGCGTCCGGCTGGGGTCGGTAGAAGACGTTGGTGCCCTTGCGCGTCCCCTCGATGAGGCCGGCCTCGCGCAGCTGGCGCAGGTGGTGGCTGACCGTGGCCTCGGTGAGCTCGAGCGGCGGTGCGAGGTCGCAGGTGCAGACGCCGGTCTCCGGCTCGGCCAGCAGCATGCTCATGAGCTGCACGCGCACCGGGTCGGCAAGGGCCTTCAGCCGCAGCGCGATCGCCAGCGCGTCGTCCGCCCCCAGGACCCCGCCGGCGAGGGGTGAGCAGCAGACCGGGGCGGTCGTGTCGAGCGAGGGCAGGGCCTTGGGCATGGCAGCATCATGGCAGAGAGTTCGATGAATGTCAGACAAGACCTTGACGAACGTCTGACGTTGCCTCAGAGTTAGACGTACATCGAAGTATTACCCCGAGGAGTTCACATGACCGCACCGCAGCTCGCCCCGCCCGTCGCCGCGCCCCTGGGTGGGCGGCTTCAGCTCGCCCTGAACGTCGACGACCTGCAGGCCGCGATCGCCTTCTACACCGACCTGCTGGGCACACCGCCTGCCAAGATCCGGCCCGGCTACGCCAACTTCGCCGTCGCCGCTCCGCCGCTGAAGCTGGTGCTGCTGGAGAACCCGGGTCAGGGCGGGACACTCAACCACCTGGGCGTCGAGCTGCCCGACACGGCCGCGGTGGATGCCGAGCTGGTCAGGCTCGCCGACGCGGGGCTGCTCGCAGAGGAGGAGAGGGGGACGACCTGCTGCTATGCCGAGCAGGACAAGGGGTGGGTGACCGGTCCGGGCGGGGAGCGGTGGGAGTTGTACACGGTTCTCGCCGACTCTCCGAGCGTCGACGCGGAGTCCAGCAGTTGCTGCTGACCGCTCAGACGGTCGCCGTGACGGTGACGGCGATGGCCGCCGCCGCCGCGCGGGCGCGGCTGCGGGCCTCGTCGACGGTTGCGCCCTGAGCGAGCGTCACCCCGAGCCGTCGGCCTCGGTGGGACGTCGGCTTGCCGAACAGCCGCACCTGGGCCGTGGGGACCATGAGTGCGTCGCCGAGGCCGTGGAAGGACGGGACTCCCGACGCGACACCGAGGACCACCGCGGAGGCCGAGGGGTGCGTCACGGTCACGTCGTCGAGCCGCACGGGGAGGCCGAGGACGGCCCGGACGTGCAGGGCGAACTCGCTGACCGGCTGGCTGATCAGCGTCACCATGCCGGTGTCGTGGGGCCGCGGTGAGACCTCGCTGAACAGCACCTCGTCGTCCGAGGTGACGAACACCTCCACCCCGAACACGCCCCAGCCACCGAGAGCCTCCACGACCGTGACGGCGATGGCGCAGGCGCGGTCCAGGGCGACCTCGCTCATCGGGTGCGGCTGCCACGACTCGCGGTAGTCGCCGTCCTCCTGCACGTGCCCGACGGGAGGGCAGACCGTGATGCCGTGGACGTGGCTGACGGTGAGCAGCGTGATCTCGTAGGCGAACTCCACGAAGCCCTCGACGATGACCGGTTGCCCGAGGACACGGGCGTTCTCGCGGGCGTAGGTCCACGCGGACGCGGGGTCGTCCCCCGGCTGCACGACCGACTGCCCCTTGCCGCTGCTGCTCATCACCGGCTTCACGACGCAGGGCGTGCCGACCGCGCCGACCGCCGTGAGGTACTCCTCGAGCGACGAGGCGAAGCGGTACGGCGAGGTCGGCAGCCCGAGCTCCTCGGCCGCCAGCCGGCGGATGCCTTCGCGGTCCATCGTGAGCTGCGCTGCCCGCGCCGTGGGCACCACGCGGACCCCCTCGGCCTCGAGCTCGACGAGCACGTCCGTGGCCAGCGCCTCGACCTCGGGCACCACCAGGTCGGGGCGCACCTGCTCGATGAGCGACCTCAGCGCGGCCGGGTCGGTCATGTCGAGGACCCGGCGGTGCGGGGTCACGCGCATGGCAGGTGCGTCGTCGTAGTGGTCGGCCGCGACGACCGTCACCCCGAGCCGGGCGGCCTCGAGGGCCACCTCGCGTCCGAGTTCGCCGCTGCCGAGGAGGAGGATCGTGGTCACGCCTCCAGGCTGCCAGACCCGTCGGTTGGGCATCCCGGAGAGGCTTTCGGGATGATCTGGAACGCAGTACCCTTCAGCGGAACGAGGGAGGTCGTCCGTGCGTCGCGCGCTGTCCTGTGGGGTCCTGGCGGTGGTGGCCGTCCCCGTCCTGTCGCTGCCCGCCCTCGCGCTCGCCGCGGAGTCTCAGCGGTCGCTCGCGGTCGACGCGTCCGCGTGGAGCTGGCGCAAGGTGACGCCGGCCGGGTTGCCGGGCGGGGAACCGTCGAACGTGCCCGCTGACGGCCTGGCCGTGCAGTTCGACGGCCGACCTGACGTCGCGCCTGCCAAGGCGACGTACCTGCGCTTGGCGCTCGGTGACCTGCCGTCCGGCACGACGGCGCTCGGCCTCACGCTGGTGCTCCCGATGGACGACGGTCAGAGCGAACCGGGTCCGCTCGTGGCCTGCGCTCTGCCGACGCCGTTCGTGGTCGGTGCGGGGGTGGACCCGGCGAAGCAGCCCGCAGAGGACTGTGCGGACGCGCCGGTCGGCACCTACGACCCCGTGGCGGAGAGCATCGCGTTCGACCTCACCGCCCAGGCCAACGCCTGGCTGTCGGGGTCCCCGAACAACGGGGTCGTCGTGCGGCCTGACCCGACCGTCGCGTTCCCGGAGGCCCTCCCCTACCAGGTGACCTTCACCGGGGCCACGACCGTCACCGGGTTGCTCGTCGCGGCTCTCCCCGACGTCGTCGTGGCGCCACCGGCCACCTCGCCTAAGGCACCGGTCGCCCAGCCCGGACCGGTGGTCGCGCCCATCCCTGGCTTCGCCAGTGCCCCCGTCACGGAGTCGTTCACGCCCCCGATGCCGGCGCCCGTCCCGGCTGCGCCTCCCGCGGTCGCTCCGGCCCCGGTGGCTGCTGCACCTCCCGTCGCCGCTGCCGTGCCCGTGGTGCACAGCCGCGCTGCAGGCCGGGCCTCCCAGGCCGGGCTTGCCGCAGGGGGGCTCGTCGGGTTGGTGCTGCTGGGGGCGGTCGGCTGGGCGCTCGGCGACTCCGCCGACCCGCGCACGTTCGCGCGGGCTGAGCGCCGGCGTCGTGACCGGCTGGCGCGGGGTCCGCTGGTGCTGTCGCGTCAGCCGAGGCAGATCCGGCAGGGACGCAAGCCACTGTCCTCGGCGGCCTCCACCGTCACGTAGTCCTGCCCCTCGCGGCCGTCGACCAGGCGGCACTCCGGCCGGTGGTACGCCGCAGCGCCGGCGACCACGAAGCCGTCCGGCGCTGCCGCGAGCCGGGCGCCGCCGAACGCTGCCGTCAGCGCGTCGAGGCGGGCCTCGAGCAGCGCCTCTGACCGTGCGCGCTCGAGCCGCGTGGTGTGGGCGACGAGCAGCGCGCCGCCGAGCACGACGAGCGCCAGGCCCAGGAAGCCGCCGGAGATGAGGTAGGGCAGCTGGGCCCGGACGTCGGTCTGCCCGTCGATGAGGGCACCGTCACCGGAGATGCCGTACCAGCCGAAGCCGATCACCAGCAGCCCGGTGGCGACGACCGCCAGCGCGAGCCGTCCCCCGAACAGGCCGGCTTCGAGTCGCGGCAGGCGGCGGGGGGAGCCGGGAGCGGCATCGGCGACGCCGGGGGTGCTCGCAGGAAGGGCAGTGGCCTCGGTGGTCATGAGATCTCCGGCGCTCGGGGTGAGGGGTCATCCTTCCACGGATCGCGCCGAATTGGAACACCGTTCCGCCAGAAGGAAGGGTCAGGTGGCGCGGTGGCCGAGGCGCGCCGAAGCGTCGCGGGTGTGCTCGAGCAGCAGGGCGGCTGCCTTCTCCGCCTCGTCGCGGAAGCGCTCGATGGGGCCGCACACGCTGATGACTCCGGCGGGCAGGCCGTCCCTCCCGAACACCGGCGCCGCGACGGCACCGGCGCCCTCCATCCGCTCCCCAAAGGACTGGGCGTAGCCGAGCTCACGGATCTTGCCGAGCTCTTTGCGCAGGCTCTTCGGGTTGACCACGGTGCTGTCGGTGAGGGCAGCGAGGTCGTTGCCCGCCAGGTAGGCCTCGATCTCCTCGGCGGGGAGGAAGGCGAGGAACGCCTTCGACGACGCCCCCGCGTGCAGCGGGTAGGGAACGCCGAGCGCCACGGACATCCGCACGTCCCGGCTGGGGGTCACCTGGTCGACGTACACCCGGGTGCCGCCGGACCGCAGCGACAGCGTGGCGGTCTCCGACGTGAGGGCGCAGAGGTTGGCCATGGCCGTGCGGGCCACCGACACGATGTCGATCCGGTCGAGGTAGGTGAGGCCGAGGAACAGGATGCGCGGGCCGAGGGAGTAGCGCCGGGTCGTCTCGTCGAGCTCGACGAAGCCCTTGGCGCGGAACGACGCCAGGATCCGGTGCACGACGGCCTTGCTCAGGCCCAGCGACTGCGCGATCTCGGTCACCCCGAGGCTGGGGGAGGTCGACTCGGCGAACAACGACAGGGCGTCCAGTGCTCGCTCGATGCCGGCGATCGTCTGGCCGCTCTGCGGGGCTGCCTCGGTCATGGGCTTCCTTCGTCGGAGGGACGCGCTGACCCTAGTGCTTCGTACCGCTGAGCGGAACGACCGTCCATCGCGGTCAGAACTCGATGTCGCACGCGTGCCGGGCGGCGAGCAACGGGCGGACCCACGCGCCGAACTCCTGGTGCGCCGGGTGCCCCTGGTAGCCCTGCAGGTCCTCGAGGCTCTCGTGGGTCGTGACGAGGCCCAGATGGGCGCTCACGTCGCTGCCCACGACGTCGACGCCGACCTCGAGCGTGCGGATCTGCGGCACCTGTCCGGTCAGGGCCTGCAGCCGCGCCACCGCCTCAGGCGCGTGCGCAGGATCGGTGAATGTCATCAGGACGAGGTGGCGGATCACCGGCGTAGCATAGGTGGAACGGCGTTCCGCTGAAAGGACTGATCCATGGTCGAGATCGTCGAGGTCGGTCCGCGTGACGGCCTGCAGAACGAGCCGGTCCTGTTGAGCACCGACCAGAAGGTCGAGCTGGTACGCCGCTCGCTGGCCGCCGGGGCGCGCCGCGTCGAGCTCGCATCGTTCGTCAACCCGCGGCTGGTCCCTCAGATGGCCGACGCAGAAGCGGTTCTCGAGGGCATCGCCGGCCTCACCGGCCTGGTCACGGCGGGGCTCGTCCTCAACGAGCGCGGGGCCGTGCGGGCCCTCGCGACCGCAGTGCACGAGGTCAACGTGGTGGTGGTGAGCACGGAGGCGTTCTCCCAGCGCAACAGCGGGATGTCGACCGACGAGGCCGTCACGATGGCCGGCCGGGTGGCCAGGCTCGTGCACGCCGAGGGCCGGGCCGTTTCGGTGACGCTGGCCGCGGCGTTCGGCTGTCCCTTCTCCGGTGAGGTCCCGGTCGAACGTGTCGCCGATCTCGCGCGCCAGTGCGCCGTCGACGGCGTCGGGGAGATCGCCGTGGCCGACACGATCGGCGTCGGCGTCCCCACCGACGTGCGTCGTCTGGTCGCCGCGGTCCGGGCCGCGGTGCCGCCAGAGGTGCGGCTGCGGGCGCACTTCCACAACACCCGCAACACCGGCTACGCCAATGCGGTCGCCGCCGTCGACGAGGGCATCGACGTGCTGGACGCGTCGATGGGCGGCATCGGCGGTTGCCCGTTCGCCCCGAACGCCACCGGCAACATCGCGACCGAGGACCTCGCCTACCTGCTGCACCGCAGCGGCGTCGAGACCGGACTCGATCTGGCGCTGCTGTCCGAGGGTGCGCTCTGGGTGGGAGAGCAGCTCGGCACGCAGGTCCCGGGTCTGCTGTCCCGCGCGGGCGGCTTCCCCGGCTAGAGGTTGGCGCCGGGCTTGGCGAGGCCGAGCAGCGCCGAGCCGACGACGCACACCCAGATCGCCGCGACGTACGGCTGGCTGCCGACGATCGAGCGGGTGATGTCCCTCTCGACTTGCGGGGTGCTGCCGGTGGTCATCAAGGCGAGGAAGGCGGGCGTGAACGGCTTGAGCTGGAAGCGGATGCAGACGCCGGCCAGGACGGCCAGGGCGTAGAGGCCGACCTTGGCGCCGAGCCACTTGGGGTTGGTCGTGACGCCGAACGGCTCGTTCACCACCAAGGTGTAGATCGACGCCCCGAGCAGTCCGGTGATGACGGTGAACCGTGCGAGCAGGTCCAGTTGCTTCACCCGCTTCTGCAGGGGCGAGTCGTGCAGCAGGTGGTCAGCGAGCACGAGGCCGAACCAGATCGCGGACAACAGCCAGACCGCGACCAGTGGCCAGCCGTAGAACTTCTCGCGGCCGTAGTCGTCGAGCGCCATCAGGGTCACCCCGGACGGGAGGAACAGCACCAGGCACAGCCGGGGCGACACGTCGAGCCAGGCCATGATCTTGAGCGCCACGGCGCGGGCTTCGTTGCCGAGCTCGGGCTTGAGGACGTAGCGGCTGGAGTAGAAGACGCCGAGGTCGGCACCGAGCCAGTAGGTCAGCAGGAGGACGTGCAGCAGCAGGGCGAGGTCGTACATCGTCAGGAGCGCTTGAGGTACTGGCCGGTGAACTCGGCGGAGACCTTGCCGTCCACGTAGACCGGGTTGCCCCGCACCATCGTGGTGACGGGCCAACCCTTGACGGTTTCGCCCTCGAACGGGCAGTGGTCCTGGGCCGACTGGCACAGCTCGGTCGTGACGACCTGCTCGAGGTCGAGGTCCACGATCGCGAGGTCGGCATCGGCGCCGACCGCGATGGTGCCCTTGCGGCCGTACAGCCCGAAGGCCTTGGCGGGGGCGGCGCTGACGACCTCGGCGATGCGGGCGAGGGAGATACCGCGCTTGTGGAAGCCCTCGCTGAGCATCACCGGGTAGAGCAGGGCCGTGCCGCCGAAGCCGGGCTGCGCGGGCCAGACCTCGGTCGCGCCGTGCCCACCCTTCTCGGCCTCCATGCAGCAGGCGTGGTCGGAGGCGACCGTTCCGACGTGGCCGGCGGCGAGGGCCTCCCAGAGCGCCTCGTTGTCGCTCTTGGTGCGGATGGGCGGGTTGACCTTCCCACCCAGACCGCCCTTGGCGTCGAGGGTCTCGTGGTCCAGGGCGAGGTGGTGCAGCGTGGTCTCGCGGTTCATGTCCATGTCGGGGTAGCGGGCCCCGAGCTCGACGGCGGTGTCCATGGCCAGCGCGCTCGACAGGTGCAGCAGGTTGACGTTGACCTTGGTCGCGTCGGCCAGCACACCCGCCTCCTCGATGGCGAGGCGCTCGGTCAGCGGGGGACGGCCGGCGGAGTACTCCGCGAGGCCGGCCAGCGCCGGGTTGGCCTTCGCGCGTTCGATGAACACGCGCATGAGCTCGGCCTGCTCGCAGTGCAGCGAGACGCTGAGTCGGGTCCCCGGTCGCTCGGCCTGGGCCGCGGCGACGGCCTCCATGATCTCCATGAGGTGGCCGAGGTCGTAGTTCTCGCTCATCGTGTACGACTTCGAGTCCTGGCTCGAGGCAGCGAGGTTGAAGCCCTTGTAGAACATGTAGTACTTGAAGCTGGTGACGCCCATCTCGTCGATGAGCCAGGGGATCTCGGTGATCTGCTCGGCGGTCATCGGCGCGAGGTGGAAGCCGTAGTCGACCTTGCTGTGGCCGGCGACGGTCTCGAGGACCTCGGGGAAGATCTCGCGGTACGGCCCGGTCTTGTTCAGGTAGTGCTGGCCGGTGCGGAAGTAGCTGATGACGCTGGTGACGCCACCGACGAGCGACGAGGTGGTCTCGCTCTCGGTGTCGGTCGCGAGGTCGCGGTAGATGCCCAGGTGGTAGTGGCTGTCGACGGCGCCCGGGAAGACGTGCTTGCCGGTGGCGTCGACCCGGACGTCGGTGTCGGCGGTCGACAGGTCGTCGGCGATCGTCACGATGCGACCGTCGCGGACCCCGATGTCCCCGCGGACCTCCCCCACGTAGGGGACGACGAGCGTGCCGCCGGTGACGACCGAGTCGTAGCGGGTCATGTCAGGGCCTCCAGGGCAGTTGCGGCGAGCGGGAGCTCGGCCAGGCGGGTGAGGTCGGTCGCGAGCCGGCGAGCCGTCGCGTCCGAGACCGTACGGGTGGCGTTGGTGAGGAACTTGCCGGTGAGCTCGTCCTGCGTCAGCGGCCGGGCAGGGCCTCCGCGGTTGTCGAGGACCTCCTCGACGTGAACCGTCCCGTCGTGGAGGGTCACGGTGACGACCGCCGGCAGGGCGTGCGGGTAGAGCGCCGCGCACTGCTCCGACCCGACCACGGTGGTGCGGTCCATGAGGGCGAGGTACGACGGGTCGACGGCCAACGCGTCCGTGAAGTCGTCGAGGCCGACCCCGAGGCCGCCGCCACCGTGCAGCGCGGCCGCGAAGACGAACGGCCCGCTGAACTTCGCGGTGTAGCCCGAGGGTGGGCGTCGCTTGGCGTCGAGGGGCTCGCCGATGGTGCGGACGGTCGACGGCGCCACCGCGATCTCCACGGCGGCGACGTGCTCGGGACGGATTCCCTTGGCCCGCAGGCGAAGGGCGGCGTCCACGCTCGCGTGCGTGAAGTGGTTGGCGGGGTAGGGCTTGTAGTGGATTCCCGGCATCGCCCACGTCGTGCCGAGGCCGGCGGTGACCTCGTCAGCGTCGTACTGCCCGGAGAGCCAGGCCTCGAAGAACCCGAACCGGCCTTCGAGGACGGTGGGGGGAGCGGTGAACCCGCGGGCGGCCAGCTCGGCGGCCATGACGCCAGCATGGGCGGCCCACCCGCAGTGCATCCGCTTGACGCTGCCGCCGTTGCGGTTGGCCTCCAGGACGCCGGATCCCATGGAGACCGACAGGCCCATGGCGTCGGCGATCCCGACCTCGTCGAGGCCGAGCAGCACCGCGGCGGCCGCCGCAGAACCGATGGCGCCGCAGATGCTCGTCGCGTGCTGGCCGCGCTCGAAGAAGGTCGACTGTCCCGTGACCCGGTCGTAGCCGGCCATGCCCAGCCGGACGGTGACCTCGACGCCCACGGTGACAGCCGCGAGCAGCTGAGCCCCCGACGCGCGAGCGGCCTGCGCGGCAGCCAAGGCGGCCGGCACGACGCTGGCGCTGGGGTGCAGGACGGAGGGCAGGTGCGTGTCGTCGTAGTCGAGCGAGTGGGCCAGGACCCCGTTGACGAAGGCCGCCTGTGACGCGGGAGCGGTGGCGCCACCGATCACGGTGGCCGGGCCGGTGCACCCCTGGTCCACAGACCACGCGATCGCCGCCTGGCTGGTGTCCATCGGGACCGCAGCGAGCGCGAGCCCCACGATGTCCAGCACCCGTTGGGGAGCCGAGTTCTGCACGTCGGCGGGGAGGACGTCGTACGACGCCTTCGCGGCCATGGCCGCGAGCTGCTGGACGAGCGTCGGCTCAGCCACGTGAGCGCACCGCAAGGGGACGCACCGGCGAACCGGTGGCGCCGACCAGGGGGAGGGGGGCGAGCACGAAGGTGAACTCGTGGACGTTCGCCGCCGCAAGCTCCTCGAGCTGCAGGGTCTCCAGGATGTAGATGCCGTGCTCCACGAGGAGCACCCGGTGAGCAGGGAGCAGGGCGTGGCCGGCCCCGGGGGCGAGCCGCTCGAAGGCGATGGTGTCGGCGCCGACGAAGGAGACCTCCAGGGAGGCGAGGTACTTCGCCCCCTCCTCGCTGACACCGGGGACGCCGCTGTCGTGGCCGAGGTAGGCGGTGCGGTCGTCCCAGTGTGCGCCCCAGCCGCTCCGCAGCAGCACGACGTCGCCGCGCCCGATCGGCGTAGCCTGCGCCTCGGCCGTGGCGATGAGGTCCGCGGTGGTGATCTCGTAGCCCCCGTCGAGCACGTCGCGACCCAGGGCGCCGGCGACGTCGAGCAGCACGCCGCGGGTGACGGTCGGCGGGATGGTCTCGGCGCCGTGGACGGTGAAGCGTCCGCCCACCTGCGCCGCGGCAGCGTCGTGGCCGCCGTGGAGCAGGCCCTCGTGCGAGACGTGGCAGAGCGCGTCGACGTGGGTACCGACGTGCGTGCCGAGGACGATGAGGTCGTTGGCGGCACTGCCACCGTCAGCGCGCACGTTGTCGCCGTGTCGTCGCGGAAGGGTGTGGCGGTACTCCGGGTGATTGGGCGACTGCGGCATGCCGGTGACCATCGGGCGGGCGAGGTCGAAGACCTCGACACCCCCGGCGATCGCTGCCAGCAGGGCGTCGGCGCTAGCCAACAGTGCCTCGCTCCCTCAGGCCCGCGATGTCCTCGGCCGAGTAGCCGAGCTCGCGGAGCACGTCGTCGGTGTCCTCGCCCAGAGCGCGACCCGCGTGACGGATGCCTCCTGGTGTCTCGGACATGCGGAACAGGACGTTCTGCTGGGTGACCGGGCCGAGGACCGGGTGGGGGACGTCGACGAACACCTGTCGGTGCTGGACGTGCTCGTCGTCCAGCAGGTCGGCGATGTCGTAGACCGGGGCGATCGCGGCCTCGGCCGTGGTGAAAGCGTCGATGACCTCATCTCGCGTCCGCTCGGCGATCCAGTCGGTGACCGCGGCGTCGACCTCGTCGTGCTCGGCCCGCTCGACGCCGCTGGCGAACCAGTCGGTCTCGGCGAGCTCGGGGCGGCCGACCAGGCGCATGACCCGTTCGGCCACCCGGGTGGCGCTGGCGCTGACAGCGACCCAGGAGCCGTCCTTGGTGCGGTAGGCGTTGCGGGGGGCGTTGTTGCGACTGCGGTTGCCCTCGCGACCCTGGACAGCACCGGTCTGCTGGTAGGCGGTGGCCTGGTGACCCAGGACGGTGATGAGCGGTTCGAGGATCGCCAGGTCGATCACCTGACCACCGCCGCCCTTGGCGTCGCGGTGGTACAGCCCCATGAGCGCGCTCAGCGCACCGGTGAGGCCGGCGATGGAGTCGGCCAGCCCGAACGGCGGGAGCGTGGGCGGGCCGTCGGGCTCACCGGTGATGGCGGCGAACCCGCTCATCGCCTCGGCCAGGGTGCCGAAACCGGGGCGGGCGGCGTAGGGCCCTTCCTGCCCGAACCCGGTGACGCGCACCATAACCAGGCCGGGATTGATCTCGCGGAGCACGTCCGGACCGAGACCCCAGCGCTCGAGCGTGCCGGGTCGGAAGTTCTCGACCAGCACGTCGGCGGTCGCGACGAGGCGGCGGAAGACCTCGCCGCCGTCGTGCAGGTCCAGGCCCACGGCCCGCTTGTTGCGGCCGACCATGGACCACCACAGCCCCACGCCGTCCTTCACCGCGCCATGGGTGCGCAGCGGGTCGCCGGCCCGCGGGTGCTCGACCTTGATGACGTCGGCACCGAAGTCCCCGAGGAACTGGCAGGTGAGCGGGCCGGCGAGCACAGTGGAGCAGTCGATGACGCGGACGCCGGCGAGCGGTCCAGACACGACGTCCACCTCCTCCGATTCGGTGTTGTTCCGACTGGCGGAACGATGTTACGGTGAGCGTACCTACCTCGGGCGAGCGTCGTCAACGCTCTCGAGACGCGCGGAGAGGACAGTCGATTGGACCAGGACGGTGCCCTCGCTGCGGACTACGCCGGTGCCGGCTTCGGCGGTCGGCTGGGGTTCGGTGCGCGTTCAGCGCTGGTGGTCGTCGACGTCTGCCGGGCCTACCTCGACCCGACCTCACCGCTGTACGCCGGGGTGGAGCAGGCAGCGGAGTCGGTGGCTCGGCTGGTGGCGGGCGCGCGGGCCAGCGGCGTAACGGTGCTCTGGACACGGGTCCGCTTCGACGCCTCGGCAGGGCTGGTCTTCCACCGCAAGGTTCCGTCGTTGTCGGTCTTCGCCACGGAGCTGGGGGACTTCCCTGACGGGCTCGGTCCGGCCGAGGGCGAGGCGGTCGTGGTGAAGGACCACGCCAGTGCATTCTTCGGCACGACCCTCGCGGAGGATCTGCGCGCCTTGGGTGCGGACACGGTGGTGCTGTGCGGCTTCTCCACCAGTGGCTGCGTGCGTGCCTCCGGACTCGACGCGCTGCAGCACGACTTCGTCCCCGTCGTCGTCCGCGAGGCGTGCGGAGACCGTGACGACCGGCCGCACGAGCAGGCGCTGTTCGACCTGGACCACAAGTACGCCGACGTGGTGAGCGAGAAGGAAGTCCTGGCGCACTGGGCTTCTGCCACCTGACCTCCGGCCCCGGATGCCCAGCCCCCTGCGTCGGGTAGCCCTCGGCGCTCCGCGGGTGGCATCTTCGGCCGGACAGCAGCCGAGGCGGATCAGACCTCGAGCACGCTCCGACCGGCGGCGGTCACACGGTCGGATCTGCTGGCAGGCGACCGGTTCATGATCAGCAACCTGAGGGGCTGGCTAACAAGAACTGTCGTTCTTCGCTGTGCCCCGCTCGGCCGACTGACGGTGAAGAACGGCACCTTTCCATCAGGGCGGGGGTCGCTCCCGCGGCGCGCTGACGAGGCGGGTTCAGCCGGGGACTGACGCTGGGAACCCGGCGACGGATGACAGGCCAAGCACCTGCGCGAGCTGCCCGGCTGGGACGAGAGCGAGCGGATAGGAGTCTGATCCCATGTCCAGGATGACCAACTCGGTGCCACCCGCACGCAGGCCTGCCGCGACGATGTGGAGGAACGTCTCCGTTGACGCCTCCATGTCCGCAGAGCCCAGCCAGGTCCAAGCCGCGTCGCCGGGACTCGATCGCAGAGCCCGAAGCTGCCTTGCGACGTCCTCTCCCTGCTCCTTCCAGTCGACCTCTGCCAGCCGGCCGACGTCCGTGAGCGCGTCCAGCAGGGCAATCCATGCCAGGTCAGAAGTTGGATCGTCTATGCCCCGGTCCATCAGCCGGTCCGCGTGCGCCCGGACGTACCCCACCGGGTCGTCGTGCGCGGCCAGCACCTGCAGGGCTACGGCGGGTTCGCCGGGGGCGAGGAGCGCGGCGAGGGAGGCGAGGGCATCGCGGGCATTCGACATACAGGTTCCGTCCGGGCAGCGTCTGCGGTCTGAGCGTCTCGACGTTAGCGGAGCACGTCGACTAGGCCCGGCGTCGGGACGACGCTTGGCCTACCATGCTGAAGGGTTCGTGCTCCGCCGGTATACATCCCAAGACAATGCCGGGTCCAGGACCGAGAACGGCTCCATCAGAGTTTCGTCTGTGAACGGCGCCAGCCGGTATGGCCGCACACGGCCCGCACGCTTGCCTCAGCGCCTGGGGGAGGCGGCTCCTGGAACGTCAATCACGAGGAAGCGGCCGCTCTGGGTCCCGGACAGACCAGCAGCGGCACCCTCCGCGCTGAACGTCCAAGTCGTTCGGGCCGGCGAGAACAAGCCCACGGTCGACCTCTGCGTCCCCGCCAAGCAAGTCGCTTCGGCGGAGACACCCGCCGCGTTGTGGAGGCTGCCTCGTCCGGCCGACGCAGTCCCGCACGGTAGTTGGCCCACCGAGATGCTCCCCAAGGCGCCGCCAGCGAGATCGGCTGATGCGAAGACGTCCGAGTCAGCCGCGCCGTTCATCAAGCCGAACGTCACGGCGGCCTGCGAGTCGGTATGGGTCTTGAATCGAAAAGCGAGTCCTCTGACGACGGCCTTCCATCCGTTCGCCTCAAACTGCAGGCTCGGGTGTGCGCTGGAAATCACCACGAAGACGCGGTCGAGTGCCTCCGGGTCGTCCATGCCGCGATCTGACAGCTCCGCGGTGCTAACGGTGGCGCCGACGCTCCCGATTGCGCCGCAGCCGTACTGGGAGCAGCCGTAGCGGCTGCCTCCGGCGTAGACGGCGGGGGCTGGGTCGGCCGCGCCCGCGGCCAGCACGAAAGGCACGATCCGACCACCACGCCCAGATCGCTGCCCCACGATCCCGGTGAAGGAAACCTTGCCAGGGAGGTCGGAGGGCCTACCACCGCTGTCCGCGAACGCTGCAACCTTCAGGGATGCAGGGCCACGAGTCGTCCGCTCGAACACCACAGTGCTCGCCTTAACCTCCTTGAACGAGGCCGATGCAGGTGGCGCCAGCGGTAACAGGACGCCCAGGGCTACTAACGCAAGTGCCGCGCGCCTTCGCATGACCTCTCCCTTCGCCCAGACCGCTTCAGACGAGTTCGACAGCCTCCCTCGAAGTCCTGCTCCCTACTCGCATGCGTCGGAGAGAGTAGGGCCGGTTACCCGACCGGCAGACGGTAGGGCCGGTTACCCGACCGGCAGACGGTAGGGCCGGTTACCCGACCGGCAGACGGTAGGGCCGGTTACCCGACCGGCAGACGGTAGGGCCGGTTACCCGACCGGCAGACGGTAGGGCCGGTTACCCGACCGGCAGACGGTAGGGCCGGTTACCCGACCGGCAGACGGTAGGGCCGGTTACCCGTCCG
>CAVXBV010000002.1:0-209091 GCA_963760125.1 uncultured Actinomycetota bacterium | reverse complement strand
CCGAGGGCTTCGTCCGGTTGCTGCAGGGCCGGTTCACCGAGGCCCGCGAGCTGGCCGGCACGCTGCTGCCGGCCGCCGAGCAGCAGCGCGACCGCTGGGGCGTGGCCGCGCTGCTCACCATCGACGCCGTTGCCGCCGCCGAGCTCGGTGACGTCACCGTGGGGGCAGCCGAGGCGGAGCGGGCGCGAGCCCGGTTCGCGGACGTGGGGGACCTGGGGTCAGTCGCTCGCGCTGGTCGCTGCCGGGATCAGCGCGCGCGGGGCCGACCTTCCGGAGCGGGCCGTCACCTTCTTGGAGACCGCCGCAGCGCTGGCGGAGAACGGCGGTCATCCGCTGACCCAGGGCCTCGCGCTGGTGGCCCTCGGCTACGCCCACCTCGACCGGGGTGACCTCGCCTCCGCCGAGTCCTGCGTCTGGCAGGCGGTCGTCCCCCTCTCCGGGCTGGATCTCGAGCCGCAGGCCCGCCTCGGTCCCCGCGTGCTCCTGGCCCAGGTACGCCGGCTGCGGGGCGACTTCGAGGGAGCTCTCACCGAGCTCGAGGACGCGCTCGCCGCCTCGAACGCCCCCGGGCTGCTCTTCCCGCGCCGGCAGGCCCTGGCCCACCGGGCGGGGGTCCTGCTCGACCTCGGCCGGGTCGAGGAGGCCGTCGCCGCCGGGCGTACGGCGGTCGCGACCCCCGCGGAGGACGTGCGCTCCCAGGTACTGGCCTGGCGCGCGCTGGGATCGGCCCTGCGCGCCGCCGGTGAGCAGGAGGAGGCGGTGGCCGCGCTGACCACGGCCCTCGAGGTGGCGCGGTCGACCGGACAGCGCTCCGAGGTGACCACCAGCGAGCGGGTCCTCGCCGGGTAGTGCGGCAGGATGCCGGCATGAGCGACTCCCCGGCCAGCCTGCAGGACCTCGACCCCGAGTGGGTGACGCTGCGGGCCCAGACCGACGCGGGTCTGCCCATCGTCATCCTCGTCGACCGGGCCGCGGCCGTCGGCGCCCCGTGGCCGGAGGCGCCGCTGCAGGTCGGCGTCGCCGTACCCCTTGCCGTGACGAGCGACGGGCTGCCCGACCCGTCGGAGCACGCCACCTTGCGGGCCTTCGAGCAGCGACTGGTCGACGCCGCGGTGGGCGAGGCGCGCCTGGTCGCGGTGATGACCCTCGAGGGGATCCGCGAGTGGATCCTCTACGCGCGCACGTCCGACTGGTCGACGCCGTTCGCCGAGCAGGGCGTGAGCGTCGTCGTGACGGACGACCCCGCGTGGAACGGCCTGCGCGAGCTCACCGGGGAGTCGCTGGAGCCCTAGCGGTACGGCTAGCGGGCGCGACGGGCCAAGCGCTCGCCGTCGAGGATGGTGAGCGCGCGGGAGTCGACCCGCACCCAGCCGCGCGAGGCGAAGTCGGCCAGTGCCTTGTTCACGGTCTCGCGGGAGGCACCGACGAGCTGGGCGAGCTCCTCCTGCGTGAGGTCGTGGTGCACGCGCAGGCCGTCGACCTCCTGCGAGCCGAAGCGCTCCGAGAGCGCCAGCAGCTGCTTGGCCACCCGCCCCGGGACGTCGGTGAAGATCAGGTCGGCGAGGGCGTCGTTGGTACGGCGCAACCGGCGCGCGAGGACCCGGAGCAGCTGCTCGGCGATCTCGGGGCGGTCGGTGATCCAGGGACGCAGCGAGGCGTGCGCCAAGGACGCCAGGCGAGCGTCGGTCACGACGGTGGCCGTGGCCGTACGGGGACCGGGGTCGAACAGGGAGAGCTCGCCGAACATGTCGGACGGGCCCATGACCGACAGCATGTTCTCGCGCCCGTCGGTCGCGCGGCGCCCGATCTTCACCTTGCCCTCGAGCACGATGTAAAGGGTGTCGCCCTGCTCTCCCTCGGCGAACACCGTTTCGCCGCGGCCGTACTCGGCGTGCTGCAGGGACGCCGCCACCGCTTCCGCCGCTTCCGAGGCAATGCCTTGGAAGAGCCCCGCCCTGGCCAGGACCTCGTCCACGCTGCGTGCCTCCCGATCGTGGTGTTGCTTTCGCGGGAGTGTGGCAGATGAGGCGCGACCTAGCGCGAACGCCCCGGCAACAAGCGGGAGAGCCGCCGGCGACGCCAGTAGGTCTCGAGGGCCTCGGCGTACCCCTGGGTCACGAACGTCTCGACCTCGTCGGGGCGCGCTGCCGCCAGGAACTCGGCCAGCTGGTCGGTCACGTCGTCGCGTCGCAACGGGCGCTCCACCCGCTCCATCGCGAGCACCAGCAGGAGCAGTCCCAGCGGGAAGAGCAGGCCGAGCGGCAGGTAGGTCACGGCAGGGTCCTGCCCTGTTCAGGCAGGCACGGAACGTCGACCGGGCTGCGTGGGCAGCGCCGTCAGGCACAGGGTCGGTTCGTCGCGGTAGCGGGCGATGAGCTCGGAGGTCGCCGCCCCCAGGCGCAGGTGCAGGACGGCGCGGTACTCCGACAGCTGCGCCTCGGCCTCGGCCAGGTCGAGCTCGAGGGCGGCGAGGCCCTCCGGGTCGCTCACGTCGACCTGGCGGTCCCACAGGCCAGCGAGGTCGGGCAGGGGAGGGATGTCGACCGACGGCACGACCTCGACGAGGGCCTGGCGGCCGGCGCCGACCCGTTGGTCGGTGAGGACCGGCTTGAGGTTCTCGCTGACCAGGTCGCTGCCCGCGCGCACCACGTCCAGGCGGGCCTGGATGATCCGGCGCCAGTAGGACACGTTGCTCTCCTCCGCGGCCAGCGTCTTGCGGTACTCCCGCAGGCCGTCCAGGCTCAGGTGAGCGTGCTCGGGGAAGCGCTCGGCGGCCGGTCGGGGCGTGCTCTTGCGACCGGCTGGGCGGCTGCTGCTTCCCGCGCTCGGCGGCACGTCCGTCACTGGCGCGTCCATGGCGTTGCTCCTGTCCACGTCGTCACGCTGTGTGACCGACAGGGAGAGGGTCGTCACGATCTGCCCCTTCCTTGAGCAGGTTCACCGCAACGGGCGAGTGCGGAGCCCCCGGACGTACCCTGGCGACATGACCGCGCGCGAGGAGTCCCCGCTCGCGCTGACCCGCCGAGCGCGCCGCACCAACCGCGAGCTGGCGGCTCTCTACCCGGCCGCGCACTGCGAGCTGGACTTCACCACGCCCCTCGAGCTGTGCGTTGCGACGATCTTGTCCGCGCAGTGCACGGACAAGCGGGTGAACGAGGTGACCCCCGCCCTGTTCCGGGCCTACCCGGACGCGCGGGCCTACGCCGAGGCAGAGCGCGCGGCGCTGGAGGAGCGGATCCGTTCGACCGGCTTCTTCCGCAACAAGACGACCTCCCTGATCGGTCTCGGCGCGGCCCTGGTGGAGCGGCACGGCGGCGAGGTCCCCCGCCGGCTGGACGACCTCGTGGCGCTCCCCGGCATCGGCCGCAAGACCGCCAACGTCGTGCTCGGGAACGCCTTCGGCATCCCCGGTCTCACGGTGGACACCCACTTCGGCCGGTTGGTCCGCCGGTTCGGCTGGACCACCGACCTGGACCCGGTGAAGGTCGAGCAGGCCGTCGCCGGCCTGCTGCCCAAGGCCGAGTGGACGATGTTCAGCCACCGGGTGATCTTCCACGGCCGACGGGTCTGCCACTCCCGGACGCCCGCCTGTGGCGCGTGCGCCATCGCGAGCCTGTGCCCGTCGTACGGCGAGGGGCAGACCGACCCGGTGAAGGCCGCTGCGCTGGTCCGCGGCGACGACTTCTTCCGCCCCGCCGGGCCCACCGCATGAGCCGCCGCCCGATGTCCAAGGTGCAGATCGCGTGGTTGGTGCTGCTGCTCGTCAGCTTCGGCAGCGCGCTGGTCTACGGGTTCACGGGCAAGGGGCCTGGCGCGGCGGCGCCGGCGGCACCCTCCCTGGCGCCGCTGCGGGCCGAGGCAGCGCTCGACCCGTGCCCGTCCGGCATCAGCCCGGAGCTGCCCGACCTCACCCTGCCCTGCCTCGGTGGTGGCCCCGACGTCCCTCTGCGCGGGGTGCCGACCGGCACGCCGACGCTCGTCAACGTCTACGGCTCCTGGTGTGCCCCGTGCCAGGAGGAGATGCCGACCCTGGTCGCCTTCAGCGAGCGGGCGCGCGGCAAGGTGGCCCTCGTCGGCGTGGACACCCTGGACGAGCCGAGGCTGGCGCTGCAGTTCGCCGTGGACCTCGGTCAGCACTGGCCGGCCGTCGTCGACGACGACAAGCAGGTGCTGCGGCGCTACGGCTCAGGACCACCGGTCACCCTGTTCGTCGACGCCGCGGGCACGGTGGTGCACGTGAAGACCGGACCGTTCCGCGACCTCGCGGCCCTGCGGCAGATGGTCACGACCTACCTCGGGGTGACGGTGTGATCCCGGCCTGGCTGCAGCCGCTGGCCGACGCGATCCCGACGGTGAAGGGCGAGCACTTCACCCGCTTCCTCCCGCCGCCCGAGGGCGGCCGGCAGAGCGCCGTGCTCGTCCTGTTCGGCGAGGGACGGGACGGCCCCGACCTGCTGCTGATCGAGCGGGCCGCGACCCTGCGCAGCCATGCCGGCCAGCCGGCCTTTCCCGGCGGGGCCCAGGACCCCGAGGACGCCGGACCGGTCGCCGCGGCGCTGCGGGAGGCCCAGGAAGAAGTCGGTCTCGACCCGGCGAGCGTCGACGTGCTCGGCGTGCTGCCCGCGCTCTACCTGCCGCCATCGGGCTTCGTCGTCCACCCGGTGGTGGGCTGGTGGCACTCGCCGCACGACGTCGACGTGGTCGACACCGCCGAGGTCGCGGCCGTGGCGCGCGTGCCCCTTGCCGAGCTCACCGATGCTGCCAACCGGTTTCGCATCACGCACAGCAGCGGGCTCATCGGACCAGCCTTCGAGGTGCGGGGCATGGTGGTGTGGGGGTTCACCGCCGGCCTCGTCGCCGGGATCCTCACCCTCGCGGGCTGGGAGCAGCCGTGGGACCGTGAGCGGCTGCGCGAGCTGGACCCCGAGGCCCTTCGGCTGGCCCAGCGCACCTGGGAGCGATCCCCCCACACCCCGCACGTCCCGGAGAGCGCCAGGAGGCCCTCGTGAACCGATCCCTCGTCCTCGCCCTGTCCGCCGTGCTGCTGGCTTCCGGCTGCGGCGGGAGCAGCGGCGACGGCGCCTCGACGCCGGGGTCAGCGGCGAGCACCACCGGTGACGCGAGCGCCCAGGAAGCGACCGTCGGCATGAACGACAAGCTGGAGTTCGACCCCTCGACGGTCCAGGCGAAGGTCGGCACCGTGACGCTCGATGTGAAGAACCTCGGCCGGGTCCCGCACAACCTGCACTTCGACGACGACACCCTGGGCCGTACCGGGACGATCTCCGGGGACGCGGACGAGAAGCTCACGGTCACCTTCCCCACGGCCGGCACGTTCACCTTCGTCTGCACGTTCCACTCCGGCATGGACGGCAAGGTCATCGTTTCCTGACCGCTACCTGACGCAGATAGGCTCGCCCGGTGCGCGGAGACCTGCTCGACGTGATCTTGATCGTCCTCGCCGCGGGGTTCGCACTCTCGGGCTACCGGCAGGGCTTCGTCGTCGGGGTGCTGTCCTTCGTCGGGTTCCTCGGCGGGGGCGTCCTGGGCGCGACGCTCGCCCCGCGCATCGCCGGCCTGTCCCCGCTGGAGAACCTGCCCGCGGTGACCGTCGCGCTGGTGAGCGTCTTCGTCTTCGCGTCGGTCGGTCAGGTGGTCGCGACGCTGCTGGGCAACGTCGTGCGCAACAAGATCCTGTGGAAGCCCGCGCGGACGCTCGACGCGTTCGCCGGCGCCGGCGTCAGCGTGGTCTCACTGCTGCTGGTGGCCTGGCTGGTGGGGACGGCGGTCGCCAACTCCGCCTTCGTCAACCTGGCGTCCCAGGTACGCCGCTCGGTGGTCCTCGACGCCGTCGACCAGGCCGTCCCGGGGGGCGCTCGCGGGCTGTTCGCGTCGTTCCGCAAGGTCATCGACGACCGCGGCTTCCCGCAGGTGTTCGGCGACCTGGTCCCGACGCAGGCCAAGCCGGTCGACCCGCCCGACCCGGCCCTGGCCCGGTCCGCGGTGGTCAAGGCCGCGCAGAGCCGCGTCTTCAAGATCACGGGCATCGCCACCTCGTGCAGCAAGCGCATCGAGGGCACCGGGTTCTTCTACGCCCCTGAGCGCGTCATGACCAACGCGCACGTCGTCGCCGGGGTCAAGGACCCGGACGTCGAGGTCGGCGGCCGCAAGCTCCGGGCCACCGTCGTGCTGTACGACGCGGACCGGGACATCGCCGTGCTGCGCGTCCCGGGGCTCACCGGCACGCCCTTGAGCTTCACCGGTCCGGCCTCGACCGGCGACAGCGCGATCGTCGTGGGCTATCCCCAGGACGGGCCCTACCGCGCCGACGCCGCCCGGGTCCGCGGCACCCAGGACGCCCGTGGCCCCAACATCTACCAGGACAAGACCGTGGTCCGGGAGATCTACGCCCTGCGGGCGCGGGTCCGCCCCGGCAACTCCGGGGGGCCCCTGCTCGACCCGAAGGGCGCGGTGTACGGCGTGGTGTTCGCGGCAGCGGCCGACGATCCGCAGACCGGCTACGCCCTGACGGCCAAGGAGGTGTCCAGCGACGCCCAGCGCGGACGCACGGCCACCGGGGCCGTCAGCACCCGCGGCTGCGACTAGCGAGCGGGTCGCGCACCTAGCTCGCGCGCCGGACCAGCGACTCGAGCACGTCGAGCACGTGCTCGTCATGGGCGTCCTGCTCGGAGACCAGCAGGTCGGCGTCGTCCTCCAGGACGTCGCGCAGCAGCGGCTGGCGCTGCACCGGCAGCACCGGGACGAGCGGCGCGAGCGCGGGGAGGTCCGTCCGGCCGTGGGCGCGCGCGGTGAGCGCGGCGGCGGCCGTCATGGCGGTGGTCAGCAGGGTGAGGGTCGAGATGCGGCGCACGGTGGCTCCTCGGCGGGCCGCGGGCAAGGGCCGTCAGGTCGGATCGGGCGAAGGGGTGGCGAGGTGATCTTCGGCACTCCGCGGCCCTGGGTGTAGTCGGCGACCGACGACGCGGTGCTTCGTGTCACAGCGCTCATGCTCGACACTGCTTGCTGGGGTGCTTACTCTTGCAAGCAGACCCGTCCCGACCCTGACCCAGGAGGCGACATGACGGCCGTCTCCCCGACGCCCGGGGCTCCGCTGCGCGCCACCCAGCGCATCGCCGCCGATCCCACCAGCACCGCGCTCCTGCTCGCCGGGCCGAGCGCCTTTGAGCTGTGGCCGGGGGTGCGTCGCGTCGCCGACCTCGGCGGCGGCGTGGTCGTGGAGACCGCCCTGGCCGAGGGCCGGGCCGTGGCCGCGAGCGTGCGTGCGCTCCCCCCGCAGCGGACGCCCACGGCGTACGTCACGCGGTTCACCTGGGTGGGCCCTGGGTTGCCGGCGACGACCGGCGAGCTCGTCCTGACGCACGCTCCAGCCGTCCCGGGCGAGCGGGCGACGCTCGCGACGCTCGAGCTCACGTGCGACGACCTGCCCGGCAGTGATCTCGACGCGGCCACCCTCGACGTCATGGCACGCGCCTTCCTCGCCAACCTGGCGCGGGCCGCCGAGCTGCGCAACCGCGCCGCCTGACCGGCACACCGTCTGCTCAGGCGCGTTCGTGGGCCAGCAGGAGCGCGGTGACCTGCTCGGGTGACTCCTGGTGCGGGAAGTGGCCGACGCCGGACAGCTCGACGTACTCCAGACCCGCGCGGGTCCACGGCTCGCAGCCGCGCGCCGAGGCGGCGAGCACGCACCCGTCGACCGCGCCGTGCACCTGCAGGACCGGCACGTTCACGCCGCGCTGGAGCTGGCTGTGGAACCGGCGGCCGCTCGGGCGGAAGCGGCTGCGGAAGGCCCAGCGGTAGTACTCCGCCGCGCAGTGCGCGGCGCCGGTGACCCGCAGGGCCTCGGTGCAGCGCCGGTCGGTCTCGGCGTCGGGAAACCCCGGGCCGCCCCAGCGGTGCAGGAGCGTCGAGACGAGGTCGTCCTCGAGGATCCTTCGCTCCGCGAGCCGAGGGACCTGCATCATCCCGAGGTAGGCCGACGCCCGGAGCTGCGCACGGTCCGTGCGCAGGGCCTGCTCGAACCGCAGCGGGTGCGGTAGCGAGAGCACCGACAGCCGGCGCACGACCGAGGGGTGGAGGGTCGCGGCCGTCCAGCCGATCGCGGCGCCCCAGTCGTGACCGACGACGTGGGCCCGCTCCGCACCGAGCGCCCGCACGAGGGCGGCGAGGTCGGCGGCCAGGGTCGGGAGGTCGTACCCTCGCGGCGGCTTGTCGCTCGCGCCGTACCCCCGTAGGTCGGGGGCGACGACGTGCAGACCTGCGTCGCCCAGCGCGACGAGCTGGTGCCGCCAGGACCACCAGAACTCCGGGAAGCCGTGCAGCAGCACGACGAGCGGGCCGTCAGCCGGCCCGTGCTCCGCAAGGTGGAAGCGCAGGCCGGAGGCGCTGACGTCGCGGTGCCGCCAGGGCCCGTCGATCAGCAGCGCGCCGGGTTCGGTCGGCACGCTCAGGGGACCGCGCGGGCCAGGCGGACGCAGTCGCGGCCGGCGTTCTTGGCGTCGTACAGCGCGGTGTCGGCGAGCTGAACCAGATCGTGCTCGCCGGGCGCCTCGGCCGCGGCCCCGCCGATGCTGACCGTGATGGGGACCGCGACACCCTCGATCGTCACGGGCTCGGCACCGAGGGCCCGGCGCAGGCGCTCGGCGAGCACCGCGGCCTGCTCGAGGCTGGTGTGCGGCAGGAGCAGCAAGAACTCCTCCCCGCCCCACCGGCCCAGAACGTCCTCGAGGCGCATCCCGCTCTGCAGTCGCTCGGCGATCGCGACGAGGACCTTGTCCCCGGCCTGGTGGCCCAACGTGTCGTTGACCGCTTTGAAGTGGTCCACGTCGACGAGCAGGACCGCCAGCGGGTAGCCGTGGCGGACCGCCCCGGCGTCGAGGGCGCGCAGGCGCTCTTCGGTGTGCCGCCGGTTGAACAGGCCGGTCAGGTGGTCGGTGCGACTCATCTGGTCCAGCTCGGCCGCCCGTGACCTGAGCTGGTCCTGCAGGCTCTTCACGCGCAGGGCGGAGTTCACCCTGGCCAGCAGCTCGGCCGGCTCCGGGGGCTTGCGGACGTAGTCGTGTCCCCCGAGCTTGAGAGCGCGCACGACGTCGTGCGCCGCAGAGCGACCGGTGAGGAACACGACCGGGATGTCCGCGGTGCGCGGATCGGCCTTCAGCGCGACGATCGTCTCGTAGCCGTCCATCACCGGCATCTCGATGTCGAGCAGGATCACGTCCGGCTGGTGCTCGATCGCGACGGCCAGCGCCTCGGCCCCGTCGGAGACCTCGCGAACCTCGTAACCGGCGTTGTCGAGCTCCATCCGGGCGATCGTGCGCACCGTCGAGGAGTCGTCGCACAGCAGGATGCAGGGAGCCGACACGGCGTCAGGCTAGGGCAGAGCGGTGCACCGGGCCTGCAGGTGACCTGCGGAGATGGCCGTGGCGGTCAGTCGTCGGCGGGCGCCTCGGCCATGGAGGCGTTGATCGCGTTGACGACCGTCGGGTCGGCGAGGGTGGTGACGTCCCCCAGCTCGCGGTGTTCGGCGACGTCACGGAGCAGGCGCCGCATGATCTTGCCGGACCGGGTCTTGGGCAGTTCGGGGGTGATGAGGATCTGCCGGGGCTTGGCGATCGGGCCGATCTGCTTGGCGACGTGGTCCCGGAGCTCCTTGGCGAACGCCTCGCCGCTGCTGACGTCGTCGGCGACCGAGCCCTTGACGGTCACGAACGCCACGATGCCCTGACCGGTGGTCGGGTCCGCGGCCCCGACGACCGCGGCCTCGGCGACGCTCGGGTGGGACACGAGCGCGCTCTCGACCTCGGTCGTGCTGATGCGGTGACCGCTGACGTTCATCACGTCGTCCACCCGACCGAGCAGCCACAGCACCTGGTCGTCATCCCACTTGGCGCCGTCGCCGGCGAAGTAGCGGGTCCCGAACTTCGCCCAGTAGGTCTCGCGGTAGCGCTCCTCGTCGTTCCAGATGCCGCGCAGCATCGCGGGCCACGGCTCGTCCAGGGTGAGGAACCCGGCGGGCTTGGACTCGGCGGCGTCGTTCACGACGTCGAGGCTGATCCCGGGCAGCGGGCCCATCGCCGACCCCGGCTTGCACGACGTGACGCCCGGCAGGGGCGCGATCATCATCGCGCCGGTCTCGGTCTGCCACCAGGTGTCCACGATGGGGCAGCGGCTGCCGCCGATGACCTCGCGGTACCACATCCAGGCCTCCGGGTTGATCGGCTCGCCGACCGAGCCGAGGACCCTGAGGCTGCTCAGGTCCCGGCCGCGGGGCAGGTCGTCGCCCCACTTCATGAAGGTCCGGATCGCGGTGGGTGCCGTGTAGAGGATGCTCACCTTCAGCTCCTCCACGATCTGCCACCAGCGGTCCTTGCCGCCCGCGTCCGGCGTGCCCTCGTAGAGCACGCTCGTGCAGCCGTTCGCGAGCGGCCCGTAGACGGAGTAGGAGTGGCCGGTGACCCACCCGACGTCGGCGGTGCACCAGTAGACGTCCGTCTCCGGCTTGAGGTCGAACACCGCCCAGTGGGTCCAGGCCACCTGCGTGAGGTAGCCGCCGGTGGTGTGCAAGATCCCCTTCGGCCGCCCCGTCGTCCCGCTCGTGTAGAGCAGGAACAGCGGGTTCTCGCTGTCGAACGCCTCCGGCTCGTGGGTCGTCGACTGCCGGTCCACGAGGTCGTGCCACCACAGGTCCTTGTCGGTCCAGGCGACGTCCTGGCCGGTGCGGCGGACGACGAGGACGTGCTCCACACCGGGGCAGCGCGCGACCGCCTCGTCGACCGCCGGTTTCAGGGCGCTGGCCGCGCCGCGCCGGTAGCCGCCGTCGCTGGTGATGACGACCTTCGCGTCCGCATCGGTGATCCGGTCCACCAGCGACTGCGCGCTGAACCCGCCGAACACCACGCTGTGGGCCGCCCCGATCCGCGCGCACGCCAGCATCGCGATCGCCGCCTCCGGGATCATCGGCAGGTAGATGCAGACCCGGTCGCCCTGCTGGACCCCGAGCTCGGTCAGCGCGTGCGCTGCCTGGGAGACCAGGGCCAGAAGCTCGGCGTAGGTGATCGTGCGCATGTCGTCGGCCGGCTCCCCGACCCAGTGGTAGGCGACCCGGTCGCCGAGGCCGGCGGCGACGTGCCGGTCCAGGCAGTTCACGCTCGCGTTCAGCCGACCGCCGACGAACCACTGCGCGAACGGCGGCTGCCAGTCCAGCACGGTGTCCCAGCGCGTGCCCCACGCGAGCCGTTCGGCCTGCTGCTCCCAGAAGCCGAGCCGGTCCCTCGCGGCGTCCGCGTAGGTCTGCGCCGTGACGTTGGCGTTCGCGGCGAGCGCGGCGGGCGGGTCGAAGCGGCGGTTCTCGGTGGACAGGGCGGAGAGCTCGGTCATGACCTGCATCTTGCACCTGTCACCTAGCGTTGCGGGACGTGACCGCTCCCGATCCGTTTGCTGCCCTCCTCGACCTGCCCGGCGTCACTGAGGCAGTCGCCGAGGCGCGTACGGCGGTCGACGGCCTGCTCGGCCACCGGGTCCTGCGCCGCCGCTCCGCCGAGGTCACCGCGGAGTCGGCGTTGCGCGGTGCCCGTGCGTCGGCCGACCTCGAGGGCGCGGGGATGGAGCTCGAGCGGCTGCGCGGGCAGCTCATGAACGGGCAGGCGGTCACGGTCGCGTCCAAGGACCCGCGCCTGTCGCAGCTGGCCGCGAACGCCGTACGGCTGCATGCCGACCTCGGCAGTGTCCTCCCGTCGTGGAAGGGGTCGCCGCGGCAGGCGCTGGCCCGGCTGCACGTGCTCGCCGCTGCGGATCTCGGGATCGACCCGGACCACCTCGGCCGCCCCCGTACCGGGCTGCTGGACCCGGCGGACGACCCGCTGGAGCTCGGCCCGGCGCCGCAGCCGGTGGAGGCGTCCGCGCGCCTCGATGGCCTCGCTCGCCTGCTGCTCGCCCCGACCAAGGCCCCGGCCGTGGTCGTGTCGGCGGTCGTGCACGGCGAGCTGGTTGCGCTGCGCCCCTTCGGTACGGCGGACGGGCTGGTCGCGCGCGCGGCGGCTCGCCTGGTGCTCGTGGACCGCGGCCTCGACCCGAAGGCGGTCAGCGCCCCCGAGGTGGGGCACGCCGAGCTCGACGCCGCGGCGCGTCGTGGTCGGCACGGGCACGGGCCGTCGACGGACGCCGACGGTGCCCCGCTGCGCACCTACGACGAGGCCGTGCGCGACTACGTGACCGGCGGCCCGGACGGGGTCGGTCGGTGGGTCATCGAGTGCGCCCGCGCGGTGTCGCTCGGCGCGCGCGAGGGCCTGGCCGTCTGCGAGGCGATCCTGCGGGCCTGACCTCAGACGTCGGGTCCGGGCAGCGGAACGGGGTCCCATCCTCACGGGTGGGACCCCGTCGCCATGCACTACGGCCGAGTGACCAAGCGTGCTTCGGTGTCATCGCTCTGGGTCCAGTCCCTGTCGGGGTGTGATCCCTTTCGTGAACCTCGGTGGACCCTCTCGATGTGCCTCTCGCGGCTGATCGCACGTGGGTGCTCGGACGCGTACTGCACGGACCACCGTCGAGGGGATCAAGTCCGCCCGCTGGCGGCGTTCCGTGGTACGAGAGTCCGCCTCGATCCCTTGTCTGTCAAGGGTTTGTTGTGAAGTGGCTCACACTCACTCGACCGGGTGACGGCGGCCCGCCCACCAGGCCAGCACCATGAGCGCGGCCACCGCAGCGACGCCGGCGTAGGCCACCGGCGGTCCGGGCGGGGTGGGTACGCGCCGGGACGCGCGGACCGGTTTGGCGAAGGCCCGCACCGGCCAGTCGTGCTCGGCCGCGTGCTTGCGCAACGCCTTGTCGGGGTTCACGGCCACGGGGTGACCGACCGCCTGGAGCATGGGCACGTCGGTGGCGGAGTCGCTGTAGGCGAAGCACTCCGCGAGGTCCCAGCCCTGGGCGGCAGCGAGTTCCGTGATCGCGGTCTGCTTGCCCTCGCCGTACGCGTAGAAGGCGATGTCGCCGGTGTAGCGCCCGTCCTCGACGACCATGCGCGTGGCGATCACCCGGTCCACGCCGAGCATCGCGCCGATGGGACCGACGACCTCCTCGCCGCTGCTGCTCACCAGGACGACCTCCCGGCCGGCGGCGCGGTGCTCGGCGAACAGGTCGACGGCCTCGGCGTACACCAGGGGGTCGATGAGCTCGTGCAGCGTCTCGGCGACGATGTCGTGGACCTGCTGCACGTCCCACCCGGCGCAGAGCGCCTTGAGGTAGTCGCGCATCTTGTCCATCGAGTCCTCGTCCGCCCCCTGCAGCAGGTAGACGAACTGCGCGAACGAGCTCTTCAGGACCGCACGCCGGTTCACCAGGCCGCCCTTGTAGAACGGCTTGCCGAACGCCAGCGTGCTGCTCTTGGCGATGACGGTCTTGTCGAGGTCGAAGAAGGCGGCGGACACATCGTGAATCTAGGTGTTTGGAACGGGGACACGGGGGGATCACTGTCTCGACGGTGCCCCACCCCCCCCGGGGCAACGCTCCGGTCCGGCCGAGACGCCAGGACCACCGAGACCCCCGCCACCCCCCCGGCGGGGGTCTTCGGCGTCCACAGGCACGCCGGTCGTCCACACCCGACGTTCGTCGGCGTTCTGCATCGCCTCCGGGGTCGAGCGTGAGGCTCCTCGCCGACCGCTGGAGCACCCGTGTCCCGTCCCCTCGTCCTCACCGCCGACCCCGACCTGCTCGACGACGTCCTGCGCTTGGCCGCGACGGCTGGTCTGGAGGTCGAGGTGGCGCACGAGCCCGGCGCCGCCCGAGCCGCCTGGTCGGCGGCACCCCTGGTTCTCGTCGGGGCCGACGTCCTCGAGGCGGCGGTCGTCGTCGGTCTGCCGCGCCGGGCGCAGGTCGCCGTCCTGGGTCAGGACCTCGACGACGCGGGCATCTGGCAGCGGGCGGTCGCAGTGGGCGCGGAGCACGTGGTGTTCCTGCCCGACGCCGAGCGCTGGATCGTCGACGCACTGACCGAGGCGGTCGCGGGACGTCGGGAGCCAGGCCGGCTGGTGGCGGTCGTCGGCGGTCGTGGTGGCGCCGGAGCGACGACGCTTGCCGTCGCCCTGAGCCTCGCGGCCGTCCGGCGCGGACGCAGCGTCCTGGTCGTGGACGGCGACCCGCTCGGCGGCGGCATCGACCTGGTGCTGCACGGCGAGCACGCCAACGGCCTGCGCTGGCCCGACCTGGTCGGGACCCGTGGGCGCCTGGCGGGTGACGCTCTCGTCGCGGCGCTGCCCCGGCTCGAGGGGCTGTCGGTGCTGTCGTGGGACCGCGGCGAGCCGGCGACCGTGCCGGTCGACGCGGTGGCCGCGGTGCTGGCAGCGGCCCGGCAGAGCGCCGACCTCGTCGTGGCAGACCTGCCGCGGACCCTGGACGACGCGACGCGCGAAGTGCTCACCGCCGCGGACACGACGCTGCTGGTGGTGCCCGCGGAGCTGCGGGCTGCCGCCGCGGCGGCGCGGGTGGCTGCCCGGCTGGGCTGGGTCTGCCGGGACCTGCGCCTGGTGGTCCGCGGCCCCGCACCCGGCCGGCTGTCGGCCGAGGTGATCGCCCGGACGCTCGCGCTGCCGCTGGCCGGGGAGGTCCGGCCGGAGCCCGGGCTGCGGGCGGACCTCGAGCGGGGGGAGGCGCCCGGCCGACGGCCCCGGTCGCCGCTGGCCCGGCTCTGCGACCGACCTGCTCGACGACCTCGAGGGACGCGGGGCTGCCGACGGCGAGCGGGCGGCATGACGGTGGACCCGCAGCTGCTGTCGCGGGTGCGTGCCCGCCTCGCCGTCGAGTCCGGGTCCCCCACCCCGGGGCGAGTGGCGGCCGCGCTGCGGGAGGAGGGCGGGCTGCGCGGTGACGTCGAGGTGCTGCACGTGCTCCGGGCGTTGCAGAGCGAGATCGTCGGGGCCGGACCGCTGCAGGCGCTGCTGGCGGACGAGGCCGTGACCGACGTCCTGGTCAACGCCCCGGACGAGGTCTGGATCGATCGCGGCGCAGGTCTGGAGCGCGTCGACGTGCGCTTCCCGGACGATGCCGCGGTCCGCCGACTGGCGGTGCGCCTCGCGGCGCCGACCGGTCGCCGGCTCGATGACGCGCAGCCGTGGGTCGACGCCCGCCTCGCCGACGGGGTGCGCCTGCACGCGGTGCTGCCGCCCGTCGCGTCAGACGGCACTTGCCTGTCGTTGCGGGTGCCTCGCCGACGGGTGTTCGGGCTGGACGAGCTGGTGACCGCAGGGACGGTGCCGCACGACGGGGCCGAGCTGCTCCGCTCGCTGGTCACCTCGCGCAGGGCCTTCCTCGTCAGCGGCGGCACCGGTACCGGCAAGACCACGCTGCTGTCCGCCCTGCTGTCCCTCGTCGACTGCCGCGACCGGCTGCTGCTCGTCGAGGACGCCGGCGAGCTGCGTCCGGAGCACCCGCACGTCGTGCGACTGGAGGCCCGACCGCCGAACGTCGAGGGCGCCGGCGAGGTCACCCTGCGCGACCTGGTGCGGCTGTCGCTGCGGATGCGCCCCGACCGCGTGGTCGTCGGGGAGGTCCGCGGTGGGGAGGTCATCGACCTGCTCGCGGCCTTGAACACCGGCCACGAGGGTGGCTGCGGGACCGTCCACGCCAACTCCGCGCACGACGTGCCCGCACGCCTCGAGGCCCTCGCCGGTGCGGCCGGGATGAGCCGTGAGGCGCTGCACAGCCAGGTCGCCGCCGGGCTGCAGGTCGTGGTCCACCTCCGGCGGTCCGAGGACGGCCGGCGCCGGGTGGGTGAGGTGTGCGTGCTCGACCGCGAGCCCGGCGGGCTGGTCCAGGCTCGGCCGGCCTGGGCCTGGGACGGCCAGGAACCGACGGGTCAGCCTGCAGCGGGCTGGGGCCGGCTGCTGGACCTGCTGGGTGACGCGTGGCCCTGACCGCCGCGCTGGTGCCCGCTGCTCTCGCCGGTACGGCGGTGCTGCTGGTCTCCCGTGCGCCGACGACGGGCCGACTCAGAGCGCTCGACGGGCGGCACCTCGCGTCCGGACGACGGGTCGGCACCTGCCTGGACGCGTCGCGGTGGACCCGGGTGGGGGCGCCCGGGCCGGGCTTCGGGGGGCGCGCGCAGCGGTCCGGCGAACAGCGGGCGCGGGTCGCTGCCCTCGCGGGGGCCTGCGTCGCTGTCGTGGTCGGGGGCCTTGCCGCAGGTCCTGTCCTCGCCGTCCTCGCCGGGGGTGCGGCGCTCGTCGCCGCGCAGACCGTCCGCGTTCGCCGCCGGAGGGCGCAGCGCGAGCGCGAGCTCTCGGGCCTGGGTGAGGCGCTGGGGGTGCTGGCCGGGGAGCTGAGGGCGGGTCGGCCACCCGGAACCGCCCTCGACATCGCGGCCGGAGTGGCGGTAGGGGCGAGCCGAGCCGCCCTGAGGGCGGCGGCGCGGGCCGGGCCGCTGGGGGCCGACCCCGCCGCGGTGCTGCGCGCCGAGGCGTCCGGGGCGGCCGCGCCGGACGTCCTCCTCGGGCTGGCGACGTGCTGGCAGGTCTGCGCCGGCACGGGCACGTCCCTCGCCCGTGCGGTCACGGTCCTGTCGGACGCCGTCGCCGCGCAGCAGGGCCAGCGACGAGAGATCGAGGCCGAGCTGGCCGGACCGCGCGCGACGTCAGCTCTGCTGTCCGTGCTGCCGCTGGCCGGGATCGGCCTCGCGGCGGCACTCGGAGCTCATCCGCTGCACGTCCTGCTGCACACGCCGCTGGGCGTGGCCTGCCTTTTCGGTGCGCTCGTGCTGGACGCGCTCGGCCTCTGGTGGACCGCCCTGATCGTCCGAGGGGCAGGTGGTGGGGCGTGACGGTGCTCAGCGCTCTGCTGCTCGCCGCGGCAGTCCTGGTGCTGGCCGGATCTGCGGCGCCAGCACGGTTGTCTCGCCTCGTTGGCCTGGGAAGGCCGTCAGGGTCGCCCGCGTGGCGTCCGGTGGAGAGCCTTGCCGCCTCCCGGGGTGGCGCTGCTCGCCCGGCACGGGTGCGCGTGGCGTGCGTCGCTGCCGGGTTCGCCGTGGCCTGGCTGGTCACGGGAACGGCCGGCGTGGTGCTCGGCTCGTTCGTCGCCACGGCTGGCCCCGCTCTGCTCGCGCGGCTCGAGCCTGCTGATCCGGACGCCGAACTGCTCGCCACCCAGCTGCCGCTGGCCTTGGAGCTGCTCGCCGCCTGTCTTGCCGGCGGCGCCGAGATCGGGCGTGCCGTCGCGGCCGTGGCGGAGGCAGCCCCGGAGCCGGTCGCCGCGCGGCTCCGGCGCGTCGGCGGCCTCCTCTCGCTCGGAGCGCCGCCTCCCGAGGCCTGGGGTGCCCTCGCCGCGGGGGACGGTCCGGCCGCCGCAGCGGGGCGGGCGCTCGTCCGCTCCGCCGAGGGTGGCGCTCCCGTCGCCGACGCCGTCCGTGCGGTCGCCGCCAGCGCCCGTCGCGATGAGCAAGGCCGGGCTCGCGCGCGAGCCCGGCGAGCCGGTGTCCTCGCCGTCGGGCCGTTGGGCCTGTGCTTCCTGCCTGCGTTCGTGCTCGCCGGCGTCGTCCCCGCTGTTCTCGGGCTGGCCGGTCCGCTGCTCACCAGCCTGCGATGACTGTCCACACCCCCTTGATCCCGTCCACATCCTGGACGCGGGGACCCTACGACGCGGCGTGCTGCACCAGCGTTCACGGGGTCGGGCGATCGCCCGGCACTCTCGCTCCGGTCCTGCCGGAGCCCGCTCTGGAGGTACGCATGATCCGCACCATCCGTCTCGTCCCGACCGCTGCGCCCCGCCTCTCCGCGGCGGTGCAGTCCCGCCGCGGACAGCACGACGCGGAAGCCGGCATGACCACCGCCGAGTACGCCGTCGGAACCGTCGCCGCGTGCGGCTTCGGCGGTGTGCTCTACAAGGTGGTCACGAGTCCGCAGATCCTCGACATCGTGAAGTCGGTGATCGGCAAGGCGTTCCACCTGTCGTTCTGACCGCGTCGCCCCGGGGCCGCTGAGGCGTCTCCGGGGCTCGGCCGGAAGGGCCAAAACCATGATCCCTGCACGAGGACCCCTGCCCTACCGGCACACGAGACCGGTCCCCGGCTCCACGCGGGGCCGAGGCGCCGCCGGGTTCGCCACGGCCGAGGCGGCGGTCGTGCTGCCCGTGCTCCTCGTGGTGCTCAGCCTGGCTGTCGCCGTGGTCGCCGCCCTCGGCGCTCAGCTGCGCTGCGTCGACGCCGCTCGGGACGCGGCCCGCGTCGCCGCCCGGGGCGACACCGACGCCGCGGCGGCGGCGGCGGCGAAGGCAGTGGCTCCGCCGGGGGCTCATGTTCACGTCGCCCACCGAGGCCAGCAGATCGAGGTGAGGGTGGAGGCGAACCTGCACCTCACCCGCTGGCTGCCCCCGCTGCGCGTCGCGGCGCGGACGCTGGCGGAGAGCGAGGACCGGCCATGAACCCCTGCTGGCGGCCTCCGGGGGCCCGGCCCTCCTCGGACGAGGGGTTCGCCGCCGTGGCCGGGCTGGCCCTCGCCGGGGTGCTGACCGCCTTCGCGGCCCTCATTGCGTTGCTCGCAGGTGTGGCCGTGACCCGGCACCAGGCCGCGGCGATCGCGGACCTCGCTGCCCTCGCTGCTGCGGGGCACGTGCTGGAGGGCGGGCCCGTGGCGTGCGACGCGGCCACGAAGCTCGCGCGGGCCCAGGGAGCGAAGATCACCCACTGCGAGGTCGACGCTCTCGACGTCATCCTCGTCGTCTCGGTCCGTCCGGTCGGGCCCCTCAGCAGGTGGGGCAGCGTGCGCGCGACGGCGCGCGCCGGACCAGCACCCTGAGCAGCGTGGGAACCGACCCGGGCGGCGATGCGTCCCACTGGCGTGCTGCCGACGCCCATGTCGGGACATCGCCGGAACTGCCACGTGCAGGACCGGTCCGGCGTAACCTCGAGAGGGCAGCCTCGTTGCCCTTGACGAGAAGGCCCGGGCCGCCCGCACGGACCGACTCTCCCCCCGCTTGTAGCCGCTAGGAGCACTGCCCGATGGAGCCGTCTTTCGTCACCCCCGCCGTGCCGGACCGGCCACGTGGTGTGACAGCGCTGCTCGGCGACGCCCTGCGCCGGCCGGGCGGTCGCCGGGTCCTGTCCGTGCTGTCGGTCGTGCTCTTCGTGGCGGGGATCGGGATGTTCGCCTACCCCGTCGGGACCGACCTCATCAGCACCTACAAGCAGGACCGGCTGTCGAACGCGCTCGGGAGCGCCCAGCTGCAGCAGCAGTACCAGACCCGCACCATCGAGGTCGGTCAGGCGCTGACCCGCCTGCAGATCCCCAAGAAGGGCATCGAGGTTGACGTCATCGTCGTCGAGGGGACGACCCCTGCCGCGCTGCGCGCCGGCGCTGGCCACTACCCCGGCACGCCGCTCCCAGGCGAGGCCGGCAACGTCAGCATCGCCGGGCACCGCACGACCTTCGGGCGACCCTTCAACCACCTGGACGAGCTGGGGCCGGGCGACGAGGTCATCCTCTCGACGCCGTTCAAGCGCTACCACTACGTCGCCGTCAAGCCGTTCGACGGCCACGCCAACCCGTGGATCGTCAGCCCGCAGGACTTCGGCGTCGTGGAGAACGTCCCCGGTAAGAGCCTTCTCACCCTGACGTCGTGTCATCCGAAGGGCAGCGCCAAGGAGCGCATCGTCTTGCGCCTTGAGTTGCGCCCCGACCTGACCGAAGACATCACCAAGAAGGGAGCTGCCTGAGATGCCGAAGCTGCACCGGGGGATGCGCGCGTTCGCGGTCCTTGGACTGATCGCGCCGCTGGCCGGTTCCCTGATGCTGGCCACCGCGCCCGCAGCGCTCGCTGGCGGCTCGATCACCAGCCCGGCTGCCGAAGCGATCCTCCGCTCCGGCAGCAGCTTCAAGGCCGAGGCCTCGGTGACCGCCAACTCGGCGCAGACAACCCTGACGCTCGAGGATCCCGCCAGGTCCACGAAGACCGATGTCGTGGAGCGCAACGTCACGCAGGCGCAGACCCTGTCCATCGTCGTCCAGACCGGCGACGGCACGAGCGTGCGCAACGGTCGGTGGACCGTGTCGCTGTCCGGTGGCGCCTCCGGGTCGCGGGTGTTCTGGACGAGCTTCGCGCCGGCCACCCCGAGCGGCTTCACCGCGCAGGGCAGCGGCCCCCGCGATGTCGCCTTCTCGTGGACCAAGGGCAGCGAACCTGACCTGACGGGCTACGCCTTGTACGGCGACAACGACGCCGTCATCGACGACAACATCACGACGTCGGCGTGCAGCGGGACGCGGTGCTCCTACGCGCTCTACTACCCGAACGACAACCCGGGGACGCACGGCTACAAGCTTGCGGCGCGACGTCCCTCGGGAGGGTGCAGCGGCTGCGGCTCGCAGGTGGTCTCCGGCACGACCTCTTCGAGCGCCACGCTGACGACGCCGCCTCCGCCGCCTCCAAGTCCCACACCGACCCCCACGCCGACCGCGACAGGCTCCACGTCGGGTGGGACGTCGGGGGGCAGCACCGGTGCCACGCCGGCCCCGAGCTCGGGCAGCAGCACCGGCACCACGGGCGGCAGCACCCCGGGGGCCACCTCACCCCCGGGTGGTTCGTCGACCGGAGGCTCGACCACCGGCGGCGCGTCCACCGGGTCAACGAGCGGCGGCTCCACCACCAGTGGCTCGTCGAGCGGCGGCGCGGCGAAGCCGGGCACCACCACAGGTTCCAGCAGCACCGGAGCGCAGCCCATCCCGAAGCCCTCGCTGCCGTCGATCAGTGACCAGGTCCTCGCCGCACGGGAGAAGTTCGCCCTCCAGTTCAAGGCCTTCTCGCCCTCCCTGGGCATCCCGAAGCTCGCGCCGCTCCCCGCGCTGGCCCTGCCCCGCGTGAGCGGCGGTGCGGCTCCGCTGCCGGAGGGGACGTTCCTGCCCTCACTGCCCTACGACCCGCTGACCGAGACCGAGCCGGTCGAGAGCACAGGAGTCCTCGCGCAGCCGGTCGCCGCGGTCCGCCAGGCCTTCAACTCCGACCGCCTCATGCGCAGTCTCGCCGGGGCGATGATCCTGCTGATGGCAGGCGCGCACGTGCGGCGCTTCCTCGGAACGGCCACCTCAGACTGAAAGCGGACTGACCGACCGGATCAGGCGCGCGTACGGAGTTCGGAGCCATCGGTCAGATCGACCACCTGAGGGGTGTCGACACGGGAGCGCAGGTCATCGTTCTCGTGCGCCAGCGCGTCGCGCTCGCGTCGCGCCTGCTTGACCTCCTTGCGCGTGGCCACGTGCCGTGCCCGACGGCCGCGGGCCCCGCCCACGATCATCAGCAGGCTCACCAGGACCAGAGCACCCATCGCGGCACCCAGGGCGAACAGGCCGCCCACGGTGAGCCCGTCGAGTGTTCCCCCCAGGGCCGTGATCGTCGTGCTGTCGGTGTTGGAGAGGGCGATGGCGACCCCCACGGTGCCGGTGGCGACGAGCAGAAGCAGTCCGAGCGCGATCATGGTGACCTCCCAGGTCAGGTTGACCACCTGCTCCTACCCTCGCGGCCCGCTGTCCAGTCCGCTTCCGAGCACGACGTCCAGCAGCACCACCGCCCGGTCCTTGTCGAGCGGGGAGTTGCCGTTGCCGCACTTCGGGGACTGCACGCAGGACGGGCAGCCCGTCGCGCACTCGCACGAGGCGATCGCCTCCCGCGTGGCGCGCAACCAGGACGCCGCCCGGGCGTAGCCCCGCTCGCTGAAGCCGGCACCACCGGGATGGCCGTCGTACACGAAGACCGTCAGGAGGCCGGTGTCCTCGTGCAGGGCGGTGGAGACCCCGCCGATGTCCCACCGGTCGCAGGTCGCGAACAGCGGCAGCAGCCCGATCGCGGCGTGCTCGGCGGCGTGCGCGGCGCCCGGCAGGTCCGCCCACGCGAGCCCCGCGGACTCCAGTGCCTCCGTCGACACGGTGTACCAGACCGATCGGGTGGTGAGCTGCCGTGGCGGGAGGTCGAGCACCTCCTCGCCGAGCACCTCGCCGGACCCGAGCCGCTTCTTGAGGAACGCCACGACCTGGTGCGTCACGTCGACCGTGCCGAAGGACAGGACCACGGGGCCGTACAACGCCGAGCGCAGCGTCTCGACGACCCGGATGTCGGTGACGTCGCGTGCGCTGGTGCTGTAGTCCGGCTCCTCGGCGCGGACCAGCGCGACGGACTCCTCGAGGTCGAGACGTTCGACGAGGAACGTCTCGCCCTGGTGCAGGTACACCGCTCCCGTGTGCGCCTGGCTGTGGGCCGAGGAGGCGTCCACCGTCCCGAGCAGCCGCCCGGTCGGCATCTCCACCAGCCGCACCGGTGGCCCGCCGGCCCCGCGCAGGTCCGCGTCCGGCCGGTCGCGCGAGGTCCAGAACCACCCTCGTGGCCGGCTGCGCAGCAGGCCTCGACGCACGAGGTCGCCCAGGACGAGCCGGACGTCCTCGCCGGTCCCGTCGCCGAACAGCGGCAGGTCGTCCTCGGTCAGCGGCAGCTCGGCCGCCGCGCAGCACAGGTGCGGACCCAGGACGTACGGGTTGGAAGGGTCCAGCACGGTCGTCTCGACGGGCCGGCCGAAGATGGCCTCGGGGTGGTGCACCAGGTAGGTGTCCAGCGGGTCGTCGCGCGCCACGAACACAGCGAGCGCTCCCTGACCGGCCCGCCCGGCACGGCCGGCCTGCTGCCACACGGACGCGACCGTCCCCGGCCAGCCTGACAGGACGACGGCGTCGAGCCCCGCGACGTCGACGCCGAGCTCGAGCGCGTTCGTTGCGGCAACACCCAGCAGATCGCCGGACTGCAAGCGCCTCTCGAGCTCGCGACGTTCCTCCGGCAGGTAGCCGGAGCGGTACGCCGCGACGCGGGACCCGAGCTCCGGTGCGGCCTCGACGACGGCCCGTCGGGCGTTGACCGCGACCGCCTCCGCCCCCCGTCGTGACCGCACGAAGGCGATCGTCCGGGCGCCCTCGACGACCAGGTCGGCAAGCAGATCCCCGGTCTCCGCAGTGGACGAGCGACGGACCGGGGCGCCGTTCTCGCCGGCGTGGGAGTCCAGCAGAGGCGGCTCCCACAGCGCGAAGTCGGTGTGACCGCGCGGGGAGGCGTCGTCGTCGACGGGCACGACCGGCAGCCCGACCAGCCGGCCGGCCGAGATCTCGGGTTCGCTCACCGTCGCGGACGCGAGCAGGAACACCGGCTCCGCGCCGTACCGCGCGCACACCCGGCGCAGCCGCCGAAGCACCTGCGCGACGTGTGACCCGAAGACGCCGCGGTAGGTGTGGCACTCGTCGACCACGACGTACCTCAGGCCACGCAGGAACCGGCTGAAGTCGCTGTGCCGGGGGAGGATCGACCGGTGCAGCATGTCCGGGTTGGTCAACACGTACGTCCCGAACCGGCGGACCCAGTCGCGGTCCTCGGTGGCCGTGTCGCCGTCGTACGTCGCGGCCCGGACCTGCGTCAGGTTCAGCGCGCGTACGGCGCGCAGTTGGTCGGTGGCCAGCGCCTTGGTCGGTGACAGGTACAGCGAGGTCGCCTTCTCGTCCTCGAGCAGCGCTGAGAGCACGGGCAGCAGGTAACCGAGGGACTTGCCCGAGGCGGTTCCGGTCGCGAGGACCACGGACTGGCCACCCCGCGCGAGCTGGGCCGCATGAGCTTGGTGCTCCCACGGGGCGGTGACTCCCTGGAGAGCCAGCCGGTCGGTCAGCAGCGGCGGCACCCAGTCCGGCCACGCGGTCGTCCGCCCGACACGGGACGGGACGTGCTCGACGTGCGTGACCCGGTCGGCCCGCGTCGGGTCGCGGAGCAGCCGCTCGAGCAGGGTCAGAGGGACGGTCATCGTCGTTCAGCATGGCAGGGCGCGGAGGCGCGACCTGCCGACCGTGGGCCGGCCCTCGGCCGGCATCTGGCGGCACGGTTAGATGGGCGTGGCGGGGGTAACCCCGCTCCGCGGACGGGGTGATCCCGCCGTACGCCCGTGCCTGAGCTCAGACCGACCGGAGGAACTGCCGTGGACCTGTCCCTTGACGACCGCACCGAGGGTGACCGCACGATCGTGGTGGTCGGCGGCGAGATCGACGTCTACACCGCCCCCAAGCTGCGCGAGAAGCTCATCGACCTGGTGAGCGCCGGGCAGTACCACCTCGTCGTGGACATGGAGGGCGTCGAGTTCCTCGACTCCACCGGTCTCGGTGTCCTGGTCGGCGGGCTCAAGCGGGTCCGTGCCCACGAGGGGTCGTTGCGCCTGGTCTGCACCCAGGAGCGCATCCTGAAGATCTTCCGCATCACCGGCCTGACGAAGGTCTTCTCGATCCATGCCAGCGTGGAAGAGGCCGTCGCGGCCACCGACTAGCCCGTGGCTTCCGTCGAGCTGCTGCTGTCCCCGCTCCCGGCCCACGTCCGGACGGCGCGTCTGGTCGGCGTGGCCGCCGCCCGCCGCGCGGGTCTGGACGATGACGACGTCGCCGACCTGCGCTTGGCGCTGGGGGAGGCTTGTGCTCGGGCCGTCGCGCTGCACATCGCCCAGGGCTCGGAGGCGCCGATCCGCATCGTGCTGCGCGACGACCCCTCCGGCCTGGTGGTCGAGGTCACGGACTCCGGACCGCCCGCGGGTCCCGTCCCCTCCGACGTGGGCGACTGGCTGGAGTCCGACGCGCCGTCGGACGAGCCGGATCCCGCGCTGGCGCTCATCGTGCTCGCGGGTCTCGTCGACACCCTCTCGGTGCTCCCACAGGACGGGGGAACGACCTTGCGCATGACCTGGCCCCTCTCCGGGCGCGAGATCACCGGCGGCAGGTCCACCGGCGAGGTCAGGCGCGCCGATGTGAGCGACTTCACCTCGTCTGTGTAGCCTTCGCCCCGCTCGTCCCCCGCGGTCCGGAGCAACCGGCCAAGGGGTGCGGTGCCGTCCGCCCCTGCTCCAGGCGCGGCCGACCCCGCGGGCCCGTGCCCGCACCCCGTGAACTGGGGGCCCGCCGGGCCCCATGACCTGGAGGACACGTGCTCGCGCTCCCCCTGGCTGCGGAAGGGTCCGACCTCGCGTCGGTGCTCTCCGACGACAAGCCGCTGCTCTACATCATCCTCGTCATCTCGCTGGTGGCGCTGGGCTTCGCGGGGCTGTTCGCCCGCGAGGTGCTGGCCGCCGACCAGGGCCCGCAGAAGATGCGGGACATCAGCAAGGCTGTGCAGGAGGGCGCCGCGGCGTACCTGAACCGGCAGTTCCGCACTCTCGCGGTCTTCGCCGTCCTGGTGTTCTTCCTGCTGTTCCTGCTCCCGGGGACCACCGAGGTGAAGGTCGGCCGGTCGCTGTTCTTCGCCGTCGGTGCCACCTTCTCGGGGCTGGTCGGGTTCCTCGGGATGACGCTCGCCACGCGCGCCAACGTCCGCGTCGCCCACGCCGCCAACACCGTCGGCAGCAAGCCCGCCCTGCGCATCGCGTTCCGCTCCGGCGGCACGGTCGGCATGCTCACGGTCGGGCTCGGCCTGTTCGGGGCCACCCTGGTCCTGCTCGTGTACGGAGCCGACGCCCCCGAGGTCCTCGAGGGCTTCGGCTTCGGCGCCGCACTGCTCGCGATGTTCATGCGCGTCGGCGGCGGCATCTTCACCAAGGCCGCTGACGTCGGCGCCGACCTGGTGGGCAAGGTCGAGCAGGGCATCCCCGAGGACGACCCCCGCAACGCCGCGACGATCGCGGACAACGTCGGCGACAACGTCGGTGACTGCGCCGGTATGGCCGCTGACCTGTTCGAGTCGTACGCCGTGACCCTGGTCGCCGCGCTCATCCTCGGCCAGGCGGCCTTCGGGTCGCAGGGCCTGGTCCTGCCGCTCATCATCCCGGCGATCGGTGTCCTCACCGCGCTGGTCGGCATCTACGCCACCGCCCCGCGCGACGGCGACAAGAACGGCCTCACGGCGATCAACCGCGGCTTCTTCATCAGCGCCATCGTGGCCGCTGGTCTGGTCGCTGTCGCGGCGTTCACCTACCTGCCGGCGAAGTACGCCGACATCACCGGGGTCGACGCCGACATCGCCAAGGAGAGCGGTGACCCGCGCCTGTTCACGCTCGGCGCCGTCATCATCGGCATCGTGTTGGCCAGCCTCATCCAGGTCCTCACGGGCTACTTCACCGAGACCGACCGCAAGCCGGTCCGCGAGATCGGCAAGAGCTCGCTCACCGGTGCCGCCACCGTCATCCTGGCCGGCATCTCGGTCGGACTCGAGTCAGCGGTCTACTCGGCCCTGCTGATCGGTGGTGCGGTGTATGCCGCCTTCCTGCTCGGCAACGGCGTCGCGCTGCTCGCGCTGTTCGCGGTGGCCCTCGCCGGCACCGGCCTGCTCACCACGGTCGGCGTCATCGTCGCCATGGACACGTTCGGACCGATCTCCGACAACGCCCAAGGCGTCGCGGAGATGTCCGGAGAGGTCAGCGAGGAGGGTGCGCTCGTGCTCACCAGCCTCGACGCGGTCGGCAACACCACGAAGGCCATCACCAAGGGCATCGCGATCGCCACGGCCGTGCTCGCCGCCACGGCGCTGTTCGGCTCGTTCAAGACCAAGGTGACCGACGCCCTCGCCGTCGCCGGCGACGGGTTCGTGTTCAACCTGTCGATCGACCAGCCGAACCTGCTGTTCGGGCTCATCATCGGCGCCTCGGTGGTCTTCCTGTTCTCCGGTCTGGCGATCAACGCGGTGTCCCGCGCCGCCGGTCGCGTGGTGTTCGAGGTGCGCGAGCAGTTCCGCACCAAGCCCGGGATCATGGACTTCACCGAGAAGCCCGACTACGCCCGCGTCGTCGACATCTGCACCAAGGACTCCCTGCGCGAGCTGGCCACCCCCGGCCTGCTCGCTGTCCTGTCGCCGATTGCCGTCGGGTTCGCGCTCGGTTACGGCCCGCTCGGCGCGTTCCTCGCCGGTGCGATCTCGTCGGGCGTGCTCATGGCCGTCTTCTTGGCCAACGCCGGTGGGGCGTGGGACAACGCCAAGAAGCTGGTCGAGGACGGCACCCACGGGGGCAAGGGCTCGCCCGCCCACGAGGCGACGATCATCGGCGACACGGTCGGAGACCCGTTCAAGGACACCGCGGGTCCCGCGCTCAACCCGCTGCTGAAGGTCATGAACCTCGTCGCGCTGCTCATCGCGCCGAGCGTCGTGAAGTACAGCCTCGGCGTGGACGCCAACGACGGCGTCCGTGCGGTCATCGCCATCCTGGCGATCGCGGGCATCGTCGTCGCGGTGACCATCAGCAACCGGCGCGGCGTGGCCGGGACGACCGACGTCATCGAGGCGGCCAAGGCGCAGGCCTGACCCTCTCGCTGCTCCATCCGCAGGGTCCGACCTCTCACGAGGCCGGACCCTGCGGCGTTTCGCCCGAAGTGTCCGAGTTTTACCTGACATGATGGGGTGCGGCGGTGTGTGGTCTCCGTAAGGGGGCATCACACTGCGTGAAGAGACGCGTGATCCTCGTCCCTTGTGCGAGGTTGAGCCGGTGTTCGCGTTAAGCCGGTCAGACCTCACGCCGATAGTCCTTTGCAGTACCTATCCTGACAAAGACCGACATGCACCCTCGCCGTTGAGGGAAAGCTCACTCCCGGGGAGAACACCGTGCGACCGACCACCACCACCCGACTGCTCGGAGCCGTAGGACTCGCGAGCGTCCTCACTCTGCCGCTGCTGGGCGTCAGTACCCCCGCCTACGCAGCAGACGCTCCCGCGGGCGCCTTCTCCGACGCCTACGCCCTCTCCATCGACACGACCCTGCTCCAGGGCAACGTCCCGGTGAAGGTCGGTCCGCTCGCGCCCACCAGCAGCTCCTGCCCTCCCGCCGCGACGCCGAAGACCGCCACGGTCCTCGGCGGCGGCGACGCCCAGGTCGCCAAGGCTGCCGTCCTCAACAGCGGCACGTCGGCCGACTGCGCCGCACCCGTCTCCAACGCGATGGCCCAGGTCGAGAACGCCGACGCGCTCGGACTCGCCGCCCCGATCGCCATCCACGCGGACAGCGTCACGACCACCGCCAGCGCCGACTGCACCAAGAACCCGACCGCGTCCACCAAGATCCTCAACCTCACGGTGGGTGGCACGCCGGTCCCGCTCCCGCTGGACCAGGCCCCCAACACCGAGATCCTCGCGCCGATCTTCAACCCGCTCGGCCTGCGCGTCATCATCAACGAGCAGCACCCGGCAGCCAGCGGCCGCGGCATCGTGGTGAACGGCATCCACATCATCGCGGGCGCCTTCGGGGCGCTCCCGGTCGGCGGCCCCATCGTGCGCGGTGACATCGTCATCAGCCACGCCGCTGCCGGTGTCGTCTGCCCCGGCGGACCCGGCGGCACCAACGGCTCGCTGCCGGCCCCCGACATCACGTTCGCGAAGTCCGCTGACCCGACGACGGCCAAGCAGGGCGAGACCGTGACCTACACCGCGACGGTCACCAACACCTCGACCACCTCGTGCGAGGTGCTGCGCTTCATCGAGCACATCGCCCCGCCGTTCACCTTCGTCTCCACGGCCGGTCCGCTCGGGACCAAGACCGACAGCCCGGCGCCGGTCCGCGGCGACGGCGGAGTCGACGCGGTGCTCCGCCCGACAGGGGTGAGCATCGCCTCCAAGGCCAGCGTGACCCAGACCTTCGTGGTGAAGGTCAAGGACGACGCCGCTCCCGGGACCTACTACAACTCCCTGGAGATCTACTGCGGCCCGAACGGAAACTTCATCAGCGGCCCGCTGGCGCCCGTCACCATCCCGGCCGATGTGCCGGTCGTGACGCCGCCGGTCGTCAAGCCCCCGGTCACCGTGGTCTCCGCTCCCCCCGCGCTCCCGCGCACCGGTGGGGCGCCCCTGCTGGGCGGTCTCGCCGTGCTGCTGACCGCGGCCGGCTTGGGTCTGCGTCGGTTCCGTACCGCCTAGTCCCGATCGAGCACGTCCCGATCGAGCACGTCCCGATCGAGCACGGCCCGATTGAGCACCACCCCCGCCCCTGCCCGCTCCGTCACGACTGAGCCGGCAGGGGCGGAGCTCGTTCCTGGGCGCTGAGGGGCGCGACGGGTGGGTGGGGCGCGCGGATAGCGTGATGCTCGTGCTGACCGATCCCGCTGCCCTGCTGGCCGACGCCGGACAGGTCCGCGACCTGCTCGGCGAGGCCGGGTGGTCCAGCGACGCGCTCGTGGACCTGCTGGGCCCGGGGTACCGCGACCACCTCGACCGCGACGAGCGCGCTCCTTTGCTCGGTCGTACGGCGGGCAGTAGCACCCTGGCTCGGTTGGCCCGCTCGCTGGTGCTGGGGGAGCCTGTCGACGGGCTCCTGCCCGCCAGCTGGACCGGCCCGGACGGGCGTGCCCGCACCCGCGTGCAGGCCGTGGCGCACGGCGGGGTTGACGTGACCGTGCCCCACGACCCCGGCAGCGCTGCCGCGACCGTCGACGTGGAGCAGGTCCTGGGAGTCGGCGCCGCGAGCCTGACCCTGGCCGCGGCGACCCCGCGCACGGTCGTAGGACGCACGCTGGACCTGGGCGCCGGTGCCGGCATCCAGGCGCTGCTCGCCGAGGACCACAGCAGCACGGTCGTCGCCACCGACCGCAACCCGCGCGCCGTCGCGTTCACCCGGCTTGCCGCTGCCCTCAACGGCACGGACCTCGACGCGCGCGAAGGCGATCTGCTGCAGCCCGTCGCGGGGGAGCAGTTCGACCTGGTGGTCAGCAACCCGCCGTACGTCATCTCGCCGGAGCGCCGCTACACCTATCGCGATGCCGGGTACGACGGCGACACGCTCTGCCGCACGGTGGTGCAGCAGATCCCGACGGTCCTGGCCCCCGGCGGGCACGCGGTGCTGCTGGTGAACTGGCTGCACCTCGAGGACGAGGACGGGGACGCGCGGATCCGCTCCTGGTTCGAGGGCACGGGTTGCGACGCGCTGGTCATCCAGCGCGAGCTCGCGGCGCCCGAGGACTACGTGACCGCCTGGCTGCGCGACACCGACGAGGACGCCTTCGACCGGCTCTACGACCCCTGGGTGGAGAGCCTGACCGGGGTCGACGCGGTCGCCTTCGGGATCGTCGCGCTGCACCGGCGCACCGACGGCCTCGCCCCACGTACCGACCTGGTGGACGTGCCGCAGCCGACGGCCGTCACCTGGGGGGAGGAGGTCACGGCGCACTTCGCCCGCCGGGGCCTGCTCGAGGGTGACCTGCTGGGCGCCCGCCTCCGCCTGCGTGAGGACGTCCGGCTGCACCAGGTGGCCAGCCGTACCGACGAGGGCTGGTTCGCCGACACCCAGGTCCTGCAGCAGGAGGCCGGCCTGCGGTGGAGCGGGCAGGTGGACGCGTACGGCGCGACGCTGCTGGCTGCCTGCGACGGCACCCAGCCGCTCGAGAGCCTGCTGCACGTCCTGGGTGCGAGCACGGGTCTGACCCTCGGCGAGGTCACCGACCAGGTGCTGCCGGTGGTGCGCGACCTCGTGGCCCAGGGGTTCCTCACGGGGCCCTGAGCGGGGCTGCACGGATCGGCCGGGCGAGCTCTCTGGCACGATCGCTTGACAGGGTCGTGCACCCTTACTTCCGCAACACCCCCTTCCCCGAACCCTGGAGAGACGTGCCCGCCGGACAACGCCTTGTGATCGTCGAGTCCCCCGCGAAGGCCAAGACCATCGCCGGCTACCTCGGCGACGGCTACGTCGTGGAGTCCTCCATCGGTCACATCCGTGACCTGCCGCGCCGCGCGTCCGAGGTACCGGAGTCCTACAAGGGCCAGGCCTGGGCCAAGGACGGGGTCGACGTCGACAACGGCTTCGAGGCGCTCTACATCGTTCCGGACGACAAGAAGGCGCAGGTCGCGAAGCTGCGCGCCGCGCTCAAGGCCAGCGACGAGCTCTACCTCGCGACCGATGAGGACCGCGAGGGCGAGGCCATCGCCTGGCACCTGCTCGAGACCCTCAAGCCCAAGGTCCCGGTCAAGCGCATGGTGTTCCACGAGATCACCAAGTCCGCGATCCAGGCTGCCCTCGAGAACACCCGCGACCTCGACACCGCCCTCGTCGACGCCCAGGAGACCCGCCGCAAGCTTGACCGCCTCTACGGCTACCGGGTGTCGGAGGTGCTGTGGAAGAAGGTCGGCGCCGGCCTGTCCGCCGGGCGGGTGCAGTCCGTCGCGACGCGGGTGGTCGTCGAGCGCGAGCGCGAGCGCATGGCGTTCGTCGAGGCGTCGTACTGGGACCTCGAAGGCACCTTCACCGTGGAGGGGCAGGCCGAGCGCCTCGTCGCCACGTTGCAGACCCTCGACGGCACGCGGCTGGCGACCGGTCGCGACTTCGACCCCGACACCGGACAGCTGACCCGGGCCGTCACCCAGCTCGACGAGGCCACGGCGCGCTCCCTGGCCGAGCAGCTCGAGAGCGCGGCGTTCACGGTCCGTTCGGTGGAGGAGAAGCCCTACACCCGCAAGCCCTACGCGCCGTTCATGACCTCGACGCTGCAGCAGGAGGGCGGGCGCAAGCTCCGCCTGTCCAGCCGCCAGGTCATGCAGACCGCCCAGCGGCTGTACGAGAACGGCTACATCACCTACATGCGCACCGACAGCACCAACCTGTCGGAGACCGCCGTGTCCGCCGCGCGCCAGCAGGCCCGCGACCTCTACGGGCCGTCGTTCGTGCCGGACCAGCCGCGGTCCTACGCCAAGAAGGTCAAGAACGCGCAGGAGGCCCACGAGGCCATCCGCCCCTCCGGCGATGTCTTCCGTACGCCGGGGGAGCTGCGCTCGCAGCTGTCCGGCGACGAGTACCGCCTCTACGAGCTGATCTGGCAGCGCACCGTCGCGTCGCAGATGGCCGACGCCCGCGGGACCACCGCCACGATCAAGCTGGGTGCGGTCACCGCGGCGGGGCAGGACGCGGAGTTCAGCGCGTCGGGCCGCACCATCACCTTCAAGGGCTTCCTCGCGGCGTACGTCGAGGAGGTCGACGAGCAGAGCGACGACACCTCGCGGGCCGACGACGAGAAGCGCCTGCCCGCCGTGACGACCGGTCAGTCCCTCGGCGTCGTCGGGCTCGAGCCCGACGGCCACACCACCTCCCCGCCCGCCCGCTTCACCGAGGCGTCGCTGGTGAAGAAGCTCGAGGAGCTCGGCATCGGCCGGCCCTCGACCTACGCCTCCATCATCTCCACGATCCTGGACCGCGGGTACGTCTGGAAGAAGGGCTCCGCCCTCGTCCCGACCTGGATGGCGTTCGCGGTCATCGGGCTGCTCGAGCAGCACTTCGGCCGCCTGGTCGACTACGGCTTCACCGCCTCCATGGAGGAGGACCTCGACGCGATCGCCGGTGGCGACGGAGACAGTGTCGCCTGGCTGACCCGCTTCTACTTCGGCGCCGAGGACGGCAAGGAGGGCGGGCTCGCCCGTCAGGGCGGGTTGAAGAAGCTCGTGACCGAGGGCCTCGGCGACATCGACGCCAGAGCCATCAACTCGCTGCCGATCGGGCTGACCGAGGACGGCACGCCGGTCGTCGTCCGCGTCGGCAAGTACGGCCCCTACGTCGAGATCGGCGAGAAGAAGGCGTCGCTGCCGGAGGACCTCGCGCCCGACGAGCTCACTGTCGAGATGGCCGTGGCGTTGGCGGACGCACCCAGCGAGGACCGGGTGCTCGGGCAGCACCCCGAGTCGGGCCTGGACGTCGTGGCGAAGAAGGGCCGGTTCGGTCCGTACATCACGGTGACCCAGCCCGAGGGCTCCCCGGAGAAGCCCCCGACGGCATCGCTGTTCAAGACCATGGACCTCACGGCGGTCACCCTCGAGGAGGCCCTGCAGCTGCTCACCCTGCCACGGGTGGTGGGCGTGCTCGAGGACGAGGAGGTCACCGCGCAGAACGGCCGCTACGGCCCGTACATCAGCAAGGGCAAGGACTCCCGCTCGCTCGTCGACGAGGAGTCGCTGTTCACGGTGACGCTCGAGCAGGCGGCGGCGCTGTTCGCCCAGCCGAAGCTGCGGGGCCGGGCGGCTGCTGCACCGCCGCTCAAGGAGCTCGGTGTCGATCCCGTCAGCGAGAAGCCGATGGTGGTGAAGGAAGGGCGCTTCGGCCCCTACGTCACCGACGGCGAGACCAACGCCTCGCTGCGCAAGGACGACAGCATCGAGGAGCTCACCGACGAGCGGGCCTCCGAGTTGCTGGCCGACCGGCGGGCCCGTGGTCCGGTGAAGAAGAAGGCCCCGGCCCGCAAGGCCGCCAAGAAGGCGCCGGCCAAGAAGGCCGCCGCGAAGAAGGCGGCTCCCAAGAAGGCAACGGCCAAGAAGGCCACCTGACCGACCGTAGGCTGACGGCATGAGTCAGCAGCGATGGCCGGGGGCCTTGGCCGAGCGCGGCTTCCGGCGCTTGTCGCTCGCCCTCGTGCTGTCCAGCTTCGGGGACTGGTTGGGGTTCCTGGCCACCACGGCTCTCGCCACCCAGCTCGTCCAGGGCTTCGACAGCCAGAGCTATGCCGTGGGCGGGGTGCTGGCGTTCCGGTTGCTCCCGTCGCTGGTGCTCGGGCCGGTCGTCGGTGCCCTCGCGGACCTGGCCGACCGGCGCCTCACGATGGTCATCTGCGACGTGCTGCGCTTCGTGCTGTTCCTGTCCATGCCGCTGGTCGGGACCCTGACCTGGCTGCTGATTGCCACAGCCCTCGTCGAAGTCCTGAGCCTGCTGTGGATCCCGGCCAAGGAGGCCTCGGTCCCGCACCTCGCGGGCGACCGCCTCGAGAGCGCGAACCAGATCTCGCTGTTCGCGACCTACGGCACCGCGCCGGTGGCTGCGCTGGTGTTCGGCGTGCTCGCCAAGGTGTCCGACGCGACGGTGTCCTCAGGCGCCGCGATCGCGCTCTACGTGAACGCCGGAACGTTCCTGTTCGCTGCGGCGCAGGTCGCCACGATCACCGAGATCCCCAGCAGGGCGCAGGTTCGTGGCTCCTCCGCGCCGACCCCCGGCATCGTGCACAGCATCCGCGACGGACTGGCCTTTGCGCGCACCTCGCGGCTGGTCCGGGGGCTGCTCATCGGCATGCTCGGCGCGATCGCGGCCGCCGGCGCGGTCGTGGGCAACGGCAAGCTGTTCGCCGAGACCGTGCTGCAGGGAGGGGAGGCGGCGTACTCCTTGTTGTTCGGAGCGGTGTTCGTCGGTATCGCGGCCGGGGTCGCGGTCGGGCCGGCCCTGACCCGCGGAGTCTCCCGTCGCCGGGTCTTCGGACCGTCGATCGTCGCCGCCGGGCTGTGCCTGCTGATGATGTCGGTCATTCCCTTGCTCGCGATCGTGACCTTGCTCGTCGCTCTGCTCGGAGCGTTCGCGGGCCTGGCCTACGTCACCGGACTGACCCTCGTCGGCGCCGAGGTCGAGGACGCGGTCCGTGGACGGACGTTCGCCCTCGTCGCCACCCTGATGCGCGTCAGCCTGCTGCTGTCCGTGGCGGTGTCCCCGGCGGTCGCCGGGCTGATCGGGGTGCACGAGATCGGCGTGCTGGACCTCAACGGCATCTCCGTCACCCTCGCGCTCGGCGGCCTGCTCGCCGTCGCCGTCGGCGTCGCGTCGTTCCGGGCGCTGAACGACCGGCCCGGACTGCGGTTGCGGTCGGAGGTCGTCGACCTGTTCCGTCGCGCTCCCGCGTCTGCGACGTACGCCGGGGTGTTCGTCGTCCTGGAGGGCGGCGAGGGAGCGGGGAAGTCGACCCAGATCGCCCGCCTGGCCGAGGTCGTGCAGTCGCGCGGGCTCGAGGTGATCGTCACCCGTGAGCCCGGTGCGACCGACGTGGGCGTGCGGATTCGGGCCCTGCTCCTCGACCCCGCGACGAGGATCTCGGCCCGTGCCGAGGCGCTGCTGTACGCCGCCGACCGCGCCCAGCACGTCGCCACGGTGGTGCAGCCGGCGCTGGACCGCGGGGCCGTCGTGCTGTCCGACCGCTACGTCGACAGCTCGCTGGCCTACCAGGGAGCAGGCCGCGACCTCGACGTCGAGGAGGTGGCCGGTCTCAGCCGGTGGGCCACGCGCGGCCTGGTACCCGACGTCACCTTGCTGCTGGACCTCGACCCCGCGGTCGGGCTGGCCCGCGCGACCGGGTCACCGGACCGGATCGAGCAGGAGTCGCTCGCCTTCCACCGCGCGGTCCGGCAAGGCTTCCTCGCGCTGGCGGCGGCCGCGCCGGGGCGCTACCTCGTGGTGAGCGCCGAGCAGCCGCCCGACGACGTGCACGCCGCGCTGGTCGCCCGGGTGCTCCCGCTGCTCCCGGATGCCCCGACCCTCATGATGGACACGGCAGGAGCGAAGCGATGAGCGTCTGGGACGACCTGGTCGGCCAGGACGTCGTGGTCGAGCAGCTGCAGGCAGCGGTCGCCGGCGCCTCGACCGGCGGCAGTGGCATGACGCACGCGTGGTTGTTCACCGGCCCGCCCGGCAGCGGACGGTCGGTGGCCGCGAGGGCGTTCGCGGCTGCGCTGCAGTGCAAGGACGGCGGGTGCGGACACTGCGACGACTGCCACCAGGCCGTGGGCGGGACGCACCCCGACGTGGCCGTCATCGTCCCCGAGGGCCTGCACCTGAAGATCGACGAGGCGCGGCAGATCATCGAGCGGTCCAGTCGCGCGCCGACGCGCGGGCGATGGCAGGTGACCCTCATCGAGGACGCCGACCGCATGGAGGAGCGCACCTCCAACACCCTGCTCAAGGCCGTGGAGGAGCCGCCGCCGCACAGCGTGCTCCTGCTGTGCGCGCCCTCGGTCGACGACCTGCTGCCGACGATCCGGTCGCGCTGCCGACTGGTGCCGCTCCGCACCCCGCCTGCCGCCGATGTCGCTCGGGTGCTCGTGGAGCGCGACGGTGTCGACCCGGCGATGGCGTCCTTCGCCGCCCGTGCCGCGCAAGGGCACATCGGGCGCGCCCGTCGGCTGGCCACCGATGAGCTGGCGCGCGCAGAGCGCCGGGACGTCCTGGCCATGACCCGCTCGCTCACCACGATCGGGCAGGCCCTGGGCGCCGCGAAGGACCTCGTCGACGCGGCCAAGGACGAGGCCACGAAGCTGTCGACGCTGCGCGACGAGCCCGAGCGCGAGGCGCTGACCACGGCGCTGGGCGGCGGCGCCACCGGCAAGGGGTACGCCGGGGCCGCCCCCAAGGGCGGAGCCGGTGCGCTCAAGGAGCTGGAGAAGCAGCAGAAGTCGCGCGGGACGCGCACCCAGCGCGACGCCCTCGATCGCGCGCTGCTCGACCTTGCGGCCTTCTACCGCGACGTGCTGGCGGTCCAGCTCGGGTCCGGGGTCGCCCCGGTCCACGCCGACCTCGCCGAGCAGGCCGCCACGATCGCGTCCCGCACCAGCCCCGAGTCGACCGTGCGTCGCCTCGACGCGGTCCTCGCGTGCCGCACGGCGATCGACGGCAACGTGGCGCCGCTGCTGGCCGTCGAGTCGATGGCCCTCACCCTGCGCTCCGGCTGACCGGCTCGACGCTCTGCGGAACAGGGTGGTGAGTGCCCTAGACTTGCGCCGTACACCGCCGCCTTAGCTCAGTTGGTAGAGCGATTCACTCGTAATGAATAGGTCGTCAGTTCGATTCTGACAGGCGGCTCCACGCAGGAGCTCGACGCACGTCCGCCAGGCACGACGAAGCCCCCGGGTCCACGCGGATCACGGGGGCTTCGTCGTCTTTGCTAGCTCTCGGCCAGCTGCTGGCGCTTGTCCGCGGCCTCGGCGGCCTTCTCGTGGGCCTTCGCCTCGGCGCGAGCCTCCGTGGCCTGACGCTCGTCGGCGCCCTTGTCACTTTGCGCCTTGCCCTCCTGCTCGAGGGCCTCGTTGCCGGTGATGTCGCCGACGGCTTCCTTGGCCTTGCCCTTGATCTCTTCGAACGCGCCCATGGCGGTCTCCTCGTGGTGTGGGGGTGAGTGCGGGGTGGGGCTACTTGGCGGACTGCGCCGCGAGCTCGCGCGACTCGTGCGCCTTGGCGCTGGCCTCGTGGCCGTCCGCCTTCAGCTCGGCGCGCAGCGCCTTCAGCTGCTCGGTGCCCTTGTCCTGCTGGGCCTCTCCGGCCTCGACCAGTGAGCGCTTGCCGACGATCTCGCCGGTGAGCTCCTTGCCCAGGCCGACGACCTTGTGGGCGAAACCGGCGGCGTTCTTGGGGCTGACGTGGGGGATGCGCATGGTGTTCACCTCTCGGCTGTGGTCCGACGGCGACCCGCCGTCTCTGAGGGAGATATCCCCCTCCTCAAGATCACTAGCGCACAAAGGGGTGTGGCCAGCGCCACGCGTGCGGGAGGGGAGGACGCAGGCGAGGAGGGGAAGCGCGTCCAGTCGGTAGGCTGTGGTCCCCGACGCAAGGAGCCACGTGTCTGCCACCGCCGCCGTCGCGGAGGCTGCCCGTCGTCGCACCTTCGCGGTCATCAGCCACCCCGACGCCGGGAAGTCGACCCTCACCGAGGCGCTCGCGCTGCACGCCCGGGTGATCACCCAGGCGGGCCACATCCACGGCAAGGCCGGGCGGAAGTCCACCGTCAGCGACTGGATGGACATCGAGAAGGCGCGTGGCATCTCGATCTCCAGCGCGGCGCTGCAGTTCGCCTACGGCGACGCGGTCGTCAATCTGGTCGACACCCCTGGGCACGCCGACTTCTCCGAGGACACCTACCGCGTGCTGGCGGCCGTCGACAGCGCGGTGATGCTGGTCGACGCGGCCAAGGGGATGGAGCCGCAGACCCTCAAGCTGTTCGAGGTGTGCCGACACCGCCGCATCCCGGTCCTCACCGTCATCAACAAGTGGGACCGGCCGGGCCACGACCCGCTGCAGCTGATGGACGAGGTCTTCGCGAAGACCGGGCTCAAGCCGACGCCGCTGACCTGGCCCGTCGGCATCGCCGGTGACTTCCGCGGGGTGCTCGACCGCCGTACCGGCCAGTTCGTGCAGTTCACGCGTACGGCGGGAGGAGCGACCCTCGCCACCAACACCGTGATGTCCCCGGAGGAGGCGTTCGCCGCCCACGGGGACGCCTGGACCACAGCGGTCGAGGAGTCCGAGCTGATGGGCGCCGACGACGGCGACCTCGACGTCGAGGCCTACCTCGACCACCGCGCCACGCCCGTGCTGTTCGGCTCGGCCGTCCTCAACTTCGGGGTGGGCCAGCTGCTCGACGCGCTCCTCGAGCTGGCCCCGGCCCCCGGCGCGCGCGAGGACGAGGACGGCCGTCACCGGGACGTGGGCGCGCCGTTCAGCGGCTTCGTCTTCAAGATCCAGGCCGGCATGGACAGCGCCCATCGCGACCGCCTCGCCTACATCCGGGTCTGCTCGGGCGTCTTCGAGCGAGGGTCGGTGGTGATCCACGCCGCGACCAAGAAGCCGTTCGCCACCAAGTACGCCCAGCAAGTCTTCGGTCAGGACCGGCAGACCGTCGACACGGCCTACCCCGGCGACGTGGTCGGTCTGGTCAACGCCAGTGCCCTGCGGGTCGGCGACTCGCTCTACACCGACGAGCACGTCGCCTTCCCGCCGATCCCGTCCTTCGCTCCCGAGCACTTCGCGGTGTGCCGCGCGCTCGACAGCGGCCGCTACAAGCAGTTCCGTCGAGGCATCGAGCAGCTCGAGCAGGAGGGCGTCGTGCAGGTCCTTCGCTCCGACCGGCGTGGCGACCAGGCGCCGGTGCTGGCGGCCGTCGGTCCCATGCAGTTCGAGGTCGCGACCCATCGGATGAAGGGCGAGATGGGCGCAGAGGTGACCCTCGACCGGCTGCCCTACTCCTTGGCCCGGCGCACCACCCGCGAGCACGTCGTCGCGCTCGACCAGCAGAGCGGTGTCGAGTGCCTGCTCCGCGACACCGACGGGGAGTGGCTCGCGCTGTTCGCCGACACCTGGCGCCTGGGCCGGACCCAGCGCGACCTGCCCGACGTGGTGCTCGAGCCGCTCGTCGCGTCCGCCGACTAGGTCATGCGCGTCAGGGGACCGGGCGGCGCCCCTGCCAGTCTCCGAGGTCCAGGCCTGGCACCGCCGACGGCTCAGGCTCGTTCATCCGAGCTCGTCCACGGTGGTCAGGCAGAAGGGGTGGCCGGCGGGGTCGGCGAAGACCAGGCAGTGCTCCGCATTGGGCTGGAACGTGAACCGCGTGGCACCGGCGCTGAGCACGCGCTGCTCCGCGGCGACCAAGTCGTCGACGAGGAAGTCGAGGTGCAGGATCGACGTACCCGCAGGACCGGGCGACGTCTGGCCTCAGCCGACGTCATCGTTGCAGGCCTGTCAGGGCCTACGGTTCGAGCATGAGGGTCCTGGTGCTCGGGGGCACGTCGTTCGTCGGCCGGTGGATCGTCGACGATCTGCTGGACCGCGGCCACACCCCGGTCCTGTTCAACCGGGGGCGTACCGGCACGGACCTGTTCGCTGGAGTCGAGCGGCTGGTCGGTGATCGTGACACGGCTGACTACGACAGCCTGCGCGGCCAGCGCTTCGACGCCGCCATCGACGTCACCGCCTACCAGCCGCGACACGTCACGCAGGCGGCCGACGCACTCGGGGAGCACCCGGGCCGCTACCTGCTCATCTCCACCGGCATGGTCTACGACCGGCTGGCGGCCGGTGAGGTGCTCACGGAGGTGTCCCCGCTGCTCCCCGGCGTTCGGGAGCCGGGGGGAGACGAGGACGAGTCGTACGGCCCCTTGAAGGTGGCTTGCGAGCAGGAGTTGACGAGGCTGTACGGCGAGCGCGCGACGATCGTGCGGCCTGGCTGGGTCGTCGGCCCGGAGGACTACAGCGACCAGCTGAGCTACTGGATCCGTCGGGCGAGCCGGTCCCACGTGGCTGTCCCTACGCCCGTCGACCGACCGGTGCAGGTGATCGACGTCCGGGACCTGGCCCGACTGGTGGTGCTCCTGGTCGAGCAGGACAGGCCCGGTGCGTACAACGCCGTCGGTCCTGCGGCGCCTCTCACGCTCGCCGAGCTCGTCCGGGCGTGCGGGGAGGCCCAGGTGGTCCCCGTCGACGAGGAGGCGGCGGAGTTCCCGTTCTGCCTGCCGGACGCGTCGTGGGACGCGCTCTTCAGGATCAGCGCGGCGGCCGCGCGGGCAGTGGGGATGCCGCAGACCCCGCTCGCCCAAACCGTGGCGGACACCCGCGCCTGGGACGTTCGGCGCGGGCTGCCGCCGTTGGTGACCGGTCCCTCCGAGAGCGAGGAGGCCGCCCTTCTGGCGCAGCACCGGGTCTGAGGGCCGACCGCGGTTCGGCGGAGGATTCCCCCGGTCGAGGCCGTCAGCCGGCCGGTTTGGCGAGCACCGTCACGGCGACCATCACCAGCCCCAGCGCGATGAACCCGGCTCGTCGCCACCCCTGCGAAGGAACCGTGGCCACTGCGCACTGGAGCGCGTAGTAGGCGGCGAACGCCCGACTGGCGACCACGACGATGACGCTCGTACTCAGCGACGACGCCAGCCCTGCCGCGGCGAGACCGATGACGACGTACCCGGCCTTGCCGTGCAGCGCCTTGACGGGCAGGACCTGCAGGTTGCCCTTGCCTGCCTCGGTGTCCGCCGTCGCAGCGCTGAACTGGCTCAGCGCGGCGGTCACGACCAGCGGCAGCGCGAGCCACGGCGCCACCGACTGCACGAAGGTGAGCAGCTGCCCGGCGTTGCCGTCCTGCTCGGCGATCGACATCAGCGGTGTCGCCAGTCCCACCAGCGCGATGTACACCCCGGTCGCCACGAGCTGCGCCAGCCGGCTCGCCGCCACCCGGACATCCGCATCGACGTCGGGCTGGTAGCGGATCGTCTCGAAGCCCTGCACGGTGATGACGATGCCGCCCAGCACCAGCAGCGCCCCGCCCACGCCGTCGTGCGCCCGCGTCAGCGTCACCCCGTCACCGACCAACAACGAGAGGTCGCGCACCGCAAACGTCACGAGCAGCACGAGCACGATGACGATGACCACTGCCAGGGCTAACCGCTCGAGCACCTCCAGCCCGTGCAGCCCGCGTACCAGGCCCACCGCGGTGATGACGGCGACCACCGCGACGGCCAGCACCTTCTGCGCACCGAGCGACCCCCCGGCGTAGCCCACGACGAACTGCGCCAGGATCCGCAGGTAGAGCGCAACCGAGATGACGTAGGCCACGACGATCGTCAGGTCCGACGCCCGCTCCAACCGCCGGACGGCAACACCGAGGTCCTGCCCCTCCACCGTCCGCACGTTGTGACGCACGGCGTTCCCGAGGCACCAGGCCAGGGCGCACACGGCGGCCATGCCGAGGGCGGACCAGCGGCCCAGCGACCGGGCCAGGATCGGCACGAGGATGAGGAACCCCGAACCGAAGATCGAGGCCAGAGGCGTCACCGTGGCGCGCAGCACGTCAGCGCGGCCCGGGGTCTGCTCCGTGGTGGTCATCGAGGGGGCCCTTACCCGGCGGAGGGTCAGCGACGCAGGCGGCGGCGCAGGTGCTTGGCGGACAGCCACGAGGCGTAGCCGGCCCCGGCCGCCGACGCTGCGCCGGCAGCGAGCAGAGCCACCGACAGGATCGGTCGGGCCCCGCTCACGGCGCCACGCAGCGGGGTGGCTCCGCGAGGGGATCCTGACTGCTCCAGCAGCTGCTCGAGCAACCCCTCCGGTGGCGTCTCGCCTCGCCCAGCGAGGGACGCAAGGCTCGCGGCGAGGTCGCGCTGGGCGCTGAACTCCGCCTGGCAGGTCGAGCACCGCCTCAGGTGCAGCGCCAGCAGCCGCCGGCGTAGGGGGTCCAGGGACCGGTCGACGTACGCCGGGAGGTTGGTGCGCACCTCGGCGCAGACCTTCTCGCTCACCTGCTCACCCTCTCATCCCCACGATCTCCCGCAGTCGGGTGTGCGCTCGGTGCAGGCGTACCTTCACGGCACCCTCGGAGATGGCCAGCAGCTCGGCGGTCTCCTTGGTGGACAGCCCCTGCACGTCACGCAGCACCACCACCTCGCGGAACTCCTCGCTGAGCTCGGCCAGGGCGCGCGCGGTGCGTCGGGTCAGGTCGGCGTCCGCGACCCGGTCCTCGGTCGACCGCTCACCGGACACGAGGTCGTCGAAGACCGCGTCGACCGTCCCGGCGCTCTGCCCCCGGGCCCGGAGGTCGCCTCGCCGCCGCAGGGTCGTCATGCACACGTTGACCGTGATGCGGTGCAGCCAGGTGCCGAACGCCGCCTCGCCCCGGAACCCGAGCACCGAGCGGACCACCCGGACGAACACCTCCTGCGTCGCGTCCGCGGCATCGGCCGGGTCGCCGAGGAGCCGGCGGCAGAGCGCGTAGACGTCGGCATAGGTCCCGCGGATCAGCTCGTCCATCGCCCCCGTCTCGCCGCGCTGCACGGCGCGGACGAGAACCGGGTCGACGTGCATGTCACGAACCTGTCATGAAAAGCCCTGTAACCACGCAGGAACACGCGGGTCCAAAGGACTGAGCGGGAGCAGATCGCCCCCGCCGACCGCACCACAGCATCCTCGGAAAGGGATGGTTCACATGCACGCTTTCGTCGTCTTCCTCGGCCTCGCCCTCGGACTCACCGTCGTCATGCAGGTCATCGACGAGGTGCTCCCCGTCAAGGCGCCCAAGGCGCTCACCCGCACGATCAGCGTGGCCCTGGCCATCGGCTTCGCCTGGGCCCTCGACTACTCGGTCTTCTCGGCCTACGGCCAGGGCTTCCGCGAGTCGTGGATGCAGCCGGTCATGACCGGGCTCGCGCTCGTCGGCGGTGGTGAGTTCGTCCGCTCGCTGGTGCTGGCGATCAGCCACCGCGCCGGTGACGCGCCGATCGAGCTCGCTCCGGCCCTGCGCGCTGCGTAGCGCCGTACGGCCTGAAACGGTCGAAGGCCCCGTCCTGCACAAGGGCGGGGCCTTCGTCACGGTCGGGGCGTTACGGTCGAGGGCATGGACGCCGCGCAGCGCAAGGCCCTCGCCGATCAGCACCTGCACCCGGACCACCCACCGTCGGTCGCGCGGGGCATCCACCACGTCGCGCTCCTGAGCAGCGACGCCGAGCGGACGGTCCGGTTCTTCCAGGACGTCGTCGGTTTTCCGCTGACCGAGGTGCAGGAGAACCGCGACTACGAAGGCTCGACGCACTTCTTCTTCGACACCGGCAATGGAAACGCGCTCGCCTACTTCGACCTGCCGGGCCTTGATCTCGGGGAGTACGCCGAGGTGCTCGGCGGGCTGCACCACCTGGCCATCAGCATCACCCGGGAGCACTGGGAGGGCGCGCGGGCGCGCCTGCGCGACGCCGGCGTGGAGGCCGTCGAGGAGAGCGGGACGTCGCTGTACTTCCGCGGTCCGGACGGTGAGCGGCTCGAGCTGCTCGCGGAGCCGCTCGGGACGATGTACGGCGCGAAGGTGGTCTGAGCCACCCAGGGATGACCCCTACTTGTGGTCGGGGTCGCCCGAGTGGTCGATGGCGTGCGGGTTGGCGATGAACCGCTGCTGCGAGGCGACGACCTCGAGCTCTGCCTCCTTGCGACCGACCCAGTTGGCGCCCTCGACGGACTTGCCGGGCTCGAGGTCCTTGTACACCTCGAAGAAGTGCTGGATCTCGAGCCGGTCGAACTCCGGCACGTGGAAGATGTCCTGCAGGTGCGACTGGCGGGGGTCGGCGACGGGGACGCAGAGCAGCTTCTCGTCCGGACCGGCCTCGTCGCTCATCCGGAACATGCCGATGGTGCGACAGCGGATGAGGCAGCCGGGAAAGGTCGGCTCGTCGAGCAGCACCAGCGCGTCGAGCGGGTCGCCGTCGCCACCGAGCGTGTCCTCGACGAAGCCGTAGTCCGACGGGTAGCGCGTGCTGGTGAACAGCATCCGGTCGAGGCGGATCCGGCCACTGGTGTGATCGACCTCGTACTTGTTGCGCTGACCCTTCGGGATCTCGATGGTGACGTCGAACTCCACGGCAGGTGGCTCCTCTAGCGATTCGGGGTTTCACCTAGTGTCCCGTACGGCGGACGCGGCCACGCCTGTCCACGACTGTGGTCCCCGCCACGTCCGGAAGAGGAGATCGCTGGTGCGCAGGGCCCTGTTGGCGCTCGGCGCCTCCGCGGTCCTCGTGGCCGGCGGCGGAGCGACGTACGTCGTGCTCGAGCCGACCGGAGCTGCTCCGGTGGCCGCCCCGACCGCGAGCCCCACTCCCGACCCGGTGCGCACCCCCTTGCTGGTGGCGCGAGGACCCGGGACGCCGCCCAGCGCCACCGGCTTGCGCCGGGCGCTGGCCCCTGCACTGCGCGACCCGGCGCTCGGCCGCCTCGGCCTCTCGGTGATCGACGCCTCCACCGGCGCCCCGCTGCTCGAGATCGAGGCCGGACGGGCCGCGACCCCGGCCTCCACGGCGAAGATCGTCACGGCCGTGGCGGCGCTGTCCGTGCTGGACCCGGCCGCGACGCTCGACACGCGCCTGCTCGCCGGGGCCGGAGGTGACCTGGTCCTCGTCGGGGCCGGCGACCCGACCCTCGAGGGGGCACACCCCGTCGACGACGCGCTGCCCGGCGCACGACTGGCCACCCTCGCCGCTGCCGTGCGGGGACGCACCGTCACCAGGGTGGTGGTGGACGACAGCCTGTTCCCCGGCCCGCGCCTTGGCCCGGGGTGGAAGCCGGGCTACGTCACCGCGGGCGACGTCGCTCCGGTGTCGGCGCTGTCCGTCGACGCCGGACGCAGGGGCACCGGCAAGAGCCAGCCCAGGGCGGCGGACCCGGCCCTGGAGGCCGGGCGCCAGCTCGCTGCGCTGCTGAAGGTGCGCACCGTCGTCCGGGGGACCGCCCCTGCCGGGGCGGAGGAGCTGGCCCGGGTGAGCTCGCCCCCGATCGCCCGGTTGGTCGAGTCGATGCTGACCCGCAGCGACAACGACCTCGCCGAGGCCCTCGGTCGGCACGTCGCGCTCGCGGCAGACCTGCCTGCCACGTTTGCGGGTGAGTCCGCCGGGCTCGAGGCGGCCGTCGCTCCGGTCCTGCGTCGAGCAGGGGTCGCGGCCGCCGGCCTGGCGCTGCGGGACGCCAGCGGGCTGTCACCGCTCAACGCCATCCAGCCCGCGGTCCTCGCCCGGGTGCTCGCCGTCACGGGCACCGACGACCGCTTCGGCGCCGTCCTGTCCGGCCTGCCGGTGGCCGGTTTCGACGGGACGCTGGCCAAGAGGTACCGGACGGCGCCCACGTCGTCGGCGGCCGGCGAGGTACGGGCGAAGACCGGCACCCTCAACGGCGTCAGCGCCCTCGCCGGGCTCGCGACCACCGACAGCGGCGCCGTCCTCGCGTTCGCCCTCACGGCCAACGGCTTCCCCGTCACGGGTACCCTCGCCGCCCAGGCAGCGCTGGACCGGATCGCCGCGACCCTCGCCGGGTGCGGTTGCCCCTGACGGGTCGGGACGTACGGTGGCGGCATGGGAGTCGTGGACACCGACCTGGCCGCCTCGGTCGCAGGGCGCCTCGCGCCAGCCGGGCCGTCGCTGTCGCTCAGCGAGGCCGCCGACGTCGTGATCATGCTGCGGGACCTCACCGACGAGGCCGAGCAGCACGTCCGTGACGTCACCGGCCTGCACGGGGTCGTGGGTCCGGCCACCGTGGTCGACCGGCCGGGGTGGGCGCGCGCGAACGCCGAGGGGTTCGACGTGATCCTCGCGCCGTTGCAGGAGACGCTGCTGGCCAAGCAGAACCGCGTCTCCGCCGCGGTCACCGCCAAGGTCAGCGCGGTCCAGATGGGCACGATCCTCGGCTGGCTGTCGGGCAAGGTCCTGGGTCAGTACGAAGCGTTCCAGCCTGCGGGCAGGGCCGGCCGGCTGCTGCTGGTGGCTCCCAACATCGTGGAGACGGAGCGGCGGCTCGACGTCGACCCGCACGACTTCCGGCTGTGGGTCGCGATCCACGAGGTCACCCACCGCACGCAGTTCACCGCGGTCCCCTGGCTGCACGACCACGTGCGGTCGGAGATCTCCGCGCTGCTGACCGCCTCGAAGCTCGACGACCCGGCCGCCCTGCTGGGCCGGCTCAAGCAGGTCGCCGCCGGCCCGCGAGGCGGTTCGCTGGTCGAGCTGCTGCAGACCCCCGAGCAGCGTGAGGTGATGGACCGGGTCACGGCGTTCATGTCGCTGTTGGAGGGCCACGCCGAGCACGTCATGGACGCCGTCGGCCCGTCGGTCGTCCCGACCGTCGCGACGATCCGCGACCGCTTCGAGGAGCGCCGCCGTGACCACGGCAACCCCCTGGAGCGGCTGATGCGCCGGCTGCTCGGCCTCGACCTGAAGGCCAAGCAGTACGCCGAGGGCTCCGCGTTCGTCCGGCACGCCGTCGACGCGGTCGGCATGGAGCGGTTCAACGGCGTGTGGGAGTCGCCCGCGACGCTGCCGACCCGCGCCGAGATCCACGCCCCGCAGGAGTGGGTCGACCGGGTGTGCGGCACCGCAGCGACGGCCTGACCCGAGCGGCTGACGTCGACGTGCCCGGCCCGCCGCCCGCGACCGCGGCGATCCGGCTCGCCGTACGCCGCTGCCTGGAGGGGTGGCAGGGCCCGGTCGCGGCCGCGGTCAGCGGCGGCGCCGACTCCCTCGCCCTCGCGGCGGCGCTCGCCTTCGAGCGTCCCGGGTCCGAGGCGCTCGTCGTCGACCACGGACTGCAGGCGGGGTCGGCAGCGGTGGCCACGCGCGCCGCGCAGCAGTGCACCGGTCTCGGCCTGACCGCCACCGTCCTGACGGCCGAGCCGGTCCCCGGGCCGGCCGGCGGCAACCTCGAGGCGCTGGCCCGTGGGCTGAGGTACGGCGCCCTCGACGCCTGGGTCGCTGAATACCGCGGCGTGGTCCTGCTCGGACACACCCGCGACGACCAGGCCGAGCAGGTCCTGCTGGGCCTGGTCCGCGGCTCGGGGACCCGGGCGGTGTCCGGGATGCCGCCGGTCCGCGGGGCCTACCGCCGACCGCTGCTCGACGTCCCGCGTTCCACCACGGTGCAGGCGTGCGCGGACGCCTCGCTCGTCCCCTGGGCGGACCCGCACAACGAGGACCCGTCCTTCCTGCGGGTCGCTGTCCGCCGCCTGCTCGACGGGCTGCAGGTCACCGACGGGCTGAGCCGCAGCGCCCGGCTGCTGCGGGAGGACGCCGACGCGCTCGACGCGCTGGCCTCGCCGTGCGCTGACGTGGACGTCCTCTCCGCCCTGGCGCCGGCGCTCCGCTCGCGGTCCCTCAAGCTCTGGGCCGAGCAGGAGTGCGGTGGCGCCGTGACCAGCGCGCACGTCGACGCGCTCCGCGCGCTGGTCGAGGCCTGGCGAGGGCAAGGTCCGGTGGCGCTCCCGGGGGGAGGGCAGGTGCGCCGCATCGGGGGGCGGCTAGCCTTCGAGACGTGACGGTCCCGGGCGAGATCGAGCAGGTCCTCATCTCCGAGCAGGAGATCCAGGACAAGATCGCCGAGATGGCCAAGGCCATCGACGAGGACTACGCCGGCAAGGAGCTCATGCTCGTCGGGGTCCTCAAGGGCGCCGTGATGGTCATGGCCGATCTCGCGCGTGCGCTCGAGACCCCGGTGTCCCTGGAGTTCATGGCCGTGTCCTCCTACGGCTCCTCCACGAGCTCCAGCGGAGTCGTGCGGATCCTCAAGGACCTCGACCGCGAGATCGCCGACCGGCACGTGCTGCTGGTCGAGGACATCATCGACAGCGGGCTCACCCTCAACTGGCTGCTGCGCAACATGCGCTCCCGCGGACCGGCCAGCGTCGAGGTGTGCGCGCTGCTTCGCAAGCCCGAGGCCGCGAAGGTCGACGTCCCCGTCCGGTACGTCGGCTTCGACATCCCGGACGAGTTCGTCGTGGGGTACGGCCTGGACTACGCCGAGCGCTACCGCGACCTGCCGTTCGTGGGCCGGCTGCGCCCCGAGGTCTACGCGGGCTGAGCCGCGGCAAGACCGTGTGACGTGGCCCGCTCCGGGTGGCGGAACCCTGGTCGTCGGGTGACCGTTGGCTCCTGTGACGGCCCGTTCCCCGGTGTACCGTCGTGGACCACCACTTTGTCGGCAGGAGGGACGGGGCGTCCGGCCCCGCATCGATGAACCTCAAGCGCTTCACCCGCGGACCTGCGCTCTACATCGTGCTCGCCCTGATCCTCGTGATCACGGTCAGCTCGAGCTTCCGTGGGAACGGGGGCTACACCACCTCTGACACGGCGACCGTCCTCGCGCACATCCAGGACGGCGATGTCGTGGACAGCGCCAAGGCCAACACGCTGCTCGACCGCGAGCAGCTGGTCAAGATCGAGCTGAAGCCCGACGGCGGTCAGCCCGGCAAGAAGCTCGAGGCGTCCTTCCTGTTCGACCAGGGCCGTCAGTTCGCCGACGCCTTCGCCAAGAGCAACACGGCGTACGACGTCGCGGTGACCAAGGACAGCGTCCTCATCGGGTTCCTGCTGTCGTTCCTGCCTTTTCTCATCATCTTGGGTCTGCTGTTCTTCTTCATGAACCAGATGCAGGGCGGCGGCAACCGCGTCATGCAGTTCGGCAAGAGCAAGGCCAAGCTGGTCAGCAAGGACACGCCGAAGACGACCTTCGCGGACGTCGCGGGCGCGGACGAGGCCATCGAGGAGCTGCAGGAGATCAAGGAGTTCCTGGAGACCCCGGCCAAGTTCCAGGCCATGGGCGCCAAGATCCCCAAGGGCGTCCTGCTGTACGGCCCTCCCGGCACGGGCAAGACGCTGCTCGCGCGCGCCGTGGCGGGCGAGGCGGGCGTGCCGTTCTACTCGATCTCGGGCTCGGACTTCGTCGAGATGTTCGTCGGTGTCGGCGCCTCCCGCGTGCGTGACCTGTTTGAGCAGGCCAAGGCCAACGCCCCCGCCATCATCTTCATCGACGAGATCGACGCCGTCGGTCGGCACCGCGGCGCCGGCATGGGCGGCGGCCACGACGAGCGCGAGCAGACCCTCAACCAGATGCTGGTCGAGATGGACGGTTTCGACGTCCGCGGCGGCGTCATCATGATCGCCGCCACCAACCGCCCCGACATCCTCGACCCCGCGCTGCTGCGCCCGGGGCGCTTCGACCGACAGATCGCCGTGGACCGCCCGGACATGGCCGGTCGCCGCCAGATCCTCGAGGTGCACTCCAAGGGCAAGCCGATCGCGCCGGACGTCGACCTGCAGGTCATCGCGCGACGTACCCCCGGGTTCACCGGAGCCGACCTGGCCAACGTCGTCAACGAGGGCGCGCTGCTCACCGCGCGCACCGGCGGCAAGCAGATCACCCTCGAGGTCCTCGAGGAGTCGATCGACCGCGTCATGGCGGGTCCGCAGCGCAAGACCCGGCTCATGAACGACAAGGAGAAGAAGGTCACGGCCTACCACGAGGGCGGACACGCCCTGGTCGCCCACGCCCTCCACAACACCGACCCGGTGCACAAGCTGACGATCCTGCCCCGCGGCCGCGCGCTGGGCTACACGATGATCCTCCCGGAGGAGGACAAGTACTCCCAGTCGCGCGCTGAGCTGCTCGACACCCTGGCGTACGCCATGGGGGGGCGCGCGGCGGAGGAGCTGGTCTTCCACGACCCGACGACCGGCGCGAGCAACGACATCGAGAAGGCCACCGCCATCGCTCGCGCGATGGTCACGCAGTACGGCATGAGCGAGAAGCTCGGCGCAGTGAAGTTCGGCCAGGAGTCCGGCGAGGTCTTCATGGGCCGCGACATGGGGCATGGTCGCGACTACTCCGAGCAGATCGCCGCGGTCGTCGACACCGAGGTCCGCGCGCTGGTCGAGAACGCCCACCACGAGGCGTGGGAGGTGCTCGTGGAGTACCGCGACGTGCTCGACGACCTCGTGCTGAAGCTGCTCGACAAGGAGACGCTGACCCGCGACGAGCTCGCCGAGATCTTCAAGCCCGTGACGAAGAAGCCGCAGCGCGAGCACCCCACCGGCAACGGTCGTCGACCCCTGTCGACCATCCCGCCGGTGCTCACGCCGGCCGAGCTCGCCACCCTGGGCCCGGCCGATCTCGAGGAGCTCGCCCGCGGGCGCCGCAACGGCAGCCGGAGCACGCGCAAGGCGCCGACGCGGTCCCGCGCCACCGTGAACCGGACCGCCACGGAGCCCAAGGGCACCGGAGCCAAGGGCCGCACGACGCGCAGCCCACGGCGCGCTGCCGGCACCGACCCAGCCAGCTGACGACGTAGCTCGCCATGGGTTCGACCCTGGTGATGGGGGTTCTCAACGTCACCCCTGACTCCTTCAGCGACGGTGGGGACCACGACACCGTCGACACGGCGATCGCGTACGGCCTGCGGCTGAAGTCGCTGGGGGCTGACCTGGTCGACGTTGGCGGCGAGTCGACTCGGCCGGGAGCCCAACGGGTCACCGCCGAGGTCGAGGCCGGCCGCGTCGTCCCCGTGATCCGGGCCCTGACCGAGCAGGGTGTTCGCTGCTCGGTGGACACCATGCGCGCGTCGGTCGCGGACAGCGCGGTCGCCGCCGGCGCGGTCCTCGTCAACGACGTCAGCGGGGGCCTCGCGGATCCTGCGATGCTTCCTGCGGTGGCCGCGGCGGCGGTGCCGTTCGTCGCGATGCACTGGCGGGGCCACAGCGCAGACATGCAGTCCAGGGCGGTGTACGCCGACGTCGTCGCTGACGTCTGCGCTGAGCTGGCGGCGAGGGTGGACGCCTGCGCCGCGGCGGGGATCGCCGAGGTCGTGGTGGACCCCGGGATCGGCTTCGCCAAGACGGCCGAGCACAACTGGGCGCTGCTGCAGGCTCTCCCGCGACTCCAAGCCCTCGGGCCGGTGCTGCTCGGAACGTCGCGCAAGGCCTTTTTGGGCGCGCTGCTCGACGGCCGCGAGCCGATCGGCCGCGACGCGGCGACCACGGCACTGTCGGTGGTCGCAGCGCAGCAGGGCTGCTGGGGGGTGCGGGTGCACGACGTGGCGTCGACGGCCGACGCGCTGCGGGTCGTGGAGCGTCTCGGTGCCTGACCTCGCCGCGGCGGTGGAGGCGGCCAACACTGCGCTCTACCGGGCCTTCGAGACCGGGGACGTCGACCTGATGGAGTCGGTCTGGGACGACGAGGAGCCGGACGCGCTCGTCTGCGTCCACCCCGGGTGGCCGATGCTGCGAGGTCGGGCCAGCGTCCTGCGCTCCTGGTCGGCGGTGATGGCGGGGACCGACTACATCCAGTTCTTCCTGACCGATGTTCAGGTGGCGGTGACGGGGCAGACCGCTGTCGTGACGTGCACCGAGAACGTCCTCACCTCGCCCGACGTCGGGGAGAACGCCGCGGTCGTGGCGACCAACGTCTTCGTGCGCCGGGCGTCCGGGTGGCGGCTGCAGGTGCACCACGGCTCGCCGGTGCTGCGCTCATGACCGACCGGATCGCGTTGACGGGCCTGCGCGTCCGGGGGCATCACGGAGTGCTGCCGGAGGAGCGCCGGGACGGTCAGGACTTCGTCATCGATGCCGTGCTGCACGTGGACGCACGCGCCGCCGCCGCGTCGGACGACCTGGTCGACACCGTGGACTACGGGGACCTGGCGGCGCGCTTGGCCGCGGTGGTCGAGGGCGAGGCGGTCGACCTGATCGAGACGCTGGCCTCGCGGTTGGCCGACGTCTGCCTGCTCGACGCCCGGGTCCTCTGCGCGGAGGTGACGGTGCACAAGCCGTCCGCACCCATCCCGCTGGTCTTCACCGACGTAGCCGTCACGGTGGTCCGTCCGTGACCGCCGTCCTGTCCCTCGGGTCCAACGTCGGGGACCGGCTGTCGGTGCTCCGCGCCGCCCTCGAGGTCCTGTCCCCGGTGGCCGTGTCGCCGGTGTACGAGACCGCGCCCTGGGGTGGTGTGGAGCAGGACGACTTCCTCAACCTCATCGCGCTGTGCTCCTACGACGCCGCCGAGGCTTGGCGCCGGGCCGTCCTCGCCGAGACGGCTGCGGGGCGGGAGCGCGACGTCCGGTGGGGACCCCGAACCCTGGACGTCGACGTGGTCTGGGCCGACGGGTCGGATCCCGCTCTCGTCCTGCCGCACCCGCACGCGCACGAGCGCGCGTTCGTGCTGGTGCCGTGGCTGGACGTCGATCCCGACGCCGTGCTCCCGGGGTTCGGCCGCGTCGCGGACCTCACGGTGGACCGCTCGTCCGTGCGTCTGGTGTCGGCGGTCCTGGACCTGTGACGCCGACCCGCTGGACCACCCTGCTCGGCCTCGCGGCGGTCACCGCGGTGCTGGGCTGGCTGCTCGCGGACGCCGCGTACCAGGACCTCCAGCTCCCGACGTACGCCGCGATCACCGCCTTGCTGATGGCCGGCTTCGAGGGCGTGCTTGCCCGGGTGGTGTGGCGCAAGGTGCGCGGGCGGTCCCCTGGTCGGCCGATGCACCCGCTGCAGGTGGCCCGTGCCGCGGTGCTGGCCAAGGCCTCGTCGGCCGGGGGCGCGCTGCTCGTCGGCTTCTACGGCGGCTATCTGCTCTGGGTGCTCGGCGAGCGCGGCCGACTGCGCTCGGCCTCGCACGACGCGGTCGTCGCTGGGGCCTCGGCCGGCACCTGCCTGCTCCTGGTGGTCGCGGCGCTGCTGCTCGAGAGGGCCTGCCGCACCCCGGACGCTAGGTTCGAGGCATGACGGACTTCGACGCGCTGACCACCGAGGACCTGCGCCAGCGGGCGTTCGACAAAGCGCGGGACGCGCACGACGTCGGCTTCTTCTGGGACCTCGTGAAGCACCTGCGGGCCACCGCGTCCTTCGCGGCCGAGGACGGGTCCGGCGGCGGGCTCACCGGGTCCATCACCGACGCGGTCGAGATCGTGCGGGAGCTCATGGGCAAGGACCTCGGCGACGACGAGCCCCTGCTGCGGGCCCGGTTCGTGCAGTACCTGTCCTCCTGAGCCACGCGCGACGGCTAGCGGTCGATGTCGCCGACCACGAAGAAGAACGACGCCAGCACCGTCGCGACGTCCTGCAGGCGCGTCCCTGGGAGGACGGCCGGCAGCGCTGACACGTTGTTGAACGACGCGGTCCGCATCGCCAGGCGCCACGGCGTCACTGCCCCACGGGAGACCAGCAGGTAGCCGGCGATTCCGGACGGGTTCTCCGTCCACGCGTACGTCGAGCCCTCGGGCGCCCGGAGGTTCTTGGGCAGCTTGACGTTGACCGGCCCGGACGGCAGCGCGTCCACGCAGGCAAGCACCAGGTCGAGCGAGACGTGCACCTGCTCGAGCAGGCACGCGAACCGCGCCGCGGCATCGCCGTCGGTGCGCGTCACCACGGCAACGTCCAGCGCCGCGTAGGACAGGTAGGGGTCGTCACGCCGCAGGTCCAGGTCCAGGCCGGAGCCGCGACCCACCGGCCCGCTCACGCCGTACGCCAGCGCGTCGTCGCGGGACAGCACCCCCAGCCCGGTGCAGGGCGAGAGGTCCGGCGAGGGCAGGCCCGCACGCACCGCCGCCACCGCGGAGGCGACGTCGCCGACCCACCCCTCGGGCACGTCCTCGAGCAGCCCGCCGATGCGCGTGGCGACGTAGTGGAGGCGACCGCCCGTGGCTGACTCCATCACGTGCTGCAGCCGCTCCCGCAGCCGGACGAACTCGACGTCCAGGTGGCCGAGGAACATCAGGTGGGACAGCACCCGGTTCAGCTCGCACAAGGTGGTGCGCAGCCACGTCGCGCGCGCCGGGACCTCCATGCCCAGCAGGTGCTCGACGGCCAGCGCGACGCCGACCTCGTTGTTGAACGCCGCGAGCCAGTCGTGCCGGTTGGCGAGCACGAGCACCTGGCGGTAGTCGCGCGCCTCGAAGAGCTTCTCCGCCCCCCGGTGCAGGGCACCGATGAGCGGCTCCGCGGCCACCACGACGTCGCCGTCCAGGTCGAGCCGCAGGCGCAGCGAGCCGTGGGTGGACGGGTGGTGCGGGCCGAGCTCGAGCATGAGGTCGGAGCGCGGGAGCGCCGCGGCGCCGATGCCGGCGATCACCGTCCTCATCCGGTCATCCAACCAAGGTCCACGCCGACGCCGTGGACCAGCCAGCCGAAGCCCCCCAGGGCGTCGGGGTCCAGCAGCTCGCGCGCCTGCGACGCCCGCTCCAGCGCCACGGCGTACGACGGATCGCTGGGCGAGGGGAGGCGCGCGCTGATCCCGAGTGCTGCCAGGGCCGCTCGTTGCCGGATCACCACGCCGCCGCCGGCCGCCCTGCAGGAGTCGAGGGCGACGTGCGCGGTGAGGTCGCACGACCCGTCCGGCACCGGGGGGACCTGCCGGCCGTGGAGGTAGCCCGTGAGCGTCGGCCTGCGGGCCGACAGGTCGTGGTCGTAGTCGATCGCCACGGCAGCCCCCTGCCGCAGACGCGCGACGGCAGCGGCCCAAGCGAGGTCCCGGGGCGCTCCGACCTCGACGCGACCGCCCGCCGGCCACCACGTCGCGGCCCACCCGGACGTCGACCGAGCACCGAGGGACTCGGTGCCCTCCTGGTCCACCAAGACCAGCCGGCCGTCCTCCAGCACGTCCAGCGGGATCGCGTCGAGCCACTCGTTGGCCAGCAGAAGGCCTGTCACTGCGGGGATCTGGTGCCGCCAGGTGAACGGCACGTCAGCGTCGGCCACGTCGACCCCGGTGAGACGCCAGCGGGCCGGCACCTCGCCCAGGGCGCGCAGCAGTCCGCCCCGTCCCGCACCGACATCGACCACGTCGAACGGGTCCGGGAAGCCGAGCGCCTCGTCCACCCGCTCGGCCAGCGCCCGGACCGCCTCGGCGAACAGCGGCACGGCCGCGTTGGTGCGGAAGTGATCGGCCGGGTCCTCCCGCCGGAAGAAGCCCGAGGAGCCGTAGAGCGCGTCCTGCCACGCCTCCCCCCACGCCCGACCAGCCACGGGTGCGAGCATGCCCCTCGTGACGGAGACGGAGTACGACGGGGTCCACATCGGAGCGACGCTCGGCATGCAGATCGTGGAACGGGGCGGCGGCCGGTCGGTGCTGACCTGCACGGCCACCAGGGAGTACGGCTTCCCCACGGCGTCCGGTCAGGTCATCCACGGCGGCATGGTGACCACGCTGCTCGACTCGGCAATGGGGGCGGCCTGCTGGTCGACCCTGAAGCCCGGGGAGGTGTTCCTCACCGCGGACCTGCGGGTCGAGTTCTACCGGGCCACCCGACCCGGGCCGCTGACGGCACGCGGCGTGGTGGTCAAGCGGACCAGTCGCCTGGCCTTCTGCAGCGCCGAGCTGTTCGACGCCGAGGAGCGCCTGCTGGCGAGCAGTCGGTGCACGCAGACGATCCTGCCTGCTGACGGGCAGGGAGGACGGGCCGACCCCACCCAGGGCGGGTACGACCTGATCGGTTGACCGGCCGCTGAACGTGCGGGTGACCTCAGCCACAACCGCTTGCCCCGTGCGGCAGCAGCGTTACGCTTGGCCAGCACACGTCCGGTACCCCCTTCGAGGACTGGAACGACCCCCCTGATGAACGCGACCGCGCGTCCCGACGCTGCCCGCCTGCGCGTCGGCGTGGTCGGCTGCGGCCGCGTGGGCTCGGTGCTGGGGGCTGCGCTCCAGCGGGCGGGTCACGAGGTGGTGGCGGTGAGCGCCGTCAGCGAGGCGAGCCAGGCCCGCGCGGCCGCGATGCTGCCGGGGGTGCCCGTCCGCACCCCGGACGACGTGGTCCGCGCTGCAGGGCTCGTGCTGCTCGCGGTCCCCGACGACGTCCTGCCCGGGCTGGTCACCGGGCTGGCGGACCTCGACACCTTCACCCCCGGCCAGCTGGTGGCGCACGTCAGCGGCCGCCACGGCCTGCAGGTGCTCGAGCCGGCCCGTGCCCTGCTGCTGGCCCTGCACCCCGCCTTGCCGTTCAGCGGCACGAGCACCGACCTCGACCGGCTGCACGGCGCCTGCTTCGGCATCACGGCTCCTGACGTGCTGCGGCCCATCGCGGAGGCGCTGGTGCTCGAGATGGGCGGCGAGCCGGTCTGGGTCGACGACGCGCTGCGGCCGCTGTGGCACGCGGCGCTGGCCCACGGCGCGAACCACCTCGTCACCGTGGTCAGCAGTGCTGCCGACCTGCTGCGGGCTGCCGGTGCCGAGGACCCGGGCGCCGTCCTCGCCCCGCTCCTGACGGCGGCCCTCGACGGCGCGCTCCGGGCGGGCGACGCCGCGCTCACCGGTCCGGTCAGTCGCGGCGACGCGGGCACCGTGGCGGCGCACCTCGCGGTCCTGCCAGACGACGTGCGCCCGGCCTACCTCGCCCTCGCCCGCCTCACCGCCGACCGCGCGCTCGCCAGCGGGCGCCTGCGCGCTGCTCAGGCGGACGAGCTGTTGGGGGTCCTTGCATGAGGGTCGTCAGCAGTCGTGCGGACCTGGTCACGGTGCGCAAGGACCTGACCGGTCGCGTCGCCGTCGTCATGACCATGGGCGCGCTGCACGAGGGCCACGTGACCCTGGTGCGCGAGGCGCGAGAGCTCGCGGACCACGTCGTCGTGACGATCTTCGTGAACCCGCTGCAGTTCGGCGCGGGCGAGGACCTCGATCGCTACCCGCGCACCCTCGAGCAGGACCTCGCACTCCTCGACGGCCTCGCCGACGTGGTGTTCACGCCGACCCCGGAGGTCGTCTACCCGCGCGACCCGGTGGTCCGGGTCAGTGCCGGCAGCCTCGGCGAGGGCTTCGAGGGCGCGTCCCGCCCGGGCCACTTCGACGGCGTGCTCACCGTCGTGCTCAAGCTGCTGCACCTCACGCAGCCGGACGTCGCGCTGTTCGGGCAGAAGGACGCCCAGCAGCTCAGCGCCATCCGGCGGATGGTCGCGGACCTCGACGTCCCCGTGCAGGTCGTCGCGGTGCCGACGGTCCGCGAGCCCGACGGGCTCGCGCTGTCGAGCCGCAACCGCTACCTCACCCCGGAGCAGCGCACGACCGCGCTGCTGCTCAGCCAGGCGCTGACGACCCGCGACCTGGCGAAGGGCCGGGCCCTGTTCCTCGGGCAGCCGGCCGACCTCGACTACCTCGAGATCGTGGACTCCACGACCTTCGAGGTGACACCCGACGGCGACCTGATGGTGGTTGCTGCGACGGTGGGTACGACCCGGCTGATCGACAACCTCCCCCTCCAGGAAGACTCCCGCTGATGCTGCGCACCATGCTCACGAGCAAGATCCATCGCGCGACCGTGACCCAGGCCGACCTGCACTACGTCGGCTCGGTCACCGTCGACCAGGACCTGCTCGATGCGGCGGACCTCTACGCCGGGGAGAAGGTGGCGATCGTCGATGTCACCAACGGTGCCCGCCTGGAGACCTACGTCATCAGCGGTCCCCGGGGGTCCGGTGTCATCGGCATCAACGGGGCGGCCGCGCGGCTCATCCACCCTGGCGACCTGGTCATCCTCATCGCCTACGGGCAGATGGACGACGAGGAGGCCCGCACCCGCCAGCCCCGCGTCGTCTTCGTCGACGCCGACAACAAGGTCATCGGCACGGGCCACGACCCTGCCGAGGCGCTGCCGCAGTCCGGTCTTCAGCGCGGCGACCTGCGCTACCCCGCGGACCCGCGCGAGGTGCCGCACACGGGTTCGTACGACGACGATCCCACCCTGGTCTGGTGACGCGCGCGTCGCGGCTGCTTGCCCCCGACCCGGGTTGGGTCACCACTGCCGACGTCGTCGTGGTCGGCTCCGGCGTCGCCGGTCTGATGACGGCCCTCCACGCCGCACTGACGTACGACGTCCTCGTGGTCACGAAGGTGCGGGTCGACGACGGCTCGACCCGCTGGGCCCAAGGCGGTGTCGCGGCGGCGCTGGGCGCGGACGACTCTCCTCTCGAGCACGAAGAGGACACGTTGACGGCCGGCGCCGGCCTGTGCGACCTGGCTGCCGTGCACGTCCTGTGCGAGGAGGGACCGGCCCGGCTGCGCGAGCTCATCGCGCTCGGCGCCGCGTTCGACCTCGACCCCAGCGGCGCGTTGCTCCTCACCCGCGAGGGCGGCCATCACCGGGACCGCATCGTGCACGCGGGCGGCGACGCGACGGGCGCCGAGGTCTCCCGAGCCCTGGTGGCGGCGGTTCACGCCCACCCGCGGATCCGGCTCATCGAGCACGCCCTCGTCCTCGACCTGCTCCAGGACGCCACGGGGAGGACGGCGGGCGTGACGCTCCACGTCCTCGGTGAGGGCACGCAGGACGGTGTCGGTGCGGTGCACGCGCGTGCTGTCGTCCTCGCCACCGGCGGTATGGGCCAGGTGTTCAGCAGCACCACCAACCCGAGCGTCTCGACCGGCGACGGGGTCGCCCTCGCCCTCCGGGCCGGCGCGGAGGTGACGGACCTGGAGTTCGTGCAGTTCCACCCGACCGTCATGTGGCTGGGCGTGGGGTCGACCGGCCAGCAGCCCTTGATCAGCGAGGCCGTCCGGGGAGAGGGCGCGTTCCTCGTGGACACCGAGGGGCGACGGGTCATCACCAAGGCCGACCACGAGCTGGCTGATCTCGCGCCCCGCGACGTCGTGGCGAAGGCCATCCACCGGCGGATGCAGCAGCTCGGGACCGACCACGTGTTCCTCGACGCGCGAGGCGTTCCTGGGCTGGCCGCGCGTTTCCCGACGATCGTGGCCCGGTGCCGGGAGGATGGCGTCGACCCGGTGACCGACCTCATCCCTGTCGCTCCAGCCGCCCACTACGCCAGCGGCGGCGTCATCACCGACCTCGATGGGCGCACCAGCGTGCCGGGTCTCTACGCCTGTGGTGAGGTCGCCTGCACCGGCGTGCACGGCGCGAACCGGCTGGCGTCCAACTCCCTGCTCGAGGGGCTGGTGTTCGCCGGCCGCATCGGTGCGGACCTCGCGCGCGGGCTCGCCTCGCCGGGGCTGCCGGTCGCGCAAGCTGAGGACCGGGTGCTGCTCGACCCCAGCACGCGGGCCGAGGTCGCCGCAGCCATGACCCAAGGAGCCGGAGTGCTCCGGTCCGCGGACTCCCTTGCGGCGACGGCGACATCGCTGATGGCCCTGGAGTCGTGTGCGTCCACGTCGCCGTCGCCGGCGGCGTGGGAGTCCACGGGCCTGCACGCTCTCGCCTCCGCGCTCGTGGCCGCCGCGACCCGTCGCGAGGAGACCCGCGGCGCGCACTGGCGAGAGGACTTCCCCGAACCGTCCGAGGCGTGGCGTGGCCACCTGGTCACGACGCTCGCCGGCACGACCTACCGCACCTCGCTCACTGCCCTGGAGGAATGACCGTGCTGTCCGAACCCACCCTGGCGGCGCTCTCGCTCGCCGGCCTCGACCCCGTCGCCGTCGAGGACCTCGCGCGGGCCACCGTCGAGGAGGACCTTGCCGGTGGCGTCGACGTGACGAGCGTCGCGACCGTGCCGTTCGACCAGGAGGGTACGGCGGCGTTCGTCCCCCGGGTGGCCGGCGTGGTCGCGGGGATCGCTGTGGCGATGGCCTGCGTCGACGCGGTCGCCGACGACGACGTGGTGTGGGACCTGGTCGGGGCGGACGGGCCGGCCGCGGCGGGGACGACCGTGCTGCAGGTGACGGGTCTGGTCCGGACGCTGCTCACCGCCGAGCGCTCGGCGCTGAACCTGCTCTGCCACCTGTCCGGGGTCGCGTCGACGACGGCCCGCTGGGTCGAGGCCGTCGAGGGGACGGGCGCCCGCATCCGCGACACCCGCAAGACCACGCCAGGGCTGCGCGCGCTCGAGAAGGCAGCCGTGGTCGTCGGCGGGGGCGTCAACCACCGGAGGTCGTTGTCCGACGCCGCCCTGGTGAAGGACAACCACGTCGTCGCTGCCGGTGGGGTGACGCAGGCCTTCGAGGCGGTGCGCCTCATGTGGCCCGACCTCGACGTCGAGGTGGAGTGCGACACGGTCGAGCAGGTCGCGGCGGTCGTCGAGGCCGGTGCCGACCTCGTGCTGCTCGACAACATGGACCTCGAGGCGCTGCGTGCCGCCGTGGCGATCTGCCGGCCGCGCGGCGTCCGCACCGAGGCCTCCGGGGGGTTGACCCTCGAGCGGGCCCGGGCAGTGGCGGAGACCGGTGTGGACTTCCTGTCGGTGGGTGCGCTGACCCACTCCGCGCCGGTCCTGGACCTCGGGCTCGACCTGCGCCCGGTGGGTTGAGGTGCTGCTCACCGTCGACGTCGGGAACACCAACATCGTGCTGGGCCTGTTCGACGGCGAGCACCTGTTCTCGTCGTACCGGCTGCGGACGGACGCCCGCGTCACGGCCGACGAATTGGCGCTGCTGTTCCACGGCCTGCTCTCGCGCCACCCGGAGCCCGACGGCGTCGCCGTCTGCTCGACCGTCCCGCAGGTGCTCGACCAGCTGCGGCAGATGTTCGACCGCTACTACGCCGACGCCCGGACCGTCGTCGTGGGCCCGGGCATCAAGACCGGCGTCCCGCTGCTCTACGACAACCCCAAGGAGGTCGGGCCCGACCGCGTCGTGAACACCCTGGCCGCCCACACGCTGTACGGCGGGCCGGCGATCGTCGTGGACTTCGGGACGTCGACCAACTTCGACGTGGTGTCGGCCAAGGGGGAGTTCCTCGGGGGGGCGCTGGCCCCCGGCGTCGAGATCTCCGTCGACGCGCTCGCGGCCCGGGCCGCGCGGCTGTTCAAGGTCGAGCTGGTCGAGCCCCGCTCGGTCATCGGCAAGTCGACCGTCGAGGCGCTGCAGAGCGGGCTGGTGTACGGCTTCGCGTCGCAGGTCGACGGGATGGTGGCGCGCATCGCGCGGGAGATGGGTGGGCCGAAAGCGCCGATCGTCATCGCGACCGGCGGGCTGTCCCACCTGATGTTCGACCTGTGCGAGAGCTTCGACCACCACGAGCCGGACCTCACCCTGATCGGCCTGCGGCTGGTCTACGAGAAGAACACCTGACCCTCATCGCGCGTCCTCAGGACTCAGGGGACGCCGCGCTCGCGCGTGATGACGCAGCGGGGCCGGGGGCGGGGCGCCGATAGGGTCGGGGGGTGAGCCAGACCCCCGACCAGAGCGCGGACACCAGCCCCCAGCAGGCCTTCGAGGCCGAACTGCCGGAGCAGGTGCGGATCCGGCGCGAGAAGTACGACCGGCTGGTCGCGGCGGGCACCCCGCCGTACGCCCTCGGCTACCCCCGGACCACGAGCCTTGCGGACGTGCGCGCCACGCACCAGGGGCTTCCCGAGGACACCCAGACCGGTGAGACGGTCGGCATCACCGGGCGGGTCCTGCTCAGCCGGACCGGCGGCAAGCTCTGCTTCGCCACCCTCACCGAGGGTGAGGCCACCCTGCAGGTGATGATCAGCCTCGCCGGCGTCGGGGAGGAGCGGCTCGCGGCCTGGAAGTCCGACGTCGACCTCGGCGACCACGTCGGCATCACCGGCGAGGTCATCACCAGCAAGCGCGGCGAGCTCAGCGTCCTCGCGACCGACTGGCTGCTCACCAGCAAGGCGTTGCGTCCGCTGCCCGACAAGCACAAGGGCCTCGTCGACCCTGAGGCGCGCGTGAGGCAGCGCTACGTCGACCTCGCCGTGAACGCCGACAGCCGGCAGCTGTTCCGCGACCGGTCGCGCATCATCGCGACGGTCCGGCAGGTGCTGCAGGACGGCGACTACATCGAGATCGAGACGCCCACGCTGCAGATGATGCACGGCGGCGCCGCGGCCCGGCCGTTCCGCACCCACCTCAACGCGCTCGACCTCGACATGACGCTGCGCATCGCCCTCGAGCTCTACCTCAAGCGTGCGGTCGTCGGCGGACTCGACCGGGTCTTCGAGATCGGCAAGAACTTCCGCAACGAGGGCATGGACGCCACCCATCTGCCCGAGTTCACGATGCTCGAGTTCTACGAGGCGTACGGCGACTACGACACCGTCGCGGACCTGACGCGCGAGATGATCCTGGCCTGCGCGCGCGTCGTCGGACGGACCGTCGTGTGCGAGGGTCAGGTCGACCTCGAGCAGCCGTGGCGGACCGCGACGCTCTTCGAGCTCGTCAGCGAGGCCACCGGCACGACGGTCGACGCCGGTACCGACGCGGGGACCCTCACCACCCTCGCGGACGCGCACGACGTCGCGTTGCAGCCTGGCTGGTCGGCGGGGGAGATCGCCCTCGAGCTGTTCGAGAAGCTGGTCGAGCACACGCTGATCCAGCCCACCTTCGTCAAGGACTACCCCGTCGACGCCCGTCCGCTGGCTCGTGGCCACCGCGACGACCCGCGGTTGGCCGAGGCGTGGGACCTCGTCATCGGCGGTGTCGAGCTGGCGACGGGCTACTCCGAGCTCGTCGACCCGGTCGAGCAGCGGCGTCGGCTCACCGCGCAGTCGCTCAAGGCGGCGGCCGGCGATCCCGAGGCGATGCAGCTCGACGAGGACTTCCTGCGCGCTCTGGAGCACGGCGCTCCCCCCATGGGCGGACAGGGCATGGGCCTGGACCGCCTCGTCATGCTGCTCACAGGGCTGCCCGCCCGTGAGGTCGTGCTGTTCCCCCTCCTACGCCCCGGCTGAGGCTTCACGAACGACCACGACCTGCCGATGGGAAGGCATGCAGCGTGTCCCGGGTCGCCGTCGCGTGCTGCTCGCTGCCCTCCTCTGGTCCGTGACCTACCTCGTGGTCGTCACCTTCCACACCGGGAGCCGTACGGCGATCTGGGTCGATGACCTCGGCAACCTGATCGCCCCGCTCGTGGCCTCGGGCCTGTGTCTGGGGGCCGCGCGCCGCTGCCAGGGCCGGGCGCGGAGCAGCTGGGCGCTGTTCGCTGCCTTCGCCGGCACGTGGGCCCTCGGCCAGGTCGCCTGGTGCTGGTACGAGCTCGTCGTCGGGACCGCCGTCCCGTTCCCCGGCCTCCCGGACGTCGGGTACGTCGCCTGCGTCCCGTTCCTGCTCGCCGCCCTGCTCATGCACCCCAGCGCTCCCCGGCCCGCGTTCGGGCTCCTGCGCCTCGTCGCCGACGGCATCCTCGTCGGCGCCTCCCTGCTCGCGGTCTCCTGGCGGCTCGCCCTCGGCGACGCGTACGCCGCCGCGGGTGCCCCCGGCCTGGCTCAGCTCCTCGGCCTGGCGTACCCGGCCCTCGACGTCGTCGTGCTGACCCTGCTGGTGCTCGTGGGGCTGCGCGCCCGGAGCGCCACCGACCGCCCGCTCGCGTGGGTCGCGGCGTGCCTGGCGTCCGGTGCGGTCGGCCACACTGTCTACGGGCTGCTGGCCCAGAGCGGCAGCTGGCAGCCGGGCAACCCGATCGATGCTGCCTGGGGTGTGGGGTTCGTCTTCCTGGCGCTCGGTGCCCACCTCGACCGGGGTGCGGCCCGGGTCGACGTCCCCGAGCGGCCGCCGACCGGTTGGCGTGCCGCCCTCCCGTTCGTGCCGCTGGTCCTGCTGGCGGCGCTGGCGATCAACGACGCGCTCCGCGAGAAGGGGACCGACGACGTCAGCCGTGGGCTCGGCTTCGTGATCTTCGCGTCGGTGCTGCTGCGTCAAGGACTCGCGCTCGCCGAGAACAGCCGGCTGTCCCGCGGGCTGGAGGTCACGGTCGCCGAGCGCACCCGGGAGCTCTCGCGGACGACGGAGCGGCTGCAGGCGCAGGCGTGGACGGACTCGCTGACCGGCCTGCCCAACCGCGCCCGGTTGTTCGACCGCATGGCCAGCGAGCTCCTGGCGGGCCCGGTCGTCGTGGCGCTGCTGGACCTCGACGGCTTCAAGCAGGTCAACGACAGCCTCGGTCACGACGCCGGAGACCGCCTGCTGGAAGTCCTCGGCCACCGGCTGTCCCACGGCCTCCCGGCCGGCGTCCTCCCGGCCCGCCTGGGGGGCGACGAGTTCGCCTTCCTCCTCCCGGGACCGGTGACCGAGCGCGACGCCTGGCAGCTCGGTCACCAGATCCTGCAGACCCTCACGGTCCCGGTCGATCTGGGGGCCCGCACCCTCGCGCTCACCGGCAGCGTCGGACTGGTGCTCTCCGCCCCGGGCGACACCCCCGAGGCGCTGCTGCGCAACGCCGACGTCGCGATGTACGCCGCCAAGGACGCCGGCAAGGACCAGCTCTGCGTGTTCGTGCCCTCGATGCGCGACGAGCTGCTCGCCCGGGTCGCGCTGGAGGCCGACCTGCGCCAGGCGCTGCTCGCCGGTGACATCCGGCCGTGGTTCCAGCCGATCGTGGACCTCGGGACCGGTCGGCTGACCGGCGTGGAGGCCCTGGCCCGGTGGACCAAGGACGGTGTGGCGGTCTCGCCCGGCGTGTTCGTCCCGCTGGCTGAGGAGAGCGGGCTCGTCGGTCACCTGGGTCGGCAGGTGCTGCGCACGGCCTGCGCGCACGCCGCCACGTGGAACCTCACCGGCCGGCTCACCCTCTCGGTCAACCTCTCCGCCGTGCAGCTGGCCGACGGAGACCTGGTCGACGTCGTCCGGGAGGCCCTGCGTGACACCGGCCTCGATCCCTCGTGCCTCGTCCTCGAGATCACCGAGACGGTCCTCATGGGGGACGTGGTGAGCATCGGCCCGCGCCTGGCCGCCCTCCGCGAGCTCGGGGTCCGGATCGCCCTCGACGACTTCGGCACGGGCTACTCCGCCCTGGGCTACCTGCAGAAGATCCCGGTCGACATCGTCAAGATCGACCGGTGCTTCGTGCAGGACCTCCACCTCGGGGCACGGCAGGGGGCCCTGGCCGCGGCGGTCATGACCCTGGCGGAGGCGCTCGACCTCGACGTCGTCGCCGAGGGCATCGAGCTGCCGGCCCAGGCTGCCCGGCTGCGCGAGCTGGGCTGCCGCCTCGGGCAGGGCTTCCTGTACGCCGCGGCGCTCCCCCCTGAGGAGCTCACCCGGCGGTGGGAAAAGCAGGAAGTGCGGACTTCCGCGCATTCTTGAGCGCGCCGAACTTTGAATTTTCGCGGCATTTCAGGTTTACTTTCCGGACCCGCCCGAAAATGCTGACGGCCTATTCCGGGAGTTTCTGTCATGGCGCAAAAGGTGCAAGTCCTGCTCGTGTGCGACCTGCACGACGACGAGGTGGAGGGCGAGGAGACCATCGCGTTCTCGCTCGACGGCTCGACGTACGAGATCGACGTCTGCGCCGAGCACGGGGCGCAGCTGCGTGACGGCTTCGCGCCGTACGTCGGGGCGGCCCGGCGGGCCGGGCGCGCGCCGGCGGCGGCAGCGAGCCGCAAGCCTCGCGCGAAGGCGGCCAAGGGCGGTAACGAGCGGGTCACCGAGATCCGCGAGTGGGCCCGCGCGAACGGCCACCAGGTGAGCGAGCGCGGCCGGTTGTCCGCCGCGGTCACCGAGGCGTACGACGCCGCCCACTGACGCCGCTGACTGACGGACCCCGCTCCTTGACGGGGAACGCGACCCGCGAAGCACCTGACCGCACGGCCCGTCCCGCACCCGGGACGGGCCGTCGTGCTGTTCGCCACCAGCAGAACGAACCGCAGGAAGGCTTGCGCGCGAACGCCTGTTGTCCCCGGTGACGGCCGATCTTCGTGGTCGGGCTTCCCGATCCGTCGTACGGCGTTAGTGTCAGGGTGGAGTCACCGAACCACTGGGTTCGGTGCGGCCCGCCCCGTGAGGAGTTGGACATGTTCGAGAGGTTCACCGACCGGGCCCGCAGGGTGGTCGTCCTGGCGCAAGAAGAGGCCAGGATGCTCAACCACAACTACATCGGGACCGAGCACATCCTGCTCGGCCTCATCCACGAGGGCGAGGGCGTCGCCGCCAAGGCCCTCGAGTCCCTCGGCATCTCCTTGGAAGGCGTCCGCTCGCAGGTCGAGGAGATCATCGGACAGGGCCAGCAGGCACCCTCCGGTCACATCCCCTTCACGCCCCGTGCGAAGAAGGTCCTCGAGCTGAGCCTGCGCGAGGCGCTGCAGCTCGGCCACAACTACATCGGGACCGAGCACATCCTGCTCGGCCTGATCCGCGAGGGCGAGGGCGTCGCCGCGCAGGTGCTCGTCAAGCTCGGCGCCGACCTCAACCGGGTGCGCCAGCAGGTCATCCAGCTGCTGTCCGGCTACCAGGGCAAGGAGCCGGCCGCCGCAGGCGGCCCGGCCGAGGGCACGCCCTCCACCTCCCTGGTGCTCGACCAGTTCGGCCGCAACCTCACGCAGGCCGCGCGCGAGTCCAAGCTCGACCCGGTCATCGGGCGCGAGAAGGAAGTCGAGCGGGTCATGCAGGTGCTGTCCCGCCGTACCAAGAACAACCCGGTCCTCATCGGTGAGCCCGGCGTCGGCAAGACCGCCGTCGTCGAGGGGCTCGCGCAGGCCATCGTCAAGGGCGAGGTCCCCGAGACCCTCAAGGACAAGCAGCTCTACACCCTCGACCTGGGCGCGCTCGTGGCCGGTAGCCGCTACCGCGGTGACTTCGAGGAGCGGTTGAAGAAGGTCCTCAAGGAGATCCGCACCCGCGGCGACATCATCTTGTTCATCGACGAGCTGCACACCCTCGTCGGCGCGGGCGCCGCCGAAGGCGCGATCGACGCCGCCAGCATCCTCAAGCCGATGCTGGCCCGCGGCGAGCTGCAGACCATCGGGGCGACGACCCTGGACGAGTACCGCAAGCACCTCGAGAAGGACGCGGCGCTGGAGCGGCGCTTCCAGCCGATCCAGGTCGGTGAGCCCACGCTGGCCCACACGATCGAGATCCTCAAGGGCCTGCGCGACCGCTACGAGGCGCACCACCGCATCTCCATCACGGACGCGGCCCTCGTCGCCGCGGCGACGCTCGCCGACCGCTACATCAGCGACCGGTTCCTGCCGGACAAGGCGATCGACCTCATCGATGAGGCGGGCGCACGCATGCGCATCCGTCGGATGACCGCGCCGCCGGACCTGCGTGAGTTCGACGAGCGCATCGCCGGCGTCCGCCGGGACAAGGAGTCCGCGATCGACGCGCAGGACTTCGAGAAGGCCGCGTCGCTCCGCGACAAGGAGAAGACCCTGCTGGCGGAGAAGGCCACCCGCGAGAAGGAGTGGAAGGCCGGCGACATGGACGTCGTCGCCGAGGTCGACGACGAGCAGATCGCCGAGGTCCTCGCCATCTGGACCGGCATCCCGGTGTTCAAGCTGACCGAGGAGGAGACTGCCCGTCTGCTGCGCATGGAGGACGAGCTCCACAAGCGCGTCATCGGCCAGGAGCAGGCGATCAAGGCCGTCAGCCAGGCCATCCGCCGTACCCGCGCCGGGCTCAAGGACCCCAAGCGCCCGGGTGGTTCTTTCATCTTCGCGGGCCCGTCCGGTGTCGGGAAGACCGAGCTCGCCAAGACGCTCGCGGAGTTCCTGTTCGGCGACGAGGACAGTCTCATCACGCTCGACATGAGCGAGTTCATGGAGAAGCACACGGTCAGCCGCCTGGTCGGCTCGCCTCCCGGCTACGTCGGGTACGACGAGGGCGGCCAGCTCACCGAGAAGGTGCGGCGCAAGCCCTTCTCCGTGGTGCTGTTCGACGAGGTCGAGAAGGCGCACCCCGACGTGTTCAACACGCTCCTGCAGATCCTGGAGGACGGTCGCCTGACCGACTCCCAGGGCCGCATCGTGGACTTCAAGAACACCGTCCTGATCATGACGTCCAACCTCGGTACCCGCGACATCGGCAAGGGCTTCAACCTCGGGTTCCAGAAGGACAACGACAAGATCGGCGCCTACGAGCGGATGAAGACCAAGGTGCAGGAGGAGCTCAAGCAGCACTTCCGGCCCGAGTTCCTCAACCGCATCGACGACATCGTGGTGTTCCACCAGCTGTCCGAGGACGAGATCATCACGATCGTCGATCTCATGCTGAACCGCGTCGACGGGCAGCTGAAGATCAAGGACATGGGCCTGGAGGTCACCACCCCGGCGAAGCTGCTGCTCGCCAAGAAGGGCTACGACCCCGTGCTCGGTGCCCGTCCCCTGCGCCGCACCATCCAGCGCGACATCGAGGACAACCTGTCGGAGCAGATCCTGTTCGGCACCCTCAAGGCCGGCCAGATCGTCGTGGTCGACGTCGAGGGGACGCCGGGTGGGGAAGGCGCCGACGAGCAGCGGTTCACCTTCCGCGGTGAGCCCAAGCCCGAGACGGTGCCGGACGTGCCGCCGGTCGACATGGCCGGGACGGCCGACGGACCTGCCGACGCCGAACCCACCAGCTGATCCGCGCCTCGGGAGCCACGGATGTGGGTAGCGTCCCCTCCATGGCTCCCGGGGACGACAGCACGTCCCCTCCGGTAGCCCCGACCCCCGCGGCACCGGAGGCGCCGAGCCCGATCATGGCGGGGGCGATCGGGGAGCTGTTCGAGGCCACCCCGGACGCGGTCGTCGTTCTTGCTGACGGGCAGGTGCTGGTCACCAACCCCGCGGCGAATCTGATGTTCGGCGTCGAGGGCGCGGCGGTCGGCGAGATCGTCGACCTCGACGCGCTGCTGGCCCTGCCCACCGAGGGGATGACCCGGCTCGACCTCCGACCGCTGGGGGTCGTCGATGTGCTGCGCCGCGACATCGGTCCGCTGCAGGCGATCATCCTGCGCGACGTCACGACGGCCGTCCGCCACGCCGAGGGCCTGCGGCGCATCGCCGAGCTCGGCCGGTCGCTGCTCGGCGAGCCCCCGTCCGTCGCCTCCGTCCTCCAGGTGCTCGCGACCGAGGCCAAGCAGCTCACCGGTGCGGCGTACAGCGCCCTCGTCCTGCTGCGGCCCGGGTCGCCGACCGAGATCAGCCACTTCGTGTACGACGCCCCGCGACACCTTTTTCCGCAGCGCAACCCCCGCATGGTCGGTCTGCTGGCCGTGCCGGTCACGTCGCGGGTCCCGGCGCGCCTCGACGACATCCGGGGCCACCCGGCAGGTGTCGGACTGCCGGGGGTCCACCCGCCGATCGGGCCGCTGCTCGCCGTGCCGATCCTGGGGGGTACGCAGGTCCTCGGTGAGCTGGCCGTGGCGAACAGCCCGGGCGAGCGGGCGTTCGACGAGGTCGACGAGCAGCTGCTGGTCGACCTCGCGGCGCACGTCGGGGCGGCGGTCCGCTGGGCGCAGCAGGCAGAGCGCGCCCGCGAGGAGGAGCTGCTCCGGCAAGAGATTGTCGACACGGCCCGTCACGACATCAGGACGCCGCTGGGCGCGGGCAAGGGCTACGCCCAGCTCCTGCACGGCAAGCTCGACCAGCTGACGCCCGAGCAGATCCGCGCGGCGCTGGAAGGGATCACGCACTCCTTCGCGCGCATCGAGTCGTTCGCGGAGCGCCTGCTGGTCGACGAGCGCCACGCGCTGGCCGGTGTGCTGCCCCGCTGGCAGGTGGTGGAGATCGACGGCTTGCTGGAGGCCGTCCGACGCGACGTCGAGGCGGTGGCCGGCAAGGACGCCGTGGACATCGTGCGCGAGGCGGGCAGTCCGCAGGTGCTCGCGGGGGACCCGGAGATGGTGCGCGAGGTCCTGGACAACCTGGTGGGCAACGCCGTCAAGCACGGGGCGCCGGATCGCCCCGTGGTGGTGAGCGTGCGCGCCGAGGGTGGCCAGGTGCGCCTCGACGTGCGGGACGAGGGACCGGGCATCGCCGAGGCCGAGCAGGCGGCGTTGTTCGAGCGGTGGACCCGCACCGACAGCTCACGGGCTCGGCAGGTCCCCGGGTTCGGCCTCGGCCTGTCGATCGTGAAGCGACTCGTGGTGGCCCACGGCGGCACGCTGGGCGTGAGCTCACGGGTCGGCGAGGGCGCGACCTTCTGGGTGACGTTCCCGGCTACGGTGCCCGAGTGACCCGTGTGGTGCTGGTGGAGGACGACGCGATGATCCGCGCCGTCGTGGAGATCTTGCTGTCCACCGAGCCCGACCTCGAGCTGGTCGGGAGCGCCGTCAGCGCCGAAGACGGGATTGCCCTGGTGCGCGCCGAGCAGCCCGACCTGGTGCTGCTGGACAACCAGCTCGAGGGCGCGATGACCGGGCTGCAGGCGGCTCCCACGATGAAGGCGGCCGCCCCCTCCGTCGTCGTCCTGCTGTGCACCGCGTTGGACCTGGCCGAGTCGGCCGTCCGCGAGCCGTCGATCGACGGCTACCTCCGCAAGGACCACCTGGTCGACCTGGTCGCGACGATCCGCACGATGCTCGCTCACCCCGGCAGCGCGTAGGTCCCGTCCGGCCGCGGATCCACCAGGCCGTCGGCCACCAGGCCGTCGAGCGCCCGCGCCCGCTGCACCGGATCACCGCCCACCTGCGCCAGGACGTCAGCCGGCACCGGGTCCGTGCTGTCCCGCAGCACCCCGAGCAGCCGGCCGCGGACCTGGCGATCGGTGCCGGCGTAGCCCTGGGGTCGCCGGACGGGGGCGTCGAGCGCCGGCGCGCCCGCGCGCTGCCACGCACACGCGTCGAGGACCGGACAGCTCGAGCACCGCGGTGACCTGGCCGTGCAGACCAACGCTCCGAGCTCCATGAGGGCGATCGAAGCCGTCGCGGCGTCCCGGGGGGCCGGCGGAAGCAGTGCTTCCACGAGGGCGAGGTCGCGCCGGGTGACCGGCGCGTCGGCGGCCCCTTCGACCAGCCGGGCGACGACCCGGCGCACGTTGGTGTCGACCACGGGCACCCGCTGCCCCAGGGCGAAGGCCGCCACGGCCCGCGCGGTGTAGTCGCCGACGCCCGGCAGGGTGAGCAGCTCCGCGACCGTGACGGGGAGCTCCCCGCCGTACCGCGTGAGGACGTCGGTGCACGCGGCGTGCAGCCGCAGCGCGCGCCGCGGGTAGCCCAGCCGTCCCCACTGGCGCACCGCCTCCCCCGAGGGCGCCTGCGCCAGCGCGGCCGCGGTCGGCCAGCGCTCGAGCCAGGCGAGGTACGCCGGGACGACGCGCGCCACGGGCGTCTGCTGGAGCATCACCTCGGAGACCAGCACCTGATACGGCGTCGTCCTGGCCGAGCGCCACGGCAGGTCCCGGGCGTGCTGGGCGTACCAGCCGACCAGGGTCGGCAGCCAGGTGGGCTCTGGAGACGGGCCTGGGGACGGCTCTCGGGACGGCTCTCGGGGGGACGCGCGTGGTGACATGGCTCGGTGATCCTGCCACCCGCGTGCGGGCGGGGGGTCTAGGGTCGAAGGGATGGTCATGCACCCGGTGGGCCCGTTGCCGGCCCAGACGTACTGGTGGCGTCGGGCCGCCCTGCTGGTGGGGGTGCTCGTGCTCCTGCTGGTGGCCCGGTCGTGCACCGGCGGCGGATCGCCGACTCCGACCTCCGGCACCCCGACCCCCGCTGCCACGCCCTCGGTGTCCCCGTCCGCCGCGTCGGCGCCCTCCCCCTCGGCCGCCCCGGCCCCGCCGGCGACCGCGGCCCTGTGCCCGGACGGCGCGCTGTCGCTGACGACCACCACCGACAGCGAGACCTACGCCCTCGGCGCCACCCCGAAGATCACCATGGTCGTCAAGAACACCTCGGCGACCGCGTGCCGGCGCGACCTGGGGGCGGGTGTGGTCGAGCTGCTCGTGACCAGCGGCAGCGACCGGATCTGGGCCAGCGACGACTGCAACCCCTCGACAGCCAAGGCGCTCACGACACTGGCCCCCGGAGCGACCCAGGCCGTCGTCAAGACCTGGCCGGGGGTGCGGTCCCGGCCGGGCTGCGAGGGAGCCAAGGAGACCGCGAAGGCAGGGACCTACCGGGTGGCCGGCCGGGTCGGGACGCTGAAGGTGGACGGAGCGGTCTTCCGGTTGCGTTCCTGACCGGTCCGTCGCTCAAGCACGGGCAGGTTCGGGACGACACCACACCAGGCGCCTGGAGCAGTTCTGGGCCGTGAGGGTCGTGGGGGTGCAGGTGCAGCGCCCCAGCCTCACCGACACCGACCTCGCCCGCGACCTGCGTGAGGCCTTCCTCGGGGAGGTCCGCACCCGGCTGCCCCGGCTCGTCGACGGGGGCGCGTTCGAGGACGTCCGACGGGACGTGCACACGCTCGCCAGCAGCGCCTGGGTGGTCGGGGAGGTCGAGATCTGCCGGTCGGCGCGCGCCGCCGAGGCCGACCTCCGACCCGCGACCCTCGCCCCGCTGGTCGACCTCTTGCACGCACTGCTGGACCACCCCGCATGACGCAGTCCGTCTCGCTGGAGACCGTGGTCCCCGTCCCCCCGACCTCGGTGGTCGTCGTGGACGACTCTCCCGTGCAGCGCCGGTTCCTGCGCGGTGTCATCGACTCCGACCCTTCGATGACCGTGGTGGGCGAAGCGCGCAACGGCAAGGAGGGCGTGGCCCTCGTCCGACGCCTCCAGCCGACCGTCGTGCTGATGGACCTCGACCTCCCGGTCATGGGGGGGCTCGAGGCGATCGAGCGGATCATGGCCGGCAGCCCGAGACCGATCGTCGTCTTCAGCGCCCACGTGACCGGCACGGAGAGCGACAACGCCCTCGAGGCTCTCGCTGCCGGCGCCGTCGACGTCATGGCCAAGCCGAGCCCCGACCACGTGGGGACGCTCGACGACTACGCCGACCAGCTGCGACGCCGCATCCGGGTCGCCGCCCGGGTCCGAGTCATCACCCACCCGCGGGGCCGGGTGCACGACACCGACCGAGCCGTGGCTCCGTCCCCCGTGGTGGACCAGGACTCCGCGGCGGTGCCCCAGCCGGCCGGCCCTCCGTCGGTCCAGGACCCGGTGCACCCAGGGGTGAAGCTGCTGGCGATCGGCGCCTCGACAGGGGGACCTCAGGCCCTGCAGACCGTGTTGGGGGGACTGCCCGCCGACCTCACCCAGGCCGTGCTCGTCGTCCAGCACATGGCCGAGGGCTTCATCCCCGGCCTGGCCAGCTGGCTCAACGACCTGGTGCCCCTGCCGGTCGTCGTCGGGGCGTCCGGGAGACGGCTCGAGCCCGGCACCGTGACGATCGCGCCGAGCGGTCAGAACCTGCTCGTCCAGGACGCCCGGCTGCGGACCGTCTGCGTCCCGCCGGAGGCCGGTCAGTTCCACGTGCCGGGCATCGACCAGTGCTTCTCCAGCATCGCGAGCGCCCTCGGGCCGGACGCCGTCGGTGTGCTCCTGACCGGCATGGGACGCGACGGTGCCGCCGGCCTCAAGGCGATGCGGGACCGCGGCGCGGCGACCCTTGGCCAGGACGAGCTCACGAGCACGGTCTACGGCATGCCGCAGGTCGCCTGGGTGACGGGCGCCGTGGGGCAGCAGCTGCCGATCACGCAGATCGCGGGGGCCCTGCTGGCGCTGGTCGGTCGGACATGAGCCTGCAGCTCGCGCGGCCGGAGTTCGAGGCGCTGCGCTCGCTGCTGTCGCAGGCCGCCGGGCTGGTGTTCGACGACAGCCGGCTGCAGTCGATGTCGTACTCAGTGGGAGAGCGGCTGCGTGCGACCGGGGCACCGGACGTCGCGACCTACCTCGGTCTGCTCTCCGACGTCGGGGAGCGCCAGGCCCTGCTCAACGAGGTCACCATCCAGGAGACCCACTTCTTCCGCAACCCCCCGCAGACCCGGGTGCTGCGCACGCACGTGCTGCCGGAGCTGCTCCGGCACGCGGAGGCCAACGGCAAGCGGCTGCGCATCTGGAGCGCCGGGTGCTCCACGGGCGAAGAGCCCTACGGCCTGGCGATGGCGCTGCGCGAGCTGCTGCCGAGCACCGACGGCTGGGACGTCAAGGTGCTCGCCACCGACGTCTCCACCCGCGCGCTGGCGGCGGCCAAGGTCGGCAGGTACGGCGCCCGCGCGGTGGCGCTCGCGACGCCGGAGCAGCTCGGCCGCTTCTTCGTGCCCACCCCGGAGGGCGGCGTGGAGGTGCGGCAGGAGGTACGGGACCTGGTGGAGTTCCGGCACCACAACCTGGTCACCGAGGCGGTCCCGTTCCCGCCCAGCGAGCGCATCGACCTCGTCCTGTGCCGCAACGTCACGATCTACTTCGCCCGCGAGACGACCCGGGCGCTGATGATGCGGCTGCACCACAGCCTGCGCGACGGGGGCTACCTGTTCCTCGGTCACGCCGAGACGCTCTGGCAGATCAGCGAGGACTTCCGCCTGGTGTCGCTGGGCACCGGCGACAGCGCCACGTTCGTCTACCGCCGTCTCGACCCCGCCCCGGACCAGGCCCCTGAGCGCCGCACGATTCTGCCCGACCGCCGTACCGAGGACGAGGGACCTCCGCCGCCGGCGCCGGAACGGCGGGTCCAGCCCCGTCGGGACGAGGCGCGTCGGGGCGAGGGGCGCACGGACGAGGGGCGGGTGACCAGTCCCGACCACCTGCTGGTCAAGGCGCGAGCGTCCCTCGCGGCAGGGCTCTACGAGCAGGCGGCCCAGGCCGCCGGCGACGCGACCGCGATCGATCCGGGGCGGGCCGACGCCTACTACCTGCGGGCGCTGGCGCTGGTCTCGGCCGGGCGCGACGAGGACGCACTGGTCGACCTGCGCAAGGCGGTCTACCTCGAGCCGACCAGGGGCTTCGCGCAGTTCCTGCTCGCCGGTGTGCTCGCCCGACTGGGCCGGCCGTCGTCCGCGGCGTACGCCGCTGCTGCGGACACCCTGGGGCTGCAGCCTGGTGATGCGACCGCCGAGGAGCTCGGAGGGCGTAGCGTGCGGGAGCTGGTGCAGCTGTGCCGCTCGCTGGCGCGGGCGCCCGAGCAGGAGGTCCGATGAGCGCAAGCCTGGTGACGTTCGCCCTGGGGGCCAGGGAGTACGCCACGCCCCTGTCGTCGATCCGTGAGGTCGTGCGTCTGGAGAACCTGGACGACCTGCCCGGCATGACGCCGCCGCTCGCCGGGGTGCTCGACCTGCGCGGCACGGCGCTCCCGGTGCTGGACCTGCGCTCGGGCGCGGTCGGTGACCGCGGGGACGTGATGGTCATGGAGAGCGGCGACACCTTCATCGGGGTCGCCGTCGACAAGGTGCGATCGGTGGTGGACGAGGGGGAGCTCAGCGCCGCCGGGGGCTCGGCCGACGAGCTTCCGTCGTACGTCGTGGAGGTGCTGCGCGGAACCGCCGGATCGGTCTTCCTCGTGGACCTGGCGGCCATGGTGGCCAGTGCCCGGGTCTCCGCGGTGCAGGCATGAAGCGGTTGGCGCGGACCAGCGACCTGCTGTTCGTCCTGGCCGTGCTCCTCGTCGTGGTCGCGATCGTGAAGGCGGTCGTGGCGCTGTTCGCGGTGGCGGCGCTGCTGCTCGTCGCCTCGGTGCTGTTCACCGTCGCCAAGCGGCGACGGGCCAAGCGCGCGCGCTGAGCCGCCCGCGGGGGACGCTGCTAGACGTAGCGCTCGAGGATGCTCGACTCGGCCAAGCGGGACAGGCCCTCGCGGACCGACCGGGCCCGAGCCTCGCCGACGCCCTCGACCATCTGCAGGTCGTCGATACCGGCGGCCAGCAGCTTCTGCAGCCCCCCGAAGTGCTCGATGAGCCGCTCGATGATCGGGTTGGGCAGCCGCGGCACCTTGGCCAGCAGCCGGAAGCCGCGAGGCGACACGGCGGCGTCGAGCGCATCCGCACCCGCGGCGTAGCCGACCGCCCGGGCGATGGAGGCCAGGTCGAGCAGCTCGTTGCCGGGGAGCAGGTCGAGGTCGGTGACCGCGTCCGCGACCGTGCGGGTCTTGCGGCCCGAGCCGCTGACGAGGTAGTCGCGGACGATGAGCTCGCGCTCGCCCTCCACGCCGGCCATCAGCTCGTCGAGCTGCAGCGACAGCAGGCGCCCGTCGGTGCCGAGCTCGACGACGTACCCCTCGATCTCGGTGGCGATCCGGCGCACCATCTCCAGCCGCTGCGAGACAGCCATCGCGTCGCGGACGGTGACGAGGTCCTCGATCTCCAGCGCCGACAGCGTTCCGGCGACCTCGTCGAGGCGCAGCTTGTACCGCTCGAGCGTGGCCAGTGCCTGGTTCGCGCGGGACAGGATCGCGGCGCTGTCGTCCAGGACGTAGCGGCGGCCGTCGACGTACAGCGCGATGATCCGCATGGACTGGCTCACGCTGATGACGGGGCAGCCGGTCTGCTTGGCCACCCGCTCGGCCGTGCGGTGCCGGGTGCCGGTCTCCGCCGTCTCGATCGAGGAGTCCGGGACGAGCTGCACGCCGGCCTTGATGATCTTGGACAGGTCGCCGGTCATCACCAGCGCGCCGTCCATCTTGGACAGCTCGCGCAGCCGCGTCGCGGAGAAGTCGACGTCGAGGTCGAAGCCGCCGGTGCAGACCGACGCGACGAGCTTGTCGAAGCCGAGCACGATCAGGGCGCCGGTGTTGCCGCGCAGGATGCGTTCGAGGCCGTCGCGCAGGGCGGTCCCGGGGGCCACCTGGAACAGCGTCGTGCGCAGCAGGTCGTCAGTGTTCGCCACGCGTGCTCCTCCCGGGTGTGAGGCGGAGTCTAGGGCCGCGGGACCGAACGCAGGCGGGTGCGGCCGCCGAGGGCCGACACGGCGCGCAGGGCGCTGTCGACGTCGATGACCTCGAGCACCTTCATCCCGTCGGGGGCGACGCCGCTCCCGACCGGGACGATCGCCGCGGTGAACCCCAACCTGGCGGCCTCGGCCAGCCGGCGGGCCACACCCGCCACCGGGCGGACCTCGCCCGACAGGCCCACCTCGCCGATCGCGACCAGCCCGGTCGGGACCGGCTCGTCGCGGACGGCGCTCCGCAGGGCCAGCAGCAGCGCGAGGTCGGCGCCGGGATCGTTGATGCGCACCCCGCCGACCGTGGCGGTGTGCACGTCGTGCGACGCGAGCTCCTTGGTCCCGGTGCGCTTCTCCGTGACCGCGAGCACCATCGAGACCCGACCGGGGTCGAGGCCGGACACCGCCCGTCGCGGGCTGTTCTCGCGCGAAGCCGCGGTGACCAGGGCCTGGACCTCGGCGAGCAGGGGACGACGGCCCTCGACGGTGACGGTGACGCAGGTCCCGGGGACGGCGCGCTCGGCACGGGAGAGGAACAGCCCGGACGGGTCGGTCAGTCCCTCGATGCCCGTCTCCGTCATCTGGAAGCACCCGACCTCGTCCGCGGCGCCGTACCGGTTCTTGACGGCCCGCACCATGCGCAAGGTGGAGTTGCGGTCGCCCTCGAAGTGCAGGACCACGTCGACCAGGTGCTCGAGCAGCCGGGGTCCGGCGATGCTGCCCTCCTTGGTGACGTGCCCGACGAGCACGGTCGCGAGCCCGCGCTCCTTGGCCAGCCCGATGAGGGCAGCGGCCACCGCGCGGATCTGGGTCACCCCGCCCGCGCTGCCCTCGGCCTGCGCGGTGGCGATCGTCTGCACGCTGTCGACGACGAGCAGACCGGGCTGGACGGTGTCGATGTGCCCCAGCACGGCCGACAGGTCGGTCTCGGCCGCGACCCACAGGTGCTCGTTGAGCGCCCCGGTGCGACCGGCCCGCAGGCGCACCTGCGCGGCCGACTCCTCGCCGGTGACGTAAAGCGTGGGTCGCTCGGCGGTCGCGCCGCGAGACGCGGCCTCGAGCAGCAGGGTGGACTTGCCGACGCCGGGCTCGCCTGCCAGCAGGACGACCGACCCCGGGACCAGACCACCGCCGAGGACCCGGTCGAGCTCCGCGACCCCGGTCGGCCGCGAGGCGGACTCCTCGGCGCTGACCTCGGTGATGGGCCGAGCGGGGGTGCTGACGGGTCCGGCGGACAGGCGGACGCGCGCGGCCCCGACCTCGGAGATCGAGCCCCAGGCCTGGCACTCCGGGCAGCGGCCGACCCACTTGGCGACCGTGGTGCCGCACTCGGCGCAGCGGTGGCTCGGGCGGGTGGCGGGCTTGGTCATGGCTCGGACGCTAACCGCCCGGTCCGACGCCGGGTCAGTGCTCGGCGTAGGGGTCCTGCAGCTCCTCGCGCTCGGCGAGGCCGTTGTCGCCGGCGCGGACCGGGACCTGCAGCGTGGTGCGCGGCGCCTTGGCGAACGTGAGGGTCACGGTGATGAACGTCCCGGGGGTGAGCGGCGCGGGGAGGGCGTCCAGGCGCAGGGCCCAGTCGGCGCCGGTCGACCCGCCGGCCGGGATCGCGAGGTTCTGGTCGCCCTCGGGCGTGAGCAGCTGGACCGAGCCGGCCGCGGTCGAGGTGGCGCTGACGAGCGCGTCGGCCTCGCTCCCGGTGTTGACGATGACGCCCGTGACGATCGACAGCGGGAGCGGCGCCGCGCTCGGGTCGGCGCTGCCCATGGAACCGCGCTCCACGCCGAGGTTGCGGATCTCGAGGGAACCGGCCGTGGCGTTGGTGCCCTCGGCGACGTCGCGCGGCGCGTAGGTCTGCGCCTGGAGGCCGGTGCCGCAGCCGGCGCTCAGGACGGCAGCGCTCAGGACAGCGGCGGCGAGAGCGGGGCTGCGCACGGGGGCTCCTACGGGTTGGCTACGGGTTGGCTACGGGTTGGCTACGGGTTGGCGAGGACGGGCAGGTCGGCCGCGATGTCCGACGGGGTCACGCCCCCCGGGTAGACCACCGGAAGGCGATCGTCGGCGTTGTAGGCGAAGATCACGGCTGAGTGGGCCACAGAGTACCCAAGCGGTCCGAGGTGCTTGTGCGGCGCGGTGCCCTCCTTGTGCGGGTGCTCGTTCGGCTTTCCGGACAGGGTCGGGACCGGGCCCTCGGGGAACGCCGCTTGGATTCCCGCGGCCTGCTGCGCCGCCCCCACCTCCGCGTCCGTGCCGAGCAGCCCGACGAACTCGGCGGAGAACTGGTCCAGCCACCGCCGGAGCACGGGAGCGCTGTCGCGCTTGGGGTCGGTGGTGACGAAGACGACCTTCGTCTTGGCCTTGAGCGCGGGGTCGACAGTGCGCAGCGCGGAGGCGATGTCGGCCATGGCGGTCGGGCACTCGTCGGGGCAGTTGGTGTAGCCGAAGTAGACGAAGGTGGGACGGCCCGCCGTCTCGGCGGTGAAGTCGTAGCGAGCGCCGGTGGTGTCCGTGAGGACGAAAGCGGGGCGCGTGGGTGTCGGCTGCGGCTCGACCCCGTGATAGCCGAAGGGGGACGCCGACGGGGAGGCCGCGCCGGAGCCGGCCCCGCCGCAGGCGGTCAGGAGCAGCGCGAGGCTGAGGAGGGCAGGGGTGGTCGAGCGGCGCGTCACCTGTCCATTGTGACTGTCCCGGCGACGCAGGTCAGGTCAGGGGGCTGCCCAGCAGCAGCACGACGAAAGCTGCGGCCACGAGCGAGGACACGGACAGGACGGCCGTACGACGACGGCCCAGGCGGTGCGGCAGCCCCCGGACGCCGGTGGCGCGGTCCTCCTCGAGGTCGGGCAGCACGTTCAGCCCGTGGACGCCGATCCCCAGGAGCACCCCCGCCGTGGTGGCCCAGGCGGGCGCCGCCGCGCCGGCCGGACCCGTGAGGGTCACCACGCTCGGCAGCAGGGCGAACGCCACGACGTACGGCGCGAGGGACCACGGGGTGGACTTGAGCCCCGCGTTGTAGGCCCAGGCGCTCGCCACGGCGACCAGGTGCGCCGCCCCGGCGCGCAGCCCGAGCGCGAGGCTCAGCGGGACGCAGGCGGTCAGCGCGAGCAGCGCGGCACGCCGCAGGACGGGCACCGGCAGGCCCTGCACCACCGGCTTGTCGGCGCGGGCGACCTGCCGGTCGCGGCCGGCATCCACCCAGTCGTTGCTCCAGCCGACGGAGAGCTGGCCGGCCAGGACGGCCGCTCCGAGGGCGAGGCTGCGACCGGGACCGGACCCGGCGCCGAGCGCGACGGCCAGGCTGGTCATCGCGGCCGTGGGCCCGGCGTGAGAGGCCAGCACCAACCAGCGGAGCAGGGTCATGCGCGCGAGTCTGCCCTGCCCGGTGCATCGTCCGTCAGGGGGGCGAGGGCATGGGCAGGCCCTCCTGTCAAGAGCCCGCTTGCACGCTGTGGATCACGGACAGGGCCTCTGACCTGCGCCTTTACCGGTCGCGGACCTGTCAGGACCTGCCGCTGCCGTGGTAGTCTGGGGGTCGGCGAGAGGACCACCACGTGACGTTCAAGGTTGGCGAGACAGTCGTCTACCCGCACCACGGAGCTGCGCTCATCGAGGCGATCGAGACGCGCACGATCAAGGGCGAGGACAAGGTCTACCTCGTCCTGCATGTCGCGCAGGGCGACCTGACCGTCCGCGTTCCGGCGGACAACGCCGAGATCGTCGGCGTCCGGGACGTCGTCGGACAGGACGGCCTGGACAAGGTCTTCGAGGTGCTGCGGGCTCCCGCTGTCGAGGAGCCGACCAACTGGTCACGCCGCTACAAGGCCAACCTCGAGAAGCTCGCCTCCGGCGACATCAACAAGGTCGGCGAGGTCGTCCGCGACCTCTGGCGTCGCGACAAGGAGCGTGGGCTGTCGGCCGGGGAGAAGCGCATGCTCTCCAAGGCGCGCCAGATCCTCGTCAGCGAGCTCGCGCTCGCCGAGGGCACCAACGAGGACAAGGCCGAGCTCATCCTCGACGAGGTCCTCGCGTCCTGAGCACCGCTGGCCGGACCCAGCTCGCCTCGGTGATCGGGCCGAGCGCGTCCCGGCGTTGAGCGTCGTCTGCTGACTCCGCGTCACGATCTGTGACGCGGAGCCAGTCGTCCGTGGCAGGGTGGAGCACATGACCCCCTCGACCTCCGCGCCGCAGCCGCGCCGCGTGACCGGTCGGCGTCGTACGCCCCCGGTCGTGGTCGAGGCCCTTCGGCTGTTCGTCGTCGTGTTCTTCGCCGGGGTCGGCTACCAGGTCGGCGCGGGTGTCGAGAGCGACCGGGACGTCCTCGGTGCGCTCAACGGCACCGCGGTTGGTCTCGTGCTGGGCTCGGGCATCGGCTACGTCCTCGGGGGCGTCCTGGGCCGCACCGCCGCGACCAGTGCGGAGCAGACCCGGCTGCGCCTGCAGGACGTCTCGGCCGAGCAGCTGGTCGCCGGCGCCTTCGGCGTGATGGGCGGCGTGCTGCTCGCGGCCGGGACCGCCTGGCCGGTGTTCCTGCTGCGTCAGGGCTACCTCGCCTTCCCCCTGTTCGGCTTCGCCTGCGTGGCACTGGGCTACGTCGGCTTCCTCGTCGGCTCCAACAAGCGCGAGGGCGTCCTGGCCCTGTTCGGTGCGCAGGCCGGCCTCGCGCCGCGGACCCAGGCGGCGGCCGCGCTGCCGCGGGTCATCGACACCTCCGTGGCCATCGACGCGCGCGTGCTGGAGGTCGTCCGGGCCGGGTTCCTGCACGGCCGGGTGCTGGTGACGAACCCGGTGCTGGCCGAGCTGCAGGGCTTCGCCGACGCCTCCGACGACCTGCGGCGCGCCAAGGGGCGGCGCGGTCTGGAGGTGCTCGAGGCGCTCAAGCGCGAGCCCGGCATCGACCTCGAGGTCCTGGACGTCGACGTGCCCGGCGTGGTGGAGGTGGACGCCAAGCTGGTCCGCATCTGCCTGGACGTCGGCGCCGCCCTGCTGACCCTCGACACCAACCTGGCCAAGGCCGCCTCCCTGGCGGGTGTCCAGGTGCTCAACCTGCACGGTCTCGCGCTCGCCATGCGCCCCCCGGTGGTGGCCGGTGAGGACGTGACCGTGACGCTGCTCAAGGCCGGTAAGGAGGCTGGGCAGGCCGTCGGGTACCTCGACGACGGCTCCATGGTGGTCGTCGAGCACGCCCGTGAGCTCGTCGGGGCCGAGGCCGCGGTGCACGTGACCAGCGTCGTCACGACCGCCAACGGGCGGCTGGTCTTCGGGCGCCTCGCCGCGGCCGGTGTGCGGACCAGCGCGCGCCCCGGTCGGCGGCGTACGGCGGGCGCCCCCGCAGCACCCACGCCCGGACCTGCCACGGGGCGCACGTCGAGCCCCGCCCCGGGTCCGGTCCCCGGACCGCCGCGCCCGTGACCGACCCGGCTGAGGTCGGTGTCGTGGTCCCGGCTGCCGGCGCCGGCACGAGGTTGGGGCCGGGCGAGCCCAAGGCGCTGCGCCTGGTGGCCGACGCACCCCTGCTCCTGCACGCCGTACGCCGGTTGCGGGCCTGCCCGGGCGTGGGCCCCGTCGTCGTCGCGGCTCCCCGGGGCAGCGTTGCCGAGGTCGCGGCGCTGCTGGCGCCGTACGGCGTGGACGTGGTCGAGGGGGGAGCGGAGCGGCAGGACTCGGTCGCGGCCGGTCTCTCGGCCCTGCCGGCCACGGTGCGCTGGGTCCTCGTGCACGACGCCGCGCGGGCCTTTGTCCCCGTCGAGGTCGTGGAGCGGGTCATCGCACGGCTCCGGGCCGGGGCGGACGCCGTCGTGCCCGTGCTGCCGGTAGCCGACACCGTGAAGAGCGTCGACCCCGACGGCCAGGTCGTGGCGACCGTCCCGCGCCAGGACCTGCGCGCGGTCCAGACCCCCCAGGGGTTCCGCCGCGAGGTGCTCGAGAGCGCGCACGCCCGGGCCGGTACGGCCGCGACCGACGACGCGGGCCTCGTGGAGGCCGCGGGCGTGACGGTGCAGACGGTGCCGGGAGCCGCCGAGGCGCTCAAGGTCACGACGCCGTTCGACCTGCGCGTCGCTGAGGCGGTGCTCGTGCATGGCTGACCTGCCTCGCGTGGGCTCGGGCACCGACGTCCACCCGATCGAGCCCGGCCGACCGTGCTGGGTCGCCGGCTTGGAGTGGCCGGACGCGGACGGGTGCGCCGGCCACTCCGACGGTGATGTCGCCGCCCACGCTGCCTGTGACGCGCTGCTGTCGGCCGCCGGGCTCGGGGACCTGGGGAGCGTCTTCGGCACCGACCGACCGGAGTGGTCCGGTGCCTCGGGGGCGGCCCTGCTCACCGAGGTGGCGCGCCTGCTCCACGAGGCCGGCTGGGTCATCGGCAACGTCGCCGTGCAGGTGATCGGCAACACGCCCCGGCTGGGTCCCCGGCGCGCCGAGGCCGAAGCCGCGCTGTCCGGGGCGGTCGGTGCGCCCGTCAGCGTGAGCGCCACGACGACGGACGGGCTGGGGCTCACCGGGCGGGGCGAGGGCCGCGCAGCCGTCGCCACCGCGTTGATCGCGCGCAGGGGCGCCCCCGCCTGACCCGTAGGCTGGAGCGGGTGAGCGCCACGAGCAGCCTGCGGCTGTACGACACCCGGACGAGGGAGACCCGTCCGCTGCCGCTGCTGCGCGCCGGTCACGTCGGGATGTACGTCTGCGGGGCGACCGTCCAGGCCGCGCCGCACGTGGGCCACCTGCGCAGCGGGGTGGCTCTGGACGTGCTGCACCGCTGGCTGCTGGCGACCGGCCACGAGGTCACCTTCGTCCGCAACGTCACCGACGTCGACGACAAGATCATCAACACCGCGACGGCGAACGGCGAGCCCTGGTGGGCGCTGTCCACGCGCATCACGCGGCAGTTCTGGGCGGCGTACGACGCGGTCCACGTGCTGCCCCCCACGGTCGAGCCGACCGTCAGCGGCCACCTGCGCGAGATCATGGCGCTCATCGAGCACCTGATCGCCACCGACAAGGCGTACGCCAGCGGCGGGGACGTCTACCTGCACGTGCGGGGGGTCCCGACGTACGGCGAGCTGTCCAAGCAGTCCCTCGACAACCTGCGTCAGGGCGAGGCGGACGACTCCCTCAAGCGCGACCCGGTCGACTTCGCGCTCTGGAAGGCCGCCAAGCCCGGCGAGCCGAGCTGGGACAGCCCGTGGGGCCCCGGCCGGCCCGGCTGGCACATCGAGTGCTCTGCGATGGCCGTGACCTACCTCGGCGAGGCGTTCGACCTGCACGGCGGTGGCCTGGACCTCGTCTTCCCGCACCACGAGAACGAGGACGCGCAGAGCACCGCCGCCGGGCACCCCTTCGCCACGACCTGGCTGCACCACGGGCTGGTCACCGCCAAGGGCGGCGAGAAGATGAGCAAGAGCCTGGGCAACAGCGTGACCGTCGCCGACGCCCTCCAGACGATCCCGCCGGTCGTGCTGCGCTACGCCCTCGGCGCGGCGCACTACCGCAGCACCATCGAGTGGAGCGACCTCGTCGTCGCCGAGGCCGCGGCCGCCTACGGCCGGCTCGAGACCTTCGTGCGCAACGCCGCCGGTTCGCCGGAGGCCCCCGAGCCCGACGGCGTCTGGGACGCCTTCGCCGCGGCGATGGACGACGACCTCGGCGTCTCGCGCGCGCTCGGTGTCATCCACGACGCCGTCCGCGAGGGCAACACCGCGCTGGCGGCGGGCGCGCCGGCCGGGGGCGTCCTGAGCGTCGTACGCCGGATGCTGGGCGTGCTGGGACTGGACCCCGCCGACTGGGCGAGCACCGAGGGCGGCGCGCTGACGCCCGTCGTCGACGCGCTCGTCGACCTGGTGGTGGAGACCCGCGCGCAGGCGCGGGAGCGCAAGGACTGGGCGCAGGCGGACGCACTCCGTGACCGGCTCACCGCAGCCGGCATCGTGCTCGAGGACACCGCAGGTGGGGTCCGATGGAGACTAGGTACGTGAGCAGCTCATGAGCGTTGCCAAGGGTGGACAGGGCGGTCGTGGCAACAAGCCAGGCTCGCACCGCAAGGGCGCGGCGGCCGGCTCGGGCGGGCAGAGCAAGCGCCGGCTCGAGGGCAAGAAGCCCACGCCGCCCGGCGAGGAGCGCAAGGGCCACCCGAAGGCCCGCCGCGCTGCCGCCGTCGCCAAGCGCGTCCCGGCCAAGCCCACCACGGGTTCGCGCGGCACGGCGCCGGCCAAGGCACGGGGGGTCAAGCCGGACGCGGACGCGCCGGAGACGATCTTCGGGCGCAACGTCGTGGTCGAGGCGCTCAGGACGCGCGTCCCTGCCACCGCGCTGTACGTCGCGCTCGGCGCCGACAACGACGAGCGCATGGCCGAGTGCCTGTCGTTGGCGGGCAAGGCGGGCATCTCCATCCTGGAGATGTCCCGCGCGCAGATGGACAAGATGACCGGCGGGATGATGCACCAGGGCATCGCGCTGCAGGTGCCGGCCTACACCTACCTGCACCCCGACGACCTGCTGGCACGTGCCCTCGAGGCCGATGTCCCGCTGATCGTGGCGCTGGACGGCGTGACCGACCCCCGCAACCTCGGTGCCGTGGTGCGCTCGGCCGCCGCGTTCGGGGCCCAGGGGGTCCTGCTGCCGGAGCGCCGGAGCGCCGGGATGACGGCGTCGGCGTGGCGCACCAGCGCCGGTGCGGCCGCGCGGCTGCCCATCGCGCGCTGCACCAACCTGTCCCGCACGCTCACGGCGTACAAGCAAGCCGGGCTGTTTACCGTGGGGCTGGCGGCCGGCGGCACCGTGGAGCTCGACGACCTGGAGGTGGCGACGAGCCCGTTGGTGCTCGTCGTCGGTTCCGAGGGAGACGGCCTGGGCCGCCTGGTGGCCGAGACCTGCGACCTGACCGTGAGCATCCCGATGGTGGGTCAGACCGAGTCCCTGAACGCCGGGATCGCGGCCGCCGTGGCCCTCGCTGAGGTCGCGCGACGGCGTCGCCAGGGCTGAGCGGAGGGGCGCGAGCGCGGGGGAAGTGCAACCTCACTGCGCCGAACGGGCGATCCATGTCACCCTTCTGAACCCGTCACCTGCCCTGGTCCCGCTCGTTGTGACCTGCGACACTGGAGTTCGGGACGACCGAACCGACAGGCTGAAGGGAGCGTGCCGCATGCGACCACTTCGCGACCGCATGCCCAGCACGTCGACAGCCCGGGCCCGCTCGCGGGCTGCCCTCACCGTGGTGATGAGCCCCGTCGAGCCCGAGGCGTCCGTCGTGGACGTCCCGGAGGTCCTGGACCCCGAGGCGCAGGCGCAGGCCGACCTCGAGCGCGAGATCGAGATCGAGCTCGCCGCCTCCCTGGCGCAGGAGATCACCGACGCCGAGGCCCTCGTCGAGGAGCTCGACCGCGACCTCCACCGCTCCCACGAGGGCGGGGGCCTGGCGGACCGCTGGCGCACGAACGCCGAGCGCTCCGACAACGAGCTGGTCCAGGCGGCTCGTGGCGGGGACGACACTGCACTGGCCGACCTGCTGACGAAGTACCGCGCGTTCGCCCGCGTGAAGGCCCGTTCGTACTTCCTGGTCGGAGCCGACCGGGAGGACATCGTCCAGGAGGGCATGATCGGCCTGTACAAGGCCATCCGCGACTTCAACCCGGACATGCAGTCGAGCTTCCGGGCGTTCGCCGAGCTCTGCGTGACGCGCCAGATCATCACCGCGATCAAGACGGCGACGCGCCAGAAGCACGGCCCGCTCAACAACTACGTGAGCTTCAGCCGACCGGTCGGTGGCGACGGCGACGGGGGTGACGGCGAGCGGGTGCTGGCCGACGTCCTGCCGACCGTGGCGATCAGCGACCCGGCCGACCTGGTCATCTCCGCGGAGCGGATCCGGGCGCTGCAGGCGCACTTCGACGAGGTGCTGTCCGACCTCGAGACCGAGGTCCTGCGGCTGTACGTCGAGGGCAAGAGCTACCAGGAGATCGCCGAGCGGCTCCAGCGCCACGTGAAGTCGATCGACAACGCGCTGCAGCGGATCAAGCGCAAGCTCGAGGGTCACCTGCGCGAGCGCGAGGTCGCGGACGTCGGTTAGGCCTGTCCGGGGCCGGTGGCGCCGAAGCCGACGGCTTGATCAGGGGGGGCGACCAAGCCGCCGGCGGCTCGTGACAACCGGTCGACTACCCACGTCTGTGGGGGTTACACGCGGGGCGTCACCGGCGTGACCGTGATCACGGCTCGGGAACAGACGCCCCGAAGCGGCCGCGATCATCGGATTATGGCCCGACGTGCGGTTCACTGTGTGTCCCACGTCCACGCCAGAAGGGTCAACGATGGCAGAGCAACCCCGCGGGAGGCCGCCCAGCGCGGCACCTCCGCCGGCGGGCCGTGGCCGCAACGCGCTCACCGCACTCGGAGGTGGCGTGCTCGTGCTCGCCGTCGCCGGTGTGGCCTGGGCGGCGTTCGGCCGCGACACGTCGAACAACAACGTCACCGCGAACGGCACGACGACCTCCGCCCCGGCCAACCCGATCCTCGGTCCGGTTGCTCCCGCGGCGGCGAAGCCGACCGTCAGCCCGACGTCCACGCGCCCCGTCGCCGCACCTGGTGCCGCGACGGCCAGCGCATCCGCCGCTCCTGTGGTCAAGCCCACAGCAGCGCCGGTCGTGACGAAGGCCCCGACGAAGGCTCCTGTTGCAGGACCTGTGGCAGGTCCGGCGGCCCCGACGACGGCGCCGGTCCAGGCGCCCGTCCAGGAGCCTGTCGTGCAGCCCCCGGCCCCCGCACCCGTGGCCAAGCCACCGGTGACGGCGCCGCAGCAGGTCGGGACCGTCGCGAAGAAGGACTACACCTTCAAGGTGGCTCGTGGGGACACGCTGTGGGAGCTCACGACCCGGGTTCTCAGCGACACCGGCCGTTCGACGTCGAACGCGAACGTCGTGGCCTTCGTGGAGAAGGTGCACCAGGCCAACAGGGCGACGATCGGGTCCGACCCGGACCTCATCGTCATCGGCACGACGCTCGTCTGGCCGGCTGGTCTCTGACCACTGATCCTCGGCACGGACCGCCTTGATGAGGCCCCCTCGGGGCCGGCAGAGACGGCGTACGGCACCACCGGTCTTGATGGGCCCCTCACACGGCGACCAGAGCCCGGAGCACGACGAGAAGGCCCCCACCCCTGCCAGGGTGGGGGCCTTCGTCGTTGCGGGTCGGGTGAACGCAGGGACGGCGGGAGCTAACGGTTCGGGCGAAGCGCCCAGCTGATCGTGAGCCGGGACGTCTCCTGGTCACTGGCGTCCCGCATGACCACCTCCACCGGGAACTGGACGGTCTTGCCGGTCTCGTCCAGCTCGGCGCGCACGTCTGCGGCCGGCCGGCCCAGGGTGGCCTCGGCCGTCACGGGGCCCTTCTGCAGCTTCGTGTAGGCGATCGTGGCGGTGGCCGCCAGCGGCGTCACGGTCGGCAGCAGGTCCTCGAACGACCCGATGACCACCGCCCCGCTGGCCGACTCGGCGAGGGTGAAGATGGCGCCGGCGTGGGGGCCTCCCACGTGGTTGTGGAACGCGGCGTCGTCCGACAGGCGGAGCACCGCACGCCCTTCGGCCACCTCGAGGTACTCCAGCCGGAGCGTCTTGACGAACGGCACGAGCTCGGGCATGAGGGTCTTGATGGCCTCGTAGTCGGTCATGGGGCGACGCTACCGCGCGTGGTTACTCACGGGTAGCCCCTGCTCGCCGTAGGCTGGGCGAGTCAGGCCGGCTTGGCGCAGCGGTAGCGCAACGCTCTTGTAAAGCGTAGGTCGTCGGTTCGATCCCGACAGCCGGCTCCGAACTCCCTTGGGCGGAACCTCAGCGCGTGAGCAGCTCCGTGGTCGGGTCGCCCGCCCTCGAGGGAGCACGCGGAAGGCCCGCCTCGACCGAGGCGGGCCTTCCGACGTACCCGCTCGGGCTAGTAGCGGATGATGCCGCGGAAGTTCTTGCCGTCGCGCATGTCCTGGTAGCCCTGGTTGATGTCGTCCAAGGTGTACTCCGTGGTGACCATCTCGTCGAGCTTGAGCTTGCCGGACTTGTAGAGCGCCAGCAGCATCGGGATGTCGACCTGCGGGTTGGCGTTGCCGAAGATGCAGCCGACGAGCTCCTTGCGCTGCATGGCGAACTCGAACAGGTTCATCTTCACGTCCTCGCCCATCATGGGGGCGACGGAGGTGACGACGGCCCGGCCGGCCTTCTTGATCATCTGCAGCAGCTGGGCGACGTGCTCGCCCCCGGCCGTGCCGATGCACAGGATCGCCTTGTCGGCCATGGCGCCGTTGGTGAGGCCCTGGACGAGGAAGAACGCCTCCTCGTGGGTCGCCGCCGTGTGCGTGGCGCCGAACTCCATGATCTTCTCGCGCTTCCACTCCACGGGCTCGACGACGATGATCTTGCCGGCGCCGGCGAGAGCCGCTCCCTGCACCGCCGCGTTGCCGATGCCGCCGACGCCGTAGACGACGACGGTCTCGCCGGGCTGGACGTCGGCGGCGTAGACCGCGGAACCCCAGCCGGTGGTCACGCCGCAGCCGACGAGCGCGGCCTTGTCGAGCGGGATCTCCGGGTCGATCTTCACGCAGGAGTCGGTCGAGACGACGCTGTACGGCGAGAAGGTACCGAGGGCCACCATGGTGCCCAGGTCCTTGCCGTCCTTGGTGTGGTGGCGGGCGGTCTGGTCGGTGAACTGCCGCCCGCCGAGCAGGAACGCGCCGAGGTCGCACAGCTGCGACTGGCCCTTGCGACAGGACGGGCACCTGCCGCAGGACGGGATGAAGGAGAACACGACGTGGTCACCGACCGCGAGCTCAGTCACGCCCTCGCCGATCTCGATGACCTCGCCGGCGCCCTCGTGTCCACCGATGAGCGGGAACTGCGAGATCCCCATGAGCTCGGCGATGTCGGGCGGGAGCGCCATGTCCCCGGTGACCATGTGCTCGTCGGAGTGGCAGAGCCCCGAGGCGGCCAGCTTGACGAGCACCTCGCCCTTCTTGGGCGGGTCGAGCTCGATGTCCTCGACGCTCCAGTCGGTGTGCGGCTCCCACAAGATGGCGGCGCGGGTCTGCATCTGAGCTCCTCGTGCGTGAAGGGGGATCGTAGGTAGAACGTGTTCTTGTACGAAACCTAGCCGCTGCACCCGGGGTTGTCAGCAGTCGATCGGGTCGGCTCTTCACCTGGCCAGAGCGGTGGCGGCAGCCGACGCCCCGACGCCTCGGACAGCCTTCGGCCCTACGACGCTGAGCGATCTGGCATCCTTCGCTCCGGCGCGTCGTCAACGATGCCGGCGCTCGCGAAGGAGACCTCACGTGCAGTCCGCCCTCGAGTCCGCCCTGTTCCAGCTGCAGGGCGCCGCGACCCACCTCGGCCTCGACGACGGCCTGCACCAGATGCTGGCCACGCCGCGGCGGTCCCTACAGGTCGCGGTGCCGCTGCGGCGCGACGACGGCACGCTGCAGGTGCTCCAGGGCTACCGCGTGCAGCACAACTTCTCGCGCGGCCCCGCCAAGGGCGGTGTGCGGTTCCACCCGCACACCGACCTCGACGAGGTCAAGGCGCTCGCCATGTGGATGACCTGGAAGTGCGCGCTCATCGGCATCCCGTACGGCGGAGCCAAGGGCGGCGTCGCGGTGGACCCCCGGGCGCTGAGCCGCAACGAGCTCGAACGCGTGACCCGCCGCTACGCGAGTGAGATCACCCCCATCATCGGACCGGAGCGCGACATCCCGGCGCCCGACGTCGGCACCGACGAGCAGACCATGGCGTGGATGATGGACACCTACTCCACGCAGGCCGGCTACACGGTCACTGGTGTCGTGACGGGCAAGCCGGTGAGCATCGGCGGCTCGCAGGGCCGCGGCGGGGCGACGTCCCGCGGCGTGATGTACGCCTGCTTCTCCGCGCTGGCCGAAGCCGGCGTCGATCACCGCGACGTGACGGTCGCCGTCCAGGGGTTCGGCAAGGTCGGTGGGCTCGCGGCGCAGTACCTCCACGACGCAGGCTGCACCGTCGTCGCCGTGTCCGATGTCGGTGGCGGCATCTACAACGCCAAGGGCCTGGACCCGGCGGCGCTCATCAAGCACCTGAAGTCGGGCGCGGAGACCGTGGTCGGCTACCCCGGCACCGACACGATCAGCAACAACGACCTGCTGGAGCTCGACGTGGACGTACTGGTCCCGGCAGCCCTCGAGGGCGTCATCCACGAGGGCAACGCCTCGCGGGTCCAGGCCCGGTTCGTCATCGAGGGCGCCAACGGGCCCACCACCCCCGACGGCGACGCGATCCTCGAGGACCGCGGGGTCGTGGTCGTCCCGGACATCCTGGCCAACTCCGGCGGCGTCGCGGTGTCGTACTTCGAGTGGGTGCAGGACCTGCAGGCCTACTTCTGGTCCGAGGACGAGGTCAACGACCGCCTCAAGATCCTCATGGAGAACGCGTACGCCGAGGTGTCGACCCTGGCCCAGGCCGAGAAACTCTCCCTCCGGACGGCGGCCTCCGTCATCGGGGTGGGCCGCGTGGCGGACGCGCACCGCACCCGCGGCCTCTACCCCTGACCGGTGTCGGTGGCAGGTCGCCGTGGTCTCACCCTCCGGTTGGCGTGTTCTGAGGGGGCGCTGTGCCATGATGATGCGCGAACTACACGGTTGTCGTTCGCTCGCTCAGGAGGTCCGATGGACAGCGCGACCAGTCTCTCCGTGGTCCCCGAGGCCAGCGGTGAGCTCACCGAGCGCGACCTGGAGGTCCTGGCCTTCGAGCGCCAATGGTGGAAGTACGCCGGGGCCAAGGAGCAGGCGATCAAGGACCTGTTCGACCTGAGCGCCACCCGGTACTACCAGGTGCTCAACGCCCTCATCGACCGGCCCGAGGCGCTCGTCGCTGATCCCATGCTGGTGAAGCGCCTGCGGCGCCTGCGCACCACGCGCCAGCGCAACCGGTCGGCGCGCCGCCTCGGCATGGACGCCTAGCTCTCTTCGTGAAGCTCTTCTCGTGACGCGCGCGTGACCGGCCCGACTGACGGCGACGACTGGGACTTCCCTGAGGTCGATCCCGCTGACCCCGCGTCCACCGCGCTGCCCGGACCCGAGGCCGAGCCGGTCTACGACACGGGGTCGGACGCGTGGTGGCGCGCCCAAGCGTCGGCGCAACGCGAGGCCGCGACCACCGAGCAGCCGGGCCTGCCCGTCGAGGGAGTGCCGGCCGAGGTGCCCGTGGACGACGTCCCGGAACTCGTCGAGCCGCAGGTGCTGCTCCCGGACCCGCCCGCCGCTCCTGTCGTTCCCCCGCCTGCCGTCCCCGCCCCTGACGTCGCGACCCCGCTGGACCGTGGCTGGCTGCCTGACGACCTCGCCGCCGACCCGCTCGCCGATCCGGAACCGCCGCCCGCTGAGCCCGTGCGGGCCTATGTTCCTCCTGTGCCCGTGGCGGCCGGCGTGCCGGTGCCCGTCGTGCCGGAGCCTGTCGTGCGGGAGTCCGAGGCGCAGGTGACACGGGAGCCCCCCGCTGCCGAAGGGACCCTGCGCGACCGCCCGGTCCCCGAGCCGCCCCCGGTAGGCCCCCTGCGGGCGCTGGCGGGTGCGGGGCTCGCCGTGGCCGGCGTCGCGCTGGGCATCGGCGCGCTCCTCGTGTTCACCCACGACGACCCGCAGGGCAACCCTGTGGTGGCCAGCCCGCCGACGGCTGCGGTGTCCGGGCCGCCGACCGCCGCGCCGTCGGCCGAGCCCCCGACCGCAACGCCCGTGCTGCCGAGCCCGCCAGCCACGACGCCCGTCGCTCCACCGGTGGCGCCGCCCGCCTCGCCGAGTGCCCCGCCCGCGACGACGGGGCCGGCTGCCCCCGTCGTCCCCGTGTCGGTCCTCAACAACAGCCGGGTCAGTGGCTTGGCCGACCGGTCCGCCGCGCGGTTCCGTGCTGGCGGCTGGCCGGTGCGCACCACCGGCAACTACAGCGGAGGCACGATCCCGCAGACCACCGTGTACTACCCGCCGGGCCAGCAGGCGTCGGCGCAGCGGTTCGCCAAGCAGTTCGGGATCCCGCGGGTCCGCCCACGCTTCAGTGGTATCCCCACCAGCGGCATGACCGTGATCGTGACCCGCGACTACGCCTGACGCGGAGATCGCCCCGCCCCGTCCCGTTACCGCCCGCCACGCCCCCCACGCACCACCCGCCACCCGCCTCATGATCATCGGAATCGCCGTACGCGAGAATCAGCGCTGAGCTGTGGTCGCCGACTCCGATGATCACCCCGGCCGAGCCACCCGGGCCGAGCGGGCGCGTGTCAGGCCTGGGCGCGGGACGCGGCGAACGCGGCGAGCGACGCCACCTGGGCCGGGTCCAGCGACGGGCGGACGGTCGCCAGCGCGGCGGCCAGGTGTGCCGCCGTGACGACGGCTGCTTCCTTGGACTCGCGCATCGCCGTGAGCGCTGCCTCGCGCACGAGGGCGGCGCAGTCGGCCGCGGAGTACCCCTCCGTCCGCACCCCGAGGTCGACCAGGTCGACGCCCTCGCCGAGCGGCACCCGCTTCACCGCGGCGGTGAGGATCGCTGTGCGTGCCTCGGCGTCCGGCGGCGGGACGTAGATCAGCCGCTCGAGCCGGCCGGGCCGCAGCAGCGCCGGGTCGATGAGGTCGGGCCGGTTGGTGGCGCCGATGATGACGACGTTGCGCAGCTCCTCCACCCCGTCGAGCTCGGTGAGCAGGGAGGCCACGACCCGGTCGGTCGTCCCGCCGTCCGTGGACTGCCCACGGGTCGGGGCGAGCGCGTCCACCTCGTCGAGGAACACCACCGCCGGGGCGGCTTCACGGGCGCGCCGGAACAGGTCACGCACTGCCCGCTCCGACTCGCCGACCCACTTGTTCAGCACCTCGGCACCCTTGACCGACAGGACGTTCGCCTGGCCGGAGCCGGCGATCGCCTTGACGAGGAAGGTCTTGCCGCACCCCGGCGGTCCGTAGAGCAGGATCCCGTGCGGCGGGGCGACCCCGAGCCGCGCGAACGTGTCCGGGTACAGCAACGGCCACAGCACCGTCTCGGTGACCGCGGCCTTCACCTCGGTCATGTTGCCGACGTCGTCGAGCGAGACCGAGGCGACGTCGAGGCGCGCACCGCCCAAGGACGTCGGCCGGACCACCTCCAGCGCCGCGTCGAGGTCGCGATGAGCGAGCACCGGGTGCTCCTCCGACGTCTGCCGCGCCGCAGCCCGCGTCCCGGCCTCGCGCACCAGGGCCAGCAGATCCGCCGCCACGAAGCCAGGCGTACGGCCGGCCACGTCGTCGAGGACGACGTCAGGGTCCAAGGGCACCTGCTTCACGGCGAGCTGCAGGATCGCGAGCCGGTGCGCCCGGTCCGGCAGCGGTACTGCCAGCTCGTGGTCGAGCGTCCCGGGCCTGCGCAGCTGCACGGAGACCGCCTCCGGACGGGAGGTCGTGCACACGATCGCCACCCGTCCCGCCGCCGTCGTCTCCCGCACCAGGCCCAGGAAGTACGACGCCAACGGCTCGCCGCCCTCCCGCGGCACGATCGCCTCGACGTCCTCGAGCAGCAGCACGCACGGTCCGCGCTGGGCGTCCGCCAGCAGGGCCTTCAGCTGATCGACGGCTGCCTGCGCCTGCAGCCCGGCGATGGTCGGGCCCCAGCCCCTCAGCAGCCGCGCCCCTATCCGTGCGGTGACCGCCTCGACGAGGGCGGCCTTGCCGGACCCAGCCGGCCCGGTGACCAGGACCCCGAGCTGCGGCCCAGAGCCCAGCCGGGCCAGCAGGTCTGCGCGGTGGAAACCGAGCTCGAGCCACTCCGTCAGCTCCGCAACCTGCGTCTCGAGTCCGGGCAGCTCGACCGGCGGGTGCGACGGGCCGGGGGTGGGCAGGACCAGCGGGGTCGCGCTGCCGCTCGTCGTGACGCTTCCGGCGAACCCGACGATCGTCCCCATGGTCACCACGCCGGGGCCGTCGGGGGACACGGCTGCCACCTGGAGCAGGAGCGAGGACCAACCAGGGCCGAGCAGGTTGGCCAACGACCGCCGGGCGGCCACGACGTCGATCTCGGGCAGCGGGGCGAGGTCCTGGGGGAGCAGCGAGACCTGGTCACCGGTGGTGACGGCCTTGCCCAGCAGCGCCGTGCGCAGCATCTCCGGCGAGACGGCCGCCACGATCTCCGGAGCAGCGTTCACCGTGACCGACAAGGCCTCCCGATCGGCGCTGCGCTCGACGTACACGCGGGCTCCGGTGGCGACGCCGAGGTTGCCGAGCACCAGCTCGTCGCAGAGCAGCTCGTGCTGGCCGGTGTTGGGCGGGGCGAGCGCGACCAGGCCACCGGTGACGCGGGCACCGCGCAGGAGCACGACGTCCCATGGCGAGAGCCCCAGCGCGGCGAGCGCATCAGGGTGCAGGCGGACGATGCCGCGCCGCTGGTCGAGGGCCGACGGGTGCAACCGCGCGGTGAGCTCCAGCACTGGCGGAGCCTACCCAGACCCGGTGCGCGCAGCCGGTGACTACCCGGAAGGGTGATCCGCGAGCGCGACAGGGGACCGACAGGACGAGTACGACCGGTGGCGCGACGGACCTCGCCACGCGAGACCTCACGGACGGCGGCTGGAGGACCTGGCCGCTGCCCGTTCACCGGAGTCCCTGATGCTCGTGACCTACGTCGATCGCTGCGCGCACTGCGCCTGCACCTCCCTGCGCGACGAGTCCGGCCAGCGGCCTGTCCCCGGCGCCGTGGGGTGCGGCCACGCGTGCCGGTGCCACGCGACACAGCACAGCGTCCGCGCTGTTCAGGCGGTGTTGGCCGCGGACGCCTCCCGCCTGCGCTTCTGGCGACGGGCGAGAGAGAACACGGCCCCGGCGGCCCTCGTGCAGTAGTCCGGTAACGTCGGTCCCCACAACTGAACAGCACGACTTCATCCCGAGGGGCACCAGGGACACGGCCCGATGACGCCCCGGCAACCAGCTCACGACGAGCCAGGTGCCAACTCCGTCCCGCTTCGTGCGGGGAAGATGAGGAGAACTGTGACGACCACCGACCTACCAGCGGCCTTCGCCGCCAGCCCTGCGAAGGGGCTCATCTGCCGCGAGTGCGGCCACCGCGTGCCGCTCACCCCGGTCCACGTCTGCGCGGAGTGTTTTGCGCCGCTCGAGGTGGAGTACGACCTCGACAAGCTCAAGCTGGTCACCCGGCAGTCCATCGAGGCCGGTCCGCAGACCATCTGGCGCTACGCCGGTCTGCTCCCGGCCGGCCAGGACCCCGAGACCCGCGTGGACCTCGGCGCCGGCATGACCCGCCTGCGCGAGGCCCCCAACCTGGCCAAGGCGCTGGGGATGCGCAAGCTCTGGGTCAAGGACGACAGCGGCAACCCGACCCACTCGTTCAAGGACCGTGTCGTCAGTGTGGCTCTGTCTGCCGCCCGCGGGTTCGGCTACACCACGGTGTCCTGCGCCTCGACCGGCAACCTCGCCAACTCGGTCGCTGCGCACGCCACCCATGTCGGGCTCAAGGCCGTCGTGTTCATCCCCAGCGACCTCGAGCAAGGCAAGATCGTCCAGACCGCGGTGTACGGCCAGACCCTGGTCGCTGTCGACGGCAACTACGACGACGTGAACCGACTGTGCAGCGAGATCGCCGAGAACGAGGAGTGGGCGTTCGTCAACGTCAACGTCCGCCCGTACTACGCCGAGGGCTCCAAGACGCTCGGTTACGAAGTGGCGGAGCAGCTCGGCTGGCGCATCCCGCCGCAGGTCGTCATCCCGATGGCGTCCGGCTCGCTGCTCACCAAGGTGGACAAGGCGTTCGGTGAGCTCATCAAGCTCGGGCTGGTGGACGAGGCGTCCTACAAGGTGTTCGGTGCGCAGGCGACCGGGTGCTCACCGATCGCCACGGCCTTCGAGAACGGCTGGGACGCGGTCAAGCCCGTCAAGCCCGACACGATCGCCAAGAGCCTCGCCATCGGCAACCCCGCCGACGGCCCCTACGCCCTCGACGTCGTACGTCGGACCGGCGGCGCCATGGGCCACGTCAGCGACGCCGAGGTGATCGAGGGCATCTCGTTGCTCGCCGAGACCGAGGGCGTGTTCGCCGAGACGGCAGGCGGAGTGACGGTCGCGACGCTGCGCAAGCTGCTGGCCCAGGGGCTCATCGACCCCGAGGCGGAGACGGTGCTCTACAACACCGGTGACGGGCTGAAGACCATCGAGGCCACGGCTCTGACCTCGGTCCCGACCGTGACGATCGCCCCGTCGTACAACGCCTTCGTGAAGAGCGGCGCCGCCGGCTGACGGTTCCCCGTCGTTGCGCGGGGCACGGACTTGCCAGGAGGTGGCGACATGAGCGTGCTGGCCGATCTCGGGGCGTCCCGGTCCGACCTGCTGGTCGCCGTGACCAGCACCGTCGGGGTGTACGTCGTCGTCATCGTCCTGACGCGGTGGTCCGGCCCCCGGTCGCTGGCCAAGATGTCGAGCTTCGACTTCGCCGCGACCATCGCCGTCGGCTCGACCGTTGCCTCCACGGCGACCGGCGGCACGTCGCTGGTGACGGGCGCGTTCGCGCTGCTCCTGCTCTACCTGCTGCAGTACGTCGTCGCCCGCCTCCGGCAGCGCGGCTTGCTCGGCGGGCTGGTGGACAACGAGCCGCTCGCGCTTGTCCTGGACGGTGAGGTGCTGTCGCTCAACCTGGCCGCCGCCGGGATCAGCCAGGGTGAGCTGTGGGCGCAGCTCCGGCTGTCCGGGGTCCGCTCGCGGGCTCAGGTCCGTGCCGTCGTCCTGGAGACCACCGGTGACCTCAGCGTCGTGACCGGTGACGACCCTGTCGACGAGGACCTGCTCAAGGGGGTACGGATCCACCCGTGAGCACACCGATCGGCGGGGACACAGCCGATCGGCGGCGTAGGGGGAACGGGGTCAGTCGCTCGCCGGGCGTTCGGTCACCGTGCCGGCCTGGATTGGTGCTCGCTTCTCGGCCCGGGCGAACGCGTGCGCGATCGGGACGTCGGTGGAGGAGTGCGCCAGGATCGAAGCGAAGATGACCAGGGCCACCAGGTGGAACATCTGGTCCGCCCGCGGGACCCCGGCCTCGAGGATGAGCAGCCCGTAGACCACGGACGCGAACCCCTTCGGCCCGAACCACGCGGCGACGGCGCGCTCCGGCCACGGCAGGTGGCTGCGCAGCAACGCCAGGGCGATCGCCGCCGGCCGGGCCACGATCAGGGCCAGAAGGGCGAAGACGTAGCCGCTGAAGGGGATCTCGCCCAGGAAGCTGGGGGAGATGAGAGCGCCGAAGACCAGGATCGCGGCGAGCTTCAGCAGCTCGGTGACCAGCTCACCGAACTCGCCGAACGTGCGCTCCACCTCAGGAGCGACGGTCGCCACGGTGATGCCCGCGGTGAACGCCGCGAGGAACAGGTTGCCGTGCACCGCATGGGCGAGACCGAGCACCATCAGGCCGATGGAGAGCCCGCCGAGAGCCTTGTAGAGGTCGGTGGCAGCGGTGTGCCGGCTCCGGATGAGGACGGCCGCCACCCACGGGACGACGATCCCGATCGCGACGCCCAGCGCAAGCTCGCCCAGCAGCTCCAGGCCGGAGACGCCCTCCTTCGCCAGCACCGAGAGCAGGACCAGGACGACCGGCAGCGCGAGTCCGTCGTTCAGCCCGCTCTCGACGTTCAGCAGGGACCGCAGTCGTCGTGGGACCTCCTCGCGGCCGACGATCGCCGAGGCGAACACCGGGTCGGTCGGGGCGAGGACGGCGCCGACGAGCAGCGACTCGGTCCACGGCAGTCCGGCCACCACGTGAGCGAGCAGGGCGGTGATCCCGAAGGTGAGGGGCATCCCGAGCACCAGGGCCCGGCCGGGAAGCCGCCAGGCGCGACGCAGGTCGCCGAAGCCCACACGCATGCCGTCGGTGTACAGCACGCTGAACAGCGCCAGCTCGGCCAGCTCGATGACGATGTCGTCGTCCTGGTGCAGATCCAGGACCCCGGTCACGCCGTCCCCGAGCACGAAGCCGGCCAGCAGGAACAGCACCGCCGTGGACAGCACGGTCCGGTCGGCGCGCTCCGAGATCAGAGCACCCACGAACAGGACGACGGCGAAGGCGAGCAGCAGACCCATGCGGCCAGTCTGCTGGGCGCGTGACGCGACGCGGGAGGGGGTAGCCCCGGTCCATGACGACGACGCCACAGCCCCAGTCCCTGACCCATGCCCTGGACGGCCTTCGCTTCGCGATGGTCGGCACCCGGGACCCCCGCACGCACGTGTGGGCGTCCCGGCCGCTCACCCTGGCCGACGAGGAGGGCGGCCGGCTGCGCTTCCTCGTCTCGACCGAGGCGGAGTGGGTGGCCGACCTGGACGGCGAGGGCTCGCCGGCGGGCGTGACGTTCTCCGACCCGGCCAAGAACACCTACGTCGGGCTGCAGGGCAGCGCGCGCGTGCGCGACGACCGGGCGCTGGTCGCCGAGCTGTGGAATCCGGGCGCCGCCGCCTTCTTCGACGGCAAGAACGACCCCACCGTCCGGGTCCTGGAGGTCACGGTCGAGGCGGGGGAGTACTGGGACGGCCCCAACGGTCGCCTCGGTGCGGCCCTGGCCGTGGTGCGGGCTGCGCTGGGCGACGACCCTGGCACCGAGGGGCCGATCACGCTCCCCTGACTGATCAGGAGCCGAGTGCGGTTGGTCGGCGGCGCTCTGTTTGCACTCTCGGGGGGAGAGTGCCAACATGGTGGGTAGCACTCGGACCCTTCGAGTGCCAGATCTCTCGGTGAGACCGGCAACCCGGTCGTCCGTCGCGGGCACCGTCACAGAGATCACCCCGAACCATGGAGGAATCCACGTATGGCCAAGCTGATCGCGTTTGACGAGGAGGCCCGTCGCGGCCTCGAGCGAGGCATGAACCAGCTCGCTGACGCCGTCAAGGTGACCCTCGGCCCGAAGGGCCGCAACGTCGTGCTGGAGAAGAAGTGGGGTGCCCCCACGATCACCAACGACGGTGTTTCGATCGCCAAGGAGATCGAGCTCGAGGACCCCTACGAGAAGATCGGCGCCGAGCTCGTCAAGGAGGTCGCCAAGAAGACCGACGACGTCGCGGGTGACGGCACCACCACCGCCACCGTGCTCGCTCAGGCGCTCGTGCGCGAGGGCCTGCGCAACGTCGCGGCCGGCGCCAACCCGATGGGTCTGAAGAAGGGCATCGAGGCCGCCGTCGAGCGCGTCGTCGAGGCCATCGGCCAGGCGGCCAAGGACGTCGAGACCAAGGAGCAGATCGCCGCGACCGCCAGCATCTCCGCTGCGGACACGACGGTCGGCGAGATCATCGCCGAGGCGATGGACAAGGTCGGCAAGGAAGGCGTCATCACCGTCGAGGAGAGCAACACCTTCGGCCTCGAACTCGAGCTCACCGAGGGCATGCGCTTCGACAAGGGCTACATCAGCCCGTACTTCGTCACGGACACCGAGCGCATGGAGACCGTCCTCGAGGACCCGTACGTCCTCGTCGTCAACTCCAAGATCGGCACCGTCAAGGACCTGCTGCCGCTGCTGGAGAAGGTCATGCAGAGCGGCAAGCCCCTCGCGATCATCGCCGAGGACGTGGAGGGCGAGGCCCTGGCCACGCTCGTCGTCAACAAGATCCGCGGCACGTTCAAGTCCGCTGCCGTCAAGGCGCCGGGCTTCGGCGACCGTCGTAAGGCCATGCTGCAGGACATCGCGATCCTCACCGGCGGCCAGGTCATCTCCGAGGAGGTCGGCCTCAAGCTCGACACCGCGGGCCTGGAGCTCCTTGGTCACGCCCGCAAGGTCGTCATCACCAAGGACGAGACGACGATCGTCGAGGGTGCCGGTGACGCCGACCAGATCGCCGGTCGCGTCAGCCAGATCCGCGCCGAGATCGAGAAGAGCGACTCCGACTACGACCGCGAGAAGCTGCAGGAGCGCCTGGCCAAGCTGGCCGGCGGTGTTGCGGTCATCAAGGTCGGCGCGGCCACCGAGGTCGAGCTCAAGGAGCGCAAGCACCGTATCGAGGACGCTGTGCGCAACGCGAAGGCCGCTGTCGAGGAGGGCATCGTCGCCGGTGGTGGCGTCGCGCTCCTGCAGGCGTCGGTCACCGCGTTCGACAAGCTGGACCTCGTCGGTGACGAGGCGACCGGAGCCAACATCGTGCGCCTGGCGCTTGAGGCCCCGATCAAGCAGATCGCGATCAACGCCGGCCTCGAAGGTGGCGTCGTCGTGGAGAAGGTCCGTAACCTGCCCGTCGGTCAGGGCCTCAACGCCGCGACCGGCGAGTACGTCGACATGATCAAGGCGGGCATCCTCGACCCGGCCAAGGTCACCCGCTCGGCGCTGCAGAACGCGGCCTCTATCGCCGCGCTCTTCCTCACCACCGAGTGCGTCATCGCTGACAAGCCGGAGAAGACCCCGGCCGGCGGCGGCATGCCGGACGGCGGCATGGGTGGCATGGACTTCTAGTCCGCTCACCTCGTACACCAGCACGGAACGAAGAGCGGGTCTCCTCCGGGAGGCCCGCTCTTCTGTGCCCGCCTCCACGCGTAGCGGGTCAATGTGTGCACTCAGGCGGCTTGTCATGATCCGGTGCATTTGGTCCACTTGGACCACTGCGCGATGACCCATCCAGTCGTATGGGCCGTGCGGGGGGGGATCCGCCGAATGACCACCGTTGCCCAGCCTGCTGCCGCGTCCCGTGTCCCGCGCCTCCGCCGACGTCTTCGGGACGGGATCCTCGCTGCGCTGGTGAGCCTGCTCATGGCCCTGGGAGTCCTGCCCGCCGGTGTCGCCCTCGCTGCGGGAGACACGGGGTGGCAGGCCTCGGGGACCGACGCCAAAACCGTGTCCAACGGCCTGCTGACGCCGGCCCAGATGACGTACGACGTCCTCGACCGCACCAAGAAGCTCGGCGCGTGGACCTTCCTGACGACGTCGACCGTCAGCGGTGCGGTGACGATCCCCTGGACCTGGACCGGCGATCACGGCACCAAGCGCGTCCGCTCCGCGCTCGCCGCGGGGATCTACCGCGACGGCAACCTGGTCCAGCCGCAGCTGTTGCTCAACGAGGGGCCGGCGGACGCGACCGGCGGGTTCAGCTACCGGGGAGTCCTGCGCCTCACGCTCGCCGTCGGCGACCGGTACGGCTTCGTGCTGGGAGCCAGTCACGACGAGGCGTCCGGTGTCCTGAGGGGCGCCTTCACCCTCGCGTCCGCGCCGACCATCACGGTCCCGACCAGCCCGGTCCTCGTCACCGCGAAGGCACAGGGCGACACCTCCGCCGTCGTGAGCTACACGGCGAGCGCGGCGGACGACGCCGGCAACAGCGTCCCCGTGACCTGCTCGCCGGCGGCCGGTTCGGCCTTCCCCCTGGGCGAGACCACGGTGACCTGCACGGCGCAGGGCGCCTCTGGCCTGTCCAGCAGCGCCACGTTCCTGGTCCGCGTTTACGCCAACGAGCCCAACATCGCCTGGCCGACCGCGACCCTCCTGCAGCCCAACGACAGCACGACCGGTTCCCTGCGCCAGCTCGACCAGGCGTACTGGTACCGCGTCCCGGTCCTGCCCGACAGCACGATCCAGGTCGACCTGACCCACCTGGCCGCGAACTACGACCTCGCGCTGTTCCGTGACATCGGCGCTGCGTTCACCGACGTCCTCGCGCCCAAGGACCTCAACCACCTGACTGCAGAGTTCGCCTCAGACGCGTTCTCCCCGAGCATCTTCAGCCCGAGCATCTTCTCGCCGAGCATCTTCAGCCCGAGCATCTTCTCGCCGAGCATCTTCAGCCCGAGCATCTTCTCGCCGAGCATCTTCAGCCCGAGCATCTTCTCGCCCAGCATCTTCTCGCCGAGCATCTTCTCGCCGAGCATCTTCAGCCAGGACGCGTTCTCGCCGAGCATCTTCAGCCCGAGCATCTTCTCGCCGAGCATCTTCAGCCCGAGCATCTTCTCGCCGAGCATCTTCAGCCCCGACCAGCTCAACAGCGCCTGGTCGAGCGCACAGGTCCGGAGCCTCATCGCGGTTTCCGCCAACGAAGGCCTGTCCGACGAGTCGATCCGCGCCAACACCTGGAACGCCGACACCTTCTTCTACCTCCGCGTCCAGGGGCGTAACGGCGCGTCCGCGCCCGGTGTCCCCTTCACGCTGACCGTGTCCCAGACCCTGGGCAGCTGCACGTCGCCGCTGGACCGCTTCGTCGACAGCACCGACACCGTCCGTGGCACGCCGGGCAGCGCCGGCACGGTCGTCCTCACCGACAGCGCTCGGCTGCCCGGCGTCCCGCTGGGTCAGCTGGGGGCGTTCGCCGCTCGTCCCGAGGTCGGTGGCGTCGTCGTCGACGCCCACCAGGTCCCGCGGCTCCGCGCCCTCAACGCCCAGGCCGACCGCAACGCCGGCTGCCCGTACGCCAAGAACCTCGTCGCGCAGGAGCTGCGCAACATCGTCAACAGCTACCGGGACAGCAACGACACCCTGAAGTACGTCGTGATCGCCGGCGGCGACGACGTGGTGCCGTTCTTCCGCTCGGCCGACGCGGCCGGGCTCGGCCCGGAGCAGAACTACGTGCCGCCGGTCGCGGACCCGACGGCGTCCCAGGCCGCGCTGCGCCGCAACCAGGTGCTCAGCCAGGACGCGTACGGCGCGGAGACCGACATCAACCTCAAGGGCGCCACCGTCCCGGTGCCCGACGTGGCGGTGGGGCGCCTGGTGGAGTCCGCGAGCGAGATCTCCCTCGCCCTGACCAACTACACCGCACGAGGTGGTGCCTTGCCGTCACCGAAGAAGGCGCTGGTCACCGGCTATGACTTCCTCACCGACGCCGCCGATGCGGTGAGCACGTCGCTGCAGGCCAGCCTGCCCAGCGGGGCGGTCACCGACCTCATCACCGACCGCGACGTCCCGCCGAGCACGACCACCGTGAACGGTGTCCCGGACCGACGGCACTCCTGGACGGCGGACGACCTGCGGACCACGCTGTTCTCGCCGGCGCAGAAGAACGACATCGTCTACCTGGCCGGGCACTTCTCGGCCAACAGCGCCCTCGCCGCCGACTACACCAGCCAGGTCCTGTCGACGGAGGTCGCCGACGCCGCGACGGACTACACCAACACCCTCGTCGTCAGCGCCGGCTGCCACAGCGGCTACAACATCGTCGACAACGACGCGGTGCCCGGGGTGACCGTCCCGCTGGACTGGGTGCAGGCGCTCAACCGCCGCGGCGCGATCGTGCTCGCGGGCACCGGCTACCAGTACGGCGACACCGACTTCCTGGAGTACAGCGAGCGGCTCTACGCCGACTTCGCGACCGAGCTGCGGCGCGGCACCGGGGCCGTGGCTCTCGGGGCGGCGCTGGTGAAGGCCAAGCAGTCCTACCTCGCTGCCACCCCGGTCCTGTCGGGCATCCACCAGAAGGCCCTGGCTGAGGCCACGCTGTACGGCCTGCCCATGTGGGGCCTCACGCTGCCGTCGAACCGACTGCCGGCCACCACCCCCGCCACCGTGTCGCCGACGACGGTGTCGTCCGGCCCCGGTGCGGTGCTGGGCCTGAGGACGCTCGACGTGGTCACGATGCCCACCCTGACGCAGACGTCGCAGCCGTTCCAGGACGACAGCGGAAGCGGTCTCTCGGCGTTCACCTACCTCACCGGACCGAACGGTGTCGTCACCCAGCCCGCGCAGCCGGCGCTGCCGCTCGTCAGCCTCCCCGCGACCGCGAACGGTGTGGCGCTGCGCGGGGTCGCCTGGCGCGGTGGGACCTACGCGGACACGGCGGGTGTCGTGCCGCTGACCGGCGCAGTAGCGACCGAGGAGAGCCAGCCGCACCCGGGTTTTCGGTCTCCCGTGTTCTTCCCCCGGCGCCTGGCGTCGATCAACGCGTACGGCGCCATCGAGGGCGACGGCGGGACGCGCCTGCTCGTCACTCCGGCGCAGCACCGCTCGGACGGCCAGTACACGAGCACGATGCGCCGCTTCAGCCAGCTCGACTACCGCCTGGCCTACAGCGGCAACACCGCGACGTACGGCAAGACCTCGACCTACCCGGGCAACACCCCGTCCCTGGCGGCTCCGCCGGCCATCACCGGTGTCGGTTCGACGATCTCGGGGTCGACCGTGACGATCCGGGCTCGGGTCGTCGGTGACCCGTCCGCCGGCATCCAGAGCGTGTGGGTGACCAGGACGGCCGAGCGCGGCCCCTGGTACGGCGCGTGGACGTCGGTAGACCTGACGCAGAGCCCGACCGATTCGACGCTCTGGACCGGAACGCTGACGCTGCCGACCGGGCAGAGTCCGGCGGACGTCCGGTACGTCGTGCAGGCCCTGAACGGCGTCGGGCTGGTCACGATGGACGACAACGAGGGCTACGACTACTCCCCTGGCAGCTCGCCGGGTCTCGACCCCCTCGTCGTCGGCACGACAGCAACGGCGCTGTCGCTGGCGGCCGCGAGCTCGGCGCCCTTCGGCTCCACGTTCCCGGTGACGGCGACCCTCGTGGCGAACGGCCAGCCGCTCGCCGGGCGCACCGTCCGCTTCCTGCTGGGCTCGACCGTGCTGAGCGCGACCACTGACGGCAACGGCGTCGCCAGCACCGCCATCGTCCTCACCGAGACCGTCGGTGCCAAGGCCCTCACCGCGATGTACGACGGTGACGCGACCTACGCCGGCAGTCGCCGCGACGCGGCGGTCACGGTGACCCAGCGACCGACGTCGCTCTCGGCCACCCAGGCCGGCAGTGCCGTGGTGAGCGGTCAGGACTCGCTGGTGTCCGCCACGCTCAAGGGCGGGGGTGTGCCGCTGAAGGAACGCGCCGTCTACTTCCAGGTGCGTCAGGCCGGCAGCCTCGTGGCGGCCGCCGTGCGCATCACCGGGCCCGACGGCGTCGCCCGGCTGGGAGCGCTGTCGCTGCCCGCCGGGACCTACGCCGTGACGGCGGTCTTCGGGACCAACCCGATCGACCTCGGAGGCGGCCGGTCCGCCGACGCTCGCGACCCCGAGAACGGTCCGTCCACGTCGAACGTCGTCAGCCTTCGGGTGCTGGCGCCTCCGGCGATCACCACGACCTCGTTGCCGGACGCCACGGCGGGGACGTCGTACGACGGTCCCGTCGTGGTCACCGGCGATCCCGAACCGGTCGTCTCGGTCACCGGGCTCCCGCCGGGGCTGTCGTACGGCAACGGTCGCATCGCCGGCACCACCACGAAGGCAGGCAGCTACACCGCGCGGGTGACGGCCACGAACGAGATCGGTGCGGCAACCCGCGACCTCGCGCTCACGGTGCGACCGGGTGCCCCGGCCGCGGTGCTCGCGATCAGTGGCGGCGGCCAGGCGACCGTCTACGGCACGCCGTTCGGCAGTCCGCTGGTGGCCGAGGTCCAGGACGCCTACGGCAACCCCGTCGCGGGAGCCACGGTGACCTACTCCTCGCCCAGCACCGGGCCGGGAACGACGCCGCGGACCGGGACGCGGGTCGCCGGCGCCGACGGCCGGGTGTCGCTCGACCTCGTCGCAGGACCGGACCCGGGGGCCTACGACGTGACAGTCCGGTCCGGCAGCGGCTCGGTCGCCTTCCACCTGGTCAACCAGTACGGCACCTCGGAGTTCAGCGCTCCGCTCAACGGCCCGCAGGACCGCGAGCCGGTGGCGGTCGGCAAGGACGAGTCGCTGCTGGTGAGCCTGCAGTTCCTGCGGGCTGCCGGGACGCCCCTTGCCGACACCGACGCCGTCGCCCTCGTCGCCACGCGCCGCCTGCGCTTCTCCAGCCGGCTCGAGGGCTCCCCCGTGATGCCAGGGCTCTACCCCGAGGACATGGCGTACGACGTCACCACCAAGCGCTTCAGCACCACGGCCAACGGTACGGCGCTGGGCTGGCGCTCCGGTTCGGTGTACGTCCTGCGGGTCACCGTCCTCGGTGCCAACGGGGTCGACCTGCTCGCTGTGCGCGAGGTGCGCGTCAAGGTGCGATGATCCGGTGTTGTGAGCGCTGAGCCGACCACCGGACCGCGGAGCGCTGAGCGCACCGGGTCGGCTCTGTCTCACGACGACGCCCGGGCGTACTTGGCCGAGGACCGACGACGCGCCCTCGCCGCAGGCGGTGACCTGCCTGATCGCGTCAAGGGGTCCGTGCTGTTCGCGGACATCAGCGGCTTCACCGCCCTGACCGAGGCGCTCGCCGACGAGCTCGGACCGCAGCGCGGCGCCGAGGTCCTGACCCAGGTGCTCGACCGGGTCTTCCACGCGCTGCTGGAGCACCTGCACACCCAGGCCGGTTCGGTCCTGTACTTCAGCGGCGACGCGGTGACCTGCTGGATCGACGGGGACGACGGGGTGCGCGGCACGGCCTGCGCGCTGGCCATGCAGGGGGAGATGGACCGCGTGGGGCTGGTGCGGACGCCCGCCGGCAACGAGGTACGGCTGGCGGTGAAGGTCGCTGTCGCCGCGGGACGGGCACGCCGCTTCGTCGTCGGCGATCCGGCCATCCAGCTGATCGACGTGCTCGCCGGCCGGCTCATGGACGAGGTCGCCGCCGCCGAGGGCACGGCGTCCCCGGGGGAGGTCCTCGTGACGGCTCCGGTGCGCGCAGCGCTGGGCGACCGGGGCGAGGTCGGTGAGGAGCGGACCGGAGCTCTCGGACCGGTGTGGGTGGTGCACGGCCTGTCGGAGGCCCCGGAGGCGCTGCCGTGGGACGCCTCCCCGCCCGACCTGCCGGACGAGGTCGTGCGCCGATGGGTGCTCCCCGCGGTCTACGGCCGGTTGCAGGCCGGCACCGGCGCGTTCCTCGCCGAGCTCCGTCCCGCCGTACCCCTGTTCCTGCACTTCGTGGGCATCGACTTCGACGAGGATGAGGACGCGCCCTCGCACCTCGACGCCTTCATCACCGCGGCCCAGCGCATCCTCGACGGGTACGGCGGGACGATGCTGCAGCTCACGGTGGGCGACAAGGGCGCCTACCTGTACGGCGCGTTCGGGGCGCCGCTCGCGCACGAGGACGACGCGGCCAGAGCGTGCGGCGCGGCGCTCGAACTGCTCCGGCTCGACGGGGTCGGCGGGGTCCATGACCTGCGGGTCGGTGTGTCTGCGGGGCGGCTGCGGGCCGGCACGTACGGGCACCGCGACCGTCGTACCTACTGCTGCCTCGGGGACAGCGTCAACCTCGCGGCGCGGCTCATGGGCAAGGCGGACGTCGGCGGCATCCTGGTCTCCGACGTCGTGCAGGCGGCTGCGGGCCAGCAGTTCCGCTTCGGTCCGGTGCGGGAGCTGCAGCTCAAGGGCAAGTCCGGGACGTTCGCCGCCGCGCCGCTCCTGCACGGGGTGCGCGGAGCCGCCCCGCTCGCCGCGGAGCCGGCTCTCGTCGGGCGGGAGGGCGAGCTGCTGCTGCTGACGGAGGCCGTCACGGCGTCCCGGCAGGGCCAGGGGCGACTGGTGTGCGTGTCCGGCGACGTGGGGACCGGCAAGTCCCGGTTGGTCGCCGAGGTCGTCGGCGGCACCCTCGCCCACGGCGTCCGTGTGCTGCGCGGGGCGGCCCAGCCGTACGGCGCGGGGAGCTCCTACCTCGCCTGGCAGTCGGTGTTCCGGGACCTGCTCGACGTCGAGGACGAGTCCACCGGGGGGCTGGCCGCGCACCTCGATCAGGTGCTCCCCGTGGACCTACGCCCTCGGCTGCCGCTGCTCGGCGCCTTGCTGGGCGTGCCGTTGCCGGACAACGAGCTGACCGCCGGCTTCGACGCTAAGCTCCGCAAGACCAGCCTGGAGCAGCTGGCGGTGCGTCTGCTGAGCGAGGCGGCCGCCACGCACGTGCTGCTGCTGCTGGAGGACGTGCACGCCCTGGACTCCTTGTCGCGCGAACTGCTGATCGCGCTGGTCCGTGCGCTCCCCGGGCTCCCGATGACCGTGCTGACGACCTCCCGGCCGGTCGGCGAGCCGCTCCCCCTCGCGGAGTGGAGGCGGTGGACGGCGGTGGACGAGCTCTCGTTGGACGTGCTGAGCGACGCCGCGGCCGCAGCCCTCGCGACCGAGCAACTGACCGTGCTGTTCGGCGATCAGCAGGCCCCCCTGGGCGAGCTGGTGCCCCTGGTGGTGACCCGAGCAGCGGGCAACCCGCTGTGGGTGCGTGAGCTGTGCCGGTACCTGCGGGAGCGGCACGAGGCGGGGGCAGGGGGCCAGGTCGACGCCCTGGACCTCCCGGCGACCTTGCACGGGCTCGTGCTCAGTCGCGTCGACGCCCTGCCCGAGCACCCGCGCCAGTGCGTCAAGGTGGCGAGCGTCATCGGGCGGACGTTCGGCGCCCGGTTGGTGCGGGCCGGTCACCCTGACCTCGGCGCCGAGGGCGACGTCCTCGCCTCCCTGCAGGCGCTGCAGGTCCTGGAGGTCGCAGCTCCCGAGGACCTCGCCGCGGCGTCGTGGGCGTTCACGCACCTGGTGGTGCGGGACGTGGCGTACGAGACCTTGCCGTTCGCCCAGCGGCAGCAGCTGCACGGCCGGATCGCCGGGGCGCTCGAGGCCGGTGTGGCCGGCGACCCGGGCCGCTGGCTGGACGAGCTCGCCCACCACTACTGGTTCAGCGACGACGACGACAAGAAGCGCGAGTACTTGCGGCGGGCGGGCCTCGCCGCGCAGGACTCCTACGCCCACGACAGCGCGCTCACGGCGTACTCGCGGCTGCTGACGCTGCTCCCGCCGGCTGAGCTGGCCGACATCCACCTGCGGGTGGGCAAGGCGCTCGAGGCCAAGGGCGACCTCGACGCGGCCGAGGTGTCCTACCACGCGGCACGTGAGGCGGCCGTCGCCACGCAGGACGCCTCGGGGCAGGGGTGGGCCCATGCCTGGCTGGCGGAGGTCGCGCGTCGCCGGGGCCGCTACCGCGACGCGGAAGAGGAGCTCGGCCGGGCGGCCGCCCTGTTCCGGCGCGCCGACGACGACGCGGGAACCGGTCAGGTCCTGCACCTGTCCGGGACCCTCGCGGCACAGCGAGGCGCCTTCGACGAGGCCAAGGCTTTCTACGGCCGCAGCCTCGAGGTGCGCACCCGACTCAACGACCAGCGGCAGATGGCCAGCCTGCTCAGCAACTTGGCCATCGTCGCGGAGTACCAGAGCGACTACGACGAGGCGCAGCGCCTCGGCGAGGGTGCCCTCGCCCTCCGCCAGGAGGTGGGTGACCTCTGGGGGATCGGCATCTCGCAGAACAACCTCGGGATGCTCGCGGTGCTCCGCGAGGAGCCGCAGCAGGCCAAGGAGCGCTTCTTGGCCGGGATCGCTCTGCACGCCGAGGTCGGCGACCCGTGGCTGGTCGCGCTCGGGCAGCACAACCTGGGCAACGCGCAGCGCGACCTTGGGGAGACCGAGGAGGCCCAGCAGCTGTACGCCCTGTCCCTGCTGGACTACCGCGCGTACGACGACGCGTGGGCGCAGGCCAGCCTGTTCGAGGACGTGGCGCTGCTGGCGGGGATGTCCGGCCGTGCGGATCTCGGGCTCCGCCTGGTCGGGGTGGCGGACGGCCTGCGGGAGCGGATCGGCTCGCCGCGCGCCGCCGACGTCCAGGCTCGCCTCGACGCCCTCCTCGGCCACGAGGACCAGTCCGTGCTCGCCGAGGGCGTAGCGCTGGACGACGAGGGCGCGCGGGACCTGCTGCTCGAGGTGTGCTCGCCGGTCCGGGTGCTCAGCGCGGAGACGTGAGGAGGGCCGTGATCTCCGGCAGGGCGGCGCGCGCTGCTGCCCGACCCGACTCCCGCATCCGGTCGATCTGGTGGAACTCCAGCAGCCCGACGCCGCTGGCGTCCGGACGCAGCACGACCGAGGCCTGCGCCATGGCCTGCTCCGCTGCCTGACCACTCGCCATCATCATCGTGCGCATCAGGGTGTCGCCCAGGGCAGGGACGCGCGGTGTCCGCGGGGGCGTACCAGGATCCCTGCCGGCCCGGGAGCCGCCGGAGCCCCCGAAGCTGATGCTCACCGCGACGACGGGCCCTTCGGTGAGCGACAGGCTCTGCACGGGGAGGTTGTCGAGCACCCCGCCGTCCACGTGCAGCGAGCCGGCATGCGGCAGAGGGGGGTAGAGCCCCGGCAGGCGCAGGGAGGTGGCCACCGCGTCGGCCACCCGCCCGGAGCGGTGGACGTGCCGGCGGCGCGCCAGCAGGTCGACGCTGGTCACCCTGAGCTCCTTGGGCAGCTCCTCGATGAGGCGCTCCCCGAAGGCGTCCCGCAGCGAGGAGACCGGTGCGCTCCCCGCGGATCAGGCCCCGCTGCGGCAGGCGGTAGTCGCCGATCGGGTTGCGCCGCACGAAGTACTCGTAGGCGTACGCGTCGACGACCGCGGCTCCCCAGCCGGTCGCGGCCAGACCGGCGATCGCGGCACCGACGCTGGCCCCGGCGAACCGGTCGACCTCCAGACCGGCGCGCTCGAGCTCCTCCAGGACACCGAGGTGCGCGAAAGCGCGAGCGCCGCCGCCGCCGAGCACCAGACCGAGGGACCGTCCGGCCACGCGCGCGGCGAGCGGGGCGAGCTCTCCGGTGGTCGGGGTCTCGCTGACGGCGTGCACGGAGGTGGGTCGCACTGCCTGCTCCCACGCCGCACGCTGCGCGCGGGACGCGGCGATCGGCAGGACCAGGTCGGCGCCGGACGCCCGCTCCGGCAGCACGGCCGGGAGGCCGGCGCTGCGGGACACCAGGACGAGGCGATCCGCGGCGCGCAGGCAGAACGCATGCCACTCCGGGTCTGAGGTGTCCGCCGTGAGCAGCACGCGGTCAGCGACCTGCTCGGCCTGCTCGAGTCCGCTGCTGTCGAGGCGTCCGGGGGTCACGACGCGCAGGTGCCTGCGGAGCCGGTCCGTGAGGGCGTCCGCCACCTCGTCGACCGGGGCGTACCGGTCCAGGCCCACGACGGCCACGACTGTCGCCGCGGGGCCGGCCGCCGCCGAGCCGGCGGGCACGATCTCCTGCAGCCGCCGGGCCAGTCCCTGCGCCAGCGCGGTCATGAACGCCAGGTCGGCGTTCTCGAGGACGCTCTCGCGGGACAGGCGCAGCAGGGTGCTGTCGCGCAGGGCCCGCACCGTCGCCGAGCGGGGCGACGCCGTCAGCAGGCCCAGCTCGCCGAGCACGCCGCCGCGGCTGAGCTCGGTGAGGACCGTGTCGCCCTGCACGACCTGCAGCCGTCCGCTGCGGACGACGTACATCGCGTCGGTGGGGTCGCCGGCGACGAACAAGTGCCTGCCCCGCGAGGACGGTCACCTCCTCGGCGAGATGGCGCAGGCGCGCGCGGCGGGTCGGGGACAGCCCGCTGAACAGGGGCAGCTCGTCGAAGGGGTCGCCGGGCGGAGCGGCCCGGGCGACGAACTTCGGTTGGCGTGGGGCCGGCGGCGCCGGCGCGGGGACGTCGAGCGCGGCGTCCTCCTCGTCGTCGGCGTGCAGCGACCCGGTGCGGCCGAGGAACGCCGACCCGAGGGCCACGACCAGGAAGCAGCACCCGGCGAGGATCCAGCCCCGGCGCAGGTGGTCCACCGCGGTCAGGGGCGTCGGGGTGCCGATGAGGATGACGAGCACGGCGATGCCGATGACGGCGCCGAGCTGGCGCGCGCTGCTCACGACCGCCGACGCCGTGGCGTAGCCGCCTTCCTTGGGCAGGCCGGCCAGCGCAGCGCCGCCGAGGACGGGCAGGGTAGCGCCCACGCCGATCCCGGAGATGATCTGCCCGGGCAGCCATTCGGTCAGGAAGGCGGGCGACGTGCCGACGCGCTCGAGGTACCAGAGCAGGCTGCCCGCCCAGATGAGGGCTCCCGGGACGACGACCAGTCGGTGCCCGTGCTTGTCGGCGACCTTGCCGAGCACCGAGGCGACGGCGGCCGCCACGAAGGCTCCCGGAGCAACGGCGAACCCGGCTCGGAGCAGCGAGTAGTCCCAGACCTTGTTGAGGTACAGGACGTGCGTGAGCAGGTAGGCGTAGAAGCCGGCGCCGGCGACCACGGTCACGACGTTGCCGACGGCGAACGAGCGCAGGCGCAGCAGCGCCGGGTCGATCAGGGGCGCGGGGTGGGCGCGCGAGGACAGCACGAAACCGGCCAGCGCAGCGACCGAGGCCAGGCAGCGACCCGACCACGAGGGCACTTCCCCAGCCCCAGTCCTCGCCCTGGACGAGGCCGAGGGTGAGCAGGCCGAGGCTGGCGGCCAGCAGCGCCGCGCCCCGCAGGTCGGGCATGCGCCGACGACCAGGGGACCGGCTCTCCACCAGCCCTCGACGCGCCACGACGATCGCCACGAGGCCGAGCGGGAGGTTGACGAGGAAGGCCAGTCGCCAGCTCGAGACGTTGACGAGCGCACCGCCGATGGGGGGCCCGAGTCCGGAGGCGATCGCGGCTGCGGCGCCCCACATCGCCACCCCGTGCGCGCGCCGGCTCCGGTCGAAGCCCTCCACCACGAGGGCGAGGGACGCGGGGACGAGGATTGCTGCCCCGACCCCCTGGACGACGCGGTAGGCGATGAGCTGGCCGACCGTCTGCGCAACCGCGCAGAGCACCGACGACGCGGTGAAGACCATCACGCCGATGACGAACATGCGCCGGCGGCCGAGCAGGTCAGCCAGGCGGCCGGCGGCGACCAGGAAGGCAGCGAACACGATGTTGTAGGCGTTCAGCACCCAGCTCAGGGAGCTGATCGAGCTGTCGGGGAAGGTCGCTTGGATGTCGGGAAAGGCGATGTTGACAATCGTCGAGTCGAGGAACGCGAGGAACGCTCCGAACGAGGCGATGAGCAGCACGGCGGTCGGCGTGGGTTGCCGACGTCGGGCGAACCGCGGCCCGGTGGGGTCCGGCGCCGCTGAGCGGCCCAGGGGCTCGGGTTGTTCGGACGTGTCGTGTGACGGCTGGGTCGTGGTCGTGCTCAAGACATCCCCCTGAAGGAGCGGCGCCTGACGGCCGCAGTCTGACGCACTTTGACCAGATTTGGGGGCTGGTCGCTGCGTCATCAGACCAGTTCGGGCACCTCCACGAGGACCTCGTCACCGAGGGCGAATCCTTGCGCCAGCGGCAGCCCGTCGCCGCTCCAGAAGCTGCCGGGGTCGTAGAAGGCCGACGGCCGCCCGCCCTCCAACAGGCCCATGGCCTGGTAGGTCCGGGCCAGCACGTCGGCGCAGAACGCCGTGTCGGCAGGCGTGTCTGCCCGTACGCCGGGAAGGCGGGCCTTGAACCACCCGCCGGCGAGCTGAGCCGTGGACGGGAAGGGCGTGCCGTCGAGCCGGGCGATCGTGGTGAGCACGGCGTCTTCCATGGCCGGTGTGACCTCGCCGAAGAGCTGGCGCAGGTAGGGCTGCTGGCCGTACCGGTGCGTCCAGGTCGCGACGGCGTCCCGCAGGTCGTGCAGCTGGACCCCGCGATGGTGCTTGCCGGCCCAGAGGTCGGGCAGCGACTGTCCCAGCTCGGCGTGCCACATCAGCGGCGGGAGGTCGTCGAGCACCACGGCCATGCCGACGTGGTTGACCGGAGCGTTGGTCAGGGTGCGGATCATCCGGTCGGCAGGAGAACGGCCCCGGAACAGCCACACGTCACCGGTGCGCGTCAGCGCCACTGCTTCCTCGAGGGGTACCACCTGGCTATGGTCCCCCACATGCGCGCATGGAAGTGGCTGGGCCTGGCCGGTGTCGTCGGTGTCGCGGCGACGGGCGCCGTCGTCGCGCGTCAGGAGCGCGAACGTCGGGCATACACCCCCGAGCAAGTCCGCGACCGCTTGCGGTCCCGAGCCAAGGAGCCTGCCGATGGCTGACGTCGTCCTGATCCACTCCGCCGCCGGCTGCCGGCCGGCCGTCCACCGGGCCGCAGACCGGCTGCGGGCTGGCGGGCACACGGTGCACGTCCCTGACCTCTACGAGGGTGCGGTCTTCGACGATCTCGACGAAGGTGTCGCCCACATGAAGGCAATCGGCTGGTCGCAGCTGCTGCGCCACGCGCAGGTCGCCGTGGCGGAGATCCCTGGTGACCTCGTGCTGATGGGCATGTCCATGGGAGCGGGGATCGCCGCCACCCTCGCGCAGGAGCGCCCAGGGGCCCGCGGGGCGGTGCTCCTCTACGGCCCGGAGGTCCCGGAAGAGCCCTGGCCGGCGGGCGTCCCCGTGCTGGTGCAGCACGCTGCGGCCGACCCCTGGGTGGACCCCGGCTGGGAGAAGGGGGTCTTCGAGCACGTGGGCAGGGTCGCGCCCGTGACCGTCCACACCTACACCGGCGCACAGCACCTGCTCGACGACGCCGACCTGGTCGACCAGCACGATCCCGCGGCGGCGGCGCTGATCTGGTCCCGCGTGGAGGCGTTCCTGGCCGACCTCGCCTGACCTACCGTCGGGCAGGATGGTCGCATGGCCACCTCCTCGGCGCGACCCTCGGTGCGGTCCGCGATCCGCCACGTCCACGGCACGGACGAGGACCACAAGGTCACGACCCTCGAGCTGTTCTTCGACCTCGCCTTCGTCTTCGCCATCACCCAGGTGACCCAGCTGATGGCCGATGACCTCTCCTGGCGGGGGGCCGGGCGCGGAACGGTCCTGCTGGGCCAGCTCTGGCTGGCGTGGGCCGCCTTCGCCTGGCTCGGCAACACCGCCAAGGCCGACGAGGGACTGCTACGGCTGTCCCTCGTGGGGGCGCTGATGGCGATGTTCGTCGTCGCGCTGGCCATTCCGGAGGCCTTCGACGACGCCTCGTCTGGTCTGTCCGCTCCGCTGGTCCTTGCTGTGGCGTACGTCGCGGTCAGGTTCGCGCACCTGCTCGTCTACCGCGTCGCCGCAGCAGGGGACCGAGGCCTGCAACACCAGCTGTTCTTGATGTTCCTGCCGGTCTCGCTGGCCAGCGTGCTGCTCATCGCCGGCGCGCTGAGCCCGCACCCGGCGCCGTGGTGGCTGGCCGCCCTCGTCATCGACTACGTCGGCATCTACGCCGGCGGCTCAGACGGGTGGCGGCTGCCCAGCCCGGCCCACTTCGCGGAGCGGCATGGGCTGATCATCATCGTCGCGATCGGCGAGTCCATCGTCGCCATCGGACTCGGGGTCGGTGACACGCCCCTGACCAGTGCGGTGCTGCTTGCCGCCCTCCTGGGCCTCGTGGTCTCGGTGTGCCTGTGGTGGCTGTACTTCGACGTGGTGGCGCTCGTCGCCGAGCGGGTCCTCGCCGACCTGCCCGCGGACGAGCGCCCACGACTGGCGCGCGACTCCTACACCTACCTGCACTTCCCCATGGTGGCCGGGATCGTCTTCCTCGCCCTGGGCATGAAGAAGGTCGTGACGTACGTCGCGGACACCGATCACCACGAGCTCACCGAGGCCCTGCACGGCCTGCCGCTGTACGCCCTGTTCGGCGGAGCGATCCTCTACCTGCTCGGACACATCGGCTTCCGCCTGCGCAACATCGGGTCGCTGTCCCGTACGCGTGCCTCGGCCGTCGTCACCCTGGCGGTGCTGCTCCCTCTCGCCGCGCACGTGCCCGCGATCGTGGCGCTCGGGCTCGTCGCCGCCGTCCTCGCCGTGCTCGTCGCCTTCGAGGCCTGGCGCTACTCCGTCGGTCGGGACGCGATCCGGCACGCTGACCCCGCAACGCACGGCGGATCGTCATGACCGCGCCGGACCGGAGCGAGATCGAGTGGCGCTACCGCGAGGCGGAGGCCCTCGCCGAGGCGCGTCGGCGGGTCAAGATGCGCCGACAGCCCTGGCTGCTGCTCGGACTGGTGAACGTGCTCATCATCGGTACTGGCCTCACCGCAGCGGTGGACCTGCGCCGGCTGCAGACACCGGGCGGTGCGGCGCTGGCGTGGACCCAGGCAGCGGTCTTCGGGGACTGCGAGGACTACCTCAGCTTCAGCCTCCCGCAGGACGGGCTGGAGGACCGGCGTACGCCGGTGGAGCTGTGCCAGGACCTGCGGGCCGCGACAGCGCAGGCCAGGGCGCAGAGCCTCACGATCGGGCTCACCCGAGGGCGCGTGACGCAGACGGGTGACCGCGCCAGCGTGGACCTGGTCGTGACCAGGCAGGCCGTGCCGCTCTCCGTGACCGTGTCCATGGTGCGCGACGACGGGCAGTGGAAGGTCGTACGGGACGACGACGCCTGCCGCATCGGCTGCGCCTGAGTGTTCCCCTCCAGCACTGTCCCTCGCAACGCGACCGACGGAGCTGCGGGTGCGCGTGTCCTCGTCCTCGGACAGGTCAGACGAGTTGGCCTGGCCGCCCTCGCCGTCCTGGACCACGCCGACACCCGCGCTGCTTCCGAACCTGGGCGCTCCACTTTGTCACTGAGCCAAGACTCCCTCAGGAGTCGGCAAAGCCGATCTTGCTGTGGCTGCCGTCGCACAGCGGCTTGGTCGCGGACGCGCCGCAGCGGCACAGGGTCATGCGCTGGCGGGCCTCGAAGGGCTGGCCGTCCGAGCGCTCCACGGGCACCGACCCGGTGACCCAGAGCGGTCCGTCGTCGACGACGTTGACGGACGGCTGGGGCTGTGTGTTCAGGTCACGGTCCGTTCCGGGCACCCGGTAGGTCAGGGCGCCAGATGGGCACTTGTCCACCATCGCGGTGATCTGCTGCATCGTGGCGGTGTCGGGCGCCCGGTCGCCCTCCAGGATCTTCCAGAGGTTGGTGAGTCGGGTGCCGCAGAACCCCGCGCCCTCGCAGATGCTCCGGTCGTCGCGGACCTCGACGGTTCGACCGCCGAGCACCTTCGCGCGGTCGTCGTAGGAGTCCGTGGGGGCGAGCTCGGTGCCGTCCCACTCGCGAGTCTGGTGGGTGCCGTCGCAGAAGGGCTTGTTCGCGCTGCCCCCGCAGCGGCACAGCGCCACGGTCTGCTCGGTCTCGAGGGGGATGTCCTGCTCCCAGGCCAGCGGCTCGTCCTCCGCGGTAGTGCGCTGACGAGCACGCCGGACCGGAAGGTCGCTGACGACGTACGGGCCCTGCGGGGTCACGGTGATCTTCATGCGGCTCCTCGGTTAGCGTGCAGGGGCGACCTTCCCCCAGGGGCGCGGCGGACACCTCGAGGAGCGCGATGGCGGCGGTGGTGACGGACACCGGTACGTCGTACGACGTCGTCGTGGACGGGGTGCCTGCCGGGCGAGCCGACTACCGGTTGCGGGCGAGCCGGGTCGTCTTCACCCACACCGAGGTCGACCCCGCCTTCGAGGGGCAGGGCGTCGGGTCGGAACTGGCGCGCCAGGCCCTCGACGACGTCCGTGCGAAGGGTCTGCAGGTCGTTCCGCTGTGCCCGTTCATCAAGAGCTGGATCGAGCGCCACCCCGACTACCAGGAGCTGGTCACGACATGACGGAGAAGTCCTACACCGCAGCCGGTGTGACGGTCACGTTCGACGGCGAGGTCTGCCAGCACGCGGGCCTGTGCGTGCAGGGCCTGCCGCGGGTGTTCGACACCAGCGCGCGACCCTGGATCCAGCCCGGCCAGGCGTCGGCCGACGAGGTGGTGGCGCAGGTGGAGGCCTGCCCGAGCGGTGCGCTGCAGGTTGACCGGACCTAGAGCCCGCCGACCGGGGCCACTGGGAGACCCGACCGCTCGCAGACCCAGAACGGGTCGGTGCCCAGGTCCGGCTCGACGACCAGTCGGTGGTCGGTGTGCTCGGGGCACAGCGGCCAGGTCGGGTCCGTCGCGTTGACGGCCTCCTGCACGTCCTGCGCGACCAGGCAGGTCAAGAACGATGCGCCCTCCGGCCACTGCTCGACCCACCAGCGGCGCTCGGCGAGAGCGGCGTGGACGACGTCCGCGTGCCGACCCTCGAGGTCCCGCCCGACGGCGACGGCAGCCTCGGCGAGCGCCTGCTCCGTGCTCAGCTGCTCGCCGCTCACAGGTCCCGCTCCATGAGCCCGTCCGCGGACCGCTCAGTCGTACGGCGGGGAGGGTCGGCGCCGGGGCGCTCGCAGGTCAGCGACGACACGAGGACGGCGTCCTCGAGAACAGGCGCGAGGTCGGCGCCCAACCGGCCCGGGCGGTGCAGGTCGCGACGTACGAGCGCGTCCAGCAGTCCCGCGGTGAAGGCGTCCCCGGCGCCGACGGTGTCCACGACCGTGGTCTCCCTTGCCGCACACGGCAGGGGAGAATGCGCTGAACGGTAGGCGATCGCGCCCTCAGGGCCATCCGTCACCACGACCAGCTCAGCACCCAGGTCGAGCCACCGTCCTGCGATGTGAGCAGGTGCCTGCCCGGGGTGCAGCCACGCGAGGTCGTCTGCGCTGGCCTTCACGACGTGGGCTACCGCCACGCTCCGCTCCACGGCACCGATCGCGATGGCGCGGTCACCTTGCAGCCGCGGACGGAGGTTCGGGTCGTAGCTCACCAGCACCTCCTCAGCCCTGGCTCGCGCGGCCAGGTCGTGGATCAGCGCGTCCCCCGGAGGGGTCCACGACGCGAGCGACCCCAGGTGCAGCACCTGCGTCCCGGGCGGGAGCACCAGCTCGGCCTGCGACCAGTGCCAGTCCGACGTACCGGTGACGTAGAAGTCGTAGTCGGCGCGGCCCTGCTCGTCGACGCTCACCACGGCGAGGGTCGTGGGCTCCGCGGACAGCGGTGCGCACGTCAGGTCCACGCCTTCGGCGGCTGCATGCGCATGCAAGATGCGTCCAAAGGCGGTGTCGGACAGCCGTGCCAGCAACGCGGTCGGACAGCCCAGCCGCGCGAGCCCGACCGCCACGTTGTACGGCGAGCCGCCCGGGTACGCGACGAACGCGCCGGCGCTCTCACCGGGCACGAGGTCAACGATCGCCTCGCCGACGACGGTCACGGTCATCACGCGACTCTACGGAGGGCTGACTCGGGACATCGAGGCCTGTGTCAGGCCAGGAGTCCCAGGTCCTGCACGACGCGGTGGGCGAGGGGCGAGGCGCCCACGGCGAGCAGACCCAGGCGGTCGTCGTCCGGCCGGTACGGCGACAGGTCCGTTCGGACCGCCGCACCACCGGACTCGGCGAGCAGGAGCGCGCCGGGTGCGTGGTCCCACGGCAGCGTGCGCCAGAAGAGCAGGAAGTCGGCCTCGTCGTCGAGCAGCCGGGCGTACTCCACGCCGGCGCAGGTGGAGTGCGGCGTGAGATCGCCGAAGTGCCAGGCATTCCGATCGATGGCATCCCTGGTGGGGTCGTCCAGGAAGCGCCGCATCACGGCTCCGCGCGGCGGCCCCTCCCCGCGTGGTCCAGTGAGGCGGACACCGTCGCGCCAGCTGCCCGATCCGCGCTCCGCGGCGTAGGTCCGACCGTGTTCTGGCAGGTGGATCACAGCGGCCACCGGCTCCCCTCGGTCGACCAGGGCCACCATGACGGCGTGGTCCGGGGAGCCGTCGAGGTAGGCGGACGTGCCGTCGAGCGGGTCCACCAGCCACGCCGGTGCCGATCCGCTCAGCGCCCGGGTGAGCGACGGGTCGGCCGCGACGGCCTCCTCGCCGACGACGACTGCGCCGGGCGTCAGCGCGAGCAGCCCCGCGGTGAGCAGCCTCTCTGCCTCCCTGTCGACCCGGCTCACCAGCTCGCCGGGGGACTTCTCCTCCCTGAGCACACCGGTGCAGAACAGTGGCCGGTGCACCTGCTCGGCCACCTCCTGCACAAGGGAGACGACGGCGCCGAGGTCCACCGGTTCAGCCGTCGGCGAGGACGTCGTCGGCGTCGACGATCGTGTACGGGTACCCCTGCTCCGCGAGGAACCGCTGCCGGTGGGCGGCGTACTCCTGGTCGACGGTGTCGCGGGAGATGACCGTGTAGAAGTGGGCGCCACGACCGTCGGCCTTCGGCCGGAGCACCCGACCGAGGCGCTGAGCCTCCTCCTGCCGCGACCCGAAGGTCCCGGACACCTGGATCGCGATGGCCGCCTCGGGCAGGTCGATCGAGAAGTTCGCGACCTTCGACACCACCAGGCCCGGGATCTCGCGACGGCGGAACAAGTCGTACAGCCGCTCGCGCTCGGCGTTCTTGGTCGAACCTTGGATGATCGGCATGTCCAGGGCCGCGCCGAGCTCCTCGAGCTGATCGAGGTAGGCACCGATCACCAACACCTGATCGCCCTCGTGACGCTTCACGAGCTGCCGGATCACGGCGACCTTGGTGTGCGCCGTCGCGGCGATCTTGTACCGCTCCTCCGGCTCGGCCGTCGCGTAGGTGAGCCGTTCCGCGTCGGTCATCGTGACGCGCACCTCGGTGCAGTCGGCCGGCGCGATGTACCCCTGCGCCTCGATGTCCTTCCACGGCGCGTCGTAGCGCTTCGGGCCGATGAGGGAGAAGACGTCGCCCTCCTGCCCGTCCTCGCGCACCAAGGTGGCGGTGAGACCGAGCCGCCGACGGGACTGCAGATCGGCGGTCATGCGGAACACCGGCGCGGGCAGCAGGTGAACCTCGTCGTACACCACCAGACCCCAGTCGCGGGCCCCGAACAGGTCGAGGTGGACGTACTCGCCCTTCCTGCGCGTCGTCATGATCTGGTACGTCGCGATGGTGACCGGCTTGATCTCCTTCTTCTCCCCGGAGTACTCCCCGATCTCCTCCTCGGTCAGCGTCGTCCGCTTGAGCAACTCATCACGCCACTGGCGTCCGGACACCGTGTTGGTGACGAGGATGAGCGTCGTCGCTCCGGCACGGGCCATGGCGGCAGCACCCACCAGGGTCTTGCCGGCACCGCAGGGGAGGACGACGACTCCGGAGCCGCCGTGCCAGAAGCCGTCGACCGCCATCTGCTGGTAGTCGCGCAGGTCCCAGCCGTCCTGGACCAGCTCGATCGGGTGCGCCTCGCCGTCGACGTACCCCGCGAGGTCCTCGGCCGGCCACCCGACCTTGAGCAGCGCTTGCTTGAGCCGCCCGCGCTCCGACGGGAACGCGATCACCGTCTCCGGGTCGAGGCGCATCCCGAGCATGGGGGAGACCTTCTTGGAGCGCACGACCTCCTCGAGCACCGCGCGATCGGTCGTGCGGAGCACCAGGCCGTGGACCGGGTCCTGCTCCAGGCGCAGCCGACCGAACCGGTCCATCGTGTCCGCGACGTCGACGAGCAGCGCGTGCGGCACGGGGTAGCGGCTGAACCGCACCAGCGCGTCGACGACCTGCTCGGCGTCGTGGCCGGCAGCGCGGGCGTTCCACAGGCCCAGGGGGGTGAGCCGGTAGGTGTGCACGTGCTCAGGTGAGCGTTCGAGCTCGGCGAACGGCGCGATCGCCTGCCGGCACTCCCCGGAGAGGGGGTGGTCGATCTCCAGCAGCAGCGTCTTGTCGCTCTGCACGATCAGCGGTCCGTCAGTCATCGTCTGCTCCAACGGTCACGGGGTCAGTCCTCTTCCACGGCGGCGACACCCGTGATCCGGTGCACGCTGAACGTGCGGTCCTCCTGGCGCAGGTGGTCGTAGGCGGTGACGTACCCGCCCTCCACCGTCCGCGGCTCGAGGACCCGCGAGGTGGCGCGGCCCTGGGCATCGACGTAGCCCATCCACACCTGACGGCCCTCGCGCGCAGCCTCCTGCAGGAACGCCAAGGTGTCGATCGAGCGGGTGGCGCCCGGCGCACGGCGTGACGCGCGAGCGGCCAGATCGCCCGCGCGCAAGGCGGTCACGGCCAATCTGGCGTGTTCGTCCGTCATCGCCACGGCCTCGCTCGGTCGGCTCGGGCGCGGCCGGACCGCGGTACGTCGCGCCTCACCACGCGGGACGAGCACCAGGCCGTCGGGCGACTCGGCCGACGGAGCGTGGCCCAGAGAGCGCAAGACCTCGAGCACCTGGTTGACGGACGCCTTGCTCGTCACGACCGTCGGGGCGAGGCGTCGCAACCCGAGCAGCTCGGCCCGCTTCGTCGCCAGCAGCTCGGTCAGCAGGGCCTCGTCGTCGCAGCGGAGGTACGACGCGCTGGCCCCCACCCGGAGGCGGCCGTGCCGGCGGGCGACGTCGTCCACGAGGTAGCTGAGCGACTGCGGAACGGGCGTCCTGCTCCGACTGCGGAACAGCTCGTGCAGGTCGCTGCTGGACCGACCCGCATCCAGCGCCCGCCGGACGGAGGCATCGGTGATCCGGTAGACCGTCGCGCCCCCGGTGCTCTCGATGTCGGCGACCAGGGACATCTCGTTGGCGAGGTCGCGCTCCAGCGGCCCCGGTGCGATGACCGTGAGATCGGGCTGGAGGAGGACGTGGTCCAGCGGCTCGGGCAGCAGACCGTCGAGTCCGCGTGCCGCCTCCTTGTCCTGGCCCGTCAGCAGGTCTCGGGCGTACGACGCCAGGCCCCCGCGACCGGTCAGGCCGAGGGCCGCCAGCTCGGTGATCACCCAGGCAGGCAGCTGGTCCCGCAGTCGGCCACCCCGGCGCGGCGCGCGCCAGGAGAGAACGTCGATGACGCCTTCGGCGGTCACCACGGCGCCAGGTGAGGTGCTCAGCAGCAGGTCCAGGACGCGCCGCCGGTCTGCCGGGGCGGCGGCGCGCTCGATCTCGTTGGACAGTGCGGCCAGTGCCTTGTCGCGGTCGTCGCGCAGACCCACGAGCGCCGGCAACCGGGTCATCCCGACCCAGGCCCGAGCGACCGTCACCCAGCGGTCCGCCGGGGGCAGCGCGACCCAGCGGTCGTAGGCCGTGGTCGGCAGCCACTCGGGGTCGACTCCGGGGCTCTGCTCGAGGAGTCCTGCGGCATAGGCGATCTCGATGACGAGCGCGGCGACCGACTCCGTCACGTCGAGGTCCTTGGCGGTCCGCTTCAGGTCGCGGACCCCGAGACCACCGGAGCGCAGCACCGACGGCGGGTCCTGCGCCCACGCCTCCAGCAGACCCTCGACCCAGCCGATGACCTGGGCCGCCTCGTGCGCGGCCGCCCGGTCGACGGTGGCCCTGCCCAGCGCGGTGGTGCTCAGCTCGGGGGGTTCGGGCGAGACGACCGGCCCCTCCCGGAGCATGGCGCCGATCTCCCGCGGCAGCTCGACCGTGTCGTCATCGATGGCGACGAGCAACCCGTGCGCCAACAGCCAGCGGACGGGGGAGTCGATGTCGTCGAGCCGCGGGATGCGCCGGGCGTCGCGGACCTTGCCGTACGGCGACCCTCCGGCGAGGGACGCCAGGACCGAACGGGCGCCTTCCCCCGCTTCGGCGAGCAGGCCCGTGACCCGGACGGGGTCGGTGAGGATCGCCTGGACCGCGTCGGCGCCCTCGACACCCAGCGCCTCCTGCACCGGGGCCAGTCGGGCGGGTGTGTGCCCGGCCATGAGCACAGCCAGGGGACGTCCGATGCCCGCGGTCTGGGTGAGGACGTCCCGCACCGACCCCACGACGTGAACGGCGTCCTCCGTGCCCCACACGAGGGCGAGGTCGCACAGGCTGTCGACGGCGGGACCCGCTGCAGCTCCGGCGTGGCGGATCAGGTCCTCGCGGCTGAAAGCGTTCTCGGTGAGGCACAGGTGCTCGAGCACCGAGAGCCGAAACGCGTCGAGACTGTCGAGGGCGCGCAGGACGCTGAGCCGGACCGCGGCGCGAGCGGCGAGCACCCCCAGGTCCGGCGGCACGGGCGCGGCGATGTCGGGCCGAGCCTGGAGCAGCCGCGTCAGGCGATCGTCCGGCCAGCGCCGCAGGCTGTCCGCCAGGCTGCGCGGGGCCTCCTCGAAGACGGCAGCCGACCCGGTGCTGGTCGGATCCTTCGGCCGCCTGGTCATCCGATCCACGGTAGTCGCGGCGGGGGGCGGCCGCCTGTCGGCGAGCACCGCTCGTGACGGCAGGCGTCAGCGGCGGCCGGGGAGGGCCGCCGCTGACGGGTCGGGCGCGCAGGGTCAGGAAGGCAGGGTCAGGCGCGCATGCTGAGCTGGCTCGCGGCGTGCTGAGCGTCACCGTCGTAGGTGATCACGAACGTGTGCGACCCACCGACGGGAGCGGTCCAGTGGATCGTGGCGCGCCCGTTCTCGAGCGTTGCCGTCGCCAGCACCAGGTCGCCGTCCTTGATGGTGACGGAGCCCGTTGCTGTGCGGGCATCGACCGTCGCGGAGCCGCTGACGGCGGTCAGCCCGACGACCGTCGTCATGGCTCGGCTCGCCGCGCGCCCGGCGGTGCTGAGGCCTCCCACCACGGCACCGGTGGTGGTCGTGAGGGCCTGGCCAGCCGCCTGACCGGCCGTGATCGCGGCTGCTTCAGCGGCGGTGGTCGCCGTGGTCGCCGTGGAGGCTGCGGTGCTCATGGCCGTTCCGGTGGCCGCCGCCGTCGTGGTCGCGTGCAGCATGGTCCGGACGGCGGCCACCCTGCTCGCGGCGGCGCTGCCGGCGGAGCTGGCCGTCCGGTCGACGGTGCTCTGCGCGTCGCGTGCCGCCGCGCTCGCGGTCGAGCCCGTCTGCGCTACTGCCGAGCGCGCCTGCGCCAGCGTGCCGTCGCGGAGCTGCTGAGCCTGCGCGACGGTCTGGTCGGTCAGGCGGTTCGCCGTGCCCACGGGGTCATCCGTGACGTGCAGCGCCGGCGTGATGCTCGTCGCGGCGTTGGTGGCGGTCGTCGTGGCGATCGTGGTGGCGGCGGATCCCGCGGCGCCGGCGTACGACGTGACGGCTCCGGCTGCCGAGGAGCCGCTCTGCTGCACGGTCGACGCCATGGCCTTGGCGCCGCTGACGAGCCCACCGGGGTCGGCGACGGTGGGGGTGATGAGCGTGCTGACGGCCGTCTCGGCACGCGGGATGCTGCTGGTGCTGGCCACGGACTGGGCGTGGATCAGTCCGGCGGCGCCGCCGGCGAGGAGGGCGGCGGTGGAGACGCCGGCGGCGACCTCCTTGAGGCCGTGGCCCTCGACGTCCAGGTCGAGTAGGTCGGTGTCCTCGGGGGTGGGCGCCTCCGAGAGGTGGTGGGTGGAGTGCGGATCGTTCATGACGGTCGGTGTCCTTTGCGGTCTGGGCGGCGGCGTCGCCGACCTGCCTCAGGTTCCGCCGCTCTGCCCGCCTTGTCCGCGTCGGATGACGCATTCGGACTGTGCGGCCGCCGACATTCCTCCCGGGGCCGGACCAGGGTCAGGACCGGGCAAGGCGGGTCAACGCCTCACGGTCCAGCACCTCGACGTGGCTGCGGGACACCTCGACCCACCCCCGTCGCTGGAAGGCGGTCAGGCTGCGGCTGAGCGACGGGCGCGTGACACCGAGCTGCTCGGCGAGGGCCGACTGCGGTTGGTCGGGCCCGCGGTCGGCCAAGGTGACCAGCAGCTTGGCGAGCCTGCGGGGGAGGTCGAGGAACACCAGGTCCGCGGCGCTACCGGTCAGTTGGCGGACCCGTTGCGCGAGCTCCTCGGCCATCGCCAGGCAGAAGGGTTGTGAGGTGCGCAGCAACTGCTGCAGCACCTCACTCGGCAGGCGCAGCAGGGTCACGTCGCCGACGGCCTCGGCCCCGGCAGAACGAGCCAGGCCGTCGAGCAGGCTGATCTCCCCGAGCGTCTCGCCAGGGCCGAGCACGTTCAGCACCAGCGTCTCGCCGCGCTCCGAGCCGACGACCACGCGGACGTGCCCCTCGACGACCACGAAGAACGGGTCGCTGGGCTGGCCCTCTGTGAACAGCACCTGCCCGCGCGTCAGGTGGCAGGTGGTGGCCGTGGCAGCGACCGCGGCGAGCACCTGGGGATCGACGTCGACGAACAACGACAGCGACGAGAGCACCGCGACGGCGTCCATCCCTGCACGGTACGGAGGTGAGCTGGCCCCCGGAAGGGGGTGGAGTGCGTCGTACGACGCGCACGGGTGACCTCTCGGAGACGCCCCCGGCAGCCGTAGGGTGAGGCGGTGACCGCGAGCGAGCAGGGGCTGCTGAACGCGCGGCTCGAGGCGCTCGAGCAGCGGCTGAGCGAGCTCGGGTCGGTCCTCGTGGCGTTCTCGGGGGGTGCGGACAGCGCCTTTGTGCTCGCCGCCGCGGTGCGCGCCCTCGGCGCCGACGCCGTCCTCGCGGCTACCGCGGTGAGCCCCTCCCTGGCCGCGGACGAGCTGCCGGCGGCGCGAGCGCTGGCTGCGTCGCTCGGGGTGCGCCACCTGACCCCGACCACCGACGAGCTGTCCCGAGCGGGGTATGTCGCCAACGGCGCCGATCGCTGCTTCCACTGCAAGGCCACGCTGCTCGACACGCTGCGCCCCCTGGCTCACGCCTACGGGCTGTCCCATGTGGTCACCGGGACCAATGCCGATGATGCGGTCGCCGGTTTCCGCCCCGGCATCCGGGCCGCGGCAGAGCGCGGTGCCGCCACGCCCCTGCTGGACGTCGGGCTGACCAAGGCGCAGGTACGGGAGGCCTCGCGGGTGTGGGGGCTGGTGACCGCGGACAAGCCGGCTCTGGCGTGCCTGGCCAGCAGGATCGCCTACGGGATCGCCGTGACCCCCTCCGGGTTGGCGCGGGTGGATCGCGCGGAGACCGGCCTGCGGGCCCTGCTGTTCCCTCGTGACGTTCGGGTGCGCGACCTCGGGAGCGACCGGGCCAGGGTTGAGCTCGACGCCGACGCGCTCACCCGATGGTCACCGGAGGCGGAGCAGCTCGTCCGACGCGAGGGGTTCGGCGCCGTCGAGGCACGGGAGTTCGTGAGCGGGTCGATGAACGCCCTGCTGGGCGGTGCGTGACCGGCAGGGCTTGACCCTCAGCGGTGTCGCGCCCCGCGCAACAGCCCGAGCAGCGCCAGCCCCAGCCCCACGGGGAGCAGCAGGGCGAGCAGGTTGAGCGCCAGCGGCGCCTGGCCGTCACCGAGGAAGAACGGCACGACCACGAGCAGCACCGCGATGATCCCGACGGCGAACACCACCGCGCCCGAGCGGACGAGCAGGTCGCCGGGTCGGCGCGGTGGGTCCATGCGCTCAGCCTAGGCAGGTCGGCGGCCCGCGTTGAACACCCGCGCGGTGGGCCGCTGGTCGGGCTAGCCTCTCCGCCGTACGCGCAGGTCCTCTCGGACCGCCGACGGAGGAAGGCAGGCAGCGGTGCCCACCGGCAAGGTGAAGTTCTACGACCGCGAGAAGGGCTTCGGCTTCGTCGCGCGCGATGACGGCGGCGACGTGTTCGTGCCCAAGGCCGCCCTGCCGGAAGGCGTGGAGGAGCTCAAAGCCGGGATGCGGCTCGAGTTCGGCGTCGCCGCGGGCAAGCGAGGGGAGCAGGCCCTGAGCGTGCGGCTGCTCGACGCCCCGCCGTCGATCGCGGGCGCCCGCCGACCCGCCGAGGACCTGCAGGTCATGGTCGAGGACACGATCAAGCTCATCGAGCTCAAGGTGCAGCCGTCGCTGCGTCGCGGTAAGCACCCGGACCGCGAGACCGGTCGCAAGGTCGCGCAGATCCTGCGTGCCATCGCGGCCGAGCTCGAAGGCTGAGCGTCAGGTCGTCTGGACGAGCTGGAAGGCCCACAGCCCGACGACTTTGGGCAGGTCGTTCTCGCTGACCGGCTTGTGGTCGACCTGGCGGACCTCGAGGTTGATGACCCCGGTCGTCGGGCGGTTGGAGTAGTCCGCCACGAACGACAGGTAGTGGCCGTCCTGGAAGCCGTACGACCGCTGCGCGTCCAGGTCGTAGAGGAACCAGCCGGTCTCGGTCAGCTTCTTGTCCACGTCGACACCGACGAGCCCGTCCTGGTCCGCCCGCAGGACCGTCACGCGGTCCTGCGTCCCGGGGCACTCGTCCTTCTTCGCGCTGAGGAAGGCCTCGCCGCGGCAGAACTGCACCGCCTCGCTGTGCACCGAGCGAGAACCGTTGACCATCGTCACGCCCGGCGTCGGCCGCTCACAGGCCGACAGCGTGAGGAGCAGCGCGGCAGCGGTCACGGCGAGGGTCAGGCGGCGGGCGTGCACGAGTTCTCCTGTGGTGGACTGGAGCCCATGGCGGGGATGCGGCGCAGGTTGCGCGGGTTGACGACGAGGGTATCGGGAGTGGCCGTGCCGCCGCCCCTCGAGCAGGGTGACGTCGCCGCCGAGCCGCCGGTCGGCGAGACTGGTGACGTGCCCGCCGTGACCGACACCACTGAGCCGATGACCGACGCCGCACCCGAGGCGGTCGCGCAGACCCCTGCCGAGGCCGTTCCTCCGCCCCTCCCGGAGGCACTGCAGGTAGTCATCGACCCGGCGTGCGCCGCCGCGGTGGACCTCGCTCGCGCGGTCGCCCTGGAAGCGGGCGGCTCGGCCGTCGGTGACCACCTCGGTGTCGAGGCCGACGACGCGCTGGTCGTGACGCACTCCTTCGCGACGACCGACCCGGCGTACGTCGGGTGGCGCTGGGCCGTGACGGTCGCGCGCGCGGACGGTACGGACGAGATCACCGTCGACGAGGTCGTCCTCCTCCCGGGCGCCGGCGCGCTGCTGGCACCCGCCTGGGTGCCGTGGAGCGAGCGCGTGCAGCCGGGCGACCTGTCGCCCGGTGATCTGCTCCCGCCTGCTGTCGACGACCCCCGCATCGTGCCCGCCTACACCGAGACCGATCTCGACCTGGCCGCGGAGACGTTCTGGGAGCTCGGTCTGGGGCGCGCCAGTGTCCTCTCGGCCGACGGCCGTGCAGACGCCGCAGAGCGCTGGTACGACGGGGACCGGGGTCCGCACACCCCGATGGCGCGTCAGGCGCCGGGACAGTGCCTCGACTGCGCGTTCCGGCTCCCCCTCGGTGGCGGCTTGCGCGCGCTGTTCGGAGTCTGCGCGAACGCGTTCGCCCCCGACGACAGCCGGGTCGTGTCGCTCGACCACGGCTGCGGCGCCCACAGCGCGGTCCCGCAGCAACTGACCCACGTCGCCGGGGCGGGGCTGGTCGTGGAGCACGAGGAGCTCGAGGTCACGTCGAGCTCGCCGGACGACGAGACCCCGGACGGACACGCCAGCTGAGGGGTCGTCCGCGCTCACGTGTGGTCGCGGGACGGTCGACCGGCGACTAGGCTCGTGCGGACCGAGCGCCGGTATCGCGGCGCCGGCGTCGGCGACCAGAGGCGCAGGGCACTCAAGGGGGGCACGAGATGATCAGCGGACCGACCCGCCTCCGGCGTCGGGCGCTCGGGCTCGTGCTGCCCGCCCTCGTGGGGATCGCCGGCTGCAGCGGCTCCTCCCCCGCTGCCGGGCCCTCGCCGTCCGCGACGAGCACCAGTGCCCCGAGCCTGACCCCGAACGACGGCCGGATCCTCTCGGCGATCGAGGACGGCGCCGTGCTGCACGGCCTCACGGGCTGGCAGGTGTCCCCGCGCTTCCCGGAGGCCACCGAGGGCGAGCCGGTCGTGCAGTACTTCATCGACGGGGTGCTCGCCTGGCGCGAGCGGCACGAGCCGTACCGCTTCCAGGGTGACGACGCGCAGTTCGACACCCGGCACCTCACCAACGGGCCGCACACGCTCAGCGTGACCGCGACCTACCCGAGCGGCCAGCGGGCCACCTTCACGGCCCGCGTGACGGTCAAGAACAACGGACCGATCCTGCCGGGGCCCTACACCGACTACGGCTACAACGCGCTCGTTCCCAACCTGCCGGGGCTCGCGGTCGACGGGATCGCGCTTGCCGGTCGCTGGTTGATGACGTTCCCGAGTCCCCGGCGGCTGAAGCTGAGCCCGGAGTTTGCCGAGCCGCTCGAGGTGCCGATGACGACCCGCCCCGACGGGTCGCTGCTGCTGCGCCCGGTCGGCTGCCCCAGCCTGCAGCTGGTGCCCCAGATCGATGCGGGCGCCGTGCGCTTCGGGACCGTCGGGCGACCGTCCACGGCGTGCCGGGCGTGGGCCACGCTGCTCGCCGATCGCTCCTGGGCCATGCTGCCCGGCTAGCTGCCCGGCTAGCTGCCCGGCTGGCGGCCTGGGCTCGCTGCCCGGGCGTTGCCGACCCCGTTCCCGGCACCCCGTCCCGGGCCGTGAGGGCTGTCTTCCCGGCCAGAGTCGCGTGACCTCGGTCACACCATGGCAGACCTCCAGGCGGGATGTGCGCTGCGGCGAACGCGGCGGAGGCTGGCCGTCTTGTCGGCGGAGAGGTCAGCCGAGCGGCTGCCTGGAGCCTTCACGAGCCTCTGCAGAAGCAGATGTCACTCTGTGTAACTGCTGGGTTCCGCCAGATCTCCGCGTGAGGGGTGGGCGCTCACTGAAATTGTCACGCTGCGTAGTCATACGACCATGACGCATCGCGAGAATGGCCCACCGCACATCCGGACAAAGCCGGGTAGATGAGCGTGGAGGGACCCCGCTCGAGTGATCACTGCCCGTGACATTCACCCGATCGTGAACCTACAGAGAGTGACCGTACGGCCCGAACCATGAAGAGTCAGCCGGTGACGGAACGTCACCGGGAGCCAGACTCAAGGAGCCGGTCACCGTGTCGTTCATCCCCCGCAAGGACAGCACCTCCGCCCGACTGGTGCTCCGGTGCATGGTGACGTCGGCGCTCATGACCCCGCTGGTTCTCGCCGGCACCACCGCGGCGGAGGCGTCGCCGGCCAGCCGCCAGCGGGCCGCCCACGCCGCCGCTGTCCGGGCCGAGGCCCCGCTGCGGGCGCACGTCGCCAAGGTCCGGGCGCAGCGCCTCGAGGCCGCGCAGCGCCGCCACGTGGTCCAGGTCCGACGTGAGCGGGCTCGCGTGGCGATCCTCCGGGCGCGGACGATCAAGGCCCGCACCGCCTCCCAGCTGGCCGTCACGGCCACCCCTTCGACGCCGGTCGCGACCGCCGCCGCGCTCCCGGTGGTCGAGACGGCTCCCTCCGCCGCCCCCGTCCAGACCGTCGCGTCGATCATCGAGGCGAGCACGCCCGCCTCCCCGGTCGCGGTCGCCCCCACCGCCGCTCCGGTCGCTCCGGCGCCGGTCGCCCCCGCCGCCGCTCCGGTCGCTCCGGCGCCGGCCGCTGTCTCCAGCACGATGCCCGGAGCGAGCGCCGGCCCGTGGAAGCGCGTCTTCGCCGACGACTTCACCAACGACGTCCCGCTCGGCTCCTTCCTGTCCAGCGAGTACAAGAACCGCTGGATGAGCTACGACGGCTTCGGGGACACCTCCGGGGTCGGTCAGTACGCGCCGAACAAGGTCCTGTCCGTCAAGGACGGCGCGCTGGACATGTACCTGCACACCGAGAACGGCGTGCCCCTCGGTGCCGCGCCGGTCCCGCTCGTGAACGGCCAGTGGCCCGGTCAGGTCTACGGCAAGTTCTCGGTCCGGTTCCGCGCCGACTCCCTGAAGAACTTCGGCAACGGCTGGTTGCTCTGGCCGAACAGCAACAACTGGGACGAGGGCGAGCTCGACTTCGCTGAGGGTGCGCTCGACGGAACGATCTCGGCCTACGGCCACTGCGTCGGCAACCCCCGCAACAACTGCCTGGTCGCCGAGACCAAGGAGCGTTGGAACGAGTGGCACACCGCGACCGTCGAGTGGCTGCCGAACGCCGTGACCTTCCTGCTCGACGGCAAGGTCATCGGGGTCACCAAGAGCGTCCCCACCACCAAGATGCACATGGTCCTGCAGACCGCGACCACGGGTCTCAAGCCCGCCGCCACCACGGCCGGCCACGTGCAGATCGACTGGGTCACGATCGACGAGTACCGGCCCTGATCACCTCCTCCTCGAGGACACCGCCGCGCACGAGCCCAACGGCTAAGATCAGCGGGTGACCCGCCGCACCGCCACCACGGCGGAGCGGGCGGGTCGTTCCCGTTCCCGGGGGGCGTCCGCGCCGCCTCGGCCAGCCGGACCCCGGCAGCGCGTGCCTCTCTCGCCCCCGCCCCCTGTCACGGAACCGGCGGCTGCGGTCGACGCCCCGCTCGGGGGGCCGGCTCAGACCCTCGCGGCCCTCGTCCCCGCGTTGCTCCTCCTGCTGTCGGCGCTCGGCGCGCTGGCGGGGTGGCACGACCTCCAGGTCGCACCGCTGTCTGTCCTGCTGCTGGTGGCCTGGGCAGCCCCGCTCGTCGTACTCGCCGAGCCGCTGTCCTGGTCGCGTCTGGTCTTCTGGACGACGACGATCTCGCTGTCGGGCACCTGCGGGCTGGGCATGCTCCTGGCGGAGACCACCTTCTGGCACCCGCGCGCCGTGATGGTGCTCCAGGTGGTCGCGGCCCTCGTGGCGACGGGCCTGGTCCTCCGGCGGGAGCGCCCGGGTCTCGACCAGTGGTGGCAGACCCGACCCCGCCCACGAGCCGGCTGGAACTCGCTCATCGCGCTGTCGGTGGTGCTGATCCTCATCGGGGGGGCGCAACGGGCCGTGCCCGCGCCCAGCGGCATGCGGGTGCTGGTCGGCTTCCTCTGGTACCTCGGCGTGACGACGCTCGTTGCTGTCGTCGTCGTGCAGGTCCGGCGCCGCGAGGTCCCGGGTCTCGGGCTCACCTTGCTCGCCACGCTGACCGTGGCCACCCAGGCCCTGCTCTACGGCGCCCCGACCGTCATGTCCGCGGCCCGCCACATCGGGGTGGTCGACTACGTCCAGGTCCATGAGCGGCTCGACCCGTCCCTGGACATCTACCAGGCGTGGGCGGGCCTGTTCGCCGGTACGGCGTACCTCGCGGACGCCGTGGGGATGCGCGACCCGATGGTGCTGGCCACCTGGTGGCCGGTACCGCTCAGCGCCGCCCTCGTTCTCGGTGTCCGTGAGCTCGCCCTGGCGCTGGGCCTGACACCGACGCGGGCCTGGGTCGCGGGCGCCGTGTTCGGTCTCGTCAACACGCTCAACATCGTCTACTACTCGCCGCAGTCCATGGGGCTGCTGCTGGCCCTCGGCGTCGTGGCGCTGGGAGCGTCAGGTACCCGCCGGGGCTGGTGGTGGTGGTCCCGCATCGTGGTGCTCAGCGTCGTCATGGCGTTCACGCACCAGCTCTCGCCGTACTTCGCCACCGCCGCCCTCGGGGTGCTCATGCTGCGCGGACTCGCGCGACCTTGGTGGTTGCCGGCGGTGCCCTTCGTCCCGGCGATGCTCTGGGCGTACCTCAACCGCGAGACCCTCGGTGGCTTCGTGTCCTACAAGGCGCTCGGTCGGTTGTTCCAGAACGTCCAGCCGCCCTCGCACCCCACCGTCGCCGGCGGGACCCCCGAGCTCATCACCCGCCTTGCCTTCGAGGTGCCGGCCTTGCTCCTGCTGGTCGTGGGCGTGATCGCCCTGATCACGATCCTTCGTCGGCGCGACCGGCTGCACGTGGCGCTCGCCCTCACCGCCCTCAGCCCCGCCTCGCTGTTCGTGGCGTCGGACTACGGGCAGGAAGGCATCTTCCGCGTCGTGCTGTTCGCCCTCCCGTGGTTGGCGCTGCTGGTCGCCGACCTGCCGTGGCGGTTCACCCCGACCCGGGCGGCGGTGCTCGCCGCGGCCGTCGTCCTCGCCTTCGGCGTCAACACCTTCGGGCAGACCGCCATGGACTGGGCAAGGGTCGTGCGGCCAGATGCGGTGGCCGCGACGCGGGAGTACGAGCGCACCGCGGTCGACGGCGGCACCGTTCTGATGACCGGCACCGGCAACGCCACGCCCTCCAAGGTGACGGCGAGGTACGTCAAGGTCGATTACCTGTCGCGGGAGAGCATCGCTCCGGCGCCGCCCTTGGACGAGGCGTACGACGCGGTCGCCGACGTGGCGCTGATGACCCGCCGGCTCGTGACCCGTCGCGACGCCAACGACTACTTCGCCCTCGTGTCCGACTCGACCGGGGCCTACGACCAGCGCTACTCCGGTCAGCCGTACGAGCGCTACGTCGCGCTGCGCGCCGCGATGCGGGTCGCGCCGATGTGGCGCCTGGTCCGCAGTGGGCCGACCACGGACCTCTACCGCCTGCGGGACGCCTACCTCTTCCAGGTGCGCCGGTGACCCCTCACCCGGCCGTGGTGGTGATGGCGCACGCCGACCCGGTGCACCTGCGGCGACTGATCGACGCCCTCGACCCGTGGCCAGTCCTGCTCCACGTCGACGTCGCCACGCCCGCCGACGTCCATGCCGCGATGGCGAGCGACCTGCCGTCGAGGGTCACGCTGCTGCCGCGCATCCGCACCGGCTGGGCGCGCTGGGAGAACGTCGAGGCGGAGCTGTCCGGCTACCGGGCCGCGCTGTCGGACCCCCGCACCACGCACGTCGTCGTGATGACGGGGTCCGACTACCCGCTGGTCGCGACGCCGGTGGCCGAGCGGTTCCTTGCGGCGCACCCCGGAACGTCGTTCTGCGAGAACTGGTCCGTGCCGGCGCCGGACTGGGGCGGCCGCAGCGGTGGCCTCGCCCGCCTGCGCTATCCGCACTGGGCGTGGCGCAAGCACATGGTGCGCGTCCCCCTGCCCCGTCGGCTCCCGAGGGGGCTCACCTTCGAGGCCGGTTCGCAGATGAAGGTGCTCACGCGCGCCCATGCCCAGGCGGTCCTGGACTTCGCCGACGCCCGTCCTGAGGTCGTGCGGTTCTGGCGCCGGACGTGGTGTGCGGACGAGTCGTTCGTCCCCACCGCTCTGGCCTCGTCCGTGACGGGGTGGGCGGAGCAGCACGTCCACGACGTGCTGTGGCACATCGACTGGGACCATGAGGTGGGTGCGCCCAAGAGCCCGCGCTGGCTGCGGGCCACTGACCTGCCGAAGCTGCGCCTGCGGCGCGACGGGGACGGCACCAAGCTCGTCCGGTTGTTCGCGCGGAAGTTCAGCAGCGACGTCGACCACGCCGTCCTGGACGCCCTCGACGAGGACAAGGCCGTCGGCCGTTGATCCCCGACGCCGAGGTCGAGGCGCAGCGGGCGGACGTGTCGGCGCTGTTCGGCCGTCGCCTGCTCTACGCCCTCGTGGCCGGTCTGCAGCTGCTGGGAGCCACGCTCGTCTCGCCCGTCCTGGCCCACCTGCTCGGACCGGCGTCCTTCGGTGAGCTCGCCACCGCGATCGCGCTCTACCAGGTGCTGCTGGTGCTCGCGACGATCGGGCTCGACCAGGCCATCGTCCTGCAGCGGGCCGAGGACGAGGGCGGGGACCGCGCCCGCGGGCTGCTCGGGGTGTCGTTGGTCGTCGCCGCAGCAGTCGCCCTCGTCGCCGGGCTGACCGGCCCGCTGTGGGCGACAGCCCTGGGTTTCCAGGGGTTCCACGGGCTGCTCCTCATGACGGTGCTCTGGGTCGCGCCGGGGGCCGCGGTCCAGGCAGCGCTCGGCCTGCTGTCGACCGAGGATCGTCTGCGCGCGTTCACCGCGGTGAGCCTGGTGTCGACCGTCGGTGGCCCGTTCGTCGGGCTGCTGCTGCTGTTCGCCTTCCGCGTCGACGAGGTCCTCTACGCCTTCGGCGGCGTGCTGACCCAGGCGATCGCCCTGGTGCTCGCTCTCGTCTACGCCCGACCAAGGATGCGCGGCCTGTTCGACCTGCCGACCATCCGCAAGGCGATGGCCGTCGGACTCCCGATCGCGTTCTCCCAGCTGTCCATCTTCGTCCTCAACACAGGTGACCGCGTCGTCGTCCAGCGAGAGCTCGGGCCGGGCGAGGTCGGGCGCTACCAGGTGGCCTACACCCTGGGCAACGCCGTGCTGCTGCTGGTCGCCTACATCAGCACCGCGTGGACGCCCAGCCTCGCGACCAGCCCCGAGCGGGAGCGCCGCAAGCTCGTCACACGCAGCCGGGACGAGCTGCTGCACGTGCTGTCGCCGGTCGTGGTCGGGACGATGCTCGCCGCTCCGATCCTGCTGCCTGTCGTCGCCCCGCCGAGCTTCCGTCCCGAGGCGCTGCTCACCGTCACGCTGCTGGTCACGCTGTCCGCCTTCCCCGTCGCGTACGGCGGGGGGAGCAGCCGCCTGCTCCTGCTGATGCGCAAGACCCGACCGGCTGCCGTCGCGACGCTGGTCGCTGCCGTCGTGAACGTCGTGCTCAACGTCCTGCTCGTCCCGACGTACGGCATCGAGGGGTCGGCGCTGGCGACGCTGCTGTCGTTCGTGCTGCAGTCGCTGCTGCTGCAGCTGGCCCTGCGGCGGTACGGCGGGCTTCCCCAGCCGGGGCTGTCGATCTGGCTGGTGGTGGCCGCCTCCGCCCTGGCTGCCTGGTTGTCGACGCTGCCTGCCCAGACGACCACGCTGAACCTGGTACGGGTCGGCGTCGGCCTGGCCTGCCTGCCCTGGCTGTGGATCCGGTTGCAGAAGGCCCGGCGCTAGAAGGTCGTCCGGCGGGCGGCGTGGGCGCGCCGACTGCGCCGGTAGAGCCACGGGCCGGCGACCAGTCCGTGCAGCTCCCGACGGAAGGCGCCCTCGGGCGTCGGGGGCCCGTCCTCGCCGGCGAAGCGGCCCTCGGTGGCCTGGCGGTTGGTGACCACCATGCGGAGCCCTCGGGGGAGCCGACGCAGCAGGTCTCGGCGCATCACCGGATCGAGCAGCACCTTGGTCATCAGGGCCGACAACCCGCTGCCGTAGCCGTACATCTGCTTCATGAGAGCGGGGTAGTCGCTGCGGTGGGCGTGCCAGACGATGGCCGACGGCATGTAGACGACGGCACGCCCGGCGTAGAGCACGCGGAGGAACAGGTCGAGGTCCTCACCGCCGCGGGTCAGCGTTCCGACACCGAGGGCAGGATCGCAGCCGCCCAGGCGCCGGAGCAGGGCGGTGTCAAACGCGAAGCTCGCGCCGGTGCCGTAGACGCCCACCGCGAAGGGGTAGACCGGGTCCGTGGTCGCCCGCGGGCCGGCGAGGGTGAAGACCTCCGGGTCGCAGCGCAGCGACCACAGGGGCAGCCGGGCGTCGCAGTAGGCCTCGATGTCGGTGCTGATCTCGGCCGTGGCCACCAGCCCGGTGACGCAGCCGACGCGCTCGTACTCGCGGAAGCCCCGCAGCAGACCGTTGACCCAGTCGGGGTCCACCGCCACGTCGTCGTCGGTGAAGCAGATGACCTCCCCCGTGGCGGCGGCGAGGGCCGTGTTGCGGGCGTACGAGACGCCGGGTCGCTCCTCGCGCAGGTACCGGATTCGGGGGTCGGTCAGGGCCAGGCCACGCACGGCGTGCTCGGTCTGGTCGTCGGATGGGGCGTTGTCGACGATGACGATCTCGAGGTCCGGGTAGTCGAGCGACTGCAGGTGCTCCACGCACCGCACGATCATCTCCGGACGGTCGCGGGTCGCGACGGCCACGGTGACGCTGCGATCGGCGATCGGCCGGTTGCGGCAGCCCTGGGCCGGCGGCTCCTCCAGGTCCGTGAGTCCCTCTACACCGAGGTGGGCAGCGATCCGGTCGGCGAGCAAGGTACGGGCCAGGTCGACGATCCCGCCTCGATCCAGCACGCCCCCGGGGCACGGCGCCACGACGTACCCCAGCGGTTCGCGGTGCAGCCGGACGAGCACCCGCGCGAGGTCCTGGCCCACCCACGGCAGGGTCGTGCGGGGCGGGCTACCGCGCTCGAGGTCGAGCTCGGCGCACCATCGGGTCAGGCTCACGAGGCTCCTTCGGAGGTGGCGCGGAGCAGGTGCTCCTCCACCAGGTCGGTGGTCCGCTCGAGGCTGAAGTGCTCGGCGACGTGCGTGCGGCAGCGGTCCCGGAAGGCCGGGTCCCGCACCCGGTCCAGGGTGCGGCGTACGGCGATGGCCAGGGCCGCGGGGTCGCCCGGAGGGACGAGGCCGTCGGAGAGCTCACCGGTGAGCAGGTCGGGGATGCCGCCCACGGCACTCGCGACCACGGGAACACCGGCGGACAGCGCCTCGATGACGACGCGCCCGAACGGCTCCTGCCAGGTGGACGGGAGCACCAGCACGTCGGCCTGCTGCAGCAGGCCGACGACCTCGGTCTGCTCGGGGAGGATCGTGGCCCGCGCGAGCCCGGCCAGGGGGCCGGGAGCGCCCGTGCCTGCGGCGACGAGCTCGGCGTCGGGGATGTCGGCCCAGGCACGGGCCAGGACGTCCAGGCCCTTCTCGGGGGCGAAGCGACCCAGGTAGAGCACGGTCCGGCCGGTCGGCCGCGTCGGCCCCGGCGGGTAGGCGCCCGGGTCCACGCCGTTCGGGACGACGGTGACGCGCGTCGCGCCGGCCTCGGCCCACGTCGTGGCGACGGACTGCGACACGGCGAGCCAGGAGGCGACGCGGCGATCCGCCCAGGCGGGCACCCGGCTGCGCGGCGGCTGGCGCAGGTGGACCACGAGGCCCGAGCGTCCGCGGCGCGCGGCCAGCAACCCCCAGACCAGGTGCTCGGCGCGGTTGAGCCACACGACCTCCGCCGACTGCGCGCGCACCCCGCGCAACGACCCCCGGAGCGCCCAGGTGTCGGCAGGCGCCGAGCGACGCGCCCAGGCGAAGCTGCGGACGTCGCGCAGCTCGGCCGCGTGCTCCCACCGCGGGCGCAGCGCCCCGTCCTCGCGGTACGGGGCGAGCACCTCATGACCACGGGCCGCCAGGCGCTCCGTCACCTCGAGCGTGCTGCGCTCGACGCCGCCTCGGGGGCGCAGGCTGTCCACGGGGACCAGGAGGCGCACTACTGCTGCCGTCCTCGTCCTGAGCGCATGGGTGCATCCTGCCGCACCCGCTGGGACCGCGTGTCACCTGCGCATCCCCTGTCCGAAACGCCCTGATATCTCTACAGTGACGGCGGTCACAGCTTTCGGGCGTGACACCCCCGCCGAACCGCCGAGAGGTCACCCGTGCGCCGCGCCCGTCTCCGTGTCCTGCCCCTTGCTCTTGTCCTCGTGGCGACCACCGCCTGCGGGGCCCGCTTCGACCGCATCGAGTCGGCGACGGGCAACCCCGTCAGCCAGGGCGGCGTCGTCGTGGACCAAGGCGGTGTGCCGGTCGATCAAGGGGGCGTCCCGGTCGCGGCCGGGGGTACCCCCGGGGGCACGACCGGTGGGAGCACCGGACCAGCCGTCGGCGGCGGCTCGTCCTCGAACGCCAGCGGCACCAGTGGCGGCACGGGGAGCAGCACGTCGGGGGGCACGTCGGCGGGCACCTCAGGGGGCAGTTCGGGGGGCGCCGCCGGAACGAGCGGCGGCGGGACCTCGGGAAGCACGTCCGGTGCGGCGCCGGGTCCGGTCCCCCGAGGCAGCACCGACGGGGTGACCGACACCACCATCAAGCTGGGCTACTTCGTGCCCAAGACCGGCGCGGCGCCGGTGCCGGCGACGATCGACGCCCAGGCGCAGAACTACTTCGACTACGTCAAGACCAAGGGCGGCATCGCCGGGCGCAACGTCACCGTCAAGATCTACGACACCCAGAGCACCGAGGTGGGTGCACGCACGGCCGTGCAGAACGCGGTGAACGACGGGATCTTCGCCGCCGTGTCGCTGGACCGCATCGCGGTCGAGGGCGCCCTGGTCAAGGAGTTGCACAAGGCCGGTATCCCGCACCTCATCAACCAGATGCCGGCAGCCCAGACGATCCCGGACGACGGCTTCTACATCGGGACCAACCAGGTCAACAACGGGCGGCAGATCGCCGGGTACATGGCCCACACGCTGAAGGTGAAGACGGTCGGGTTCGTCGGTGAGAACGACCCGACGGCCTACCCGGCGCGCGACGCCTTCGTCGCCGAGGCCAAGCGGCTCGGCCTGAAGGTGGTGCACAACGAGGTCGTCGACGGGCAGGGAAGCCAGTTCCTGTCTGAGGCGCAGAAGCTGGCCAATGACAACGCTGACGCGGTCTGGCTGTACGTCGCGCCGAGCAACGCCATCAACATCTCCCACGAGTCCCAGAGCAACGGCTACCACCCGACGTGGGTGAGCAGCTCGGTGGCCTGGGGGTTCAACCTGGTGCTCACCCCGGCAGCGGGAGCGCTCGACGGCGCGAAGGCCTTCAGCCCGTGGGGCGGGCTGGACGACCCTCGCTACGCCACCTTCAACCAGGTGAACACCGCTGGGCGGACGACGCAGGACAAGGACATCGGCCTCGCCAGCTGGGGCTACGGCCAGATCATCGCCGCCGCGCTCAAGACGGTCGGCAAGGACCTGGGGCGCAACAGCTTCCGCGTGGCCATGCAGAACCTGAAGACGGGGAGCACGGACGTCGTCACCGGCGCCGCCATGTGCTGGCCACCGCTCGACTTCACCGGCGGCAAGCGATACGGCAGTGGCGACCGCACGATCGTCATGACCGTCAAGGGGACGGGCGCCGGCTCCACGTGGTCCACCGAGTCGGACTACAAGGCGGTCTACTAGTGCTCGGTGACGTCGTCGTCGGGCTCGCGATCGGCTCGGCGTACTCCCTCATGGCTGTTGCCGTGGTGCTGGTGTACAGCGGGACGAAGGTGCTGTCGCTCGCCATCGGCGAGATCGGCGCCTTCGCGCTGTACGCCTCGCTGTACTGGCACGGCCACGGGCTGCTCGGGTGGCGCCCCTCGGTCTTCGAGGCAGCCCTGCTCGCTGTCTTCCTCGGCGGACTGCTCGGCGTCGTCATCGAGCGCCTGGTGATGCGGCCGCTCGTCGGACGACCGCCGCTGGACGGACTGGTCGCGACCCTGGCGGTGGCCCTGTTCCTCGCGCTGCTGGAGCTGCGGGTCTACGGCCTCGACCCGTTCGCTGCGCCGTCCCCGGTGGGCACCGGGTCGGTCAAGATCGGGGGCGCGACGCTCACGTTCACCCAGCTGGCGCTGCTCAGCCTGGCCGCTGTGGTCGCCGTGGGCCTCTATCTGTTTCTCTCGCGCACCAGCTTCGGCCTGGCCACGCGGGCCACCACGAGCGACCCCACCGTGGCCCGACTGCTTGGAGTGAAGGTCAACCGCGTCTACGTCTTCTCGTGGGGAGTCGGCGGGATGCTGGCCGGCGCGGCTGCGTCCTTGCTCGCCCCCATCATCGGCTCGCTCACGCCCTTCTCGTTGACGACCGCGCTGCTGTCGGCGCTCGCCGGTGCGGTCATCGGGGGGCTCGACAGCTTGGGGGGCGCCATCCTCGGCAGCCTGGCGGTGGGCATGGTGAACGGCGTCGTGGGGTCGCGCGTCGACCCGACCACCAGTGCCGGCGTCGTGTTCGTGGCCGTCCTGCTCACGCTGCTCGTCCGACCGCAGGGCCTGTTCGGGAGCGCCCGTGTCACGGCCTGAGCTCCCGCGTCGCGTGTCGACACTGGGCCTCGTGGTCCTGGCCCTGGTCGCTCCGGCGTTCCTGAACGTCCCCCAGACCGCGATCATCACTGGCGCCGCGTGCATCGCGCTGGTGGCGCTGGGGCTCGACGTCCTCGTCGGCTCCACCGGGCAGCTGTCCCTCGCGCACGCCGCGCTCTTCGGGGTCGGCACCTACACGACCCTGGCCCTCGGTACCCGCGACGTGCCGGTGCTCGTGGCCTTCGTCGGGGCCGTGGTGGTGACCGCCGCAGCGGCGATCGTGGTGGGTCTGCCGTCGCTGCGCATCCGGGGTCTCCAGGTGGCCATCGCCTCGCTGGCGTTCCAGCAGTTCGCGCAGCAGATCCCCAACAAGTGGTCCGGGGTGAAGTCTTCCGGGCGGGACTTCGAGCCCCCCTCGTGGATGCAGACCGTCGACGCGCAGTACTACCTCGCGCTGGCGTTGCTCGCCCTGGTCCTCGCGGTGCTCGCCGCGTTGCGTCGCACCCGCGGTGGTCGGTCTCTGCTGGCCGTCCGTGACGTGGAAGCGCGCGCCGCAGCGTTCGGCATCGCTACGGGACGGACCAAGCTCTTCGCCTGGGGCGTGTCCGGCGGCATCGCCGGGCTCGGTGGCGCGCTGTTCGCCGTGCAGCAGACCTCCGTCACGGACACGGCGCCGTTCTCCCTGCGGGAGTCGCTGATCCTCGTGGCCATCGTGGTCGTCGGCGGAGCACGCTCCGCGCCGGGCATCGTGCTTGCGGCGCTGCTGACCAAGGCGCTCCCCGGGCTGCTGGGGACCGACTTCGACACCCCCTTCGGGCCGGCTGCGCTGGTCGCGCCCGTGGCGCTCGCCGGCCTGCTGCTGATCTCGGTCATCCTGCAGCCGCAGGGGATCGGTGGGGTGCTGCGCGACCTCGAAGCCGTCCTGGGGGGCCGCGGCGAGCCGCCATCACCTCGTCCGCAGGCCACGGACGCCGTCGCCGCGTCGGCCGGTGCCCGAGTCCTGCGGGACGTCCCACGGCCCCTGGCGCAGCGGCTGCCGGTTCCGGTGCTGCTCGAGGCCAGGACCGTCGGGGTGCGGTACGGCGGGGTGCAGGCGCTGGCAGACCTCGACCTGCAGGTCCGCCGGTCGGAGATCGTGGGCCTCATCGGCGCGAACGGCGCGGGCAAGTCGACGTTCTTCAACGCTGTCTCCGGGATGGCTCCCACGACCGGCTCGATCCGGTTCCGCGACCGCGAGATCGTGACGGCTGCGTCCTCGACCCGGTCGGCCCGCGGGGTCGCCCGCACTTTCCAGGACATGGGGCTGGTCCGTGGGGAGACCGTGCGGGAGAACGTCCTGCTCGCCCAGTCGTGGTTGGCGTCGTACCCGGCGGCGGCGGGACTCCTGGCGCTGGGGGCCACCGTGGGGACCGAGCGCGAGCTGCGACGGCGGGCGGACCAGGCGCTCGAGCTGTTCGGCCTGCAGCACCTGGCTGGCGAGCGGCTCGGTGACCTGCCGTACGGCACGATGCGCATCGTCGAAATCGCCTCCGCGGTCGCGTCCGGACCGGACCTGCTGCTGCTCGACGAGGCCTCGGCCGGACTGACGCCGGAGGAGGCGCACGCCCTCGGAGACCGGTTCCGGGCATTGCGCGACGAGCTCGGCCTGACGCTGGTCGTCATCGAGCACCACGTGCCGCTCATCGCCGAGACCTGCGACTACTGCTACTGCCTCGAGTCCGGGATGCTCATCGCTGAGGGCACGCCGGCGTTCGTGACGGCGCAGCCTCAGGTCGTGGAGAGCTTCCTCGGTCGCGGGACGCTGCGCGAGGAGGTGCTGACGTGACCCTGCTCGAGGTGACCGACCTGTGTGCGGGCTACGGCACGCTGCAGGTGCTCTTCGGTGTCTCCCTGTCCATCGGCGAGGGCGAGATCGTCGCCCTGATGGGGTCCAACGGTGCCGGCAAGACGACCACCCTGCGCGCGATCACCGGCTTGCTGCCGACGATGTCCGGGACGCTGGCCCTGGACGGCGAGGTGCTCACCGGGCGACGCGGCTGGGGTGGTCGCACCAAGGCGGTACCGCCGGAGGACCTGGTGGCGCGCGGGGTGGTCATGGTCCCCGAGGGCCGCGGGATGCTGCGCGACCTCACGGTCGCGGAGAACCTCGAGCTCGGCGCCTACTCCGTTGCCGACCGGGCGCAGGTCGCGGACTCCCTCGACAAGACGTTCACCACCTTCCCCATCCTGGCCGAGCGTCGCGAGCAGAAAGCGGGGACGCTGTCGGGCGGGCAGCAGCAGATGCTCGCCCTCGGAAGGGCGCTGATGGCGTCACCCCGGCTGATGCTCGTGGACGAGGCGTCGATGGGCCTGTCGCCGATCATGACGGAGCGGGCCTTCAGCCTCATCGCTGAGGTCAACCGCACCGCGGGCGTCGCGGTCCTGCTCGTCGAGCAGAACGTGTTGGCGCTCGACCTGGCGAACCGGGCCTACATCCTCGAGAAGGGGCAGGTCGTCGCCTCGGCGGAGGGCGCCGAGGTCCGTGCCATGCAGGGCCGCCTGCGCGAGGCCTACCTGGGGGTGCAGGCATGAGGCCCGCCGCGGTCTCTCCGCTCGCCGGCACGTTGGCCGCCAGCTTCGCGCTCGTGATCTTCGGTCTGCTGCTCGTCCCGCTCCTGCTCGGCTTCTTGGCCGGGCTTCGCTCCCGTCCCCTCGGAGGAACCGTGAACGCCACCCGCACCCGCCTGTGGATCGGACTGTCCGTGCTGGGCCTGGCCGCCGTCATCGGCGGGATCGGCTGGTACCAGATCTCCGGCGAGCCCCTGCTCAACCGGCAGATCCCGTTCCTCGCCAGCACAGGCATCGTCGTGGTGCTGCTGTCCGCACTGGGCGGTTCGCTCATCGTCGCCGAGCAGCTGCGCGGCGACCAGTCCCGCATCACTGAGCTCGAGGACGCCGTCCGCACCCTCACCGAGGCGCTCGCCCCGTCGATCGAGCTCCCTGCCCGCCGTACGCCGCCCAAGCGCGCCAAGGCCGAGGGAAGCCGTCAGGGAGCGAACGCGGCGACCACCACGTCGTAGATGTTCTGGCTGGGGCTGCCCGTCGGATCCGCGCTGCGCTTGAGGTCGGCGAGGGCGCTGACGGAGTCACCGGCGGGGGAGACCGAGAGCCCCGACCCGCTCAGGGCGTTCAGGCCACCGCCCTCCAGCGTCGACTGCCACCGGAGGGCCCCCGTGGCGGTCGAGTAGGCCGCGAGCGTCGCGCGCGAGAGGGCGGTGTAGTTCACGATGGGTGTGCTCGTCGCGAGGACGTAGGCCGTCGACGCGTCCGGGGACAGTTGCAGCCCCTTGGCGTAGTCGTCGCTCCGGGCCGGGGCGACCGCCGCCACCCACCGCTGCGCCCCCGTCACCGCGTCGTAGGCGACGGTGACCGCATCGTTGCCCTCGTTGGCGGCGCCCTTGGACTGGCCGGACACCAGGACGAGCTGGGCGCCGGCGACGATCCGGTTCGCGCTGTTGAAGCCGCCACCGACGCCGGAGTAGCGCGACTGCCAGAGCTGCTCGCCTGTTGCGGCGTCGTAGGCGACCGTGGCGTAGTCGTAGTCGCCCCCGCCCTTGCCCGCGTAGCTGTCCCCGGTCACGAAGACCCGCGCGCCGTCGGGTGAGACCGTGACCGCGTCGCCTCGGTCGCTTCGGTTCTGGCCCAGCCCGTCGTAGCGCGCGACCCAGGCCACCGTCCCTGCGGTCGGCCCCGCAGCCGCCCCGCCGCTACCTTTGCCGGGCTTCTTCTTGGGCTTGTCCTTTCCCTTGCCGTTTCCCGGACCGTCCCCCTCGCCGGCGGTGCCGTGACCCAGCGCGTACGCGACAGTCCCGTAATCGGCGTCGTACTCCACGACGCCGTCGCTCCAGCCGGTGACGTACAGCAGGTCCTGCACCGGGTTCACGGCGAGGCCGAACACGGCGTCGCTGCCGCCCTCCTTGGGCCCGGCGTAGACCGCGGACCAGAGCTCGCTGCCGTCGACGGCGGAGTACCCGACGGTGACGTAGTCCAGGTCGCCACGAGCCGACGTCGTCACGCCGGAGACGTACACCTCCGCACCATCGGGGGAGACCGCGATCGCTTTGCCGTTGTCGGTCCCGTCCGTGCGAGCGTCCCAGTGCGATGCCCAGCGCACGGATCCGTCGGCGGTGTCGAACGCGACCGTCATCAGCTGGCTGTCGGTGGCGCCGACGGGAAAGCCGTTGTAGGCACCGCCGGTGATGAACAGCGTCGTGCCGTCGGGGGACGCGGTCGCGGTGGTCACGTTGACGTAGGCACGGTCGGCGTAGGTGGCGGTCCACGTCACGCGGCCGTCAGACTTGGCGTAGGCCCGGATCAGCGCGGTGGCGGTCGAGGAGTACGGACGTGAGGAGTTGAGCGCCACGTTCTTGCTGACGGCGATGACCAGATCGGAGGTGGACACCGCCGCGGCACCGAACTGGTCGGACCTTTGGGGTGCCGTCACGCTCGGGTCGTCCAGCGTCGCCGCCCACCGCTCGCAGGTCTCGGCGGGGGAGCGCGTGCACGAGCCGTAGGGGTGGCTCGCGGAGGCGGTCCCGCTGACCGTACCGACGAGCAGGGCAGCAAGGAGCAGAGCCGTTCGCGCTGGGGTCATGCACAGTAGGTACACGATCCGGGCGAATGCCGCCAAAACGGTAGCCAGGTATGGCGATGCGGTCAGGGGGCGGCGAGGGCGCGCGCGGACCGCCGCCGCAGACACGTCCTGACGCCGAGCAGACCGAGCACGATCCCGGTCACGCACATCCACAGCCACCACCCGTGAACGCCCGCGCCCGCGACCCGGGCGATGCCCAGCACCACCAGGGCGACCGCCCACAGCGCGGTCCCGCCCGCGACGAGGCGGACGTCATCGGTCTCGAGCGGCTCAGGGTCTGGTCGGCGCGGCACGACACGACGGTACGCAGGCTTGCCGGACCTGGCCACGTCTGGGTGGCACCCTGCCACCCATGACGACCACCGCCACGGAGCCGGTCAACGGCCTGGACCGCTACTTCTCCATCACCTCGAGGGGAAGCACCGTCGAGCGCGAGCTGCGCGGCGGGGTGACCACCTTCTTCACGATGGCCTACATCGTGGTGCTCAACCCGCTCATCCTGGGCTTCGCCCTCGACGGCGACGGCCGAGTCCTCGGCGGGGGCACCGAGCCCGGCTCGGGCATCCCGAAGATCGCGGCCGCCACGGCGCTGGTCGCGGCGGTGATGACGCTGCTGATGGGCGTCGTCGGGCGCTACCCCTTCGCCCTGGCCACCGGCCTGGGCCTCAACGCCTTCGTGGCGTTCAGCGTCGCCGGGCAGATGTCCTGGCAGGACGCCATGGGGCTGGTGGTCCTCGAGGGCATCGTCATCACGGCGCTTGTGCTGACGGGTGTGCGCGGCACGATCTTCCGCGCCATCCCGCCCGAGCTCAAGACCGCGATCAGCGTCGGCATCGGGCTGTTCATCGCCATCATCGGCTTCGTCGACGCCGGCTTCGTGCGCCGGATCCCCGACGCTGCCGGGACCACGGTCCCCCTCCAACTCGGTAGCACCGGCCAGCTGCGCGGCTGGCCGACCGTGGTCTTCGTCGTCGGCCTGCTGATCATGATCGTGCTCATGGTCCGCCGGGTGAAGGGCGCCATCTTCCTGGGCATCGTGGTGACCACGGTGATCGCGATCGTGGTCGAGAAGGTCTTCGACGTCGGCGGGGCGTTCGTGAACGACAAGCCCAACCCCGGTGGCTTCTCGCTGAACGTTCCCGACCTGCCGGACAAGGTCTTTGCTGTTCCCGACCTCGGCCTGCTGGGGGAGTTCAGCCTGTTCGGCAGCTTCGAGCGGGTCGGCGTGGTCACGGCCCTGCTGTTCGTCTTCACCCTGATGCTGGCTGATTTCTTCGACACCATGGGAACCGTCGTGGGCGTCGGGGCTGAAGCAGGTCTGCTCGATGACGAGGGCCAGCTGCCCGGGGCCGACACGGTGCTGCTCGTCGACTCGATCGCCGCCATCGCGGGTGGCGCGTCGGGGACCTCGTCCGCGACGACCTACATCGAGTCTGCCGCGGGGGTCGGCGACGGTGCCCGCACCGGCCTTGCCAGCGTGGTGACGGGCCTGCTGTTCCTGGGCGCGCTGTTCCTCACCCCACTGGTGAAGGTCGTGCCGTTCGAGGCAGCCTCCCCGGCGCTCGTGGTCGTCGGCTTCCTGCTGATGAGCCAGGTGAAGAACATCGACTTCGACGACTGGACGATCGCCATCCCGGCTTTCCTCACGATCGTGCTCATGCCGTTCACCTACTCCATCACCAACGGCATCGGCGCCGGCTTCGTGTCGTACGCCGTACTGCGCCTGGCAACGGGCCGCGCGCGCGGCGTGCACCCGCTGCTGTGGGTCGTCGCCGTGCTGTTCGTCGTCTACTTCGCCATCGCACCGATCACGGATGCGCTGACCTGACTTGTCGTTAGTCTGGGTAATGACCTAGGCTAACGACATGCCCACCGACACCGCCCTCGCCTCAGAGCTGCGATCGACGGTGATGCGGCTGGCCCGACGCCTGCGCGCCGAGCGCGCGGACACCACCTGGTCCCTGACCCAGCTGGCCGCCCTGGGGACGCTGCACCGGCACGGACCCCTCACGCCCTCAGAGCTTGCCGCCCACGAGCGGGTGCAGCCGCCGTCCATGACCCGCATCCTCACGACTCTCGAGCAGGCCGGGCTCCTCACGCGCACCGACCACCCGACCGACGGTCGTCAGGTCCTCGTCTCGGTCAGCGGGGCGGGCAAGGCGATGCTGCGCGAGGACCGGCAGCGGCGCGACGCCTGGCTCGCCCAGCGAATGCGCGACTTGCCCGCCGACGACCTCGCTGCCCTCCGTCGCGCCGCCGAGGTCCTGGACCGGCTGGCCGGCTCGTGACGGCTCCGGAGGGCGGCGGCACCTTCCGCTCTTTGCGCAACCGCAACTACCGGCTGTTCGCCTCGGGGCAGGTGGTCAGTCTGTCCGGAACCTGGGCCCAACGGGTCGCCCAGGACTGGCTGGTCCTTCTGATCGCCCCCAACCCCGGGGTGGCGCTGGGCGTCGTGACCGCCCTGCAGTTCCTGCCGATGCTCCTGTTCGGCCTGTACGGCGGGGTGCTGGCCGACCGTTACGACAAGCGCAGGCTGCTCATCGGCGCCCAAGCGGCCATGGGCGTGCTGGCGCTGGTCCTCGCCGTCCTCGACCTCACCGGCGTCGTGCAGCTCTGGCACGTGTACGCGCTCGCGTTCGCCCTCGGCCTCGCCTCCGTCGTCGACACGCCGACCCGGCAGGCCTTCGTGTCGGAGATCGTCGGCCCTGCGGACCTGCCCAACGCCGTCAGCCTCAACAGCGCGACCTTCAACTCTGCGCGCATCATCGGACCGGCCGTGGCGGGCGTCGCCATCGCTGCGGTCGGCACGGGCTGGGTGTTCCTCGGCAACGGGCTCAGCTTCGTCGCCGTCATCGCCGGTCTGGTGCTCATGCGCCCCGCCGAGCTGCTGCCGGCCCGCCGTACCGCCCGGGGGCCGGGACAGGTCATGGAGGGACTGCGCTACGTGCGCGCCCGCCCGGAGCTGTACGTCCCGATGGCGCTGGTCTTCATGATCGGTACCTTCGGGCTGAACTTCCAGATCACCTTGGCGCTGGTCGCCAAGCAGGTGTTCCACACCGGCGCCGGGAGCTTCGGCCTGCTGACCAGCATGTTCGCGGTCGGTTCGCTGATCGGCGCCCTGAGCAGCGCTCGCCGGCAGGGTCCACCGCGGGCGCGCACGATGCTCGGTGCCGCCCTGCTGTTCGGCGTCTTCGAGATGGTCGTCGGTGTCGCGCCGACGTTCTGGTCGATGGCGCTGCTGCTCGTGCCGACGGGCGCGCTCGTGCTGACGTTCACCACCACGACCAACTCCCTCGTCCAGCTCGGCAGCGAGGCGCACGTGCGCGGCCGGGTGATGGCGCTGTACGTGCTGGTCTTCCTCGGCGGCACGCCCGTCGGCGCCCCGATCGTCGGGTACGTCGCGGAGACCTACGGCCCGCGCTCGTCCCTGGTCGTAGGTGGGCTGGTCTGCGTGGTGAGTGCGGTCGTCAGTGCCGTCTGGCTCGGTCGCGCCCGTGGTCTGACGTACGACGCCCACCTCGCGCGGCGTCGTCCGCACGTCCACGTGCGGCTCCGTGAGGTCGTCGACCACGACGTGGACGCGCTGGTGGACTGAGCTCGGCAGGCGGGTCATCACGTCGTGCATCAACGCACGCAGGGAGGTCGAGCGTCTGGTTCGCCACCGTGCTTCGGGCGACGACGAGCAGCCACGACGGGCGCTCAGATCAAAACGGTGGGTTCTGGTCGTGCCAGGTGGGGTGGGTGACGAGGCCGTTCTCGTTGAGCCAGCGGCCGTCGCGGAGCTTCACGGTGCGTTTGCCGGTGTGGAGGTCGTGGTGGAGGGTGTCGCAGACGTTGAGGGTCTGCTCGAGGCTGGTGATCTGGTCTTCGGCGTAGCCCAGGATGTGGTGGGGGCGGAGGACGGTCAGGGGGTCGGGGGTGCCGGGGCAGCAGCCGTCGCCGGCGCACCTGCTGCCGCCTTCGAGGTCGAGGGCCCGTCGTTCGTCGGCGGTGAGGGTGCGTTGGGAGTGGACGGTGCGGAGGGCTTTGCCGCCGAGGCTCAGGACGGTGCTGGTGACGGTGCTGTCGCACCACCAGCGCCGGACCAGGCTGCGGGGCAGGAGTCGTCCGCTGTCACCGCGGGGTGGTGGCGCCCCGGGTCTGCGGCTGTTGTCGCGTCCGACCCCCGTTCCCTTTCCCGTTCCGGTTCCGGTTCCGGTTCCGGTGATCGTGGCTTCGGGGATCGTCACGTGGATCTGGACGGGGGTCTTGCTGACCAGCCCGCCGAGGCCGGCGGCGAGGTAGCGCTCGAGGGCGTTCGAGAACGCGTCGTGCAGGCGCTTCCTGCGGCCGCGCGGGAGTCCGTGGGGCAGGACCCCGTCGGTGTCGAGCCGAGCCCCCAGGGGCCCCCACACGTCCTCGGGCTCGGTCGCCCCGTGCTCGCGGGCGTCGGCCCACGCTGCGGTGTCGTCGGGGTTGCGGGTGTCGTGGGCGGCGGCGGCGCGCAGGATGGTCCAGAGGCGTTCGCCGCACTCGAGGTCCAGGTCGCCGCACAGGTGCCAGCCCTGCCCGTCAGGCAGCTCGGAGAGGGAGAGTCCGCGGCGTTCGTGGCCCTTCTCGGCGCGGTCTTCCAGCAGGCTCGGGAGGACCGCGACGACGATCTCGTCCAACGCCCCCGTGAGGGCTCGGGGCGCGATGGTCTCGGCGAGCCACAGCAGCGCCTGTTCGAGCCGGTCGGCCTGCGAGCCCTCCAGCGCCAGGAGCGACTGTGCTCGGTCGATGATGAGCTGCAGGCGCGGGTCGGTGTCGTGCAGGCCCTGCAGCTCGCGGCAGACCAGCGCGGCGACGTTCCCCACGACGGCGTTCAGCACCAGGTCGCCTGGCAGGCCGTCGATGAGCCCGTCGGCCCGGTCCAGGTGCGGACCGCACTGCCGCAGCGCCCCCGCGGTCTTGCGGGCCGCGGTCAGGCTGACGCGCCCGTCCTGCACGGCGGTGTTCAGGACCGGGTAGGTGCGCAGCCGGTGGGCGAGCTGAGCGTCACCGGGGTCGCCGTCGGGGCGGTGCTCCCGCACCCATGCCTTGACGCTCCGTGCGCCGACGAGCTCGGTCAGGCCGCGGGCGTGGACATCGGCCAGGCGGGTCAGGTCGTGCACCCGCAGCTGCTGCTCGGCCTGCAGCAGCGCTTGCGCATCGGACAGGGCCTGGGCCGCGTCGACCTGCGCCGGCCGCACGGCGACGACCCGCTGGACCGCGCGCAGCAGGTCCGCGACCACCGGGCTCGGAGGAGGCAGGGGCCCGGCCTCGACCGGACCCAGCCCCGTCACGCCAGGAGCCGACCAGGGCACCTCGGGAACCGCAAGGTCAGCCGGGTCAGCCGGGTCGCAGCACGGGCAGTCGAAGTGCTTCTGCGCTTCGAGCTCGAGGAGCCAGGAGGGGATGACCGACGGGGCCTGGCACTCCAGCCCGTCGAGCCACTCCGGCGCGGCGGAGGTGGCCAGCAGGGCGTCGTACGCGTCCATCAGGGCCACCTCCTTACCCAAGACCGTATCTGTGTTCGATCTTAATGTCAAGCGCTTTCGCCTGCTGTGCATAAGGTTTTGGGGCTAGCAGCTGAGTGCACAGCCCCGGTCGCGAACGTGTGCAGCGGCTGCCTGTGCGGGCGGCGAGCCTGGCCGGTTCCTGGTCGCTCCTTGCATGAGCCCTCACCATGAGGGCCATGGACAGACCTCCCACGACAGACTCCGCTGTCAGGGGACGGGCCACCGGCCCTCGTGGAGGGAATCGGCTTGGGGCGCAGCGCGGGACTCATGGGGCGTGGCCGGCTACCAGGCGTACGCCTCGGGGGCTGGTCCCCCCGGACCCGGGAAGATCTCGTCGAGCCGAGCAAGCGCCGCGGCGTCCAGCGTGATGTCCAGCGCGGTCAGCGACGAGGCGAGCTGGTCCGCCGTACGTGGTCCGATGATCGGAGCCGTGACGACCTTCTGGTGCAGCAGCCAGGCGAGCCCGACCGCGGCCGGCTCGTGGCCGAGGTCATCGCAGAACGCCTCCCACGCCTCGATCGCGGGCCGGTTGTCCTCGAGCATCTTCTGCACGTTGGCGTCCGCGCTGCGGCCCTTCTCCTGCTTGCGCAGAATGCCGCCCAGCACGCCGCGGTTGAGCGGCGACCAGGGGATCAGCCCCAGGCCGTACGCCTCGCACGCCGGGACGACCTCGAGCTCGACGGTGCGGGCCATGAGGTTGTAGTAGCTCTGCTCCGACACGAGGCCGACCGAGTGGCGCTTGGCTGCCTGCTCGTTGGCCTGGGCGATGCCCCAGCCCGGGAAGTTCGAGGAACCGACATACAGGATCTTGCCCTGCGTCTTCAGGACGTCGAACGCCTCCCACAGCTCGTCCCACGGGGCGTTCCGGTCGATGTGATGCATCTGGTAGACGTCGATGTAGTCGGTCTGCATGCGCTTCAGCGACGCCTCGCACTGCTGGCGGATCGCCAGCGCCGACAGGAACGTCTGGTTGGGCCAGTCCCCCATCCCGCCGTACAGCTTGGTGGCGATGACGGTCTTCTCGCGACGCCCGCCGCCCTGCGCGAACCAGGTCCCGACGATCTTCTCGGTGATGCCCTCGCCGGTCTCCCAGCCGTAGACGTTCGCGGTGTCGAAGAAGTTGATCCCCGCCTCGTGGGCGGCATCCATGACGGCGTGACTGTCCGGCTCGCTGGTCTGCGGACCGAAGTTCATCGTTCCGAGACAGAGGGGGCTGACCCGCAGGCCGGTGCGTCCGAGGTGGCGATAGTCCATGCCGCCTGTCTACAGCAGTCCGTCGTGGTGGACTGGGGCTGAGCCTGGGGGGATGTCGTGCGGATCTTGTTCTCGTCCACGTGGGGAGCGGGTCACGTCTTCCCGATGGTTCCCCTCGCGCGGGCCTTCGCCGCCGCCGGTCACGACGTGCTGTGGGCGGCTCCCGAACCGGCGTGCGGGCGGGTCGAGGCAGCGGGGCTGACGGCCAGGCAGTGCGGGTTCGATCTGGTCGAGGTCCAGCAGATCAGAGTGCGGCTGCAGGAGGCGACGGCGGCCCTCCCCGGGCCGGAGCGGGCGGACGTCGCGTTCCCGACCATGTTCGGCGGCTGGGCGATGCCGGTGATGACGCGCGACCTGCTGCCCCTGGGCAGGGAGTGGCGGCCGGACCTGATGGTCCACGAGCCGGCCGAGCTCGCGGCAGCCCTGGTGGCCAGCCTGCTCGACGTACCTGTCGTGACGCACTCCTGGGGCGGCGGCATCCCGGCGGGCCACCTGACCGGCGCGGGGGAGCAGGTCGCGCACGTCTGGGCGGAGCACGGGCTCGAGGCGCCCGAGCTCGCCGGGCACGTCGCCGGCGGCTACCTCGACCTGTGCCCGCCTACCGTTCAGCAGGTCCCGCCACCGGTCGGTGCTCAACCGCTTCGCCCCGTGCCGTACGGCGGGGAGGTCGGCGGTCCGGTCCCGGTGCCCCCGGGGGACGGCCCGCTCGTCTACCTCACCCTCGGCAGCGTCGTGAACGAGGCGGCCGTGCTTCGCCAGGTCTTGGCCGCGCTCCACACCCGACCGGTCCGCGTGCTCGTGACGGTCGGTGCCGACGTGGCGCCCGACGCCCTCGGTCCGCAGCCGAGCTCGGTGACGGTGGCGCGGTGGGTACCGCAGACCGAGGTGCTGCCGCAGGCCTCGCTCGTCGTGTCCCACGCAGGATCGGGGACCTTCCTCGGCGCTCTCGCGCACGGCCTGCCTCAGTTGTGCCTGCCTCAGATGGCCGACCAGTTCCGCAACGCGGCCGCCGCGACCGCCAGCGGGGCGGGGATCAGCCTGCTGCCGACGGAGACGACGGCGGAGTCCGTCGGGGCGGCGGTCGACGCGCTCCTGGCGGGCGAGAGCCACCGCCGGGCCAGCGAAGCCGTGCGGGACCACATCGCGCGGATGCCCTCCCCCGAGCAGGTGGCTGATCTGCTCGCCGGTCGCGTCTAGCGGCGAGGACGCGCGCGTCCGGCGAGCCGACCGACCGAGCCCGGTCGCAGCGCCGACATCAGGCACAGCACGGTGAGCAGGACAAACGGGACCGCCAGCAGCACCAGCAGCACCCTCGCGACGGTGGTGACGTCGCTGAGGTGGGTGAACAGCGGCACGAGGAACAGCAGGAAGAACACCGCCAGCGAGGCGTTGACGACCCGTGGCACCCACGCCTGCGGGAGGCGGTCCGGAGCCGTCAGGACAAGGCCCCGACGACGTGGTCGATGCACGCGGTGAGCGCCTCGACGTCCGCCGGCTCGACTGCCGGGAACATCGCCACGCGGAGCTGGTTGCGGCCGAGCTTGCGGTACGGCTCGACGTCCACGACGCCATGAGCGCGCAGCACCTTCGCGACCTCGGACGCGTCGACGTCGTCGGTGAAGTCGATGGTGCCGACCACCTGCGAGCGCAGGCGCTCGTCGGTGACGAACGGCGTCGTGAAGGGCGTCTTCTCCGCCCACGTGTAGAGCCGCTGGGAGGAGTCGGCCGTGCGGGAGACGCACCAGTCGAGGCCGCCCTGGCTGTTCATCCACTCGACCTGGTCGGCCAGCATGAGCAGCGTCGCGACCGCGGGGGTGTTGTACGTCTGGTCGAGGCGGCTGTTGTCGATGGCGGTCTGCAGGTCCAGGAAGGGCGGGACCCAGCGGTCGCGCAGCTGCCCGACTCGTTCGATCGCGGCCGGCGACATGACCGCGAGCCACAGGCCACCGTCGGAGGCGAACGACTTCTGCGGCGCGAAGTAGTAGACGTCTGTCTCGCTGATGTCGACGGGCAGCCCGCCGGCGCCGGAGGTGGCGTCGACGACGTGCAGGCCCTCGCCGGCGGGACGGCGGACAGGACGCGCGACGCCGGTCGACGTCTCGTTGTGCGGCGTCGCGTAGAGGTCGAACTCGCCGGACGGCAGGAAGTCCGGTGCACTTCCCGGCTCAGCTTTGCGGACGTCCGGGGTGCCGGTGAAGGGAGCGGCAGCAACGCCTTCGGCGAACTTGCCGCCGAACTCCCCGAACACGAGGAACTGCGCCCGGTCGCGCACCAGGCAGAACGTGGCGATGTCCCAGAAGCAGGTCGACCCGCCGTTGCCGAGCACGACCTCGTACCCGTCCGGCAGGTCGAACAGCGACGTCACCCCCGACCGGACCCGGCCGACGACCTCGCGGACCGGCTTCTGCCGGTGCGAGGTGCCCATGACGCGAGCGTGAGCCTGCAGCGCGTCGAGCTGGGCCGGGCGGACCTTGGACGGCCCGGAGCCGAAGCGACCGTCTGCCGGCAGCAGAGCGGCCGGGATCGTGACCGACATCAGACCTGGTTCCCCGCCGGCAGGATCCCGGACTCGACGTCGGCCACCGGCCGGGGCGCGGGGCCGACGTACGTCGCCGACGGGCGGATGAGCTTGTTGAGCTTCTTCTGCTCGACGATGTGGGCGCTCCACCCCGCGGTCCGGGCGCAGGTGAACATCGAGGTGAACATGTGGGCCGGGACCTCGGCGAAGTCCAGGACGACAGCAGACCAGAACTCCACGTTGGTGCGCAGCGCGCGGTCCGGGTAGCGCTCGGTGAGCTCCTCGATCGCCGCCTTCTCCAGCGCGTCGGCGACTTCGTACCGCCGCGACCCGAGCTCGGCGGCCGTACGGCGGAGCACGCGGGCGCGCGGGTCTTCGGCGCGGTAGACGCGGTGGCCGAAGCCCATGAGCCGCTCGCCCCGGTCGAGCAGGCCCTTGACGTACGTGCGGGGGTCACCCGCGCGCTCGACCTCGTCCAGCATGGTCAGCACGCGCGACGGCGCCCCCCCGTGCAGTGGGCCGGAGAGCGCGCCGATCGCCCCGGAGATCGACGCGGCAGCGTCGGCCCCCGTCGAGGCGATCACCCGCGCGGTGAAGGTGGAGGCGTTCATGCCGTGCTCGGCAGCACTGACGAAGTAGGCGTCGACGGCCTTGGTGTGGGCCGGGTCGGGGTCGCCCTTCCAGCGGATCATGAAGCGCTCGACGATGGAGGACGCCTTGTCCACCTCGCTCTGCGGGATCATCGGCTTGCCGAGCCCACGGGCGCTCTGCGCGACGAACGACAGCGTCATGACCGAGATCCGGGCCAGGTCGTCGCGGATCTGCGCGACGTCGATGTCGAGCATCTGCTGCAGGCCCCAGGCGGGGGCGAGCATGGCGATCGCGGACTGGACGTCGACGCGGATGTCGCCCGAATGGACGGGCAGCGGGAACGGCTCGGCCGGCGGCAGCCCGGGGTTGAATTTGCCGTCCACCAGCAGGCCCCAGACGTTGCCGAAGCTCACGGTGCCGACGAGGTCCTCGATGTCGACGCCGCGGTAGCGGAGCGCGGAGCCCTCCTTGTCCGGCTCGGCGATCTCGGACTCGAAGGCGATGACGCCTTCCAAACCGGGCTTGAAGTCAGACACGGTGGTGCTCCTCACGTGGGCGTGAGGCCATTCTGCCGTGCTGCCCGGCGCGGCGTGCGAGAGGCTCCTGCCGTGCACCCCCACCCACCCGGAGACCTGTCGGCCCTGCGCCGGGAGTACGGCGCCCGGGGCCTGTCCGAGGCGGACCTCGCGCCGACGTGGCACGAGCAGTTCGCCGGCTGGTTCGCCGAGGCTGCCGTGCTGACCGAGCCGAACGCCATGGTCCTGTCGACCACGGCGCCGAGCTCCCGGACCGTGCTGCTCAAGGGGTTCGACGAGCGGGGCCTGGTCCTGTTCACCAACCTCACCAGCCGCAAGGCTCGGGAGATCGACGCCGACCCGCGGGTCGCGCTCGTGTTCCCGTGGATCGAGCTGCAGCGCCAGGTCTGCGTCCTCGGCACGGTGGCGCAGGTCGACCCGTCCGAGACCGAGGCCTACTTCCGGACGCGTCCTCGTGGTTCCCAGCTCGGTGCCTGGGCCTCGCACCAGTCCGTACCGACCACGCGGGAGGCCCTCGAGGCGCGGTACGCCGACCTCGAGGCCCGGTGGGCCGGTCAGGACGTGCCGGTGCCCGCGTTCTGGGGCGGGCTGCGGGTCGTGCCGGAGAGCGTCGAGTTCTGGCAGGGTCGACCCTCTCGGCTGCACGACAGGCTGCGGTACGTCCGTGACGGCGACCGGTGGCGCGTGGAGAGACTGTCTCCGTGACCGAGACCGCCGAGGAGAGCCCCCTGCGCCGCAGGCTCACCCTCGACCTCGCCCCGGTCCGCGAGTCGCGCGCTTTCCGCAACCTGCTGATCGGGGACGCGGTCAGCGTCGTCGGGACCCAGGTGACCGCGGTCGCCGTCCCCCTGCAGGTCTACGCCCAGACGCGCTCCGCTGCGGCGGTCGGCCTCGTGGGGATCGTCGGTCTCGTCCCGCTCATCGTCTTCGGCCTGTACGGCGGAGCCGTGGCGGACGCGGTGGACCGGCGTCGCCTGGTGCTGGCCACCACCGCCGTCCAAGCCGTCCTGTCCGGGATCCTGCTCGCGCAGGCAGTGGTCGGTTCGGAGCAGATCTGGCTGCTCTACCTCGTGGTGGCGGTCCAGTCCGGGCTGTTCGCGCTCGACTCGCCCGCCCGGCAGGCGTTCGTCCCGCGGCTGCTCCCCGCGCACCTGCTCCCGTCGGCCAACGCGCTGCGCCAGGTGGAGTTCAACCTGGGGATGACCGGTGGCCCGCTGCTTGCGGGCTTCCTGGTCTACGCGAGCGGCTTCCCCGCGGCGTACGGCCTGGACGCCGTGAGCTTCACGGCCTCGCTGTGGGCCGTCGCGTCCCTGCCGTCGATGTCGCCCGAAGGAGGTGGCCGGAAGGCGGGACTCGCCAGCGTGATCGAGGGCCTGCGCTTCCTGAGGACCCGGCAGGTGCTGCTGCTGACCTTCGTCGTCGACATCATCGCGATGGTCTTCGGCATGCCGCGGGCGCTGTTCGCGCCGCTGGCCGACCAGGTCTACGGCGGCGGGGCCGGCGCGGCCGGCGCGATGTACGCCGCGATCCCGGCCGGGGCGCTGCTGGGCGCCCTGTTCGGAGGCTGGTTCGGCCGGGTCCACCGTCAGGGCCTCGCCGTGATCGCGGCGATCCTGGCGTGGGGCGCGTGCGTCATCGGTTTCGGGGTGTCCGGCTCCCTGTGGCTGGCGCTGCTGTTCCTCGCCGGCGCCGGCGCCGCGGACATGGTGAGCGCGGTCTTCCGCACCGCGATCCTGCAGACCGCTGCGCCGGACGGAATGCGCGGTCGCCTCGGCGGTGTCTTCATCGTGGTCGTGGCGGGCGGTCCGCGGCTGGGAGACGGCCGGTCGGGGGGCTTCGCCAGCTGGTTCGGCGTGCAGGAGGCGGTGGTGATCGGCGGCGTCCTGGTCATCGCGCTGACGCTCGTGGTCGCGGCGCTGGCCCCCCGCTTCGTGGCGTACGACGCGCGCGAGCCCCACTGATGTCGTCCCGCGATGAACGCTGAGCGAAGGGGCCGCGTAGGGACTGCTGACCGCAGTCCCCGTCGGGGACCATGACCGCAACCGGGAGCCACTTCGTGACCACGCACCGCTCGCAGGACACCGACCTCCACGACGAGGCCGCGCTCGAGACCACCGACGCGATGGCCACCCGCCGTCGCCTGCTCGCTCTCGCGGGCATCGGCGCCGGCATCGCCGCCACGGGCGTCGTGTCCGCCCGCCCGGCCCACGCCGCGGACGGCGACAACGTCGTCATCGGCACGGCCAACACCGGCAACACCTCCACCTCCCTCACCGGACCGACCGCTGCCGCGACCCTGCTGGCGGCCAACACCGCGACCGGGGTCGCGCTCGCTGGGCCGGCCAACGCGCTCAAGGGCCAGGTCCTCGACGCCGCCAACGGCAGCCACGCGATCCTCGGCACCACCGCCGGCGAGGGCCACGCCGTCGCGGGTGTCATCGGTACCGCCACCGACAGCGTCCCCGCCAAGACCGTCGCCGCGACCTGGGGTCGCCACTACGGGACCGCCGCCGCCGTCGAGGGCGAGAACCTCGCCGCCAACGTCGCTGTCGCTGGGCCCGCGAACGGCGTCAAGGGCCGCATCCTCAACGCCACCAACGGCTCGCACGCCGTTCTCGGCACCACGGTCGGTGGCGGCCACGCCGTGGCCGGTGTCATCGGCAGTGTCGACGGCGCGGGCGTCATCACCGTCCAGACCGCGACCGTCGCCGCCACATGGGGGCGCCACTACGGCCTGCATGCCGGCGTCGAGGGCGAGAACCGCGCCAAGGACGTCCCGCTCGCCGGTGCGGCGAACGGCGTTCGCGGCACCGTGAACGACCCGAGCAACGGCTCGCACGCCATCCTCGGCGTCACGGCAGGTGCCGGGCACTCCGTCGCCGGTGACACCCCGGCCGGCAGCAACACCACCGCCGCGACCTGGGGCCGCCACGGCGGTGCCGGCGCGGGCATCGGCGGCGTCTCGGCCAACGGGTACGGCGGCGAGTTCGTCGGAGGGCGCGCGTCCGTGCGCCTCATCCCGTCCGCCGGCGTCGCGGCAGGTGCGCCGACGGCGACCGACTCCAAGCGCGGCGAGCTCGTCGTCGACGCCAACGGTGCGCTGTTCTACAACACCGCCGACGGTGCGAGCTTCACCCGCCTGGACAACCAGACCGTGCTGCTCGCCGACGCCCAACGCGCCGTCGACACCCGCGCGGGCCGGATGCCGAAGGTCGGGAACCAGACCAAGCTGGCCGCCGGCGAGACCCGGACGATCGACCTGACCGCCGCCACCGACTTCCCGGCCGGCGCCAAGGGCGCGATCGTCAACATCACGGTCACCGAGACCGACACCCAGGGTTACCTCACGGTCTTCAACGGCGACTCCTCGACGCGTCCGCTGGCCTCGACGATCAACTGGACCGAGCCCAACACGACGCTGGCCAACGGCGTGACCCTGCGCGTCGGCGCGGCGGGCACCGTGAAGGTCTTCGCCTCGCGCGGGACCCACCTGCTCATCGACGTCGTCGGCTTCCTGGCCTAGCCCCCCCGTCCACGCTGCCCCGTCTGGCCCCGCCGGACGGGGCAGCGTGCTGTCCGGGTCCGCCGAGGTCAGGTCAGGGCGATCCAGGTGGCCTCGGCCACGGCCAGCACCGATCCGCTCGCGTCGTACAGGGCGGAGCCGGTGTGGACCTTGCGGCCCTCGCCACCCCGCAGCCAGCCCTGGACGACGTGGGGCTCGCCGACCGTGGGCTCGGCGTCGAGGCGGCAGGTCATGCGCCCGAGCACCATGGGGCGGCCCGGCAGGTCGGCGGACCACCCGCCCGGGCAGTCGAGGGCGGCCCAGGTGAGCACGGGGCTGTCGCTGTCGGGGGTCCACGGCGTGGCGACAAGGCCGGGGGCGATCTCGCCGGGGAACAGGTGGAGACCGGACGGGTGGTCCGGACCGCAGACGAAGCACGTGGGGAAGGGATGCTCTGCCAGGCCGGCGAACCCCGCGGCGGCCACCCGAGCAGCGTCCAGGCCCACCGGCGGCGGTGGTTCGAGGGTCACGGTCCCGGCGACGGCCTCCGCGACGAGGGTGTCGCCGTCGAGGAGCCGTCCGTCCACCACCTGCAGGTCGGTGTCCAGGGGCGGCGGGACGCGCAGCGTCACCTGCACGACGGCGGCGTCGACGTGCGCGGCGAGCAGCCCGCACGTGATCCCGCCGTTGGCCGACCCGGGCGGGCCGTTGAAGCGACCGTCGATGCGCAGCCCGTCCACGCACCGAACGTACGCCGCGGACCAGACGGATCGGTGGCGACGCGCGCGCCGGCTCACCGGGTGGTGACAACCTCCTGTCTCGGCAGGCGGAGCCAGGAACCCGCCGGAACCCCCGGGGCCGAGCAGGACAGCGGCCCTTTACGGTGGGACAGGTGACCCGTCGCACCCCGCTGCTGCCCCTGTTCCTGCTGACCGCCCTGCTCGTCCCGCTGGTGCTGGTCCCGTCCCAGGGCCCGGCCGACGCCGCGGTCGCCACGGTGACCGGCCAGTCGACCTTCGTCCCGCTGTCGCCGTCGCGCGTGCTCGACACCCGTACCGACCTAGGTGGTCATCGGGGGGTGATGGGCAGCGGGGAGACGTTCGACCTGACCCTGGCCCTCCCCGCCCAGGCGACGGCCGCGGTGCTCAACGTGACCGCGACCCAGGCCACCACCGAGACGGTGATCAGGGTCTACCCGACCCCGGCGTCCGGCTCCGCCGTCCCCACCGTCAGCAACCTCAACGTCGTCGCGGGGGTCACGGTCGCCGACCTGGTCACCACCAAGATCGGCGCGGGCCGGGCGGTACGGCTGCGCAACGACAGCGGGTCGACCCACCTCGTCGTCGACCTCGCCGGCTACTACGTCGCGGGGGGCAGCGGTTCGGGCTTCGTCGGTACGCCGCCGGTGCGCCTGCTCGACACCCGTGCCACCGGGACCCCACTGGGCGCCGGTCAGCCCCGGACGGTGGACCTCTCCACCCAGAGCGACGGATCCCCGTCCGGTGTTCCCGCGAACGCGACGGCCGTGGTCTTCAACTTCACCGCGGTCCAGCCCACGGGCAACACCGTCCTGCGCGCCTACCCGGGGTCCAGCGTCCCGACCGTGAGCAACCTCAACCCGCCGCGCGGCTCCGTGGTGGCCAACCTCGCCACGGTGGCCGTCGACACCTCCCGTGGCCGTCCGGAGGTGACGCTGCTCAACGGCTCGGGTCGGGTGGACGTCGTCCTGGACCTGGCCGGGTGGTACGTCCCGGACGGGGGTGACGTCTTCCACCCGGTCGACCCGTACCGCGTGCTGGACACCCGACCCACGCTCTCCTCGGTGAAGCGCGGCGTCCCGCAGGCCCTGCAGATCGCCGGCGTGGCCCGGGTTCCGTTCCTCGCCTCGAGCGTCGTCATGACGCTCACCGCGGTGAAGCCCTCCACGAACACCTACGTCGCGGCGTACCCGGCGGTGCACGGCAGCACGACACCGCCGCGCATCAGCAACCTGAACCTGCTGCGCGGCCAGGTCGTGCCCAACGCGGCGGTCGTCGCGGCGGGTGACGAGGGCGCGATCCGGCTGTCGAACTACGCCGGTGAGGTGGACCTCGTCGTCGACGTCGCCGGCTGGTTCGGGCCGGCGGCCGAGGGCTACGACATCAGCTGGCCGCAGTGCACTCCCAGCCGCGACAGCACGACCAGTCGGCATCCCGAGGGTGGCGGCTTCGCCGTCATCGGTCTGACCAACGGCAAGCCGTACACCAAGAACGCTTGTCTGACGGACGAGTTCACCTGGGCCGAGAGCCTCCCGGGCGGTGGTGCCGGCTACATCATCCTGAACGCGCCCGGCGCCGGTGACCCGAACTGGGGGGCCAAGCGCAGCCCGCGCGCGTGCGACGGCACGACGAGCCCGGGCTGCGGGTACGACTACGGCTGGTGGGCCGTCGACTTCGCGCTCCCGGACCTGCCCGCGACGCGCGAGGGCGGCCGGCCGCAGGTGTGGCTGGACGTGGAGGGGCCCTACACCTCCGGACCGGTCTGGCAGAGCATCGGGACGGCGGCCGGACAGGCGGTGAACGCCGCGGTGGTCCAGGGTGCGTTCGACCGGCTGCGCGCTGCGGGCCTGCGCACCGGTTTCTACTCGCGCCGGATGACCACCAACGCCAGTGGGACCCGGACCGACGACTGGTTCCGCCTCACCGGCAACCTGCAGCTGCGCAACGTGCAGCAGTGGGTGTTCCCGCGGCCCACCAACGCCGACGAGGCGAACAACCCGCCCAGCGACAGCGACAAGGCGACGCTCGCGGACCGCAACTGCACCGACGCGCTGGCGTTCACCGGCGGGTTCATCGTGCTGTCGCAGTACCAGAACCAGGTCAACGGGACGACGTACGACGTCAACCATGCCTGCTAAGCGGCCTCCTGAGCGGCCCGCTGAGCGGCCCGCTGAGCGGCCCGCTGAGCGGGCGTGGGTGCCGCGCGCGCTGGGCGCGGCGACGCTCGTCTACAGCGCGGCGGCGATCCTGCAGCCGAAGGTCATCGCCGCTCCCGTGGAGCTGGTGGGCCCCAGCGGTGAGGTGCCGCCCGGGACGGTGGCCGGGATCCGCGCGCTCTCGGGTCGGGACGTGGCGATCTCGCTGGCCATGATGACGGCGCCGGCCGGCGCGCCCCTCCGGCTGGCCTGCCTGCTGCGGGTGCTCAGCGACTACACCGACGCCGCTGCCTTCGGGCTCGCGGCGCCCCCCGGCCGGACGCGGCGCAAGGTGATGGGCGTCACCCTGGGCTGGGGGACGGTCTGCCTGCTCGGCCGGCGATGGGCTGGGTGACGCACTCGTCGACGGGCACGCAGGGTCCCGGGAGGAATGGCCCGGTGTGACCATGGTCGCCGGGACGTCACTCTGCGTAGCATTCTGCTTACAGCGCTAGTTCCCCTTCCCCGAGGACCGACCATGACCGACGTCGCCTTGATCGCCAGCTGGACCGGCTACTGCGCCGGCTGCCGCACCGATGATCGCCGCCTGCTGCTGGTGCAGCACGGCCCCCGTGGGGTGCGGGCCTGGCTGGCCGGTGTCGACGCGGACAACCGCTCGCTGAGCTACTGCTGCGCGGTCTGCGGCCGGGTGGAGTTCGTGCCGGCCACCGAGGCTGAGGACCGCGCGTACGACCTCACGCTGCCGCGCTGGCCGGACTGGCTGGCGGAGAACGACCCGCTCACGCTGCCGCGTCGCGGCGCCGAGCAGGCGTACGACGTCTGGGACGACGCACCGACGTACGGCAGCGCGTACGAGCGCGGCTACCCCGAGGACGTCGCCGGCGAGTGGGCGGACGAGCCGACGAACGAGGGGGAGGACCAGCCGCTGTTCGCCGTCTCGGCCACTGACGTGCTGCTGCCCGCGTCCCGGCCCGTGCTCGTGTTCTCGGCGACGACCGTGGTTCCCGTGCCGCGACCGAGGACCGTGCAGGTGCGGAGCGGGGTGGAGATCGCGGTCCAGCGCGGAGGTCGCGTGACGATCACCGACGGCCCGTTGACCCACGTCGCCTGAGCGCGCCCGCGGCTCAGATCCGGGCGAGGACCTCGAGCGCGGTGTCGGCGTGCGTCGACATCTTGGTCTCGGAGACGATGACCTCGAGCACCCGTTGGTCCGTGCCGATGACGAACGTGGCCCGCTTCACCGGTGACAGCTTGGCCATCAGGGCGCCGCGCTTCACGCCGTACGTCGCGGCGACCTCCCCGTCCACGTCGGCGAGCAGCGGGTAGTCGAAGCCGTGCTTGCTGCTCCAGGCCTCCTGCTTGCTCACGTCGTCGACGCTGATGCCCAACCGCTGCGCCCCCAGCGCGGCGAACTCGCCGGCCAGGTCGCGGAAGTGGCAGGCCTCGGCGGTGCAGCCGGGCGTGTTGGCCGCCGGGTAGAAGAAGAGCACGACCGGCCCCTCTGCCAGGAAGCTCGAGAGCGACCGGGGCGTGCCGGTCTCGTCGGGAAGGGTGAAGTCGGGGGCGGTGTCGCCGGCGTTCAGGGTCATCGTGCGCCTTGCCTCTCGTCCATCTCGATGCCCGCCTGGGGGGTCGGGGCACCACCGGCGCGGTGGGCGGGTTGCCACCACGCGCCCGGCTCGGCCTGCTCCGGGTAGTCGTTCTGTGCTTGCGCCAGCAGGGCCTCCATGGCCCCGCGCAGCTGCGCGGTGACGGCAACCGAGTCGGCGTCGGCGGCGACGTGGATCGGCGCGCCGAAGATGATCATGACAGGCCGGTGTCGTCGGGCCCGCAGCGTGCTCGTGTGGGTGCGGGTGCTGACCCGGTGACTGCCCCAGATGACGCACGGGATGATCGGCAGTCCCGACTGCGCGGCCATCCGGGCGGCGCCGTTCTTGAACGGCAGCAAGGTGAAGCTACGCGACACCCGGGTCTCGGGGAAGACCCCGACGAGCTCGCCGGCGCGCAGGGCCTCGACGGCGTGCCGGTAGGCGCTCGCCCCCTTGCTGCGGTCCACCGGGATGTGGTGCATCGCCCGCATGACCGGTCCGGTGACCGGGTGCCGGAAGGACGCGGCGGTGGCCATGAAGCGCGTGTATCGCCGGTGGCGTCCGAACACCGCCCACTCGCACAGCACGAAGTCCAGGTAGCTGAAGTGGCTGATGGCCAGGACGCCGCCGCCGACCGCCGGCACGTGCTCAGCGCCCCGCACCTCCCGCCGGACGTCGAGCAGGCGCAGGAGCAAGGAGCCGATCGCGACGACGACCCGGTAGACCAGGTCCCGGGACCGGCCCCGCACTACCGGGCCTTCTCGAAGACGAACTGGTAGACGTCGAGGTAGCCGCTCGCGAAGCCGGCCTCGGAGTAGGCCAGGTAGAGCGACCACATGCGGCGGAAGGTCTCGTCGAACCCGAGGCCGGTCACGTCGCTGGCGCGCGACTCGAACCGCTCGCGCCACAGCCGCAAGGTCTCGGCATAGTGCTGGCCGAACGCGAACCGGTCGGTGACCTGCAGGCCGGTGCTCGCGAACACCTCCTGCTCGATCGCCGTCACCGACGGGATCAGACCGCCGGGGAAGATGTACTTGTGGATCCAGGTGAAGGTGTCCCGGGAGGCGACCATCCGGTCGTGCGGCATGGTGATCGCCTGCAGGCCGACCCGGCCGCCGGGGTTGAGGTGGCGGTCCAGCGTCGCGAAGTACTCAGACCAGTACTTGTAACCGACGGCCTCGATCATCTCCACGGACACGACGGCGTCGTAGGTGCCCTCGACGTCGCGGTAGTCGCACAGGTCGATCGTCACCAGGTGCTCGAGGCCCGCGGCGCGGACCCGCTCCATGGCCAGCTCGCGCTGCTCGACGGACAGGGTGATCGAGTGGACCCGGGCCCCGCGTCCCGCGGCGCGCAGGGCGAGCTCGCCCCAGCCGGTGCCGATCTCGAGCACGGTGCTGCCCTCCGTCACGCCGGCCGCGTCGAGCAGCCGGTCCACCTTGCGCCGTGAGGCGTCGGCGAGGTCGCCGAACGACGCGGTCGGGCGCAGCTGCTCCGAGCCCTCGAACAGGGCGGAGGAGTAGGTCATCGTCTCGTCCAGGAACAGGGTGAACAGGTCGTTGGACAGGTCGTAGTGCCGCTCGATGTTCTTCTTCTGGTTGGACTTGCTCTGGCTGTCCGAGCTCGGGTGCGTCAGCAGCGCCAGGTCCCGAAGTCGCTGCAGGGACGGCGGGATGAGGTCACCGACGCGCGCCGCGAAGACCTCGAGGACACCGGCCAGGTCATCGGTCTCCCAGTCGCCGGCCATGTAGGACTCGCCGAAGCCGACCAGCCCGGACGCACCGATGCGGCGGTAGAACGCCTCCGGGCGACGCAGCCGCAGGACCGGTCCGGCCAGCGCGCCGGCACCCAGGGCGCGGCCGTCGGGCAGCAGCACGTGCAACGGAAGGTTGCGGACGACCCGCTCGAACAGCACCTTGGCGATGCGTCCGCGGTTGCGGTTCGCCGGGACGGTGGCGATGTCCGGCCACTGGGCGGCGTCGAGGTGGGCAGGGGCGGCGGTGCGGCGGGCGTCCTGGACGCTCATGACGGGGTCTCCTGGGGGTCAGTGGGAGGACGGGGAACGACAGGGAGGCGCTTGAGCCACAGCCGGATGCCGTGGAGGCGGATGCGGGCGGCGACCACGCGGGTCGCCAGCGGGTGGCGCAGCGACGTCCGCACGACGGCACCCGTGGTCGCCGGGACGCGCGAGCCGCGCACCGTGGCGACGAACGGCTTCCCGCCGTCGCGGAAGTAGGTCATGTCGACGCGCAGGTCGTCGCCCGGGAGCGGCAGGCGCATCTCGTACCGACCGGCCACCTCGTGGAACGGCGACACGTAGAAGGACTTCTCGGTCGCGACCCGGCCGTCGGCGTCCGGGCGCAGGACGTAGGCGTGTCGGCCGCCGTAGGTGTTGTGCACCTCGGCGACGACCGCCACCACTTCATCCGCCGCGTCGAGGCACCAGTGGACGGACAGCGGGTTGAAGACGTGCCCCAGCACGCGGGCGTTGGACAACATGAGGACGCGGTTCGCGGACAGTCCCTCGGCGGCGAGGACCTGATCGATCCCGGCGCGGATCGTGGGTCCGTCCCCGACGTGGTCCTCCACCCGGAACTCCGCGAGGGCGCCGAGCCCCCGGGGCAGGGCCGGCAGGGCGTCGAGGTCCACCAGCCACCAGTAGCTGCGGTAGGTGAAGGCATGGCGGAACGGCGACTGGCGGACGTGCGAGATCGTCGTCTCGTAGAGCGACGGGACCGCGGTGCGGACCTGTTCGGCGACCGTCACCAGGTGGCTCCCAAGGACCGCGCGGCCTCGAGCCCGGACCGGGCGCCGTCCTCGTGGAAGCCCCAGCCGTGGTAGGCGCCGGCGAAGGCGACGACGCCGTCGTTGAGGGCCGGCAGGCGCTTCTGCGCCGCAACGGACTCCGGCGTGTACGCCGGGTGCTCGTAGTCCATCCGGTCCACGACGGTCGATGGGTCGATGCGGTCGACGCCGTTCAGGGTGACGACGAAGCGCTCGGGGGCGTCGAGGGACTGCAGCCGGTTCATGTCGTAGCTGACCAGCACCGCGGAGGCATCCCCGTGGCAGCGATCCATGACGTAGTTCCACGACGCCTGCGCCCGGGAGCTGCGCGGCAGCAAGGAGGTGTCGGTGTGCAGCACCGTGGGGTTGGCCGTGTAGGTGATGGCGCCCAGCACCTCCGCCTCTGCCGCCGTCGGCTCGGCCAGCAGGGAGAGGGCCTGGTGCGGGTGGGTCGCGACGACGACCGCGTCGTACACCTGCGCAGCGCCGTCGGCGGTGACCTCGACGCCGCCGGCGACCCGGCGGACGCTCGTGACGGCCGCCGACGTGTGGATCGCGTGGATCTCCTTGGCCAGCTTCGCGACGTACGCAGCGGATCCGCCGACGACGGTGCGCCACTGGGGGCTCCCGGTGACGCGCAGCATCCCGTGGTGGTCCAGGAAGGAGAACAGGTAGCGCGCCGGGTAGCGGCCGGCGGTCGTGGGCGGGCAGGACCAGACGGCCGAGACGACCGGCGTCATGAAGTGGTCGCGGAAGTAGGTCGAGTAGCCGCCGCGGTCGAGGAAGGCCTCCAGCGTCTCGTCGTTCTCTGGCCCGGCCAGCACGGCACGCGCGGCGCGGTGGAAGCGCAGCACCTCGCCGAGCATCCGGAGGTAGGCCGGGCGCGCGCCTGCCTTGACGGCGAACAGGCCCTTGATCCCCTTGGCGCCGGCGTACTCCAGTCCGCACTCGTCGCAGCGCACCGACATGCTCATGTCGCTGTCCTGGGTGGCGACTCCGAGCTCGGCGAACAGCCGCAGCAGCACCGGGTAGGTGCGCTCGTTGTGCACGATGAAGCCGGTGTCGACCCGCTGGGTGTGACCTCGGCGGTCGACGACCTCGTGGGTGTCGGCGTGGCCGCCCAGGCGCGCGTCCTTCTCGAAGAGCGTGACCTCGGCGCCCGAGCGCTCCAGGACGTAGGCGGCGGTGAGGCCGGACACTCCGGAGCCGACGACGGCGACACGACGAGGGGTGGGCACTTCAGGCATCCGTTCGGTGGGGGAGGGCTAGACCGTGACGACGGTCACGCCGGTGTCGGCGCTCTGCACGATGTTCGTCGCTCGCCGCCCGATGGATGGGGTGACGCCCAGCCACGTGAGGGTCAGGCCGACCGCCAGATCGGTCCAGAGCCGGGCGTTCCAGAGCATGAAGTGACCCGTCCAGCGGACGTGGACGTAGGTCACGGACGCCGCGACCGTCCTCGCCAGCTCCGACCAGTGCAGGCTCTGCGCCGGCCGGGTCCACTTGTCCAGGGTGCCGTGCGCGATGACGACCCTCTTGCCGGCGGCCTGTGCGTACGGCTCGTCCGGCAACCAGGGCCCGAACGCCACGAGGCCGACCACGGAACGGTCGCCGAGCACGTGGACACCAGCGCGGCCGCCCATCGAGTGGCCGAGCAGCGCGACCGGGACGTCCCCGTGGCGGCGACGCACCTCCTCCAGCGCCCACTGGGCGTCCTCCGCCGGCGAGCGGTGGCTGCCGTTCCACCCGCGGAATCGGTAGCGGACCTTCCACACGGCGACGCCCTCGCGCCGTCCCTGGCGGTGGATCGCCTTGACGAACGGGTTGATGCGTCGTGAGCTCAGGTGCGCGGCCTCGGACGGGTCCCAGCTGTCGGCCTTGCCGCCGTGCAGGACGACGACGACGCCCCGGGTCGGGCCGTCGGCAGGGTGCACCTCCACGGTCGGGTGCAGGTCGGTGCGCGGGGTGTCCAGCTCGGTCACGGCAGGTCCTCGGCGGTCGGTGAAGGTCAACGGTAGGGGCGCGGGCGTCAGGCCCGTGCTTGGGCGTAGCGCTGAAGAGCCTCCGTTCGTTCCTGCGCGTGGTCCACGAGCCGGTCCGGGTAGCCCGCAGGACGCTCCGGCAGCAGCCACGGCTCGTGGACGGCTCTCCCTGTGACGTCAGCGAGCTCGGGCACCCACTGCCGCAGGTACGCGCCGTCGGGGTCGAACTTTTGGCCCTGCGTCACCGGGTTGAAGACCCGGAAGTACGGCGAGGCGTCGGTCCCCGTCCCGGCCGTCCACTGCCAGCCGTGCTGGTTGCTCGCGAGGTCGCCGTCGACCAGGTGCTCGAGGAAGTACCGCGCACCGTGCCGCCACCACACGTGCAGGTCCTTGGTGAGGAAGCTGGCCACGATCATCCGGACCCGGTTGTGCATCCACCCCGTGGCCAGCAGCTGGCGCATGCCCGCATCGACGATCGGGTAGCCGGTCCGGCCCCGCTTCCACGCCTCGAAGAGCGGGCCGGGGTCGTCGTACTGCAGCGGCAGGGCGTTGAGGTCAGCGCGCGCGGTGTGCGGCTGGTGCCAGAGCACGTCGGCGTAGAAGTCCCGCCACACCAGCTCGGTCGCAAAGGTGCTCCCGGGCGCGAGGTCGGCGTGCAGGGTCCGGGGATGGATCAGGCCGTACTTCAGGTACGGCGAGAGCCGGCTCGTCCCGTCGACGCCCGGCTGGTCACGGGTCGTGGCGTAGTCCGCGAGCCCAGCGTCCCGGAAGTCGTGCCAGCGCGCGAGGGCGGCCGCCTCCGTGGCTTCGGGCAGGGCGGCGGTCGTCGGGGGGTCCTGCGGGACACCGGAGCTGCGCACGCCGCCGTCGCTCCACGGAAGGGCGCGAGGGGTCAGCGCCGGGGAGTGGATCCCGCGCTCCCGCCACGCGCGCGCGAACGGCGTGAACACCTTGTACGGCGTCCCGTCGCCCTTGCGGATCGTCCCCGGCGTCACGCCGTACGGCGATCCCGTGGCCACGAGGGGGAGGTCGCCGAGCGCCTCCGCGACGGCAGCATCGCGGCGTCGGCCGTACGGTCCGTGATCGCTGCTGACGTGGACCGAGTCTGCGCCGCACGCGCGCGCCAGGCGCGGGATGGTCGTCTCCGGTGCCCCGTGGACCACCCGGAGCGCGCCGTCGGTCCGCTCGGTGAGGTCCCGCAGCGCCCGGTACAGGAACGCCAGGCGGTTGGCCCCGGCAGGTCCGCGCAGTACGTCGTCGAGGACGAACACCGGCACGACCTCGTCGGCCGCGTCCCGGGCTGCGAGCAGCGCAGGGTGGTCGCTGAGGCGGAGGTCGCGCCGCAGCCACAGCACAGAGGTGCTCACGGGCACTCGTCCCGGGTGGGCTTCGCCGCGCGCCGTACGGGGAAGGCAGTCAGCAGCGTCCCCCCGTCCTTGGAGGTCCTCATGACCACGCCGTACCGCCCTTCGTCCACGCCCGCACCGACGTCAGGCCCGTACCCAGATGAGCCGGCCACCACCAAGATGGAGGTGCCGCTCACTCCGCCGCCCCTGACGAAGCCCTCCCTCACCGCCCCGCCCCTCACGTCGCCGCCCTCCGAGTCGCCGCGCTTCGCTGACCTGCCTGCCTCGCCACCGGCCTACCACGATGAGGACGCCCCGTCGGCGCCCCACCGCTCGCGCGGTCGGCACCCGCTGTCGTCCCTGGAGCGCCTGCTCTACGTGACGATGGGGGTGCTGGCGTTCCTCGTCGTGGCCAAGGCCGTGGCCGACACCACCGACCTGGACACCAACGTCTTCGATGCCCTGCTGTACGCAGCGCTCGCCATGGTCGTCGGCGTTGTCGTGGTGGGCGTCGGTGGCGGCCTCATCGCCGCGATGCACGGACGGTGGCAGCGGGTCCTCGACCGCTCCTGATCAGGCGAGCGGGCCGGTCCACGGGGCGGGCGGCCCGCCGGCGCACTGGGTGATGAAGTTGTCGAGGTACCAGGTGCGGTAGACCACCAGGTCCTCGGGTGTCGAGAGCGTGAGCAGCCGGCCCTCGCGGCAGAACGCATCGGCCTCGTCGAGGATCGCCCCCATCTGGACGGACGCCTCACCGGCGTGGCTGGGCAGCGTGAAGACGAGCTCGGGCAGCCGCTCCTGACCTCGGTCGATCGCCTCGTTGATCTGCTGCTCCTGCTCGGCGGTGAAGCCGTCGTAGCGTGCCGACAGAACGGTCGAGACCTCCACCAACCGGTGCGGGACGCTGCCCTGGTGGTCTTTCACCTGCTCGAGCAGCAGCTGAAACTCCCGTCGGAGGTCGGCGGCGTGCTCCGCGGCGCGAGCATGGACCAGGACCGGGAAGCCGAGCAGACGCACGGTCACGAGGTGCTCGTCGGTCATGCAGGCCGTCCGTTCTTCCGGGAGGGCGCGCGCCCCAGAGTGGTGACGTGCCCCCGGAGAGAATCGAACTCCCGACGCCCTCCTTAGGACGGAGGCGCTCTATCCACTGAGCTACGGAGGCGGACCCCGGCAGGTTACTCGTGGACACTGGGGGTGTCCGATCCTGAGCCCCGCCGTCGTCGCCGTGCCGTGGGGCCGGCCGGGTCCGCGCCGCCGGGTGACGAGCCTCGGATGGAACGTCCGGACACGACGGAGGCGGACGAGCAGCGAGACCTCGAGAGGTTCCTCGCCGATCGCCCGCCTCATCACGAGCCGCGCTGAGCGCAGGTCAGGCGTCGATCTGCTCCACCGTGCAGAACGCGCAGCGCACCGCGGCCAGCGGGATGCTGGACATGCACTCGGGGCAGTCCTTGGTGGTGACCGCGGCGGCCGGCTCGCCGCTCTTCATCCTGTCCATGAGCTTCTGGACGGGCTTGACGACGGCGAAGTAGATGACCGCGGCGACGATGAGGAAGTTGAGCAGCGCGGTGAGCACCGAGCCGTAGGCGAGCTGGACGCCGTCGACGCCGCCGTCGGCGATGGGGTCGCACGAGCCCTTGAGACACACGGTGTACTGGTCGAAGCTCTTGTTGCCGAACAGACCGATCAGGGGCGTGATGACGCCCGTGACGAACGCCGTGACGACGGCACCGAACGCGGCGCCGATGACGACGCCGACCGCGAGGTCGACGACGTTGCCGCGCAGGATGAACTTCTTGAAACCGTCCACGTGGACCTCCTGAGATAGGGACCTGTCCGGCGGAATGATGCACCATGCGGGGCGCGAACAAGAGCACCTCGCGACGAACGTCTCTCCGTGATCGTGTCCTTGCGCTGCGTGATCAACATCACGAGCCCAGGACGGTCACCGAGAGCCGGCTCGTGACGGCAGCGGCCGCGAGCCGGGCAGCGGTCTCCGGGCTTGCCCCCAGGACCACCAGCGCCCCCTCGCTCACCCCCTCGTCGGACTGCGGGACGGCGAGCACCTCGAGGCCGGACGCGAGGGTCTGGGCCGGTTGACCCGCGCCCCCGTCCGTCGCCACGCCGAGCACGTCGACCCGGTCCCCGGCCCGCAGGAGGGCCGCCGTGGCGGGGTCGGCCAGGCGGACCGGCGCCGCCACGACGCCACGCCCTCGGACGAGTCCGGCGCCCAGCAGTCGTACGTCGGTCAGCGCCTCGCCCCGGCGCACGCTGCCGGCCACCCGTGCGTCCGAGAGCCTCCTCCAGCGAGCCGACGGCGCCGTCCGGCACGGCGCTCAGGGGGAGCGCGACCAGTCGGAGGTCGGCGGGCTCGAGGGGGCGCCCGGACAGCAGGTCGCGGGTCGCGGTGACCACCCGGGTGGTCTCGGGCGGCGCGGGCGCCAGGACGGGCAGCGCCGTCGCCACGGCACCGGCCGCGAGGCCCGCGGCCAGCAGCGTTCGGTGCCGCAGCCCCGCCCGCGTGAGGTCGCGCCACGTTCCGGCGACGGGACGAACGGGAGGGCTCACGGCAGGTCGAGGTCGTGGTCGATGCCGTCCAGTGCCTGACTGCACGCGCAGGTGCGCTCGTGGGGAAGTCCTGCCAGCACGGCGAAGAGCACCTCGCGGAGCCGAGCGGTGTTCTCCCCGAAGACGCGGAACACCTCCTCCTGCGTGACGTGCTCGCCCGTCTCCACCCCGGCGTCGAGGTCGGTGACGAGGGCGATCGACGTGTAGCAGAGCGCCAGCTCGCGGGCGAGCACGGCCTCGGGGTGACCGGTCATGTTGATGACCGACCAGCCCTGTCGGCCGTACCACTGGGACTCGGCGCGGGTGGAGAAGCGCGGCCCGTCGATGACGACCATCGTCCCGCCGTCGACGGCCGGCCAGCCCGCGGCCGCGTGGAGGGCGGCGGTGCGGCCGGCCGGGCAGTACGGCTCCGCGAAGGCGACGTGCACCGCGCCGGTGTCGTGGAAGGTCTGCTCCCGGCCACCGGTCCGGTCCACCAGCTGGTCCGGCACCACGAGCGTGCCCGGGCCGAGGTCTGGCTGAAGGCCGCCCACGGCGCACGGCGCGAGCACCTGGCGCACGCCGAGAGACCGGAGGGCCCAGAGGTTGGCGCGGTAGGGGATCCGGTGCGGGGGGAGCCGGTGATCGGCGCCGTGGCGTGGCAGGAAGGCCACCGACCGGCCGCCGACCTCACCGACGACGATCGGGTCGGACGGGGCGCCGTACGGCGTCTCGACCTGGACCTGCTCGGCGTCCTCCAGCAGGGCGTAGAGGCCGGAGCCACCGATCACACCGAGGTCTGCACGCGTCATGGCGGCAACCTAGAGGGCGGTCGGTCGGACGTGCCGCGTCGGTCCACAGGGGGACCGGTCGTCCACAGCTCAGGCGGCAGGGCTGCTGCTGGACGTGCTGCTGCTGGACGTCGTCGCGGCCGGCTTGGCGGAGGACGACTCGCCCTTGGACGAGGTGTCGCTCTTCCCGCCGCCGTCACCCTTGCTCCCGGACGTGCTCCCGGACGTGCTGTCGCTCTTGGCCGCGGCCGGCTTGTCCGTCGCGCTCGAGGACGCGCGGCTGTCGGTCTTGTAGAAACCGGAGCCCTTGAAGACGACACCGACGGCCGAGAACACCTTGCGCAGAGTGCCGGAGCACGCGGGGCACTCGGTCAGCGACGGGTCGCTGAAGGACTGCACGGCCTCGAGCTGCTCACCGCACGCGGTGCACGCGTACTGGTAGGTGGGCACGTCGTTCTCCTCCTGCTGTCACGCCGTCAGACCTGGCACTCGCCACGGTCGAGTGCCAAGTGTGCGGTACGAGACCCGCCGCCGTCCAATGGCTCGGTCGGTACCCGCGTTCATCTGGCCCTCATGGTGGCTGTGCACCGTGGTCTCCATCCCCCCACCCTGGAGCCCGTATGACCGCCACCGCGACCGAGTCAGCCGATCCCGCCCGCACGATGGGTCGGACCTGGGCCCCCCAGGCCTTCGCCGGCCTGGTCGGACTGATCGCCGTCCTGTTCCTCGTGCAGGGCCTGCTCGCCGGCCTCTTCCTGCGGTACGACGGCCAGCGGGACGGCTCGTCAGGGTGGATCGACGCCCACGCCCTCGGGGCGCACGTGTCCTTCGGGCTGTCCCTCGCGCTGGCCCTCCTGGCGGTCACCAGCCTGCGTCACCGCAGGGACCTGATGCTCGGGTCGATCGCGCTGTTCGTCCTCATCACGGCGGAGAGCTACATCGGGGGCGCGATCCGCGACAACGGCAAGGACTCGTGGACGGCGATCCACGTCCCCCTCGCGATGGCCCTGATGGGGACGGTGACATGGCTGGCTCTCCGCGCCGCAGCGTTCCGCCGTACCTCCCGGAAGGGTTGACGGCGCGACGACGTTCCTTCGGTGAGAGCCGACACCAAGGAGCCACGATGGGCATCCACCGTCTGAACCACGCCGTCCTCTACGTCGCCGACGTCGACCGGAGCACCGCCTTCTACGGCGACGTCCTGGGGTTCCGGGTGACCCACGCTGCGCCGGGAGCAGCCTTCCTCCAGGCGCCCGGGTCGACGAACGACCACGACCTCGGGCTCTTCCAGGTCGGTGCCGGGCCGCGGCAGCAGGGCATCGGCCTCTACCACCTGGCCTGGGAGGTCGACTCGCTCGATGACCTCGAGGACCACCGGGTCCGGCTCGCCACCGTCGGCGCCCTCGTCGGCATGAGCGACCACGGCGCCACCAAGTCGCTCTACGCCAAGGACCCTGATGGCCTCGAGTTCGAGGTCGTGTGGTTGGTCCCCGCCCACCTGCTCACCGGCGACGAGCCGATGACCACCCGCCCCCTCGATCTGGCCGCCGAGCAGCAGCGGTACGGCGGCAGTACCCGCGGTGGGATCGGCATCAGCATCCCGGTCGGGGTGCCCGCGCCCTGACCCTCTCGCTGCGTCATCACTGCTGAGCGTGGCGTCCCCTCGGTGCGCAGGACGCTACGGTCGGGCGCATGGCCTGGGACCTGCTCGTCGACCGCTCCGACCTCGCCGCGACCACCGTGGCGGAGGTGCCGACGCCGATCCCGGCGGAGGGGCAGGTGCTGCTGCGCGTCGACCGGGTGGGCATGACGGCCAACAACGTGACCTACGCCGTGTTCGGCGAGGCCATGCACTACTGGGACTTCTTCCCGGCGAGCGACGGCTTCGGGCGGGTCCCCCTCTGGGGGTTCTGCTCCGTCGAGGCCTCCACGGTGGAGGCCGTGCCGGTGGGGACACGTCTGTACGGCTACCTCCCGACGTCCAGCCACCTGCTCGTCGAGCCCAGCCGCGCCGACGAGCGCGGCTTCCGGGACGCCAGCGCGCACCGACAGCACCTGCCCTCGCCGTACAACGGGCTGACCACGACGACCCATGACCCGGCTTATGACGGCGACCGCGAGGACCTGCAGGTGCTCTACCGGCCGCTGTTCATGACGAGCTTCGTGCTGGCGGACTTCCTCACCGACAACGACCTGTTCGGCGCCCGCCAGGTGGTGCTGTCCAGCGCCTCGAGCAAGACGTCGTACGGCGCCGCGTTCCTCCTCGAGGGCGTGCACCGGGTCGGGCTCACCAGCGCGGGGAACAAGGCCTTCACCGAGGGGCTCGGCTGCTACGACCAGGTGTTGACCTACGACGAGATCGCCTCCCTGGCAGGCGATCCGACGGTCTATGTCGATGTCGCCGGAGACACCCGCCTGCGCCGCGCGGTGCACGAGCAGCTCGGGTCGGCGCTGGTGCACAGCGCCGTCGTCGGTGCCGCCCACCACGACGCCGCCCCGGACGACGGCGGCGCGCTGCCGGGACCGCGGCCCACGTTCTTCTTCGCCCCCGACCAGATGCGCAAGCGGTACGCCGACTGGGGGCCGCAGGGCGTCGAGGAGCGGCACGCCGAGGCGTGGCACCGGTTCGCCCCCGTCGTCCAGGAGTGGGTCGACGTCACCGTCGGGTCCGGTCCGGAGGCGCTGCAGGCCGCGTGGCTCGAGACCCTGGCCGGCAAGACCCCGCCCCGCGTCGGCCACGTGGTCCAGCTCTAGAGCACCTCGCGCAGGCGGCCGGTGCGGACGTCGTAGAGGAAGCCGCCGACCTCGGTCCCCTTCGGGAGGTACGGCGAGGAGCGCACCTTCTGGACGTCGGCGGCGAGGGTCGCCAGCTGGTCGTCCATGAGCCGGAACTCCAGGCTCCGGGTGTCGAGACCGGACGCCTCGTAGATGCCCTGGTGCACCTCCGCCTCGGTGGCCGACGCCATCTTGCACTCGGTGTGCTCCACGACCAGGATCCGCTCGACGTTGAGCAGGTGCACCGCCAGCACCAGGGTGCGCAGGACGTCATCGGTGACGCGACCACCGGCGTTGCGCATGATCTTCGCGTCACCCTTGGCGAGCCCGAGCATCGCGAGCGGGTCGATGCGGCTGTCCATGCAGGTGACGACCGCGAGCCCCTTGCCGGCCTGGCCGGGAAGGCCGAGGTCCACGAAGGACTCGGCGTAGGAGGCGTTGGCAGCGAGCACGTCGTCGAAGGTTCCCATGGCCCTAGATCATGCCGAGGCTCGATCGGACTCCCGTCGAGGGGGTGGCGATCGCGCGCACCGGCACGTCGTGCGGCTCGGCCGGCAGCAGGTCCACGACCTCGTCGTCGTGGACCAGCGCGATGGTCAGGCCGGTCGCGCGGGCCAGCGCGCGGTCGAAGGACCCGCCACCCTTGCCGAGTCGCGTCCCGTGCCGATCCACGAGCAGCGCGGGGACGAGCACCAGGTCGCACGAGGCGATCGCGTCGACCCCGAGCCGCTCACCCGCTGGGCTCCTGCACGCCGCGGGTCCCAGGCACCAGCTGACCGTCGTACACCGCCCAGTCCAGATCGCCGTCCTCGAGCAGAACCGGGCAGCAGCCACCCCGGACGCGGCGCGACCCCCGGCTCGTGGGGAAGAGGCACGTACGACGCGACCAGCCGGGCCCCCGCGATCACGTCGACCAGCGCCGCGGTGAGGTCCGCCCCCGATCCCGTGCGGCGACGGGTCGCCGTACGGCGCAGGTCCTGCTTGGTCGTCACCGGGCCTCCGGCCGATAGGTTGCTGGGATGACCGTACGCAAGGCCGTGATCCCCGCCGCAGGGCTCGGGACGCGCTTCCTGCCCGCCACCAAGTCGGTGCCCAAGGAGATGCTGCCGGTCGTCGACGTTCCCGCGATCCAGCTGGTCGTCGAGGAGGCTGTCCGCGCCGGACTCACCGACGTGCTGATGGTCAGCGGCCGCACCAAGCGCGCGCTCGAGGAGCACTTCGACCGGGCGATCGAGCTCGAGCAGACGCTCGAGGCCAAGGGCGACACCGCCAAGCTCGCCGCCGTGCGCGCGTCCTCCGGAGCTGGCCGACATCCACTACGTCCGCCAGGGCGACCCGAAGGGGCTCGGCCACGCGGTCCTCAAGGCCGCCGAGCACGTCGGGACGAGCCGTTCGCCGTGCTGCTCGGCGACGACCTGATCGACGCGCGCGACCCCCTGCTCGAGCAGATGATCGCGGTGCAGACCGAGCGCGGCGGCAATGTCGTCGCGCTGATGGAGGTCCCGCACGAGCAGATCTCGATGTACGGCTGCGCGGCCGTCTCCGGCGACGGGCGACGTCGTGGACATCAGCGGCCCTGATCGAGAAGCCCCCGGTCGACGAGGCGCCGAGCGACCTGGCGATCATCGGCCGCTACGTCCTGTCGCCGACGATCTTCGAGGTGCTGCGCGAGACGCCGCCCGGTCGCGGTGGGGAGATCCAGCTGACCGATGCGATGCAGCGGATGATCGGGCGCGAGCCGCTGACCGGGGTCGTGTTCCGCGGCCGCCGCTACGACACCGGCGACCGGCTCGACTACCTCAAGACCGTCGTGCGCCTCGCCGCCGAGCGCGACGACCTCGGGCCGGACCTGCTGGCCTGGCTGCGCGAATGGCTGCCCAACCAGTGAGATCCGTCGACGAGCACCTGGCCGAGATCCTCTCGATCGTCCACCCGCTGTCGCCGCTCGAGGTCGGGCTGCTCGACGCCCACGGCTGCATCCTGGCCGAGGACGTCGTCGCCCCCGCGCCGCTGCCAGGCTTCGACAACAGCGCGATGGACGGGTACGCCGTGCGCGCCGCCGACCTGGTGCGCACCCCGGTCGTGCTCCCGGTCGTCGGTGACGTCGCGGCCGGACCGGCGTCCCCGCTTCGCGTCCAGCCGGGCCTCTGCGTCCGCATCATGACCGGCGCCATGATCCCCCAGGGCGCGGACACCGTCATCCCCGTCGAGTGGACCGACGGCGGCATCGCGCAGGTCCGCATCGACCGGGCCGGCGACGTGGGCGGCTTCATCCGCCGCGCCGGCGAGGACGTCAAGGCGGGCGAGGTCGTCCTCACCGCGGGCAGCCACCTCGGGTCCGCCCAGATCGGCCTCGCGGCTGCGGTCGGCCGCGGTCGTCTGGTGATCCGTCCTCGACCGCGGGTGGTCGTGGTCTCCACGGGGTCCGAGCTCGTCGAGCCCGGCCAGCCGCTGGGACCGGGCCAGCTCCCCGACAGCAACAGCCTCGCCCTCACGACGGCCTGCCTCGAGGCCGGTGCCATCGCCTACCGCGTCGGGATCATCCCCGACGACGGACCGCGGTTGCTCGACGCTCTGGAGGACCAGCTGGTCCGCGCCGACGTCCTCGTCACCAGCGGGGGCGTCAGCGTCGGCGCGTACGACGTCGTCAAGGAAGTGCTGTCCCGTCTGGGAACCGTCGGCTTCCACAAGGTCGCGATGCAGCCGGGGATGCCGCAGGGCTTCGGGGTCATCGGTCCGGACCGGACTCCGGTGTTCGGCCTGCCGGGCAACCCGGTCAGTGCTCTCGTGTCCTTCGAGGCCTTCGTGCGTCCCGCCTTGCGCCGGATGCTCGGCGCCGAGCACCTCACTCGCCCGGTCGTGTCGGCCAGGACCCTGGTCGAGCTCACGTCCCCCCAGGGCAAGCGGTCGTTCCTCCGGGTGTGGCTCGAGGTCAAGGACGGGGCGTACGTCGTGAGCCCGGTCTCGGGCAGCGGCTCCCACCTGGTCGCCGGGCTGGCCCGCGCGAACGCCCTCGCCATGGTCCCGGACGACGTCACGCACATCCCGGCGGGCGGGGCGGTTCCCGTGCTGATGCTCGAGCGGCGCGTGCAGTGACCTCCTTCTCGCACGTCGACGACGCCGGCGCCGCCCGGATGGTCGACGTGTCGGCCAAGGACGTCACGGTGCGGACCGCCACGGCGGAGGGCCGCGTCGACCTCGCTGCCGATTGCGTCGCCCTGCTGCGCGGCGAGGGCGTGCCGAAGGGTGACGTGCTCGCGACCGCCCGGCTCGCCGGGATCATGGGCGCCAAGCGCACCCCGGACCTCGTCCCGCTGTGCCACCCGATCGCCGTCCACGGCGTCACGGTCGACCTCGTCGTCGACGACGCCGGGGTCGCGGTCACCGCGACCGTCCGCACCGCTGACCGCACCGGGGTCGAGATGGAGGCGCTGACCGCCGTCACCGTCGCCTGCCTCACGGTCGTGGACATGACGAAGGCCGTCGACCCGCGCGGGGAGATCACCGGCATCCGCGTCCTCACCAAGACCGGCGGGAAGACGGGCGCGTGGGAGCGCTAGGCCGGGCGGCCGTCATCACGGTCTCCGACCGGTCCTCGGCCGGCACCCGACCCGACACCTCCGGGCCGCTGCTCGCCGCGCTGCTCGAGGGTCTCGGCCTGCAGGTCGGCCCGGTGGTCGTCGTTCCCGATGAGGAGTCGACCATCGCTGCGGCCGTGATCGCTGCCGCCAGCGACCACGACCTCGTCGTCACCACCGGAGGCACGGGTCTGTCACCTCGCGACGTGACCCCGGAAGCAGTCCTTCCCCTGCTGCACAAGCAGATCCCGGGGCTCGCGGAGGCGCTGCGCGCGGACAACCGCGACGCCGTTCCCACGTCGGTGCTGTCGCGAGGGGTGGCCGGAACCATCGGAACCTGCCTGGTCGTGACGCTGCCCGGGTCGACCGGCGGGGTCCGGGACGGCGTGGCCGTTCTGGCCCCGGTGCTCGAGCACGCGCTGGCCCAGCTGCGCGGCGGGGACCACTGACCGTGGGGACCCAGGGCTGGCCGGTCCACCTCGCCGAGGGCCCGGTGGGGCTGCGACCGCTGCGCATCCGGGACGGCTCGGCCTGGAGCGAGCTCCGGGTCCGCAACGAGGAGTGGCTGGCTCCCTGGGAGGGCCGGCCCCCTGCCTCGCCGGACAGCCCCTGGTCCGAGCGGCACAGCCCCCCGGCGTACACCGCCATGCTCCGCGTCCTGCGACGCGAGGCCAAGGCCGGTCGCTGCCTGCCCTTCGCGGTGACGCTGGACCGGCGGCTGGTCGGGCAGGTGACCGTGTCCAACATCGTGCGGGGCGCCTTCCAGAGCGGGACGGTCGGGTACTGGGTGGACCGCGACGTCGCCGGCCGCGGCGTCATGCCGACGGCGCTGGCGCTCGTCGTGGACCACTGCCTCACGACGCTCGGGCTGCACCGGGTGGAGGCCAACGTGCGGCCGGAGAACGCCGCCTCGCTGCGCGTGGTGGCCAAGGTCGGGTTCCGCGCTGAGGGGGAGCGGCTGCGGTACCTGTTCATCGACGGGGCCTGGCGCGACCACCTGGGATTCGCCGTGACGGCGGAGGACCTGCCGGTCGGCGCGCTCGGCCAGCGTGAGATCTCTTGCGTGACAGGCGGCGACACACCGCGCCGCCTCCACGCCGTCACCTGCTGTTCTCACTACCGTCGCAGCCGTGGGCAGCGGTCTGATCCTCCTGGTGATCGTGGGTGCGTGGCTCGCCGTCCTCGTGCCGATGGCCCTGCGCAGTCACGACTCCGCGACGTCGCTCCGCTCAGCGGACCGGTTCGGTGACGCGATGCGGGTGCTGTCCCGCAAGGAGCCCAGCTCCGACGTCCTCGCGCCGAGGCGGACGGCCCCCTCGCTGGTGCAGTCGGCCACCAAGTCCCTGCGCCCCGCCCGCGTGGCCCCGCAGCCAGAGGTCGAGTGGGACGTCAGCCCGGTGCGCACCACGCCGACGGCTGCCGAGCGGCGTCGCCGCACCCTGTCGGTCCTGCTCGGCCTGGCCCTCATCACCTTGGGTGCCGCGCTGATGGGTGCTCGGCTGCTGTGGCCGGTGCACGTGCTCCTGGACGTTCTGCTCGTCGCGTTCGTCGTCCACCTGCGCCGCCAGGCGGTCCTTCGGGCCGCACGGACCCGCCCGGTGCGTCGCGCGGCCACCGTCGCGCGGCCAGTCGTCCGCGGGCCGCGCGTCGCCGGGATCCCCGACCGGATGCCCGCCCGCCCGGCCCCGCTCACCGCGCCGCTCCCGGCGCCGGCAGCGCGCTACGAGGACCGCACGGTCGCCGCGACCGGTACCGACGGCAGCTGGAGCCCCGTTCCCGTTCCGCCTCCCTCCTACGTCGGGAAGGCGACCGCCCCCCGGAGCGAGCCCCGCGTGCTGGACCTCACGAAGCCGGGCGCCTGGTCGTCCGCGCTCGAGCGAGGATGCGGGCCTGAGCATCCTCGAGCGACGACCTCGAGCTCGACGAGATCCTCACGCGCCGCCGGGCCGTCAACGACTGACGCCGGCTGGTAGCGTTCACCTCCTCCGCTCGACAGCGGGGCTGTGGCGCAGTCCGGTAGCGCACCTCGTTCGCATCGAGGGGGTCAGGGGTTCGAATCCCCTCAGCTCCACCCACCAGATCACTGCCCCCGCGAGAGCCGGGCCGGCGGCAGGACGGGTCCCGTCTGACAGGCTCGCGGCCCATGGCCGTCCTGTCGTTCTCCCACCCGGGCATCTGCGTCGCCGACCTCGAGGTCTCCACGCGGTTCTACGAGACCGTCCTGGGGTTCAGCCAGCTGTTCTCGATGGACTTCCTGGCCGACGAGCTCGCCCCCACGATGGAACGCACCGGCGCCTTCACCTCCCGGATGCTGCGTCGCGACGACCTGCTGCTCGAGCTGCTCTCCTGGCACGACGGGGCGATCGCCGGCGACGGGTCGCGCGGGCCCATGGACCACGCGTGGCGTGACCCACCTGTGCTTCCGCGTGGACGACGCGACCGAGCTGCTCGAGCTCGCGGCCACAGCAGGCGGAGCGGGACACCCGGGGACGCTGTCCGAGCTGGCCGGCGGGGTCCGGACCCTCTACCTCACCGACCCGGACGGCGTGCGGATCGAGTGCATCTCCGGCAGCCCGGATCTCCGGTCCCTGCCCCTCCCCTGACCCTGTGCTGTCCGGGGACCCGGGGGTGCGCGGCACAACGGCAACCACGGTGGGACGTGCACGACCAGCCGGAGCGTGCGGCGCGCTCGCCGACCCCGGCGCCGTTGCAGTTGTGCTCGCGGTGCGCGCACCCCGCAGCGCCGCGCACGCGATCGGCGCGCCCTGCCGCGGCACGCGATCGGCACGCAGCGCCGGCACGCGATCGCGCTCGCACGGCCGCACAGCGGACCGCCGAGACAGTGGACGCGCGCGACTCGCCCGCGTCAGATCCAGCTGCGGAACCACATCCGGTCGTACCAGTCGCCGTACGGCAACGTGACGGCAGCGAGCACCGGGTAGAGGAACACGAAGTTCACGGCGACCAGAGCGACGTAGACCCCCACGCCGGTCGTCGCCACGACCCGGCGGGCGGCCCCGAGGGGACCGATCAGCCAGCCGGCCAGCAGCGCGAGGCCCAGGCACAGGAAGGGCACCGACGGCAGCGCGTAGAACAAGAACATCGTGCGGCCCGCCAGGTCGCTCGGGATCCAGGCCAGGATCGACACGAGCATGAGCGCCAGGAACGCCGCGGCGCGCCAGTCGCGCTTGGCCACCCACCGTGCGGCGAGGCCGAGCGTCGCGGGGATCATCATCCACCAGAGCGCGGGGGTCCCGATGGCGAGGACCTCGCGGGAGCACGAGCTCACCTGGCAGCCGAACTCCCCGGCGCTGACCCCCGGCGGGTAGTAGTAGCTCACCGGGCGGCCCAGGAACGGCCAGCTCAGCGGGTGCGACTGGTAGGGATGCGTGGAGTCGAGGTTGCGGTGGAAGTTCCAGATCGCCTCGTGATAGGCCCACAGGGAGCGGAGGGCGTCCGGGAAGAAGCCGTACGTCGCCGGGTGGGTCGCCGCCCAGTCGCGGTCGTAGCCGCCGTCGGTGAGGAACCAGCCGGTCCACGACACCAGGTACAGGGCGACCGGCAGGACCACGAAGATCGCGAGGGTGCTGAGCGTCGTACGCCGGAGGGTGAGTGCGCCAGGGTGCCCGAAGGCCGGCGGTCCGGCGGGCGCCGGCCTCCCAGAACAGCGCGAGCACCAGCATGACCGCGAGCGGGAACAGCGCGCTCCACTTGGTGGCGAGGGCTGCACCGAAGCAGACGCCGGCCAGCAGGCGCCACGGTCGTCGGCCGAACCGGAAGCCGTCGTGGACGTCCTCGTCGCTGGCCGCCGCCAGCTGGCTCCTGATCCGGTCCCGGTCGACCACCAGCGCTCCGAAGGCAGCCACGACCCAGAACACCAGGAACACGTCGACCATCGCGGTGCGGCTCTGGACGAAGTGCAGCCCGTCCAGCGCCAGCAGCAGGCCGGCGAGGCCGCCGAGCAGCGTCGAGCCCAGCATCCGTCTGCCGATCCGCACGACCAGCAGGACGGTGAGCGTGCCGAAGACCGCGGCCGCGAAGCGCCACCCGTAGGCGTTGAAGCCGAACAGCTGCTCGCCGCCGGCGATGAGCCACTTGCCCAACGGCGGATGGACGACGAAGCCCTCGCCGCCGTCCGGGACGCAGAACGTCCCGCCCCCGCTGGTCGTGTGCAGCTCGACGCCGTGCTTGAGCAGGTTCTGCGCGTCGCAGGCGTAGTAGAGCTCGTCGAAGATGTAGCCCGGTCCCTCGAGGGCGCCCTTGTCGGTGAGGGTGCTGTCCGGTTGGCCGAGGCGCACGAAGCGCAGCAGACCGGCGAGCACGGTGATGAGCAGCGTCACGCCCCAGCCGCCGGAGCCGATCAGCGGGAGCATCCGGTCACGCCAGGGCTCAGGCGCTGTGGTCACCGGGCGGTCGAGGGTGGCCGTCATGGCCGCAGCCTACGGAACGACGGGGCTGCGACACTGCACCTCGTGCCCCTCCTTCTTGCCGGTGTCCCGATCGGTCAGCCGGGGGACGCCAGCCAGCGCCTGCGCGACGCCCTGGTCACCGCCGATGTCGTGGCCGCCGAAGACACCCGTCGGCTCACGCGGCTGTGTCGCGACCTCGACCTCGCCTACACCGGGAGGCTGGTCAGCTACTTCGAGGCCAACGAGGCCGAGCGGACCCCGGCGCTGATCGCTGCGCTCCGCGAGGGACAGACCGTGCTGCTCGTCACGGACGCCGGGATGCCGTCGGTCAGCGACCCCGGCTTCCGCCTGGTGGCGTGCTGCCGCAGCGGAGGACCTGCCGGTCACCTGCCTGCCCGGCCCGTCGGCGGTGACCACCGCCTTGGCGGTGAGCGGGCTCCCGTCCGACCGCTTCTGCTTCGAGGGGTTCCTGCCGCGCAAGGCGGGGGAGCGGCGGGCCCGCCTCGCCGACCTGGCCGCCGAGCGGCGTACCGCCGTGTTCTTCGAGGCCCCGCACCGGCTGGGCGTCTGCCTGGTCGACATGGCCTCACTCCTGGGCGACGAGCGGCGGGCGGTGGTGTGCCGGGAGCTGACCAAGACGCACGAGCAGATCGCCCGCGGGACGCTGGCCTCCCTGGCCGAGCAGTTCGACGGCGAGGTCCTGGGCGAGGTGACGATCGTCGTCGAGGGCGCGCCGGTCCATGCGGTCGACGTGACGCCGGTGGAGCTGGCCCGGCTGGTCTCCGTCCGGGAGCAGACGGGCGAGCCACGCAAGGAGGCGATCGCGGGCGTCGCCCGCGAGCTCGGGGTGCCCCGGCGCGAGGTGTACGACGCTGTGCTGGCCGCGAAGCGGGTGGACTGAACCCGCGGGGGTCAGTCGAAGGAGACGATGGTCCGGACGTTGAGGAAAACGGCCAGCACCAGCACGCCGAGGGCGACGCCGAAGCCTGCAACCACCGCGTCCGGGCGGGCGTCGAGGATCAGCGACCGCAGTGCCTCCATGATGTAGGTGACGGGGTTGACGGTGGCCGCGATCTCCATCGGCCATGCCAACTGGTCGCGCGGCACCAGGCTGGGCGTCAGGAACACCAGCGGGAAGAAGATCATCCCGGCCCCCTGGGTCGCGGCGGCGCTGCGCGTCTTGAGCGCCAGCACCTGGATGAGCCCGGAGAAGGCCACCGCCCAGAGGGAGACCAGCAGGAGCAGCAGCACCAGGCCGCCGATCCCGGAGGAGATGCGCACCCCGAACAACAGGCTGACGAGGATCATGGCGGTGGTGAGGACCACGCTCTTCAGCGCCTCGGCGACGAGACGCCCCAGGACGAGCGCGGTGCGGGAGATCGGGGTGGCCCGCAGCTTGTCGAAGTACCCGCCGTCGAGGTCCTCGATGAGGAACAGGGCTGCCGAGCCGAACGACGCACCGGTGAGCAGGGCCAGGGGCAGCTGGAAGGCGGCGTATCCCTGACCGTGCAGGAACGGGGTCGAGGACGGGAAGACCTTGGCGGCCTGTCCGACGTTGACGAGCAGGAAGAACAACGGGATGAACAGCGTCGGTGCGAGCGCCTCGGGGGTGCGCAGCATCTCGCTGACGGCCCGGCGGCTCAGGATCCTCGTCTGGCCGAGAGTGCTCACGCCAGGACCTCCTCGACGTCGCCGGCGACGCGAGTCCGGGTGCGGCCCGTGGCGTCCAGGAACACCTCATCCAGCGTCGGGTCGTGGTCAAGTCGCCGTCGCACGCGCAACGCCCCCTTCAGCTGGGCGGGGGTGCCCTCCAGCACGATCGCGCCCCCGTCAATGATCGCGAGACGGTCGCAGAGCTGGTCGGCCTCTTCGAGGTATTGCGTCGTGAGGAAGACGGTGGTGCCGCGCTGGTTGATCCGCCTCACCTCGTCCCAGACGGTCAGCCGCGAAGCAGGGTCCAGGCCGGTCGTCGGCTCGTCGAGGAACAGCACCTCGGGCTCGTGCACCAGCGCGCACGCGAGGTCGAGCCGTCGCTTCATCCCGCCGGAGTAGCCCTTGACCCGCCGGTCTGCGGCATCGACCAGGTCCACGAGGTCGAGCAGCCGGCGGCCCGTGCCTTGGCCTGGTCGACCGTGCTGCCGAACAGTCGGGCCTGCAGCACCATCAGCTCGCGCCCGGTCTGGCGGGGGTCGAGACCGGCCTCCTGCAGTGCGACGCCGATCTTGCGGCGTACGGCGTCCGGCTGTGACGCGACGTCGAGTCCGCAGACGGTGGCGCTGCCCGAGGTGATGGTCAGCAGTGTCGTCAGCATGCGGACCGTCGTGGACTTCCCGGCGCCGTTGGGGCCGAGGAAGCCGAACACCTCCCCCTGGCGGACGTCGAGGTCGACGCCGCGCACGGCCTGCACCTCCCCGCTCCGACCGGTGTACGTCTTCACCAGCCCGCGGACCATCACTGCCACGTCGCTCATCGATGCTCCTGTCGGTGGGGCGGAAAGCGCAGTCCATCAGAGACGTACGACAAGCGGGCAACTCATCGCGACGGGCCGGGAGGTCGATGCGCCCGCGAGCTGCGTGCGGCGCCGCAGGCTAGTCGTTCGACACGCTCACTAGGCTCAGGACATGTCTCGCAGCATCCTGACCGCCGTCGCCTGGCCCTACGCGAACGGGCCCCGGCACGTCGGGCACGTCGCCGGCTTCGGCGTCCCGTCCGACATCTTCAGCCGCTACCAGCGGATGATCGGCAACCGGGTGCTGATGGTCAGCGGAACCGACGAGCACGGCACCCCGATCCAGGTCCAGGCCGACAGGGAGGGCGTCAGCGCCCGCGAGCTCGCCGATCGGTACAACCGGGTCATCGCGGAAGACCTGCAGGGCCTCGGGCTGTCGTACGACCTGTTCACGCGGACGACGACGCGCAACCACTACGCGGTCGTGCAGCAGGTCTTCCGGGCGTTGCACGCGAACGGGTACGTCACCGAGCAGACGCAGCTGTCCGCGATCGACCCGGTGACCAAGCGGGGCCTGCCCGACAGGTACGTCGAGGGCACCTGCCCGATCTGCGGCGACGACGGCGCGCGCGGTGACCAGTGCGACAGCTGCGGCAACCAGCTCGACCCGCAGGACCTGGTGAACCCGCGCTCGAAGATCGACGGCGCGACGCCGGAGTTCGTGCAGTCGGCGCAGTTCTTCCTCGAGCTCCCGGCCTTCGCCGAGGCGCTCGGAGCGTGGCTGGACGACCGGACCGACTGGCGGCCGAACGTCCTGAAGTTCAGCAAGAACCTGCTCGACGACCTGCGCCCGCGCGCCATCTCCCGGGACCTCGACTGGGGCGTGCCGATCCCGCTCGAGGGCTGGGAGGGCCGCAACGACAAGCGGCTCTACGTCTGGTTCGACGCCGTCATCGGCTACCTGTCGGCCTCCGTCGAGTGGGCCCGGCGCACCGGCGGCTCGTGGGAGGACTTCTGGCGCGGGGACGCCGAGTCCTTCTACTTCATGGGGAAGGACAACGTCGTCTTCCACTCGGTCATCTGGCCGGCGATCCTGCTCGGCGCGTCCGGTAAGCCCTCGGGCACGCCGGGCCCGTACGGCGACCTCGCGCTGCCGTCCGAGGTGGTGTCGCTCGGAGTTCCTCACCATGGAGGGGCAGAAGTTCAGCTCCTCCCGGTCGGTCGTCATCTACGTCCGCGACGTGCTCGAGCGGTACGGCCCGGATGCTCTCCGCTACTACCTGGCGGCCGCCGGGCCGGAGTCGAGCGACACCGACTTCACGTGGGAGCAGTTCGTCACCCGCAACAACACCGAGCTGGTCGCGGGCTGGGGCAACCTGGTCAACCGCACCCTGTCGCTGGTCAACAAGAACGTCGGCAGCATCCCGCCTGCCGGTGACCTGACCCCGGCCGACCAGGCCGCCCTCGCTGCGTCATCACGTGCCTTCGAGGCCGTGGGCCACCTGCTAGGACGCAACCAGGTGAAGGCGGCGCTGCAGGAGGCGATGCGCGTCGTGGGCGAGGCCAACGGCTACCTCTCCGCGATGGAGCCGTGGAAGCTCAAGGAGGAACCGGAGCGCCGCGCCTCGGTGCTGCACGTCGCGCTCCAGCTCATCGACGACGCGAAGACGCTGCTGACGCCGTTCCTCCCGCACTCCTCCCAGCTGGTCTTCGAGGCGCTCGGCGGTACCGGTGCGTGGTCGGGCATGCCCGCGCTGCGTGGAGGTGGACGACCTGGACGGCGGTCCGTCGTACCCGGTCCTCATGGGTGAGTACGCCGCGGCGCAGGCGATCTGGGAGTCGCGGCCCATCGTGCCGGGGACGCCGATCGGCCCGCCGACGCCGCTGTTCACCAAGCTCGACCCGTCCGTCGTCGAGGAGGAGCTCGCCCGCCTCGCCCCTCCGCCGACCACATGACCCGCTCCCACCGGCAGGGGGAGGCGCCGCCGGCGCCCGAGCCGCTGGCCGTCCCGGTGTGGGACAGCCACTGCCACCTCGACATCATGGGCGGCGACGTCGCCGCCCAGCTGGCGGCGGCGGCGGCCGTGGGCGTCGACACGGTGGTGCAGATCGGCGTCGACGTGGAGTCCTCCCGGTTGGCGGTCGAGCTGGCCCAGGCCCACGACAACGTCTGGGCGGCCGTCGCGCTCCACCCCAACGAGGCCGGGCGGGGCGCCGCGACGGAAGAGGCGCTGGCCGAGATCGCCTTGCTGGCAGGGCAACCGGGCGTCGTCGCGATCGGCGAGACCGGCCTGGACCACTTCCGGACCGAGCCGCCCGGGCGCGGGATGCAGGAGGAGTCGTTCCGCTGGCACCTCGCCCTCGCCAAGGACACCGGCAAGACGCTCGTCATTCACGACCGCGACGCGCACGACGACGTGCTCCGGGTCCTGGCCGAGGAAGGGGCCCCGGACCGGGTCGTCTTCCACTGCTACTCCGGCGACGCGGCGATGGCGCGCGTGTGCGCCGAGGCCGGCTACTACCTGTCGTTCGCCGGGCCGGTCACCTTCAAGCCCAACGACGACCTGCGCGAGGCGGCAACTGTGTGCCCGGCCGACCGCCTGCTCGTGGAGACCGACGCGCCGTTCCTCACGCCGATGCCGTTCCGGGGCCGGCCGAACGCGCCGTACCTCATCCCGTTGACGATGCGGGCTCTCGCCGCCGCCAGGGACGACGACCTCGACACCCTGTGCCACCAGGTCGCGGAGAACAGCCGACGCGCGTTCTTGACGTAACTAGTCACTGAGTGCATAGTTGCGGGCATGAGCGTCCCGCACACCCTGCTCGGCCTGCTCGAGGTGCGACCCCGTCACGGCTACGACCTCAAGCGGGCGTACGACGCGCACTTCGGCCACGACCGCCCGCTGAAGGCCGGGCAGGTCTACGCGACCCTCGGCCGGCTCGAGCGCGACGGGTACGTCGTCATCGACGGGACCGACCGCGACGGGGGGCCGGACCGCACGACCTACTCCGTGACCACGGCCGGTGTCGTCGACCTCGACCAGTGGTTCGCCCGCCCGGAGGGACCGGCGGCGTACCTGCAGCCGGTGCTGTTCGCCAAGGTCGTGCTCGCCCTGCAGTCGGGACGCGACGCCCACGCGGTCCTCGACGCCCAGCGGGCCGAGCACCTGGTCGCCATGCGCGGCCTGACCGCGCAGAAAAAGGGCGCTGATCTCGACCGGGTCCTCGCGCTCGACTTCGCCCTGTTCCACCTCGAGGCAGACCTCCGCTGGCTCGAGCACACCACCGCCCGCCTCGACCGCCTCGCCAGCGCCATCGGCACTCACCAGGAGCTGACCTCATGACCGAACCCCTGTTGCAGGCGATCGACCTCCACCTGTCCTTCGGCGCCTCCACCGCTCTCGCCGGTGCCAGCGTCGACGTCCTTCCCGGCGAGGTGCTGGCACTCCTCGGACCGAGCGGCTCCGGCAAGAGCACCCTGTTGCACTGCCTGGCCGGCATCCTGCGTCCCGACCGTGGTGAGGTCCGCTACCGCGGCGGCCGCATCGACGACCGGTCCGACGAGCAGCGTTCGAGGCTGCGGCGCGACGACTTCGGCTTCGTCTTCCAGTTCGGCAGCCTGGTCCCCGAGCTCTCGGCGGTGGAGAACGTCGCCCTGCCGCTTCGCCTGGCGGGCCGCACGGGCAAGGCGGCCGATGCGCAGGCCCAGCAGTGGCTCGACCGGCTCGAGGTGGGCGACATGGCGCCCAAGCGACCCGGGGAGATGTCGGGCGGTCAGGCCCAGCGCGTCGCCGTGGCGCGTGCCCTCGTCGCCGGCCCCCGGGTGGTGTTCGCCGACGAGCCGACGGGCGCCCTCGACACCCTCAACGGCGAGCTCGTCATGGACCTGCTGATCGGCGCCGCACGCGAGCAGGGCACGTCCATCGTCCTCGTGACCCACGAGCCCCGCGTCGCGGCGTACGCCGATCGCGAGGTCGTTCTCCGGGACGGGGCCCTCGGCGCGCGGGTAGCCCGATGAGCACCTTCGTCCTCGGGTTCCGGCTGGCGTTGCGGGCCGACCGGGTCCGGCTCGTCGTCACGGCGGGCGCCGTCGCCGTGACCGTGGCCTTCCTGCTCGGCGTCCTCGGGGCCTTGCCGGCCCGCGAGGCCAAGCTGGCCCGGCTGGACGCCCGCAACACCGTGTCGGTGGGTTCGCAGGCAGAGCAGGGGCTCTCGGCGACGGGGCTGCGTCTCGAGTCCCGCGCCACCTACTGGCGCGGTGAGCGCATCGAGGTCCGCCGCGTGCAGCTCGACGGCGACGCCCCGCTCGCCCCGGGTCTGCCGCGTTACCCCGGCCCAGGGGAGATCATCGCCTCGCCGCGCCTGGCGGAGGTCCTCGCGGGACCTCGCGCCGCGGAGCTGGCGACGCGCTTCCCCGATCGCGTCGTCGGGACCATCGGCGACGAGGGGCTCGCCGGACCCGATGAGCTCTATGCCTACGTCGGTACGACCGACCTCGACTCGGCGCTCCAGCCGATCGCGCGGTTCGGCTCGGCGCGCGACAAGGTCGTCACGCCGCCCGAGCTGCGGGTCGCGGCGATGCTCGGCGCGGTCGGGCTGCTTCTGCCGGTCCTCGTGCTCGTCGCCACCGCGACCCGGCTGTCCGCTGCCTCACGGGACCGCCGGCTGTCTGCGCTGCGACTCGTGGGTGCCACCCCGAAGCAGGCTGCCGGCGTCGCTGGCGCGGACGGTCTGGTGGCGGGGATCCTCGGCGTAGTAGGTGGTCTCGGGCTGTTCCTGCTGGTACGTCCGATCGCCGCGTCCCTGCTCCCCTACTCCGAGGGCGTGTACGCCGGAGACCTTGCCCCGCACCTGTCGGGCCTGTTGCTCGTCGTCGTCGCCGTTCCGCTGCTGGCCGTCGTCACCAGCGTGCTGGCCCTCCGTCGCGTGGTGACCAGCCCCCTGGGCGTCCGTCGCGATGCTCGGGTCCGCACGGCCGGCTGGTGGCGTCTGGTCCCGGTCCTCGTGGGGTTGGGGCTGCTGGTCGCGTTCCGGCAGCGGGCGCAGGGGCCGACCCACCACGTCACCGTGCCGCTGCTGCTGATCGGCGGTGCTCTGACGCTCGTCGGCCTCGCGGTCGCCGCACCTGCCGTGTCGCGCCTCACGGCGCGACTGCTCGGCCGGCTGCCGGGGCTGAGCTCCACGCTGGCTGCTCGCCGCGTCGAGGCCGACCCCAGCGCGTCCGCCCGCGTCGTCACCGGGATGGTGCTGGTCGTCTTCGTCGCCGCCTGGCTGCTCGCGTTCCTCCCGGTGCTGCGCGCCTCGTCCGGCGTCTCGCAGGACGCCGGTCCGTTCCCGAGGGGCACGCTGACCAGCTACTCCGACGGCCCGCGGGTGGACGTCGCTCCGCTGCGCGCGATCTCGGGGGTGCGTGCGGCAGCCCAGCTGTCCCTCGCCCGCGTGACGCCCCCGGGGTGGACCGCGGACGACGGCGTCGGCCCGTTCAGCGGCCAGGTCCTGGTGGCGAGCTGCCAGGACGTCGCCTCGCTCGTCGGCGGTGCTCTGGCCTGCGACGGGGCCCTGTTGCACCGGCTGGCCGGCCCGGATGGCTCGGGGTACCGCTCCGAGCTGCCCGAAGGCGTGCCGCTGACGCTGCGCTCCGACGACGACGCTGCCCTCGGGACGCTCACGTTCCCCCTGGGTGGGCCCGTGCTCGTGGTTCCTGCACTGGCCTCCGGCCTCCTGGGGGCCGACCTCGTGGTCGACCCCTCGCTCGTCCCGCCGTCGGCCACCAGCACCTCGTCCCGGCTCGTCGTGGCAACCGATGGCTCCGCCGATGTCGTCGAAGCCGTGCGCGCCGCCCTCCCCTACCAGGCGGCGGTGAACGCCCGGACGCTCGAGGAAGAGGTCGCCAGCTCGGCCAGCGTCTACTTGGGCTACGTCCGTGCCGTGAAGATCGGGCTCGTCCTGGCCCTGCTCATCGCCGCTGCCTCGCTGGCGGTGAGCACCGCCGACGCGGTCCACGAACGGCGCCGCAGCCTGGCGGCGCTGCTGGCCCTCGGCACGCCGTTGAAGGTCTTGCGCCGCACCACGTTGCTGCAGATGGCCGCGCCGATGGTCGGCAACGTGGTGTTCGCCGTCGGAGCGGCTGCGGTCGCGAGCGCCTGCTACCTCTCGGCGTACGAGGAGGCCTGGTCCCTGCCCTGGGCAGGGTGGGCCTGGACCGCCCTCGGGGGCCTCGGGGCCGTCGTCCTGGCGACGGGGGCCACGCTGCCCCTCCTGCGCTCAGTGGCCCGGCCGGATGCCCTGCGCACGGAATGAGGGCGGGGTCACACCTGGCGCTCCCGCACCCCCGCTGACCTGCGGTTTCTGGTCACAAGTGACCAGAACCCGACTCGAAATGTCCGACGTGTCCCCACGGAAGGTTTGGCGAGTCGCCAGGAACCCGTTACGTTCCTGAGACATCAGCCGGGATCGGGGAAGGTCCGCGGCGGGTGCAGCAGAGCCGGCGAGGGAGACCCCACCGGCTCTTCGGCTGCCGCCCGCCGTCTCGTGCCCGGGCACAGCGAAGCTCGGAGTCTCGTGAGCGTTAGCTCCTTTGCCGCCGCCCTGGCCCCCCAGGTCGCGCTGCGTCCCGTCGCCCTGGGTCTGTCCCTCCTCGCCGTTGCGGGGGGCCACAGTGCCTACGAGGCCTCGGCCCACACCGTCGCCATCTCGGTCGACGGCGTGAAGCAGCAGGTGACCACCCACGGCGACACCGTCGGAGCAGCCCTCGAGGCCGCCAACCTCAGCGCCGGCAGCCACGACCTGCTGGCCCCCAGTGCCACCTCCCCGATCAAGGACGGCAGCGCGATCACCCTGCGCCGCGGCCGGCCGGTCGAGCTCACCCTCGACGGCCGCAGCCGCACCGTCTGGGTCACGGCGCTGTCGGTGGACGAGGCCCTGGACCAGATCGGCCTGCGCCAGCCGGGTTCGGTGTTCTCCGCGGACCGGTCGCGCGAGCTGCCGTTGAAGGGCTTCTCGCTCGACGTCCGGACCCGCAAGGACATCCAGGTTCTGGACGGTGGCAAGGTGCGCCGCACAGCGACCAACGCGCTCGAGGTGAGCGAGGTGCTGAAGCAGCTGAAGATCCGGCTGCGTGCCCAGGACTCCCTCAGCGTCACGCCGACCGCGCGCGTCAGTGACGGCATGGTCATCCACGTGACCCGGGTCGACGGCAAGCGGGTCAGTGACGACGTGCCGATCGCGTTCGCCGTGGTCCGCAAGGCCGACAGCTCGATGTTCAAGGGCGAGACGAAGGTCCTGCAGGAAGGCCGCGTCGGTGTTGTCCACAAGACGTACCTGCTGACCTACACCAACGGCAAGCTCACGGGCCGTCGCATCGCGACCTCGGAGCGCACCGCGGAGCCGGTCACCAAGATCATCGCGTACGGCACGAAGTCCCGGCCCGTCGCGGCCAAGAGCGTCTCGGGCGCCGACGGCCTCAACTGGGGCGCGCTGGCCCGCTGCGAGTCCGGCGGAAACCCCCGCGCGGTCTCCAGCAACGGCAGCTACCGCGGGCTCTACCAGTTCTCGATGGGCACCTGGCGGGGCGTGGGTGGCTCCGGCGACCCGATCGACGCCTCACCGAGCGAGCAGACCTACCGCGCCAAGGTGCTGTACCGCCGTTCCGGCCGCAGCCCGTGGCCGCACTGCGGCAAGTACCTGTAGGTCCCCGATAGCCCTGCTGACTGCGCCCGACGTACGACGTCTGGCCGCCGCGCTCGACCTGCGACCCACCAAGCAGTGGGGGCAGAACTTCGTCATCGACCCCAACACGGTCCGCAAGATCGTGACGACGGCCGGGGTCCTGCCGGACGACGTCGTGGTCGAGGTCGGCCCAGGGCTCGGCTCGCTCACCCTCGGGTTGCTCGAGGTCGCGCGCGCGGTCGTCGCGGTCGAGATCGACGCGCGGCTCGCGACCCTGCTGCCGGACACGGTGCGCGAGCGCGCTCCCGACGTCGCGGACCGGCTTACCGTCGTGCAGCAGGACGCGCTCACCCTCGAGGCGCTCCCCGGTGACCCGCCGACCGCCTTCGTCGCGAACCTTCCCTACAACGTCGCCGTACCCGTCCTGCTGCGCCTGCTGGAGAAGCTGCCCAGCCTCCGTACCGGCCTGGTGATGGTGCAGGCCGAGGTCGGCGATCGCCTCGCCGCACCCCCCGGCTCCAAGACGTACGGCGTACCGAGCGTCAAGGCCGCCTGGTACGCCGACGTCCGCAAGGCCGGCAGCATCGGCAAGAACGTCTTCTGGCCCGCCCCCAACGTGGACAGCGGGCTGGTCGCCTTCACCCGCCGCGAGCCGCCGGCCGGGTCGCGGGCCGACACGTTCGCCGTCATCGACGCTGCGTTCGCCCAGCGCCGCAAGACCCTGCGGGCCGCGCTGGCCTGCTGGGCCGGGTCGGCTCCTGCCGCAGAGGTCCGGCTGCGGGCCGCGGGCATCGACCCGTCGGCGCGCGGTGAGGTGCTGGCGGTCGAGGACTTCGCCCGGCTCGCCGCGACGCCGCCGCACGTAGGCTGACCCGGTGCGTGAACCCCTCGACTCCGTCACGGTTCGGGCACCCGCAAAGGTCAACCTGCACCTGTCCGTCGGTCCGCTCCGCTCCGACGGCTACCACGACCTGACCACTGTCTTCCACGCTCTCGCGCTGTATGACGAGGTCACGCTGACGCGCTCGCGGGGCCTGACCGTCACCGTCGAGGGCGCCAGCGGCGTTCCCACCGATGCCACCAACCTGGCAGCGAAGGCGGTGCTGGCGCTGGCCGCCCGGGCCGGCCGGGCCGCCGACGTCGCGATCCACCTCGTCAAGGACATCCCCGTCGCCGGCGGCTGCGCGGGCGGGTCCAGCGACGCCGCGGCGGCCCTCGTCGGGCTCGATGCCCTGTGGGGTCTCGGGCTCACGCGCGCCGAGCTGCTGGAGGTCGCCGCCACCCTCGGCAGCGACGTCCCCTTCTGCCTCGTCGGGGGTACGGCGCTCGGCACCGGCCGGGGAGAGAACCTCACCAAGGTGCTCGGCGCGGGCAGCTACGCATGGGTGCTCGCCCTCGCCGACGGCGGCCTGTCCACCCCGGCTGTCTATTCCGAGCTCGACCGGCTGCGCGCCGCCGGGCCGGTGGCCGTTGCCAGTGACCCTGCCCCGGTGCTGCAGGCGCTGCGCCAAGGCAGCCCAGAGGCCCTCGGCAAGGCGCTGTCCAACGACCTGCAGCGCGCCGCGATCGTCTTGAAGCCCGAGCTGCGCCGGCTGCTCGAGTTCGGCCGGGGCTTCGGTGCGCTCGGGGGGATCGTCAGCGGCTCCGGCCCCACTGTCGCTTTCCTGGCCCGCAACCTCGACCACGCGCGGTCGCTCGCCGCCGCACTCACCTCCCAGGGCGCCTGCCGGACGGTGCGGGTCGCCGAAGGCCCCGCCACCGGCGCCCGAGTCCTGAAAGCAGCCTGATGGCCAACCTCATCAACCTCGAGAACGTCACCGTCGCCCACGGCACGAAGCTGCTCATGGACAGCGTCTCCCTGGGCGTCTCCGACACCGACCGCATCGGGGTCGTCGGCCGCAACGGTGGCGGCAAGACCACCCTGCTCAAGACGCTGGTGAAGACCGAGGAGCCGCACTCCGGCCGGGTCACCCACGCCGGCGGGCTGCGCATCGGCGTCCTGACGCAGGACGTGCGGATCGACACGAGGCTCACCGCCCATCAGGCGATCCTCGGCGACACGGCCGAGCACACCTGGGCCGGCGACGCGAAGGTCCGCGCCGTCCTCGACGGGCTCGGCCTGCACGAGGTCGGGCTCGACTCCGTCGTCGAGACCATGTCCGGAGGCGAGCGTCGTCGCGTCGCCCTGGCCGCTCTGCTCATCGGCGAGTGGGACCTCATCGTCCTGGACGAGCCGACCAACCACCTCGACGTCGAGGGCGTCGCGTGGCTCGCGTCGTTCCTGAAGAACCGCCGCGGCGCCCACCTGGTCGTGACCCACGACCGCTGGTTCCTCGACGAGGTCAACGAGACCACGTGGGAGGTCCACGACGGGACGGTCGACGCCTACGACGGCGGCTACTCGGCGTACGTCCTGGCGAGGGCCGAGCGGGACCGGATGGCCTCGACGGCGGAGTCCAAGCGCGTCCAGCTCGCCAAGAAGGAGCTGGCCTGGCTGCGTCGTGGCCCGCCGGCCCGGACCAGCAAGCCCAAGTTCCGCATCGACGCCGCCAACGCGCTGATCGCGGACGAGCCGCCGCCGCGCGACGAGATCGCGCTGCAGCGGTTCGCGACTGCGCGCCTCGGCAAGCAGGTGTACGACGTCGAGCACGCCACCCTGGCTTTCGGGGACCGCGTGCTGTTCGACGACGTCACCTGGCGGGTCGGTCCGGGTGACCGCATCGGCATCGTCGGTGTCAACGGCGCGGGCAAGTCGACCCTGCTCAAGATGCTCGTCGACCAGGTGCACCCGACGTCGGGTGAGGTGAAGGTCGGACAGACCGTCAAGGTCGCCTACCTCTCGCAGGAGGTCGCGGAGCTCGACCCGATGCTGCGGGTGCTCGAGGCCGTCGAGCAGGTCGCGAAGCAGGTCGACCTCGGCGGCAAGCCGGTCGGCGCGTCCTCGTTGTGCGACCGGTTCGGCTTCACCGGCAACGCCCAGTGGACCCGCGTCGGTGACCTGTCCGGTGGCGAGCGCCGGCGGCTGCAGCTGCTGCGGCTGCTCATGGGCGAGCCCAACGTGCTGCTGCTCGACGAGCCGACCAACGACCTCGACATCGACACTCTCAACGCTCTCGAGGATGTCCTGGACGGCTGGCCCGGGACGCTGCTCGTGGTCTCCCACGACCGGTACTTCTTGGAGCGGGTCACGACCGTGACGTCCTCGCTGATGGGCGACGGGACGATCAAGTCGCTTCCGGGCGGCGTGGACGAGTACCTCGAGAAGCGGGTGCGTCGTACCGCCGGGGCGTCGGCTCCTGCCTCGTCCGGCGGCGCCGAGAAGCCGGCGCTCGACCAGCGGGCAGCCCGCAAGGAGCTGCAGAAGCTCGAGCGCCAGTTGATGAACCTCGACAAGCGCGAGGCCGAGATCCACGCCGCCATGGCGGAGAGGGCCTCGGACCACGACGCGGTGGCCACCCTGAACAAGGAGCTGCACGAGGTACGGGCCACCAAGGAGACCGTCGAGGAGTCCTGGCTCGAGCTCTCCGACCAGCTGGCCTGACCCCCCTGCCCCAGCGTCAGCAGGGCTGCTCCCCTGACCACGCTCGGGAGTGATGACGTGCGGGGGTAGGTGCGCTCAGTCCACCGTGCCGGCGAGGAACTGCAGCGCCATCAGCCGGTCGGCACCCGAGACCTGGATGAAGAAGCCGGCCCGGGGGACGGAGTGTCGAAGGGCCTCATGGGACTGGCCGTCGCAGGGCACCGGTCCCGTCGCCAGGGCGCCGGAGCCGCTAGCGGCCTCCAGGGTGAAGCGCAGGGAGCCGCCGCCGTAGCAGCGAGCCTGCACAGCGAGGGAGCGGCCGGCTCGCTGCTCGGAGGCGAAGCTGACGTTCCCGGGGCTGGACCACCGGCCGTCCGCCTGCCTCTCGGTGGTGCCGGCGCTCCCGAGCTGCTGGGTCCACCCGGCGGGCACGTCCGGGAGCGCGGGGCGGACCAGGTCCGGTGTCGCTGTCGTGGACAGGGCATCGGCGCCCAGCTCTTCGCCGCGGGCGTTCTCGAGCGACACCGACACCGGTCCGGTCAGCGGGCCGGTGTCGACCGTGAAGACGCCGTCCGCGGAGTCCAGTCGTCCGCCGGGCACCACGGCGGTCGTCACCGCTGCGGCGGCGAACGGCAGGGGCTGCTGGGTCCACCGCAACCTGCGCGACGCAGGGTCGGCGAGGACGAACAACGTGTTGCGCAGGTCGACGGTCGTGACCTGGGTGGTCGGGTCGGTCGTCGGCTGCTCGCCCTGGTAGCCCAGGTAGGCCCCGACATGGGTGAGGCCGGAGCTGGCAGCGACCTCGTGGCTGACCCAGGGGGAGGACGTGGGGTCCTCCGGGTTGTCCCGGTCGACCCCGAGGGCATCGACCTGCGAGCGCCGGGTCCGGCTCGTCACCACGACGTCCTTCCCCGCGTGCTGGGTGACGAACACAGCGAGGTAGACGTCGTCGTGGTCAGGCAGGGTGACGGTCCCCCGGAACAGCCACCGGGGGGCGGCCGTGCTCACGTTCTCGCCCAGGTTCGACGCCAGCTGGCGGTAGCTCGCCAGCGCGCCCTCGGCGACCCCCCTGTCAGCTGCGGCCGAGCGGTCCGGCCAGGTGGTCACGGCGGTGTGGGCGAACTGCGCCTGTGAGGAGCCGCGGAGGTCGGCCAGCACCAACCCGACCGGAGCCGCCACGGCGAGGACAGCCGCCACCGAGACAGCGGCCCGGGTCCGGCGGATCCGCGTCGCGCGGCGGGTCACGCCGGCGAGGCGGTCGCCGGGCTGTTGCGGCTGGTCGTCGGCGAGGGTGCGCAAGGTGGTCCGGAGGTCGGTCACGAGGTCTCCCGCAGGTCGAAGAGGGCGAGCGCAGGGTCGAGCCGCAGCTTCGCGAGCGCCTTGCTGGTCTGGGACTTGACGGTGCCGACAGAACAGCCGAGGGCGTCGGCGACGGCAGCCTCGGTGAGGTCCTCGTGGAAGCGCAGGACGACGACGGCCCGCTGCCTCGGCGGAAGGGCCCGCAGCGCCACGGCGAGGGCGAGGCGCTCGTCGACGCCGGCATGGCCGTCGTACCCGCTCTCGGGCAGGACATCGGTGGCCGCCTCGCCCCGCCACTTGCGACGCCACCAAGACGCGTGCGTGTTGGCGAGGACCTTGCGGACGTAGCCCTCGGGGTCGTCGTGCCGGATCCGGCCCCACGCCAGGTAGGACCTGGCCAGGGCGGTCTGCAGCAGGTCCTCGGCCAGGCCCCAGTCACCGGTGAGCAGGTACGCCGTGCGCTGCAGCGCCGGGCCGCGACCGGCCACGAACGCGGCGAACTGCGCCGGTGCGTCGAGCGCAGGTGCGGTGTCGGTGATCGTCACACCTCTCAGACGGGGTGGGAGGCCCAAAGGGTTGCCCCGTGGGGCAGGGGCCAAGCGCCCCTCACCCTGGCGTGGTCAGGGTTGCTCCCCTGACCACGCTCGGAAGTCATGACGTCCGGGGTGGGTCGCGGTCGAGGCCGCGCAGGCCGTTCCACGCGAGGTTGACCAGCTGGGCAGCGACGACGTCCCGCGGGGGGCGACGGTGGTCCTCCCACCACTGCCCGGTCAGGGCGACCATCCCGACGAGGGCCTGCGAGTAGAGCGGAGCGAGCCCGGCGTCCAGACCGCGGGCGGTGAACTCGCGGACGAGGACGTACTCCACCTGCGTCGCCACGTCACTCATGATCGTGGCGAAGCCGGACGGGCCGACCGGAGACTCCTTGACGAGGATCCGGAAGCCATCGGGGCACTCGTCGACGTAGGTCAGCAGCGCCAGGCAGGCCTGCTCCAGCAGCTCCCGTGGGGAATCCCCGGACAGGGCCGTGGCGAACTGCTCGAGCAGCTGCGACACCTCGCGCTCGACGACGACGTCGTAGAGGCCCTCCTTGCCGCCGAAGTGCTCGTAGACGACCGGCTTGCTCACGCCGGCGCGGGCCGCCACCTCCTCGACGGACGTCCCGTCGTACCCTCGCTCGGCGAACAGGGCGAGCCCGACGTCGAGCAGCTGGGCGCGACGCTCGGGGCCCGACATGCGGACCCGTTGGGCGACGGTCACGCCGCAGCGGCGGTACGGCGCTTGGCGAGCCGCTCGGCCTTGGGCCACCGGACGTCCCAGGCCCACCCGGCCCGCTCGAACCAGCGGATGATCCGGGCGCTGGTGTCGACCTGGCCCTTGTCGACGCCATGACGGGCGCAGGTCGGGTCGGCGTGGTGCAGGTTGTGCCAGCTCTCGCCCCCCGAGAACGCGGCCAGCCACCAGACGTTGACGGCGCGGTCCTTGGTCTGGAACGGACGGGCACCCCAGGTGTGGCAGATGGAGTTGATCGACCAGGTGATGTGGTGCAGCAGCCCCACGCGGATCACGGACGCCCAGAAGAACGCGGTCAGCACGCCCATCCAGGACCAGCTGATCAGCCCACCGAGGACCGCCGGAGCCAGGAGCGACACCGCGACCCAGAGCGGGAACTGGCGGGACACCTTGGCGACGTCGCGGTCCGCGAGCAGGTCGGGAGTGAAGCGCTTCTGGTCGGTCTGCTCGGTGTCGAACAGCCACAGCACGTGCGCGTGCAGCAGGCCTTTGGTGAGGCCCTTGACGCCCCCGCCGTACCGCCACGGGGAGTGCGGGTCGCCGTCGGAGTCGCTGTAGGCGTGGTGCCGGCGGTGATCGGCGACCCAGCGGGTCACCGGGCCCTGGATGGCCATCTGGCCGGCGATCGCGAGGGCGATCCGCAGCGGCCGCTTGGCCTTGAAGGAGCCGTGGGTGAAGTAGCGGTGGAAGCCGACGGTGATGCCGTGCAGCGTCACCACGTAGAACACCGCGAACAGCGCCACGTCCACCCAGCTCAGGCCGCTGCCCCAGAGCACGAGGCCGCTGGCGAGGACGCCCAGGATCGGCACGACGATGAAGATGCCGAGGGCGACCTGCTCGGCGCGCGCCTTGAACCCGGTGCCCGGCACCGCCTGCAGCGGCCGGGACTCGTCCGCGTCGTACTCGATGGTGGTGACGGGCGCGTCGAGGGTCTCGGTCATGCGGCTCCTTGCGGGGGTACTCGGGTTACGTCACCGTAACTTACGGCTCCGTAGCCCCGGTCGGCCCCGAACGGCGGGTGGCCTGGCGGACCGGGGAGGCGGGTGGCCTGGCGGACCGGGGAAGCGGGGTGCGGCAGACTGGTCGCCGACGTCGCCTCGCGACGCCTTCCGCCTTGGTGTAATTGGCAGCACTGGACCTTTTGGTGGTCTCAAGTCCGGGTTCGAGTCCTGGGGGCGGAGCAGCACGCGCACGCCCCGGTAGCATCAGCGCGTCGGCCCTGCCGACGACTTCCCCGCACCCCTGTCCGCCCGCGACCTCGCTGGGAGCCTGCGTGCCGTCCGCGCGACCCGTTGCTGTGATCGTCCTGGCCGCGGGCGAGGGCACCCGCATGAGGAGCGCCACCCCCAAGGTGCTGCACGCCCTCGGTGGCCGCACGATGCTCGGCCACGTCCTGCACACCGCCGGTCTCCTCGGCCCCGAGCACCTGCTCGTGGTCGTCGGTCACGCGCGTGAGCAGGTCACGGCGTCGCTGACCGGCGCGGCCCGCGCGGTGGTCCAGGAGACGCAGGACGGCACGGGTCACGCCGTGCGCGTCGCCCTCGACACCCTGCCGGGGTTCGACGGGACCGTCGTGGTCGTCCCGGGGGACGCCCCGCTGCTCAGCCGACCCACCCTGGACGCACTCGTCCGCACGCACACCGACGCGGGCGCGGCCACGACGCTGCTGACGGCCCGGGTCGCCGACCCCACCGGGTACGGCCGCGTCGTGCGCGAGGGCGACCAGGTCGCTCGCGTCGTGGAACACAAGGACGCCGATGAGAGCACGCTGCTCATCGACGAGGTGGCCACCAGCGTCTACGCCTTCGACGCCACTCACCTGCGGGACGCGCTGGGGCGCCTCACCACCGACAACGCCCAGGGCGAGCAGTACCTCACAGATGTCGTCGGGATGCACCGCGGCGAGGGGCGCGCCGTCGTCGCGCACGTCTGCCCCGACCCGGACGAGACCCGGGGCGTCAACGACCGCGTCCAGCTCGCCGAGCTCGCGGCGGTTCTCCGCGACCGGCGCAACCGCGACCTGATGCGCTCCGGGGTCGCGATCCTCGACCCCTCGACGACGTGGATCGACGCCGACGTGCAGGTCGAGCCCGACGTGACGATCGCCCCCAACACCCGGCTGCACGGCGCCACCACGATCGCGCGGGACGCCGTCGTCGGCCCTGACACCACGCTCACCGACACCGTGGTGCAGGCCGGCGCGCGCGTCCTGCGCAGCGAGGTCAACGGCGCGGTCATCGGCGAGGGCGCGACGGTCGGCCCGTTCAGTTACCTGCGGCCCGGCACCGTCCTCGGCGCGCGCGCCAAGGTCGGGGCGTACGTCGAGACCAAGCAGTCGGAGATCGGGGCCGACGCGAAGGTGCCGCACCTGTCCTACGTCGGGGACACCACCGTGGGGGAGCGCAGCAACATCGGCGCCGGGACGATCACGTTCAACTACGACGGCGTGGCCAAGCACCGCACGACCATCGGTGACGACGCCAAGGTCGGTGGCAACAACAGCCTGGTCGCACCGGTCAGCATCGGGACTGGCGCCTACACGGCAGCCGGTTCGACGATCACCACAGACGTCCCGGCCGGCGCCCTCGCCGTGGCCCGGGAGAAGCAGAAGAACATCGACGGATGGGTCGCGCGCAAGCGCCCCGCCAAGGGGAATGGACCCGCATGACCGGCCTCGAGATCGACAGCGTCAAGAACCTCATGCTCTTCACCGGGCGAGCCGCTCCCGAGCTCGCGGAGGAGGTCGGCGCAGAGCTCGGGTGCCAGCCGGTGCCGACGGCGGCGTACGACTTCGCGAACGGCGAGATCTTCGTCCGGTTCGAGGAGTCGGTCCGTGGGTGCGACGCCTTCGTCATGCAGAGCCACGCAGCCCCCATCAACACCTGGGTGATGGAGCAGCTGCTCATGGTCGACGCGCTCAAGCGCGCCTCAGCCAAGCGGATCACCGTGGTGATGCCGTTCTACCCCTACGCCCGTCAGGACAAGAAGCACCGCGGCCGCGAGCCGATCAGCGCGCGGCTGATCGCCGACATGTTCAAGACCGCGGGCGCTGACCGGCTCATGAGCGTCGACCTGCACACCGCCCAGATCCAGGGCTTCTTCGACGGTCCGGTGGACCACCTGTTCGCACTGCCGCTGCTCGCCGACTACGTCGCGGCGAGGTACGACACGTCCAACATGACGATCGTGTCCCCGGACGCGGGCCGGGTCCGCGTCTCGGAGCGCTGGTCGGACCGGATGGGTGGCTGCCCGCTGGCCTTCATCCACAAGACGCGCGACCCGATGGTCGCCAACGAGGTCGTCGCGAACCGCGTCGTCGGTGACGTCGAGGGCCGCGTCTGCGTCCTCGTCGACGACATGATCGACACCGGCGGCACCATCACCAAGGCGGCCGACGTCCTGTTCGCCGCCGGTGCCTCGGACGTCATCATCACCGCGACGCACGGGGTGCTGTCGGGTCCGGCGATCGATCGGCTGAAGAACTCCAGGGTCACCGAGACGATCATCACCAACACCCTGCCGGTACCCGCCGACGCCCACTTCGACAAGCTCACGGTGCTCTCGATCGCGCCGCTGATCGCGCGCGCGATCCGCGAGGTCTTCGAAGACGGGTCGGTCACCAGCCTGTTCGACGGCGCCGCCTGATCATCTCCGCGGGGGCAGCGCCGCACGTCCGCTAGACTCTTCCCTCGCGCCTCGTGGCGCCTACCGCTTCCCCCGTCTCACGGCGGGGCGCCCCACCATCTGCACCGCTTTGAGGAGTACCGCCGTGTCCGAGGTCCGCATCCTTGCCGAGTCGCGCACCGAGTTCGGCAAGGGCCCGGCCCGCCGGACCCGTCGTGCCGGCAAGGTTCCCGCAGTGCTCTACGGCCACGGCGACAAGCCGCGCCACTTCGCCCTGCCGGGTCACGAGCTGATGCTCGCGCTCAAGGCGGACAGCAACGTCCTGCTGACGCTGCAGACCGAGGACGGCGACCAGCTCGCCCTCCCCAAGGTCGTCGTGCGCGACCCCATCAAGCGCACCCTCGAGCACGTCGACCTCGTCGCCGTGCGCAAGGGCGAGAAGGTCACGATCGACGTGCCCGTCACGCTTGTCGGTGCGGCCGGTCCGGACACGATCGTCGACCTGCAGATGACCACGCTGTCGGTCGAGGCCGAGGCGACCCACCTGCCGACCGGTGTCGAGGTCGACATCGCCGGCCTCAGCGCGGGCTCGTCCATCAGCGCCGGCGACGTCGCCCTGCCGAAGGGGACCACCCTCATCGGCACGGCCGATCAGGTTGTCGTCCAGATCCTCGCGGCGCCGACCGCGGAGGCCATCGAGGCCGAGCTCGACGCCGCCGCCGCCGAGCTGGCACCACCGGCCGCCGACGAGGAGCCGTCCGAGGACGCCTCCGACCAGGACGCTGCCGAGTCTGGCGACGCGCCCGCCGAGGCGTAGACAGCCCACCAGCTCAGGAGCACGCCCGTGGCCGACGACCTGTTCCTGGTCGTCGGCCTCGGCAATCCCGGACCGTCGTACGCCGCGAACCGACACAACGCCGGCTTCTTCGTGCTGGACCTTCTTGGTGAGCGCGCCGGGGCCCGCTTCAAGGCCCACAAGGGCCGGGCGGACGTCGTCGAGGGCCGGCTCGCCGGTCAGCGGGTGGTGCTGGCCAAGCCCAAGACGTACATGAACCTGTCCGGCGGGCCCACCGCGAGCCTGCGGGACTTCTTCAAGGTGCCGGTCGAGCGGATCGTCGTCGTGCACGACGAGCTCGACGTGCCGTTCGCGGCCCTGCGCCTCAAGCGCGGCGGCGGCGACAACGGGCACAACGGCTTGCGGTCGATCACCTCCGCGCTGGGCACCAAGGAGTACCTACGGGTCCGCTTCGGCGTCGGGCGGCCCCCCGGTCGGCAGGACCCCGCCGACTTCGTGCTCAAGGACTTCAGCGGCGTGGAGAAGAAGGAGCTGCCGTTCCTCGTGGACCGGGCTGCGGACGCGGTGGAGGCGCTGCTCACCGGGCCGCTCGAGACGGCCCAGAACACCTTCCACGTCGACCTGCCCTGACGTCATGGCCGGCGCCTGGGGAGTGACGCCGCGGGCGAGCGTCCGGGGCGAGGCGGCCAGGGTCGGTACCGAGGAGGTCGTCGATCGTTGCCTGGCTGTCCTCGCGGATCAGCCGGTGGACGTGGCGTTCCTGCGCGTCCTGGCCGGTCCGGCGGTCGACGGGGTGCTGGCGGGCCACGAAGGGGGCCTCGACGGCAGGTGGCCGCGCGTGTGGGCCCTGCGTGGGCTGCTGCACGTCTGGGAGCAGCGGGCGGTCCACGCCGTCGTCGCCGCTCTGGGCGACGAGTCCTGGCGGTGTCGGGAGATGGCCGCCAAGGTGGTGGCGGCGCACCGGCTGGACGAAGCCCTCGAGGCCCTCGCCCCGCTGCACGACGACCCGGTCCCGAGGGTCCGCGCCGCTGCGGAGCGCGCCCGCATGCGGCTCAGCCAGCAGTAGGCAGGTCGGCGAACGCGCCGTACATCCCGGAGAGCAGGGCGGTGGACTCGGCCAGCAGGTCGTGGGGGTCCACACCGAGGTCCTCGGCGATCGTCGCGCGGAAGCCCGGCGACCAGCGGATCTCCAGGTGACGCGTCGGGACGGTCGCTTCGAGCTGGCAGAGCAGCCCGATCATCCCGAGCGCCACCCGGTGGATCATGAGGTACTCCGCCGGAAGGTTCAGGTGCTTGGCCGCGGTGTGCGTGGAGGACCGAGGGTTGGCGAGCTTGACCGCCTCCGTGCGCAACCAGGAGCGGGTGAAGGTGAACGTGTCGTGGCGGAACGGCTCGCTGACGCTGGAGCAGTAGTCGGCGAGGTCTTGAGCGGTGACCGGCGCGTCGTCGGGCAAGAAGCCCAGCTCAACCATCGTCCGGCGCAGCTCGTCCTGGCGGTCCCCCAGCACGAGGGCGGCGTTGCGTCCGAGCGGCGCCGGGATCCCTCCGGGCAGGCGCTTCACGGCGCCGAAGTCCAGGACGCCCACTCGGCCGTCGGGCAGCAGCATGAAGTTGCCGGGGTGCGGATCGGCGTGCATCAGCCCGGTGAGCTCGGGGCCGGCGTAGATGACGTGCACGAGCGAGGCGCCGATCCGGTCGCGCTCGGGCTGGGTGAGGGCGTCGTCGTGGATCCGCTTCGACAGCGGCTCACCCTCGAGCCAGTCGGTGATGAGCACCTTGGTGGTGGCGTGCAGGACCTGGGGTACGACGACCAGCGGGTCGTCGAGGAAGGCGAGGGCGAACGCCTCCTGGTTGGCGGCCTCGAGGGTGTAGTCCAGCTCCTCGGTGAGCCGTTCGGTGAGCTCGTCGACCAGACCGGTCGCGTCGGCCAGCGAGCCGAGAACGCTCAGCAGCTTGGCCACCCTGCGCAGCTGCTTGAGATCGGAGACCAGCGCCTTCGCGACACCGGGGTACTGGATCTTCACCGCCACGTCGTGGCCGTCCCAGGTCCCGCGGTGCACCTGGCCGATGCTCGCGGCACCCGCCGGCTTGGGCTCGATGGTCAGACGCTCACGCCAGTCCGCGCCGAGCTCCTCGGTGAGGACCCGCTCGACGACCGCAGTGGGCAGCGGGGGAGCAGCATGCTGCATCGCGTTGAGGGCAGCGCGGTAGGGCCCCGCGAGCTCCTCGGGCATGACCGCCTCGAAGACGCTCATGGCCTGGCCCAGCTTGAGAGCGCCGCCCTTGAGCTCCCCGAGCGTCCGGCACAGCTGCTCGACGGTTCGCCGCTGGATCTCCGCGGTGACGGCCTCTGCCGGTGCGCCACCGACCTTCTTCGCCGCGCCCAGCGCCGTACGGCCGGCGTACATCGTGGGGAGAGCGGCCAGGCGCGCGCCGCGAAGGAAGGTCGAGGTGCGCAGGACAGCCACGGTGCTCCAGGGTCGAGGGAAGATCGGCTGACAGGTGCATCGGCCGGTCCTTCCGTCAAGTGGAGCATCCGGAGGTGGCGATCGTGTGAACACCGCGAGCGATCTCCCTCGCAGGGCAGGTCGCGAGTACTCCTTGGGCCTAACTTTCCTTGCACAGCAGGCGTTTTGCTGTTGCTCATGCGTTCTATTGGCGCTAGCATTGGGGGTATGTCGGAGCTCGCTGAACCCCTGTCGCGGTTGGGCCGCGCGGCGGTGCGGTTGGAGGCGTTGGAGCGGCTGCACGATCAGCAGGCGGTGCTGGAGGTGCAGCTGCGGCAGGAGCTCGTGGCGTTCGCCCAGGACCTGGGGTTCGGGATGCGGGACTACGCCTGTGACGAGCTCGCGCCGGCGTTGGGTGAGAGCCCCCGCACGATGCAGACCCGCCTGGAGCACGCCCGCCGGTTCGTGGCCTTCCCGGTCGTGATGGCGCAGGTCGCGCTGCCCCTCGCTGAGGGTGGGTGGAGCATCCGGCACGCCGAGGCGCTGCTGGACGTGATCAGCGGTGTCGGGCTCACCGACGCCCAGCAGGCGCAGGTCATCGACCTCGTGATCGGGTCGGCCGGGTCGGGGGGGTCGGGGGTGGGGTCGCCGCGTCAGGTGCGGCTCGCGGCGCAGGCCGCGGTCATGGTCATCGACCCCGAGGCCGCCGCGCGGCGGTGGGAGAAGGCCAAGAAGGACCGGTCGGTGCTCACGGAGGCGTTCAACGACGACGCGATCCTCACCGCGCTGGGGAGCAAGGGGCAGATCGCGATGCTGTGGGCCGCGATCGACGCCCACGCCGGCCCGCAGCAGCCTGGGGACGGCCGCACCGTGGCGCAGCGCCGGTTCGATGCCCTGACCGACCTGGTCTGCGGCCGCGCCCGAGCGACGTCCTGGCAGGCCCTGATCGTGGTCAGCCTCACCACCCTCGAAGGCGGCGATGAGCCCGCGGAGATCCCCGGCCTCGGCCTGATCTGTGCCCAGGAGGCCCGCGAGCTCCTCACCCACGCCGAGCTCCGCCGCGTCATCGTCGACCACGACGGGACGCTCGTGGCGGTCGACGGCCACACCCACACCCCCCACACCCCCGACCACACCCCCGACCACACGCCCGACCGTGACCGCGACCCGGCGCAGGCGGGGTGCGGGCACAGCCGCCACGAACCCGAGCCCGACCCCGAGACCCTCCCACCCGACCCGGCCCCCAACGACGAGGTCCATCCAGTCGACGTCGAGCCGGGCGAGGTCGAAGTGCTCGTGGACCAGCTGACCAGCACCCTCGAGACCCAGCTCCACGCGTACCTCACCGCACAGGCCCTCGCCGGAGCCGGAGCCGGAACTGGAACCGGAACCGGAGCCGGTGCCGGAGCCCGAGCCGGAGCCGGCGGGGTGGAGGAGTTCCGTCCGCACCGGCCGATCCTGATCGACCTCCGGCACCAGCCCCCGGATGAGCCCGACGACCCCGGCGGCGGTGGGTCAGGACCCCCGGACCCACCCGAGCCCGATCCCGACCCCGAGCCCGAGCCCCAGCCGCCCAGTGACAGCGATCGGCTCTGGAACGACCAGACCCTGGACCGCGCGGCGTGGGACCACCACGACGGCCTCACCACCCCCGCCAGCCGGTATGAGCGGGAGAGCCCGCACTGCCCCCTGGGCTGCCCACCCCGCACCGCCAGCAGCAGACAGGGCGGCTGGACCCTGCACGCGCTCGCGCGCGCCCACCGCCGCCTGCGTACCGACAAGATCGACACCCGGCCCCTGGAAACCAGCAGCTACCCCTTCAGCCCCCGCATCGCGAGGTTCCTGAAGATCCGCGACCTCACCTGCACCTTCCCCGCCTGCCCCCGCCTGG
>CAVXBV010000001.1:0-99643 GCA_963760125.1 uncultured Actinomycetota bacterium | reverse complement strand
CCGTCGAGAACTGTCGGAGCCCGCTGGCATCCTCGCCGTCGGAGGTGAGGCGCGTGGCGTGCTCAGAGACCGACTGCTCAGCGCTCGTACTGGCGCGCGGGTTGTGCTCCCGGCACTACAAGGCATGGCAGCGCGCAGGGCGCCCTGACGGCCGGGAGATGCGACGACGATCCGCCGCGACGTGCCAGGCCGAGGACTGCGGCGCCGTGAGCTACGCCCGCGCCTACTGCGAGCGTCACTACCGTCAGGTACTTCGTGCCGGCGACGTCCAACCCGATCCAGTCCCCCTGACCTGTGCCGTGGAGACCTGCGGCCGCGGTGCAGTCACGCGAGGCTGGTGTCACGGTCACTACCTGCGGTGGAGTCGCCAGGGCGACGTCCAGGCGGACGTGCCCCTCCGTCGACCCGTCAACGACCTCTGCACCGTCGACGGCTGTACGCGCGGCGCACACTCGGCTCAGCACTGCCGCTCGCACTACAAGCGCTGGAAGCTGTACGGCGATCCGCTCGCCGGTGGTCCGGTGCGGATCGTCACCGGAGCCGGGTCGATCAGCAACGGCTACTGGTGGATGTCGGTCTCACCGGAACGGCGTCACCTGGTGCCCGAGGGACGCCATGCGGACTTCGAACACCGGCTGGTGATGGCGGAGATGCTCGGCCGACCGCTGACCCCGGAGGAGACCGTTCACCACAAGAACGGGGATCGCCTCGACAACCGTCCCGAGAACCTCGAACTCTGGAGCACCGCCCAGCCCAAGGGGCAGCGTGTCGCCGACAAGCTCGCCTTCGCCCGGCGGCTCCTCGAGCTCTACGACCCGGAGATCGTCAAGGCCCTGGGAGGGGACCTTGACCCAGAAACCGGCCTTCCCCTCACGCACGAACTGCCCGACCACAAAAAGTAGTCGGGCAGTTACGTAACGTAGCCCCGAAGGGATTCGAACCCTCGCTACCGCCGTGAGAGGGCGGCGTCCTAGGCCGCTAGACGACGGGGCCCTAGGGATATGAAGTTGTGTTGTCACCGCCATGGAACGCGGATCTTGCTGGGGTACCTGGACTCGAACCAAGACTAACGGAACCAGAAACCGTCGGGCTGCCAATTACCCCATACCCCATGGCGTTGCGGCATTCATGCTAGCGGACGTCGCGCTCGGCCCTCCTGACGTCAACCGGCAGCGGCTCGCAGGCGCGCGAGCACGCGGTCCTTGCCGAGCAGCGCCATCGACTCGGGCAGCGGCGGGGCGATGGTGGCACCCGTGACGGCCACCCGGACGGGCGCATACGCCTTGCCGCGCTTGAGGCCCAGGCCCTCGAGCAGGGCCGCGTCCATGGCGCCCTGCACCGCCTCCACCGTCCAGTCGCCCAGCGGCTCGAGGGCGTCAGCGCAGGCCGTCAACACCGCACCGGCGTCCGCGAGCGCCTTCTCGGCAGCGACCGGGTCGATCGCGAAGTCGGCGTCGCTGACGAACAGGAAGCGCAGCAGGTCGACGACCTCCGACAGCACCGCCATGCGCGTCTGGATGAGCGGGACGGCTCCGGTCAGCAGGTCCTGGTGGGCCGTCGACCCGTCGTACAGGCCGGCTGCTTCGAGGAAGGGAACCAGCCGCGCCTGCAGGTCCTCCGGCGCCAACTCGCGCACGTAGTGGCCGTTGAGCCAGCCGAGCTTGTCGAGGTCGAAGACCGGCCCGACGGTGTTGACGCGCGTCCAGTCGAAGGACGCGCTCATGTCCTCGAAGGAGAAGATCTCCTCCCCCGACGGCAGGGAGTAGCCCAGCAGCCCGAGGAAGTTCAGCAGCGCCTCGGGCAGGTAGCCCTGCTCCTGGAACCACGTCAGGCGCGCCGCCGGGTTCTTCCGCTTGGAGATCTTGGACTTGTCCACGTTGCGCAGCAGCGGCATGTGCGCGAACTGCGGGCGCGCCCAGCCGAGCCAGTCGAACAGCAGCAGGTGCTTGGGAGTGCTGGAGATCCACTCCTCGCCGCGGACCACGTGGGTGATGCCCATGAGGTGGTCGTCGACGACGACCGCCAGGTGATAGGTCGGGAAGCCGTCGCCCTTGAGGATGACCTGGTCATCAGGCATCGGCGCGTTGACCTCGCCGCGGATCAGGTCGGGGAAGTGCAGCGGCGCGTCCGGCGGGACGAGCATCCGGACGACCGGGGTCTCCTGCGCTCCGCCGTACGATGCCCGCTGGTCGTAGGTCTTGCCGAGGCAGAGCCGGTCGTAGCCGGTCGGCACCTTGCGCTTCTGCTGGTCCTCGCGCATCTCGGTCAGCCGCGCCGGGGTGCACCAGCAGTGGTAGGCGTTGCCCTGCGCGAGCAGCTGCTCGACGTACGGCGCGTAGGTCTCGAGCCGTTCGCTCTGCCGGTACGGCGCGAACGGGCCCCCCTTGTCCGGGCCCTCGTCCCAGCCGAGCCCCAGCCAGGACAGCGTGTCGTAGACCTGCTGCTCGGAGTCGGCCTGGAAGCGCGCGCGGTCGGTGTCCTCCACGCGCAGGACGAACTGGCCGCCCTGCTGACGGGCGAAGGCGAGGTTGAACAGCGACATGTAGGCAGTCCCGACGTGGGGATCACCGGTGGGGCTGGGCGCAACCCGCAGGCGGACGCCGCCCAGATCGCCCGTCGACCCGCTGGCTGCGCGCTCCCTGTCCTCGTGCTCGGTCATGCGCGAGCCACCACGGGGTTGGTGAGCGGTCCGATGCCTTCGACGAGCACCGTCACGGCGTTGCCGGGGATCAGCGGCCCGACGCCAGCGGGCGTGCCGGTGAGGATGACGTCGCCGGGCAGCAACGTCATGAACGCCGTCACCCACTCGACGATCTCGCCGATCCCGTGCAGCAACGAGGAGGTGCGTCCGTCCTGGCGGACCTCCCCGTCGACCGCGCACTGGACCGCCAGGTCACGGGCATCGAGGTCAGTCTCGACCCACGGCCCGATCGGGCAGAAGGAGTCGTGGCTCTTTCCGCGGGTCCACTGGCCGTCCTGCTTCTGGTGGTCACGGGCCGTCACGTCGTTGCCGCAGGTGTAACCCAGGATGACGTCCGCCGCTTGGGCAGCCGGCACCTCGCGGCACAGCCGGCCGATCACGATGGCGAGCTCAGCCTCGTGGTCGACCCGGTCGCTGTTGCGCGGGAGCACGATCGGGTCGCCCGGTCCGATGACCGAGGTCGACGGCTTCAGGAAGACCACCGGATCGGCCGGAGCGGTGCTGGTCCCGGCGGGCCCGCCCATCTCCGCGACGTGGTCGGCGTAGTTCTTCCCGATGCACACCACCTTGCTCGGCAGCACCGGCGCGAGCAGGCGGACCTCGGTCAGCCGGTGGCGGGCGCCGGTGAAGGTGAACGGCGCGAACGGGTGGCCCTCGATCGGGGCGACGACGAGATCGGCGGGGTCCGCTCCGGGACCCTCGACGACCCCGAACGACACCTCTCCGTCGAGGGCGAAGCGGGCGATGCGCACGTTCTAGGACCTCCTGGGCGGGCGAGTGCCCGAGGCTACCGGGGCGGCTCCGCCCGATCGGATGACCCGTATCCCGGTGTCGGCGCCAGCGGCAGACCGGTCAGCCGCTCCGCGCCAGCAGGACCACGCCCACCACGGTTCCGACGCCGACCACTCCGGCACGTACGGCGGAGGACGGGAGCCGCCGGGCGAGGCCCACTCCCGCCGCGGCACCACCGACCGCACCGACAGCCACGAGCAGGGCAGCCAGCCAGTCGACGTTGCCGGTCCCCACGAACACCAGCACGGCGACCAGGTTGATGACCAGCGACAGCAGGCCCTTGAGGGCGTTGAGCCGCTGGAAGTCCTCCGCGACCAGCAGGCCCAGGACCGCGAGCATCACCACCCCGAGGCCCGCCCCGAAGTAGGCGCCGTACATCGCAGCGACGCCGACGGCCACCCGTGACATCCAGGCCGGGTGGCGACCTGCCCGGCCTTGGGCCGCCAGCCGACGGGCGACCGACGGCTGGAGGGCGAGCAAGACGCAGGCGACCAGCACCAGGAAGGGGACGACGCGCTCGAAGCCGCCATCGGGCAGGAGCAGGAGCAGGACCGCCCCGCTCAGCCCACCGACGACGCTCGCCAGCAGCAGCCCCTGGGCCCGCGGTCCCTGGCCGGCCAGTTCGCGACGGTAGGCGACCGACCCACCGGCGTACCCGGCGAGCAGCCCGACCGAGGACGTGGTGTTTGCGAGCACCGGGGGGAGCCCGGCCACCAGGAGCGCCGGGTAGGTCAGCAGCGTGCCGCCGCCCGCGAGGGCGTTGACGCCACCGCCGAAGAAACCGGCGCCCAGCACCAGCAGCGCCTCAGCGTTGGTCATGCCCTGACGCTAGGCGTACCGGGCTCAGCGGAAGGCGCTCAGGTGGTCGGACAGGAACTGCTCGACCGAGCGCCCCGGGGCGCCGGTCGCCTTCTGGACCTCGTCGGTGACCTCGGCCAGCGCTCCCGTCCGGTAGTGCTCGTTGAGCTCGATGATCGCCTCGACGTTCCACGAGGGCATCCCCGACAGCGCGGCGCGGAACTGGTCCGCCGTCAGGTCCGCGACGCCGATGTCGCGGCCGACGAGCGACGACAACGTCCGTGCGATCTCAGGCTCAGTGACCGCGGCCGGGCCGGTGATCGTGTACGTCGCTCCGTCATGCCCGTCCGAGGTCAGCACGTGGGCGGCGACCGCCGCGACGTCCCGCCCATCGACGAAGGAGATGCCGGCGTCGCCGGTGAGGCTCGGGAGCACTCCCTGCTGCCGGATGATCCCAGCGAGGCCGAGCAGGTTCTGGAAGAAGCCGTGGGGGGCGAGGACGGTGTGCGGCACGTCATTCATGCTCTCCACCACCTGCTGGTGGTTCTGCACCAGCCGCAGCGTGCGACGGTCCGCGATCAACGCCTGCCGCCGCCAGCTTCACCACGTGCACGGCCCCGCGGCGGCGCCGCGCGGCCTCGACGAGGTTGCGCTCGAGGTCGACCTGCTGGGGGCTGGACGGGCTGGCGAGGAACACCCGCGTCACCCCGTTGAGGGCCTTCTCCAGCGACGCCGGGTCCTCGAACGACCCGAGGCTCGTCTCACAGCCGAAGCCCCGGAGGGCGTCGGCCTTCTCCGGCGAGCGAACCAGCGCCCGCGTCCGGACGCCCTGCTCGCACAGTCGCGCCACCAGATGGCCACCGATGGTGCCCGTCGCACCCGTCACAAGAATCATGACGGACGTTCTACCCCACGTTGCCAGTCATGCGTGGCGGAGCAGGCCAGCGGTGTAGGCCTGCTCGAGCGCAGCCCAGGAGGCCTCGATGACGTTCTCGTGCACGCCGACCGTGGTCCACTCGCGTTCGCCGTCGCTGGTCTCGACCAGCACCCGCGTGACGGCATCGGTCCCGTGGGCCCCGCTGACGATCCGCACCTTGTAGTCGGTGAGCTCGAAGCTCGCGAGGGCGGGGAACAGCTCGAGCAGCGCCTGCCGCAGGGCGTTGTCGAGGGCGTTCACCGGCCCGTTGCCCTCCGCCGTCGCCATGATCCTCGCCCCCGCGGCATGCACCTTCACCGTGGCCTCGGAGACGACCTTGCCGTCCCGGTGCTCGACGATGACGCGCCAGCTCTCCAGGTCGAAGTACGACGGCCGCTGGCCCATCTCCTCACGCAGGAGCAGCTCGAAGGACGCCTCAGCGGCTTCGAAGCTCCACCCCACGGACTCCATCTGCTTCACCCGCTCGAGCACCCTCAGGACGGTAGGGCCGTCCGGCTCGAGGCCCAGCGCCTTGCCCTTGAGCTCGACGGTCGCCCGTCCGGCGAGCTCGCTGATGAGCAGCCTGATGTCGTTGCCGACGACGCCGGGGTCGGTGTGCTGGTACAGGTCCGGGTCGGCCTTGATGGCGCTGACGTGCAGACCCGCCTTGTGCGCGAAGGCGGACGCGCCGACCCACGGCTGGTGCGCGTCCGGTGCGATGTTGGCGACCTCAGCGACGGCGTGCGCGACCCGCCCCAGCTCGGCCAGCCGTCCCTCGGGCAGGACCCGTCGGTCCAGCTTGTTCTCCAGCGCGGCGACCACGCTGAACAGGTCAGCGTTGCCGCACCTCTCGCCGTACCCGTTGGCGGTGCCCTGGACGTGCGTCGCCCCGACGCTGACCGCGGCCAGGGAGTTGGCCACGGCGCACGCGGTGTCGTTGTGCGCGTGGATGCCGACCCGGAGCCCTGCGTCGACCACCGAGCCGACGATGTCCTGCAGCTGGTTGGGCAGCATCCCGCCGTTGGTGTCGCACAGGACGAGCACGGACGCGCCGGCCTCCGCCGCGACGCGCAGGACCTCGAGGGCGTAGGCGCTGTCGGCCGTCCAACCGTCGAAGAAGTGCTCGGCATCGAGGAACACGCGCTGCCCCTCACCGACCAGGTGGGCGACGGAGTCGCGCACCATCGCCAGGTTCTCCTCCCGCGTGGTCCGCAGAGCGCGCTCGACGTGGCGGACGTCGCTCTTGGCCACGAGGGTCGCCACCCCCGCGCCGCTCTCGCGCAGGTGGGCGACGTCGTCGGCGGTGACGCCGCCCGGCTTGCGGGTCGACCCGAAGGCCGCGAGCTGCGCGGTCGTGAGCTGCAGCTCGGTCCGGGCCCGAGCGAAGAACTCAGCGTCCTTGGGATTGGCCCCCGGCCAGCCCCCCTCGATGAACCCGACCCCCAGGTCGTCGAGGTGCCTCGCGATCGTGAGCTTGTCGTTGACCGAGAGGGACAGGCCCTCGCGCTGACTGCCGTCGCGCAGCGTCGTGTCGTAGACGTGGAAGGCGTCGCTCGGACGGGTGGTCATAGGGGCTCCAGAAACGAAGAACCCCTCCGGCCCGGGGGCAGAAGGGGTAGCGCGTCGGCGGACTCGAGGTCAGCGGACGCGCTCGGCGATGATGATCACGGTGCTCATGTCCCGCCGAGCCTAACAGCCGAGGTCACGCCGGCGTGAGCTGACCGCTCTCGCTCATGACGCGCACGATGTCGCGGACCGACAGCACACCGACCACCTCGCCCGCGTCGCAGACGACCAGGTGCCGGAACCCGCCGTGCAGCATCGCGGTCGCCGCGCGGCTGAGGTCCCAGTCCGGCATCGCGGTGACGGCGTCCGGGGTGAGGTGGTCGCCGGCCAGCTCCACGTCGAGGTCCTGGTTGTTCGCGACCGCGTCGAGGACGTCGCGCTCGGTCAGGATCCCGGGGCCGTTCGCGTCAGGATCGAGGACCACGGCAGCGCCGACGTGCTTGTCGTTCATCAGCTTGGCGGCCTGGCGCAGGGTGTGGGTCGGCCCGATGGTGAGGACCGTCGTGCTCATGGCGTCGTGCACGTCCATGGGAACACCTCCTGCACCGGACCGTACGCCAGGCAGCGGGCCGAGAACAGCACAGTCAGATGACGCGCCGCACCCAGTCGTGTGCATCGGGCACCCGGCCGTACTGCAGGTCCATGAGAGCGCCTCGCAGCTTCATGGTCACCTCGCCGGGCTCACCGGTCCCGGCGACGGCCTCGCCACCGGGCCACCGCAGGGCGCCGATCGGGGTGATCACGGCGGCGGTGCCGCAGGCGAACACCTCGACCACCGAGCCGTCGGCGGCGCCCTTGCGCCACTCGTCCACGTCGACCTTGCGCTCCTCGACGACGTGCCCGAGCTCCTTGGCGAGGGTGATGATCGAGTCGCGCGTGATCCCCTCGAGGATCGTGCCGGACAGCTCGGGCGTCACCAGCCGACCGTCGTCCATGACGAGGAAGATGTTCATCCCCCCGAGCTCCTCGAGCCAGCGGTGCTCGACGGCGTCCAGGAAGACCACCTGGTCGCAGCCGTGCGAGATGGCCTCCTGCTGCGCCACGAGCGAGGCGGCGTAGTTGCCGCCGCACTTGGCCGCCCCGGTGCCGCCGGGAGCAGCACGGACGTACTCCTGCGACAGCCAGAGCGACACCGGCCGCAGCGGTCCGCTGAAGTAGTTGCCGCTCGGGCTCGCGATCAGCTGGAACAGCGCGCTGTCGCTCGGTCGGACGCCCAGTCCGACCTCGGTCGCCCAGACGAACGGGCGGAGGTAGAGCGAGGCCCCTTCACCGTCCGGCACCCAGGCCTGGTCCTGGCGCACCAACAGTTCGCAGGCCTCGACGAAAGCGTCCTCGGGGAACTCCGGCAGGGCCAGGCGGCGGCAGCTCTTGGCCATCCGGGCGGCGTTGCGCTCAGGCCGGAACAGCGCCACGCCGCCGTCGGGCTGGCGGTAGGCCTTCATCCCCTCGAACACCGTCTGCCCGTAGTGCAGGACGACGGAGGCCGGATCGATCGTGACCGGGGCGTAGGCCGTGACGCGGGCGTCCCGCCAGCCGGTGGCGGACGTCCAGCTCGCGGTGACCATGTGGTCGGTGAAGACCTTGCCGAAGGCCGGGTTGACCAGGATGCCGGCGCGCGTGGCGTCGTCGGCCGGGCTCTGGTGGGGCTGCACCTCGAACTGCACCGTCATGCCTTCCACGGTACCGGGGCCGCGGGAGGTCTCGACAGCGGTCAGCCGGTCTGTGGGAGCCGCAGTCCGGCGACGACGATCTCCGACTCGCGGATCTCGACCATCTCGGCGCCGGCTTTGGCCAGCCCGGCTTCCCGCACGGTGTCGCCCTGGGCGCGGCTGGCCTCGAGCGACCGGCGGCTGTCGAACGTGACCGAGACCATGCCGCGGCCGTGCTCGCGGTCGACGAGAAGCACGGCGCTGCAGTAGCCGTCGAGCAGCTGCACGTCGTGGACCGTCGAGGCGGTGTAGGCGTCGATGGCGCTGTCCATCCGGTCGGGGGCGATCTCCACCCTCGTCATACGGGTCCAGAACCCGACCTCGGCAGGCCTGCGGCGATCCAGCACGGCCAGCTCGAGCAGCTCGGTCGCGGGCGTGCCGCCACCCAGCAGCCGGGAGGCCTTGGCCCGCAGCGGGGTCAGCACCTCAGACGCCGCGGCCCGCTGCTCCTGCGTCTCCCACGCGTCGAGACCGTCGCCATGCCGGAGTCGCGGCTGACGAACATCGACAGGCCGCAGCTGCCCGGCAGGGCGTCCACCGCAGGTCGGACGTTGTCGCGGACGAAGGCGGTTCCCTCGTCGAGACGGTTCAGGTCTGCATGGATCGTCGTGGCGCGTACGAACATCACGCCACCCCCTTCCCTCGGGCGCGGGCGGCCCCAGCGGCCGTCCACCGCCTTCTCGACCCTCCTCCTGTGGGCGGGCCAGCACAATCCCCCGTGCAGGTCAGCCGGCGACGAGGGTGGCGAGGGCGTCGCCGACCTCGGTGGTGCTGCGCGGCTCGGTCCCGCGCGACGAGAGGTCCTGCGCGACCGCCGCCTCGACCCGGGTCGCCAGGTCGGCGTGGTCGAGGTGCTCGAGCAGCATCGCCACCGACAGGACCGCGGCAGTCGGGTCCGCCTTGCCCTGCCCGGCGATGTCCGGGGCGCTGCCGTGCACCGGCTCGAACATGCTCGGGTTGGTGCGGCTGACGTCGAGGTTGCCGCTGGCTGCCAGGCCGATGCCGCCACCGATCGCTGCGCCGATGTCGGTGATGATGTCGCCGAACAGGTTGTCGGTGACGACGACGTCGAAGCGACCGGGGTCGGTCACGAAGAACATGCTGGCCGCGTCGACGTGCTGGTAGGCCGTCTCGACGTCGGGGAAGTCGGCCGCCACCTCGTCGAAGACGCGCTTCCACAGCCCACCGGCGTGGACGAGCACGTTGGTCTTGTGCACGAGCGTCAGGTGGCCCCGCCGCTTCTGCGCCCGGCCGAACGCGTCCCGGACGACCCGCTCCACGCCGTAGGCCGTGTTGAGGCTGACCTCGGTGGCGACCTCGTGCGGCGTCCCGGCGCGCAGGGTCCCGCCGTTGCCCGTGTACGGCCCTTCGGTGCCCTCGCGGACGACGACCATGTCGACCGGACCCGCGACGGGGCCCGTCACGCCGGGGTAGAGCCGGACCGGCCGCAGGTTGACGTGGTGGTCGAGCAGGAAGCGCAGCTTCAGGAGCAACCCCCGCTCGAGCACCCCCGGCGGGACCGACGGGTCACCGATGGCGCCGAGCAGGATCGCGTCGACCCCTCGCAGCTCCTCGACCACGGAGGCGGGCAGCGTCTCACCGGTGCGGAGGTACGCCGCAGCCCCCAGGTCGTAGTCGACCGTCTCGACGTCGGGCAGCACCGTGCGCAGCACCTTGAGCCCTTCGGCCACGACCTCCGGGCCGATGCCGTCCCCACCGATGATCGCCAGCCTCGTCATACCGTTGAGCCTACATCCTGGGATAAGCGTCTCACATCATGAGACGGTTCGATTGACCCCGCTCACGATGGCGCGCAGCGAGGACGTGACGATGCTCGGGTGGATGCCGCAGCCCCACAGCACCTGGCCGGCGACGGCCAGCTCGAGGTACGACGCGGCCTGCGCCTCCTCCCCCGCACCCGTCGCGTGCTCGACGTAGTCCAGCACCCGCACGTCGAGGTCCAGGGTCGACAGCGCGTGCACGAACGCCGCGATCGGCCCGTTGCCGGTGCCGGTCAGCGTGTGCGCGCGGCCCTGCCAGGTCACCTGGGCCTCGATGCGGTCCTGCTCGTCGCTGCTGTGCTTGAAGGACTGCAGCACCAGGGGTCCGTCGTGGAGATAGGTCTGCTGGAACAGCTCCCAGATGCGGGCCGGGCTGATCTCGCCGCCCTCGCCGTCGGCGATCTGCTGCACGATGCGCGAGACCTCGATCTGCATGCGCCGGGGCAGGTCCAGGTGGTGGTCGCTCTTCAGCACGTAGGCCACGCCGCCCTTGCCGGACTGGCTGTTGACCCGGATGACCGCCTCGTAGCTCCGGCCGACGTCCTTGGGGTCGATCGGGAGGTAGGGGACGCCCCACGTGTGCTCGCCCACCGGGACGCCGGCGGCCTTGGCGTCGCGCTCCATCGCCTCCAGGCCCTTCTTGATGGCGTCCTGGTGCGAGCCGGAGAACGCGGTGTAGACCAGCTCCCCGCCGTACGGGTGACGGGGGTGGACCTCGAGCTGGTTGCAGTGCTCGACGGTGCGCCGCACCTCGTCGATGTCGCTGAGGTCGATGCCGCTGGCAATGCCCTGGCTGAACAGGTTGAGCGCCAGCGTGACCAGGCAGACGTTGCCGGTGCGCTCGCCGTTGCCGAACAGGCAGCCCTCGACCCGGTCGGCGCCGGCCATGACCCCCTGCTCGGCGGCGGCGACGGCGGTCCCCCTGTCGTTGTGCGGGTGCAGGCTGATGATCGCGCTCGACCGACGGGCACCGAGCGCGCGGATGACGTACTCGACCTGGTCGGCGTAGACGTTCGGCGTGCTCATCTCGACGGTGGCCGGAAGGTTCAGCACCACCGGGTTCTGCGGCGTCGGCTGCCACACGTCCATCACCGCTTCGCAGACCTCGACGGCGTAGTCGAGCTCGGTGCCGGTGAAGGACTCCGGGCTGTACTGCCAGCGGACCGGCGTCCCCTCGAGCAGCTGCTCGGCGTACTTCTTGCACCACGTCGCGCCCTGGACAGCGATGTCCTTGATGCCGTCCTTGTCGAGCCCGAACACCACGCGCCGCTGCAGCGTGGAGGTGCTGTTGTAGAGATGGATCAGCACCGGGCTGGGGCAGCCGACCAGCGACTGGACGGTGCGCTCGATCAGCTCCTCACGCGCCTGGGTGAGCACCTGGATGGTCACGTCGGCGGGGATCTCGTCCTGCTCCACGAGCAGCCGGATGAAGTCGAAGTCGGTCTGGCTGGCAGCCGGGAAGCCGACCTCGATCTCCTTGTAGCCCATCTGCACGAGGAGGCGGAACATCCGCAGCTTGCGCGCGGCGTCCATGGGTTCGATGAGCGCTTGGTTGCCGTCGCGCAGGTCCACGCTGCACCACTGCGGGGCGACGGTGATGACCTGGTCGGGCCAGGTGCGGTCGGCCAGTCCGACGGGCGGGAAGGCGGTGTAGCGGGTGTGGTTCACGGTCACGAGCTCCTACGTGGGGAACGGGGTGTGGCCAGCACGATCACCCGCGACGAGGAGCGGCCCTCTTAGGAAGAAGCCCCGTCGCGGCCCGTAAGGAGCAGGCTCGCCATGCCTGCACTGTACGACGGAGCTCAGGGCGCGGCGAGGAACGGGTCGACGGCCGCACGGAACCGGTCCGGTTCGTCGAGCCAGGGGTGGTGTCCCGCACCGTCGACGAGCGCCACGGTCGCGTGGGGGAACGACGAGGCGACCCGCGCGGCGGCCGCGGCTCCGGTGACGGCATCGCGCGTGCCAGCCAGGACAAGCACCGGCGCCGTGACCTGCCCCATGCCGGCGAGCAGCGCCGGGACGTCCACCTGCTCGGCGTCCGCGAGGTAACCCGCTTGCGCACGCTTGCTGATCGTGCTCTCCGCCCGGGCTGCGTGCTGCTGCGCGCGCTCGTCCCAGCGGGCGTAGTGGAACGGCAGGACCGCGCGCCGCAGGTGCGCCTGCTGGGACGGCGGCGCGTCCGCGAGAGCTGCCTGGGCGTCGACCGCGTCGGCGTACCAGGGCTCGGCGGCGTAAGTGCTCCGGATCGCCGGGACGTCGTCCCGCGTCCCGCCCTGCAGGTGGTCGCTCGGGGTCACGAGCAGCAGCCGCCCCACCGACCCGGGGTGCTGCCCGGCCCAGGCCTGCGCCGTGACGGACCCCGCGGAGTGGCCGAGCACGTCGAGGTCCGACAGGCCGAGGTGGACGCGCAGCGCCTCGAGGTCGCCGGCGAGCCGGTCGAATCGCAGCGAAGCGGGGTCCGCGGGCAGGTCACTGTGGCCCACCCCGCGCAGGTCGAGCAGCACCAGGGTGCGCCGCTCACCCAGCCCCGCGAGGTCCCCGAAGTACTGAGCGGACATGCCTGGCCCACCAGCCAGGCAGACCAGCGGACGACCGGTCCCGACCGTGTCGTAGGTCAGGACCGTCTCGTCGTACGACGAGAAGGAGGTCACACCAGGTCGACGGTGCGGATGGACTGGGCGCCGATCTCCTTGACGATGCGGTCCAGGACCTCGGCGGGTACGGCGGAGTCGACGGTCAGCGCCATCAGCGCATCACCGCCCTGGCTCGTGCGGGAGACCTGCGCCCCGGCGATGTTCACCTGCGCGTCGCCCAGGGCGGCACCGACCGAGCCGACGACGCCCGGGCGGTCGGCGTACCGCAGGAAGAGCAGGTGCTCGACGGGTTCGATGTCGACGTCGAACCCGTCGACCTCGGTGAGCTTCTCGACCTGACGCGGTCCGGACAGCGTGCCGGAGACGCTCACCTCGGTGCCGTCGGCGAGCACACCGCGCAAGGTGAGCAGGCTGCGGAAGTCGGGGCTGTCCATCGAGGTCGTCAGCTGCACCTCGAGCCCGCGCTCCGCGGCAAGGGTCGGCGCGTTGACGAAGGTCACCTGCTCCTCCACGACGTCGGTGAACACGCCCTTCAAAGCTGCGAGCTGGAGCACGGACACGTCGTGCGCGGCGACCTCGCCGCGCACCTCGACGGCCAGGCTCACGGCGACCTCGCCCGCCAGCGCGGTGAAGACCCGCCCGAGCTTCTCGACGAGCGGGAGCGCCGGCCGGACCTCCTCGACGACCACGCCACCGGCCTGGACGTTCACCGCGTCGGGGACGAACTCCCCTGCCAGAGCCAGGAGGACGGACCGGGCAACGGACACGCCGGCCTTGTCCTGCGCCTCGACGGTGGACGCCCCGAGGTGCGGGCTGACGACCACGGAGTCGAAGGCGAACAGCGGGGAGTCGGTGCACGGCTCGGTGCTGAACACGTCGAGGCCGGCGCCGGCCACGGTGCCGCTGGCGAGGGCGTCGGCAAGGGCCTGCTCGTCGACGAGCCCACCGCGCGCTGCGTTGATGATCCGGACGGTCGGCTTGCAGAGCGCGAGCTGCTCCTTGCCGATGAGGCCCACCGTCTCCGGCGTCTTGGGCAGGTGGATGGAGATGAAGTCGCTCTCCGCCAGCAGCTCGTCGAGGGACACCAGCCGGACCCCGATCTGCGCCGCACGCGCGGTCGAGATGTACGGGTCGTAGGCGATGAGCCGGGTCCCGAAGGCGCTCATCCGCTGGGCGAACAGGACGCCGATGCGCCCGAGCCCGACGACGCCGACCGTTTTGTCGCCGACCTCGACGCCGGTCCACTTCGACCGCTGCCACGTGCCCTGCTTCAACGCGGCGTTCGCCGGCGCGATGTTGCGGGCGCAGGCCAGCAGCAGCGCCACGGCCTGCTCCGCAGCGCTGACGACGTTGCTCTGCGGCGCGTTGACGACCATGACCCCGCGCGCGGTCGCTGCGGGGACGTCGACGTTGTCCAGGCCGATGCCGGCGCGGGCGACGACCTTCAGCCGGGGGGCAGCAGCGAGCGCTTCTGCGTCCACCAGGGTGGCGCTGCGCACGACGATCGCGGCAGCGTCCACCAGGGCGGGCAGGAGCGCCGCACGATCGGCACCGTCGACGTGACGGATCTCCACCGCCTCCCCGAGTACGGCGAGGACCGAGGGAGCAAGCTCCTCAGCGATGAGCACGACGGGACGGGTCAACGGGAGTCCTCAGGAATCGGCCCGTGGGAGAGCCAGGGGTGGAGAGCGGTGAGCGGACGAACCCTAGCGAGCAGAGAACCCGCGTTTGGCTGGCACCGGCCCGGCAGGATGCGAGGATCGTTGCAGGTGACGCCGAACCACTCCCCTTGGAGCGACATGCACTCTGCACGACCCGTCCGCCCGCTCGCTGCCGTCCTCGGGGCGGCCCTGATCGCCGTGAGCCTGCCCCTGCTGACGGCAGCGCCGGCACACGCCACCCAGGTCAGGCCCGGCGACACCACCCCGCCGCGCGTGACCGTGCGAGGGGTGCCGCGGGTCGGCACCCCCGACCTGGTGCTGCCGGTCGACCGTCGTGGCAGGCAGCTGACGACAGGCGCGTCCTCCGTGCGACGCGGCGCGGCGACCTCACCGAACGTCGTCAGCGCCGCGCCGCAGTCGACCTGGGTCGTCAGCTACGGCGCCGGGTTCGACGGCCGCGACGAGGTCAAGGCGGCGTTCCAGCGCGCCGTGGACACGTGGGCGCACATCGTCAAGAGCACCGTCACCATCCGCGTCAACGCCGACCTCGAAGGGGACCTCGGCGAGGGCGTGCTCGGGTACGCCGGCCCCACCGCGTCGTGCGAGCTCGACGACGGGTACGTCTACCCCGCCGCGCTGTCGAACGCGATCGTCGGCAGCGACGGTGACGTGGACTGCGGCAACGTCCCCGCCAACGGTGGCGACGGCACGGACGTGACCGCCCGCTTCTCCAACCACGACTTCTACTACTTCGGCTCGGACCCCAACGGCATCGCGGCGGCGGTCTGCACTCCGGACCCGACGACCGCGGACCCGACTCCCACCCCGGTGGCCGGGTCCTGCTACGACTTCCAGACCGTCGTGCTGCACGAGATCGGCCACGGTCTGGGCATGGTGAGCGGGACGACCGTGGACGCGCAGGGCTTGGGCTACCTCGGCACCGACGCCGGCGTGCCGTACGTCTACGACGCGTTCACCGAGACCTCCGCCGGGCTCGCCGTCCAGGACCAACCGAACGCGAGCCGGTCCTTGGCGCTGGCGGTCACGAGCGACAACCTCTACTGGAACGGCGCGGAGGGCGCCGCTGCCGACCGCGGTCGCGACCCTCAGCTGTACGCCCCCTCGGACCCGTCCGAGCCCGGCGCCACCAAGGACGGCTGGCAGGAGGGCAGCAGCTACTCCCACCTCGACGACCTTGCCTACGGACCGGGTGACCGGGACGCCCTGATGGCACCGTTCCTCTCGCCCCAGGACGTTCTCCGCGATCCGGGCGAGATCGCCCTCGGGATGTTCCGGGACATGGGCTGGGTGACCCCTGGCCTGCCCGGGAGCCGTTTCACCCCGATGACGCCGACGCGCGTCCTCGACACGGGCTCTGCGGTGGCCAACGGCACCGTCCGGGAGATCACGCTCACCAACCGAGGGGTCCCCGCGAACGCCACGGCCGTCGTGCTCAACCTGACCGTCGACAAGCCGACCTCGAGCAACGTGCTCCGGGCGTATCCCCGAGGCCGCCGCTCGACGGCCGCGATCCCCCTGGTCTCCAACGTGAACACGAACCGCGGAGACACCCGCGCCAACCTGGCGACGGTCCCGATCGGCCTCGGCGGGCGGGTACGGCTGTACTCCACGGGCGGCGCTGCACGCCTCGTGGCGGACCTGGCCGGCTACTACGCACCTGACTCGACCGATGCCGACGGTGGCTTCACCTCCACCTCGTCGCCGCAGCGGGTCATGGACACCCGTTCGGGGCTGGGTGTCCCGCGGGCCCCCCTGGGTGCCGGCGGCGTCGTGGACCTGGACCTCAGCGGGTCGGTTCCCTCGACCGCCACCGCCGTGACCCTTGCCGTCGCGGGGGTGGCGCCCTCGACGAACACCTACCTGTCGGTCTACCCGACGGGGAGCAGCGTCGGCACGTCCAGCATCAACCTGCTGCGCAGGGTGACGACGGCCAATCAGGTCATCGTGAAGCTCGGCCCGGGCAGCCGCGTCCGCTTCCGTAACTTCGCCGGGTCGACGAACGTCATCGCCGACCTCGCCGGCTGGTACGACCCGACGACGTCCGGCGGCCAGTTCCGGCCGACCCGCCCGACCCGGGTGATCGACACCCGGGAGACGAGCCCGTTGGGCCAAGGGGTGTCGCGCGAGATCAACCTGCGGCCGGCGGCCGTGGCCGGGGTGCCGCTGAACGCCACGTCCGTCGTGGCGAACCTGACCGGCGTACTTCCCTCCACCGGCACCTACCTCACGGCCTACCCGTCCGGCGCTGCGGTGCCCTTCGCGTCGAACCTCAACCTGCAGCGCCGGCAGACGGCCGCGTCGCACGTGACCGTGGGGCTCTCGGCCGGTCGCCTGAAGGTGCGGAACAACCAGGGCACGACGAACGTCATCCTGGACGTCGCCGGCTGGTTCGGGCCGGCCTGATCCTCAGCAGGCGATGACGCCAGCGGCCCCCGCTCCTGACGGAACGGGGGCCTCTGACGTGGGTGCGACGGACTACTCGGGGGCGATCCAGGCCATCATCGGGCGGAGCGTGCCGCCGACCACCTCGATCGGGTGCTCCTCGCCCTCCTTGCGGAAGGCCGCCATCTCGGGGCCACCGGCCTCGAAGTCCGCGATGAGCCGCTTGGTGAACGTGCCGTCCTGGATGTCGGACAGGACGCGCTTCATCTCCGCCTTCGTCTCCGCCGTGATGATGCGCGGACCCGTGACGTAGTCGCCGAACTCGGCCGTGTCCGAGATGGACCAGCGCATCTTGCCGATGCCGCCCTCGTACATGAGGTCCACGATGAGCTTCAGCTCGTGGAGGCACTCGAAGTAGGCGACCTCGGGCTGGTAGCCCGCTTCGATGAGGACCTCGAAGCCGGTCTGGACGAGCTTGCTGGCCCCACCGCACAGGACGGCCTGCTCACCGAACAGGTCGGTCTCGGTCTCCTCGGTGAAGGTCGTCTTGATGACCCCGGCGCGGGTGCCCCCGATGCCCTTGGCCCAGGACAGGGCGAGCGCCTGCGCCTGACCGGAGGCGTCCTGCTCGACGGCCACCAGGCAGGGCACGCCCTTGCCGTCCTGGAACTGGCGGCGCACGAGGTGGCCCGGTCCCTTCGGAGCGACCATGGCGACGTCCACGCCGGGCGGCGGGGTGATGAGGCCGAAGCGGATGTTCAGCCCGTGGCCGAAGAACAGCGCCTTGCCGTCGGTGAGGTGCGGAGCGACCTCGTCGTTGTAGAGCTTCGCCTGCACCGTGTCGGGCGCGAGGATCATGATCACGTCGGCCTCGGCGCTGGCCTCGGCCGGCGTGACGACGCGCAGGCCGTCCGCCTCGGCCTTGGCCCGGCTCTTGGACCCCTCGGGCAGACCGACGCGGACGTCGACCCCCGAGTCGCGCAGCGAGAGCGCGTGCGCGTGACCCTGGCTGCCGTAGCCGAGGACCGCGACCTTCTTGGCCTGGATGAGGGACAGGTCGGCGTCGTCGTCGTAGAAGACCTCAGCGGCCATGGTGATGGGGTTTCCTTCTCTTGAGGGGCGGGGCTAGGAAGCGGAACGGAGGCGGTTCTCGGCGCCGGTCATCGAACGTGACCCACGACCGACGGCGACCAGGCCGGACTGCACGAGCTCGCGGATGCCGAACGGCTCGAGCACCTTGATGAGGGCCGCGAGCTTGTCGACGGTGCCGGTCGCCTCGATGGTGACGGCGTCGGTGGCGACGTCGACCACCTTGGCGCGGAACAGCTGGACGGTCTCCAGCACGTGCGACCGGTTGGTGAGATCGGCCTTCACCTTGACCAGCAGCAGCTCGCGCTGGACCGAGGACTCAGGGTCGAGCTCCACGATCTTCAGCACGTTGACGAGCTTGTTGAGCTGCTTGGTCACCTGCTCGAGCGGCAGGTCGTCGACGGTCACGACGATCGTCATGCGGGAGACCGTCGGGTGCTCGGTCGGCCCGACCGCGAGCGACTCGATGTTGAAGCCCCGTCGGCTGAACAGCGCCGCGACGCGGGCAAGGACACCGGGCTTGTCCTCGACGAGCACGGACAGGGTGTGACGGGTGCTCATACGTCGTCCTCTCCCCAGACGGGGCGGGTGTCGCGGGCGGCCAGGATCTCGTCGTTGCTCGTGCCGGCGGGGACCATCGGCCACACCATGGCGTCCTCACCGACGACGAAGTCGATGACGACCGGCATGTCGTTGACCGCCATGGCCTTCTCGATCGTCGCGTCGACGTCGTCCTTGGTCTCGCAGCGCAGGCCCAAGCAGCCCATGGCGTCCGCGAGCTTCACGAAGTCGGGGATGCGCCGCGAGGTGCCGGCGGTGTGGAGGCCGGTGTTGGAGTAGCGGCCGTCGTAGAACAGCGTCTGCCACTGCCGGACCATCCCGAGGTTCCCGTTGTTGATGACGGCGACCTTGATCGGGATGCCCTCGAGGGCGCAGGTCACGAGCTCCTGGTTGGTCATCTGAAAGCAGCCGTCGCCGTCGATCGCCCAAACCGTCGCCTCAGGCCGGCCGACCTTGGCCCCCATTGCGGCGGGAACGGCGTAGCCCATGGTCCCGGCCCCGCCGGAGTTCAGCCAGGTGTAGGGGTTCTCGTAGCTGATGAACTGCGACGCCCACATCTGGTGCTGGCCGACGCCGCTCGCGTAGATCGCGTCGGGGCCGGCGATGGCGCCGATGCGCTCGATGACGTACTGCGGGGCGAGCTGCCCGTCGGGCGGCCAGTCGTAGCCGCGCGGGTAGGTCGCGCGCCAGCTGTCGAGCTGCTTCCACCACCCGGTCAGGTCCGCACGGTTGCCCGCGGCGTACACCTCCTGGACGGCGACGATGAGGTCGGCGATCGTCTCGCGGCAGTCGCCCACGATCGGCACGTCGGCCTCGCGGTTCTTGCCGATCTCCGCCGGGTCGATGTCGGCGTGGATGATCTTGGCGCCCGGGGCGAACGAGCTCAGCTTGCCGGTGACGCGGTCGTCGAAGCGCGCCCCGAGGCAGATGAGCAGATCGCTCTTCTGGAACGCCGTGACCGCCGCGACCGAGCCGTGCATGCCCGGCATGCCGAGGTGCTGGCGGTGGCTGTCGGGGAACGCGCCGCGCGCCATGAGCGTGGTGACGACGGGGATGCCGGTGAGCTCAGCGAGGATCCGCAGCTCGGCCGCCGCCCGGGCCTTGAGGACACCTCCGCCGACGTACAGCACCGGACGCCGGGCCTCGGCGATCAGCCGCGCGGCCTCCTTGACCTGCTTGGCGTGCGGGCGGGTCGTCGGGTGGTAGCCGGGCAGGTCGAGCGTGGGCGGCCAGGAGAACTGGCCCATCGTCTGCAGGATGTCCTTGGGCAGGTCGACGAGCACGGGACCGGGGCGGCCGGTGCTGGCCAGGTGGAATGCCTCGGCGATGGTGCGCGGGATGTCGTCGACGTGCTGCACGAGGAAGTTGTGCTTGGTGATCGGCATCGTGATGCCGCAGATGTCGGCTTCCTGGAAGGCGTCGGTCCCGATGCTCGCGCTGGGCACCTGGCCGGTGATGGCCACGATCGGCACGCTGTCCATGTAGGCGTCGGCGATCGGGGTCACCAGGTTGGTCGCACCCGGACCGCTCGTCGCCATGCACACCCCGACCTTGCCGGTGGCTTGGGCGTAGCCCTCCGCGGCGTGGCCGGCGCCCTGCTCGTGGCGCACCAGGATGTGGCGCAGCTTCTTCGAGTCGAAGATCGGGTCGTACGCCGGGAGGATCGCGCCACCGGGGATCCCGAAGACGACCTCGGCACCGACGCTCTCCAGGCTGCGGACGAGCGACTGGGCGCCGGTGAGGTTCTCGGGTGCTGCCATGACCAGGGGGCCTTTCGGGGAGATCGGTGGTTCTGACGGTAGTCGGGACACAAAAAGACCCCCTGTGCCGTGGGCACGGAGGGGGTCAGCGCGACTGCGAGGAGATCAGCAGTCGCGCTGTCGAACGATGACGAGCAGGCGCATACCGACAGCCTGCCCGCCACGTTCACCGGTGTCAAATTTCTGGGACACCTATCTCACATGATGGGATCAGCCGGTGATGGCGCCCTGTGCGGCAGAGCCGACCAGCTTGGCGTACTTGCCCAGGACGCCGGTCGGGTAACGGGAGGCGAGCGGCGTCCAGCCGGAGCGACGGCGCTCGAGCTCGGCCGCGTCGACGAGGACGTCGAGGGTGCGCGCTCCGAGGTCGAGACGGATGGTGTCGCCCTCGGCGACCAGCGCGATCGGTCCGCCGTCCGTGGCCTCGGGCGCGATGTGACCGACACAGAGCCCGGTGGTGCCGCCGGAGAAGCGGCCGTCGGTGAGCAGGAGCACGTCCTTGCCGAGCCCGGCGCCCTTGATGGCCCCGGTCACCATGAGCATCTCGCGCATACCCGGGCCGCCCTTGGGGCCCTCGTAGCGGATGACGACCACGCACCCCTTGTCGAGGGTGCCCTGCTCGATCGCGTCCATGACGCCCTGCTCGCCGTCGAACACCCGGGCCGGTCCCTCGAAGACGTCGCCGTCGAACCCGGCGCTCTTCACGACCGCGCCGTCCGGCGCCAACGAGCCGCGCAGGATCGTGATGCCTCCGGTCGCATGGATGGGGTTGGACAGCTGCCGCAGGACATCGCCGTCGAGCGGGGCGATGTCCATCTCCTCGAGGTTCTCGGCCATGGTCCGACCGGTGCAGGTGAGCGCGTCGCCGTTCAGCAGGTCAGCGTCGAGCAGCGCCTTCATCACGACCGGCACACCACCGATGCGGTCGATGTCGGTCATGACGTACTTCCCGAAGGGCTTCACGTCCGCGAGGTGCGGGACCCGGTCGCCGATCCGGTTGAAGTCGTCGTAGGACAGGTCGACCTGCGCCTCGTGCGCCATCGCGAGCAGGTGGAGCACGGCGTTGGTGGAGCCGCCGAGAGCCATCACGACCGTGATGGCGTTCTCGAAGGCCGGCTTGGTCATCACCTTGCGGGCGGTGATGCCCTGCTCGATCAGCCGGACGACCGCGGCGCCGGAGCGCGCCGCGATCTCGTCGCGGCGCCGGTCGACGGCGGGCGGAGCGGCGGAGCCGGGCAGCGCCATCCCGATGGCCTCCGCCACAGCGGCCATGGTGTTGGCGGTGTACATCCCGCCGCACGCGCCCATCCCGGGGCAGGCGGCCTTCTCGATGGCGTGCAGCTCGTCGCGCGTGATGAGGCCGCGCGCGCAGGCGCCGACGGCCTCGAAGACGCTGATGATCGTCAGGTCCTCCTCGACGCCGTCCGGGCCCCGGAGCTTGCCGGGGAGCGTCGAGCCGGCGTAGACGAAGACGCTGGCCAGGTCGAGGCGCGCCGCAGCCATGAGCATGCCGGGCAGCGACTTGTCGCAACCGGCCAGGGTGACCGTGCCGTCGAGGCGCTCGGCGAAGACCACGGCCTCCACCGAGTCAGCGATGATCTCGCGGGAGACGAGCGAGGCCCGCATGCCCTCGTGTCCCATGGAGATCCCGTCGGAGACCGAGATGGTCCCGAACTGCATCGCGAAGCCGCCGTTGTCGTTGACCCCCTGCTTGGCCGCTTCGGCCAGCCGCGCCAGCGACAGGTTGCACGGGGTGATCTCGTTCCACGACGACGCGATGCCGACCTGCGGCTTGCTGATGTCGTCATCGGTCAGCCCGACGGCGCGGAGCATGGCCCGCGCGGGGGCGCGGCGGTCGCCGTCGGTGACGTCGTGGGAGCGGGGCTTGTTCATGGGCGGCACGTCCTGGGAGCGAGGGTCGGCGTCGGGTCCAGCCGGGTCCGGCGGGGTCACAGGCGGTGCCAGCACTCTAGGTGAGAGGCTTTGTCCCGTGGACGATCCCGGCTCCCCGCCCCCGACGACAGTGGCCTTCCGGCCTGAGCGCACGACGGTCGCCGTAGTCATCGTGATGCTTCTGGGCGCGCTCCCCCTCGGCCTGTCGAGCCCCTGGTTCGCGCCGGTGCTCCTTGTGCCCTTCGCGGTCCTGACCTGGGTGCTGCGTGCCCGGGTGCGAGCCAATGCCAGGGGGATCGAGGTCTGTAACGGGCTGGGCGTCCGTCGGGTGGCCTGGACCGACGTGGACGCGATCGACCTCCCCCGGCGCGGCCCGGTCCGGCTCCGGACGACGAGTGGTCAGGCCCTTCGCCTCACCGCCCTGTCCCGTCGTGACGTACGCGCGCTGGTGGCTGTCGGCGCGCCGTGAGCGAGCGGCCCTTCACCAGCGCGGATGGAACGCGCCTGGTCGGATGGTCCAACGACCAGGCGGGCGTGCCCCTGGTGCTCGCCAACGGGCTGGGCACGACACCCGAGGCCTGGCCGTTCCTGCTCGAGCCGGACTGCGGCTACGCCGCACTCAGCTGGTACCAGCGCGGGACCTTCGGGTCGGAGCGCCCCCAGGACCCGGCGCGCGTGCGGATCGAGGACCACGTCGATGACCTCGTGGCCCTCATGGACGCCCATCAGGTCACCTCGGCGGTCGTCGCCTCCTGGTCGATGGGCGTCAACATGGCCTTCGAGCTCGCTCGGCGCCACCCAGAGCGGGTGCAGGGCGTCCTCGCGGTCGCCGGTGTGCCCGGTGGCACCTTCGCCACCATGGGCGGCCCGTGGCACGTGCCGCGCCGGCTGCGCCACCCGCTCGCCGTCGGCGTCGCCCGTAGCGGCCGCGTCGTCGGCCCGGCCGTCACCGCGCTGACCCGGCGGCTGCCGGTCGACCAGCGCCTCGCGTGGGTGCTGACCCATACCGGCGCGATGACCCCGGCCGCACGGCCGGAAGTCCTCGTGCCGATGCTGGCGCGCTTCCTGCAGCACGACTGGTCCTGGTACACCCGGCTGGCGGTGGCAGCCTCGGAGCACCTGCCCATGGACCTGTCGTTCGTCACGGTCCCCGTCACGCTCGTCGCCGGCAAGAGCGACGTGCTCACCTCGATGGACGACATGGTCGCCCTGGGTCGCTCGATGCCCCACGCGCAGGTGAGCGTCCTGCCGGGCACGCACTTCCTGCCGCTCGAACGCCCCGCAGCGCTCAAGGCGGCCCTGGACGACCTCGCACGCCGATGCTCCGCCGAGGCGCAGGACACGCCCTGACGTGCGTCAGGACGTCGATCAGCGAGAATGGTGAGGTGACGGCCTCTTCCGCTGCTGAGCGCCGCAGCCCTGCTGCCCGCGCCGCGGCGACCGCTGAGGACGCTGCGCGCCCCCTGCCGACCGGCCTGGTACCCAGGACCTGGCGGCTGTTCACCGACGTCTGGCGCAAGAGCGACCGCGACCGCATCCTCGGCCTGGCCGGGGAGAACGCGTTCATGGGCGTGCTGACCGTCTTCCCGACGCTGCTCGTGTTCGCCGCCGTCCTGGGGCAGGCCCAGGGCGTGATCGGCCTGGAGAACACGCAGCGGGTCAAGGACGCGATCACCCGGTTCCTGCAAGAGGTCCTGACCTCGTCAGCAGGCGGTGTGGACGACACCGTCAGCGGTTTGTTCGACACGAGCGGCAAGGTCCTGACACTGGGCCTGGTCGCCGCCCTGGCCTCGGTCGCCCAGTCCTTCGCCAGCGTCCTCAACACCGTGACCCTCACCTACGACGTCCGGGACCCGCGCGGGTGGTGGCACCGCCGCTTCATCGGACTGCTGCTGGGCCTGGGCTCGGTGCTTGCGGGTGCTGTGCTCGTCACCGCGTTCGTCGTGGGGCCGCTGTTCGGCCGGGCGGACGAGGTGGTCATGCAGGTCGGCTTCTCCGAGGAGTACAGCTTCGTCTGGTCCTACGTGCGCTTCCCCGTGGCCATCGTCGCGCTCGTCGCCTGGGCCACGACGCTGTACTACATCTGCCCCAACCGTCCCGCGCGTTGGCGCGCAGGGCTCCCCGGGGCGCTGCTCACGTCGTTCCTGTGGGGCGCGGCGTCGCTCGGCTTCAGCACCTACCTGCAGCTCGTCGTGCCTCGCTCGCCCATCCTCGGCGCGCTCGGTGGCGGACTGATCCTCATGACCTGGCTCTACCTGCTGTGCTTCTCGCTGCTCGCCGGAGCCGAGCTGAACGCCACGCTGCTGGCCCGGAAGGCGCACGCCCGCGCCCTGGCCGAGGACGCCGCGCTCAGCATCCGCTAGCCCTCGGTGACCCCGAGCCGCTCGAGGATGAGCTCGCGCACCCGAGCCGCGTCGGCCTGACCGCGGGTGGCCTTCATGACCCCGCCGACGAGCGCGCCGATCGCCTGCACCTTGCCGCCCCGGATCTTCTCGACCGCAGAGGGGTCGGCGGCGATCGCGGCATCGACCGCTGCGCCGAGCGCGTCGTCGTCCTTCACGACGGCCAGGCCGCGCGCCGCGATGACCTCCGCCGGCGACCCCTCGCCCGCGAGCACCCCGTCGACGACCTGACGGGCGAGCCCGGCAGTGAGGTCGCCCGAGGCCACGAGCGCGATGACGGCCGCGACCTGCTCCGGGGTGATGGCCAGGTCGGAGGCGTCGATTCCCGTGGTGTTGGCGGTCTGGGCGAGGTGCCCGAGCCACCAGTTGCGGGCCTCTGCCGCAGGCGCACCGGCGGAGACGGTCCCCAGCACGACGTCGAGGACGCCGGCGTTCACCATGGCCTCGCTGTCGCCCTCCGACAGCCCGAGCTCCTCGACCAGCCTGCGTCGTACGACGGAAGGGGCCTCGGGGAGCGCGGCCTTCAGGCGCGCGACCCACGCCACGTCGGGGGCGATCGGGACGAGGTCGGGCTCGGGGAAGTACCGGTAGTCGGTCGCCTCCTCCTTGGACCGGCCGGACGTCGACGTCCCGGTGTCCTCGTGGAAGTGGCGCGTCTCCTGCACGATCCGCTCACCGGCGCGCAGGCGCGCGGCCTGCCGCTCGACCTCCGAGCGCACGGCCCGCTCCACCGACCGCAGCGAGTTGACGTTCTTGGTCTCCGACCGGGTGCCCCACTCCTCCCCCGGCTTGTTGAGCGACACGTTGACGTCACAGCGCATCGAGCCCTGCTCCATCTTCACGTCGCTCACGCCGAGCCCGCGCAGGACGTCGCGCAGCTCGGTGACGTAGGCCTTGGCGATCTCGGCCGGCATCGCCTTCGTGCCGGTCACCGGCTTGGTCACGATCTCCACGAGGGGGATCCCAGCGCGGTTGTAGTCGACCAGGGAGTGCGACGCGCCGTGGATGCGGCCGGTCGCGCCACCCACATGCAGGGACTTGCCGGTGTCCTCCTCGAGGTGCACCCGCTCGATCGGGATCCGTACCGTTTCGCCCGCCACCACGACGTCGAGGTAGCCGTCGAAGCACAGCGGCTCGTCGTACTGCGACGTCTGGAAGTTCTTCGGCATGTCCGGGTAGAAGTAGTTCTTGCGCGCGAAGCGGCACCAGGTCGCGATCTCGCAGTGCAGGGCCAGGCCGATGCGGATGGTCGACTCGATCGCGGTCTCGTTCACCACCGGCAGCGCGCCAGGAAGACCGAGACAGACCGGGCAGGTGTGCGTGTTGGGGGCAGCGCCGAACTCCGTCGCGCAGCCGCAGAACATCTTGCTGGCCGTGCCGAGCTCGACGTGCGTCTCGAGGCCGATGACCGGCTCGAACTCGTGCAGGGCCTCGGCATAGGGGACCGTCATGCGCAGAACTCGTTTCCCTCAGGGTCGGTCAGGACAGCCCAGCAGACGCCGAGCCCCTCGTGGTCGGCGACGTGGACGGCCCCGAGGCCCACGAGGCGACGCACTTCCGCGGCCACCCTCGCCTGCTGCTCGGCAAGCGGCACCGAGGGTCCACCACCGGCGTGCAGGTCGAGGTGCACGCGGTTCTTGGCGGTCTTGGGCTCCGGCACCTTCTGGAAGAACAGGCGGGGCCCGTCGCCGACGACAGCCGACGCGTCGTTGCGGCGCTCCGGTGGTACGCCCTGGGCTTCGAGGAAAGCGTCCCAGGTCGCGAACCCCTCGGGGGGCGCCTGCAGGGCGTAGCCGGGGAGCGCCTGCGCCCAGAACGCGGCGAGGGTCGCCGGGTCGGCGCAGTCGAAGGCGATCTGCATCAGACGTCCCAGTCCAGCGGAGGGGCGGCGACGGGAAGTGCCTGCTCGAGCGCGCCGCCGACGAGGTAGAGCAGGTCGTCGCGCAGGGTGGGCGCCATGACCTGGAAGCCGACCGGCAGGCCCTCGGACAGACCCACCGGGAAGGAGGCCGCCGGACCGCCGTACAGGTTGGCGGGGATCGAGCAGATGTCCTGCTTGTACATCGCCAGCGGGTCCTCGAGCTTTGCGCCGAGCGGGAAGGCGACGGTGGGGCAGGTCGGCGCGACCAGCACGTCGACGGACTCCCAGGCGGCCTGGAAGTCGCGGCTGATGAGCGTCCGGACCTTCTGCGCCTGGCCGTAGTAGGCGTCGTAGTACCCGGACGACAGGGCGTAGGTGCCCAGGATGATCCGGCGCTTGACCTCCGCGCCGAACCCGGCGCCGCGGGTCATCGCGGTGACCTCCTCGAGCGAGCGCACCCCGTCGTCGCCGACCCGCAGTCCGTAGCGGACGGCGTCGAAGCGCGCCAGGTTCGACGACGCCTCGGACGGCGCGATCAGGTAGTAGGCCGGCAGGGCGTAGCCGAAGTGCGGGCAGCTGACCTCCGTAACGGTCGCGCCCAGCGAGCGCAGCGTCTCGACCGCCTCCTCGAAGCGGGCGCTGACACCGTCCTCGTAGCCCTCCCCGCCCAGCTCCTTGACCACGCCGATGCGCAGGCCCTTGACGTCTGCGCGGCGGGCCGCCTCGACCACGGGCGGGACCGGTGCGTCGATGGAGGTGGAGTCGCGCGGGTCGTGGCCGGCAATGACCTCGTGCAGCAGCGCCGCGTCCAGCACGGTGCGGGCGCACGGGCCGGCCTGGTCCAAGCTGCTCGAGAAGGCGACCAGGCCGTAGCGGCTCACCCCGCCGTACGTCGGCTTCACCCCGACCGTGCCGGTGACCGCCGCGGGCTGCCGGATCGAGCCGCCGGTGTCGGTGCCGATGGCCAGCGGCGCCTGGTAGGACGCCACGGCTGCCGACGACCCGCCGCCGCTGCCGCCGGGGATGCGGGTCAGGTCCCATGGGTTGTGCGTCGGCCCGTAGGCGGAGTGCTCGGTCGACGACCCCATGGCGAACTCGTCCATGTTGGTCTTGCCGAGGATCACGACACCCGCGGCCTTGAGCCGGGCGGTCACGGTCGCGTCGTACGGCGGGCGCCAGCCCTCGAGGATCCTGGAGCCGACGGTGGTGGGGACGCCCTCGGTGCAGAGGACGTCCTTCAACGCCAGGGGTACCCCGGCGAGCGGGCCGGTGACCTCCCCGGCGTCGACGCGCGCGGCCTGGGCCAGCGCGCCCTCGGTGTCGACGTGCAGGAAGGCGTGGACCTGGCCGTCGACCTTGGCGATCCGGTCGAGGTGGGCCTGCGTGACCTCGACCGCAGAGGCCTGGCGCGACGCGATGGCCTCTCGGGTCTCGACGGCAGTCAGCCGGGTGAGGTCGGTCATGCCTCGTCGCTCAGGATCTGCGGGACCCGGAAGCGACCGTCCTCCGCCGACGGCGCGCCGGACAGGGCCTGCTCCGGGGCGAGAGAGGGCATCACCACGTCGGGGCGGGTGACGTTCAGCAGAGGGACCGCGTGCGAGGTGGGGGGCACGTCGGCTGCATCGGTGACCTCAGCGATCTGCGCGACGGCCCCGAGGATCACGTCGAGCTCGCCGGCGAGCCGGTCGAGCTCTCCGTCGTCGAGGGCCAGGCGGGACAGGCGCGCGAGGTGCGCGACCTGCTCGCGGGTGATCTCCGGCATGCGTGGGCCTCCAGGGGGTCGCCCCGGAGTCTAGGGAACCGGCCGTGGACGTCACCGCGCGGAAACACAGGCGCCATGAACAGCGGCCATGATGGGGCCATGTCCTACCTGCTGCGCGTCGTGCTCCCCGACCGTCCGGGCATGCTCGGAGCCGTCGCCACGGCACTCGGTGAGGTCGGCGCAGACATCGTGAGCCTCGACGTCGTCGAACGCGGGCCGGACGGCGCGGTCGACGACCTGCTGGTCCAGCTGCCGGTCGGAGGGCTGGCCGACGTGCTCATCACGTCCGCGCAGTCCGTCCCCGGGGTCATCGTGGAGTCGTTGCGGCCCTACCTCGGCGCGGACGACCTGCACCGCGACCTCGAGCTGGTGGAAGAGCTCGCCGCTGCCCCGTCGGACGCCGTCCAGCTGCTGGTGGACCTCGCCCCGGGTGTCTTCCGCGCCGGCTGGGCGCTGGTCCTCGACGACGGTGAGGTCCTGGCGGCCAGCCCCGGCGCACCCGACCTCGCGGGGGTCGGCCTTCCCTGGTTGCCGCTGGCCTCGGCCCGCCGCATGGACTCCGATGAGGAGTGGGTCCCTGAGCGCTGGGACGCCCTCGGCACCGAGCTCGTCGCCGCACCAGTCGGTCGGCCGACGCGGGTGATCCTCGTCGGTCGCGCCGGCGGTCCGAGGTTCCGCGCGTCGGAGGTGCTGCGCCTGGCGCACCTGGCCGGCATCACGGCGACCGTGACGGCGTGACTCAGGCGGGCAGCACCGTCGCGACGGCTCGGGCGGCCTCCGGGCCCTCGGTGAGCAGGACGGCGAACCCGTCGTCGTCGAGCACCGGCAGGCCGAGCTTGACCGCCTTGTCGTACTTGCTCTGACCCGGCTCGGCACCGACCACGACGAAGTCGGTCTTCTTCGACACGCTGCCGGTCACCTTCCCGCCCCGCTCGAGCACCGCCTCGCTCGCGCCGTCCCTGCTGTACGACGTCAAGGTCCCGGTCACCACGACCGTGACGCCCTCGAGCGGTCGGGGACCCTCCTCGGCCCCCTCGTCGGCCATCCGTACGCCGGCGGCCCGCCACTTCTCCACGATGCCGGCGTGCCAGTCGACGGCGAACCACTCGGAGAGCGCCCGCGCGATCGTCGGCCCCACACCGTCGACCGCGGCGAGATCCTCCTCCGTGGCCTCGCGGATTCGGTCGAGGTCGCGGAACGCCCTGGCCAGCTCGCGTGCAGCGGTGGGTCCGACGTGCCGGATCGACAGGCTCACCAGGACCCGCCACAGCGGCTGGGCCTTGCCTGCCTCGAGGTTGGCCAGCAGCTTTCCCGCGTTGGCCGACAGCGCGCCGTCCTTGCGGCGGAAGAACGGTGAGCGGAGCAGGGCCTGCTCGTCGAGGGCGAACACGTCCCCTTCGTCCTCGACGATCCCGTCAGTGAGCAAGGCGTCTGCCGCTTCGTAGCCGAGCCCCTCGAGGTCGAAGCCCCCACGGCCGGCAAGGAAGAAGATTCGCTCGCGGAGCTGGGCCGGGCAGGAGCGGCTGTTGGGGCACCGCAGGTCGACGTCGCCCTCCTTGGCGGGGCGCAGCGGCGTCCCACACGACGGGCAGTCGGTCGGCATCACCCAAGTGCGCTCGCTGCCGTCGCGCAGGTCCACCACGGGACCGAGGACCTCGGGGATGACATCGCCCGCACGGCGCACGATCACGGTGTCGCCGAGCAGGACGCCCTTGCGCTCGACCTCCTGGGCGTTGTGCAGCGTCGCCATGCTCACCACGACCCCGCCGACGTGCACCGGCTCGAGCATGGCGAACGGCGTGACCCGACCGGTGCGGCCGGTGTTCACGGCGATGTCGTTGAGGGTGGTGGTGACCTCCTCCGGCGGGTACTTGTGCGCGATCGCCCACCGCGGGGCCTTGCTCGTCGCACCGAGCCGGCGCTGGAGGGCAGCCTGGTCGACCTTGACGACCACGCCGTCGATGTCGTGCTCGACGTCATGGCGGTGCTCGCCCCAGTGGGCGATGTAGGCCAGCGCCCCGTCGATGTCGTCGACGACGTCGTACCTGCTGGACGTCGGCAGCCCCCACTCCGCCAGCTGGACGTAGGCCTCCGACTGCGAGGCCGGCTCCCACCCGGGGCAGTGACCGATGCCGTGGATCGTCATGGTCAGCGGACGCGAAGCCGTGACGCGCGGGTCCTTCTGGCGCAGCGACCCTGCCGCACCGTTGCGCGGGTTGACCAACAGCGCCTTGCCCTCGGCCGCCAGCCGCTCGTTGACGGCCGCGAAGTCCGCGGTCGAGATGAAGACCTCGCCACGCACCTCCAGGACCTCAGGCCACCCGGTGCCCGACAAACGATGAGGGACGTTGCGGACGGTACGCACGTTGGGCGTCACGTCCTCACCCGTGCGACCGTCCCCGCGCGTCGCGGCCCGGTCCAGCACGCCGCGTCGGTAGACCAGCGCGATCGCCAGCCCGTCGATCTTCAGCTCGCACAGGTAGCGGGCCGCTCCTTCACGCTCCGTGCGGGCCGCCCAGGCCCTCAACTCGTCCGGGGTGAAGACGTTGTCCAGGCTCATCAGCCGCTCGAGGTGCTCGACCGGCGTGAAGTCCGTGCTCCACGTGCCCAGCACCCGCTGCGTCGGGGAAGCGGGGGTCCGCAGTGCCGGGTACTGCTCCTCCAACCCCTCGAGCTCGTGGACGAGGGCGTCGTACTCCCCGTCCGCGAGCGTCGGCTGGCTGAGGATGTAGTAGCGGAAGGCGTTCTCCTCGATGAGGCGGGCGAGCTCCGCGGCCCGTTCGCGCGCCGCGACCGGCACCCCGTCGACCTCGGTCACCCCTCCTCCAGTCCCTGCGCCACCTGCCGCAGCCGCTCCGCAATCGCCTTCGCGTCCTCGTACGTCGACCCTGCCAACCCGCAGCCAGGGGTCACCGTGACGTCTTGCACCCCCACACGGTCGCGCAACCGTCCGACACCCTCCAGTACCTGACGGACAGCAGGAAGCGCCCCCGTCGTCGGCAGGACCCCGAGCAGCAGGCCGACACCGGCCTCCAGCGCCTGGCCGAGGTCGTCGTCGTCCCGCGGGTCCAGCATGGTGGCGTCGACGGCGAGGGACGACGCCCCCGCGGACACCAGCAGCGACACCGGCGGGCGAGGTGCGCAGCAGTGAACGATGGTCTCCGGGTGGGCCGCGAGGACGGTGGCCAGCCGATCGCGCGCGACGTGGGGCTGGGGCGCCCGCAGCGTGCCGAAGCCGCTGGCCGTACGGATGTGGGCGGCGAGCACGGCCGGCAACGACGGCTCGTCGAGCTGGAGCACCAGGGCGGTCGTCGGGAAGCGCCGCTGCACGTCGGCGACGTGGTCGCGCAGGCCGTCGGCGAGCGACTGGGCCAGGTCGGCGACCGCGCCGTGGTCGGCGAGGACCTTGGCCCCGCGGTGCAGCTCGACGAGCGTGGCCAGGGTCCACGGGCCGGTGGCCTGCAGCTTCAGGACGGCGGGCGGGTTCGCGTGGGCGACCTCCTCGAGAGCGTCGAGGTCACGGGCCAGCAGGTCCTTCGCCCGCCGGCCGACGCGGCTGGGGCGGGGGACGATCCGCCAGCCGGTGGGCTGCAGGTCGACGTGCAGGTCGGACAGGAACGCCGCACCGCGGCCGGCGAGATCGCCGTACCACTCGCGGTTCGGCAGCTCAGGCAGGTACGGGACGGGGAACTCGTCGAGCACGAACCGGGCGGCCTCGAGCGGGTCCGCTCCGGGCAGGGAACCGAGGCCGGTGGCGAGGCCAGTGCGCCAGCGCTGGGCACCCGGCATCGGTGCGTGCGGGTCCGTCACGTGCGGGTGCGCGCAGCCTTCGTCGCAGCCTTCTTGGCCGACGCCTTGGCCGGCGCGACGGTTCGCCTCGCCGCCTTGCCGGGGGCGCTCGTCGCCTTGCCGGGGGCGCTCGTCGCCTTGCCGGGGGCGCTGGTCGCCTTGCCGGGGGCGCTGGTCGCCTCATCGGGGGCCTGCGTGGCCGAGGGGCCGGCGTTGCTCGCAGGCTTGGCCCTGCCCCTGCTGGTCCCGCCACCGGCTAGGAAGGCCAGATCGGCTTCCAGAGCAGCGATCACGTCGCCGCGGCTCGCCGTTGCCCCTCGTACCGCCAGGCTGAACTGCGCGATGACCTCGAGGTCGGTGAGCTGCACGTCGTCAGAGGGAGCCATGCGTTGAGCCTACAAGTCGGTCCGCTGCCTCGTGCCGCTGTTGCGGGTGCACCACGACGGTCGCTCGCCATCGCGCCCCGGCCGACTGGGGTCCCCGTGGGCACCTGGAGCTCCCCAGCCCCACGGGCCCTTCCTGCGCCACCCGACCTTCTTGGCCGACCTTCCTGCGCCACCCGACGTTCGTGCACCGACCTTCCTGCGCCACCCGACGTTCCTGCGCCACCGACGTTCCTACGCCACCGACGTTTCTGCGCCACTGGAGAGGCACAACAGCAACGCCGCTCCGCGCACGCCCGGGCAATCAGGCTCGCGTCCACCTCCGAGTGCGCCCCCGCGTTGCCTTTATGCCGCGAAGGGCTGGTGGGCACCGGCACGTCGTCATCCACAGATCACCGCCGAGCACGCCAAGGGCGGTGACGGACGGACAGGCTGGAGCGCATGGCTCGTGCCCGTTCACTCGACGACGACCTCGACCGCGCCTGCCCTGCTTCCCGGCAGCTCGTGACCACCCGCGCCCACCTGGCGTCCGAGGGCGTGACCAGAGGGCTGCTGGAGCGGGCGTTACGCGAGCGGCTGGTGCACCGTGTGCGCCGGGGTGTCTACGCGCTGCGTCCGCTGCCACCACGTGGCCGACACCTGCTTCGGGACGGCAGACCCGACGGCCCGTACGTCGCGCAGGTCCGCGCCGCCTTGCTCGCCGCAGGGCCCGGGGCCGTGGCTGACCGGCGCACCGCGGCCGTGCTCTGGGCGATGGACCTGCTTGTCGAACCGACTGCCGTCGAGTGCCGCGTCCCACGCTCGCGCACACGGGTGCGCCTACCCGGGGTCTCCGTACGCTGCAGCGAACAGACCACCCGTCTGGACGTCAGCGTGCTGGAGCTCGAGCCCCTGCCCGTGACCCCACCGCTGGCCACGGTGGTCGACTGCTGCCTGAGCCGCCCGATGCTGGAGGCGGTCGTCGCCGCGGACAGCGCTCTGCGGCGGGGGTTGATCAGCGAGGAGGACCTCGTCCGCGCAGCCAACGACCGCCGCGACAGCGTGGGGCGAGGCAGGCTGCGTCGCCTGGTGCAGCTGATCGACGCGCACTCCGGTTCTGTGCTCGAGTCGGCTCTCCGCTATCTCCTGCACCGCAACGGGATGCGGCCGACCAGCCAGTACGTCGTGACCGATCGCCAGGGACGATGGGTGGGTCGGGTGGACTTCTGCTTCGTCGAGCACGGACTGGTCGTCGAGTGTGACGGCCACCGGTGGCACGACCCTGAGGACCGGCGCACGAAGGACCGCCACCGCGACAACGCCCTTCAACGCCTGGGCTGGCGGGTGGTCCGCTTCAGCTGGAAGGACGTGCGTGACAGCAAGAAGTACGTACTCGCCGTGATCCGGGACTGCCTGAGCCTGGCCTGCGCCGCCTGATCTCGATTCGCTCGCTGGCCCCCGACGATGACGTCGAGGAGCCGGCGTCCACACAGAAGCACAAGTGCAACCACGGTGACCTGACCTGGCAGCTCTACGCTCAGCACCGTGGCTCCTGGGCGACCGGGGTTGCTGTTGTGCTCGGCACCGCTCCCGGGCGGTCCATCCGCGCAGTTCGCGGACGCCGGGCGGCCCACGACCGGTGGACCCAGTGACGCAGGCCGGACGCGCAGTCCGACGACGCGGCCGGACGCGCAGTCCCGACGGCGCAGGCCGACCGGTGGACCCGACGGCGTAGGCCGAACGCGCAGTCCCGACGGCGCAGGCCGGACGCGCAGGCCCGGACGGTGCGGCCAGCAAGGACCGCCGGGCGGGGTGCGGGATCAGGAGGTGGCGACGACTGTGGCGGAGCCGAGCACCGTGTCAGCGTCGTACAGCACCGCCGCCTGCCCCGGAGCCAGACCGCGGGCGGGCGTGGTCAACGACAGCGACCACCCGCCCTCGTCGCCGGTGACCGTGCAGCCGTGGACCATCCCGTGGGCGCGCAGCTGCACCTCGCAGTCCAGCGGTAGCTGCCGGGGCGAGGACCACACCGGCGCACCCGTCCGCACGACCGACACCTCGAGCGCCTCCGCCGGACCGACGGTCACCGTGCGGCTGACCGGCTCGATCGACAGGACGTACCGGGGTCGCCCGTCGAGCGCCGGCACGGTCAGGGCGAGCCCCCGGCGTTGGCCCACGGTGTAGCCGTACGCGCCGTCGTGGTGACCGAGCACGTCGCCGGTGAGGGCGTCGACGACAGGACCCGGCTGGGACCCCAGGCGGTCGCGCAGGAAGCCCGTGGTGTCTCCGTCGGCGATGAAGCAGATGTCATGGGAATCGGCCTTGTCGGCGACCGCGAGCCCCCGGGAGCGGGCGGCGGCGCGGACCTCGTCCTTGGTCAGGTCCCCGAGCGGCAGCACGGTGGCGCCGAGCTGCGCCGCGGTCAGCACCCCGAGCACGTAGCTCTGGTCCTTGGCATCGTCCACGGACCGGGAGAGCACGCCACCGCGCAGCCGGGCGTGGTGACCGGTGACCACCGCGTCGAAGCCGAGCGCGAGGGCGCGGTCCAGCACGGCGGTGAACTTCACCTTCTCGTTGCAGCGCAAGCAGGGGTTGGGGGTCCGGCCGGCGGCGTACTCCGCGACGAAGTCGTCGATCACGTCCTCGCGGAACCGCTCGGCGAGATCCCAGACGTAGAAGGGGATCCCCAGCACGTCGGCCACGCGGGCGGCGTCCCGCGCGTCCTCACGCGAGCAGCAGCCGCGCGATCCGGTGCGCAGCTCGGCGGGCGCCTCGGACAGGGCGAGGTGGACGGCGGTCACGTCATGACCCGCCTCGACCGCCAGGGCAGCAGCGACCGCGGAGTCGACGCCGCCGGAGAGCGCCGCGAGCAGCCTCACCGCACGGGGACGCGGCGGGCGCGCTCCACCACGGCCGGCAGCACCTCGAGCACCGCCGCCACGTCCTCGGCCGTGGACGTGTGCCCCAGGGAGAAGCGCAAGGAGGAACGGGCCTGCTCCTCGCCCTGACCCATGGCGACCAGCACGTGGGAGGGCCGCGCCACCCCGCTGGAGCAGGCGGAGCCGGTCGACACCTCGACCCCTTTGGCGTCGAGCAGGAGCAGCAGCGAGTCGCCCTCGCAGCCAGGGAAGGAGAAGTGAGCGTTGCCGGGCAGGCGGCGGATCGGATCGCCGTTGAACACCGCGTCCGGCACGGCCTCGAGCACCCGCGTGACCAGGTCGTCCCGGAGCCCCGAGAGCCGGGCCGCGGTCTCCCGTTGCCGCTGGACCGCCAGGGTCGTCGCCACCGCGAGGCCGGCGATGGCCGGGGTGTCGAGGGTGCCGGACCGGACGTCGCGCTCCTGCCCTCCCCCGTGCAGCAGCGGTGTGCAGGCCACGTCGCGGCCCAGGACCAGCGCCCCGACGCCCAACGGGCCGCCGAGCTTGTGACCGGACAGCGTCAGCGCGGCGACGCCACTGGCCGCGACGTCCACCGGCAGGACGCCGACGGCCTGCACCGCATCGCTGTGAAAGGGCACCCCGGCGTCGTGAGCGACGGCCGCCAGGGCTGCGACGTCCTGAACGGTGCCGACCTCGTTGTTGGCCCACATCACGGTCACGAGGGCGACGCGGTCGTCGAGCTCCGCGGCCAGCTGGGCCGGGTCGACGCGGCCGAGCGCGTCGACCTCGAGCCAGGTGATCTCCGCGCCCTCGTGGGTCATCAGCCAGAGCACGGCGTCGAGCACGGCGTGGTGCTCGACGCCGGAGGCGAGCACCCGGGTGCGGCGGGGGTCCGCGGCACGGCGCGCCCAGAACAGGCCCTTGACGGCGAGGTTGTCGCTCTCGGTCCCGCCGGCGGTGAACAGCACCTCGGACGGTCGCGCCCCGAGCGCTGCGGCCACCGCCTCGCGCGACTCCTCGACCGTACGACGGGACCGTCGACCGGAGGTGTGCAGGGAGCTGGCGTTGCCGACCTTCGCCATCTGCTCGGCGACAGCCGCGACCGCCTCGGGGAGCATGGGCGTCGAGGCCGCATGGTCGAGATAGGCCACGGGTCGAGCGTAGCCGCGGCCGGCGCGGAGGGTGCGTCCGCCTGCGGGGGAGAGCGTGCAACGAGTACGGGGCGCGTCACCGCCCAGCGCAGCGACCTAGGCGCTCGCCAACAACCGACCGCTCAGGGCCTCGCCCGCGGGCAGGTCTCCGGCCTCGGCGACCACGACCTGCGACGGCAAGAACCCCGTCGCGGCACGGACGTCCCGGGCGACGGCGACCGCGACGTCGGCCGGTTCCTCGCCCTCGCCGGGAACGACGTGGACGACCACGTCGGTGTGCGCGCCGCGCGCGCTCGGCACCACCACGACCCGCCAGTCCACGACGTCCGAGCGCCCCAGTAGGGCCCCCGAGACGCCGCGCAGGTCGACAGCGCGGCGTCCGGCGCGCAGTTCGAGCTCGGGAACGAGCGCCCGGCGCTGCAGCCCGACCACGCGCGGGACGGTGCGGCCGCACCCGGGGCAGGCGCGGGTCGCGACCTCGTCGGCGAGATCGGCGGTGCGCCAGCGGAGCAGGGCGCTGCCCCGCAGCCCGAGCTGGGTCAGCACGACCTCCTGCGGGCCGGACGACCGGCCAGCCTCCCCCGTCTCCGGATCGACCAACTGGACGAGCTCGAGGTCGGGGTAGGTGTGCAGGCCAGGCCCGCCCTCCGCGCACTCGCCCCACATGAGCCGGTGCCCGTCGGGCACGTGCACCGCCAGCGCCTTGGCCGTCAGACCGGAACGGGTGAGTGCCGCAGCGACGTCGGCGCGCTCCTCCGCCGACGGTGCACCGACCAGCAGCAGGGTCGTGACGGCGCCGAGGGCGGCGCCGGCCTCGTCGAGGTCGTCGAGCAGGTCAGCGGCCCGATGGACCGGCAGCGCCAGCACCGTCGCGGGAAGCAGCGCGAGGGCGTCCGTCAACGCGTGGACGTCGTCGGAGACCGCCAGCGCCGGAGAGCCGGCGCCGAGGGCCGCGAGCTCGAGCGCCTGGGACGAGGCGGTGCGCCCCGACGGCAGGCCGGACACGAGGACGGCTGAGCGGGTCAGCCCCAGGACCTGCCACAACCGCGCGCCCGCGCGGGCCACGACGTCGAGGTCGCTGCGCGTGCTGGCCAGCGGGAACCGGAGCCCCAGGCCGGCGTACACGAAGGAGGTGGGTCGGGTGTCCGCCTCGACGAGGGCGCGGTACGAGCCGGACCGGACCAGCCGGCTGCTCAGCGCGCGACGCAGTCGCGGCCCCTCGGTGTGCAGCGCCCAGCCGGACTCGCCGGCCTGCAGCACGAGTCCCGCCGCCCGCGCTGGGTCGCCGTCGGGGCACAGGTCGCGCTCACCCACGGCCGGGAGAGCCGCGAGGGCCTCCACCGTCGTGAGGGTGCCGGCAGAGGTACCGAGCGCCTTGAGCCGGTCGCGCCAGTACGGCGAGAAGGGTCCTACGGCGTCGACGACCTGGACCTTGAGGGCACGTCCCTGCGCCTGGGCCTGCTGCTTGTCGTTCTTGCGATCCCACGAAGGCATGCCCGGAGTCTAGGGAGGCGACGTGGCAGGCTGGCGGCATGACGCGCTGGACCCCCACCGACCTGCCCGACCAGACCGGCCGTACGGCTCTCGTGACGGGAGCGAACTCCGGCCTCGGCTTCTGGACGACGGTCGAGCTCGCCCGTGCGGGAGCACGCGTCCTCATGGCGTGCCGCAACCCGACCAAGGCGCAGGACGCTCTCCGCCGGGTCCGCGCGGAGGCGACCGGCGCGAACGTCGAGCTCGTGGCCATGGACCTCGCCTCGCTGGCGAGCGTGGAGCAGGCGGTCAAGGAGGTCGGCGAGCGGGTGACGCAGCTTGACCTGCTGGTCAACAACGCGGGCATCATGGCCGTCCCGCAGGGACGCACAGTGGACGGCTTCGAGCTGCAGCTGGGCACCAACCACTTCGGCCACTTCGCCCTGACCGGCCGACTGCTCCCCCTGCTGCGCCAGGGGAGCGCACCGCGCGTCATCACGGTGGCGAGCGGCGCCCACGTGATCGGGCGCATGGACTTCACCGACCTCCCGGCCGACCGCAGCTACCACCGCTGGCGGCGCTACGGCCAGTCCAAGCTGGCGAACCTGCTCTTCACGGCGGAGCTCGATCGACGTGCGCACGGCACCCTGCTAGCCGCCGCGGCCCACCCCGGGTATGCGTCCACCCACCTGCAGCAGGGCCAGGGTCAGGCGTTTTTCGAGGGGCTCATGAAGGTCGGCAACCGGGTCCTGGCGCAGAGCGACAAGCAGGGCGCCTGGCCGCAGCTGTACGCCGCCACGATGCCCGACGTGCAGGGCGGCGACTACTACGGCCCCCACCTGCTCGACCTGCGCGGCCACCCGAAGAAGGCGACGACGACGCGGCTGGCCAAGAGCCTCGAGGATGCCGCGCGCCTGTGGGAGGTCAGCGAGGAGCTGACCGGCGTCACCTACGACCTCTAGGAGCGCTCCTCCGATGACACGCGAGAGGCCCGTACCGGCGAGCGGTACGGGCCTCTCGGACGTTCGGGGGTCTAGCCCTTGCGCTTGGTGATCTCCTCGGTCAACGCCGGGACGACCGTGTTGAGGTCGCCCACGAGGCCGAAGTCGGCGAGCTCGAAGATCGGCGCCTCGGGGTCCTTGTTGATGGCCACGATCGTCTTCGAGGTCTGCATGCCGGCGCGGTGCTGGATGGCTCCGGAGATGCCGGCCGCGATGTAGAGCTGCGGTGACACGGTGCGGCCGGTCTGTCCTACCTGGTTCTGGTGCGGGTACCAGCCGGCGTCGGTGGCGGCGCGCGAGGCGCCGACAGCCGCGCCGAGGGAGTCCGCGAGCGCCTCGATGATGGAGAAGTTCTCCGGCGAGCCGACACCGCGACCACCCGAGACGACGATGCTCGCCTCCCCGAGGTCGGGGCGACCGCCCTTGGCCTCGACCACGCGCTCGGTCACCCGAGCGGCCTTGTCGGCGTCGGACGCGGTGACCGTGACGTTCTCGACGGTTCCGGCACCCGCTCCCTCGACGGGGGCGGTGGAGTTCGCCCGGACGGCGATGATCGGCGTACCGGTCGCGATCTTGGACGACACGACGACCGAGCCACCGAAGATCGGCTGCTCCGCGACGAGCTCGGTCGTGACACCGACCGCGTCGGTGAGCAGGCCGCCACCGGTCTTGACGGCGAGGCGCGCCGCGACCTCCTTGCCCTCGGCCGTGGCCGGGACGAGGACGGCGACCGGGCTCGCGGAGCCGACGAGCTGCGCGAGCAGCGCCGCCTTCGGGCCGGCGAGGAAGTCGTCGTGGTCGGACGACTCGTCGATGTAGAGCTTGTCGGCGCCGAACGCCTTCAGCGCGTCGACGGCCTTGGCCGCGTTGGCGCCGAGCACGACAGCCGACGGGCTGCCGAGCGTCTTGGCGAGCGCGAGCAGCTCGAAGCTGACCTTCTTGGGGGTTCCCTCGACGTGCTCGATGAGAACGAGGACCTCAGACATGTTTTCCTTGCCTCTCAGACGAACTTCTGCGACGCGAGGAACTCGGCGACCTTGGCGCCGCCGTCACCTTCGTCCTTGACGATCTGACCCGCCTGGCGCGGCGGCTTGTTCGAGAACGACACGACCTGCGACGGCGCGGAGGCGAGCCCCACGGTGCCGGCGTCGAGGCCGGTGTCGGCCAGGGTCTTGGTGTCGAGCGGCTTGCTCTTCGCAGCCATGATGCCCTTGAAGGACGGGTAGCGGGGCTCGTTGATCTTCTCGACGACCGAGACGATGGCGGGGAGCGCGGCGGTGACCACGGCGTACCCGTTGTCGGTCTGCCGCTCGATCGTGGCGGTGGTGCCCTCGATCGTGAGCTTGCGGGCTCCGGTCAGCTGCGGCAGGCCGAGGCGCTCGGACAGCAGCGCACCCATGATGGCCATGCGCGAGTCGGTGGCCTCGGACCCGGCGATGACCAGGTCGAACTCCAGGCCCTCGAGGACCTTCGCGATGGCCGCGGACGTCTGTACGGCGTCACTGCCCTTGAGGGCGTCGTCGCTGAGGTGGACGGCCTTGTCGGCGCCCATCGACAGCGCCTTGCGGATGGTCTCGACAGCCCGGTCCGGGCCCATGGTGAGGATCGTGACCTCGCCGCCCTGGGCCTCCTTGAGGCGGAGCGCCTCCTCGACGGCGTACTCGTCGATCTCGTTCATGACGACGTCGACCGACGCGCGGTCCAACGTCTTGTCCGACTCGTTGAGCTTGCGCTCGGCCCAGGTGTCGGGCACCTGCTTCACCAGTACGACGATGTTCACGGGTGGCTCATGCTCCTTGCCGAAGTTGTGGACCGCATGTCGGCTTGCGCCGCGCGGTGGACCGCGCGAGATCCTGCTGTCGAGGATGGGTGACACGCTATCGGCGCGCACGTCCGCGCCCGTCACCGCCCTCGTCCCCCTGATTGTTACCCGCCGGTAGCAACCCGGCAACCTCGCGGCGGGTGACCTGCGCCACTGGGCTCAGGAACCGGTGAAGGTGGCCTTGCCCGGTCCGTTGTCGACGAAGCTGCGCATGCCGGCCTTCTGGTCGTCGGTGGCGAACAGGCCGGCGAACAAGGAGGTCTCGAGCCGGAGGCCGGCATCGAGGTCGAGCTCGAGGCCCTCGTCGACGGCCTGCTTGGCCGCGCGCAGCGCCACCGCGGGACCGTTGACCCAGCGCGCGCACATCTCCCGCGCCGCGGTGTAGACGTCGGCGTCGGGCACCACCTTGTCGGCGATGCCGAGGGCCAGCGCCTCCTCGGCCTTGACGAAGCGGCCGCTGAACACGAGGTCCTTGGCCTTGGCCGGGCCGACCAGGCGGCTCAGCCGCTGGGTCCCGCCGGCGCCGGGGATGACCCCCAGCAGGATCTCGGGGACCCCCACCTGCGCGCTCTCGCCCAGGACGCGGAAATCCGCCGTCAGGGCGAGCTCGAAGCCGCCACCGAGGGCGAAGCCGGTGACGGCAGCGACGACGGGCTTCGGGAGCTTGGCCACGACCTTGAAGCAGTCCTGGAGCGACGTGCCGTACGACAGCATCTGGGCGTAGGTGATGGTCTCCATCTCCTTGATGTCCGCGCCCGCAGCGAACACCCGCTCCCCGCCGTACAGGACGACGGCGCGCACGTCCTCGCGGGTGCCGGCTTCCAGCGCGGCCTCGCGCAGCTCGACCTGGATCTGGCTGTTGATGGCGTTCATCTTCGGCCGGTCGAGGCGAATCGTCCCGATCCCGCCCTCGACCTCGAGCCGCACGAACTCGCCCATCTGTCCCGTCCTCCCGTTGATCCGTCGCCGGGACCCTACGCTCGTCCCGTGTTTCGTGACTCGCGCGGTGTGGTCCACACCGTCAGCTCGGCTGATCCGCTGGAGGACCTCCCGGCGGAGGCGGCAGCGACCCTCGCTGCAGCGCTGCTTGTCCCGACGAGCGGCGACCTGGGGGGAGCCCTCGAGCGGTGCGACGCCGTGCGCACCCTGGTCGACCGCTGGCAGGACGCCTTCTTCGCCGCCTTGCCTGCGGAGATCGACCTCGAGGAGGAAGCGCGGTGGGCCGCCGAGTCGGGCCTGTCCCTCGAGGACGTCGAGGGCACGTGGGACGAGGAGGAGGACGACGACTCCGTCTGGGACGTCGAACCCGACCAGAGCCCCGGCCAGATCGGGCTCGACGAGATCGACCTGTCCGAGCTGAGCCCGCTCGACGACGAACCGGAGGGGCTGTTCGACCTCGACCCGATCTCGGAGCTCGAGGTCCTCGGCGAAGCCGTCGTCTCGGAGCTGGAGCGGTCCTTGCTGCTGCTGCCCCTGCGCGTCCGCCTCGAGGCGCTGGTCGCCGCCGCGGCGCTGATCGACTCGTGGGCCGACCTGCTCGCCGACCACGAGAAGTGCCTCGGGCACCTGGTGCTGCGCCATGGGCCACTGTCGACGGCCGACCTGACGCACGAGGCCCTCGTCGACGAGCACGTCCGCCGTCACGCCGGCCTCCCCGGTCACGAGGCCACCCCGTGAGCCCTCGCGCGCGACCGACCTGGCGGACGGTGTCGGTCGACGGCGAGGCCGTGCGGGTGATGGAGGCAGGCACCGGCGACCCCCTGCTGTTCCTGCACGGTTGGGGGCTGGGACCGCAGACCTACGCGAACGGCATCTTGCGCCTCACGGCGGCGGGGGTGCGCGTCATCGCTCCCGCCCTCCCTGGTTTCGCCGGGAGCGAGAGCCCGCCGCTGTCGGAGATCGACCTTCCGTCGTACGCCCGACGGGTCGGTCGGCTGCTCGACGTCCTGGGGCTCGAACCGGCGTTCGTCGTCGGGCACTCCTTCGGCGGCGGGGTGGCGATCCAGCTCGCGACCGATCGGCCCGACCGCGTGCGGTCCCTGACGCTCATCAACTCGGTCGGCGGTGCCCCCGGACGACGCGTCGGTCTGGTGGACGCCTCGTGGTTGCGCTGGGCCGTCGGGACGGTCACCGAGCTCTCGCCCCGCGCCGTCGCCCGGTCGGCGCCCTCGATGCTGCGCGCGCTGGTCCCCAACCTGGTCCGTCGCCCGGTCACGTCCCTGCTCACCGCACGCCTGGCCGTGACCGCCAACCTCGCCGATGAGGCGGCGAGCCTGGTGGTGTCCGGCCTGCCGGTCCTGTTCATCTGGGGCGACGACGACAAGCTCATCCTCCCGGGTTCGCTGGCCGACGTGGCCGGCAGCCTGCCGAGCGAGACGGTCACCGGACGGCACGGCTGGCTGCTCGCTCAACCGGAGGAGTTCTCCTCGCTGATCCGCAACGCCCTCGTCGTGCACGCGATGCTGGAGCGCAGCAAGCGCGGTCAGTCGCTCGTCCTGCCGGAGGGCTCGTCGCTCGCCGACCTGCTGCCGCGGGAGCGCCGCTCCTCGACCCGACCGCGGGGCAAGGCCACGCCCGCGTCGTAGGTTCGTGCGCATGACGCAGCGACCCTGGCCAGGGGCACCCACGCCGCTGGGCGCCACGTGGGACGGCGAGGGCACCAACCTGGCGCTGTTCAGCCAGGGCGCTGAAGCCGTGGACGTGTGCCTGTTCGATGAGGCCGGACGTGAGAGGCGCATCCCCCTCGAGGAGTCGACCCACCACGTCTGGCACGGCTACCTGCCGCAGGTCGGTCCGGGCCAGCGGTACGGCTTCCGGGTCGACGGCCCGTACGCCCCTGAGCGGGGGCTGCGCTTCAACCCGAGCAAGCTGCTGGTCGATCCCTACGCCCGGGCCATCGACGGCGACTTCGCCTTGCACGACGCCGTGTTCGGCGAGGGGGACGGCCACCAAGACCACCGCGACAGCGCGCCGTACGTCCCGAAGTCGGTGGTCGTGCATGACGCCTTCCCCTGGGGCGACGACCACCACCGACCGCACCACGCGTGGTCCGACACCGTCATCTACGAGCTCCACGTCAAGGGCTTCACCGCGCTGCACCCCGACATCCCGCAGGAGCTGCGCGGCACCTACGCCGGGCTGGCGCACCCCGCCGCGATCGCCCACCTGCAGCGGCTCGGGATCACCGCCGTCGAGCTCATGCCCGTGCACCACTTCGTCTCCGAACCGCACCTGCTGCGGCGGGACCTGACGAACTACTGGGGGTACAACTCGCTGGGCTACTTCGCGCCGCACGCCGGCTTCAGCGCCAGCGGCTCCCGCGGGGAGCAGGTGCGCGAGTTCAAGGCGATGGTCCGGGCACTCCACGCCGCCGGCATCGAGGTACTGCTCGACGTCGTCTACAACCACACCGCCGAGGGTGACGAGACCGGTCCCACCCTGTCGTTCCGCGGGATCGACAACGCGCACTACTACCGCCTCGAGGAGACGGATCCCGCGAGCTACCGCGACTACACCGGCTGCGGGAACACCCTCGACGCCCGCAACCCGCACGTGCTGCAGCTGCTCATGGACTCCCTGCGGTACTGGGTGACAGAGATGCACGTCGACGGGTTCCGCTTCGACCTCGCCTCGGCGCTGGCCCGGTCGATGCACGACGTCGACAAGCTGTCGGCGTTCTTCGACGTGATCCAGCAGGACCCGGTGGTGAGCCAGGTGAAGCTCATCGCCGAGCCCTGGGACCTCGGTGAGGGCGGCTACCAGGTCGGGGAGTTCCCGCCGCTCTGGACCGAGTGGAACGGCAAGTACCGCGACACCGTCCGTGACGTCTGGCGCGGCGAGCAGCAGGGGGTCCGCGAGCTGGCCTACCGGCTGTCCGGATCGAGCGACCTGTACCAGGACGACGGCCGCCGCCCCTACGCCTCCATCAACTTCGTGACCGCGCACGACGGCTTCACGATGCGGGACCTCACGACCTACGAGACCAAGCACAACGACGCCAACGGCGAGCAGGGCCGTGACGGGGAGTCGCACAACCGGTCGTGGAACTGCGGGGTCGAAGGCGAGACCACCGACGTCGAGGTGCAGGCCCTGCGGCTTCGGCAGGTGAAGAACCTGCTGACGACGCTGCTGCTGTCGACCGGGGTGCCGATGCTGACGATGGGCGACGAGCTGTTCCGCACACAGGGCGGGAACAACAACCCCTACTGCCAGGACAACGAGGTCTCGTGGGTGGACTGGACGCCGACCCCCGAGGGCACCGAGCTCTCCAACCTGGTGTCGCAGCTGCTGGCCCTGAGACACGCCCACCCGGTCTTCCGGCAGAAGGCCTTCTTCAGCGGTCGGTCGCTGGGGTCCAACGGGGTCAAGGACATCGCGTGGTTCGGCGCCGACGGCGCCGAGCTCACCGACACAGAGTGGTTCGACCCGGCGCAGCACGTGATCGCGATGTACCTCGACGGACGGGGGATCAAGACCCGAGGGCCGCGGGGTCAGCGGGTCGAGGACGACAGCTTCCTGCTGGTCCTCAACCTCGGCGCCGAGGAGGCCGGCGTGACCCTGCCCGGTGCGCCGTGGGCCACGTCCTACGACGTGGTGCTGGCCACCGGGACGGCGGAGCCGGGGGTCGTCCTGGCCGTCACCGGTCGCTCGGTGGTGCTCCTGCGGGCCGACCGCCCGGCCTGACGCTCTGCGGTTCGGGGGACGGCTGGTCCAGGTCGACCACCCGAGCCGGGCGGCGCGGAGCAGGTGGTTGCGGCTCGAGCTGCCGCAGGCGCTTGGCGTCGTACATCGCCGCGTCGGCCTGCTCGACCGCCGCGTCCGCCCCGTGGGCGATGGTCAGCGGTGCCCACCCCAGGGAAGCGGCGACCCCGCGGCTCTCGAGGGCCGCGGACAGCTCGTGAACGCGCGCCGGTGCGCTTGCCTCCTCGCAGCGCCGCAGCACCACGCCGAACTCGTCCCCTCCCAGCCGAGCGACGACGTCCTGCGTCCGGACGGCCGACCGGAGGGCGGTGGCGGCGCGGCGCAGGTGGTCGTCCCCGACGGCATGGCCCAGGGTGTCGTTCACGTCCTTGAGCCCGTCCAGGTCGATCACGACGATGACCGTCGGGTCGCCGTACCGCTGCACCTGGGCCTGCTCCTCGACGAGCGCCCGGTCCCAGGCGCGGCGGTTCGGCAGGTGCGTGAGCGCATCCCGATCGGCCTGCTCCTCTGCGGTCGCCACCGCCAGCACGGCGTCCTGCCGCCCTCGCTCGGCGGCGAGCACGAGCGTCAGCAGCCGGCCCAGGAGGGCGAGGACGGGTTCCGCCTTGGCCAGGGCCGAGTCACCGTCCTGGGTCTGCGGGTCGATCCCGCAGATCGCGCCGAACAGCGACCCGTCCGGCTCGTCGATGCGCGCACCGCCATAGCTCCCGATCGAGACCAGCCGAGCGACCTCAGCGCCTGCGTACAGCGGCACCGCGCGCGCGTCGGTCGCGACGGCGGGCGTCGACCCGGCGGCCATGTGGATGCAGAAGCTCGCCTCCCAGGGGTGCGCGTCGCCCTGACGCAGCCCGTAGCCGTTGTCCTCGAGGTAGAGGTAGGTCTGCCGACCGTTCTCCACGCGCGTCACGGACCAGAAGGCCATGGGCACGTGCTCATGCAGGTGACGCAGGACCGCGACAGCCGCCTCTTCGAAGGCCATCGTGGCCTGGAGCGCAGCGAGCATCGTGCGCTCCTTCTCCGATCAGCGGTCCGCGCGGAAGCGAGCCTGGTGCTCAGTCAACCGTCAGCCACGGATCGAGGTTCCCCTTTTACGCAAGATCGTCACAAGTGGCTAGGAACCCAGGGACGCCCGCAGCAACGTCACCCATCCGGCGTGCTCGCGGACGGTCAGCTCGAGCTCGGTGAGCCGCACCCGGAGCGGCAGGTACGGCGCCACGACCGCGGCGATCTGCTCAGCGTCTGCGTGGTGCCGGACCCGCGCGATCGACAGATGAGGCGTGCGCAGCGGCGCGTCCAGCGCCTGCGCGAGCGCCCGGGGCACGGTGTCGTCGGACAGGGTGGCGTGCACCACCGTCCGACGCCGGACGTCCTGGACGAACAGCTCCGGCCCGAGCAGGTCGACGGCACCGGACGCGACCGACGCCGCGGCCGCCCGGACCTCCTCCACCCGTTCGACCGCGTCCTCCACCCAGGGGTAGCCCAGGCTGATGTGCGCCGGCTCGAGCAACGAGACCCCCGGGAGGCCACGAACCGCGTCCAGCAACGGCTCCGCGTCGGCGACGACGAGGAAGAGCGCGGAGAGCACGCCGCGCGGTCAGGCCTGGGCGAGCAGGCCGAGCTCGGTGTCGCCGGGCAGCAGGTCGTGGTGCGGCAGCACGCGGACGGTGTACCCGTAGGCGCCCGCCCGGTCCAGCGGCACAGTCCCCTCGTAGCGGGGCAGTCCGTCCTCCCCTGCGTCCGCCTCGTTCAGCGGCACGTGCACCGGCCGGTGCAGGTCGTCGTGCTCGTCCACCCGCCCGTAGACCGCCTGCACCACGACGTCGCGGGGCTGCAGGTCACCGAGGTCGACCGTGGCACGCAGGGTGAGCGAGGACCCGACCGCTGGGGCGTCGTCGACACCGCCCGCCTCGACGTGCAGCACGCGCACCTGCGACCACCCGTCGGTCACCTTGCGGCGCCAGTCGGCGAGCTCCTTTGCCGGCGCGAAGTCATGCGCCGCGAGGCCCCGTGACGCGGCGGCGGCGGGTGCGTAGAGGTGATGGACGTAGTCGCGGACCATCCGACTCGCGAGCACCTTGGGGCCGAGCGACTGCAGGGTGTGCCGAACCATGTCCACCCAGCGCTGCGGCACACCGTTGTCGTCGACGTCGTAGAACCGCGTGCGGACCTGGTTCTCGACGAGGTCGTAGAACGCGGACGCCTCGAGGTCGTCGCGCCGCTCGGGATCGGTCACGCCGTCGGCGGTGGGGATCGCCCAGCCGTTCTCGCCGTCGTACATCTCATCCCACCAGCCGTCGAGGATCGACAGGTTGAGTCCGCCGTTGAGCGCGCTCTTCATCCCGCTGGTGCCGCAGGCCTCGAGGGGCCGCAAGGGGTTGTTCAGCCAGACGTCGCAGCCCCCGTAGAGGTAGCGCGCCATGCCGATGTCGTAGTCGGGCAGGAAGACGATGCGGTGCCGGACGTCCTTGTGGTCGGCGAAGCGCACGATCTGCTGGATGAGCTCCTTGCCGCCGTCGTCGGCCGGGTGGGACTTCCCGGCGATGACCAGCTGCACCGGACGCTCCGGGTGGAGCAGCATGGCGGTCAGGCGCTCGGGGTCCCGCATCATCAGCGTGAGCCGCTTGTACGACGGCACGCGCCGCGCGAACCCGATGGTCAGCACGTCGGGGTCGAAGGCCTTCGCGGTCCAGCCGAGCTCGGCGTCCGTGGCCCCGCGCTGCAGCCAGGACTCGTGCAGGCGGCGGCGGACCTCGATGACGAGCCGCTCGCGCAGGGCCCGGCGGGTCGCCCAGATGGAGGTGTCCGCGACCTTGGCGATGTCCTCCCAGCCCTGGGCCTCGGTCGTCAGGTTCGTGCCGATCTCCCGCTCGGCCAGCTCGAACACCTCACGGGCGACCCACGTCGGGGCATGTACCCCGTTGGTCACGCTGCTGATGGGGACCTCGGCCGTGTCGAAGCCCGGCCACAGGCCGGAGAACATGTCCCGGCTGACGATGCCGTGCAGCTTGGCGACACCGTTGCGTCGCTGGGCCAACCGCAGCCCCATGTGGGCCATGTTGAAGACTGACGGGTCGTCCTCGGCGCCGAGCTCGAGAACCCGCTCCAGGGGCACGCCCGACAGCGCACCGCCTTCGAAGACGCCCGACAGCAGGTCCTTGGGAAAGCGGTCGATGCCGGCCGGCACCGGGGTGTGCGTCGTGAACACGGTGCCGGAGCGGACGGCCTCCAGGGCCTCGTCGTAGCTGAGCCCTCCGGCGACGAGCTCGCGGATCCGCTCGATGCCGAGGAACCCGGCGTGCCCCTCGTTGGTGTGGAACACCTCGGGCGCAGGTTCACCGGACAGCGCGGTCCAGGCCCGGATCGCCCGCACCCCGCCGATGCCGAGCAGGAGCTCCTGAGCCAGCCGGTTGTCGGTCCCCCCGCCGTACAGCCGGTCGGTGATGAGCCGCTCGTCAGGACCGTTGGCCTCGACATCACTGTCGAGCAGCAGGAGCGGCACGCGACCGACCTGCGCCTTCCAGACCTGCGCGTGCAGGGTTCGGCCCTCCGACAACGGGACGCTGACCTCGACCGGCGCACCGTCGGCCGCGCGCAGCAGGGTCAGGGGAAGGCCGTGCGGGTCCAGTGGGGGGTAGCGCTCCTGCTGCCAGCCCTCGGCGTTGAGCGACTGCTTGAAGTAGCCGGCGCGGTAGAGCAGCCCCACCCCGAGGATCGGGACGCCGAGGTCGGAGGCTGCCTTGAGGTGGTCGCCGGCCAGGATGCCGAGCCCACCGGAGTACTGCGGCAGCACCTCGGTGATGCCGAACTCCGGCGAGAAGTAGGCGATCGACGCGGGGGCGCCCTCGAGCGACTGGTACCACTTCGACTCGGTGAGGTACTCCTGCAGATCGGCGTGCACCGACGACATCCGGGCGAGGAACACCTCATCGGTCGACAGCTCGGCCAAGCGCTCAGGACTGACCTCCCCGAGCAGTCGGACCGGGTCACCCCCGACGGCCTGCCACGCGGCCTCGTCGATGCTGGCGAACAGGTCGAGGCTGGCCGTGTGCCACGACCACCTCAGGTTCATCACCAGGTCGGCGAGCGGTGCGAGGGCAGCCGGGAGGGCAAGGCGGACGGTGAACCTGCGGAGGGCTTTCACCCCGCTGACCTTAGCCACCCGGGGTCCGGCCTCAAACCCCGGCTCAGGGGCTTGGCCCGTGGGGACATGGGTACGGTCGACTCGTGGTGGGACGCATCGTGATCACGAACGTCAGCCCGAGTGTGTCGTGTGGGAGTCATCCCGCCGGCGCCGTGAGCGGGGAAGAGATCAACGTCAAGGCAACAGTGTTTCGCGAGGGGCACGACGCCGTCGCTGCCAACGTCGTGGTCAAGCGACCGGGCGGTGGACGCGCGCCGTTCCTGCGGATGGAACCCGGCCCCGACGACACCTGGGACGCGTTCTTCACGCCCGACAGCGAGGGCCTGTGGTCCTTCGTCGTCGAGGGGTGGAGCGACCCGCTGGGCACCTGGTGGCACGACGCGCCGATCAAGGTGGACGCCGGCGTGGACGTCGAGGTCATGCTCGAGGAGGGCGCGCTGCTGCACGAACGCGCTGCTGCCGGCGTGCCCAAGGCCTCTCGTGACCTGGTCCTCAGCCAGGCCGCTGTCCTGCGCGACCCGACACGGGATCCGCAGGAGCGCCTCGCGGCAGCGATGGCTCCCGACGTGGTCGCCGTGCTGACCGCCCATCCCCTGCGCGACCTGGTCACCGCCTCCCCCCGGCGCGAGATCTGGGTCGACCGGCCGAGGGCCCTCTACGGCGCCTGGTACGAGTTCTTCCCCCGCAGCGAGGGCGCGGTGGGGACGACCTCCGGGACCTTCCGCACGGCGATGGAGCGCCTGCCGGCCGTGGCCGAGATGGGCTTCGACGTCGTCTACCTGCCGCCGATCCACCCGATCGGCAAGGTCAACCGCAAGGGTCCGAACAGCCCGGAGTTCCCCGGCGGCAAGCCCGAGGACATCTCCCCCAACGACCCCGGGTCACCGTGGGCCATCGGCTCCGACGAGGGTGGGCACGACGCGGTGCACCCTGACCTCGGCACGATCGAGGACTTCGACGCGTTCGTCGCGCGGACCCGTGAGCTGGGCATGGAGGTCGCTCTCGACCTCGCCCTGCAGTGCGCCCCGGACCACCCGTGGGCCAAGGAGCACCCCGAGTGGTTCACGACGCGCGCCGACGGCACGATCGCCTACGCCGAGAACCCGCCGAAGAAGTACCAAGACATCTACCCGATGAACTTCGACAACGACAAGGAGGGCCTCTACGCCGAGGTGCTCCGCGTCGTCCTGCACTGGGTCGCGCACGACGTCAAGATCTTCCGCGTCGACAACCCGCACACCAAGCCGCTGGACTTCTGGGAGTGGCTGATCGCCACGGTCAAGAAGGACCACCCGGACGTGCTGTTCCTCGCGGAGGCGTTCACCCGACCCGCGATGATGCACGAGCTCGGGCGCATCGGGTTCACGCAGTCCTACACGTACTTCACCTGGCGCACCGAGAAGGGCGAGCTGCAGGAGTACGTCGAGGAGCTGGTCGAGTCGGCGCCATACATGCGTCCGAACTTCTTCGTGAACACCCCGGACATCCTGCACGGCTCCCTGCAGTACGGCGGTCCGCCGATGTTCAAGGTGCGTGCGGTGCTCGCCTCGTTGCTCTCCCCGTCCTGGGGCGTGTACGCCGGCTACGAGCTGTACGAGCACGTGGCGGTCAAACCCGGGAGCGAGGAGTACGCCGACTCGGAGAAGTACCAGCTCCGTCCGCGCGACTGGAGCCAGCCGTCACTGGCGCCGTACCTCACGATGCTGAACCGCTGGCGACGCGCGCACCCGGCGCTCCACTGGTTGACCAACGTGACCTTCCACGAGACCGACAGCGATGCCGTCCTCGCCTGGAGCAAGCGCACGGGCGATGACATCGTGCTCGTCGTCGTGAACCTGGACCCGCACGGCGCCCGCGAAGCCACGGTCCGCCTGGACCTCCCCGCCCTCGGCGTCGAGTGGGACGACCAGGTCCTGGTCCGGGACGAGATCACCGGCAACGAGTGGACGTGGGGTCAGGCCAACTACGTGCGCCTGGACCCCTTCGACGAACCCGCGCACCTGCTCACCGTGCGCCGGGCACACCCCGTGAACCAAGGACAGGTGGGCTAGTGACCGTCAACGGACCCGACGACCTCGTGTCGCTGGAGGAGTCCCGCGACCCGCTGTGGTTCAAGCGGGCCGTCTTCTACGAGGTGCTGATCCGCGGCTTCGCCGACAGCAACGGCGACGGCACGGGAGACATCCAGGGACTCATCGGCAAGCTCGACTACCTGCAGTGGCTGGGGATCGACTGCATCTGGTTGCTCCCGATCTACCAGTCCCCCCTGCGCGACAACGGGTACGACATCAGCGACTTCGTCACGGTGCTCCCGGAGTTCGGCGACCTGGGGGACTTCATCGAGCTTGTCGACGCGGCCCACTCCCGTGGCATGCGGATCATCGCGGACCTGGTGATGAACCACAGCAGCGACCAGCACCCCTGGTTCCAGGCGAGCAGGGCCGACCCCGACGGCCCGTTCGGCGACTACTACGTCTGGTCGGACACCGACGACCGCTGGACCGAGGCGCGAATCATCTTCGTCGACACCGAGAAGTCCAACTGGACCTGGGACCCGGTGCGCCAGCAGTTCTACTGGCACCGCTTCTTCAGCCACCAGCCCGACCTGAACTACGACAACCCCGCGGTGCAGACCGAGATGATCGAGGTCTTGAAGTTCTGGCTCGACCTCGGGATCGACGGGTTCCGCCTCGATGCCGTGCCGTACCTGTTCGAGCGCGACGGGACCAACGGCGAGAACCTGCCGGAGACGCACGAGTTCCTCAAGCGGGTCCGCAAGGAGGTCGACGAGCTCTACCCCGACCGGGTCATGCTCTGCGAGGCCAACCAGTGGCCGCAGGACGTCGTGGAGTACTTCGGCGACGACGGCGACGAGTGCCAGATGGCCTTCCACTTCCCGTTGATGCCGCGGCTGTTCATGGCCGTGCGTCGCGAGTCGCGCTTCCCTATCACCGACATCCTCGCGCAGACCCCGGCCATCCCGGACAGCTGCCAGTGGGGCATCTTCCTGCGCAACCACGACGAGCTCACCCTCGAGATGGTGACCGACGAAGAGCGCGACTACATGTACGCGGAGTACGCCGCGGACCCCCGCATGAAGTCGAACATCGGCATCGCCCGACGACTCGCTCCGCTGCTCGAGAACAGCCGCGACCAGATCGAGCTGTTCACCGGACTGCTGTTGTCCCTGCCCGGCTCGCCGGTCCTCTACTACGGCGACGAGATCGGCATGGGCGACAACATCTACCTGGGTGACCGGGACGGTGTGCGCACCCCGATGCAATGGAGCGCGGACCGCAACGGCGGCTTCTCGCAGGCCGATCCTCAGGCGATGTACCTGCCGCTGATCCTCGATCCCGTCTACGGCTACCAGGCGCTGAACGTCGACGCGCAGATGCGCTCCCCCTCCTCCTTGCTGCACTGGACCCGCAAGATGCTGAGCGTGCGCAGGCAGCACCCAGTGTTCGGGATGGGCAGCTACGAGGAGCTCGAGACGTCCAACCCCTCCGTGCTCGCCTTCTGCCGCGAGTTCGGGGACGACCGAGTGATCTGCGTGAACAACCTGTCCCGCTTCCCCCAGCCGGTCGAGCTCGACCTCTCCCGGTACGAAGGGTCCACCCCCGTCGAGCTCACCGGCGGCGTGCCCTTCCCGCCCATCGGCGAGCTGCCGTATCTCCTGTCCCTCTCGGGACACGGGTTCCTCTGGTTCGGTCTGCGGGCGACCGCGTGAGCCCGCTCGCGACGTGGCTGCCGGAGCAGCGGTGGTTCGGCGGCAAGGGCCGGGAGATCAGCGCCGTCGACGAGCAGTCGACGTCCGTCCTGCAGGGCACCGGTCCGGCGGTGCGCCTGTCGATCGTCCACGTGGAGTATGCCGACGGCGGGACCGAGGACTACCAGTTGCTGCTCGGCGAGACGACGGAGGTCGAGGAGCGCCTGGAGTACGCCGTCATCGGCGCCCTGCCCGGCGGGTTGCTGTACGACGCCACGCACGATCCGGTCGCCACCGGTCTGCTGCTCGACCACCTGGCCCTCGGTGACGAGGTCGGCAACGTGCGCTTCCACCGGGAAGCGGACCTGGACGCGTCCCTGCCCGGTCGTCTGATGACGGCGGAGCAGAGCAACACGTCGATCGTCTACGGCGAGACGCTCATCCTCAAGCTCTTCCGTCGGTTGCAGCCCGGTGCGAACCCCGACATCGAGATCACCAAGGCGCTCGCCGACGCCGGCAGTCCCCACGTGGCACCACCGCTCGCCTGGATAGACGCGGTCGTCGAGGGGGAGACGACCACTCTCGGGCTGCTCCAACCCTTCTTGCGGGGAGCCAGTGAGGGCTGGGCGATGGCCACGGCCTCGGTCCGCGACCTGCTGGCGGAGCAGGACCTCCACGCCAGCGAGGTCGGCGGCGACTTCGCCAGCGAGTCCGAGCGTCTCGGCCAGACGACCGGGGAGGTGCACCTGCTCATGCGGGAGGCGCTCGCCTCTGCTGTCGCCGGACCCGAGGAGTCGCAGCAGACCTCGATCCAGCTGCTCGAGCGCCTCGACACCGCGCTGCTCGTCGCCCCCGAGCTCACCGAGCACGCCGAGGGGATCCGGGCCGCCTACGCCGACGTCGCGACCCTGACCACGCCGGTGCCCGTGCAGCGCGTGCACGGGGATCTGCACCTCGGTCAGGTGCTGCGGACGCAGGACGGGTGGATCCTGCTCGACTTCGAGGGCGAGCCGGCCCGCTCGCTGGCGGAACGCCGAGCGCTGATGAGCCCGCTGCGCGACGTCGCCGGCATGCTGCGGTCGTTCGACTACGCCGCGCACCACCTGCTTGCCGTGCAGGAGAGCAGCCCGCAGCTGGCCTACCGCGCCAACGAGTGGGCCGACCGTAACCGTTCCGCGTTCTGCGACGGCTACGGCCGCGCCGTCGGGGCCGACCCCCGAGACCAGACCACCTTGCTGAAGGCCTTCGAGCTGGACAAGGCCGTGTACGAAGTGGTGTACGAGGCCCGCAACCGACCGACGTGGCTGCCGGTGCCGCTGGCATCGATCGCCCGTCTGCTGGGAGGCAGTGCATGAGCAAGCAGAAGTCCCCCCCTGTCACGCCGACCGCGAAGGCGTCCGGTCCCTCCGAGGAGGAGCTCGAGCGGCTGGCGGGCGGCGCCCATCACGATCCCCACGGGCTGCTGGGCATGCACCCGCAGGGCAAGGGCGTGGTCGTCCGTTCCCTGCGGCCAGGTGCTGAGCAGGTCGTCGCGGTCGTCGACGGTGAGCGCTTTCCCCTGACGCACCGCTCCTTCGGGGTGTGGGAGGCCGAGCTGACCGGTGACGTCCGCGACTACCGACTGGACGTGACGTACGGCGGGACGAGCTACCCGACCGACGACCCGTACCGCTACCTCCCGACCCTCGGCGAGGTCGACCTGCACCTGATCGGCGAAGGCCGACACGAGTACCTCTGGCAGGTGCTCGGCGCGCACGTCCGCGACTACGGCGACGTCACCGGTGTCTCGTTCGCGGTATGGGCCCCCAATGCCCGCGGCGTCCGTGTGATCGGCGACTTCAACGGCTGGGACGGCTCCTCCCACCCGATGCGCTCCCTCGGGTCCAGCGGGGTCTGGGAGCTGTTCGTCCCTGACCTCGGTCCGGGCACGCGCTACAAGCTCCGGGTCCTCGGCGCGGACTCGGTCTGGCGCGACAAGGCGGACCCGATGGCCCGGCAGGCAGAGGTGCCTCCGTTGACCGCGTCGGTCGTGGCCGCATCGGACTACGTCTGGCAGGACGACGCGTGGCTGGCCCGTCGTGCGGCCACGCCCGCCCACGCGGCACCGATGAGCGTCTACGAGGTCCACCTCGGCTCATGGCGCGAGGGGCTGTCGTACGTCGAGCTGGCCGACGAGCTGGTGGAGTACGTCTCCTGGTTGGGCTACACCCACGTCGAGCTGCTGCCGGTCAGCGAGCATCCGTTCGGCGGCTCCTGGGGCTACCAGGTCTCGTCCTACTACGCGCCGACCTCGCGCTTCGGCACCCCCGACGAGTTCCGCTTCCTCGTCGACCGGCTCCACCAGGCCGGCATCGGTGTGCTGGTCGACTGGGTCCCCGCCCACTTCCCCAAGGACGAGTTCTCCCTCGGCCGCTTCGACGGCACGCCGTTGTACGAGCACGCAGACCCGCGTCGCGGCGAGCAGATGGACTGGGGCACCTACGTCTTCGACTTCGGACGCAACGAGGTCCGCAACTTCCTCGTCGCCAACGCGGTCTACTGGCTCGAGGAGTTCCACATCGACGGGCTGCGCGTCGACGCGGTCGCCTCGATGCTCTACCTCGACTACTCCCGCGAGGAGGGCGAGTGGCTGCCCAACGAGTACGGCGGTCGCGAGAACCTCGAGGCCGTGACGTTCCTGCAGGAGATGAACTCCGTCGTCTACCGGCGCGTCCCGTCCGCGATGACGATCGCCGAGGAGTCCACCTCGTGGCCCGGCGTCACCCGGCCCACGCACCTGGGCGGTCTGGGCTTCGGCTTCAAGTGGAACATGGGCTGGATGCACGACTCGCTCGACTACGTCGAGCACGAGCCCGTCTACCGGGGCTACCACCACCACCAGATGACCTTCTCGATGGTCTACGCCTACTCCGAGAACTACCTGCTGCCGATCAGCCACGACGAGGTCGTGCACGGCAAGGGCTCGCTGCTGCGCAAGATGCCGGGTGATCGCTGGCAGCAGCTCGCCGGGGTCCGCGCCTACCTGGCCTTCATGTGGGCTCACCCGGGCAAGCAGCTGCTGTTCATGGGTTCGGAGTTCGCGCAGGAGTCGGAGTGGAGCGAGTCCCGCTCCCTCGACTGGTGGCTCATGGACCTCCCCGACCACCGGGGTGTCGCCCTTCTGGTGAAGGACCTCAACGCGATCTACACCAGCACCCCTGCGCTGTGGACGCTCGACACCGACCCGGCCGGCTTCGCCTGGATCGACGCCAACGACGCCACCGGCAACGTCTTCTCGTTCTTGCGCTTCGGCAGCGACGGGTCAGCGCTCGCCTGCGTCACGAACTTCGCCGGGACGCCGCACGAGGACTACCACCTCGGGCTGCCCTGGGAAGGCGAGTGGGCCGAGGTCCTCAACACCGATGCGGAGGCCTACGCCGGCAGCGGCGTGGGGAACCTGGGCGCGGTGACCGCCGGGTCGCAGAGCTGGCACGGCCAGCCGGCCTCCACCTCCCTGCGGGTCCCCCCGCTCGGGAGCGTCTGGCTGCACTCCCCCGGGCCGCGCGCCTTAGGTCAGTAGAGGGCGTTCGACAGGGATCGGCGCCCGGTGACGATCCGCTCGTCCTCCGGGTCAAGGACGCTGAACAGCTCGAGCAGGTGAACCCGCGCCCGGTCGCGGTCCTCGCCGGCCGACCGTCGCACGAAGCCGATGAGGCGGTCGATCGCGGGCTGGATCTGCTCGGTCAGGACCTCCACGTCCGCCGCGGCGGTCTGCGCGTCGACGTCGTCCGGGGCTGCTGCGGCAGCGGCCAGCGTCGTCGCCGGGTCGAGGTGGACGGCGCGCTGCAGGAGCGAGGCCCAGGCCTTCCCGAGGGTCGCCTCGGCGTCACCGGGCTTGCGGGCCAGCAGGGCGTCGTACGCCCCCAGTGCCGCGGCGTAGTCCTCGGCGGCGAGGGCGTCCTCGGCCGCGAGCAGCTCCGGGTCGACGGGCGGGAGCGCCGGCGCCTCCTCGGGGTCGCCGCCGGGGCCGGGCAGCCCGGCCTGCTGGGCGGCGGCCATGACCTGGGTCAGGAAGTCGCGGAGCTGCGCCTCCGGCAGCGCGCCCTGGAACCCCGGAACGAGGCGACCACCCAGCGCGAGGAACACCGCGGGGATGCTCTGGATCTGCAGCTGCGTCGACAGCTCCTGGTTGGCATCGACATCGACCTTGGCCAGGATCCACGCGCCGGCGGCCTCGTCGGCCAACCTCTCGAGGATCGGGCTGAGCTGCTTGCACGGCCCACACCACTCGGCCCAGAAGTCGACGAGGACCGGCACCTGCAGCGAGGCGCGGAGGACCTTCTCCTCGAACTCCTCCTGCGTCACGTCCAGCACGTACGGGCTGGTGCTGGCCACCGGCGCGCCGGGAGCCCCTGCGGCGGGCTTGGCCAGCCGGGACAGGTCCACGGCGCCGGCGATGTTCAGGTCAGTGGGACGTCGCTGCATGGGCTCAAGTATCGCCGACAGACGACGGAGCCGCCGGGACCGAGGTCACCGGCGGCTCCGTACGGGCTGGCTCAGACGCAGGGCGCCTGGTCCACCACGGTGTCGTTGACCTGCACGTGCACGGTCAGGCAGGCCGTCTCGGCGGAGGCCGGGACAGCAACCGCAGCAGCAGTACCGAGGAGCAGGGCGGCGACAGCGAGAACACGCTTCAAGGGGGTTACCTCCGTGTCAGGTGCTGGCCGGTCTGGCCAGTCACCCCTGTCAACGGACCGAGTTCTGTGACCTCGCGCACATCGCTCAAGATCTTCTGCGCGGGCCTACCCTGAGCAGGTGCTGGACACCCGAGGACGTGCGTTGCGGGACCTGCGCGTGTCGGTGACGGACCGGTGCAACTTCCGCTGCCCGTACTGCATGCCCCGCGAGCTGTTCGGCCCGGACCACGCGTTCCTGCCTCGCACGGAGCTGCTCAGCTTCGAGGAGCTCGAGCGCGTCATCCGGGTGTTCGTCGATCTGGGCGTGACCAAGGTGCGGCTGACCGGCGGGGAGCCGCTGCTGAGGCGCGACCTCGAGGTCTTGGTGGCGATGGTGGCCGCGATGCCGGGCGTCGAGGACATCGCGGTCACCACCAACGGTTCCCTGCTGGCCGCCCGCGCAGCGTCCTTGCAGGAGGCCGGCCTGCACCGCGTCACGGTCTCGCTGGACTCCCTGGACCCCACGGCGTTCCAGGAGCTGTCCGACACGAAGGTCGCGCTGCAGACCGTGCTCGACGGGATCGCTGCCGCGTCGGGTGCCGGACTCCCCGTGAAGCTCAACACCGTGCTGCAGCGCGGGGTGAACCTCGAGGGGTTCCTTCCGCTCGCGGACTTCGCGCGGGAGCACGGCCACACCCTTCGGATCATCGAGTACATGGACGTCGGCACCACCAACGGATGGGTGCGCGACCGGGTCGTCCCCTCCGCAGAGGTGCGCGACCTGCTGCACGCCGTGCACCCTCTGGAACCGTTGGGGGACGAAGGAACCGCCGAGCGCTGGCGGTACGTCGACGGCGCCGGCGAGGTGGGCTTCGTCTCCTCGGTGACCAAGCCCTTCTGCGGCACCTGCGTGCGGGCTCGGCTCACGGCCGTCGGTGAGCTGTTCACCTGCTTGTTCGCCTCCTCGGGCACTGACCTGCGGGCAGTGCTGCGTGGCGGTGCAACCGACGACGAGCTGCGCCAGGCGATCGCGGGCCGCTGGGCGCGACGCGACGACCGCTACTCCGAGCAGCGTGGCGCCGGCGTCACCGACCTCCCCAAGCCGGAGATGTCCTACCTCGGAGGGTGAGTAGGGCGCAGATGTGGCAGGTTCTGCCCATGATGGTCACTGCTCCCGACGGTCGTGTGCTCGAGGTCGTCGACAGTAAGGGCCCGGGCCTCCCGGTCGTCTATCACGGGGGCACGCCCACCGGGCCGGTCAGCGACGACGCAGCCATCGCTGCTGCCCGCGAGGCAGGTCTGCGTTGGATCACCTACGGCCGACCCGGGTACGGCGCCAGCACCCCCGCACCCGGCCGGACCGTCGCTGATGCTGCGGCAGACACGGCAGTGGTCCTCGATGCCTTGGGGCTAGGGGACTTCGTCACCTACGGCGTGTCCGGTGGTGGACCGCACGCCCTCGCCTGCGGCGCGCTGCTCCCCGGTCGCTGTCGCGCCGTGGCCAGCGTCGCCGGGGTCGCGCCCTACGACGCGCAGGGGCTGGACTTCCTCGCCGGCATGGGCGAGGAGAACGTCGTCGAGTTCACCCAGGCGCTCGCGGGTCGTGCCGTCGTCGAGCCGGGGGTCATGACGTGGGCTGCCGAGATGCGCTCCGTGACGGGAGCCGGCGTCGCGGACTCCCTGGGCGGACTGGTACCCGACGTGGATCGAGCGGCTCTCAGCGGGGTCGCCGCGGAGCACGTCGCTGCGACCTTCCGGAAGGCGGTCGAGATCGGCCACCACGGGTGGCTGGACGACGACCTGGCCTTCACCCAGCCCTGGGGCTTCTTCCTGGCTGAGGTCGCTGTGCCGGTCTCGATCTGGCAGGGAGCACAGGACCTCATGGTGCCGTTCAGCCACGGGCAGTGGCTGGCAGCACAGGTGCCCGGCGCGTCGAGCCACCTGTTCGACGAGCACGGACACCTGAGCATCACGATCTCGCTCCTGCCGAGGATCCTCAGCGAGCTCGCCGCCGCCGTCACGTGAGGATCGGCCCCGTCGCGGGGCTCAGACCGCCTTGCGGACGAAGAAGTGGGCGAACGGCGAACCGATCGTCAGGACCACCAAGGTCCGCAGGCCGCTCCAACCGAGCTGAGGCCGCGTCTGCAGCACGAGCAGCACCAAGGCGACGAACAGGGCGCCGTGGATCGGGCCCATCACCGGGACGGCGTCGAAGGACGTCGTCCGCTTGAGCACCGAGCAGACCAGCAGCACGGCGAAGGAGGTCGTCTCGACCAGAGCCACCAGGTGAAGTGCCCGCAGCGCCAGGGACCGCTCGCCGTGCGCGACGCTGCTCACCGGACCTCCAGCTCGAAGTCGGCGAAGTCGAACCCGGGCACGACCACGCAGCCGCACACCGCGGACTGGTCTCCGGTCGGAGTGGCCGCCTGCCACTCACCGGGCTGGACGAGGTGCTGGAGCACTCCCTCCGGGCCGAGCTCGACGGTCCGGTCGAGGGCCGGCTGGGCCGACGTACCTCCGAGAGAGAGCAGCAGGGAACCCCCGCCCTGCCAGAGCCACAGCTCGGCGGACCGGACCCGGTGCCACGCGGAGGCCTGGCCGGGCTCGAGCAGATAGAGGATCGATGTCCCGGCAGAGCGAGACCCCGCCGAGGTGTCTACGGTCTCGGGCGAACGCCAGGTCTCGCGGTACCACCCGCCCTCGGGGTGCGGCTGCAGGTCAAGGGACTGGGGATTCACCGGTGCGGTCCTTCGGGTCAGGGTCTCAGGCACGGCCGGCCACCAGCTCGTCGGCGGCCGTGTAGGGATCGAGCTCCCCAGCCGCCACCCGAGCCGCGACGGCAACCAGGTCGGGGCCGGAACGGAGATCCACGCGCAGCGAGGTCAGTGCGATCGCCTCGACCTCGTCGGCCGCCCGCCGCACCCGGCGCTCGTCGAGCCGGCCGGAGGAGGCGAGCCAGTCGCCGTGCCGACCGATCTCGTCGATCACCTCGTCGGCGCCCTCCCCCCGCGAGGCAACGGTCTTGACGATCGGCACCCGCCAGCCGTCGTCGGTGCGCCGGTCACCGAGCGAGAGCATGTACCGCAGGTCGCGCGCCACCGTGTCCGCCCCGTCGCGGTCGGCCTTGTTCACGACGAACACGTCAGCCACTTCCAGGATCCCGGCCTTGGCGGCCTGGATGCCATCGCCCATCCCGGGGGCCAGCAGGACCAGGGTCGTGTCGGCGAGCGAGGCGATCTCGAGCTCCGCCTGCCCGACGCCCACCGTCTCGATGAGCACGACGTCGAACCCCGCGGCCGACAGGACGCGCAGCGCCTGGGGCGTCGCCCACGACAACCCACCCAGGTGCCCACGCGTCGCCATCGAGCGGATGAACACGCCCTCGTCCGTGGCGTGCTCCTGCATGCGGACCCGGTCGCCGAGCAGCGCCCCACCGGAGAACGGCGAGGAGGGATCGATGGCGAGCACACCGACGCGCAGACCTCGACGCCGGTACGCCGCCACGAGGGCGCTGGTCGACGTGGACTTCCCGACCCCCGGTGAGCCAGTCAGCCCGACGACACGGGCGTGCCCCGCCCGGGGGGCGAGCAGGGCCATCACCTCGCGCAGGGACGGGGAGGCGTCCTCGACGAGGGTGATGAGTCGGGCCACTGCCCGCGCCTCACCGGCCTCGGCGCGCGCGACGAGGTCCGGGACGTCGAGAGCCCGGCGTACGACCACCTAGCTCTTGGGGACGGTGATGAGCAGCGCGTCGCCCTGGCCACCGCCACCGCAGAGCGCCGCGGCACCCAGACCGCCACCGCGGCGCTGGAGCTCGAGCGCCAGGTGCAGCACGACGCGGGCGCCGGAGGCACCGATCGGGTGGCCCAGGGCGATGGCGCCACCGTTGACGTTGACCTTGTCGGCGTCGACACCGAGGGCGCGCGTCGAGGCGATGCCGACGGCGGCGAAGGCCTCGTTCAGCTCGAAGAGATCAACATCGCCGATGTCCTTGCCGGCCTTGGCGAGCGCCGCCTTGATCGCGTTGGCCGGCTGCTCCTGGAGGGAGTTGTCCGGGCCGGCGACGATGCCGTGGGCACCGATCTCGGCCAGCCACGTGAGGCCGAGCGACTCAGCCTTCTCCTTGCTCATCACGACGACGGCCGCGGCCCCGTCGGAGATCTGCGAGGCGTTGCCGGCGGTCAGCGTGCCGTCCTTGACGAACGCGGGCTTGAGCTTGGCCAGCGACTCGGCCGTCGTCGCACCGCGCACGCCCTCGTCCTCGGACACGACGATCGCGTCGCCCTTGCGCTGCGGGATGGTGACCGGGACGATCTCGTCGCCGAACAACCCGTCCTTGATGGCCTTCGCGGCGAGCTCATGACTGCGGGCGGCGAACGCGTCCTGCTCCTCGCGGCTCTGGGTCGTGAAGTTCTTGGCCGCTCCCTCGGTCGCCTCACCCATCGCGACCTTGTCGAAGGCGTCGAACAGGCCGTCGTGGAACGTCGCGTCGAGGATCTCGGCGTTGCCGTAGCGGTAGCCCTGGCGACCCTTCGGCAGGAGGTACGGCGCGTTGGTCATCGACTCCATGCCGCCGGCGACGACGACCTCGACCTCACCTGCACGGATGAGCTGGTCGGCGAGCGCGATGGCGTCGAGGCCGGACAGGCAGACCTTGTTGATGGTCAGTGCGGGGACGTTCATCGGGATGCCGCCCTTGACCGCGGCCTGGCGGGCGGTGATCTGCCCCTGGCCGGCCTGCAGGACGTGGCCCATGATCACGTAGTCGACCTGGTCGCCGCTCACGCCGGCCCGCTCCAGGGCGCCCGCGATGGCGATACCCCCCAGGTCCATGGCCGTGAAGTCCTTGAGGGCCCCCGACAGCTTTCCGATCGGCGTACGAGCACCGGCGACGATGACACTGGTCATGGGGGCCTCCTGTTGCGTCTGCGAGTCCCTGCAACGATAGGTGCGCCCGCCCGACCGAAGAACACTGGGAGCCTGTCGTGCGCATCACAGCCATCGACCACGTCGGCATCGCCGTCGCCGACCTCGACACCGCCATCGCCTTCTACGAGAAGAGCTACGGCATGCGCTGCGTGCACGTGGAGGTCAACGAGGAGCAGGGCGTCCGCGAGGCGATGATGGAGGTCGGCGAGTCCGGCTCGTACATCCAGCTGCTCTCGCCGCTGAACCCCGACACCACGATCGGGAAGTTCCTGGACAAGAACGGCCCCGGCATCCAGCAGATGGCGTACCGCGTCGAGGACATCGACGCCGCCAGCGAGCACCTGCGCGGGGAGGGACTCCGGCTGCTGTACGACGAGCCACGGACCGGCACGGCGGGTTCGCGCGTGAACTTCATCCACCCGAAGAGCTCCGGCGGCATCCTCGTCGAGCTGGTGCAGCCAGGCACCGAGGGCATGGGCGCGCACTAGCAGGAGGCAGGGAACCCGCGTCCGACGGCGAAGTGAGTCGTTGAACCCGGCAACCCCCACCCCCTGACCCTGGAGCACGCGTGCGCCGCACCCTGATCGCCCTGGCCGCTACCGCCGGTCTCGTGCTCGGAGGCGTCGCCGTCGCGGCGCCGCCCGTGCCGGTTCCCCCGGTGCTGCCTGCGTCCGGTGCGGAGCCGCGCTCCTCGAACGTCACCCACGTGGGCACCCTGCCGCTGGACGGCGCAGGCGTCTCCATGGAGGTGCGCAAGGTCGGCAGCCAGGTCCGCGCGTTCGTGAGCGGCGCCGCAGGCCTGTCGATCTACGACGCGACCGACCCGACGAAGCCGCTGCTGCTCGGCCACCTCCCGATGTACAACTGGGAGAACGAGGACATCGCGGTCTCGGAGGACGGCAAGACTGCGTTCCTCACCGAGTTCGAGGGGTTCCTCTACCTCCACGTGGTCGACGTCAGCGACCCGTCGCTGCCGCGCATCACGGGCACGCTCGCCCCGGGCGGCGCCCACACGGTCGTCTGCGCGAACACGCCCTGCACCTACCTCTACGGCTCCGAGGGCCAGACCTTCGACGTCCGGGACCGCACCAACCCGGTCGAGCTCCCGAGGGCGCAGTCCTGGGGCGGGCTCATGGGCGGCGCCTCCGGCCACAACCTGCACGAGGACTCGACCGGTCTCTGGATCGCCGACACGTCCCCGATCGTGGCGTTCCGCCAGGTCGGCGGCAACCCGCTGACGCTGAAGAAGATCACGACCGGGACGGTCACCAAGAACACCAACTACCAGCACAACAACATCCGCGTCGGTGCGGAGAAGTACGTCCCCCGCAAGGCGGGCGAGTCCCTCGGTGGCCCGCTGCGCCCGGGTGAGCTGCTCCTCGGCAACGGCGAGAGCAACTTCACCGGCACCTGCAAGGGCAACGCCGGGGCGTTCTCGACCTGGTCGATGGCCGGGTTCGACAAGGGCGTCCAGATGACGCAGATCGACGTGCTGCGTCCTGTCTCCGGGAAGATGACCGACGGTAACCCGCAGGTCAACGCGATGGGTTGCTCCGGTCACTGGTTCACCCAGAAGACGGCCAAGGACGGGTCGATCCTGGTCACCGCTGCCTGGTACGAGCACGGGACGCGCTTCCTCAAGGTCAACGCCAAGACGGGCAAGATCAACCAGGTCGGCTTCTTCCAGCCCGTCCGCGGCGCCACCTCCGAGGCGTTCTGGATGCCCACGACCGATGGCAGCGACGTCGTCTGGTCAATCGACTACCACTCCGGCATCGACATCCTGCGCTTCGACCAGAAGGCGCCTGCGGCGACCGTCGCCCAGATCGACGCCTCCTGGATGTCCAAGCTCGGGGTGGTCGACCCCTTCGCCAAGGCCATGCGGGAGTTCTGCCGCGCGGGCGTCGAGGCGACGCCCGCTCAGCACGCGCGGTTGCACGCAGTCGCTCGTTAGCGGCAGGAGATCGGCCGGCGGGGCCGAACACCTGAGACAAGCACCTCAAGCCCCCCTCTCCCCTGGAGTCCTCGTGAAGCGCCGCTTCGCCCTGCTCGCCACCGCTGCCGCCCTGATCGCCGGAGCCGTCCCCGGCACCCTGGGTTCCGCCTCGGCCGGCCCGTCCTCCGGTGGCTTCACCAGCGACAACGTGGACTACCTCAAGCTCGTCCCGTTCGAGGTCGGCACGGCAACCGGCGCGCGCCAGGTCGGCGACCTGCTGTTCGTCACGTCGTGGAAGAACTTCTCGATCTACTCCCTCAAGGACCCGCTGAACCCCACGCTCATCGGCACGCCGCACCCCGTCGGCTTCAAGTTCGAGAACGAGGACGTCTCGGTCGACAGCAAGCACAAGCTGCTGATCTTCAGCGAGTCGCTGCCCAGCAACAACCTGCACATCTACGACCTGCAGGACCTCGCCAACCCGATCGAGATCGCGACCGTCCCGGGCGCCGGCAACCACACCACCAGCTGCATCTTCGACTGCAAGTACACCTGGGGCTCGACCGGTACCGTCGTCGACCTCCGCCGCCCGGACCAGCCGAAGGTCCTCGGCAAATGGAACGAGGGCTTGCCGGGCAAGAGCGGCCACGACGTCACCGAGGTCTCGCCCGGCATCATCCTCACGTCGACCACGCCGATGATGCTCCTGGACGCCCGGCAGAGCGTCACGAAGCCGAAGCTGCTCGCCGTGGGCAACCACAGCGACTACTTCATCCACTCGGTGATCTGGCCCCGCGCGGGCAAGGACAAGTTCGCGCTGGTCGCGGGCGAGACGAACGCCACGCAGCGGTGCGACGCCGACTCTGCCAAGTGGCACGTCTACGACACCACGAACTACCGCAAGACCAAGACGATGCGCGAGACCGACGCCTACTCCTACAAGAACGGTGCGTACGCCGACGGCAACCCCGCGATCAACGGCCTCGGCTGCTCCTCGCACTGGTTCAACGAGCACCCGACCTGGAAGGACGGCGGCCTGGTGGCCGTGGGCTCCTACGAGCACGGCACGCGCTTCCTGACCGTCAACGGCAAGGGCAAGATCTCCGAGGTCGGCTGGTTCGTTCCGGTCGGCGGCTCGACGTCGGCGTCGTACTGGATCACCCCGAAGATCGTCTACAACATCGACTACACCCGGGGCATCGACATCCTGCAGTACAACGGTCCGCTGAAGGCCGCGAAGTAGCCCTGCGCGACATCCCATGACCTCCCCCCGACGCCGACCGGCGCTGCTGCTCACCGCAGCGGCGCTGGTCTGCGCTGCGGCGGGTGCGGCTGTGCCGGCTGCGGCGCACGACGGGCAGGACTCCCGTCGCGGCGCCGCGCAGCTGGACCTCGAGGTGCTGCTCACCCCAGCCCTGCAGGGCGAGACCTCACCGGGTGGTCAGGACTCGAGCGTCACTGTGGACCGCTTCGGGAACGTGATCGGCGCCGCGCTGAAGGAGCGGCTGACCCGCGTCGTCAGCCCGGACGGTCGCGCGGCCACCAAGACCCGCCTGGCCTCGTGGCGCTGGTCCTCGGGCGACGACGGCGAGAGCTTCCAGAACCTCACGGCGGCCGCCGCCGGTGTCGACACCGCCGCGCCCGGTGGACTGTCCACCGCGGTCGGCTCCGACGACGCCGGGCACTCCTTCGTCCTCGAGGCGTACGGCGCAGGGGTTCTGCTCACGACCGTCACCGCGACCGAGAAGGACGCGCTGGTCTCCAGCGGTCCCACCCCGCTCGCCGTCCCCGCCGGTACCCGCACGCGCCTGAGGGTGGACGCGACGGGCGACGCGGTGACGAGCGGGCGTCTCTACGTCCTCGGCGACGGGCCGACCGGCTCGGCGACCGTCTGGTCCGGCGCCGCGGGTTCGCTCAGCGGTACGGGGACGGCGCTTCCCGGCGCTGAGGCCTGCAGTCTCGCGGCCGACCACCGCCGAGGGTCACGGCTCGTCTTCGCCGCGTGCGTGTCGCAGATCGGTACCGCAGACCTCTGGACCTCCAAGGACGCCGGGGCCACCTTCACCCGACGCCCGCTGAACGGGGGCAGCCCGCTCGACACCCCCTCGGTGTCCGTCGCCCCCGACGGCAGCCCCTGGGTCCTCGTGACGAGCGGCCCCACTGGCCGCACCCAGCTGATGGCCCATCACGTGACCTCTCGCGGGACCGTCACGAAAGACCTGGCGAGCGAGAAGGGCACCTGGCGCGGCGGGGTGCTCGACGTCTCGGTCAAGGGCCGGCTGGGTCTCGCCGCCTACCACCTGGCCCCCGGCGCTACTGGCTGGCACGTGCGGTTGGCGATCGCCTCGCCGGGGGCTAGTCCGCTCTGGGTCGACTTCGCCAGCCATGACCCCGTCTCCGCGCCGGCTGAAGGTCCGCCGGACAGCGCTCCGGCCGTCGCGTTCGGACCTGATGCGCGCCTGCACCTGACCTGGGGATCGACCAAGGTCACCGTGCCGGACACGACCACCGCACTGCTGCGCAACGTCTGGTCTGTGCGCACCCTCACCTCGTGAGAGCACTGCGAGCACTGGTGGCGGGCGGTCTCCTGCTGCTCCTGACCGGCCTGCCGACGTCTGCGGCAGACGTTCCCTCGTGCTCACGCCCCGGGGCGTTCTCCCGCGTCGGCGACTGGACCAGCGCCAAGGCGCCCCGTTTCGTCGAGCGCACCGGTGGTCGAGGACAGGACGTCACGACGTACGCCGTCGATCCGCTCTCGCCAAAGCGCGGCTTCGTCACCAACGGCACCAGCCTCAGCGTCACCCGCGACGGGGGCTGCACCTGGCAGGAGGTCTTCTCCCTGCCGGAGACCCCCGACGACGTCATCCCGTTCACGGCCGCGACGACGACCCTCACCGAGATCCGCGTGGCCGAGGACCCGAAGTACCGCGAGGGCGTGTGGGTCCTCGCGCAGGAGGCGACGGAGACCGGCGGGCGGCCGCACCTGCTCTACGCCCGCGCCTCCAAGCGCGGTCAGTTCGTCACGCGGGAGAGCGGCCTGCCGCCCGCGGGAGCGGGGCACGACCTCGTGGTCAGCAGGGCGAACGCCGACTTCCTGTACCTGGCTGTGGACGCCGGAGCGGTGCAGGAACCGGCGCTCGGGACCGCCACGGGCGCACCGGTCGGCGGGCTCTACGCGTCGACCGACGCCGGGCAGACGTGGACGCGACGCACCCCGCTGACCGAGCAGGCGACGTACACCTCCTTGGCTGTCGATCCCGGCAGCAGCAACCGCGTCTGGGCCGTTCGGGACGGCCGACTGCGGCACTCGACGGACGGAGGGCGCACGTTCGTCGGACCGGCGCCGACCGATGCCGAGCAGGCCGCGTGGGACGTGAGCGCCCTCACCGTCGTCCGCCCGCCCCGAGCGGCGCCGGTGGTGCACGCCTACAGCCGCACGTCTGCCGGCGGCCGACCGATCTCGATCGTGCTGACCGACGACGGGGCCCGGCACGTCACGGCTCCGGCACCCGGCCCCGTCGAGTCCAGCGAGAGCGGGTACGACGGGCAGACCGCCGTGATCTCCCTGCACCCGGTCGACGGGCGACCGGCTCGCGTGCTGTTCGGCGTGCCCGGCTCGTCCGCCCCGTGGACCGACATCACGCCCACCCGGGCCACGCAGGACCTGCAGGTCAGCCTCGACCACACCGGTGCCCCTCAGGTCCGGATCGTCACGACCCGCGCCGTGCTGACCTACGACAAGCAGGTCGTCGCGTCCCCGCCGGCGCTGCTGCCCCCCGGCGCCCTCGTCCCGGATCCCGGCGATCCGCGGCCCCTCGGCCCACCGCAGGTCGCCCCCCTCCGCACCGCCCTGACGCTGCGCGCGGATGAGAGCCGTCCCGTCACCTACACGGCGACCCTGCCTCGCCGCAACATCCCCCTGGACGTCTACTTCCTGCTCGATGCGTCCGAGTCGATGAGGGAGGAGCTCCCCCGCATCCGCGCGGACGCGCAGGCACTGGTCGCGGAGCTGCGGAGCGCCGGGGTCGACGTGTGGGCCGGCGTCGGGTGGTACCGCACCACCTGCCAAGCACCCGCCTACCGCCGGGAGCTCGCCGTCGGTCCGACGGACGACGCCGACCGCCTCGGCTCTGCGCTCGAGCGGATCGAGGCTGTCGCCCCCGGCTTGGAGACCCAGCTGTTCGCTCTCGACCAGGCCGTGACGGGAGCGGGTGCGGCCGTCGTCCCGCCGCCCAACCCGGAGTGCGGTGTCCCCGCGGGGTTACCCACGACGAGCGTCCCGGCCGAGCAGCAGGCCGGCTTCCGGCAGTCGGCCCTGAAGGTCGTCGTGCACGCCACGGACATCACCTTCCGCAAGGCCTACGCGTGCCGGACCGGAGTGCCGTGTGTCGACCCCGGACTGACGCCCACCCGCGCCGACGGGTCGATCGACCTCGGCCCGGCAGCGGCGGACTACCTCGAGTCGGGGGTGCTCGCGGTCGGGATCGCCGCGGCCGACGGTGACGGGAGCCCCGACCTCGCGGACTTCGCGCGCCGGACGCGCACCCTGGCGCCCCCCGGTGGCACCGACTGCGACGGGGACGGCCGGGTCGACCTCAGCCGCGGCGCGCCCCTCGTGTGCGCCGACGCCGCCCATCTCGCGCCCACCCTGCAGGCGCTGCTGGCCGAGGTCGCCCTGCCGCGCGCGGTGCGCGTGACCCCGGCGGGCCCGGTGCTCAGCCGCGTCACCCCCACCGCCGTCCCCGGGGTGGACGTCACGCGTGACCTGCGCGCGCAGGTCGTCGCGACCTTCTCCTGCGTCGGGCTCGCCGCCGGCGTGTACGACGCCACACTCGCCCTGACGCTGACCGGCGGCGGGCGCGACGAACCGCTCGGCACGGCGGCCGCAGCCGTGACCTGCCTGGCCGTGCCGGTCGTGCCTCCGGCCCCTGCCGCGGCGGCGCCGCCAGGTCCGAACGCGCCGGCCGCGCCTGCTCCGGGGGCCGCCCCTCCGCCCGCGCTCGCGGCACCGGCTCCAGCGGTGCAGCCGCAGGCCAACCCGCAGGTGCAGACCAACCCGCAGCTGCAGGCGGGGACGCAGGACCAGGAGCAGGAGCAGCTCGAGCTGGCCCTCTCCCTGCTGGGCAGCGGCCTGCAGGACCAGGACGTGCCGACGGTCGCGACCCGGGACGTCCCCGCGGCGATGTTCGTCGCCGGCCTCGGTGCACTGGGCCTGGCGGGCGCGGGGACAGCGATGAGCCTTCAGGCGCGTCGTCGGACGCACCTCGCTGTCGCGCGCGCGGGCTGACCCGCTGCACGCACCCGCTTCTACCGGTCGGTAACCTCTGCCGCAACGCGAGCGAGAGGTGCCCACACGTGAAGCAGATCCTGGAAGCCGTCCTGGCTGGGGAGTCCCCCGCCGGCTTGGCCGTCCCCGAGTCCTACCAGGCCATGGTCGTCCGCAAGGACGAGGTCGGCATGTTCGAGGGCCTGGCCTCGCGCGACAAGGACCCGCGCAAGAGCCTGCACCTCGACGAGGTCGCCACCCCCGAGCTCGGCCCGGGCGAGGCGATCGTCGCGGTGATGGCGTCGAGCATCAACTTCAACACCGTGTGGACCTCGATCTTCGAGCCGGTCTCGACGTTCGGCTTCCTGGAGAAGTACGGGAAGCTCAACGACCTCACCAAGCGCCACGACCTGCCCTACCACGTGGTCGGGTCCGACCTCGCCGGCGTCGTGCTCCAGACCGGGCCCGGCGTGAGCAAGTGGAAGGTCGGCGACCAGGTCGTCGCCCACTGCCTGAGCGTCGAGATGGAGGACGCGGCGGGCTACGACGACGCGATGATGGACCCGCAGCAGCGCATCTGGGGCTTCGAGACCAACTTCGGCGGCCTGGCCGAGCTCGCGCTCGTCAAGGCCAACCAACTCATGCCCAAGCCGGCGCACCTCACCTGGGAGGAGGCCGCTGCCCCCGGCCTGGTCAACTCCACCGCGTACCGCCAGCTGGTCAGCCGCAACGGCGGCCAGATGAAGCAGGGCGACACCGTCCTGATCTGGGGCGCCTCCGGCGGCCTGGGGTCCTACGCCACGCAGTACGCCCTCAACGGCGGCGCGATCCCGGTCTGCGTCGTCAGCAGCCCGGAGAAGGCCGACATCGTCCGCTCCATGGGCGCCGAGCTGATCATCGATCGCAGCGCCGAGGGCTACGCGTTCTGGAAGGACGAGGAGAACCAGGACCCGAAGGAGTGGCAGCGCTTCGGCAAGAAGATCCGCGAGCTCACCGGCGGCGAGGACATCGACATCGTCTTCGAGCACCCCGGCCGGGAGACGTTCGGCGCGTCGGTCTACGTGACCAAGAAGGGCGGCACGATCACCACGTGCGCCTCGACGTCGGGCTACATGCACTCCTACGACAACCGTTACTTCTGGATGAACCTCAAGCGCATCGTCGGCTCCCACTTCGCCAACCACCGCGAGTCGTGGGAGGCCAACCGGCTGATCGCCAAGGGCCTGATCCACCCCACCCTGTCCAAGAGCTACGCCCTCGCGGACACCGGCCAAGCGGCGTACGACGTCCACAAGAACCTGCACCAGGGCAAGGTCGGTGTGCTGTGCCTCGCGCCAGAGGAGGGGCTCGGCGTGCGGCCGGAGGCGGCGGAGTTCCGGGCCAAGCACCTCGACGCGATCAACCGGTTCCGCGACGTCTGAGTGAGCGAGCGGATTTCCTGGTAGGACAGGGGTCATGAGCGACGATCTCCTGCCCCTGGCCGACGACAGCGACTCCGAGGGCTTCGACGTCGTCATGCGGGGCTACGACCGGAGGCAGGTCGACGACTACGTCGAGCGCGTTGGTCTGGTGCTCGCTGACGCCGAGCGGCTGCACGCCGAGGACGGGGCCCGCGTGGCCGACCTCGAGGCGCAGCTGCTGACGCTCCAGAGCCGCCTCACCGAGTCAGAGCGCCGGGCGGAGGGCCTGCCCGACCCGGCGAGCCGCGTCAGCGAGCGGATGACCGAGATGCTCCGGCTGGCCGAGGAGGAGGCCGAGCAGATCGTTGCTCAGGCCCAGGACCGCGCCTCCGCCAGCACCACCGACCGGGCCGCCGAGCTCGACCGCAGGGAGGCCGCTGTGAGCGGCGCCGCCGCCGCCGCCGAGCAGACGCGGCTCGAGGCGCAGCGTGACGCCGAGACCATGCGGCTGCGCGCCCAGCAGGAGACCGAGGCCCAGGTGGCGCGCACCCACCAGGAGGCCCAGGCCCGGCTCGAGCAGGCACAGGCCGAGTCCGACCGGATGCTGGCCGCAGCCCGCGAGGAGGCCGAGCAGCTGCTGTCGTCGACGAGGGAACAGGCCGAAGGCAAGAAGCGGACCGCCGAGGAGGACGTGAAGATCCTGCACGAGGACTCGCGCCGGCAGGCGGCGGAGATGCTGTCGGACGCGGAGCGCCGCGTCGAGGAGCTCGCGGCGCAGCGCGACACCATCGCGGTCCAGCTGCAGACCCTGCGCGAGAACCTCACGAACCTGATGCAGCCGCTGCACCCCCAGCCACCGGCGGGCTGAGGTGCCCAGTTCCGACAACGAAGACGCCTCGGCGTCGGCGGACCGCGCCGAGGGAGCACGCGACGACGCCCAGCAGGCGCGCGACGAGGCGGAGACCGCGCGCGACGCGGCCCAGCGGTCCGAGGACACGGCGTCCCACCTGATCGAGCAGGTCGACGTGGCCGATCCGCTGCTCGACACGGCGGTCCGCCGGTTCGTCGCCGGGGCCGACGAGGACAAGCCCTACGGCACACCAGGTCCCCCGACCAAGCCGTTCTCGCCGTACCGCATCGGGCTGGTGGGGGACTCGGCCTGCTGACGGCGTGGGGCGCCGTGCAGACGCTCGACAAGATCCGGCCGGTGCTCATCCTCTTGCTGATCAGCGGCTTCCTCGCCGTCGGGCTCAACCCCGCCGTCGAGGCGCTCGAGCGACGGGGTCTCACCCGGTCCCGCTCCGTGGCCGTGGTCCTCGTGGTGGTGCTGCTCGGCTTCGCGGGCTTCCTGTTCGCCATCGTGCCGCCGATCGTGAGCCAGACCGCCGACTTCATCGACAACGCCCCGGAGTACGTCGCCAACCTCCGCCAGAACCGGGTGGTGGCCGACCTGGACCAGCGCTTCCACATCCTCAAGCAGGCCGAGAAGGCCCTCGCCTCACCGTCCCTCGCGGCCAACACCTTCGGCGGGGTGCTGGGCGTGGGCAAGGTCGTCTTCAACGCGGTGTTCTCAGCGATCACCGTGCTGACGCTGACGCTCTACTTCATGTCGTCGCTCCCTCGCATGAAGCAGGCGGCCTACCGCGCCGTCCCCCGCAGCCGGCGCGCCCGGGTCGGCCTGCTGGCCGACGACATCCTGGGCCGCGTCGGCGGCTATGTCGCGGGCGCCCTCGGGATCGCTGCCTGCGCCGGGGTGACGAGCTTCATCCTGCTGATGTCGCTCGGCATGCCGTCACCGGTGGCCCTGGCGCTCGTCGTAGCCCTGACAGACCTGGTCCCCGTCATCGGCGCGACCGTCGGCGCCGTCATCATCACGTCGGTGGCGTTCGCACAGGACGTCAAGACCGGCATCATCGTGGCGGTGTTCTACCTGGTGTACCAGCAGGTGGAGAACTACCTGCTGTACCCCCGCATCATGAAGCGCTCGGTGGACGTGAGCCCCGCGGTCACCATCGTTGCGGTGCTGGTCGGGGCGAGCCTGCTGGGCGTCGTCGGGGCCCTACTGGCCATCCCCATCGCCGCCGCGATCCAGCTCATCCTCGTCGAGGTGGTCATCCCCCGGCAGGACGCGGCTTAGCTCAGCTGGCCGCCGTCGACGACGAGGGCCTGCCCCGTGACGTACGACGCGGCGTCGCTGGCGAGGAACACCGTGGGGCCGACCATCTCCTCGACGGTGGCCCAGCGCTTGATGGCCTGGTCCTTGACCCAGTCGGCACCGCCATCGGCCCACAGGTCCTTGTTCAGGTCGGTCTGGGTCCACCCAGGGCACAGGGCGTTGACGCGCACGCCACTGCCGCCCCACTCGTGCGCCAGGGTCTTGGTGAGGCTGATGACCGCGGCCTTCGACGCGCCGTACGCCGCCATCATGGGCGTCCCGGTCAGCCCCGCGACACTGGCGACGTTGATGACGCTGCCGCTGCCCCGCCCGACCATGTGCGCGCCGATCGCCTGGGACAGGTGCACGATCGAGTCGACGTTGAGCCGCATCGTCTTTTCCCAGCCGCTGAACCGGAGGTCCAGGAGAGGCCCGAAGAAGCTCGACCCTCCGGCGTTGTTGACCAGCACGTCCACGTGGCCGAGCGCGCTGATGGCGTCGGCCACCAGGTTCCTGCAGGCCTCGGCGTCCGTGACGTCAGCGGGCAGCACGTGGGCGGTGCGGCCCAGCGCCTCGACCTCCCTGGCCACGTGCTGCAGAGCATCCTCGTCGCGCGCGCTCAGAGCGACGTCGGCGCCCGCCGCGGCGAGGCCCAGGGCCAACGCCCGCCCGATGCCCCGGGAGGCGCCGGTCACCAGGGCGGTACGGCCGGTCAGGTCGAAGCTCATGCGGTCTCCTCGTAGCTGGTCGGCAGCGGGTACGCCGCCGGGTTGACGATCCGGACGATCTCGTCGAGCACCTCTTCGGCCCGACCCACCCACAGGTGCTTGGCGCCCTCGACGCCCTGGACGACCGCCTGCGGGACGACCGAGAACCGCTTCTTGGCCTCCGGCGGCTGGAGGTAGTCGTCGTGCTCCGGCACGAGCGCGAACAGCGGCTTGCCGTTCTCCGCCCAGGCCTGCAGGTGCTCGGGGCCGGAGAACCGCAGCGGCGGGCTCAGGAGAATGGCGCCGACCACGCTGGGGTCCAGCCCGTGCATGAGCGCGAGGTCGGTACCGAAGCTCCACCCCACGAGCCAGATCGTCGGCAGGTCCCAGGCCTCGCAGAGGTCGAGGGCCGCCGCGACGTCATACTGCTCGGTGACCGCGTGCCCGAACTCCCCGTCGCTCGTCCCTCCCTCGCTGGTGGTGCCGCGGGTGTTGAACCGCAAGACCGCGAGGTCGGCCAGGGCCGGAAGGCGCCAGGCGAGCTTGCGCAGCACGTGGCTGTCCATCATCCCGCCGCCGCTGGGCAACGGGTGCAGGCAGATGACCGTGGCCACCGGAGGCCTGCCGTCCGGAAGGGCGAGCTCGCCGATCAGGTTCAGTCCGTCCGCCGTCTGGAGCGTCACGGGCCGCCGGTCGGCTGGGAGCACGGTGTTGGCGAGGATGTCCGGCACGATCCACGACCCTACTGGTGGCCGCTTCGCCCCCGAGCCGGTTGCTGGCCCTCCCCGGCCCGGCACCGGAACGCGCCGCCGGCACAACGGGAACCCCTGCGACTCAAGCACAACGGCAACCTCGGCGCTGCTCAGCATGTCAGCGCACGCTCGGGTGGACCGTCACCACAGGACCGGCGTTGCTGTTGTGCCGCGACCGGTCACCGGGCGGACGCGCCTAGGCGGCGGAGAGGTCCTGCCGGCGGCTGGCACCCAGGGAGCGGATGCGCGTCGCCACCCGCGGGTGGTCGAGCAGCAGCTGACGGAACTCGCGGGTGCTCATGACCAGGACGGCTGCGTCGGTCAGAGCGACGGCCGTCGCGGACCGCACGGTGCTGTCCAGGACAGCCATCTCGCCGACGAGAGCGCCGGCCTGCACCATCGCGACGGGGGTGCCGTTCTGCGAAATCGCGACGTCGCCCTCGACGACGGCGAACACCTGGTCGCCGAGACGGCCTTGGACGCACAGCGGGCTGCCCGCGGGAACAGTCGTAGCGGTCATCAGGGAAGCGATGGTCGAGAGCTCCGAGCGCGAGAGGTCGGCGAAGACCTCGAAGCGGCGAAGGACATCGAGGCGGGGGTCGTGACGGAAGGTGAACACGGCGGGTCTCCTGGGATCTACCCGTGTCGTTGCGGGCACTTCCATGTTCGGCGACCGATCGCCGCCAGTCGCCTCACGAGCCGGAGAGGTGCATCACGCGACTGCGTCACACCCTCACCGGGTTTGACGACGACGGTTCCTCGCCCCCCAGCAGGGCGTGTGCCAGTGCCGCCGCTGCTCGACGTCGTGCTCCGGCCAGGCCACGACGTGCGGGACGCCGATGACCTCCTGAGAGCAGCCCGGGCAGCGAAAGACCTTCTCGGAGACGCCGACCGAGCGCACGACGAACCCGTCCTCGGTCCGCTCGCCGGACGGCGAGCGCAGGACGGGTCCCTCGTCGGCACGCAGCGCAGCCAGGGCCTCGGCGGTCCGCTTCCCCCGCCGAGAGCCTGACGGCACGACTACTTCCGGGCGTAGTCGCGGAAACCGCGACCGGTCTTGCGGCCGAGGTAGCCGGCCTTCACCAGGTGCTCGAGCATCGGCGCGGGCGAGTCGCCCGGCTCGCGGAACTCGTTGAACAGGGTCTGCTGGATCGCCAACGTCACGTCGAGGCCGACGACGTCCATGAGCGCGAACGGTCCCATCGGGTGGCCACAGCCGGCAGTCATGGCGAAGTCGATGTCGTCGATGTCGGCGTAGTGCGCCTCGAGCATCTTGACCCCGTCGTTGAGGTACGGGAAGAGCAGCGCGTTGACGATGAAGCCGGCGCGGTCGCCGCACAGCACCGGGTGCTTCTTCACCCGCCCGCAGACCTCGAGGATCGTCGCGATCACGTCAGGTGCCGTCGTGACGGTCGGGACGACCTCCACCAGCTTCATCACGGTCGCCGGGTTGAACCAGTGCATCCCGATGACGTCGGCCGGGCGTGAGGTCGCCGTGGCGCACTCGATGACCGGCAGGCTGGAGGTCGTGGTGGCCAGGATCGCGCCGGGCTTCATGACGTCGTCGAGCGCGGAGAAGATCGCCTTCTTGATGGACAGCTCCTCCGCGACCGCCTCGATGACCAGGTCGCAGTCGGCGAGGTCCTCCAACGCGGTCGTGCCCGAGACGCGAGCGAGGGTGGCGGCCTTGACCTCCTCGGTCAGCTTGCCCTTCTGCAGGGCCTTGTCGAGCGAGCCCTCGAGCTTCTTGCCGACAGCCGCGACCTTGTCCTCGCCCCGGGCGCGGTAGACGACGTCGTACCCCGCCTTGGCGCAGACCTCGATGATGCCGGTCGCCATGGTGCCCGTACCGATCACACCGATCTTCGTCACCGGCCGTGCGGCGACATCGCCTGCGGCAGAGGGGGTGTCCGCGTCGGCGACGACCTCGGAGGAGTCCGGGGAGGCGTAGGTGTAGAGACCGCGACCGGTCTTGCGACCGAGCAGACCTGCGGTGACGTACTGCTTGAGCAACGGCGCCGGCGCGTGCCGGTGGTCGCGGGACTGCGCGTACATCGTCTCCAGGATCTCGTACGCCGAGTCGAGGCCGATCAGGTCGAGCAGCGCCAGGGGACCCATCGGGTGACCGCAGCCGAAGCGCATCGCCGCGTCGATGTCCTCACGGGAGGCGTACCGCGACTCGTACATCTTCACGGCGTTGTTGAGGTAGCCGAACAGCAGCGCGTTGCAGATGAACCCGGCCCGGTCGCCGGCGGTCGCGCCCTTCTTGCCGACCTGCTCGACCAGGCCCTGGACCTGCTCGACGACAGAGGGGTCGGTGACGACCGTGCGAACCACCTCGACCAGCCCCATCACGGGGGCGGGGTTGAACCAGTGCAGGCCGACGACCTTGGAGGGACGGCCGGTCGTGGTGGCGAGCTCGGTGACCGACAGGGCCGACGTGTTGGTCGCGAGGATCGACTCGGCAGGCAGCATCGCGTCGAGCGCGTCGAACAGCGCCTTCTTCAGCTCCATGCGCTCGGGGATCGCCTCGATGACCAGCTCGCAGTCCTTCACCGCCGTGAGGTCCGTGCCCATCGTGATCCGTGCCAGCAGCTCGCCCTGCTCGGCCTCGGTGAGCTTGCCGCGCGCGACCGCCCGGCTGGTCGAGCTGTCCAGGTGGCCCTGGGCCCGCTCGAGCCCGGCGTCATCGACCTCGACGCCGATCACCTCGACGCCCGACCGGGCGAGCACCTCCGCAATGCCCGCACCCATGGTGCCGAGCCCGACCACACCGATCCTGCTGAACGCCACGACTTGTCTCCTCAGCTCTGCTGTTGCCACAAGGTTACCCATCGGTAGCCGAGCAAGGTCAGAACAGGGTGGGCACCGAGGACTCCATCCCCTTGAGCAGCTCGTAGTCGACCTGCACGCAGGTGATGCCGCGATCGGCAGCAAGCACCTTCGCCTGCGGTTTGAAGGACTGCGCGGCCAGGACGCCCTGCACGTCTCCGAGGACGGTGGACACGCGCTGCAGGTAGCGCGTCAGCTGCTCGACGCTGTCGATCTCGGCGACGCGCTTGATCTCCACCAGCACGTGAGCGCCCGTCGCGTCGCGGCACAGCAGGTCGACCGGCCCGATGTCGGTGAAGTACTCGCGTTGCACGAGCGTGAAGCCGTCCCCCAACACGTGGCACTGGTCCGCCAGCAGCGCCTGCAGCTGCTTCTCGACGCCGTCCTTGACCAGCCCCGGGTCGGTGCCGAGCTCGTGGGCGATGTCGGACAGCACCTCGAGAACGCTGATCAGCAGCTGCTCCCCACCCTTGTTGGTGACCGTCCACCTGTCACCGACGACGAGCAGTGAGCACGGAGGGGTCATCCACATCAGCGGCTTGTATCCGCCGGTGTCGGAGTGCACGAGCACGGACCCGTCGGCCTTCACCATCAGCAGCCGCACCGCCTCGGGCAGGTGGGCGGTCAGCCGACCCACGTAGTCGACCGAGCAGCGCGCGATCACCAGCCTCATGCCGTACGACGGTAGAGCCTGCGCCGTCCGCGTCGACACGGCATGTCCCGGAACTCACCTTGCCCGAGCCCGACCAGCCCACATCCCGCTCCTAGAGCAGGCTGTCCACCCGGTGCACCTCACCGCAGGGGACGTCGAGCGCAGCGTGGTGCTTGCGCACGGCGTCCTCGTCGGGGGCCTCGAGCAGGCAGTAGACCTTCCCGTCGGGGTTGTGGAAGAGCTCGATCTGCTGCACACCGAACTCGTCCTTGACCCCGGCGCGCGTGCCTTCGCCGATCTGCTGGATCGCCTCAGCCGGCAGCTTGAGGTCGTCGTGGAAGTCCATGAAGCGTGGCATCGCCTGATCCCTTCGCGAGAGTGAGCCCGCATCGCCGCGGACCCGCACGGGGTCATGGCGCGCCACGACTGTGGACCCGATGCGCCCCGGGTGTCCAGCGATGCGATGCGCGCCCGCCGACGTCTCACCGGTGCGCCCGAGGGCCTACCGGGAGGAGAGGCCGCGCGGGGTGACCACACCATGGACAGCGCGTCGGGACCAGGACACAGTGACCGCACGCGCAGCCGCCCGGGAGGGCCCATGGCCCCACCCACGTAGCCCGAGGAGAGGCGTCATGCTGGACTGGCTCACCGATGCCGGGCTCGAGACCGACCTGCTCTTCCACCGGGGTTGCGCGCTGCCGGAATTCGCGGCTTTCCCGCTGCTCGAGGACGCGTCGGGGCGGGCGGTCCTGACGGCCTACTACCGCGACTTCGCCGAGCTGGCGGGGGCCCTCGGCGCGGGCCTCACCGTGGAGACCCCGACCTGGCGCGCCAACCCCGACTGGGGCGCCACACTCGGCTACGACCGCGAGAGACTCGACCGTGCCAACCAGGACGCCGTGGCCCTCGTGCGTCAGGTCGCGGCGCGGGGACCCGAACGATCCCGCATCTTCGGCGTGGTCGGACCGCGAGGTGACGGCTACGTCGCGTCCGGGAGCCGGGCTGACGAGGCCGCGGACTACCACAGCGCGCAGGTCCAGTCCTTCGCTGCGTCGGGAGTCGACCTGGTGCACGCGATGACCCTCACCGAACCGGCCGAGGCCATCGGGGTCGTGCAGGCCGCTCGTGCGGCAGGCCTCCCGGTCGGCATCTCCTTCACCGTGGAGACCGACGGCCGCCTGCCGGACGGCTCCACCTTGCGCGAGGCGATCGAGCAGGTCGACCGCACGGCCCCGCCCGACTGGTACGGCGTCAACTGCGCCCACCCGACCCATGTCCTGCCCGCGTTGGACGGGGGAGCCTGGCAGTCCCGCCTGCAGGTCTTCCGCCCCAATGCCTCGACCCTCACGCACGCCGAGCTCGACGTCATGGAGGTGCTCGACGAGGGCGACCGCGACCTGCTGGTCAGCACCACGCGCCAGTTGCTGGACCAGGTGCCGAGCATCACCACTCTCGGTGGCTGCTGCGGCACGGACGTCACGCACGTCGCCCGGCTGTGGCAGGCGCCGGGCTGATTAACAAGCACCCGCACTGGCTCAGCCCAGGGGCTTCTAGGCTCGGGTCATGGTGGACGCGGCGCGCGAGATCGAGAACCTGCTCTACCGCTACGCCGAGCGCATCGACGCCGGTGACTTCGAGGGCGTCGCGGACCTGTTCGCCCACGGCCGCATCCACGGGGTCGAGAACGGGCCGCCCGACACGGTCTTCGAGGGCCGCGAACGTGTTCTCAGGATGTACGAGCAGTCCACCCGGCGGTACGAGGATGGCACGCCGAAGACCAAGCACGTCATCACCAACGCCCGCATCGAGGTCGACGACGCTGGCGAGCACGCGACAGCGCACTCGTCGTACACGGTGATGCAAGCCACCCCGGACCTGCCGCTCCAGCCGATCATCACCGGCCGCTACCACGACAGCTTCCACCTCGTCGACGGGCGCTGGGCCTTCGACACCCGCGTCATGCACGTCGACCACCTGGGCAACCTGAGCCATCACCTGCTGTTCTCGCTGAGGCCGTGACCGAGCGGACGACCCGACCCCCGACAATGGTGGCGTGAGCACACCCGAGCTGCACCGACCGCCGGTCTACGCCTGCCATGCAGGCGCGGTCCTGCACGGCCACTCCGCAGACACCCTCGAGCCGGCTGTCGTGCTCTGGACCTTCCTGCCGGCCGGCGGCGGGGACCGCCTGGACGCCCTCGAGGCAAAGGTCGACGTCCACGGCGACGGACCCGGTTCGCAGACGCTCACGGTGCGCGTGCTGTCGGAGGGCCAGTCGCTGTCCTGGCAGCTGCCGATCGCACCGTTCGTCGCCGCCCTGCCAGGGCAGCCGGGTGACGACGGCCGGATGGTGCTGCTCGCGGTGATGGACGCCGAAGCGGAGGGCAGCTTCTGGGCGCAGCCGGTCGACTGCGAGCGCCTGGCCGCCGAGCTCCAGCTGCCCGTGACCGATCTGGTCGATGCCCTGCGCGGCCGCCTCACCCCCTGGCTGGCCGACGACGTCGACCTGCTGCTGCACGACGATGCGCACGAGCACGCCGCCGACTTGTCCCCGGCGCAGACCCTCGCCACGGCAGTCCTTGCGGCGTACCGCGGGGACCTGGAGTCCGAGGCGGCGGCGGCGCGGTTGGTGCGAGCGTTCGAGTACGCGCCCAAGGACTTCCAGGGCGAGCTCGGGGCGCGGCTGTGCGTGGCGCTCGCGACAGCCTGCGTGGTCGCCGGGCCACAGGGGATCGAGACCATCCTGGAGCAGACCGGACCGTTCGAGCCCGAGGTCTCGCGGCTGCTCACCGACCTGCCGACCCGGCTCCGCCCTGAGGACCCCACCGCGGACGACCCCGACACGACCGCGGACGTGCTGCTCGCCGGGACCGAGATCGGGGAGTCCCTGCGCGCCGCCGTCACCGCCATCTCGCGCCTGGCCCGCGTCGCGCTGGGCGCCGACCAGCCCGAGGAGCTCGTCCTGCGCCGCCTGTCCATGGTGAACGACGCCGGGCAGGCCCGGCTCGCCTCCCTCTGGGTCGATCTCGCGGTGGCGGCGAGCGGGGAGGCTCGCGACGACGCCTCCCGGGCGGCCGCGATCGGCGGACGGGTCGAGTCCGAGGGCTCCCCGGGCGGTGCCTGGTTGCGCAGCACGGCGGCCACCCTCGCGGCGTACGCGTTGGAGCTGTCCGGCCGGTCGGGGTCCCGCGTCGCCGAGCCTCTCAAGGAGATCGACGCCTTCCTCAGCCGGCGCTTGCGCCCCGGGGACGCGGTCCCCGCAGACCAGGCCACCACGACGACCACCCACTGCCTGGCGCTGGCGCGCTTCGTGCGCACCCGGGGCGGGATCAGCCCGGACGACTGGCGGCAGGTCCCCGTGGAGTCGGCGGCGCAAGCCGTCGGTACGGCGCTCGCCGGCGGGCTGCAGCACGAGACGGCCGTCGACCTGCTCGACCTGCTGCTGGCCGAGGACGTCGAGGGCCCGGACGTGCTCGAGGGCTTCGTCTGCGCCACGGCGCAGCTGCTCATCGAGGTGGACCCGCACGAGGACAGCGTGCTGCTGCAGGGACGGGTGACCGAGCTCGTCGAGGCGGTGCCGCGCACCGCGCGCTGGCTGCTGCTGGCCTGCCTGCGCGAGGCACCGGACCACGACTCCGCCGCGACGGACCTGCGGTCCTACCTGCCCCAGGAACCCACCGTCGACGTCGACCGCCTTGCCTCCAAGGCGGGCAGGCGCGGGACGCTGACCGCTGGCCTGACGTGCCTGGACGCCATGGTGACCGCCTTCGGCGAGGCCATCGGCATCCCCCGTGACGTGCTGCTCGCTCTCGTGCTGCCCGGCGCGCTCGTCGAGCACGACCTGCTGCACAGCCGACCGACCGACTAGCTCCGCTCGAGGACCTCCACGGCCCCGCGCGGGTCCGGCGCCGTCGGTGCGTAGCACTCCTGCTCCACCACCTCGAGGGCGCGAGCGACCTCGGGCTCGACGCGCCGCGACAGCTCGCGCAAGGACTCTCCCGGTCGCCGCCGACCCACGCCGCGCCGGGCGTCGTAACGCAGGAACGCCTGCAACGCAGGGCCTCCACGAGGTCCCGGGCCCCCCACGGCGGGACGACGGAGCGCCGGCGCCCGGGAGACGAGCACGGCGGCCAGCCCCAAGAGGGCAAGGAGCAGGACGGCCAGCCCGGCTCGTCCTCCGGGCAGCGAGGTGAGGGCACGCAGGCCTTGGGTGAGGGACGCGGACAACCGCTGGCGCAGAGGCGGCGCCGGCGACGGCGCGAGGGCGACACCGGCCGTCGGATCGGAGCTCACCCAGCCGACGCCCGGCACCCAGAGCTCGACCCAGGCGTGCAGGTCCGCGACCCGGTAGAGCCGCTCCCCCGGTCCGGCGGGAACGCCGTACGCGAGCCCGGTGACCAAGCGCGACGGGATGCCGATCGACCTCAGCAGCACGACCTCGGCGCTGGCGAACTGCTCGCAGAAGCCCACCCGGTCGACGAACAGGAAGCGATCGACCGCGTCCTCGGTCGGTCCTGGCACCGGGGAGTCGAGCCGGTAGGTCGCGTTGCCGCGCAGCCACGCGGCGATGGCTTCGGCGGCGTCGTACCGGCTGGTGGCGCCTCCGGCCAACCGCTGCGCGAGATCACTCACCCGGACCGGCAGCGCGCTGGGCAGCAGCCGCCAGCGAGGGTCTTCCACGTCCTTGCCCGACCGGGACCGCAGCCGAGCCGGGTCGGTCGCCATCGTCTCGCTGGTCACGCGGTAGCCACCGGCGATGCCCGGCAGCTGGACCGAACCCTGGTCATCCACGAGCGGGACGCGACTGCCCGACGCGTCGACGCTGACGAGCGGACCGGGCGACCAGATCGTCCCGTCGGTGCTGCCGTGCAGCGCGACGACGTCTTCACGGATGGGGCCGGTTGCTGCCGCGACCTCGTAGGTGGGCCCACCGTCCAGCACCGTGCTCGTCGGCCGGGTCCAGGTCCGGCCGTCGTAGTGGTCGAACGCCGTCGATCGCCACAGGGTCGGTGAGTCGGCGGGAACGGTGGCCACGGGCTCGTCGGACAGGTCACCGCGCTGGTGGAGGTCCAGGTCGTCACCGCTGTACGCACGCGTCCCGGCCTGACCGCGGTCCTCGACGGGAGCCGGCGCGCCCCCGAACCGGCTGCGGGCGCCGGCCGCCCCAGGCACGGGCACGAGCAGGAACGCCACCAGCCCGAGCACCAGCGCCACAGCGGTCGCCGGCAGGACGGGACGCGTGCCCTGCAGGGCCGACAGCGCCACGAGCACCGCCACCCACCCGATCACCAGCGGGATCCCCACCAGCAGGTCCGGGGCGTACGACGCGGACAGGACCAGCAGGCCGACGGCGGCGAACAGCCCTGAGCGCAGCTCGCGGGGTCCCGTCCAGGACAGCACCTGGCCGATCTGCGCGCCGACCAGCATCAGCCCGAGCAGGGGCTTCACGCTGTCCGGGTCGACGCTCCCACGGAAGGACAGGACCACCAGTCCGGCGACGGCGAGCGACAGGCCTGAGCCCACGGCCCTCAGCTGTCGCGCGCGGTCACTGCCGGCCCGGAGGACGAGCGTGACGGCCGACAGGTGCAGCAGCACAGCCACCGGCAAGGCCCAGAGCGGCAGCGCGCCGACCAGCGACGCCGCCACCTGACCTGCCAGCCCGGCGACGACGACCGCGCGCCAGGCGGTCACGACAACACCACGACCCGGACGCCGGTCGCCCGGGCCCGGGCGTGCTGCTCGGAGGCACCCGCCGGCGCGAGCAGCAGCAAGGTGCCGCCCGGGCCGCAGGCCGCCACGGCACGGCGCAGGTCCTCGGCCCGGAGCGGGCCCGCGGCGTCGACCCCGGCGAAGAAGTCCAGGATTCCGGTCGGGTCTGCCCGGCCGGGCCCCGGGTCCGCGAGAAGCAGGGGCGCGGTGCCCTCGCGCAACGCCGCCAGCGCCAGGGCTGCCGCGGTCGAGACCGCCCGCTCCCAGGCGTCCCCGGCGCCGCCGCCCGAGGCCAGCAGCACGAGCGACGGACCGGTCTCGCGCTCACGCTCGAGCACGACGGGCCGCCCGTGCCGTGCGCTGGCCCGCGCACTGACGTGCCGCAGGCTGTCGCCCTGGCGGTACGGACGCAGCCCCAGCACCTCGGTCCCCACCCCGGCCTCCGCAACGCTGCGCTCGGCCGCCGTCGGGGCTCCCTCGGCCTCGAGCGCCTGACGGGTCGTGGTGCGCGGGTGGACGATCAACCCGCCGGTGGGCGGGAGCGCCCGGGTCCACCGCAGCATGCCGTACGGCGCGGTGCTGCTCAGCGCCGCGCCCACACCCGGGTGCACTCCCCGCTGCTCCGCGACAGCCGACAGCAGCACCCGGCTCTGCGCTCCGGGGTCCAGCGCGGGGACCGCCGCGCCCAGCGGACCCAGGGCCGGGTGGTCGCACAGCCACGCGGCGGCAGGGGACGCCACGCGACCGGTGTTGCGCACGCGGAGCTCGGGCTCGAGCAGGTCTCCCGCCGTCGCGCGCCGAGGCAGGACGAGGGTGATCTCCAGCCCGGCCAGGTGCGGACGCACCAGCAGGCTCGTCACCGGGAGCGCGAGCGCGGCGGCCGACCCGAGGGCCAGCCAGGCGACACCCGAGGCTCGGGTCAGCAGGTGCAGGACCAGCGCCGTCAGCAGCGCCCCGAGAAGCGCCGGACGGGGCCGGACGGTCACGGGTGCAGGGCGATCGGGACCCCGGCGGCGAGCTCGGCGACCAGGCGCTGACCGGCACGCAGGCCGGTGCCGTCGCGCAGGACCAGCCGGTGGCCGAGCACAGCGGCCGCCAGGGCCTTCACGTCGTCGGGGAGCACGTGGTCCCGGCCTCCGAGCAGCGCCCGCGCCTGCGCGCAGCGCACGAGAGCGAGGGCCGCGCGCGTGCTCGCTCCGAGAGCCACCGAGGGGTGGTCCCGGGTCGCCTCGGCGATCCGGACCGCGTGGTCCAGGACGGCGTCCGCGACGTGCGTGCGCCGCACCTCGTGACGGACCTGGACGAGCTGCGCCGGGCTGGTCACGGCCTGCAGCTCGTCCACGGTCGCGTGGTCGAGCTGCTCGCGCACCACCCGCCGCTCGGTGGCGGGGTCGTTCACCCCCAGCGACAGCGTCACCGCGAACCGGTCGAGCTGACCTTCGGGCAGGGGGTAGGTGCCGTACTGCTCCAGGGGGTTCTGCGTGGCCAGCACGACAAACGGGTCGGGGAGCACGTGACGGGTGCCGTCGACGGTGACCGCGCCCTCGTCCATCGCCTCGAGGAAGGCCGACTGGGTGCGGGGCGGCGTGCGGTTGAGCTCGTCGACCAGGACCACGTTGGCGAACACCGGCCCGGGGACGAAGGAGAAGGCGCGGCGTTCGGGCTCCCAGACGCCGCTCCCGGTGATGTCCGCCGGCAGCAGGTCCGCGGTGCCCTGCACACGACGGAACGACCCGCCCAGCGAGCGGGCGACGGCCCGCGCGAGCGTCGTCTTCCCGCTGCCCGGGACGTCCTCGACCAGCACGTGCCCCCCGGCAAGGACAGCGGCGACCACGAGCTCGACGGCACCCCGCCTTCCGTGGACGACCAGCTCGACGTTGCCGACCAGGCGGCTGGCCACGGCGGCCGCCTCCGCGCGGTTGGGCAGCGGGAGGACGTCGGCGAGGTGCTGGCTGGACACGAGGGCTCCGGTGGCCGTGGGGCAGGGGTTCCCTGCAGCATCGGCCGCGGGGAGCCCCACCTCAAGCAGGCATCTGTCGCACAACTGACACACGTCCGAGGGCTGGATGTGTTGCACCGCGACGACGGTGGACTGACCGACACCCAGGAGGCCCCCGATGACCGCTCCGCAGCACCTGCTCCCGTCCGAGGCCCCCACCCTGCGTGAGGTCCGGATCCACGGCGACGTCACCGTCGCCGACCTGCCGTTGCTCATGGACCACCTCGACGACCTGCTCCTGCAGACCCCTGACCGCATCGTCGTCGACCTCTCCACCTGCCCGTCGCTCCACCCGCGGGCCGTCCAGGTCCTCCTCGACGCGCACACCCGCCTCGGGGCCCACGACGGAACGCTGGAGATCCGCGGCGCCAACCACGACACGCTCGTGCTGCTGGCCGACGAGGGTGTTCTCCCCCTGTTCGACGTCACGCCCGCGCGCGCTCTCGCTCCGGTCATCCCGATCGCGCAGACCGCCTGAGCAGCGCCGCCCCTGGTTCTCCCCCCGAGAGCGCCCGACCCGCCGGATTTGTCCCCCTTTGACGGCGGGTCGTCGCGCGTCCGGACCCGGTCTCAGTCGAGCTCGTTGACCCGCCGCACGACGTCGACGATCTGCCCCATCACGGTCGTGAGGTCGAAGTCCTTGGGCGTGAAGACGGCGGCGACGCCTTGCTCCCGCAGCCGCTCGGCATCACCGTCGGGGATGATCCCGCCCACGATCACCGGGACGTCAGCGGCACCGGCGTCCCGCAGGCCCTGGAGGACGACGGGGACGGCTTCCATGTGCGATCCGGACAGGATCGACAGCCCGACGACGTGGACGTCCTCCTCGACCGCGGCCGCGACGATCTGCGCCGGCGTGAGCCGGATCCCCTGGTAGACGACCTCGAAGCCCACGTCGCGGGCGCGTACGGCGATCTGCTCCGCGCCGTTGGAGTGACCGTCCAGGCCGGGCTTGCCGACGAGCAGCCGCAGCCGGCCGCCGAGGTCGGCGCCGGTCTGCTTGACCCGGGCCCGCACGGCCGCGATCGCCTCGCCGGCCGCACCGTCGGAGGCGCCCACGACCGCACCCGCGACGCCGGTGGGTGCGCGGTACTCCCCGAAGACCTCACGCAGCGCCCCGGCCCACTCCCCCGTCGTCACGCCCGCCCGCGCGCAGGCGAGCGTGGCGACCATGAGGTTCTGCTCGGTCTTGGCGGCGTCGCGCAGCACGAGCAGCGCGTCCTCGACGGCCGCCGCGTCGCGCTGGGCGCGCCAGGCAGCGATCGCCTCGACGGCGTGCCCCTCGACGGCGGGGTCGACGGTGAGGATCGAGCCGGCCAGGTCGGCCGTCAGCGGGTTGGGCTCGGTGGTGGTGAAGCGGTTGACGCCGACCACGACGTCCTCTCCGGCCTCGATGCGCCGGCGCCGCTCGGCGTGGCTGGCGACCAGCGCGGTCTTCATGTCGTCAACGGCCTCGATCGCCCCGCCCATCGCCTGGATCCGGTCGACCTCACGGGTGACCTCCTCGCACAGCGCAGCGACCTTCGCCTCGACCACGACCGACCCCTCGAACAGGTCGTCGTACTCCAGCAGGTCGGTCTCGAAGGCGAGCACCTGCTGCAGGCGCAGCGACCACTGCTGGTCCCAGGGGCGCGGCAGGCCGAGCGCCTCGTTCCACGCGGGCAGCTGGACGGCACGGGCGCGGGCGTCCTTGGACAGGGTGACGCCGAGCATCTCGAGCACGATGCGCTGGACGTTGTTCTCCGGCTGGGCCTCGGTCAGGCCCAGGGAGTTGACCTGCACGCCGTACCGGAAGCGCCGCTGCTTGGCGTCCTGGACGGCGTACCGGTCGAGCAGCAGCTGGTCCCACAGGCGGGTGAACGCCCGCATCTTGCACATCTCCTCGACGAACCGGACGCCGGCGTTGACGAAGAAGGAGATCCGCGCGCAGACCTCGCCGAAGCGCTCGTCCGGCACCTGCCCGGAGGCCTTGACGCTGTCGAGCACGGCGATCGCGGTGGAGAGCGCGAACGCGATCTCCTGCACCGGCGTCGCCCCGGCCTCCTGCAGGTGGTAGCTGCAGATGTTGATCGGGTTCCACGTGGGGATCGCCGTGACGGTGTAGGCCACCATGTCGGTGATCAGCCGCAGCGACGGCCCGGGCGGGAAGACGTAGGTGCCTCGGGAGAGGTACTCCTTGATGATGTCGTTCTGCGTCGTCCCGGACAGCTGCGCGGCGGTCGCGCCCTGCTCCTCGGCGACGACCTCGTAGAGCGCCAGCAGCCACATGGCCGTGGCGTTGATGGTCATCGAGGTGTTCATCTCGGCGAGCGGGATGCCGTCGAACAGCGCCCGCATGTCTCCCACGTGCGACACAGGGACGCCGACCTTGCCGACCTCGCCGCGGGCCAGCTCGCTGTCGGGGTCGTACCCGGTCTGCGTCGGCAGGTCGAAGGCCACGCTCAGACCGGTCTGCCCCTTGGACAGGTTGTTCCGGTAGAGCTCGTTGCTCTTGGCCGGCGTGCTGTGGCCGGCGTAGGTCCGCATCACCCAGGGCTTGTCACGCTCGCTCATGAGCCGAAGGGTACGGCGTCAGGCGGACCGGAGCGTGCTCGGCGGGTCGGGGCGCGGGCGGGTGCACAAGACCTTGTCCAGGCGCGTGACGAGCAGGAGTCGGCCGACCGTGGCCGGGACGTCCTGGAGCACGAGGGTGCGGCCGGCCCGCTGGGCCCGTCGATGAGCCCCCACGAGCACACCGAGGCCCGTCGCGTCGACGGCCTCGAGGTCGATGAGGTCGATGACCAGCTCGCCGGTGCCGTGGTCGACGAGGTCGGCCAGGGCCAGGCGGACATCTGCCGCGACCCGGACGTCGAGGCGCCCGGTCAGGGGGTAGGTCTGGTCGGACGCGAGATCGGCACTGCGGTCGAGGTCGTGCATGTCCACCTCCCGGGCCGGCCTACCGCTCACGAAGGGAAGACGTGGCGGGCAGCCGTGCGGTTGCCAGAAGGGTGGTCACGATCTGGTCTCAGCGCTCGTGCGCCACGCCGCACGCTCAGCGAACTGTCACCACACCGACACCCCGGGTCGCGCGGGGCCGTCGGACGACCCATACTCCAGGAGTGCCGGTCGTGAGCAGCTACCACTACCTGTTGGGCCCGGTCGTGGCCCTCGCCGCTATGGGCGTCATCGCGCTGCTGTGCCGCTGGGTGTTCAGCACCGATGAGCGGGACGCCCGCACCCGACGACGGCTGGAGCAGGCCGCGGCCAGCCGTGATTACGGGCTGCTGGTCCCGCTGACGACCGTCCGCACGGCCGAGGACGCGGCGATGCTGCAGGAGGTCCTGCGCGAGAGCGGGATCAGGGCCAACGTCTCCCCGTCGCTGGAGCTCATGGTGTTCGCGAAGGACCTCGCCCGCGCTCGCGAGCTCGTCAGCGCCCCCTGACCTCGGGGCGCGCGCTCAGAACAGCGGGTCGGGGCCCTCGTCGCGTCGTACGTCGGCACCGAGCGCGACGAGGGACGTGACGAACCCCTCGTAGCCGCGGTCGATGTGGTGCACCTCGTGGACCTCCGTCACGCCGTCGGCGACCAGACCGGCCAGCACGAGCGCCGCACCGGCCCGGATGTCGTGGGCCGTGACCGGCGCGCCGGACAGCTGTTCACGGCCGCGCACAACGGCGTGGTGCCCGTCCGTGCGGACGTCGGCCCCGAGCCGGGACAGCTCGTTGACGAACATCCAGCGGGCCTCGAAAACGTTCTCGGTGACCATCGCGGTGCCGTCGGCCACGGCGTTGAGGGTGAGGATCATCGGTTGCAGGTCGGTCGGGAAGCCTGGGTAGGGGAGGGTCACGACGTCGACCGCCCGCGGCCGCTCGTGCATGACGACCCGGAAGCCGTCCGCTCCGGGCTCGACCGTCGCGCCGGCGGTGACGAGCTTGTCCAGGGCGACCTCGAGGTGGTCGACCCGACCTCCGCGGATGAAGACGTCCCCCCGGGTCAGGCAGGCCGCGACCGCCCAGGTGCCGGCGACGATCCGGTCCGGCAGCGTGGCGTGGGTGGTGGGGGTGAGACCGGTGACCCCGTCGACGACCAGCGTCGGCGTACCGATGCCGCTGATCCTGGCGCCCATGGCGACGAGGAACTCGCACAGGTCCACCAGGTCCGGCTCGCGCGCGGCGTTGTCGATCGTGGTGGTGCCCTCGGCCAGCACTGCAGCGAGCAGCAGCGTCTCGGTCGCCCCGACGCTGGGGAAGTCGAGCCAGATCGACGCGCCGACCAGTCGAGGGGCGCTGGCCACGAGGTACCCGTGCTCCACCGCGGCCTTCGCCCCGAGCCGCTCGAGCCCGGCGATGTGCATGTCCAGGCCCCGCGAGCCGATCGCGTCCCCACCGGGCAGGGCGACCTTCACCTGACCGCAGCGGGCCAGCAGCGGGCCGAGGACGGTGATCGAGGCCCGCATGCGGCGCACCAGGTCGTAGTCGGCTTCGAAGCCCGGCTCGGCGGGGACCCTGATCTCCACGCGCCCCGCCGACCCCGAGACCTCGCAGCCCAGACGGCGCAGCAGCTCGCTCATGATCGTGACGTCGAGGATGTCGGGCACCTCGGTCAGCGTCGTCGTCCCCTCGGCCAGCAGCGAGGCCGCCATGAGCTTGAGCACGCTGTTCTTCGCGCCGGTGACCTGCACCTCGCCGACCAGCCGTGCGCCACCGGTCACCACGAAGCGCTCCACGCCCTGCACTCTAGGACCGGCTCCAGGACCGGCTCCAGGACCGGCGCCGAGTCGCTAGCGTGCGCGCATGCGCACCCCGTCGGTCCTGCTGGCGCTCGTGCTGGTCGGCTGCTCCGGTGCCTCGACCGCCGCGCGCCCCGCCCCGAGCGCGACGACGTCCACCAGCGCCTCCGCGAGCGCCTCCGACGTTGCGGCCAGCCCGACCGACGAGCCCACCCCCGTGGTCCGCGTCATCACGGATGGCTCCATGCCGACCTTCACCTCCCCGACCGGCAACCTCGCCTGCGGCATCTTCGAGGGCACCGTGCGCTGCGAGGTCACGGAGCACGACTGGGCCTTCCCGCCGCGGCCCGCGAGCTGTGAGCTCGACTGGCTGCCGATCGTGTCGCTGGACAACCCCGAGGACGTCGCGACGGTGGGCCAGTGCGTGAGCGACACGGTCACCGGCGGCCCGGTCCTCGACTACGGCCAGGCCGTCCGCGTCGACGACCTGCAGTGCACCTCCCTGCGAACCGGCATCTCCTGCGAGTACGTCGGGGGCGAGCACGGCTTCTTGGTGAGCCGGTCCGTCCTCGATCTGCACTGATCCGGGCGGAGACGCAACCTTCTAGCGCTCGGCGTCGTCCTGCCTCCTGACCGACCGCCACGATCGAGGAAAGAGGGACCGATGGATCAGCAAGGACGGGAGGAGTTCCGCGACTACGTCGTCGCGCGCTCGCCCGCGCTGCTGCGCACCGCCTACCTGCTCACGGGCAACCGGGCGGACGCCGAGGACCTGCTGCAGACGTCGCTCGCGAAGACCTACCTGGCCTGGGACCGGATCCGCGACCGCGGCGCCCTCGACGGCTACGTCCGGCGCACCCTGGTGACGACCCAGACGTCGTTCTGGCGCCGCAAGAAGCCTGAGGCGCTGTACGACGAGGTCCCCGACCAGCCCGGCCGGGACACCACCACCGACAGCGACCTGCACGACGCCCTCTGGACCGCACTGGCCCGGCTGTCGCGCAAGCAGCGCGCGGCGGTCGTCCTTCGCTACTACGAGGACCTGACCGAGGCCGACACCGCAGACGTCCTCGGCGTCTCCGTCGGCACCGTCAAGTCCACCGTCTCGCGCGCCCTCGCCACGCTGCGCGACGACGACACGCTGCGCGACGACCCTCGCACCCTCCTGCCCCCCGACCTCGCCCGATCCTCTGGAGTGACCCGATGACCCCCCTCGACGACGAGTTGCGCACGACCCTTCGGGCTCACGCCGGCGACGTGCGGCCCGCCCCGGACCCGCTCGGCGGCATCGAGGCCCGCGCCAAGGGCCTGCGCCGACGACGCACGGCGCTGGCCGCGACGGGCACGGCGCTCGCGGTCGCCGCGGTCGCCCTCGCTGTCCCCTCGCTGGTGGACCGGGACCGGGACCGCGCCGCGACCCAGTTCGCCTCGTCGGGCCCCACCGTGACGTCGAGCTCGGCGACCCTCGACCCCGCTCGACCCTGGTCCTTTCGCGGGACCCCGCTCTCGACCGGCGTGATGGCGTCGTTCCAGGACGCCTGGTCCGCCAAGCACCCGGGCAGCACCCTGACGGTGCTGTTCGCGCAGGTGTACGAGCCTTCGCAGCAGCCGGAGGCGGCGATCGTGGCCTCCGGCCCGGACGGCGACAGGTACGGCTACCTGATGAGCCTCAACAAGGGGATCGAGATCTCCGAGGACCAGCCGCTCGAGGCGGGCACGACGGCGATCACGGTCGAGCTGCCCGGTGACGAGGTGCCGCGCCTGCTCGTCCTCGCCGCGCCGGACAGCAAGGCGGTGAGCTTCGCCTCCGACGGACACACCTTCACCGAGATGGCTTCCCCGCTTCTCGGGCAGGACCACATCGGCCTCGGCATCGCGCCGCTCGAGGGCGAGACAGCGGACGACCGGGTCCGGGTGACCGCTGCGGACGGCACCGTGGTGTTCGACCGGCCCGCCCGTCCCGAGAACAGCGAGCGCCCGACCAACCTGCTCACGTGGGAGGCCCGGGGTGGGAACGAGATGCCGCTCGTGCCGGGGATGCGCGAGGCGTTCGCCCCGTCCCTGCAGACCACGGCGGAGAAGGTGAACTACAAGGTGCTGTTCGCCGGCGACACGGACGGGGGGGTGCGCTTCCTCGTCGGTCAGATCTGGGCGCCCGACGACCGCGAGGTGCACTCGTTCGCCTACGCCGAGGGAGGGACGAACGGACCGGAGGTCTTCCTCGGACCCCTGACCCCGCTCGACCCGCCGGTCCTGGCGTTCGTGCTCGGCAGCCAGCCCGGCAGCACCACGGACCTGCTGGTGGTCGTGCCGACGCCGCGCACCGGTCAGGTGTCCTACGACGCCGACGCCACCGGCGCCTTCACCCCGATCAGCGGCCAGGACTACCTGGACGGCGTCGTGCTGATCGACCGCGACCCGCGCGCCACGAACGACCGCCTCGAGGTGCTCGACGGCAACGGTGACCTCGACAGGCCGAACTACCGCGGCCCGGTGGCGCCGCTGCTCTGCGGTGCGAAGGAGTGCGGCTGACCCTCGCACGGGTCGTGGACCTGCCCGGCAGCCGCTTAGGCTGCCGGGCATGTCCGTTCACCTCACGCGCATCTACACCCGGACCGGCGACGACGGGACGACCGCCCTCGGCGACATGAGCCGGGTGCGCAAGACCGACGCCCGCCTGCAGGCGTACGCGGACGTGGACGAGGCCAACAGCGCGATCGGCGCAGCGCTCGCCCTCGGACAGCTCGGCGAGAACGTCACCACCACGCTCACCAGGGTCCAGAACGACCTGTTCGACGTGGGCGCCGACCTGTGCACCCCGGTGGTCGAGGACCCGAAGTACCCCCCGCTGCGCGTGCTCCCGGAGTACACCGCCGCTCTCGAGGACGACTGCGACACCTACAACGAGCGGCTCACCAAGCTCAGCAGCTTCATCCTCCCGGGCGGCACCCCGGGCGCTGCGCTGCTGCACGTCGCGCGCACCGTCGTCCGTCGCGCCGAGCGCGCCGTGTGGGTGCTGCTCGAGCAGGACCCCGAGCACACCAACAAGGAGGCGGCGCTCTACCTCAACCGCCTCTCCGACCTGCTGTTCATCTTGTCGCGGGTGGCCAACCCCGACGGCGACGTCCTGTGGAAGCCCGGCGGCGAGCGGTGAAGCACGCCCTGTTCCTGCCGATCTTCGACGAGCTCGCCGACCCGCGCGTCAGCGCGATGGTCGCCAGTGACGCCGAGGAGGCCGGCTGGGACGGCGTGTTCGTGTGGGACCACATCGGCTACCGGGCGCCCGTCGACGCGATCGCTGACCCGTGGGTCACGCTCGCCGCGATGGCGATGGTCACCAGCGACGTCCGCCTCGGCCCGATGATCACGCCGCTCCCCCGGCGTCGACCGGTCAAGCTGGCCCGCGAGGTCGCGACGCTGGACCGGCTGTCCGACGGCCGGGTGACCCTCGGCATCGGCATCGGCGGCGACGGCGCAGGGGAGCTCACCGCCACGGGAGAGGAGCTCGACGACCGGGTCCGCGGGGAGATGCTGGACGAGGGCCTGGAGGTCCTGCAGCAGGCCTGGACCGGCCAGGAGCTCCAGCACCGTGGCACCCACTACGTCGCCGACGGGCTCGTGGTCCGTCCCACCCCGGTGCAGGAGCACCTGCCGGTGTGGGTGGCCGTGCGGTACGGCCGCCCGAAGCCCTTGGTCCGCGCCGCCCGGCACGACGGGGTGTTCCCCATCGAGATCGACCACCCGGACAAGCTCGCCGAGACGCTCGCGGCGCTCGGCCCCACGCGGCCCGGGTACGACGTCGCCGTCGGTGCTCAGGACGACACCGATCCCCGCCCGTACGAAGCCGCGGGAGCGACGTGGTGGATGCGGGGCTTCTCGCCGTACGGCGTCACCGAAGCAGCCGTGCGCGCCGTCCTCACCGCCGGGCCGCAGCGCTAACCAGGCGGCAGGGTCGCCCCGGGCGGTCGCGCCTCGAGCCAGGCCAGGAACCCCGTCATCGCCGAGGAGTCCATCGCGATCTCGGTCTTGCCGTCTCGGCTGACGAGCTCGAGGATCTCCGCGCCCTTGAGCAGGGCCAGCACCTCAGGGCCCTGGGGGGTACGGCGCGTTCGGACCTGCAGGTCTTGGCGGGAGAGCGTTCGTCGCGGACGCGGACTGGCGCTGAACACGCGAAACCACTGGAGGTCGTCGCCGACGAAGCGGCCGACGCCCAGCACCCAGCCGCGCCCCTGACTGCCCGGCTTGAGCCGCAGGGACAGCTCGATCGCGCCGCCGCCCTTGGAGAGCACGCGGCGGCGGACACTCAGCGCCAGGAAGGCGAGCGCGAGCAGGGCGACGACGCCGAGCAGGACGTCGAGAGTCAACACAGCTCGTGGTGCCGGATCAGTCCGTGGTCCGGCGCGCGATCAACGGGGCCGTCAGACCGACGCGTTCTCGCCGGGAAGGGTGGCCGACTCGGCGAGGATCGTCACGCCCTCGTCGGTGACCGACAGGAAGCCGCCCGAGACGTTCACCGCGATCTCACCGGACCCGGTGAGGATGCGCACGTCGTGACCCTCGGCAAGCTGCCCGAGCAGGGGCGCATGGCCGGGCAGGATGCCGATCTCGCCCTCCGTGGTGCGGGCGACGACCGAATCGGCCTCGCCGCTCCAGACCTCGCGCTCGACCGAGACCAGCTCGACGTGCAGCGCCACGTGTTCCTCCTGAGGGTGCCAGTCGGATCTTCCGACCTGCACGTCATCCTAGCGGGGCGCCTGCGGGCGGCCCGGAGAGGCTCGCGCGAGGCAGGCTCACCTCGACGCGCGTGCCGCCCGTGCGCCCCTCGAGCAGGCTCAGCCCACCGCCGTACCGCTGGGCGATCAGGCGGCAGATCGCCAGGCCGAGCCCGGTACCCGGGGGGAGCCCTGGCGCGGCCCCGCGCTCGAACTCCTGCAGCACCCGCGCCCGCTCAGCGGTCGCGATGCCGGCGCCGGTGTCCTCGACGAGGAGTGCCGCCGTGTCGGTGCTGCGGCGCACGCTGACCTGCGCCGGCTGGCCGGACCGGTGGTAGCGCACGGCGTTGTCCAGCAGCTGGCCCATCAGGTGCCGCAGCAGCACGGGGTCGGCCACGGCCGTCCCCAGGTCCACGACCTCGACGTCCGCCTCCGGCCAGCGGCGCAGGAGATCCTGCACGAGCCGGGTGAGGTCGATCGGCTCGGCCAGGTCCGGCCGGCTCAGGACGTCGGCGTAGGCCTGCAGGTCGTCGACCAGCGCGAGTCCGGCCCGGGCGCTCGCGCGCAGGTCCCGCAGCAGCCCGGTCGACTCGGTGTCCTCGACGACGGCCGGCGCCCGCGCCAGCAGGTCGGCATGGGCCGTGACGCCGAGCAGCGACCGCCGCAGGTCGTGCGCGGCCGCGGCAGCGAACCGGTCCAGGGGCGGCGCGACGACGAGCGGCCCCGCGGTCACGTGCGCCACCAGGTCCTCGCGCCTGCGCAGCGCCTCCTGGAGGGCGGGGATCAGCCCCCGCACGAGATCGTCTTTCGGGAGGTAGGCATGAGCCCCGGCCTCGACCGCCTGACGTTCCATGCGGTCCGCCGAGTGCGCGGAGAGAACGAGCACCAACGCTCGCGGTGCCACCTCACGCAGCTCGGGAAGCACCTCCAGCCCGCTGCGACCCGGGAGACCGATGTCGAGGAGCACCACGTCCGGCGCCAGGGTCCGCGCCTGGTCCAAGCAGGTCCGTGCGTCGCCGGCCTCACCGACCACCTCAAAACCGTCCGACCGGCCGAGCACCATCCGCAGCAGCTGGCGCAGGGTGTCGTCGTCATCGGTGAGGAGGACCGAGCGAGCCATGACCTCATCCAACACCAGGAGACGGCGAGAGCCGGCCACCCGCAGGGGTGACCGGCTCTCGACCGAGGGGCTGAGATCAGCCGTTGAGCCTCTTGGCGTTGGCCTCGACGTCCTCGAGTCCACCGCACAGGAAGAACGCCTGCTCCGGGATGTGGTCGTAGTCGCCCTGGGTGAGGCGCTTGAAGCTGTCGATCGTCTCGTCGAGCGGCACGAACTTGCCGGGCTGGCCGGTGAACTGCTCGGCCACGAAGAACGGCTGGCTCAGGAAGCGCTCGATGCGACGGGCCCGGTTGACGAGGACCTTGTCCTCCTCGGACAGCTCGTCGATGCCGAGGATGGCGATGATGTCCTGCAGCTCCTTGTTCTTCTGCAGGATGCGCTGGACCTCGCGGGCCGTGTCGTAGTGGTCCTGCCCGATGTAGTTCGGGTCGAGGATGCGGCTCGTGCTGTCGAGCGGGTCGACGGCCGGGTAGATCCCCTTCTCGGAGATCGCGCGGTTGAGGTTCGTCGTCGCGTCCAGGTGCGTGAACGCGGTGTGCGGCGCCGGGTCGGTGATGTCATCGGCCGGCACGTAGATCGCCTGCAGCGAGGTGATCGAGTGACCACGCGTGGAGGTGATGCGCTCCTGGAGCACACCCATCTCGTCGGCAAGGGTCGGCTGGTAACCGACGGCGCTCGGCATGCGGCCAAGCAGCGTCGAGACCTCGGACCCGGCCTGGGTGAAGCGGAAGATGTTGTCGATGAACAGCAGCACGTCCTGCTTCTGCACGTCGCGGAAGTACTCCGCCATCGTCAGGGCGGAGAGGGCGACGCGCAGACGCGTGCCCGGCGGCTCGTCCATCTGGCCGAAGACGAGCGCGGTGTCGTTGATGACGCCGGACTCGGTCATCTCGCCGAACAGGTCGTTGCCCTCGCGGGTGCGCTCGCCGACGCCGGCGAACACCGAGACGCCGGAGAACTCCTTGGCGACGCGGTAGATCATCTCCTGGATGATGACGGTCTTCCCGACACCGGCACCGCCGAACAGGCCGATCTTCCCACCGGAGACGTACGGCGCGAGCAGGTCGATGACCTTGATGCCGGTCGTGAACATCTCGGTCTTGTTCTCGAGCTGGTCGAACGCCGGGCTCGGCCGGTGGATCGGCCAGCGCGTCGTGATGTTCAGCGAGTCCTCGGACACGTCCATCGGCTTGCCGAGGGCGTTGAACACGTGGCCCTTGGTGACGTCGCCGACGGGCACCGAGATCGAGGCTCCGGTGTCCTGGACGGGGGCGCCCCGGACCAGGCCGTCGGTGGGCTGCATCGCGATGGCGCGCACCAGGTTGTCGCCGATGTGCTGCGCGACCTCCAGCGTCAGGGTGAAGGTCTCGCCACCCATCGTGCGGTCGACGTGCAGCGCGTTGTAGATCCCGGGCATCTCGTCGGGAGCGAACTCCACGTCGACGACCGGGCCGATGACGCGCGCGACGCGACCGACGCCGCCGGGAACCGGCGCCGTGTAGGTCTCTTCTGCTGTGGTGGTCATGCGGTCACTCACTCCCTGCCGAGGCGAGCGCACTTGCGCCGCCGACGATCTCGCTGATCTCTTGGGTGATCTCGGCCTGACGGGCCGCGTTCGCCGCTCGGGTGAGCGACTTGATGAGGTCTTCCGCGTTGTCCGTGGCGGCCTTCATGGCGCGCCGGCGGGAGGCGGACTCCGAGGCGGCAGACGCCAGCAGCGCGGCGTACACGCGCGTCTCGACGTACCGCGGAAGGAGGGCGTCGAGCAGCACGTCGGGTGCGGGCTCGAACTCGTAGAGCGGCAGCGGGCCGTCCGGCGCCGGGGCGTCGGAGTACTCCACCACGAGGGGCAGAACCCGCGCGGCGACCGGGGCCTGCGTGAGCGCCGAGACGTACTCGGTGAAGACGAGGTGGATCTCGTCCACCCCGCCCTCCTCGGTCGGCTTCACGAACGCGTCGATGAGGGTGTCGGCGACGACCTTGGCGTCGGCGTACGTCGGCTTCTCGGAGAAGCCGGTCCAGCTCTCCTCGATGTCGCGGCCACGGAACTTGTAGTAGGCCACCGACTTGCGCCCGATGAGGTAGCTCACCGGCTCCTTGCCCTCGCTGCGCATCAGGGTCGCGAGCGCCTCGGCCTGCTTGATGGCGTTGGAGCTGTAGCCGCCGGCCAGACCGCGGTCGCTGGCGATCACGAGGATGGCCGCCCTGCTGGGGTTGGGCTTCTCGTTCACCAGCGGGTGGTCCAGCGTCGACGACTGCGAGGCCAGCGCGGAGAGCACGCGGGTGATCTCGCGCTCGTACGGCCGGGCAGCGCTGACGGCCTGCTGAGCCTTGGCGATGCGCGAGGCCGCGATGAGCTCCATCGCCTTGGTGATCTTCTTCGTCGACTGCATCGACTTGATGCGCCGTCGGTAGACGGTCAGCTGGGCACCCATGGCTAGCGCTTGACCGGAGCCGGCTTGTAGGCCGTGATCTTCTCCTGGGACTGGGCGTCCTTGTCCATCGCGTCGACCGGGGCCTCGTTGATCAGCGGCTGCCCGTCCTGCGTCTGGAACTGCTTGGCGAACTCGTCGACCGCCTTGTCGAGCTGCTCGATGGTGGCGTCGTCGAGCTTGCCGGTCTGCACGATGGTGTCGAAGATCCCGCCGTGGCTGCGGCCGATGAACTCGAGCAGCTCGGCCTCGAAGCGACGCACCTCGGCGACCGGCACGATGTCCAGCTTGCCGTTGGTGCCGGCCCAGATCGAGACGACCTGCCGCTCCACCGGGTACGGCGAGAACTGGCCCTGCTTGAGCAGCTCGACCAGCCGCTGCCCGCGCTCGAGCTGGGCCTT